>CAYQKX010000050.1:0-66073 GCA_964418155.1 uncultured Candidatus Obscuribacterales bacterium | reverse complement strand
CTTTTCTGGATCAATCGTTCGACTTCGTCTCATTGCATCTCCGTTCTAGCACCGAGAATGGTGCTTCAAAACCAATCGCCTCACAAGATGCGGTTCACCGAACGGATACAGACGATGTCCTAACAAGACTCGCGGCGGGCGAAGAAAATCTAGAATCACTTTTGCCCGACGTTTGGGAACAATGTAGTTCACCGGACGGATACCGAAGTGTTGTGTTCGTCTCGGACATGTTGCCTGTTTCCGACCCATTATTTTCGTATCGCAGCAGAGCGAAGCCACTAAGCGTAAATGAGGAAAGGTTGAGAATACTAAGAAACCGAATCATGGATCCGAATTGCTCTTTCGCATTCACCATTCATGTCCCCAAAGAGAGAGCGGCTAAGGTCTTCTGTGCCCTCCAAGTTAAGAGGTTTTCCCGAGGGCACAAGAAAGTCGCCGGCCCCGTCGGTCCAATCAAAAAAACCTTCATCACGCCGTGGCGCTTTGTTGTTTTGTGCGTCTGATTTTTGTGTTATTGAATCAAAAATTTTTCCGCAATATTCGAGATATGGAGAATTGATTTCGTGATGTTTTGAGATCCACTCTTCGTAGGTCGCAGGCAAATCCGCGTACCAGTAAGACCTATTTGTTTTTATTCCCAGGTTTTCCATATGCCGCTTCCAAATTGTTTTGTAGAAGACGGACAGCTCCTGGAGCGAATAGTACTCCAACTTCGTGATTTGACTAACGAATTCCGGTTTACTTGTCTTTTCTTGAATCGCGCTTGACCAGATTGTGTCGAATTCTCTGTCGTTTCGAATGTTGAATAGCTCAAAAATGAGCGCAGCCCAAAGAATGTCTCCCTCAATAGCGACATCATTTTTTGTTTTCTTCAGCGTAATCCATCGTGCCTTGTGATCGTGATAAGCCAAACCATTGCCGTTGGTTATGACAGATGCGTTCCATTTGTATAGACGACCTGTACATTCCCCTGCCAATTGCCTACTGGCCCACTCCCACACCACATCACCTTTCTTCACAAGTTTTCCCATTTGAGGTCTGTCACGGACAATATGCTCTAATTCAATCTCCCCAAGACGAAGCTTTTGTCTCGGTAAATGACTACTTATGGGTGAAGTCCTATCAATGGGAAGCTCTGCACAGTAGCAGGAGTAGGGATACATGAGAAGTGCGATGATCGCAACTCGTTTCAGCTCGGGAAATCGGTACATACTTGGACAATCACGCTACCGTCTACGTTCCTAATTCAACCACAACAAATGAAAAATACACTATTATGGCTTAGGACGCGATGGGCTTGGGCCTGGGGAAGGTTCTCGTGGAGCACGGTCTACTGGAACAGGACCCGGCTTTGGACTGGGACTTGTATCGATTGGTTCTGGATAAGCGGGTATTGTAGGACCCTTGATTGGCGACGGCTGGGTATTCGGCACCTCTGGATTCGCTGGTCTTGGTAGGTGTTTGGCCCTGTAAAGCCTTTCCTGAAGTTCAGCATACTCAATTCTTTTCGCTAGGCAATCCAGATAACATGCTATCCGAACCGGACCTTGTTCTCTGTCCTGGCATGCCCGAATGCAGGAAAAGGCACTAAGCACGTGATCTGGATACTGGCTACCGTCACAAAGCCCAGGTAGTCTTGGTGGAAGAAGACCAGATGGATCCGACAAAGAGATTGGATTGTTGTATGCGTATGAATAGAGATTCACGCCACCAGCTTCAGTTATAGGATCTCTATTAATCCATCTGCCTAATAGCCCGCTATATGCTCTCGTGCGGGTCCAATTTAAATTACTTATGGGGTGTAGATAGTACCCGGCATACTGATAGTCAGCAGACTGGCTGCCCTGAGTCTTGGTGGCGCGACCAAATGGATCAAACGTGTATTGAACCTGCACAATTCCGCTGCTGTCGGTCATCTCGCGTATTGAACCAAGATGGTCCAAAGAGTAGAAGTAGTTCGTCGACGAGTTCCTCTGTCCGCGTGGAAAAAACAGCTTCGTCAATACTCCACTACCATCGCGCTCCTCGCACCTGTCGTCGCTGCACCATACAAATTGTTTCATGCCCATTACGATGCCGTTAACGGTCTCTTCAATCTTTCTGCTCCGTCCCAGCCCATCATAAATTAGCTTGCTGAAATTGTTTGACCCCGGATAATTGATTTGTACCAGCCGATTTTCAGCATCCCATGAATATGTGTTGACTCCATCGCTCGTCATGTTTCCGTTTTCATCATACGTCAGCGTCTTCGAGCCCATACTTGATGCCTTAACGGTGATGACGGCAGCACTCGATGTGGATGAGATGCCCAATGCTTGCATCGTGGTATTGGCATTGATGGCATTCTTCAATCCAGTTGCAATGCTGGTTGTGGTATCGCCGCCCTGCACAGTGTACGTGGCAATCGACGGTCCACTTGCGAGCACCGGATTGTATGCTGATAGCGAGATTGTGTTTCCAGCGGTGGCGGTGCCTCCGATTGTCAGAGTGGTATTACCATTAGTGTTATTGCCTGCTGAAATCGTCGCGGTTGCTCCAGCACTCGTGGAAGCTACATAGTCGGTCCCTTGCACACGGAAGCGGTATAAGTTAGTCTTCGACGAGCCACCGGCTGCGGTCATCCCGACGTCTACAGTATTGTTGCCGGCACCCAATCGGGGCTTGCCCGAAAACTCGTGACCCCAGACCCGATCGAAGTTGATCTGCAACGGGGAGGTGATACCAATCCGGCTTAAGCAGTATCTGAATTTTATTGCTGATGAGATACCATTGGTGATACTAATCAAAGTAGCACTCGACTGAACGGTGTACTGCTTCGATTTCTGACCTCCGGGCAATCTAGAATCTGTTATCGTTACTGTCAGCGTGTCTCCGGTTGTTTTAGTACCGGCGACGGCGATTGATGTGTTGCCCTCAGCAACAGGAGCCAATGTCAGAACTTCGGTGGACCCTCCGCTCGTAGAGGTTGAATAGGTCGTAGTCGCTTGCGGAGTTGCTGAGACTATTGTTACTGCTGGACTTGCCGAGCCGCTCGCCACTTTTGTCGTCGTTATTTTTAATCTTGTATCGCCCCCGGGTCCAAGCGCTCTTAGCTCATTCAGGTTGTTGTGAACCGCCTGCATGACGCCCAAATCGCTTGCTAGTTTGAGCTTCTCCGTAGCGGCGCCGCTCACTGACGCAGTGTAGGTCGTCTGATCTACCGACGATGAAACCAGCATCAAAACAGTTGCATTCGCAGTGGCTGACACTCCTATGCTCTGCATCGCTGTGTCCGAATTGACAGCTGCCGCCAGTGCTGTTGCTATGCTTGTTAATGAATCTCCTGTAAGTGCTGTGTATGAGATAGATTTTTGCCCGCCGGTTAGGCCGCTGTCGAAAACATTGAGCGTTAATATGTCTCCTGTCGTCTTCGATCCGGAAAGAGTTGTTGATTGAAATTTCGCCACTCTCGGAACAAGTGACATCGAGGCTGTTGCAGTCGCATTCGAAGATTCACGATAGACAGTATTGTTTGAAGTAAGCGATTGAATGCTCAATCTTGCTCCAGTTGAGACAGCCGATATCCCGGCATTCTGAAGATTTGAATTAGCATTGATGGCATTCTTCAGTCCGGTTGCTATGGACGTGAGAGTATCGGCCGCTTGCACGGTATAGGATATGGCTTGCGAACCGCCTGAAACGGCGGAGTCAAAAATCGTTAACGTGAACTGATCGCTTGCCGTCGCCGTCCCGCTGAGCGCGACCAGCTGAAGCGGATTCATCATCGTGGTCAAAAGCATCGTCTCCGTCGCTCCCACGTTGGTGGCGTAAGCGTAGCTCGTCAAATTGGACGACATTGATGTGACGCGAACAACTGCGCCATTCGCAACTGCTGATACTCCTATTGATTGGAGATTGGAGTTAGCATTAATCGCATTGGCAATAGCTGTCGCTATTGTCGGCAACGTGTCTGATGATCCCACTGTATAGGAAATCGTCTGATTACCGCTTGGAAGCGCGGCGTCGAAGAAGTTAACACTCAGGACGTCTCCTGTAGTTTTTGTTCCGCCAAGCTCAACTGATTGAAGCGCTGTGGGATTTACGGAAAACACCATTGTTTCGGTGACACCACCTGTGCTGGCGTACTCATAAGACGTTACATTCGCCGATTTCGACCTCAACATCATCGAAGTGCCTGTCGAAGGCGATGTTGCGGATACGCCGAGCGCCTGCAGGCTAGAATTGGCATTAATGGAATTTCTAATTCCCTGCATTATTGTTTGCAAAGTGTCTCCAGACAGCACCGTATATGAAGCGGTCACTTCGCCGCCGGACAAAGCAGGGTCTTTCACCTTGATCGAAATGATATCTCCAGTGGTCTTTGTTCCGCCTACAACAGCACGCACGCTTCCGTCTCCAAATGAACCAGTCGCAAGCGTCTCCGTGGCCCCACCACTCAGTGAAAATGAATACGTGGTGACATTCGCCGACACCGAGCGAATGCGAACCGAATTCATATAAGAGGCTGAATTGACGCCAATCGCTTGCTAATCTGGATCCAAATTGATGTTCGTCGCCAGTCCCAAAGCAATTGATTGAAGATTGTCGGACGCTTGGACCGTGTAGTTGATAGATTTTTGCCCGCCAGACAACAGCGGGTCTTTGACAGTGACAGTCAGTGTGTCGCCGGTTGTCTTTGTGTCTCCAACTCTGACAGTCTCAATTGTCGCGCTTTGAATTGACGTCCGATTAGCCTTTGTATCATATGCGTAGCGGTAGTCGGTTGCAGGCGGCGAAGCGAAAGATCCGGAGCCCGCTTGCGCTGTGATGAGCTGTCCCGCCTGATCGTATTCAAGGTTGTAACCAATGCTGGTACCATTCTGCACTTGCTGCCAACGCGTGATTTCACCCGCAGGATTGTATCGGTAATTAAACTGAGAAAGCAGGCCTCCAGTTGAATTGCCATTGTTGATCTGCTGAACTTTCGCCAGGTGATAGAATTCTCATTTAAATCCGTCGCTATTTGACAAAGACTTGTGGCACTGGACTGCGCTTTTCTCCATACAGCGACAAGCCGTGACCCTTCACCCAGTCAATAAATGCAGCCATGTATGGAGTGAGGCAAATTGGCTGTTAGGCTGATCTATTGTTAGCGCCGCAAGCGATTTGACCTCGACGTATTCTGAAGACAATCTACGCGAATCTCGAGCTACTCGAAGCGAATCGAGTTGCGTGTCGGATCGATGGTGTAACGCAGCCCCGAAAGGAACGATTGCCCAAGTAGTGGCTTATCAAAATTGGCGTTGATCAATACTTGAGCTCTCACGTTTTTTCGCTCGACCGGTCCGAGCCTGACACTGTCGATTTCGAATGCGAATGCGTCTCTCTGTCCGCCCACACCGCCGCCGTGTCCGGCAAAAGCATCTGTTGGCCGATTGAGCCCGCACAGCGCCAGGTGTCGATCGGCAAAGGCGACGGTGGCAGCACCAGTGTCGAGGAACATATCGCATTCTCGACCGTTGATCTTAACAGTCACCAAAATATTGCCACCCACCTTTCGGAACGGCACCTCGTTGTCCTTGAGCCGGACGGCACTCGAGCTTCCGCTACCGCCATTCAACGCTGCCGATGGACGAGAAAAAATGATTACGCTCTTCGAATCATCGATCATGTACGGGATATCCGAGAAAAAACTCTGTCCTAAAAGACTGCGACCCACCTTGGAGCTTCGGTCGGGAATCGCTCGATCGTCGACGATCCACAATGGAATGTTTCGCTCGATCGCACCAAGTCTAAGCGATACCAGTGCAAGATTAGTTGAGACCTCGCCGCCGACTCCAAGTGCTCGTCCATGAAATCTGCTGCGATTGATTCGAATGTTACTTTCGGAGAGCAGGCTCTCGGCACAAGTAGTTGCTGCGGCGCCAGTGTCGAAGATCATCGGCACAGGCACGCCATTCATCTCAGCAGTCACATACATGTGACCGTCATAGCTCTTTCGAAACGGAACAACAACATGATCGGGCAGCATGTCCCAATCAATCGGTCCAGTGGCCGGCGGCGCATCTGCTCTGACTTGAGCGTTACCACCGCTACGAACACCTTCCATGGAAGCAAGTGCTCTCATCGAGCTAGTGGCAGCCGCGGTGCCTGCATACTTTGTTGCTACCTGCCGAAAAACGGCGACACCTTCTTTGGTTTTGCCGAGCTGAATGTAGCAGAGACCCCGATAATATCCGGCATTAGCGCTCTGAGCGGCGTCGACGCCGGAGCCCTCGAAGATTGCCAGCGCTTCTGCAAATTTCTTGCCGTTATAGAGCTGAACAGCGCGACCATAATCGCTGCCCTGAGCAACAGCAGAGCCCGTCAAACACAACACACCAAGCAGCATTACAACAAGTGCACGCCTGAATCTGCCTGACCAGGCGATTCGCGCGAATGAAGCAGCGGTTGTCGAGCAGGAGCGGAGATGACTCATACAAGAAGTATATCTTAATTGAAGGTTTCGAATCGAATTACATTCCGGACTGGGTCGACAGTGTAGACCAAATCTTCGAGAAAAGCCTGACCTAAAAGCGGCATGGAAAACTTGGTGTTGACCAGCACCGCGACGCTGACTTCCTGTCGCTCGATGGGGCCAAGAGATAGCCTGCCAATTTTGAACGCATAACTATCGCGAATGCTGCCGGAACCTCGCTTCGTGCTGCTGGTAGCGTCGACCGGACGGTTGAGCCCGCACTGTGCAAGATGACGATCGGCAAAAACAACCTGGCTGGCTCCAGTATCAAAAATCATGTCACACTCACGGTCGTTGACTTTAGCCTTTACGATCATATGAGATCCATCTCTGACGAACGGTACTTCGCCAGGTCCAAGTCTGCCGGTTTTTACAGCACCTTTCGGAATAGAGACCTTCTTGAAGGTGATCAGCCCAGCTCTTCCGTTGACCTGATACATCAAGTCCCCAAACAGCGATTGGCCGATGATAGGAATGTTGTCCAATGCAGGGTAGTAACTATCTGGTCTATCCTGCTCCACATAGATTTTGTTCTCACGAGTAAATTTACCTATCGAGATTTTGCAAATCGCCACCTTCGCCGGTGCCTCGCCCATCGCTCCGGGGATGATCGCGCTCTCCGATATCCAATCGAGCTTCACCTCTGATTTATTAACAAAGCTCTGTCGACAAAATGTGACACCAGCACCGGTATCAAACAAAAACTTTGTTCGTTTGCCGTTGAGAGTACCATCAAGGTATATTCTGCCATCGCCCTCCCGAGAGTAGCTAACTTGATAGGTCTCACCACCGTCCCAGACCGAAATGGGAAGAGACTGAGGTCTAGCGGAATTGGGCGTGAAGACACCCGGTCCACCGGTCGAAGATCGACCGGATTTGGTCGACCCAGCGCTCAGACGTCGCTCGAGGTCCTTGAGCATAGCGAAGGATCGATCGAACAAGGCGCTATTCGGATACTGCGTGCAGATGAGTTTATACGAATCGCGAGCTTGCTTCAGATCACCAAGCTGCTGATAGCACATCGCCAGATAATAGATCGAATTTGGTCTGCTGATGCCTAAATCGCAAGCACTGCGGAGCAACGGAAGCGCTTCCTCATACTTTCCTTTCTTGTATAACGCGCTCCCTTTATCAAATGCGCTGTCTTCGCAGAAGGCATTCGACGAACAGAAAAGCGATAGCACAAGGAAGATTAGAAGCGTCAGCGACTGACGAGCAACCATTCTATAGCCGCTCGTTTACTGGGCTACTGGACTTTCTTTCCGGCGCTTCATAGCGGCAAGCAGGTTGACCATTTCGATCGCACCGACCGCAGCATCAGCACCTTTGTTGCCGGCTTTGGTTCCGGCACGCTCTATAGCCTGCTCGATGGTATCAGATGTGATGACGCCATAAATCGCAGGCACGCCGGTGTCAACGCTGATTCCCGAGATACCGGCAGCATTTTGACCGGCGACGTGATCGAAGTGCGGAGTCGCTCCACGGATGACCGCTCCCAAACAGATGACGGCATCGTAGAGTCCACTTTCCGCCGCTTTCCTTGCTACGAGTGGGATCTCGAAAGCGCCCGGGCACCACATCACATCTATATGACTGGATTCCACACCATGTCGAGTCAATGAATCAATGCATCCGTCAAGGAGTCGTGATGTAATCATGTCATTGAAGCGGCTCACCACTACACCAAATTTCAATCCGGTTGCGATTAAACGACCTTCAATGGTGTGCACTTTATCGGATGTGGACATGATCTCTCCTTATGGTGTTGATAGCGTACAACTACACGCGTGCTTCTTCTGGTTGCTCACGATTGCAAGCTGGGCTTTCCTCTTCGCCTACATGAGCTTCGAGATCCTCCAGCCAATGTCCAAGTTTTTCTTTTTTGGTCAGCAAGTAGCCGAGGTTGTGGCTGTTGCAAGCCGGCGGCAGACCGACTCGATTCGTGACATTCAGGCCATAACCCTCCAACCCGACAATCTTCCGAGGGTTGTTGGTTATCAACCTAACAGACGTCAAACCGAGGTCCGCAAGCATTTGAGCACCGACGCCATAATCGCGCAGATCGGGCTTGAATCCAAGAGACTCATTAGCCTGCACCGTATCTTGCCCGCTATCCTGGAGTTCGTACGCTCTTATCTTGTTGAGCAATCCGATGCCTCTTCCTTCCTGGCGCAAGTAGATTAGCACGCCGCGATCTTCTTTGGCGATCATCGCCATTGCCGCTTCCAACTGCGGTCCGCAATCGCATCGCAAACTGGCAAACACATCACCAGTGAGACATTCGGAGTGAACTCGAATCAACACATCTTCTTTTGCTTCCACATCACCACGCACGAATGCCAGATGCTCCTGACCATCAAGAGTGTTGCGATAGGCATAAACATTGAATTCACCGAATGCCGATGGAAAAATCGCTTTCGCCTCACGCACGACAAAACGCTCACGCTCGAGACGGTAGGCGATGAGCTGCGCAATATTGATGAGCTTGATGTTGTGCTTGACGGCAAATTCGCGGAGTTGCGGCACGCGAGCCATCGTGCCGTCCTGATTGAGAATTTCGCAAATCACACCCGAAGGGGTCAATCCAGCAAGCCGAGCCAGATCGCAAGCGGCTTCGGTATGGCCAGCTCTTCGCAGTACGCCACCTTCTCGCGCAATCAACGGCGAGATGTGGCCAGGTCTTCTGAGGTCAGCCTCGCAAGCGTTGGAGTCGACAGCGACTCGAATTGTGGTGGCCCGGTCATATGCACTGATACCGGTCGTGACACCATACTTCGGATCGGCATCGACAGTGACCGTAAATGCCGTCTGTTGCGAATCGGTATTGCGCTCGACCATGAAGGGCAAATTCAACCGCCGAGCTTTCTCCGGCGTGATCGTCAGACAGACCCATCCCCTAGCCTCGGTCACCATGAAGTTGACCATTGCAGGAGTAATCAGCTCGGCTGCGCAGATCAAATCCCCTTCGTTTTCCCGCCCCTCGTCATCGGCAACAATTACGAACTTACCCTGGGCAATATCGGCCAGCGCTTCCTCGATTGTACTGAAAACATCATCATTTTCGAGGCTATCGGCAATATGCGAATCGATCACCTGGAGACTCCTTCAATAGGGACAACCGAACAGGACAAGCGAGCATCTGGAAGAGAAAATCCGACCGCTATTTGTCTTGACATCAAAAGTCTAACGGCCAATCTGTTTTTATAGAATAGATTCTCTCTGTTTATTAAGGTTTTCCAGATAGCTTTCACCCAATAAGCGCACTACGTACCGAGCGATTACGTCGGTTTCGATATTTACGGACTGGCCAATTTGCATAGCGCCAAGCGTCGTAACGTCCATTGTGTGGGGAATCAGAGCAACGGAAAACCAAAAATCTGGCTCATTCGAAGATGAGACCGACGTAACCGGACCACAATCCGCTACGGTCAAGGAGACTCCTTCGACGGTAACAGACCCTTTTTTGACGAAAAACTGCGACCATCTCGATGGCAGCGAGAATTTCATGACTTTTGAGAACCCTTCCTCGACAATCTCAACCAGTTTTCCGACAGTATCAACGTGACCTGTAACCATGTGCCCGCCCAGACGATCGGACATTTTGAGAGCCTTCTCCAGATTAACTCTGGACTGCGGCTTTAAGGAGCCAAGAGTCGTGCAGCGCAACGATTCATGCGTTACTTCTACATCGAACCACTCCGAGCCGAACTCGACCACAGTCATGCAAGCACCGCTCACAGAGATGGATTCGCCAATCTGTGCGTCACCGAGCACCTGAGGCGCGACTATGCGCAGCCTGACTCCATCGCCCGTATCCTTGCTACTCTCGACCACTCCGACAGCTTCAACGATTCCAGAAAACATCTTAACCTCACGGGTTTCCTCAACCAGGTCACAGATCTTAGCAACGTAAGGCAAGTAGGCCTGGGATCACAAGCAAGGTATAAGCTTCTGAAAAACAGTAAGGGCTCTTGCTCTCACTTTATAGGACGCAAATGCTCACCATTGCCGACAGATTTTGCCGGGAGGCAGCCTGTAGACACAAATAACGTGGAGTCAATTAAGAGAACTCGAGCTGTCATGACTTCAGGGAATCCCTCGGTGGGTACAATTGAATTGTCCCGAGAGCACAACAGAATGCTCAGCAATCCTGGCGGTCGACAGAAGATCAACCAACTTTCTGACAGACCCAGCGTTCACGATCTAAAAGACTTTATGACAGCCGCGGCCCAAGAACGCGGCGTTCAATCCTGCTATTGCTGGCAGTCAGCCGACGGTCGGCAAGTGTCGCTTACGGTGAAGAATGTCTCACCGACCGGCTTCACCTGCGAATGGCACATGGAAGACGGCGACGGCGTCAATGCAAAACAGCTGTGGTCCATGCTCACGGACAACACATTGAAAGTCTATGATGCGCTTGTAGAATCGCTCGGCGAACATCGCGACGCGGCTCGACTTGATGGTTTCGACACATTCTCGAAATTGCCCTCATTCGGGGAGAATCAGCTCGGTCCGCCGACTTCGCCACCTTTACCGCCACCGCAACCAAGATCGCGGAGACTGTCCGCTGAGCTTGGACAGACGTTTGATAGTTTCAAGTTTTCCGGTGCGAGTATCGACGCGCCTAAGGAGGAGATGCTCAAAGGCACTCTCAGCCTCGTTCACATAACCAATCTTTTGCAATCAATCGGAATAGGCGCCATGTCTGGAAGATTGCGAGTTCAGAGACACACTATTTGGGCGGATATCTTTTTCGAAGATGGACATCCTGTACATGCAGAGGGTACTCGAGGCACGGGCGAAGACTGCTTGCTCCAGGTAATCTGCTGGACAGAAGGTGATTTTCAATTCGAGCCCAAAATCAAAAGCGAAGAGAAAACCATCAATCGGCCTCTGGAAGGCCTGATTCTGGAAGGAATTCTTCTACACGATCACACAACCTACCTGACGTCGCACGGCATCAGACTTACCACTGTGCTGGTGAAGGTTCGATCCAGTTTGAGCGATGCAGAGTTTGAAAGAATTACTGATACGGGGGTAGAGCAAGAGACCAAGAACCTCAAAGAGCTCTACGAAATGGTTAATGGACAGCGCACCTTAGAAGATCTAATTTCAGAAAGAGATCTAGCTCGCAGTCAGTGGGTACCTATGGTCTCGGATCTTATACGATTGAATCTCGTTGAAATCTCGACAGCCAAAGGTCCTCACCGCTCCGCTCAAGGCAAGGCGATCAATTACGAGATGGCGGAGGCGACGAAGCAGGTCCTGGTTGATCCGGCCAGTGGATTTTATCGATTCGGTTCATTCCTCTTCCTTTTGCAAGAGCTGGTGCGCTGCTCGCACGATATGCAGATAAGTCTCCTGCTCATCGAAGTGCAGCCGATTGGATCGAATCTGCGAGGCAAAGTGCCGCTGTCACCAGGTGAAACGCAAGAACTTGCATGGCACATTAGTGAAGCCGCAAGCTTCAAAGGCTTGATGGCGCACTATGAGGATCACGATTTTGCCCTGGTACTACCGGGAGTATCAGCAGAAAAAGCCGCTCGCAGAGCAGCTCAACTGCTGAAATCTATTGTGACAACCGGCTTCCGGTCTGGCGAGCATCATACGAATATAATTGTTTCCGTCGGCATCGCATGCTTCCCGGATGACGCCATCGACCTGAGCACTCTTATCGGTGAAGCCGAGCGCGCACGCGAAAAGGCAAAGAAGACCGGCTCCGGCATCGCGCTAGCAAAGCCGCCGACACCGTAAGAGAGTGTCGCCAATGCGAACGCCACCACATACAGAGCGGCGTTCGGAGAATTTGATGTGAGTTACTGCTGACCTTGCTGAGCTCCGCCTGCTTGTGGCGGGGGCAGGTCCTTCATGTCGACCACGATCGGCGATGGCGGTTCTGTCTTCTTCGAAAGACCGACCATGTACATCAGGTGGAAGGGCTGCTGGGCTGATTCGTCCGCGGAGTGCACAGCCACAGTACCTGAGACCTCGATGGGAACCAAGCCTTGGGGATTGGGCTCCTTGATATCGACAGCCTGAAACTGCAATGCACATACGCGTCTCGACTTTGAAAATTCGAGAAGGTTCGCCTTCAATTCTTGTTCTGTCGAGGGCAAAATGCCATCCTGTCTCAGTTTTCCCTTCACTGCATCGGAGAGTTCCGCCTGCAGACGTGATGTTGAATCGATGTAATTTATATAACTGGTGTCGAGCAGATGATTCGTCACTTGCTTAGAGAAGTTGACGAAGTCTAGCTTCATTTGTTTGTCCATCGCTTCTTTCTTCGGTCGCGAAATGAACAAAAACGCGTTACCTAGCAGGCTTATCGCCAGGATGACGTGCACACTGTATTGTTTGAGCATTTGCTCGGGGGTAATTTTTCTTACGCGCCAATACATTACTTTAGCTCCACCTTACCTAATTCCCACTGACTGTTGCGGCGATAGAACGTTAGGGTAGCGTTGACATCGGTCTCCAGATCGGGCTCGGCTTGAGCGCCGTTCAAAGTTTTCGATACGATTTGATGTCCACTCACCTCGACGACCGCATCATTTGCATCTCTGCGAACAACATGGGATTTCATTGCCATCACCTTCGAGCTCAAGCCCTTGGTCGGCCAGTCCCATATGAATACGTCTTTGCCTGCTTCGCTGGCGATTTCAGCAAGACGCATGTCTCCGACAACTTTGAGAGCACCAAACACAACAATCAAAAGAGCGCAAAACCCGACGAACCACTTATTCGGTGTAAAGATCTTCTCCATCGCGTTGATACACTTGCTCTCAAAAGACGCTAATTACTGTCGTGCTGCAAGCCGAGATAATACACAGCTTGCCTACACGCGTCGGTGTGACTTAACTTAGGATTCTTAGCCTTGACCTCCTTGATCATATTGGCACGCTTCGGGATATCCTTGATCGGCTCCGATGTACAGATCCAGTAGTCCATCGGTGATGGAACAAGTCGAATTGTTCCGCGCACCGCGCCGACGATTAGTAGCGCCTGACTTTCCCTGCGCTTCTCCTCATCCTTCGCGAATTGCTCGATAGCAAAAACCTCGGCGTCCTTGAGCCTGAGAGTCTCCTTGAGTAGCTTCAAGTCGGACGGGTCCTGCCTCAATAGAATCTTCATGTGTGCGTTCTTAACAACGGAATCGGCTTGTTCCGACTGGCGGAAAAAGTCTTTCAACTGCTGAGTGATGGAGACGAGCATCATCCCGTAGTGACGGGCGCGTCTCGAAAGGTCATCGAGCAGGCGCGCTCCGGCTTTGAAGCGCATGAGAGTTGAAGCCTCGTCTATGATTGCAGCAAATCGCACCATCCGCTCCTTCGATTCAGCAGCTCTTCGTCTGATGAAGTCGGCAAGGATGAACACGGCGATTCGCTCTAGGCGCGGCTCGTTGACTTCTCTTGTATCAAAAACGATGAATAACTTTTCGGTATCAACGTTGGTATATCCGTCGACCAGTCCGCCAAAGGCACCAGATTTGGTGAACAATGACAATCCTCTGGAGAACATATGGAGACGATCTCTCTGGATAGGATCGACTTCCGTAGTAGCTGCCTGAGCGGTAACACGAGTGAGATCCGACATAGTCGGCACGGTACCGGTCAGTGCTGCTTCCATGTAACACAGACGAATCAAACCATCGAGCAGAGATTTCTCTTCCACGTTAAGCTCGTCTCGCCCGTCTGGAGCCAACATCAAATCCAACAAAGACAATAGACGCGAGATCTTATCGTGCGAAGGTTCACCCTTCGACTGGTCCTCAGGACCAAGGTCAAATGGGTTCAACAGAAATCCTGAGTTCGGCCCCAGATCGACATAGGCGCAAAGATCCGGACCTAGAAGCTCCGTGATGAATCGATATGCACCAAATTTGTCGACGGTTTTATCAATCAAAACAAAGCGCACACCCATTGGTAAGAGCCGCAATATAAGCATCGACACAGCGAATGATTTACCCGCACCGGTCGTACCTACAACGAACATGTTGTTAGCGTCTTTACCAGCGCCCCTGAAGAATGGATTGAGCAGCACTGGCTCTCTTGATGTCAATGCGAATCCAAATGGCACACCATCCGGAGTACCACATGATGCTGTGAAAAACGGCCACAATGTCCCCACGATTGGAGACATCACGCGGTGAATGATGGCGAGACGGTCTACGCCGACCGACAATGTCGACTGCCAGGCATCAAGCTGCAATAACTGACCACGATCCATATTGGCACCGCGGTTCTTGAACACTCGACGAATTTCGTCCATGTTCTGGTTGAGCTGTTCGACCGAGTCGCACTGCGTCGAAATATAGAGACTGCAATCGAAGGCTTTGTTAGAGCTGCGAAGGAATTCTTGTATGGCCGCTGCCGCACGCCTCGTGCCTTCCAGCCCTTCAAGGTCTGGAGTGGCAAGCTGCGTATTCGTGACCATACCCAGGTGATACTTGCGCTTCAGCTCAGCCCGCACCTTGTCCTGATTACACTGGTGGATGAAAACAGACATGGTGTACTCGACACCGAGCGTCAACAGATCGACCAGCCATCCCATCCAGGTATCATGCGGCATTTTGAACATGTACTGCGTGCCGATGTATTTACCATCCAACCACAGATACTCGTTGTGAACCTTGAGAGCGCTGCCGGCGAGACAAGAAGCTTCGGCTACCTGAGGATGCGACGGGGGTGCTTCCGGATCGCGATGAGCGAGAGATGGGTTTAAATCTGAATAAATCAGGCTCCGCACCTCTTTTCTCGTGAGGATGCGAGGACGTAAGTTGCCGACGCGCAACTGCTCGAACGCCGTCTTGACCAAACGATTGAGATTATCTAGGTACTCTTCGTGCTTCTGAATCGATCGTCGACCAGACCAGATCTGCCCGCTCTTACAGTCTGGCGGCTGATAGCTTATCACCACGTAGAAGTCGCGCTGAGGCACGAAGCTGACGTCTTGAATCCGGCGAAACCATTTGTCCGTGTAGTCTGCGTACCATTTGAGATACTCGTTATCAGCCATGATTGTTTTCTGATAACGAGACAGGTACTCATCGACCGAAAGGTGTCGCGACTTGATAATTATCTGAATGTCGCTTTCGCAAGAGTTGACGAAATTGGCAAATTGCCTGGCCATCAAGTCTCTATCGGCATCATCGAAAAGCAGAACGTTGATACCCTTGACCGCGAGATATTTGCGCATACTCCCATCGGCCAGCACGACGAGCCCTTCTTCCTCGTCCTCGCCGGGGATAGAATGCAAGAAACAGACGTCTTGCCAGCTCGCCTCGCCCCGCCTGTCGGCAGGTGGGTCATCGTCACCGATTTCGGATACGTCGCGATTGGCAGTGCCAAACGGCAAAGTATCTCTCAGCAAAGCCGGGAGATTGTTGTAAAAACCGGCGACTACATTTTGAAAGGATGGAGTGGCGGTTGTCTGGATCAGCCTTCCGGAAGGCTTATTATCGTCCTCGCCGTCCTCACCATTATCAGCAAGTCTCTTTCGACCTTTTTTCTGATTGCCTGATCGCTCCTGTCTTCGGGAGCTAGGAACTCCTCTGGCTGGCGATGATCGAGCGGTACGTGACATCCGTTAAAACCTGCTTTCTTCCTGACCTCAGTTTAATCCTTAAAACGCCATCAGATCAACCTTTGGGGCGACTATCTCCTCTGCCTACATAGAATTCTTCCGCGTCAGAGCGTTCGATAATCGTAGGGTCGGGATAAAGAGGTGCTTCTTCTGCTCTTGGGATGAACAAAGTTGGCATAAGTCCCAGACGATAGGCAATCATGTTCCTCCACCATACCAGCGGCTTCAGGTCAGTGAAGCTGCCGACGACGATGGACACACACACTATGCCAAGCCCGAGCCAGAATCCAGCAGGGATGTTGGCTATTTTAATCTCACCGGGAACCCGTGAAGCGATCGCGAAAGCTACGATAATGCCAATCGCCAACCACATGATCTGGCGAATAGTCATACCGAAAAGCTTGAAAGGCTCTTTCAGGTTAATTACTCGATGGACTTGGGACATGGGGTCTCCTCAGGAATCGAATGGTTCTGCTCTTTTAGATAGGCTCAAGTGCATCATCTTTCTTGCCATTAGTGCATATTTTCCCGGTAGATGCACTACTTCACTCTTCAAATGTTCGACGGATTTCTGAAAATCTCGTTTTCTCCTTCAGATAGTCATAAATCTGGTAGTCAGTTTCGCCTTTCTCGCCTCTGTGACAGAAGCCAACCGCGATTTAATGGAATTGTCGAAGCCAATCTTCGGTATCGTTGAGCCTGGGAATTGCGTAACGTAGTCATCCGGAGCAAATCTGACCAACGGAAATCTCTTACCGGTTCGGTTCGTTCCGAAGTCAAGGACGTTGACCGAACGTGTGGAGTATCCTGACTCAACACCGCTGGCTCGCCGGTCCTGCTGAAAGGCGATTGCCCAATCAGCCAGCCCGCAAGATGGACAGGTACATACAGCATTTTGTTCAAACTGCTCAGAACTGCCCCGACCAAGAGGCTGAGCTCCGCTTTTGTCACCCTGTCGACTATGAGCTGAATTTGTCTCGACCTGAATGCGGCTCCACAGTTTTGGCACTTAACTCAAATGTCCGCTAGATGCATTCGGTTGGGAAACCCGGACACGTGCCGTCAGAATAAGGAGATCTGATAGTGAAGCTGATCCTATCTCTACTTAGGTAGCCTGCGTGTTCCTCCGCGTTGTCAATAAGTCCTATGGTACGCTATTCTTCGCGACTTTGCTACTTAATTGCGCGTCTGGTGCCAGAGATTATCAGATGCGATTTAATGTGGAACACGATTACCAGGTGTTCAAACGCATGCAGCAACGGTCAACATGGGGACGGTGAAGCGCGTGCGCGACCGGTACTACTGGTGATATCACTGCCATTCACAAAAGCTGCTTAGTTGCCACCGCCAATACCACCACTTGTTGAACAAATTGGATTTGAGAGAATAAAATGCAGCGTCGAAATATGCCGCCGGCTAATGGATTAGAGACGGAGCCCATGAGTATTCCGCAGAGGGAATAAACAGCAGTGATGAACTATGCCGTCGAAGGAATGTAGCAGAGCCTATTCAGAGCAGTATTCCGCAGAGGGAATAAAAGCCGTGATGAACTATTCCGTCGACGGAATGTGTCAGAGCCCGATGCGTATTTCGCAAACGGATAAAAGCCGCGTTGAGCTATTCGGAAAGAAGCCGCGCTTCAATTATGGTTGCGCTTAAGTTGAATGTTGTTAGAGCCGTCTGAGATGTACACCGACAAACGGTCATTCCAGGGGCGACCAAACAAAGTAATTTTGCCCTGTACCTCACCGTTAGGCCGTACTGAGGTCGAATCGAATTCCGCTCGCATTGCCGCTTCGGAAATCTTCTTATCTCCCTCGGCGATGGAGATCACTTCAGGCGAGAACTTGAACGTCTCGGAGCCGGTGTTATGAATGGCGACAGTCAAAATCGACTTGCGGGCCGTGATTTCGATGTCCTTCAGCTCGAAGCTAATCGGACCGCTTTGCGTTCTTGGACTTTCCTGAGGAACTTCGCTTTTGGACCCTCTGAATGAGACAGGACGGGAGGGAGCGAGATCTTCACCCTCATCTGCACTCTTACCTTTTTTGTCCTTTTTGAGTTTAGGACTTTTTTCTTTGGAAGGTTTGTCATTCGCTTTCACGGGCGCCGGAGCCTCAGCTACAGCTTCTTTGACAGGAGGAGACGATTTCTTACCACCGAACGAGAACATCGAACCGAACATGCCACCCGATTTCGAATCGACTTCTATAGGCTCAGCAGACTTCTCTGCTTGAGCGAGGGCCTGAGCGCTGGGGGTGATTCCCGATATTTTGCCGATAATGCTACGAGCAGCTTGAGCACCTGCTACAGCCGCCAGCTCTTCTTGTGCGGCTCTCATATCTTCAGTAGCTGATTGAGCCGCATCCGTCGCCCGTGCCATATCGGCTTCAGCTCGTTGCTTCTCTGCCTTTGAGCTCGCTACCTCGATCTCTTGCTTCCTCGCCTGCACAGTCTGCTGTTGTATCGCGTACTTGTTGTAGGCGTACAGATAGCGATAGTAGCCCTGCACAAGTTCGAACTGAACCTTCCTTACCTGCTCGATTGATCTGCGATCCGATGCGATCGGCCGGAATATCGACGCTACACGCCTTGGCGCAACGGTGAACATGCCCTTCGTGGCATCGGGTGGCAGCCCTACATCGACGCGGCGTAAAATTCCTTGGAGATCCTTCTCCCTTTCCATGAGCTTCTGCATGGAGTAGGTGTTTTGAGCACCGGTCCAGAGAATTTTCAGATCTTCTTTCTGCTTGTAAGGAGAACGACTTTCCATCCCGGTCGGTCTAATCGGTACGAAATCAACCTCTTTCTTCTCTGGCTTCGCGGATGCGTCTTCATCGTCCTCAGAACCATCTTCTTCGCTATGATGCCGCTTTCCACTGCCGAACAGACCTTGCGGACGCTGAGGTTCTTGAGGTGGCGGCACTGCCTGTGGTGGCTGCTGATACTGCGGTGGATAGCCCTGCGGCGGGTATCCCTGAGGAGGATACTGTGGTGGGTACTGCTGATACTGGATGCCCCACGGATTGAGCTGTGGATTGGCCCAGGGTTGATCCTGACCGCCACCGTATGCGACGGCGGCATTGGTCGAAAGTGTCACCGCCGGAGGTGGCGGTACGAGACCGCCGGCTACCGCTCCCGGAGGAGGCGGCGGCACACTACCAGAGTAATGACTCGAGTACGAAGCTGCTTCGGGTGGAGACTCAACCGGAGTACCTGCGTCTTTTGCCGGGGTGATAGTGGTCCCGTCGATTTTGGAAGTCTCCGCCGCCTGAGCTGCCGAAGAGGAATTAGTCTGCATAGGATCGTAGGAGTTGACCACCGGTCCGTTCTGCGCGATCGTCTCAGCCGGTGGCGCAATCGGATCGGTGGAGACTGGCGGGAGGACTCGACCCATACCGTTCATGCTGGCTTGGGTGTCAGCCTGCATTTTAGCGAATTTGGCTTGCTCTTCCAGCATCCGAGCTTCGGACGCCCGAAGCTCTTCGACTGTCTCTGCACTGGCTTTGGGATGCATTCGACCAAGTACGCCACCACTACCCTGTTGATTGGCTCGAGCTGTGTCCGCTCCGGGCGCTCCCAGCCCACAGCCGCTCACGCTACCCGAAACTAGAATCAAGAATGTGGTTAGTAGAAGTCGCATTTGTACTCTTACTACTTGGTTTTGCTAAGGAGAGTTCCTCTCACAATACCTTCTGTTCTTCCGGAGCCGCCGCTGGAGGTGCCGCTCGTCGGCGCTCCGTAGTTGTTGCCGTAAGAGGCTGCTTGTGGAGCTTGCTGCGCCCGCATCTGGTTGCCGCGCGGTCTAGCACCGCCACCGCCCAGCGAGCCTGTCGGATAGGTTCCGCCGATTGCCTCTTTAGGCTTCATCAGTTTACCCATGAGGCGGTTGGTCGAGGTTCCATCCGCCAGGGCGTTGCGTGGTGCCATCCCTCGTGCGGGGATGTTGCTCTCGCGGCTAAATCCTGACTTCGGTAGTGGAAGCTGACCATTATTGTCCGGAGAACGGTAAGGCTGGACTCCTGGCCCGCCGAGCTGCACAGGTGCGCCGGATGGTCCGCCGCCAGATGGGACATCGCCGAGAGCTCCTGCGCCATTACCGCCAAATCCGCCGCCGTTGGCTTGCGGTCCGGGCGGCAGAGCGATCATCGGAGCGCTGGCTGGCGCTTCGCGGAAATCACGGATCACTGGACGTTCATCCAGAATCTGCATCTGACGCGGCGCGTTGAAGAACTTGGTCTTATCAAGCTTGTTCCCCTGTATGTGCCCCTGGAATCCGCCTTGCGCGAAAGCGGGACTGACACCGATAACGGTACTGACGGCTACGACTGTCAGGGTAAGTATTCCAAATCTCATGGCTGTCCTCATTGTTTTTTATCTCCTACGCCTAGCCTAGCACTAACGTCCGCCTGATCGGAAGGCAGACATTCCGGCTGACGATGCGGCTCCCATGGCTGAATTTGTGGTCTGCAAGACGCGGTTGCCCAGGCGCTTGCCTACTCGGCTCAACATACCATTGCCTTTGCCGGGCGGTCTCTTGGACTTGAAATCATCGTCCGGCAGCGACAGATCTTGTGTCGATGCCTGATTAATTGAAACAGGTTGAGGAGCTTCCGGCATAGAATCGCCGTCGCCATTCCTCTTATCATTGAGCTTGGGCTCGCGGCCCAGCAACTTGTTCATCTGCTTGGTTGTCATACCTTGGTATGCCGGTGCTTTCTCGCCACTGGAGCCGAAAGTATCACCAGCAAAGCTCACGGGCTTGCTATCCGCAGCCTTTTCTCGACACTTGTAGTATCCGACCGATTGCTTAGGCGCAGAGTAGGCACCTGGTTCTGCGTGGCCGTAGTGCTGGTGGAAACTGACATCTCCGCCACCTCCACCGCCGGCGGAACCACCAGACATAGCCGGCATTCCGCCACCGCCATTCATCGGAGGCATACCGCCGCCACCACCGGAAGTCTGCATGACTTGCCCAGGTGGGGTCTGTCCGGAGAACGACCCTGGCACGTAATGTGCATAACCCTGCTTCTTGCCCTGGAAGGGATTGATCGAGGCACCGCCGCCACCCATCGAGTAGCCGCCACCACCACCGCCTCCTCCGCCGCCTCCGCCGCCACTCTGGGCGTTAAAGGACATGGCTGTGGTCATGTCGACACCGGGGAGATCCAGTCGATCCGGCAACGGAGGAAAACCGGGTGGAACTACCGGCTCATCAGCCGGTATCGGCTGAAGAGATATGTCTGGTTTGGGGCGCCTGGGCGTAGGTCGGTATGCGACCATGCCACCGCCACCGCCACCAGATGGCGCGACGTTCATCGGTATTACTTGCGGTCTGGTTGGCGTCGTGTTCATGCCGACCGGATGGCGCATATTCTGCTGGTCACCGACATACTGACAATCGCCCGGACCATGCACTGTCTTGCCCCAGTTAACTGGAGGAAGTTGAGCTGACGCGGGAGTCGAAGACGATATAACGGATGCTAAAAGAAGTAAGGCTGACAGTTGATATGTATAGGCTTTCACCTTCGTCCCTCCTGGGATGCAACGAGCTAGAGCAGTGCTCGGTGACTTAATTCGATTGCCTTTGCTAGTAATGAGAACTTCAGAAAAGGATGCCCTAGGCAGAAGAGTTATAAGCTGTAATGAGATCAGTCTAACAATTTATATAGCCGCTGACACCCTCCAATTTGGGCACACTACACCCTGCAGCAAGCGAAGTTACCAATTTTTAATCTTTTCTGGCGCGATTGTCAATATGAATAGAAAATTTTGAACAAAAATGTTACCTGGACAACACTTTTGAAAGACCTAGGCAAAAACCGCTTGCCTTCTAGATTAAACGCGCATAAAAATTTAACATCGATACAATGGATAAAGAGTATCCGTGTTCGTGCATAGTGTTTAGGGGTCCGGGAGAGTGCAAATGACTCACCAAGCCGATAGCAGGCGTCTTATAAAAAATCGGAACTGGGAGGATACAGCCTCTTTTGTTCTTGTTTCATTACTAGCCATATCCTTCCTGAGCGCCAGTCCAGTGGACGCAAAGAAGGCAAGGCGACGAAGTTCGGGCGCCACTTCCGGTGGTGGCGGTGGTCCGAGCGGGCTGATCCTACAGACACCTCCACCGCGCAATCCAATGGAGCACAACAACCGCGGAGTCGAACTCGGCAGTAAAGGTCTCTGGACCGATGCTATTCGAGAGCACGAAGAAGCGCTCAACGCTGATCCTGAAAATACGACTTTCAGGCAAAACCTTTCCAGCGCCCATTTGCACTATGCAGACCTGCTGCGTAGCAAGAAGAAGATGTACGAGGCGATCAATCATTATAGAGAAGCACTCTACGCCGATGCGGCCAACGCACCTGCCGACGCACACCTGGACGACTGCCTCAAATCCATAGGCAAGAATCCAGACGACTTCAACGTCAGGTCAGGCATTGCCGATGAGAATGATGCCTCCGGCAACTATGCCGTGGCTATCGTTGAATACCGCAAGTGCGTAAAAATGCGCGACGACGGGTTAAGCCGCTTTCGACTGGCCCGCGTGTTGTACAAGCAAGGCAAAGTCGTCGAATCCTACGAAGAACTTCGAACCGCCATTAACAAGGAATGGAAGCCGACGGAGCAGAATGAGTTGTCCAACTGTCACTGCCTGATGGGAGATATCCTCTGGGAAGTTATGCTCAAGGCTAAAGAACAGGGTCGCGGTCCTCTTTATCTGAAGCGCCTGTACAACGTCGGTGTCTGCTACCGTCGCGCTGCAACTATCAATCCAAACAATGCAGATGCGATACGCGGACTGATCAATGCCTGCAAAGAAGCAATTGCGATCTCCGATTCCTTCGACAACAATCTAATGATCGCCGGAGCGTACACACTCGGCGCAGACTTCGAGCGTGCCAAGCAGCACTTCAACAAATGCTGGCAGCTCGGACCGAACAACCCAGCATTGCACAAAGCTCGTATTTCGTACCACCTGGCAGTAGTCACATCGGCTATTGCAACGCCGAAATTGCTTCAAGAGTCTGTAATCAAAATCGAGAAAGAACTGGAAAAACGTCCTGACGACGCCGAACTTCTCTACATATACGGTCGTGGAGAGGAGGCGCTGAAGAACAACGATCTTGCAATTCGCGCCTACGAAAAGGCACGCTCGATAAATCCTCACGTCAATCCTGATCTCATGCAGGGATTGAATCGATTGACTGGAGCACCGGTGGAGGTGGCAGCCAAATCCGGAGGCCAGCCGGGAGCGCCCGGCGGAAAACCTGGACAACCAGGCACTCCCGGACAAGCTGGTCAACCAGCCCAGGGCGCACAAGGTCAGCAGGTAGCTGAAGTTCCAAAGGTGGATAAAAACGCACCGAAACCATCTCAGGTGGGCGATGCCGCTTACGCAGCAATCGAAGCCAAGATTTCCGCCGGCGACAAAGATGGTGCCAAGACTGAGTTGTCAGCGATAATCGACAAGTATCCAGAGGAAGGTCGAGCCTATCTGCTCCTCGGCTCTATTCAAGAGACACAGGGCGAGACGGCACAAGCGAAGGTCAACTACCGCATGGCCAGTTCGCTCAAAGCTCAAGGAGCCGAGGATGCGCTCAGACAGCTTGACACTATACGCGTCAATGGTTTGATGGTTTCGGCAAAAGACTCGATCTCTAAAGGAGATACAGTCTCAGCCGCAAGCACGCTGAAACAGGTGATCCGCCTGGCACCAGAATTACCCGAGCCGCACAAGCTTCTCGGAGATGCACTGGACAAAATGGGAGACAAGAAAGAAGCAGAACGAGAGCGGAAGAAAGCCGATGAACTTCAAAAGAAAGATCTCTAGTGCCGTTAGTCAACAACCTCAAGGTTGGTTTCACATACTTTCATCGACACGAACTTGCGTGTCCATATCTCTTTCCGTACTCTTGACCCTCGGTCCCAGCGGACTAAATCTGCCAGGTTACGCCGCACTTGCAGCCGCAGCCGATAGCAAAGCGAAGAAAGCTCCACCAGCCAAAAAAGGCACTACTGCTAGTGCAAAACCGTCAAACGATACATCGAAATTGAAACCCGGTGTTCAGACTGGTGCATCAAACACGGGCAGCAGCAGTACAACTCCTGCAAACAGCCCATCTGCAGACGGTACCGCCAACAGTTCAACAGGTTCAACGACCAGTTCCCAAAGTACTGCCGGAACAGCCGATGCAGGTACGGCGGCTCCGGCCAAGTCCGGAGATTTCCTCAAAGATTTCTTTTCGAGAATGGGCACGCCGGCTCCGAAGACGGCTACGCCTGAACCGGGAACACCATCAACTCCAGCTGGTTCTTCAGCTTCCTCGGAGTCAAGTGCATCGTCCTCTTCAGTTTCAACGACGTCATCCGGTTCATCGACTTCATCATCTTCGTCCGGATCAACGACTTCGGCAGATTCAGCCAGTTCTCCAGATAAATCGTCAGCAACTTCATCTAGTTCATCCGCACCAGCGACGCCAGACTCCGACCCGACCAAAGCCGGAACCACAACTCCGGCAGACGGCTCTGGAGCCGCGGGAACTTCGGACTCGTCTTCGAGCACGACATCAACAACACCGAGCGACAAATCAGAAAAAACCTCGAAATCATCTTCAACAAAGAAGACTCGCACCACAAAGAAGCCTCGCTCGTCTGGCTCTTCTTCCACAAGTTCAGATTCGACGGCAACTGACGCTACTGGCGCTACCACAGATTCTACGACAACTACATCCGGCGACTCTGCCGCCACGACGGCGCCAGCAGAAGGTTTACCATCATCCTCATCATCGAAGAAGTCTCGCACCTCGAAGAAATCTGGTTCTCGAGGCTCGTCTTCAACGACCACTGAAGAGGCATCAACCACACCGACGACACCTTCGATCTTTATAGATCCAAGTCAAACATCCTCGAGGAAAAAGCGATCAAAATCAAAAGACACCGCCAGCGGTGACGACCAGAGCAGTCCAACAGCGGGCGAGTCGAAGCAGGATACAACAACTGCCGACTCCAGCGAGCCATCAAAGAAGAAAAAGCGTGGTAGGAAGGCAAAACATACTTCGGAAGAGACAGAAAAAACAACGAAAGAACCATCATCCGACAACGCCGAATCAGCGACCGACACGAAGAAAGACAAGTCAACTGAATCAGCAACCGAGGGTGATTCATCGGTCACGGACAAAGCGAAGCAACCTTCAGATTCAGAGAAAGAAGGCGCACAATCGGAAACAACAAAAACAGATTCAGAAGACAACACGGCAGTCGATAAAGAAAAAACTGACGACACCGACACACCAACTGTCCGCAAACCGCGGAGAGTGGAAAGTGAGACCGAGGAAGAGCCAGAAATCGGAACAACAAAACCGAAAAAACCTCAGTCAATTGTCGAAGCTGACGAAATGCTTCTGAAGAACAAGTTCGAAGCCGCGGAAGAAGCTTATCGCAGCCTAATTTCGGAAGACGAAACCGGCGACGCCTATGCTGGGTTGGCCGTCGCCCTGGCGAAACAGAATTGGCCCAAAAAGGTTCTCGAAGCCGAGAAAATAATGAAGAAGGGAAGGGAGCAGTTCTCCGACAACCCTAATATGATCGCAGCCGCAGGCTATGTGGCATATGTGCACTCGAAGACGGTTGCATCACCCGCGAGGCGCGACTCTTATCTCGAAGCAGCAGAGAATCTATCCAAGCGAGCAGTGAGGCTGAGTCCAGACACAGTTATTGCTCAACACACGCTGGGTTTAGTCAGACTGGCGATGGATGACGCAGAAGGGGCTATCTCACCATTACGCAAAGCCGCAAATATGGCGCAAGATGCCTACAGCAACACGCTCCTCGCCGAAGCTATGCTCAAAGTCGATCCTCGCGACGAAGACGCGAAAGCGCTCATAGACGAAGCTCTCGCACAAGACAAAAACTATCATGCGGCTCGATTGCAAAAAGCGTTTTACCTGACCAACAAAGGCAAGCACGAAGAGGCCTTCACAGAGCTGCATTCAATTCCACGCGATCAGCGCGGCTCTGATTGGCAGAAAGTGCAAGGTGATGTTTACCGAGTCCAGGGCGACGGTCCATCGGCATTAGCGAGCTGGAAAGAAGCGAATCGCCTCGATCCGCGCAATCCAGAACCGTATAAAAATCTCGGCAAATATTATGACGGGCGCGGCGATGGTGAACTCGCGATTGCGGAGTATCATAACGCTCTCGAAATTCTGCCCAACGACCTGAAACTTCGCGCCGAATTGGCCGATCTCGCGCTTCGTCAGGACAAGTTAGATGTGGCGGAGACCGAGTTTCGCACAATACTCAATTTGAAAGACAGCGATCCAGCATCACTTCTTGGTCTGGCCCGTGTCATGTTCCGCAAAGCTCGCAAAGAAGGTCAGTATCCGACCGGCTACGCCGAACTCATGGACAAAATCAGCAGCATTGTCACAGAACAGACAGTGCAGGGTCAGCTAATCAAGAAAGGAGCGAAGAACCTAAACGACAAGATTCAATTATCGGAAGCAGAAAAGGCCCTGGCGGAAAGTCCGCCACGGTTCCGTGAAGCAAGGCAGCTGTTTTCCCAGGTGATAACCAATCATAAAGAAGAGCCGTACGAGCTTCTGAGCCTCGGCGAGCAAGCCTTCAATGACGGTGATTTGAAGTCTGCTGAAGAGGCTTATGGCTATGCCAAAGAGATTAACGAGGTCGCCCCGAGGGCGGAGCAGGGCATAAGCAAAATAACCAATCAGCGCAACGAAGCCAAACGCCACACAGAGTTGGGTAATGCCACCTGGAAATTGCCTGAAGTGGCAATCGACCATTACAAACAGGCGCTGATTCATGATCCACAGCATCCCGATGCCTATTATGGTTTGTACAAACTCTACTTCCGCTTGAAGAAGGACGATAACAAGGCTGTGGACTACGCCCACACCTTCCTGGAAGCATCCGACGACAACGATCCGTTGAGAAAAGAGGTCGAGGATGATCTTTCTAGGTTGAAAAAGCGTGTACAGAAGGAAAATTCAAAGTAAGATTGTTTAAGCGGCCTTAGATTTGTGTACCTGTAGGAAGATCTGGAAAGAGCTGACCAAATGTTCGAACGCCGTGTCGAGGAGACGAAGATGGATTTAGGCAAAATGAGAGGAACCAGAGGTAGAACGGACGAATCCGCCTCCGATGATTCTGTCTCAGGCAACGGCACTGGAAGGAAAGTGCCGGCGCGCCGAAGTGAGAAGAAAAGTATAAAAGACAACAAAGCCCTGCGCGAAGGAATGGGCGGTCTCAATGCCATCTGGGGCAATTACACTGCGACTCTGGCTGCCTACTTCAAACGTATGTCGCGTGACGCACAGGAACAACTCATCACCCGTCTGTGCCAGGTCATCACGGTCGGTTCTGCAATAGTACTGACCAGTTTCTTTTATCAGTTCATCCCCTTACTAGTTCGTGTTTTCGCTATGCCTGTGTTTATCGTCGGTTCGTGGTTCGTCGCCACGAGAGTTGTCGCTCCAATCATCATTGCGCAATTCGAGGACAAGCTCAACAACGACGACAGATAGCGCTTTTCATGCGGTTTTTGCCATGGTAGATCGAGACAAGAAGCAGTTATTGAAATATGTGCTGGGCGGTCTGATCGTGACAGGCGCCTTCGCAATAATGGCTCCTGGACTAATAAATTACGTCAGTGGTATGTTGCGGTTAGTCTCTTTAATTGCCACAATAGTGGCAGCGGCGTTTTTGATCGTATTTGTCTATCACAGGTTTAAACCCAAGAAAGTTGAGCCGCAGGAAGAATCAACCAATGAAGATCAGTAACAACAAATCTATCCCACTGCTGCTTACGGCGTGCAGCCTGGCTTTTATGCAGCTTTCAGCCCAAGCGCAAATGGATATGAGCTCGGACAAATATTATCGCGCTCCTCGCTCCATGCATGGGAAGCAAGTAATCATCCCCGTCGGCTCTCACTTCGAAGGAAGGATGAACGACACTATTAGTTCCAAGACCAGACAAGGGCAGATGTTCTCCATCGAGATCACCTCTCCGATCCTGGCTAATGGGACCGATGTATTGATTCCAATCGGTACTAAAGTTTTCGGAGAGGTTGTAGAGGCGATTCCATCGACTAAGCAGCGTAAGATCAAGTACATGCCGAAGCCGCTCGGGAAGCTACGAACACAGATCAAGTCTATTAAAACTCCAGACGGAATGACCTATCCCCTAGTGGCCTCAATCACTGCCGAATTCGGTAGATTGGGCGCCGGCAGGATGATGGCTAATAGAGAACTGATGAACAATCCCAGCATGGGTTATGTTGGCAGCCAGACCAGCTTCGATGCTGTCGATCCCAACATATCGCAGCGCCCAGGGAGTCCTCCAAAGGTCATGGACAAGCAAACATTCATGCGCGACCCGATCAATGGTATCCCTCGATTTCAGGGCGGCGCGGTTGGTACACCGGTCATTCGATCAATCGTCAGAAAAGGCAATGAAATCTACATCTACAGTGGATCACCACTGACCCTCCGGGTTGACGCGCCGCTCAAGATGGGTATCGCGCCATCGAAAGGCGAGCTTTCGATTGACCTGGATCCAATTCAAAGATCGCTAGACGAAGCTGGCTCAGAACGTGGCTATAGACGATTCAAACCCATCTCAAAGGTCCAGCAGGAAGCGGAAGAGCAACGGCAAGCAGAACAACAGCAGGCCGCTCCGCCACCGCCGCCGGTGACTCAACAAATCGAAGCACCGGAGCCGGATGACGGTGTCCCTGCATTTCTGAAGAAAGCGAAGAAGAACAACGTGCTGCAAAGTCCGTTTGCGCCGACTCAACAGCAGCCGCAAGGATTTCCTCCACAGCAACAGCCACCACAAGGTGTTCCGCTGCAGGCACCGCTGCAGGCACCGCCACAGGCCCAACAACAACAGCAGCAGCTCCCGCCGCAAACTCAACAACAGGTCGCTCCGCCGCAGTCGGGTCAGCGACCCGGCGACGCATTCTAATCGAGAAGCGCCGGGTTGGAAGTTCGCATTCTGGAGTTGCTTATTCTCGGACGAGAAAGTGTTCCGACTTGCTCGATGCCGGCGAGACGTTGGCGGTCCTGGCGGCTGTGCCATTCGCAGTGGCGTTGTCTTCTTTCAATGGCGGGAAAAACGGAAACCGGAGCGTGAAGGCGTTCCGGAATCCTCGCTCTCGGACACGAACTACTAGCGGAGTGTGAACAAGCCAGGCAGATCGACCACGACGATTCGGCCGGCCTTTATATCTACCTCTGGTACAAGAGCCTTAACAAATGGCACCAGAAAAGAGCCTTCGCTATCGGTGCTCTTCACCTCGAGCAATTCGCCAGAGTTACCAGTGATACCGGCAACGGTGCCAACTTCGCGACCGTCCGGCGTTACGACAACAAGGCCGACTAGATCATCGACCCACCACTCGTCGTCTTCCAGGTCGTTAAGCTGCTCTCTCGAGGTGAACACCTGGGCATTGAGGAAATGCTCGACCGAAGTGCGATCTGGATAACCTTTCAGTTTTATAAATAGAATTCGTTTTTCTAAAAACAGATCTTCGACTTCCAGATTGATGCGCTCGTGTTTAATCACAATCTCGACATCGTCGATATCTAGTAGCAGCTTTGGATTATTAGTCTCAGGGCGGATCTTGATCTCACCCTTTAGTCCGTGAAATCCGACAATCTTTCCTACTGGAAAAGTGTAGTCATTACTCATGTGTTTTCGCCGTATCTCGAACTGGAGCCATTATGGGTTGAGCATCTGCCTTCCATCGTTTGAAAAGCGAGTTATCAAAGTCAAACTGATCCAATACGCGACCAACGACGAAATCAATTTGATCGGAGACTGTGGCAGGTCGGTGATAGAAGCCTGGGCATGCTGTCGAAACGATAGCACCAGCTTCGGACAGCGCCAGCATATTCTTGAGTTGAAGATGACCAAACGGCATCTCCCGGATCACAACAACCAACTTTCGTCTTTCTTTTAAACAAACTGCTGCTGCTCGGTGAACAAGATTTTCGGTCAATCCGTTTGCCAGAGCACCAAGTGTGCCAATGCTACAGGGAAGAATCGCCATCCCCAGAGTCTTGTAGGAACCGCTGGAAACACTGGCACCATAATCCATCAGAGGGTGCAGCTTGACCGGGGCGTTGTCTGGAAGCTCGAGATAGCGAAGCAAATCCTGCACGCTATTTTCCGGGATGATTAGATCGTGCTCTTCTTTCATCACTCGGAGCGCCGCTTTCGACATCACAAGCTCAACCGGCTGCTCAATGCTGAGCAGGTATTGCAACATCCTCAATCCGTAAATCACACCGCTCGCGCCTGTGATTCCCAGAACAAAAGGAAGCTGCCGTTTTCCCGTTTCGGCGGTGTTATCAGATGGCATCTCGCGCTCGTATCCTCGCCCTTCGGTCAGGATCCGATAGTCTACAGCCATCACCATTTCGCGTCCAGCCGATGGGCACTTCGGAAGATGACATATCTTCACTTTCAATTCGGAAAAGCGGTATACTGCCTTCGTAAAAGGCGTTACTTGGCGACTCTTTGACAGTGAACTTCAAAGTTCTTTCAAGACACATAACACTGCTAACTATTGCGCTTTCGACCTTCGGCTGTAGCGATTCGCCTAACGACGAAGGAAAGTCGCCTTCAAGTTTCACGCTCAGAACTGAGCCGCACTGGATGGTACTGTCACGAAAAGCCTCAGGCTCCGCGCGTACGGACCCTGAAAGGGCAATCAGCTTCTTACGGGAGAGCATAGCGGAGGCCGAGGAAAGCGCGAAGGTGAGTCATGAGACAATGCTTTGCCTGCGCACCAAGCTGGCTCAAATTCTCCTCGAGGCCAAAAGATATAGAGAAAGTCTTAAGTCGTCTCAGGCACTTCTGACGACCATAGACTTTACTGATTGGAGGCAACAATTGATAGCAGAGCGACTTCTAGACACAGAACGTCAATGCCTGCTCGAATTTGGTGAGTTTGACGAAGCTCGTTCGGTGGTTCAAAAGATAATCGAACTTGATCTAGCGCTAATAGGCAAAGGCACGATTGAAACTACCAAGCGCGAAGCTCGGCTGGTCGAGGTCGATTTCGCGAAAAGAGACTTCGACCGAGTTCTTGCCGCGGGAAAGCCGCTTGTAAAAATGCTGGAGATAGACCGTGATCCATTGACGTACTTACTTTTCGTATACGTCGGAGTGGCGGAATTGGTTAGCAACGAAACGGAAGAGGGCTACAAGAATCTCGATCGAGCGCTTATCATTAGACGCGATTATTACGCACCACCACTTCCATCCTGCGCGGTCAATGTTATCGATTCACTCACTGACAAGGACGAGATTTACAAGAGAATCGGAGTCAAATGATATCAACACTCGTTCCTAGTCTTGAACTCAGTGAGCTCGACATTGACCAGGCGGGCATTTTCATTTGCATGGGAGACTCCGCGAATCAAGCATCAATTCGCCATCGAGTGCATGCGGGCGCACGCAAAGCGAGGTCCGCGTGAAGCTCAGAACCAAAGGGTATCTATTCATCGGATTGCCACTCGCATTTCAAATATTGATCACTGCAGGTTTGTTTGTCAACATCGTTACGCTAGAGCAAAGGATTGAGAAGGAGGCCTTAGCAAGACGAGCGATCGGCTTGGCTAGCCAGATATCAGAGCTGGCATTCGATGCAGTCGCGAAAATCGCTACGCTGAGATACTCCGACGTTGACACCAGCAATCGGACGGTGCAGAGAGTTTTGCTAAATTGTGAGGCATTGCTCAAAGAGCTCAGACAAGTTCCCGAAAAAGACCCGACATTGAAGGAGCCGATAGACGAGTACGCAAACGCATCTCAGCACATGCTCGAAATCATATGGGATAGGCTCGGTTCTAGACAAGCCAATGACGCGGACACATTGTTCAGAGTCTGGCATGAATATGACTATGACTTCGACTTTCTAATCACCTTCCGCAATACCACTAGAGCCAGAGAAATTCTGCGAAGCAAACTCATGTCAGCAATCGGCACCACCAGCAGTGCCAGAGAGCAAGAAAGACTGCGAGTGTTTCTAGTCACGGCGCTCGCCATCAACGTAGCACTCGCATTCGCCCTCGCCTCGCTATACGGCAGCGCAACCGTCAATAAGCTCAATCTCCTTCTCGGAAACGTGAAGGCGTTTTCAAAAGGCTATCTGGATATGAAAACGGTGCCTGGCAACGACGAGATAAGCACGCTCAACGAACAGTTCAAAGAGATGGCTCTGGAGCGCCTCACAGCAGAACGTGAAAGAGGGGCTGTTCTTCAGGCCGTCAGTCACGATATACGCGGTCCTATAGGGGCGATCAACATAGGACTCGAGCATCTCAATCTCGCGCATGAGACTATGCCTACTGAAGATATGAAGCGTCGATTGAAGAGACTATCCGCAGAGACCCGGCGCTTGGTGGATCTTTGCAACACGTTCCTCGACTTGGAAAGCATCGAGAACGACAAACTAAAATTGAATCTGCAGGATCATAATGTTTCGCTGCTCCTCGAGAATGCAAGAGAGTCCATCGAAGAATTTGCAGCAGCGACCGGCAAAGAAATTGAACTCGTATGCGATCCTGATTTGCAGCTTACTTGCGATCAAGACAGGCTGATGCAGATCCTGGTTAATCTACTTTCCAATGCCGTAAAGTTCACTCCGGACAATTCGACCATTACACTGATTGGTTCGCGCCCCGATTCAGGTGGTATTACCATCAGTGTGCAGGATCAAGGTCCTGGAATTCCGGAGAACGAGGCGAAGCTCCTTTTCGAGAAATTCTCGCAGCTCGATAACTCCCGCGGTTCAGGCGGAAGCGGGCTTGGTCTCTGGATCTGCAAACGTCTGGCCGAGCTTCACGGAGCCAAGATCACCTGCGCGTCTACCGTCGGGAAGGGGACAACCTTTTCGATAGACTTCCCAGCCTAGAGTTTTTCCGATCGATTGGGTTAGAGATCTCAAAATCCCAGAGTGCTTCGCTCGACCGACTAGGACTTCTTCAGCGAGTATCCGAGGCTATGGTGAGTCGCGATCGTTACGGACGAGCCATAATTTTCCAACTTGGATCTCAGTCGCTGTACGTACTTGCGAATATTCTCGGAGGTCGTCTCTGAGTCGGTCGGCCACACGCGCTGAATAATCACATCTGATGAAAAAATTGTATCTGGGTTTTTCACGAAGAAAAGCAAAATCTCGAATTCTTTCGGAGTCAGAGGTATCGATCTATCGCCGTACCTCACAGTCCGTTCTGACTCGCAGATCACAAGATCTCCAGCCTGAATTCGGTCCTCGACATAGGCGGACGGACGACGGAGAAGTGCCTTGACTCTAGCCGCCAACTCTCTTTGCTGAAATGGTTTTGTCAGGTAGTCGTCGGCACCGCTCTCAAAGCCGAGCTCTTTGTTATCGATGGTAGATTTGCCCGTCAGCATCAGGACTGGAGTTGCCAGGCCTCGCTTGCGGTTACGAGCGAGAACTTCGACACCCGCTCCATCTGGAAGATCCCAATCGAGCACAATCAGATCGTAAGACGTTACCGCCAGGAAATTGTCGGCATCGGCGCAGTTGAACACTCGATCAACCGAATAGCCAAGGTCGGCGAACCAGTCGGCGAGGATCTGATTCTGGAGGTCATCATCTTCTACAATCAATACTTTAATCATAGGTCTCTAGATTTCCCGATGCCGCATGCACTCGTTACGCTGACAACCGGGTGGGGACAATGACTATTTCACCAGATATAGTGCAAAGCAGCAACAGGCAATGATGTAATTCTACTTCGCATATGTTGAACAGCGTCCGAATCTATTGATAGGAAGCCGGTTTTCACCATCCAAAATTTTATTGGTGACTGAAATGCGAATTTGTTTCTATATTCGAAAAAGAATTGCCGCGCACACATGGGTACAACCACCATATTTCTGGGGTAGCCTCTGCGGCGATCCCCAAAGCGTCCATAAGTTCGTAAAACCCGCACACACACTAACTTTCAACGCTCGCCTCCCGGCTGAAGTAACATTACCTTAACTTTGCAGGAAATGCGGTTTTCATTACTTGATTACCGAATCAATATCCATTACCTTTATATAGATTTGTCATCTAAAATATAACGGCGTCTTTTCCGCGGGTGTATTTTTTTCTGACAGCAGCACTGGTCGCTGCTGTGAGGCGATTTCGTGTGCGACCGAATCAGCATCCAACGAATGAATTCTTTTAACCACAAGCTTTGCCCACAAGATTCCGACACGAGGATCAATAGAGATCAATGGTCATTCCCACGCATTCGCTCCCTCTTCTAACGCCTATCTCAACTGAAGAGATAGCCAATCTCGACATCCATCTCCCCACATTAAAAGTAGTCTCTTACAGCGGTCCCGGCGACACTGGCGGTGTTGCGACCAGCCTTGAGCCTATAGTCAAGCGTCTCGGCACGAAGGTCCACTGGTTCTCAGTAGAGCAAAATGGCTCGAGCTCCTCGGACGAGGCCAACGGCACAGCCCATCTGCCTTCAATTGGCACGGGATTCGAGTTTTATTCGACCAAAATTCCCAAGAGGATTGTTGACGGTCACCTCAGGACTTCCCTCCGCTACCTCTGGCCGATGCTGCATGGGATGGAGCAGAATGCAGTATTCGATGTGGAAGATTGGAAGGCTTATAGACAGCTTTGCGCACGGGTGGCTTCTGAATCGCAATCGGTTCTGTCCCAAAGCTTTCCGACCCTATGCTGGCTACATGACTATCAACTGGCTCTGTGTGCTCCGCTTATCGCGCTCGAATTGGGTACCATCGTCTGTCAGTTTTGGCACGTGCCATTTCCCGAAGCCGATGTGATGGCAGCACAACCAATCGCCAGAGAGCTTGTCGAAGCGTTGTTGTACAACCGCGTCCTCGGCTTCCACACGGCCGAGTACGCCCACAATTTCCTGGAGACCGTGGAGAAGCTTCTGCCGTCGGCTCAGGTCGATCACATGCGTTTGATCGTCAACTACGCCGGTCGCAACACCAAGGTTACTGTCATGCCGCTGGGCATCGATGTTGCGAAGTGGCATCGGCTGACCAAGCTTTCCAGACCTATGGCGGAAGCGTTGGCTGTCAAACATAGACTGGCCAATCAAATCATTCTGGGTATCGACAGATTGGACTACACCAAAGGGGTGCTCGAAAAGCTCGTGGGTCTCGAGCACTATCTATCGAGCGCAAAAGATATGCACCGGCGATTCCATTATGTACAAATCTCGCAGCCGGCTCAGTCGCAAGAAGAAGCGTTCAATAGCTACACCGAAAAGGTCAAACAGAAAGTTGTCGAGATCAACCAGAAGTTTTCGCTAGATGGTTGGCAGCCTATCGTGCACTTCGAGACGCATCTCAACCAGAAAGAGTTAGCTGCCTGGTATCAAGCAGCAGACGTAATGGTGGTCAATTCCGTGAGAGATGGATTGAACCTGATTGCAAAAGAGTATGTAGCCTGCCGTCAAGACGAACAAGGCGTCCTAATTCTGAGCGATCGGGCGGGCTGTGTTGCCGAGCTGGGACAGGGCGCCCTCCTCGTCAATCCCAACTCACCGGAAGCATTTTCAGAAGCTCTCGCCAATGCCCTTTCCATGGGCGTGGAAGAGAAGCGCCGACGGATGACAAGCATGCGACACGTTATCGGCTGGAATCAACTCCACGATTGGGCTCTGGGATTCCTCAGACAATCGCTGTCCTGAGAACAAGCTATCACCCAATTGGTTAACCGTCTCCATGATGGTGATCAAAGCTCAAAACGCGCTCTGCGCCCGGTAGGTGTCGACCTGCTAAGTTTCGCATCAGCTGTAAAAGGCTCAGTACAGGCACACTTTACCGCTGTCGCCCCCACAAAAATCAACAGATTGGGTCATAGCCAACGACACGTATCTTCGGCGATATTGGAATCGGGACACCGAGGTCTATGGAGCCGAAATGATGGAATTGATTGGGCCGCCGCCATCAGCAAATAACGACAGCGCAATTCCGGTGGTGATAATCGAAGATCACGACTTGATCCGCCTTTCAGTGAAACTCTCATTGGAAAAGAGTGGGCAAATTGAAGTCATAGGTGAAGCCAAAACAGGGACACAGGGAATAGAGCTAGCCAGATGCAGCGAAGCCAAGATCGTAATCATGGATCTTGGTCTGCCGGAGATTAACGGCATCGATGCTACCCGTCAGATTAAGGAGTCCACCTCCAAGAAAGTCGTAATTCTCACAAGCCATGCCGACGAAGAATCCGTAATCTCGGCATTGAGCGCCGGCGCAGATGGCTACTTGATGAAAGACACCAAGACGGAAGATTTTCTGTTAGCACTATATATGGTTGCGAATGGGGCCTGCTGGCTGGAAGATTCGATCGCCCGGAAAGCAATCAGTCACATCTCGCCTAGAATGAGCTTTCGAAATCAGTCGTTCACAGATCTCGAATACAGTATCGTAACCTTGGTCAAATCCGGGTTGACGCTCAGCGAGGTGGCTTGCGAACTTTGTATTCCGGTAAGCAGAGTGCATGAATTAGTGACCAATCTGCTTCGGCGTACAGCAAGGACAGCGATTGATTACGACAAGATTGTAATTCATAACGATGACGAGCTGGAACATGTTCTTGTCTGCAGTAACTGCCGACAACCTACCGAAGGCTCCAGCTCGTGTCCGAAAGATGGTGGTCGAGCGATACAAGATGGTCACATCGGAGAGACAATTGCAGAGCGGTATCGCATAGTCTCTTTGGTTGGATGCGGTGGCAATGCGGCAGTCTACAAAGCACGAAATCGCTTTACCGGAAAATTCGTGGCGATCAAAATTCTGCATTACGATCTAGCCCAGAATTCAGATTTCATCAACCGCTTCAGGCAAGAAGCGCTTGCAATTTCCTCACTGGATCATCCCAACGTAATTTCGGTTATCGATTTCGGAGTCAATAGCGAAGACACTGCTTACATGGTGATGGAATATCTCTCTGGTACTAGCCTTCTCGACCTTATCAAAGATGGTATTCTCGACTATCGCAAGGCAATTCCAATCTTTCTTGGAATCTGCGATGGAGTTGCACATGCGCACGAAGCAGGCATAGTCCACCGAGATCTAAAACCTGCCAACATTCATATCCTTGACAGAGAGAATCGCGGAGCACTGGTAAAAGTTCTCGATTTTGGATTGGCCAAGGTCGCAGGCGATCTCAACATCGTAATGACCGCTCCTGGAGAAGTGTTCGGCTCACCGGCATTCATGAGTCCGGAGCAGTGTCGGGGGCAGAAGATTGACATGCGATCGGACATTTACTCGATGGGATGTTTGATGCATCAAACTTTGACTGGCGAGATTTTGTTCGAATGCCAGTCGGCACCGGAGATGATGTATCACCACATCCACACGCCGGCGGCGAAGGTTTCCGACGTCATCACAATGAATAATGTACCACCACTCGTCGAATCAGTGATTTTAAAATGCCTGGAAAAAGATCCGGATGATCGATTCCAATCTATACACGAGTTGAAGCGCGCCCTTAGCTGCTGCTCGCAATAGGCGAGGAAGGAACAGTAATGACAAAAACCATTCTGCATGTCGACGATGATAAAACAATTCGAGGCATAGTCAAACTGGCACTCGAAGGATTCGCAGGCTGGAAGGTCAGTTCCGTAACGAGCGGCGAGGAAGCGCTCCTTACGCTGACAGACGAAACACCCGATATACTTCTCCTTGATGTAATGATGCCTTCGATCGATGGTCCGACGACATTCAAACTGATGAAAGAACGAAGGTTGTTGCCGGTAGACCTTCCGGTCATCTTCATTTCGGCAAAGGCTCTGACCAGAGACGAGATAGAGGGGTTCAAGGCACTTGGCGCCGCCGGGGTCATTGAAAAACCGTTTAACCCCAAAACATTAGGTCAACAAATCCAAGCAATCGTCGCTGAATTCGACGAAAGAACGTTCGAACTGGAAGCCGCACCGGAAACCTCCACAGATAGAAGACATGGAAATCCAGCAACGGCTGGGGCAAGCAGAAAACCTGTTGCATCACAGGCGGTGCCGGCCGTCTTGCATTCCATTACACAAGAGGCCGTCATGCAAAAAATCAAGGATGAGGCGGGACAGCTTGGACGCTCCTGTAACAACGATGACCCTTCTATCGACATGATTCGCAGCCTCACTGAAGTCGCGCATGCATTCAGCATGACAATACCACGTTCGCTCGAACTAATCGAGAATCTGCTCGATGGATCTACCGGAAGCTCAGTCGAAGGTTTCGAGCAATCGATCATGATGGCGCACCACATTCGGGGCTCTGCAGGCACACTGGGTATGAGCGCGATTAGTGCAAGCTTTGCGGTTCTCGAAGATCAACTTCGGCTGATTCGAGAAAAATGTCTCTATGAAGACAACCTCGCGGTGAAGGCCACGAGAACTGCAATTGAGATGTGCAAAGTATCCTGCAAACAGGAGATCCAGCCCTCACTCGACAGACCACTTAAGGGCACCATACTATGCTCCGCTCCGCTACTGACGATCAATGCAGAACAGGAAGAGGTCGATCAAATCGCCGATGAAAGCGGACAGCTAGTTCTTCTCGTCGAGGACGACCCCGTCTTCATCAGTATAGTTCAAGCGGTCCTCGGATCTGAGCGACACTATAGGAACGGAATTTTGAGTGCCACCACTCTGTCCGATGCGGCCAAGCTTCTCACCGAATCGGAACCGGACATCATCCTTCTCGACCTGGTGCTTCCGGATTCCAGCGGAATCGAGACATTCCGAAAGATTCAAAAGCTAGCGCCGGACGTGCCAATCCTGATACTTACCTCCCTCGATGACACGCCGCTAGCTGATGAATGTGTAGCCGGCGGGGCGCAAGACTATTTAGTCAAAGGTCGTATCTCACCCGACGCGCTCAATCGCTGCATTCGCTACTCGATCAATCGGTTTAAAGCTGAAAAAACTATGATGCGGCTGCAGGCGATCGAAGACTTCAACGCTGCGCTCGCCCACGACCTCCGCGTCCCTGTTCAAGGAGCACTCCGCATTCTCGAGCATATATTGGACGGTCAGTTCGGACCGATGAATCCGCAGTTGAAGAATGCATTGACGATCCTCAACGACTCTAATATGACTCTTTTAACTCGGTTAAACAGATTGCTCAACCTCTACAGACTGGAGTTCGGCGAGGTAGAGTTGGATTGGAAACAGACCAATGTCGTGAATGTCCTGGCAGAACGAATAGAGGCGCGCAAACCACAATTGGATGGAAAACAGCTAAAGGTCAGGATCGACAACCGCGAAGGTAATCTGGAAGCATTTACCGATCGACATCTTCTCAACGAAGTAATAGACGAGCTGGTGGAGAATGCGATTAAATTCGCACCGGAAGGCGACACCATCAATATCTCGGTAGAGCAGAAAGCCACCAAGGTTGCCATCAAGGTCAGCAATCAGGGTAAGTCTATCGATCAAGAAGAGAAGAAAGATCTTTTCAAGCGATTCTGGCGAGGCACACCCGGCAAGAGTTATGTCGCAACCAGTGGTCTCGGGCTTTATTACTGTCACCAGGTGATGAATCTCTTGAAGGGATCGATTGCTTGCCGAAGCAACTCGGACCTAACGACTTTTATCGTGCGACTGCCATCAACCAGGGTAGAGGTAGAACAAAACACTTTGTATTTCGAGAGTGTTCGATAGACCCACGATTGCTCACATCGCTTTATGTTCGGCTCCCGGGACCTCGATTCCAGCGCATATGGAGCTGTTATAACGTTCGCGTCATAACAAGCGCACTGAAAATATATCGTGCAAGTTATAAACAGGAGAGATATAACGCCGACGTTATAAAAATCGGCGCGAAAAATAACCTGCGAGTTATCTTTACTCTGGAGGCGCTTACCCGCTTCAAGGTTTGATGCAAGAACGCGTACACTTCGTGCGTGCACGAATCTCGCCGTTCGTTATCGAAAGAAGCAGCGCGGTTTGCTAAACAAGTTTTTTCCGGACTGCCTTTACGGCCGCATCGGTTCGATCGGCGGCTGCCAGTTTTTCCATGATGTGTCGAATATGAGTCTTGACAGTGTCGGGACTTATGAACAGCCGCTCCGCAATTTTCTTGTTGGATAAGCCTTCCACCAGTAACGCCAGCACCTCCAATTCTCGCGGCGACAAGACATCACTCTCCATATGCTCCTCTTTCTTGGACTCCTCATCGATCGATGGCTCGATCGAATGGTCTAACACATCTTCTACCGGCTTGATCGTTGTATGCATAATTTGAGCAGCAACTCTCGAATCCAGCCAAACATCGCCACTGGCAACAGAAAGAATGGCTGTTCGCAACCTCTCTCCGTCAACATCCTTTAAACAGTATCCTGTCGCCCCGGCTGATAACGCGGCTGAGATGTCTCGACTGTCGCTATGAGACGTGAGCACAATTACTTTCGTGCTGGGATTCTCCCGTCGAATAACCTTGCATGCCTCAATACCGTCAAGAAGCGGCATCCCAAGATCCATAATGACGAGGTCGGGATGTTCGGTGTTAGTAATGTCGATAGCTTCGTATCCGGTGGCAGCTTCGCCGACGAGCTCCATATCGGTCCATTCGGTCATCAAAAGACGAAGACCCATGCGTAGAATCTGATGATCCTCTGCGATGAGCAACTTTAGTTTTTTGCCGTCCATACTCACCAGGACCTAGTACGCAACTAACTCTGGTCCCAACGGGTCCGAGTTATCACGTCAAATCTGCACGATGACTGCCAAAATGATACCTTCGTGATCTTAGTGTAGTAATCTTTACTACCTAGACAAATCCCCCAAGTGGGTGATTGATTTTATTCGCACAGGACCACGCAAGGTTCGAAGCAGATAATGGTGCTAGCGAAGGCTACGCGCAAGCGACTTGCTTCCCATCCAAATTTCAATAAAACCGAACTTTGGTTGTATTCAACTTACCACTTCAGCAAATTGAATTTGTTCATGTCTACTGTGGACATGTTTCTGTAGACGGCGAGCACAATAGCGAGACCGACTGCAGCTTCGGCTGCCGCGACCGTAAGAATAAAAATGGCAAACAGTTGACCCTTTACTTGAACTGGATCGACAAAACGTGAGAAGGCAATCAGGTTGATGTTGACTGCATTCAGCATGAGTTCGATCGACATGAGAACTCTAACCGCATTTCGCGACTTGATCATGCCATACATCCCGATGCCGAACAGCAACGCACTCAGACTGAGGTATCGAACCAAAGCATCCTGCGGCGCTGTCAGCACGATGAAAGAACCGATGGCACCGCCCGCGATGACACCAGGGGTGCGAGCACCGATACCTATAAAGAAAAGTCCCAATCCGACAATTCCGAAAAAGATGCCGATATCGTAGTAGTTGTTGATGATTACATCGCGAGTAGCAGGATTGGAGAGAAATCCGAGAAATGCGCAGATGGTCAGAAATACCAGACCACCATACAGAAAGTCTTTGCCAATCGTTGATTTCATGAATCCCTGGTCTTGCATTTTTATCTCCTAATCCTCGGCACTCTCGATCGCGGGCTGACGTTTTTCAGCCTTGGCAAGCATAATCGCACCTATGAGCGCGGCTAACAAAAGTACTGAAGCAAATTCAAATGGCAGCGAATAAACAGTTGTAAGAGCCTCGCCAAGCACTTTCACATTATCTGTGGAAACTTTCTCGGTAACCGGTGTCCAGCTTTCAGAACGGATAGCCAAGTAGATCGTGAAGAACGAAAAGACTGCGACGAAGGCCGGGGTTCCCTGTTGAAGGCGTTGAATAAACTGCACGGCTCCGGTTTCTTGTGAAAATTCGTCGCCCTCTGTGATAACTGCTTCCTTTTCAGAGCGCGGGTTGGTCAACATCAGTGCAATCACAACAACAAGAGTTATTCCGACTGCGTAAATCATCACTTGCGCAAGCGCCAGGAATTGCGCCTGCAGCATCAGGAAAAGACCTGATATAGCGCCAAACACGCCGATCAGAATGAAACCGCTACGAATAATGTTTCTATCCGAAATAACGCCGACAGAAAGGGAGATTGCGAGTACGGCAATGACGTAGAAGAGAGCGGTCTCTGCATCCGCCGAACTGACATAGTCCCTTAAGATCATGTATTGGTCCATTGCAGATTACCCTTCCTTCTTATCAGCATCGGCGCCTTGTTCGGGAGCCTTTTCTTTCTCAGCCTCTTTGACTTCGGGTGAGGCAGTTGGTTTTTCATCCGGCTTAGCGGTGGTATCGCCCACGGTTTTAGCTGTTTCTGTTGATGAGTCTTTTGGTTTGGCAGCGGCTTCGGCCGGCTTGGGGGCTTCAGCCGGTTTGGCTGGTTCTGCTGGAGCGGCTGCTGGCTTTGCAGCCTCAGCAGGTTTTGCGGCTTCTGCAGGAGCGGCTGCTGGCTTTGCAGCCTCAGCAGGTTTTGCGGCTTCTGCTGGAGCGGCTGCTGGCTTTGCAGCCTCAGCAGGTTTTGCGGCTTCTGCAGGAGCGGCTGCTGGTTTTGCAGCTTCAGAAGGTTTTGCGCCTTCTGCAGGAGCGGCTTTCGCGCCAGCCGGTGCTGCTTTCGCTCCGGCAGGAGCGGCCCCTGCAGCCGGAGCGGCGCCAGGAGCTGGTTTCGGAGGCTTCGGTTTGGGCTTCGGCATATCTTTCGCTTCGAAATAGAATGCAGATTCTTCTTGCGTCAGAGTCAGGCGGCGCAAATCGTACACGAGCGATTCGCGGGTGTAATCAGCCATTTCGAAATCATTGGTATTGATAATGCAAGTCGTCGGACAGACCTCTGTGCACAAACCACAAAACATGCAAAGTCCGTGATCGATTTTGAAATCGATAAGTTCGAGCTTGTTAGTCTCTGGACTCTTATGTGCGGTGATCTCGATACATTTGTCGGGACAGACACGTTCGCACTGCCGACAAGAGATGCAGAGGTGCTCACCTGTATCTGGATTCACGGACAACGCCAGCCGTCCACGGAAGTGGGGAGCTATCTGCGACACCGTATCCGGATAAGTCTTTGTGATCGGCTCTCTGAAAGAGTGCATCAGAACGGTTCGCAAACCTTCGCCGATGCGTTTAAAACTCTCAAAAGCTCTGCCAATTAAATTGCTACCCATGACACACCACCAGGACACGCGCGAACACTACAACTAAGAACGCAATAAGCGAAAGCGGCACGAGTCGCTTCCAGCCGAAGTCCATCAACTGGTCGATTCGGAATCTGGGCAATGTGCCGCGAATGAGAATGGCTATAAAAACGAAAGTATAAACCTTGAAGATTACCCAGAATGCCGCCCAGAAGGTATCGGGGTCTATAAGATGCAGTCCATTTATGAATGGCGACAAGACAGCACCAAGGGCGTTTTGGATTGGCTCGAGAGGCATCATATTCAGCAGCCATTGCGGTATCGGGTTATCGCCGCCGCCCAAGAACATGACGGTAGCAATACTCGAAACGATGAAGAGGTTGGTAAACTCCGCAAGGAAGAATATTGCAAACTTGATGCCACTGTATTCAGTGTTATATCCGCTGACGAGTTCGCTCTCCGCCTCAGGTAAGTCGAAGGGAATTCTATTGATCTCAGCGCAAGCTCCAGTCAGATATAAACCAAGTAGGATGAAGGAGCAAAAGATAAGCACTCCCGCACCAATATAGGAAAGGATCTCGAAGGGATAGTACTCGTGAATAACTTCCTTGAAGGTGGTCGGAGCTGCGACTGGTGTTTCCGTCGGATCGCTAGATTGTTGAGGAGTGATGAGCGGAGTCGTCTCGACTCCGAGAGAGGTCTGAATTGCTTTGTCTAGACCTCTCAGGGCACCGCCTCCGGCGATATTCCAGTTAAGAATCCCGCCATCTTGTTGCTGCGCGATCTTCACGACATCCAGTGAACCGGCCATCAAGCAAACAGTGACCAACGAGAGAACCAATGGAATTTCGTAGCTGATAGCCTGAGCAGCTGCACGAAGTCCGCCGACCAGGGAATACTTATTGTTGCTCGACCAGCCCGCCATGACCAGTGCCACCACAGGCAGTGAGGCAGCCGCCAATATATAAAAGATCCCGGTAGGCAGGTTGGTAATTTGATAAAGAGAGTGATTGTTGGTAATTGCAGCTAAGAGCGGCAGTGCGCCGAATATCGATGGGGCAAAAAAGATAATCGGTGCCAGCGTGAACATGAAGGCGTCTGCGCCGCGAGGAGTAATATCTTCTTTGAAGAGTAGTTTGACAGCGTCTGCGGCTGTTTGCAGAAGACCATCCGGACCAACTCTGTTGGGACCCAGGCGTACGGTAAAGAGTGCCAGAGCGCGGCGTTCGTACAGAACCATGAACATGGCGTTGATTGGAATGAATACCATCACGGAGATGATCGGTGTCAACGCCTTCAGAATCTCTGCGGTGGCGGTCATCGCCATTGACGGGCTGCCTTGCTCGAGAAGCATCGGAAGAAGCACTCCGACCGCCCAGCTCGCCAACCAGACTGGCAGGAAGATCGCGCAAATCCAAAAACAGATTATGAATAGTAACTTTCCGATTTCAGGTGCGTTGGGAATCATTTCTCTTTCTTCTCTTTGTCTTCCTGTTTATCTCTCGAATCAGCCGATGTTTAACGATCAACGTCCGGGAGTATTACGTCTACAGAGCCGAATATGGCCATGATGTCAGCAATGGGGCTTCCAACAAGCATCTCTCCAACTACAGCCAGATTGCAGAAAGATGGGTTGCGCCATCTGAATCTAAAAGGTTTGTCGGAACCATCGGAAATGATGTAGCAGCCGAGAGTGCCACGAGGCGATTCAACAGCGGAGAAGCCTTCTCCTGCTTTGACTCTCATACCGGCAATCTGCTTTTTGTTCATGATCGGACCTTCGGGGATCATGTCCAGACATTGCTTGATGATTTCAGTTGATTCACGCAACTCGCGAATACGAAGAATATATCTATCCCAGGTGTCGCCACCTTCTGGCTTGTCGAGAGTGTGAACTTTGAACTCGAGCTTCGGATAGATTGAATATGGTTTGGTCTTACGCAAATCAAGATTATTTCCCGATGCACGAAGCGACGGTCCGGTCACGCCATAGTCCATGGCGAGCTCAAGAGGAAGAATGCCGATGCCTTTGGTCCGCTTCAGAAAAATAGGATTCTCGGTAACGATCGCTTCGTACTCGTCGACACGATCCGGGAATTCTTTCGTGAAAGCTCGCAAACGGGTGAACCAATCCGGCTTCGGATCGCGCTGTACACCGCCTATACGGATGTAGTTAAACATCATCCGTTGCCCGGCGATTTCTTCGAACAGGTCCAAAAGCTTCTCTCGTTCGCGAAACGGATAGAAGGGAAAACCAAACATTGCACCGAGGTCGATTAAGTAGGTGCCCAGCCAGAGCAAATGCGATGTGATGCGATTCATCTCGGAGACGATTACGCGAAGGAACTCGGCTCTTTCAGGAACTTCGCAACCGTCGAGGACTTCAGCCGAGCGAGCCAGCGCCCAGGAGGTAAACATTCCGGAGAGATAATCGACCCGATCAATCAAGGCCTGATATTGAAACCAGGTGCGATTCTGACCTTGCCATTCCTGGGCTCTATGAAGGTGCCCGATAACAGCTTCAGCATGCGTGACGATTTCGCCATCAAGCGTAAGGACCATGCGAAGAACCCCGTGTGTTGCGGGGTGCTGCGGACCCATGTTGATGATCATCTCATCGGTCTTTAGCGGTCTACTTGTTATGTCTGATACCATTTTTCAAAGCCCAACTTAGTGAGGAGCGGACGGAGAGCTGATTGCTCAGCGGAAAGAACCAGGTGCTTTGTCGTTGAGAGCGTCAATCGGTTGCAAATAGTCGCGACGCAGTGGATGACCGTCCCAATCCCAGGTATTGAGAATCCGGCGTGGATATGGATGTCCAAGGTATCTGATGCCAACCAGATCATAGGTCTCGCGCTCATGCCAATTAGCGGCTTTCCAGAAGCGCGAAAGGCTGAGCACCATCGGTAGTTGCCCTTCCTTTACCTCGACCTTCGGAATTCTGACCTTCACGACCAGCTCATTGAGCGTGCCGTATGACCAGAGGTGATAAACCGAATCAAATGAATCTTTTGAGTCGACCCCTGATACCGTCAACAATAGGTTAAGTTGCGTTTCCTCGCTGCTGCGCAAAAGCTTCAGGGCCTTCTGCAGATGCTCGGGGGCGAGCTCGAGGGCTTCGACGCCGCCAGAATGATCTTCTAACGGTGTGCTCGATATACCGTGATCGGTGAGAAATAATCCGAAAACGCCAGGCTTGGGTGGCGGAGGCGGTGCCGCAGGTGCTGCCGCCGCAGCAGGCTTAGCCGCTGGAGCGGCGGGTTTTGCCGGTGCAGCTGCTGCCGGCGTGGCTGCCGCAGGTGTAGCTGCCGCCGGTGTAGGCGCGGCAGGTGTAGCTGCTGCGGGTGTAGCTGCTGCAGGTGTAGCTGCTGCTGGAGTAGCCGCTGCGGGTGTAGCTGCTGCAGGTGTAGCTGCTGGTGGAGTAGCCGCTGCAGGTGTAGCCGCTGCAGGTGTAGGTGCTGCAGGAGTAGCCGCCGCCGGTTTGTCCGGTGTCGGTTCGTCAGGTTTAACCTCTGGTGGCTTAGGCGGTGCCTTTTCTTGTTCGTCAGTCATTGTTGCGATCCTGCAATCGGTTTATTCTAGGTACTGCCAAGAGCATTGGACGTGTCGTCTTTGACCTCATCTATGAGGTCCTCGACAGGTAGTCCTGTGTCGTAGTCCACGTAGCGAACTGCTCGCTGGTTGTAAAGATTTCGTTTGCGATCAGCGTAGTTCTCCGTTCTGATCTTTTGTTGCAATTTGATCAACGCATCCAGAAGCGCTTCCGGACGGGGAGGACAGCCAGGGAGATACACGTCGACCGGAATGATTCGATCGACACCCTGGACTACGGAATAAGAGTCATTGAACATTCCGCCTGTCACGGTGCAGGCGCCCATCGCAATAACGTACTTAGGTTCAGGGAGTTGCTCATACAAGGTGATCAGCGCCGGCGCCATCTTTCTCGTCACCGTCCCGGCGGTGATGATCATGTCGGCCTGTCTCGGGGTCGCTCTGAACACCTCCGATCCAAATCGAGAGATGTCGAATCTCGACATACCGACACTCATCATCTCAATCGCACAGCAGGACGTTCCGAAAGTCAGTGGCCAAACTGAGTTGGAGCGAGCCAGATTGGCTATCGGCGAGATGAAGTTGGACAACGCCTGGGTCAGGGCGTCGATGTTGGTCAACGTAACCGTATCTCTGAGCTCCTCAGGGACAGGCAACGAAATTGATGATGTTGTTACTGGTGTTTTTTCTTCAGACATAACTGCTTACTCCCACTCAAGAGCGCCTTTCTTCCAGGCGTAGGCCAATCCGACAGCGAGCACTACTAGGAAGATGGCCATTTCAATCGGACCCAGGAAAAGCGAGTTACCCGACACGATATTGCGCAAGTTATCCGTCGCCAGAGCCCAGGGGATGATGAATATGATTTCGATGTCGAACAGTATAAAAAGGAGTGCGTACAGATAGTATCGAACATCAAACTGAACGATAGCTTCTTGAAGCGGTTTCATACCGCATTCATATGGCTGATTCTTCATCGGGTTGGGTCGGTGGTAACCGAGCACCAATTGCAAAACCCAGGCAAGAAGTATCATTCCAAGCGCTGGCAAGGCAAAGCCGGCCACCACGAAAATAATTATTTGTGTCAGCTGAAGCTCGTACATAGAATTCCTAAAAACACCATCCGAAGCCGTCCCTACAAGGGATCATTGTAACTAGACTCTGTGCCTCCCAACGCGTGAAACGCCATATTATCAAGAGGCGGGGCGATCAGAATCAGTTGCTAAGGATAGCAGGATAGCTCCAAAGGGGCACCAGTACTAAATGATAGCCACGTAAGGATCGCTCTTCGAATCTCAACTGATATTGCACATGATGTGAATGAAAACCGTACGCCCCCCTCGAAACACCCGTTACTTCTGCCTGAATGCTAGAAAATCAGACACAGCTAGATTATTGAAAATTAGCTTTAATCCTGATTTCACCATTCATACTTTTTAGTGAAGATCCTCTAGAAATATTGTTTTACAAAGGGGTGCAAAGCGGCCAAGCCGTTGTACATTGCAGGATAGATGTGAGTTCTAAAGTGGGAATCTGAAATTGAAGAACGGTATTTCTTTGAGTACGGTAGCAACCTGCGTCCTACCTGGTGAAATTACGCAGGCGCCAACGTTGAGCGCGAAGCGACTTAAAGATCTCGACGATCTATTGAGCAAGCTCGCCGTAAGTTGCGGACGGATGGTGCTGATAAATGAGGCTTTGACACACAGCTCCTATTCCGCAGAACACAGCGGATGCAATGACTATGAAAGACTGGAGTTCTTCGGCGATGCCGTTCTCAAGTTCGTAGTCAGCGAATATCTAATTGATCGCTTCCCAGACTACAACGAAGGCCAATTGACCGAGATCCGAGCAGTGCTTGTCAGCGACAAGGTACTCGGTGAGATCGCCAGGACTATGGGTCTGGACAAATATATTCTGCTCGGTCGTCAAGTTCAAATGCGTCCTTCGATAATGGCACATGCTCTCGAAGCAATGCTCGGAGCGATTTATCAGGACCAGGGTTTGTTCCACGTACAGAATGTCATCGTTCGTCTCTTCGGCAGCCATGCCACTGAGATCGATCGCGACGAAGTAAAACAAAATTTCAAAGCGCAACTGCAGGAATACACACAAGGTCGCGCACAAGGACTACCGGCTTACACAGTGCTCAGCACTGAAGGTCCGCCGCATGCACCGACCTTCTCTATTGCTGTCAGCATTTCGGGCGAAGCGATCGCCACCGGATCTGGTGCCACGAAAAAAGAAGCAGAACAAGAAGCAGCTAAGAATGCAATGGCAAAACTGAAGAGCGAATAATCGCTCTCTGTAAAGTTTGCATGCGCGAAAGGCAGATGGAGTGCCGGCGTTTTTGATGCCAGCTGCCGGACCGCTTCAGCATGTGTTGCCAGAGTTTTGAGTGCGCTTTGGCTGACTTTTTATCGCGTGTTCCTCGAGTCTTCAACATCGAAGATGGACTTGCAGCGAAGATTGCTAGCTCCATTTTTGAAACTAGCAGAAGCGGATTTACATCGAGATATTAGTGCCGAATAATTATTCCCTAAGCCCTGACGTCTTACTCCATTTGGCGGAATCAAACGCTTCCGTCAAGCGCTCGCAAAGTCAAATCCGGCCCAGGTTTACAGCCTTCAGAGAGTGTATTTCGACATCGAAATACACTCTAATTGTCATGTGACAACGAGCGCCTCCGAGTCTCCAAACTTCGTAAATCAAAGGTGCCTGCCGCAAAACGACAGGCACCATGGACGGTATCACAATTATTGTGGATTAGGGAACGATTGGAGGTTGCTCGGTTGAAGTTGCCGCTACCCGTGGTGTCGCAGCCTGAAAACCATCGAGCATCGAGGCTTGCTTGTCCGGCGCGGGAACTGCGGACTCTGGCGAGGGTGCCGGTGCAGACGTGTCGCCTTCAGGCTGAGCGTTGAAATCAACTTGCCGCAATCTCGTTTTGGATAAATCGATTGGAGCAGCAGGAACTACAGGAGTGGCTTCTTTCGACGGCTCTACTTCCTTGAGAGCAAGCGATTTAGTGCGACCCTGTTCGATCTGTCCTTCGGAAATTTCCGGCAGACCAGAGGCGTCTGACAGCTTCTTAGCTTGATGATCGAGAGTGCGGGCGTCATGATTAGCCTTGGCAGCCTTGAATTCGGCGTCAGCGGCCTTCAAGCGGGCTTTAGCAGCATCGACTTGCTTCTGGGCAATCTCGAGTCTGACCTTCGACTTTTCGAGACGATCTTTCGCCATGTCGATGTTGGCTTGGGTGTCGGTCACGGCCTGCCCATTGACAGGCGTCAGGTTGGATTCTTGCGCCAGGCAAGCTCCTTGAAAAGCGAGTGGAATGCTAAGCGCGAACGCGGCTAATGCAGCTATATTTCTGACTTTCATCTGGATTGCCTCGAGTCAAGTAGGAAGTGAATGGTTACAGGTCGTTACAAAAAGCCCTTGAGCAGGCGGGTAACGCAATTATAATCAGACTCTGATCAATGGCACCTATTATGAAAAACCTCACAGGACGAGGCTATGCGGCGAGCCAGCTTTGTCTACCGTTTCGAGATCTATCAGGCACCCGGCATATATAGCCCACCTCCAGAATCATGACGAACGTCTTAACGGTCCAGATTTTTGAAAAACCGCATGAAATCAGGCGTCGCGGGATGTCAAACAGGCATATGGTAAATATCCAGACAAGATGAGAATATGCACACTTTTATATACATCAGGTACATCATGCCTTCTCTCAAGTCACCAGGGCTGAGACTGGGTCTAGCCTGGCTAGAGTTTAACTTCGTTTTGTGAACGGAAAAGCCTACCAAAATCCTTAAGGACGCCCCTTGAAGTCCCACCAGGTCTTATTCTATATTTGTTCTTTCGCCGTGTAATGGTGGATCTTTCGGCCCATCTCTACGGTCATGTGCCATAACTGGCCATAGCCGGCGGCAAAACTATCGTCCGTGTGACGACAAGTTTTAGGAACAAACGTGTCCAGAGGATCGACCACACAATGCCACAAAGTTTAAAGGTCAAAGGAGAATCAAACTCAGTGTCGGATCAAAAGGTAGAGCAAAACCCTCTTAGAGAAGAGTTCGAAAAACTCCTCGAAGAGACTCTCTCTCTCAGATATGAGCAGGGAGACATCGTGACCGGTGATATCGTTCGCATCGAGCGTGACGGTGTGCTAGTCGATGTGGGAGCCAAGTCGGAAGGCTTTGTGCCGCTCAAAGAAGTTTCCAACATGCCGATGGAGCATATCGACGACGTCGTCAAAGTTGGTGACAGATACGAGTTCTACATTCTCCGTGAAGAAAATGAATATGGCCAGCTCACGCTCTCGCTCAAGCGTGTTGCACAAGCCCGCGGCTGGGTAAAGCTGGAAGAGCAGAAGAAGAACGACGAAACCATTCGCGCCAAGATTTCTGCCGTTGTCAAAGGCGGCGTAGTCGTAGATGTCTATGGTCTGCGCGGCTTCGTTCCGGCGAGCCAACTACGCGTGAAGGGTACTACACCAGAAGAGCTCATCGGCATGGAAATTCCGATGAAGATCTTGGAAACAGATACCAAGCGCAACAAGCTCATTTTGAGCCAAAGACTGGCAGTCCAGGAAGAAAAAGCAGCTCAACGCGAAAAGATATTGAATACGCTGGAAGCCGGTCAGATTGTATCTGGCGAAGTCGTCCGTATCGCGGACTTCGGCGCATTCATCGATCTCGGCGGTTTGGACGGCTTGCTGCCAATCTCCGAAATTTCGTGGGAGCGCGTCTCTCATCCTTCCGATGTATTGAAGGTCGGACAGATCGTCACCACCAAGGTTCTGAAAGTAGACCAGGACAAAGGCCACATCAGTCTCAGTCTCAAGCAGATGCAGCCAGATCCATGGCAAGAGATCGAAGACAAATTCGAAGAAGGACAGGTAATCAGCGGTACCGTCAGAAAGATCCAATCCTTCGGCGCATTCGTTCAAATCTATCCTGGAGTGGATGCCCTTCTGCCTACGGTAGAGATGTCGGAACAACCCAACGTCAAACCGGAAGAGATTGTCCAGGTCGGTCAAGAAGTGAAAGCACTCATCAAAAAGTTCGCACCCAAAGAGCACAAGATCAGCTTGAGCTTGAAGGGCATGGACGTGAGCGACCTCATCTAAATCGCAACCATCGTGATGGTTTAGCTAACCGGATGTTTTTTCAAACATCCGGTTTTCTTTTGTCAGCCGAGCCTACCGCCCCTCGGATTCCGTTGATCACGGCTATGTCCCTCCAGCCTCGGATCTGTCGCGGCTTCAGCTTAATCACTGCTACGACCTCCAGCCCAGATGTGTCCGGCTTCAGCTTCAAATATTTTCGCCCGCGAATTCATATCGTGCGCCTTTACCTTGACATCGAACCCGAAATAATGGACGTTATCCGCGCAATCACGCACATTACGGCGGGTTCGAATTCGCGGATCAACACCTCGAGTTCGTGGATCAACAGCTCGAGCAACTTTGCTCCGAGGGACGACGTCCGCCGTCGGAGCCGGCGCCTGGTGCGCCTTTGTCCTAACAAGAAGGCGGTACTTTGCCTGACTTGATTGCCTGAATCAACGCCTCGACCAACGTCGGGTCGTACTGACTTCCGGCTCCGGCAACCATCTGCTGCTGCGCCTCTTCGGGATTGATGCCCTGTGCGTAAACCTTATTGGCGACAAGTTCATGATAGCTGTTAGCCACGCTCAAGATCCGGGCCGCAACAGGGATCTCATCACCTTTCAGACCCTGTGGAAATCCTTCGCCGTCATACTCTTCGTGATGCGCAATTACTATTGGAGCAAGATGCTTGAGATCGGGGAAGGACTCGAGCAACTGCGCTCCGGCCACAGCGTGACCCATCTTCAAAACGAACTGTTCGTCTTCAAGGGAATCGTCCGGCTTTTGCAGAATCTGCTGCGCAATACCCAACTTTCCGAGATCGTGTACCAATGCCGCCTGCCGGACTGTATTCAAATCCGCGCCCTTCATGCCGAGCTCTTCGGCTATCGCGACGGCATATTGTGCGACCTGCATGGCATGCCCGCCTTTATACCGATCTTTCTGCTCGATCTGCGTAACCCATCCATCGATTCTTCCCAAAAGTCTTGCATCAAGACCGGACGTCTGAAATATGTAGTCCGATGTTTCGTTGGCAGAACTGCTCATGATCTGCTCGATCTTCTTCTTCGCCGACTCTTCGTCTAGCGGCGGAGGTGGAGCTTCAGCTAAGGTAGCAGGGGCGGTGCCCGGAGGTGCTGGCGCGTCAGTTTGACCTCGACCTTTGCGGAAAGATGACATCAAGGGACTGGGAGCATTTGTAGCCTTTGCTTTGCCCAGCATCGATCCTCTCAGACCACCACCACTCGAAGGAGCGGATGCCGGAGTCGGTATCGAGTCAAGCGCGCCGGCCCATGCCGGTGGAGGATAAGCATTCGAAGCATTCCCCTTCGGTGTCGGGATCGAATCGAGATTGCCCCAATTCTTGTCGCTTGGCTCTGCCGGTGTCGGGATCGAATCGAGGTCGCCCCAGTTCTTATCACCGGCTCCTGCCGGAACAGAAGTCGGAGGCGGGACCACGGGCTCGGTCGGCAATGTTACACTCTCAGTCGGCTCAACAGGCGCGATTTGAGCGGTCGGAGCAACAGGAGCGGGATCGAAGTTTCCGATTGGCGAGCCGTCTGGCGCTGCGCCAGAGACACCACTATCGGTGGGCACCGCAGGCAGTGGCGCATCGGATACACCGACAGGATCACCGCCGACTTCACCGAAATCAAGCCCTGCATAAGGGTCGTCGGCTGGAGCCGGAGCACCTTTGAGGTCGATCTCAACGGACAATCTGGGCGCCGGACCGGACTGCGGAACGAACCCTTGTAGCTCCGCAGGCCTCGGAATAGACGGCAGCGAATCCTGGGTCCGTCCGGTACGGGTTATCGGCTTGATGGTCGGAGAAGGCTCGGCAGGAGCAAAGTTCTCCACCGGCGCTGCTGGCAGCCGACGAGTTACTTCCTGGGGACCGAAATCGGCTTCTAGACTTGGCGATGGCGGAGGCGGCGTGGCGACCTCCGGCGTCGATTTCAATTGAGGTGCCACCCAGGCTCCCGATTGCTCTTGCGGTGCCGGTACCGGCGCTGGTGCTGGTGCTGGTGCTGGTGCTGGTGCTGGTGCTGGTGCTGGTGCTGGTGCCGGCGTCGGAGCGGGAGCAGGAGCTGCAGGTTTGGGCGCCACAGGTGCGGAACTCTTGCGCGCCGACGGGATGGCCTGCTGACCTAAGGCATTCTTCAAAGCATGCCGCAATTGGACATCGGAGAGACTCTGCTCAGCAGTAGGCGCCGAGACGATGCGCTGGTGAAGCTGCATAATTGGCTCTCGGGCCAGCTTCTCGGCAGGCAGCTTCAAGAGCGCTTCCGCGACCTTGTCCGCGACGTTCTGAACCATGTCTGTTTCGCTACGGGTCCAGGCCCTTCTGTAATCGCATTGCTGAAGGATTACACAACCATGTGTTCCTTTTTCGCTGCGCAAGGCCACTCCCAGAAGCGACTTAACACCGACAAACTGGAGCTCTTCCTGAACCGGCGAAACGTAAGAATTCTCCTGACCCTCAAAAACTTTGAGCGGTGTTCTGGAAAGGAGAACTTGAGCGATCAGAGGCGAGTCAGTAGCCGGCCAATAAAATTCCTGACAGCTCTTGACCTTGTCCTGCTGCCAAAACTCATAGCACTTCCAACCGGCCTGATTATCATCAGTACAGATAAACAAGCAGCGACTGGCTTGCAGCGCCTTTCCAAGAATGTTTACTACCAAAAACAGGGCATCGCCAATTCCCATCGAGTAGGCCATGACGTTGCCAATCTCAACGAGAAAAGTCTCTCTGAAAGTGTCGCGCTGCACGATGTCATTAATCTGCGCGAGCCGAATTATGTCTCCCAGCTCGCCGAGCAAAACTCGCAACGCATTAAGCTCATCCGGTGAGAGCTGTTGATCGCGACTGACGCTCACCGAACCGAACGTCCTGCCTTGAAGGACCAGAGGCACGGTAACGCAAGTATCGCCGATATCAGTGGCTTCCGGCGCGGCTCGGAATTCGCAAATCGAGGTCACGTTAGGGTCGAGTGGATTGGACAGCATCACCTGGCAAGCATCAGCCTGGAATGTATCGCCGAGCTCCCGCACGGTCGTCTCGAGAATCCTTTTGAGATCCCGAACCCCGGTTAACTTTTGCACCAGAGGACTGGCCATTACCTATTCTTCGCCAAATCAGTCAGTCAAACACCGACATAAGACCAATGAGATCCTAGTATCTCTCATTTTCATACCAATACAGTCTTCACCACTAACAGGTCTTGAAAATGAGACTCTTAGTTTACAGACACTCAAGAAAGCAATCCAGGTCTGAACGGCAAGTTCCGACACATTGCCTTCCGCAACAATATCAGACTGAGATGTCGTCATGGACCGCCTGCGATGTGTAGTGGGAAGAGATAAAATTATGGCAATCGGAGACGCAGCCTTGCCCGACGAACTCTTAATCAGCCCCCAAACTACCGGCGACCTGATCGGTCGGGCTATTCGGGTCTATCGGCGCAACATGCTCCGCTGGGCGCCGCTCTTGATACTCCCAACCGTGGTCGTCCTGATCGGGCGGGTTATCTACCATGTGAGCGCTCCGCTGATAAAAACCGACACATGGACGGCTATCCTCGGTATTTGCTTAGCCGTTGCGGTCGTCCTGACCGGCAAATGGTGGCTGCTGATAAAGCTTCTGTCCTTTGTCCGCCTTACAACGGGCTTTGCAAGCTCTCTTCAGCAGGCTTCCGTCGACATCAGAAGCCGCAAATGGCAGATTGCGGGAATCTTCGGAATCTGGCTGCTCGTTTTGACAGCGGTTTCGTCAGTATGGATACTCGAGCTCATCGCGGCCACAGTGCTTTTGAAGGTTATCGTCTTGCCGGCACTCCTCGCCGTCTTCCTCGGCGTGCTGGGCTTCTTCATGACGACCGCATTTCTGATATTCGCGCTATTCCTGTCTTTCGTGACGCTAGCTTGCGAAAAGGAAGGAGTTTCTGCCTACCTGTCTCGAGGATTCGGTATGGCAACCAAGTCATTCCTACGAACATTGGTTTGCGGAATCGCCATCGGAATCACAGTCAACGCGCTTGCCATGCCGTTGTGGATTCCTGTTTCGCTCGCAGGAGCGCTCGACGCAATCCGGACAGGCAACACACTTTCCTCCGCAACCACCATTCCTATACACTGGCAGGTGATGCTTTCGGTGTGGGAAACTCTGATTGAGATGATTACTCAACCGATCTACTGCCTGGCGTTCGGATTCTATTACTACGACCTCAGGCTTCGCTTCGAGGGCATTGATCTGACCGAGGCGCTCGCCAATTTGAAACTCAAACAGCCACCCTTGCTGGACCTTAGTTGAATGGACTACAAAGATGTAAAGCCACAACTCGAAAAACTGGCAGGCGAGTTTCAATACAAAGACCCGCCGGATTTCCTCGTGCAGCTTCAAGAGATGTCCAGCTACATTTTGAGAGCTGTAGCCGATTTCCTGCGTCAGTTCCGCATTATTTTGCCGGGATCTGCTGATACCAGCGCAGTTGGCAATCTCATGCAAATTCTCATTTTCGTCGTGGGAGCCATCTGTCTGGTTGCGGTTTTGTATGTGATGTTTAACAGGATGAAACATCTGAAGGAACAAGCGCAATTGGCGAAGCGTGGCGCCCTGTCTTTAGAAGAGATACTCGACAGCAAAGGATGGCAGGAAAGAGCGGCCACGATGGCTCAGCAAAACAACTTCGGCGAGGCCTGTCGAGCGCTTTATCTCAGCATCCTCTATCGATTGGATGAAAGTCAGATTCTGGCATTCACACCAACGCGATCCAACTACGAATACTGGTACGCGCTCGCAGGGAAAGAGGGACTCCAGCGTGGATTCAGGCGGCTGTCCGATATGGTCGAGCTTATGTGGTTCGGGGAATATGAGGCTAACGCCGACGATTATGCTTACTGCCATCAGCTGTTCTCCACTCTAGAATCGGAATTGAAATTTTTGGAAGAGAGAGCGGAGACGAAGTCGTGAACGAATTAAAACCGCTCCCCGCCGACGACCAAAATGTTGATCTCGCGCCGCCCGCCACGGAAGAGTCTCCATCCGGGTTTAACCGCATGTGGTGGCAGATTGGCATACTCCTCCTGGTCAGCGCAGTGATGGTCTATACCGGTTCGGCCTTCGATGACGAGCTCAAGAAGTATGTTCCCGAAGGCAGACAGCTCGCCTCCACTTACAACAAGAAAGCAACAGGATTGATGGCATTGTCTCGACTGGCCGAGTCCAGCGGTCGGAAGGTAATAGCCTGGGAAAGTCCTTACCGGCACCTCGATACCGAGGAAGGCATTCTGGTTTTGATTGCACCGACGGAATCGTTGGCACCATTCCAGATCGACCAGATACTCGCCTGGGTCAAAAAGGGAAATCAACTTGTATACATCGACGATCTTACGTTTGACCTGACGAGCTATCTCGCCGACCGGCTGGGAGTGACGATCAAGGTCATAAGCAAAGAGATGAGAAAGCCGGCAGACAAGGACATTCAACCACAAACGGGCATTCCGGAGCTTGCATTCGTTGACAAAATGCGCCTGTCGTCCAACGTCCGAGTCCAGGGTGGCAAGCCAATCGTCGCTGATGATAAAGGCAGTTTTTTGACCGCGATCGACTGCGGAAAGGGCCGAGTCTTGTTCGGAACCTGCCCAGCCATGGTCGCAAACAAGATCATCCAAAAGAAAGAGTACTGGGGAAATTTTCAGATGATGGACAATTGGTTTAACACCACCAACGGTACCATCTATTTCGATGAATACGCACATGGATTCACCGGCGGAACCAATGTCTTCGCTTACATCGCACAAAGCCCCGCGGGCTTTGCGATCGCCCAGCTCGGGCTTATTCTGGTAATCGCTTTCTTCAGCGAATTACAGCGATTCGGAATGCCGCTGACAGTCGATTCCAGAAGACAGGTCTCCAACCTCGAGTTCATCTATGGGCTATCCAACGCCTATCGAAGGGCGAGAGCCAATGCAGCAGTCCTCGAGATCCTTTTCCATGCGTTTAAAAACAAGCTTTGTAGAGCTCTTGCCGTATCGCCGCACGAACCGACTGAAAGATTGCAAGAAGCCTGGCAAATGTCAAAATTCAACAATAAGTATGATCTCGAAGGTTTGCTCAAACAGTATGAAGAGTGTATAGCCAGGAGGGATGTATCAGACGCGGAGTTAAAAACGATGATACTGACCTGCGATAAAATCACTGAGTCAAGCCAGGGCTCGTCAAGCGCCACAAAATACAGGTCCTGATACCGGAGACAGAAATGCAAGAACAATTAAAGCTGGAGTCTCGCGCAATCGAGCAGATCATCAATACTTTCGGACGCTTGAAAGAGAAGCTCAATCAAATCATCGTGGGTCAGGAGCTTGTAATCGATCAGGTGTTGATCGCAGTTCTCGCCGATGGACACGTGCTCCTGGAGGGTGTTCCTGGTACCGCCAAGACTCTCATGGTCAAGACGATGGCACGTATCATCGGTACGGACTACGGTCGCATTCAGCTCACACCGGACATGCTTCCCTCGGACATCCTGGGCACGAGCATCTATGACCTGACGACCAAGACATTTGCCTTGAAACGCGGTCCCATCTTCACCAGCCTGTTGTTGGCGGACGAAATCAACCGGACGCCGCCCAAGACGCAGTCAGCGCTGCTCGAGGCAATGGAAGAACGACAGATCAGCCTCGAGGGCAAGACGGAGTCTCTGCCGGACCTCTTCATGGTAGTCGCCACTCAAAACCCGATTGAATTCGAAGGCACTTATCCATTGCCGGAGGCGCAGCTTGACCGGTTTATGCTCAAGATAGTGATCAGCTATCCGCAGGGTGATGCGGAAAAACAGATGTTGCGTAACTGGCAGGACGGCAAATACGATCGGCATACACCTGCGATCGAGCCCGTGACCACAGCGCAAGAGATTGTCGAATGCAGGAAGCAACTGAGGAACGTAAAGGTAGAAGATTCAATCATCGACTATCTTTCCAATCTGACGATGAAATCACGCTCGTTATCCGACCTCCAACTCGGGGCCAGTCCTCGCGCATCGCTCGCCTGGCTGGCCGCGGCGAAAGCGCACGCCGCCATCGAAGGCAAGGACTTCGTAACACCGGACAACATCAAGTTCGTGGCAGAGCCGGTTCTGCGGCACCGACTCATACTCACTCCGGAAGCGGAGCTAGACGGCGTGACCGTCAGTCAGATCGTCAACAACTTAATGAGACAGGTACCAGTGCCAAGGTGACGCTATGGTAGCCTCGACAAAACTCTACATACTGTTGGCACTGGGATTGATACCATTCGCTTTGTCTGGCATTTTTCCGTCGCTGACCAAAGTCGGGCTGATCTACGATGCCTGTCTTGTGGTTCTCGTTATTATCGATTTTCAATTGACTCAACGCCGCTGGTTGGTGACCGCAGCACGCACCGTCAACGACCGGCTATCAATTGGGAGAAGCAATTCGGTGATGATCAGTGTCACCAATTCCGGTGCGTCGACTTTGAAGATGATGGTGAAGGATGACTATCCACAGAGCATCGAGTCGGACACGCACCTATTCGAGTTTTCGCTCCCAGCTCAGGCGATGAGCACGCTTGAGTATCAACTCACACCGAGGCGACGCGGGGTCTACAGCTTCGGCAACCTGACGATTCGCTATCTAAGCCGATTGGGCCTGTTCTGGAGACAATCGGTCGCTCATTGCCCCATAGAAGTGAAAGTGTTCAGCGATCTAAAGGCGCTTTACGATCTGTCGATAAAACTGGCGCAGTCAACAGAGCTGGGTGAGCTCCATCAGAGAAAACGAGGTCAGGGAACCGATTTCGCATCATTGAGAGAATACACCGTAGGCGATGACACCAAAGCTATCGACTGGAAGGCGACGGCTCGAAGAGATCGCCCCGTGGTCAGAACGTACGAAGCCGAGCAGGAGCAACGCTTACTCATACTCCTTGATGCTGGACGAATGATGGTGTCGGATTTGGAAGGCATGACTCGCTTTGACCATGCCTTAAATGCGGCTCTCTGCCTGGCATTGACAGGATTGAGCCACAACGATCAGGTCGGCATCGGCGCGTTTGCGGACAAACCACTTATGTATTTACCGCCTCGACGCGGCAAAGCCTATATGAAGAGCATTCTCGAAAACACTTTCAGTCTCGAACCGCGCATGGTAGAGCCTGACTATGTAGGCATGTTGTCCTACTTCGCGACGGCCCAGAAAGGCCGATCACTGATCGTAATTTTGACCGACCTTACAGATCCAACCGGGTCGCAAGCACTCTTAGCCGGCTTGGCTAGTTTGTCGAGTAAACACCTTCCATTCTGCGTGACGCTGAAGGATAGACAGATCCTCTCCATGGCGAAGCCGACTTCGCCTATAGAGAATCAACCTAACGATGAAACGATGTTGTCTGTATATCGCAGAGCGGTGGCGACAGACTTGCTCGAACAACGAGAACTCGCTCTTTCCGTCCTGCAAAGACGCGGCTGCCTCGTACTCGATTGCCCGCCCCAGGAGCTTTCCGACAAGCTCGTCGATACCTACCTCGAGATCAAAACGCGAGCGCGACTGTAGCCGCACATATCGTCATCCGGCAAGAAAAACTAGTCATCGGTCGGATCAAACGATATCGTGGTCGCAAGCGTATTTGACCAGCGCGGTTCGGCTGCGCAGCTTCAATTTCTTGCGAATTCGAGATGCGTGCAACTCAACCGTAGACTCCGTCAAGAAGAGTTGATTGGCAATCTCCTTATTGGCCAGGCCACTTGCAATAAGCTTCAGCACTTCGAGTTCGCGCGACGATAGTGCCGGCATCTCCTCTTTAGGCTCGCTTGATCGAGTTTGTCTCTCGGCTGGTCGAGATTGGGAGTGCGTAACCAACTCCAGCGTAGATGTGAGCTGCTGCGTCAAGTTGCTCCAGACATTGACATTGAAAAGTTGGTCTTTGATTCGTTGAAGACTCTGACAGTGCTCCAGAGAGATCGCCGCATGATGAGCGCAAATTTGCAGCAGATCCAGATCCTGAACGTCCCACTTGCGGATACTTCCAAGATTCAGCGCGACAATGACGCCGTGAACAGCACCTCTATGTACCATAGGCGCCCCAGCCATGCTGCTGACGCTGTTGTCCAGCAGGTCATTAACGTCCTCGAGCATAACGCCCTGTACTGTGCGCAAATTGGTAACATCCGGGACCGCGACCAACCCCTGTAAGACGCGCTCGAACACACTCGCGGGAAACTTCGCGGTGCGGCCAAGCCCAAGCGGAGAGATATCCGCTTCGGCGTACTCATAAGTCACCACTGGCAGTGCCGAAGAGCTTTCAATAATGACCAGACAACGCTGACACTTCAGCGCTCTTCCGATGTTGTCGACCAGTCCTTGAGCAACTGCGTCTTTATCTAGAGAGCTGTAGAGCTTGGCGACGATCTGACGCACAGTGCGCTCGAACTGCAACTGCCGACCTAGATGGTCAATCGCCTGAGACGAGGCCTCTTGCAGGTTGGGCGGCGCCTCCCCTCCGCCGAGGACGCGAGCCAATTCCTGGCTGCCTCTGGAGCGCGGCGAAAAAATGATGCAAACATTTTGACCGGACTCATCATCCAGTGGTGAAGCTATGGCTTCGTATGTGTTTCCTTCAAAACCGATGACAACTGATTGAGAGCGTTGACCGCTGTCCTGGCGCACTCGCGCTAAAAGCGACTCAATCTCTTTGGAAAACGGTATGAGCTCGGAGATAGGAGTTGCCAACGAAAAATCAGCAACTTCGAATGCGGTCCGAAACGCGGAGTTAGCTCGGATTGCTGCACCGCTGGAACGATCAAGAATCAGCAAGGGTAATCGAAGCTGTGTAAGAACAATCTCTTCCATAACACTTTCGGTGGGACCGTTACTGGAGGCAAATGAGGTCATGCACGGGATACCATATATCGTTTTTCTGTTAAGACCGTTCGGACTCAAACAAGCGCCCTACGGCACATTTTCTATAATGACATATAGGCTACCCCTTGGCCGATCCTGGAATTCCTTACAAGGATTTCTCTAGCAACTCCGGTACCGCTGATCTGCGCTACATCGAGAAGAGGGTATTCTTGAGGTGCAACGGATATGTCGTTCCAAGAGAGGTCAGGACTCCAAGCCCTTGGCGCTAAAAGGCAGACGGGCTGTCAAGAACGTGGATTAGAAACTTCTTATGTACGCCGAAAAGGTTTCACGCACTTGGCAGCGCTCGATATCGTCCGTTAATTGAAGCTTTTCGGCACTTCCTAAGTCGCCGCAAATAGGATAGAATTAATATTAACCCCGCCAACGAGCGAGGAATTTAACATTAAATATGAGTGACGCAGTAAAACGACTAAAAAGACAATTCGGCAAGACGTTCGTCGAGACGGCAAGTAAGTGCCCCACTCTCGTCGCGGACATTCAACGAATTCGTGAGGATGGTGTCAAGATTCGCTTGGTTAATGGACCCTGTCGGGCCTACTACGACCGTAAAAAGCGCACCATATATATAGGCAAATGGTGTCCCCGTAACTACAAGCTGATTAGCATCGCGCATGAGTTCGTACACGCGGTCATAAGACCGACAATCGATCCTGTCCCCGGTGAGACCGGACGACAGGAGTTCGTAGATCGATGCCTGGAAGAAGAGACAGAGGCTATAGTCCACGAAATCCTAATCGTTAAAGAGCTCATGAACGCTGGGGTCAAAGTCGACCCGAAAGAGCTTGAGTGGCTGAGACGATACAGAAGCGGCGGACGTAGAGCGATTCGCCGAGCCCTGGAAAAGACGGTCACGTCCACTACGGGCGAAGACTATCCAGAGTATTACGGCAGCTGGTATGACGAAATCGTTCCAGCATCCAAGCGTCTACCGTAGCTACAATTAGATTCGTGCTTGCTTATGTTCAGGTCTGATTCGTCAGGGCTGAACTAATGCTTTGGGCAACAATCTCAGCGCAAGCAGGCAATTTCGACGATCTGCGCCGCAATGCAAGCGCCTGCTTTCTTCAGCTCGGCTTCTACTGTTTGCTCAAAGGCGATTCAAGCTGAAACTGTGCCTCGAGAGGTTGGGGCAGCCGGATCGGCTGACAGCTGGACTGGTGGTACGGACCACGCTAGCGTTCGTCATCTACTCTTACACAAGCCGAACTCTTGGGTGAAGACGCGGCGATTAGCTGAATGCCAGCTCAGGCTCGCCGTCTTCTTGCTCCACGGAGAATGGCTCCGAGGTGAGAGCGCAGGCATGTGGAATCATGCGGCGGATCTCTTCGGCAATAAAGTGACAGTCCGGCACGCTGGCGTGAAGGTGAATCGTCTGGAAATCAATGTTGACGATTGTTCCATCAACGGCAACCACCTGGTTTTTGTAAATCAGATTAGAGGCCTGCCTTAGAATCTCGTGGCTATTCTTGATGATTGCTCGGCTGTGGGTATGAGGCAAGAGATTGCCATCCGCATCATAGACACGATCCACCCAGGCTTCTGGCGCGACGCGAATGCCTGCCCGTTCGCCCGACTGCAAGAGCGGGTTGCTGGCTGGGCCGATGAGCACCAGCCACGGGTCGAACTCAGCGATTGCCTTTGCAACAATAGTCGCAACTCTCACATCGTGAGACATCTGGCGATACAGATAACCGTGAGGTCTAACTTGCGTGATTTCGAATCCGAATGTGCGAGCCATTCCGCTCAGCGCGCCAAGTTGATATAAAACCGTCGCCCGAAGCTCGGAGGAGGAGAGGTGTAGCTCTCTTCTTCCAAAGCCTTGAATGTCGGGATAGCCAATGTGAGCACCCAGAGCCAAGCCGTAATAGCGCACCATCTCGAGCGCTTCTTCCATATGGACCGGGTCGCCGGCGTGGGCGCCGCAAGCGATGTTGGCCGAAGTGACGTAGGGAAGGATTTCAGCCTCACCCTCGACCTTCCAATGACCGTAGCCTTCGCCGAGATTCGTGTTGATATCTACGCCGTGATTCATGTAAATGCGCGCTGATGAAATCGGCTCACGCTCACGACTAACGTTGGGAGCCGGTCTCTGATGTTGGGGTTTGCCTTTCTGCCTTCCGCGACGCATAAACTTCCTCACCCATCAAAATGGGTCGCTTTATCAGTAACAGTAAAAATGCCCTGTCGACCAGCACGGCTGGGACCTAGAACTTTAGAGCAGGGGAAAATTCTATCAAGAAAGCAAGGGTTTAGAGAGATCTAGTCTTTTTCCTCTGTACATTGGTTCAAGAAACCGTAGAATTAATAAGATGAAAATAATACAGAGGCGAGTTCGGGATCTCCGCCCTTCGAGAGTCTCAGCTCTAGTCGCCCTCACAATATTAGCTCTGTGCCTTTTTTCAGCCCCGGCAGATGCTGGCGGTTTTCCCACAGCCAATCCTTCTCAGTACGATCCTCGCGAGTTGCGACTTCTGGCTTTCCAAAAATACCTGGAAGGCTCGTTCGAAGAGTCACGCAATTTGTATCTGCAGGCAATAAATGCTGCTGAGAATGAGTACGGCAAAGACTCATCGTTCGTCGCAGACCTCTGCTACGAAGTCGGTTCGATCTCTTTGGAAGATGGTCAGTTCCATACCGCAGAGAAGTTCTTGAAAAAAGCGGTCGACCAGAAGCCCAATTCGATCATGGCACGTGTCAAATACGCAGAGCTCTTAAAGCGGCGAAAAATGACCGGCGACGCTTTCGTCCAGATTCAACAGGCGCTCAAGACCAGTCCCGGTTCGCCAATCGCGCAGCAAGCAATGGTAAAGTGGATGATGGATCAGGCCAGTCATCGAACTCCTGAAGGAGCGATTGCCAATGTGGCTGCAACCTGGGAATGTTATCGCCTACGCGGCGTAGGCAAGAATTCAGTGGCCCAGACAATGGCCAACATCTCGAGATGGCGCAACGGATTCTTCAAGACAGCTACGCCTCAAGTGAAAGTCGCAGTGGCCACACCGCCGCCCAAAGTCGTGCCTCCAGTAAAAGACGATGGCAAAATCAAGCCTGACGAGAAGGTCAAGAAAACCGTCAAGCCTGTTGCGGTCGTCGCAAAAGCTAAGCCTCGCGTGAAGGTAAAGCCGGCCTTAGTAATAAAACCTGTTGACAAGACTCCAGAACCTGTGAGAGTTGCAAAAGAACCGCCAAGACCAAAGGCTCCGAAGCAAACGATTGTGGCAAGCTCGCCTGCGAGCACGAAGCGCTCCAAAGCCGGTCTCGTTCCACCGCCACCACCACTGGTGCCAGTGTTCACGTCTATGCCACCACCTCCTCCGACTGGCTTTGCTAGCGCCTCTCTGGAAGCCACAGGCAAAGTAATAAAGGAAAAGCCCAAGAAGAAGAAACCGAAACCTCAACCTGAACAACAGGAAGACGAAGAAGATCCAAAGTATCTGCTCGATTGGGCAGACGACAAGTAGGGCAGATAGATAAAATTTCTAGATTGAACTGTTTTAGAGCGGCTTCGAATCAAGATATAACTTCGGTACAGCGAGTCCCGTTCAGAAACGAAGGGGAGGATATTCTGTAAAGACGTTAGGGCTGTACCGACAGTCGTCCTGCTAGATCGGACATCGCTTTGTGCGCTTTCTCCAATTCTTCCGAGTTCGAAAAAGTCTCGATCTGGGATAGTTCTGACTAGTCTTTTGTCGCATTCAAAATCATCAACACAGCTTTGGTCGCTAACTCACTAAGCTCTTCGCTAGGCAAGAAATCAGAGAGACGAAAGGCTTTTTCGATTTCCTCAGAAAATTTCACGTTCGCTGGCCGACGGCCCCGGGCAGAGGCTACAAACTCAGCAGCAGCGATTGCACGCTCACATACATCTTGCTCGAAGTAATCTGACTTAATTACGTCCTCTAGGGCTTCTCGAATAAAATCCGATTTGTTCTGAGCCCGACTAAGCGGCGCTAACCAGTCAAGAGCTTCGTCGTTATCGAAGCTGTTCGGTCCCCAACACCCTATTTCCCCCTCCTCTATTTTTTCGATTAGCATAGCATGGACAGGTATAAAGACCTGTCCATGCTGATGCCGTTTCACACTAAGCCTCCACATCATGGCCTTCGCCCCGCACCTGACCTATTCCTTCGGCGGCGTATTTCGACGCTGCTTTTTATTCATCTGCGGAATACTTCTTCGCTCCACCTCTGACCTATGCCTTCGGCGGCATATTTCGACACTGCTTCTTATTCCTCTGTGGAATACTTCTTCGCTCCGCCTCTGACCTATGCCTTCGGCGGC
>CAYQKX010000049.1:0-67399 GCA_964418155.1 uncultured Candidatus Obscuribacterales bacterium | reverse complement strand
CGCTCGCTGAGTTTTTCTTAAGAATTACCGGTGGTGCCGATTCAAAAATCGAGCGGGTGAGATTTCCACTTCCGTTACCAACTGAAGAAAGTGTGAAACGCATGCGATCTCTGATTGGATTTTCCCCGGAAAACGTCCGGGGTGCATCATCTTCGCACATCGCTACTGATACGAGTATGGTTGGCGTGCACGACCCGATCGCGCAACCACATATGGAGCCGAATACCACATTTGGTGCGGAACCACATTTGGAGTCAGACCATGCTAAGACCAATTCGGCGACGATATCACAAGCCGATGGAGAACAAGCCGGTGATTCGACTGTGATATTGCCGCAACCAGATGGACCAGCACCAGATGTGAGACGGACACCACGGGTGGAGCCGTCACGGGAAAACTCTGCTCTGACACCAATCCCGGGGAGCAGTGATGGCTCTAGCAGTACAGATGTCACCAGTTCACTCCCCGATTCTGGTTCTCAAACCCCGAGCACAAAAATCGAGGTGCGAACCGCTAGTGGTGTCGCGTCGACGAGCGCCAGCGGAGAAGGCACTACCGGAGATGAACCACTAGTGGTACTAATTCCCGGCACCACATGGGCTACCAAGATATGGCCGCGAGAGAAATGGGCGGAACTGGCCAGGCTTTTGCTTGATATACGAGACGTACGTATAGTACTGGTAGGAGGACCTGCAGAACGTGAAATGAATCATTATATATATGATCGCGTTTTGCAAAAGAAGGATCTCTCCGGGCGCATTGTTGATGCCACCGGTAACACCTCATTGCTCGATCTCGTGGCACTATTCATGATGGCTGACATCGTAGTTGGTGCGGACACTGGGCCTCTCCATATGGCTGCTGCGACGGAGCATCCATATGTAATCGGTGTGTTTGGAAGTACTCCGTGGAAACGCAATGGACCGTATGGTGAGAGAAGCTCAGTCGTGGCTCTCCGCTTGTCATGTCAGCCGTGTTTCGAAAAACGCTGCCCACTTGATACCATCGCCTGCCTCAATGACCTTCAACCGCCGCAGGTCTACTACGAGATCAAGCGCGTTGCCGGTACGTTGCTCGGGTAAGCGACGATCGGATCTTCCCCTGGAGCCGTCAATCGGTCGCGAGGCGAGCGGCACATCGCGCTAATGAGGTTAGTCGGTCACGTCTAGCTGCTTCGCGACATGCCTTGACGAATGCCATCCGCTTCTCCAAGGCGTTTATTTCGACATCGAAGTGGACTCAGGGACGTGCATAGCGGATCCCTCCCAGCGCCTTTGTTCGCGCCCTAGTACTTGACGAAGTCTCGCGTTTTTTCCTAAGCGCCTCACTCCAGATTCGAACCAAACTCGAACCAAACTTCGCGATAAACCTCCAGTACTCCGGAATCACTGCCCATTCAGTAAAAGCCCGAATGGCAGCGCCACTGGGGACCTGGGAGCAACCGCCGACAAACCGGCCGCCAATCAAACGACCACGGTCACTTGTACCGTGGTCGTCGAGTAGTTTTCGAACTGGTAGCTGCGTTACTTGGTCACCCATTTGGCAGCAGCATGAAGTTTACTCGGCCACCCACTTGTCTACGCTTCTTGGCCATTCGGGCGAGAGCTCGGCTTCGGAAAAGAAGATTGAAATCTCTCGCTTGGCGCTGTCCGGACCGTCGGATCCGTGTACCACGTTGCGACCTATATCGACGGCGAGATCGCCTCGTATGCTACCGGGATTTGCGCTTGCCGGATTTGTTGCGCCGATTACATTTCTGGCTAGAGCAATGGCGCCCTTGCCTTCCCAAACCATCGCTACGATTGGTCCGGAGGTAATGAAGCCGACCAGTCCATCAAAGAAGGGTTTGCCCTTGTGTTCGCCGTAATGCTCTTCAGCTTTGGCGGAAGAAAGCTTCATGAGCTTCATGCCTACTAATTTGAGCCCACGGCTTTCGAATCTATCGATTACTTTGCCGATCAATCCGCGCTCTACGCCGTCCGGCTTAATTGCTACAAAGGTTCTTTCTACTGACACCGTACATCCTCCCAAAACAATAGGTGAGTCATGTCTTGACAGGTGCCCGAAAGCGGCGCCCTCTCAAGAATCTCTGACGAAATCCGTGAGCATCCTAATAACGGAGCTCAGTCAGACAATAAGTCTCATACATCGAGGTCCAGATCAGGTCAGCTTTATAAGTTTTGCAAAGCGCGGGTCCATGAGACGCTTCGTATCCGCGTCGAATTCAATCTTATAGAGCTCTTTATCGCCTTCTCCGATTACTTCGATTACTTTGCCCACACCGAATTTCGCGTGTTGAACTACATCACCGATGACCAGACGTTCATGATTGCTTGGCGGTGGACCTTGTTGCGGCTCCTGCGGACTGCCGGGGCGGCCTCCGCCCGATCGGTTGTCCGAGTATGCGCGCAGTGCTTCTCTTCTTTGATCGTAGCCCGCTCTTCCCGCGTCGCGTCCACCGTCTGCTCTTTGACCGTTGCGATAAACCTGAGGTCCGGATGGCTTGGGTTGCCGCGCGCCACCGCCCGTGGTGTTTGACCCGCCACCGGCCGGACGCCCTGGAATGTTGCCTCGAGAAGTTCCGGAGTTGTTGGAACTTCTACCTGAGTCACCGCCGTATCGTGAGCCGTTGTTGTAGCCGCTGCCGGATCTAGAGGAGTCTCCTCCACCATTCTGCGACGATCGCGATGAGCTGTTACCGTAGCTGGAGCCGCCGTTCTGCGAGGTGCGGGGTGAGTTATTACCGTAGTTGAAGCCGCCGTTCTGTGACGGGCGAGTTGAGTTGGTCCCACCGTAGTTGTTCGAAGAATTGCCGCCGTAACCGGAATTTCGCGATGAACCGCCGGAGTTGGAGTTGCCGCTGTACCCCCTGTCGTGGCTGTAGCGCGAACCGCCCCGGTCGTCATCTCGTGTGGTTTTTGAACTGAACGAGTCATAACTTTCGTAATCGTCGGATGGCTCTTTATGTCTTGAGTAGCCGTCTTCGTCTGCATGACCCTCTTGATCGGGATAGAATCCGGTGAGTAGACCAGGAGTAATCTCTTTCAAGAAGCGACTTGGAGGAAGCATCGTCGATGAGAATCCGCCAGCGCCGACGAACGTGCGCTTACGCGCTCTTGTGATATAGAGCAGATCTTCGGCTCGCGTGACACCGACGTACATTAGCCGGCGCTCTTCTTCCATTGATGTGTCGGAATCGTATGAGCGCGAATGTGGCAGGACGCCCTCTTCCAATCCCATAAGAAATACGACGGGGAATTCGAGACCTTTCGCTGAGTGAAGCGTCATCAGTCTCAACTGATCGCCACCATCCTCGATTTTATCGAGGTCGCTGACGAGTGAAATGCGAGTCAAAAACGATTCGAGATCTGGCTCATCGGCAATTTGCTCGAATTCTTTTGCGACCGCAATCAATTCTCGAACGTTCTCTATTCTGCCGTGAGCGAGCTCATCTTTCTGGTTCATAGCGTCAGTCTCCAGCATGCGGAGATAGCCTGTGTCTTCCAGAATCATCGTAATCAATCCGGAGATTGGATCTTCGTATCCGACTGTTTGACCGGACTCAGGATCTTTTTGTTGGATTCTGCACCGAGGTTGCCATCTCGAGAATATCGTATTGCCGAAGTTCGACAGTTCGCTGATTGTCTTCGGTGATATGTTGCCGATGCGAAGCGCTTCGAGACAGGCTTCGGCACAAGAGATCCCTCGCTCGTCAGCGTACACCTGGAGCCTCTCTAATGATGTTTTTCCGATGCCGCGTTTAGGTTGGTTGACCACGCGGTTGAAGGACTGCCCATCTTTTGGGTTGAACGTGAGTTTGAGATAAGCGATTATGTCTTTGATTTCTTGTCTGTCATAGAACTTCGTGCCACCAACTACGGTGTACGGTACTCCGCTTCTTATCAGTACTTCTTCAATAGCTCGGCTTTGCGCATTGGTTCTGTACAAAATTGTGGCGTCGGAATATTTGCGGCCGCGCGCTTGCAATCGCTTGAGCTCTTCAACGACGTAGAAAGCTTCGTCGATCTGGTCCGAGCCTTCATAGTATTGCGCCTTCCCGCCTTTGCCTCTGTTGCAACGCAGCGTTTTGTCGATGCGCTCGACGTTGTTGGTGATGATACTATTGGCGATATCAAGTATCGTGCTGGTCGATCGATAGTTTTCTTCGAGCTTGATTATACGGCTGTTGGGAAAGTCATTTTGAAAACCGAGAAAAATACGGTAATCAGCCTTTCTCCAAGAGTAAATCGACTGATCCACATCGCCGACTACCATGAGACTTCGTTCTTTCCATCGTTCGCTGATGGCAGCTTCGTCCAGCCCTTTGATCGAATTCGCGCAGCCCTGGCTGATTTCGTTTGCTTCGGCGAAGACGTCGCCGAGCAACCGCACGAACTCGTATTGCGATCGGTTGGTATCTTGAAACTCGTCGATCATCAGGTGTCGGAATCGGCGCATCAATCGGGCACGCACTTCCGGTCTGGTTCTTACGAGGTCTGCGAAGACGTTGATCAAATCGTCGAAATCAAAGGCATTGTTCTGCGCGAGAGCACGTTGATATGATTCAAAAATCTTTGCCAGTTTTAACTCTCGATACGCCTTCGCTTCTTGAGCATAAAGGTTGTATGTATAGCCGTCATTTTTGAGTGCCGAAATGGCGTGGCGCATTTCTTTCGCGGGAAAGACCTTTTCATCCAAATCGAGTTTTTTTAGTTCGGCCTTCAAGACGTTAAGACTGTCTGTTTCATCATATATGACGAAATTGCTGGACCATTGCCAGCCTTCGGGAGTTCTGTATGTTTCGATCTCGCGGCGCAGCAGTCGTGCGCACATGCTGTGAAAGGTCCCTATCCAGGAGAACTTGAAACGATCGCCCACGATCGTCTCGATGCGGCTCTTCATTTCTTTAGCGGCTTTGTTGGTGAATGTCACCGCCATAATCGAGTCGGCGTCCTGATGAAGCTCCTTAATCAGATAGGCCACGCGTCGGGTGAGGACGGTGGTCTTACCCGAGCCTGCGCCGGCGACAATAAGAGATGGTCCCCAACCCTGGCAGACCGCCTCTTTTTGCTCGTCATTGAGGCGAGCAAGAATATCCTTTGCACCCGGATTCTCCGGCGCCATATTGGTTCGCAATGCCTCCAGTCCGCTCAGTTCGTTCATCGATAACCTCTACCCGTTGGTGCCATGCGCTATCCCGGTCATACCTAGCCTGAGATTTAGCGCCCTACTTTTCGGAGAACGTGATTAGAAGCCATCATCTTCCTATTTTGTAACACAGTCGCCGAACTGGCGAGACGCATAAGCGGCAATTTGCGCACAAAATTACAAGGTCCTGTCCGAGCGGAACGCGCGCACTTGACCTCTATATTGTTTTAGATGCAGGCTCTATCAGCCTCTCCTCTATAAGCGTAGCGTATATATCGCTTCCCAAGCTTGAGTACAAAATTATGGTCGGACGAAAACTGCCAGGTTCAAGAGAACGTTAACTTATTCTTCTGCGGACTTTGGGCATCGTTGATTAAAACTTGTAAACAGCTGCCCGCGTTAGAATTGACCAGCCCTCAAAGATCGGTAAGCTAGAAACGCGCCCTAAAGAATACATTAAAATCTTTCGCGCGCATTCGAGGAAAAACCAGCATGACCGAATCAATTGGCGCCGCCACCATCCCCACAGTAGATGAGCTCGCTCAAGAGCTACTCATCATTCAGCAGTCGGGACCCCGGAAAGTGGCTATCATAGGTACGCGCAACCTGCCGCTCACCCATCAGCAGCTTGTCGAGATGTTGAGCTACGCGCTCGTTCTCTCCGGCAATCAAGTCCTAACCAGTGGTGGCGCGAATGGTACCAACATGGCAGTCATTCGTGGCGCTCAACGGGCAAATCCCGACCGCGTCAGTGTGATATTGCCGCAGACCATCGGCCAACAGCCCGGTGAAGTTCAAGATCTTCTAATCGGAATCAAGAATATCGTCGAGTATCCGGAGCGTCGCACCATGACCCTTGCGGACGCGAGCAAAGTCTGCAATCACGAAATCATAGATAAATCCCAACAGATTATCTGTTTCCTGTATCACACCAGCCACACGCTGCTTGAGTCGGTCACTTACGCCAAAGAACGGCGAAAGATTGTAACCAGTTTCTATCTGGATTAAGCTGTTACAGTTACCAATCCCTGGATCTACTGTGACTCAGCAACCGCTTCAAATGCCGGCGACCACCGAAATGTTGGTGGTATGTCTGGTGTCATTCTGTTTTAGCGCCATTCTCTACCCCGCCTATATATCCTGGCTCAAGAAAAAGCAGGTTGAGCAGTACTTGCGTGAGGACGGCCCTGAGAGCCACGCGCACAAAGCTCGCACTCCCACCATCGGGGGTGTTGTTTTTGCTCTGGCAGCCACTCTGGTGACCATCGCAGCCTGGTTCATATTCAGCCCAGGCATTAACGTTGTTGACGGCGCCATTTTGCTGGTCGGGGTCTTGTGTTGCGCTATAGGCTTTGTCGACGACTTCTCCAAGTTCACTCGAAAAAACAACAGAGGTATCTCTGGGTACATTCGTCTGGGCAGCGAGCTCTTTTTGGGTGCAGCACTCGGCGCTCTCTTTTTCGTGGCGAGCCGGGCTGAGCTTTTCCTGCCGTTTTGTGATGCTATAGTGCCCATTCTCGGTGGTGCGGCGAGCACTTCGTCTCTATCCGGGCTCAGCGTCTGGGTGCCGCCCTGGCCCATATACGTGGCCCTGTCAGCCTTCCTGGTGGCGGCTACGGCCAATTCGATCAATCTCCACGATGGCATGGACGGGCTGGCGGCCGGCACCTCCTGTCAGGTCTTTGCCTCGCTCGCTTTGATGTTGCTCGCCACCGGTCAGATCGGGTATGCCCTGGTGGCGGCCTGTGCGGCCGGAGCACTGTGCGGCTTCTTGCTATTCAATAGAAACCCCGCGCAGATCTTCATGGGAGACACAGGTAGCCTTTTCATCGGCGGTCTGATGGGATCTATCGTGGTTGCTTCCGGGCTTGTCGTCTGGTTCGTACCGCTTGCCTTGGTCTACATTCTCGAAGCGCTGTCAGTCCTGATTCAGGTGATTTGTTTCAAACTGACGAAGCGGCTCGAGGGCGAAGAAAAAATGCCGCTTTTCAAGGTGGTGTTGATAAAACTTACAAAACGTCTGCCTGGTGAAGGCAAACGTGTCTTTCGTATGGCGCCTCTTCACCATCATTACGAGGCGGTTTTTGCCGATAAGGGCGTGCCTGAATGGCAGGTGGTGATGGGCTTTTGGTTAGTTCAGTTCGTGCTTTGCGTCGCTACACTTGGCTTGTTTTTTGCGGTTCGAAGCTGAGCGGTGCGTTTCCATGGATTGCCCATCGATCACACTAGATTTAATATACTCTGATAGAGAAACTTTCCAGATTTCTGTCTCCCTGGCCCTTACGGAAGCCTTTTGAGTGAATAAAGTTTTGCAGCTGGTCAAGGATTTGGTCTCCCAGGATCGCTGGGATGAGGCCCATTCCGTCCTCGCACGGCACGCCAGGCAGACGCGCAACGATCCGGATGTGGAGTATTATCTCGGCGTTCTTTGCTTCAATATGGGGCGATTCGATGAAGCGGAGAGGCATCTCAAGACCTGTCTATCTATAACTCCGAAAAATGCTGATGCTCATTATCAGCTCGGATTGTGTCTTTTGAAAGAGCGGCGGCCGCAGGAAGCCATGCCGGAGTTCCGCGAGTCCTGCGAAGGCAAGGACGGGTTTGCTGTCGGGCACCTGCACTGGGGTTTGGCCCTCGCCGAGATGGGCAAGCTTCCTGGGGCGCTCGGGCAGTTCAAACAGGCGATCAAGTGCAATCCCAAACTGGCGTCGGCTCACTATCAGGCAGGAATCTGCGCCTTCCAACTGGAACAATACGGAGAAGCCTCCGAGCATTTCAAACAAGCCTGCAATGCCGATCCTAAGCTAGCCGAAGCGTTCAACGGGCTCGGAATATCGCTTTGTGCGATGGGCAATATAGCCGACGGCGCGTCATGTTTTCAAAAAGCTGTCGAAATCGACAGTCAGTATGCTCTTGCTCACCGCAATTGGGCGCAGGCGCTCGTCCAGATTGGCAAGCAAGAAGAGGCGGTCAAGCACTATCAAGATGCTATAAACTTGGCCCCACAGAGTATGACGGCGGCCGAGCGCGCCTTAATTTACAACGATTGGGGTGTCAATCTCTTTCAGCAAAACATGCTTGACGAAGCTTGCGAAAAATTCCTTCAGGCTGTCGATGTCGATGCGGCGCTCGAGCATGCAAGGCTCAATCTCGGTCTCGTCTATATGGCTTTGAAGGAATACGATCGGGCCGCCGAGGTCTTCGAGAAAGGGCTCGACATCAACTATGCCAATGTCGATATGGCGATGTATTGCTCCGTCAATTATCTGCTCACCGGTCGCTTCGACGATGCCCTCGGTCGCTTGAACAAGGTGGTGGCAAGCGGCATTCAGCATTCCGACATCGATCTCTGGATGGGCTTCGCTCACGTCGGTTCCGGGCGTACCGAGCCTGCCGAGAAGTGTTTTGAAAGAGCGCTTGGGCAGAACCCACGCAGTTTTCTGGCGCTGGATGGATGGGGCTGTGCCCATGCGTTGGCCGGTAATCATCAAGCAGCAGTCGAAAAATTTCGAGCCTGTGTTCAGATCAACGACGGATATGGTCTCGGACACTTGCATTTGGCTCGCAGTCTGGATGAACTCGGACAGCCGGATGTTTCGAAACACGAGTTCAGGGAAGCAATTCTTCGTGACCCGCTCTGCATAATTCCGCAAAAAGAGGCTCTGGATAAGCTTCTCGATGCCCACCAGTTTGAATTTGTTATGCAACAGTCGATGAAGCTGCTCGATGTTCTGCCCCATGATGTTGATGCAAAACTGGCTTTAGCCAAAGCTCTCCGCGCCCAGAATCGTCTAAATGAGGCGCTGCATCTGGTCCAGGAATTGATCGAAGAGCGTCCCAACAACGGTCCGGCCCGCGTTATCGCCGGACAGATCTTTCTCGTCAAGGGACGTTATCTCGAGGCGGATGAGATGTTCCGCGATGCATCGGAGCTTTATGAAGGTGAAGCCAATCTCTATTATTGCTGGGGAAAAACGCTTGCCTTGCTCGGTTTGCACGACTTCGCCCTGGAGAAGTATCAAAGGGCCTCTGAAATCGATCCGTATGATGGAGATGTCTATGAGGCCTGGGGCGCTACGCTGAAGGCGCTTGGTCGCTTCGCGGAAGCGGCGGAGGTCTATAAGAGAGCGTCACAGTATATCTAGTTTCGGCGTTGGCGAGAATGACGACAACCAATCTGCCTGACACGGCAAAGCTGCACACTCAATCGTCGTCCGAACTTCTCGTCAAGACCGAGCAGCTTTTATTCTTCCGACTTGCCTTTGCTGCGGCCGGTCTCCTTGTCTGTCTTATCCTCTGGCTGTTCAGTCCCGGCGTATTCGACATTGTCGCGCTGGGCGGCTCTTGTGCGCTGGTGATGGCATACACTGCGATTGTATTGGCTCTGGTCGTCACGAAGCGAATTTCGAAGAAGAAGGAGCTCAATAGCGCCAACGCAATATTGGTCGGACTCGACGTGCTTGCTCTGACGCTTATAGTTCATCTCACTTTCGGCGTCGAATCCGATCTGTATGTTTTATACCTGCTTCCGATTCTTCTTTCCAGCTACACTTTCGGCAAGAGAGGGACGTATCTAACCGCTCTTTTGGTCTCGGTTTCATACGTCGGCTTATTGGTTGTGGAAAACTTCGAATCGCTGACCTATCTCTTTCCGAACAAGGATGTCACCATTGCATCGGCTTATGCAAGCAAGTTCTGGAGCCGGATTCTGGCGCGTTCTGTCCTCCTTGTCAGTGTTTCATTTATCTGGGCACGTTTTGTCAGCTACATGTCCGGTCTGGCGCAGCATGGCGAAAATCGGCTTCGTGATCAGCTCGAAGACAATAATCGCATGGTGTCGGAAATCAGATCTCAGGCTCAGCGCGAAGCGTTGATCAATTCAATCAACTCGGCCTTGCGAAGCACCCTGGAGCTGGACCGGATTCTCGTCACCGCTGCCGATGAGTTGGCCACGGCATTAAGTGTTTTTCGGTGTGCGATTGTTTGTAAGCTCGCCGAATCGGATGACGAAATTTTCGTATGCGAGGCAGACCCCGATGGCGAGGCTGGCAGGGCGGGGCAAGCAACCCTCAAGTACTTCGATGCTGATATCTGCGAGTTTATTCTGAATATCCGAGCGCGATATGAGAATCGTGCTGATGGTGTATTGATGAAAACCTTTGTTTATTCCGAGCCTTCATTAGAGCCTATCTTCGAACCAATCAAGGAACGGCTGGAAGAGGTGGGTTGGGGTTCGCTTATCGTCCAACCGATGATCTATCGCGATCTTTCAAAAGGCGTGATTATCATTGCAGAGATGGACCCGCGTCGTAACTGGTCCGCCAACGATCTCGAGCTTATCAAATCGGTTGCCGGTCAGGTCGCTGTCGCCATTGAGCAGGCCGCTCTCATCGAAGAGCTCTCCAAGACCAACGACGATCTGGTCGAGAAAAACATCAATCTCGATACCAAAAACTCAGAGCTAAAATCGATGCAATCGCAGGTGATTCACCAGGAAAAGATGGCATCGTTGGGGCGTCTAGTTGCTGGTATCGCGCATGAGCTCAATAATCCGATCAATTTCGTGCATGGCAATCTGCCTTACTTGAAAGAGTATGTCGAAGATCTGAAAAAACTGGTGGACTCGATAGACGGAGTCTCGGACGAGGCTCACGGACGCCTGGTTGAGCTGAAGGACGAGGTGCGCTATGACTTCCTCATCACCGATCTAGACAACATCATCGCCGATCTCAATGAAGGTGCCGATCGCATTCGCCACATCATCCGAAATCTAAAAAGCTTCAGTCGGCTTGATGAAGCGGAGCTAAAGGAAGCGATGGTGCATGAAGGAATCGAGTCGACTGCCAAGATTTTGTCGCAGTATTATGGACGTGACAAAATCTCTTTGATTAAGAACTTCGGCGAGCTGCCCGCAATCCTCTGTTACCCGGGTCAGCTCAATCAGGTCTGGATGAATCTTCTATCAAATGCCGCTCAGGCCGTGCATGACAAGGATGACGCCCGAGTCGAGGTCCGGACTGAGGTGGTCGATTCAGAGGTCGTTGTGTCGATCAGTGACAATGGGCCTGGAATTAAAGCCGACATTCAGAGTAAAATCTTCGATCCGTTCTTCACGACCAAACCTGTTGGACAAGGGACGGGCCTCGGACTTTCAATTTGCCATTCGATTGTCGGGCGGCATGGCGGAAGGATAGAATTGAGGACAAAGCTCAACGAAGGCACAACCTTTACGGTCTTGCTGCCGATGCGAAAGGATCCGTCCGAATTTTTCAGTGCGCAGGGCGAGTCAATTTACGACAAGTACTAAACAGGCGGGAAACGGCGAAATGTCGAGGCGACACCAGATACTGATAGTTGATGATGAAGTAGCCAACTTGCGCCTTTTGCGCCGAGTTCTCGGTAAAGACTACGAAATCTTGGAAGCGACGAGCGGTCAAGAAGGGCTTGATCTCTTGAAGCAGAACAAGGTGAGCCTGATCATCACCGACCAGCGTATGCCGGCCATGACCGGTGTACAGCTTTTGGAGCAGAGTTTGCCTGTCAATCCTGACGCGATGAAGATTCTTTTGACAGGATACACTGATGTCCAGGCGCTCATTGACGCGATCAACGCCGGACATGTCTACAAATATATACCAAAACCGTGGGACGCCGACGAGCTCAAACTGACCGTCCGGCGTGCCCTCGAGACTTTCGAACTGAAAGAGCATAACATCAAGCTGATTGAGGAGCTCAGATTTGCGATGTCCGAACTCGAAGAGTTGTCGATGGGAACCATCCGTGCTCTTGCCGACGCTCTTGATGCAAAATGCGATTATACGGCCGGTCACAGTTTGAGAGTCAGCCGTATCGCCTGCCTCATCGGTCGTACACTCGGTCTTCAGGATACCGAGCTTCGTGATATCGAGCTTGGTGGCATACTTCACGATATCGGAAAGATTGGGGTTCCTGAGTCGATTCTCTGGAAGCCGTCTCAACTGACTTCAGAAGAAAGAGAGATCATGCGCAAGCATCCCTCCATTAGTGCGCAGATCATTGGCGAGCTGCGTGGACTGCGGCGCGCTAGGGAGTATGTAAAACACCACCATGAGTATTATGATGGTTCCGGCTATCCGGATGGGCTGAAAGGGGATGATATCCCGCTTGGCGCCCGTATCATTCTGGTCTCAGACGCGTATGACGCCATGACCACCGATCGTCCTTATCGAATCGCTATCGGGCACGATCGTGCAGTCAAAGAGCTTTCCGAAATGGCGGGAACGCAGTTCGACCCGAACGTGGTCAATGCCTTGCTTCAGATCGCCGAGGGCGGTGCGGATGCGTTGAATCGCCGAATCACAACGGATTTCGACGAGACTTTCCTCGGTTTGGGTGTGACCAGCGTCGATGCCCGCGCTACCGGCAAGCACTTTCAAGCAGAGCTCGATCGCAAGACTCGTCTGATGGCGACCGAATCGCAATAAGTCCCGCCGTCTGGTTTGAAGTCGACATGGCGCGAAAGGCTTGCCAGTGATTTGCCTGAATTGGTCGATTTCGTCCTTCCGGCGCGCAGTGCGACAAATGGGTTGGCATCGCTTTCCAGACTCTTTAATATGGCGATTGGTGTATTGTGGTTTTCAGCCAGGGCATAGCGCACATCAGGATCTTCATCGATGGCCAACTGTCTGAGCACTTCCATTGGTGTCATGGGATTGTCTGTCAAAGCACCCCTAACTTCGGCTGATGGGTCATTGCTCAGCAGTCTGAGCAAGTATGGTCCGGCAACAGGATTTTCGGCTACGCGCCTTCGAATTTTGCAGTCCGAGCTGATTGCGAGGAGCCAGAGTTCGTCCATTGTGGCGAGGGGACTTCCCGCAAGGAAATAATCAAACGATTTATTGGTAGTACGCATTTCAATTTCTCCAAAGCGAACCCCAGGGCACCGGAGCGACTGTCCGGCGCGCAGGCTGGGTGTGGGCGGTTACCCAGGGGTGCTGTCTCCATCTCCACTTTCGAGCGGACCGAGGGGATAGGAATGATGTGAGTCTACGTATTGAAAATGACAGGAATATGACATGGACCGGATGGTTGCAGACAAGGCGAAAATGCCGAGCTTGAAGGCGTTTTGTATTTCCTCTCCGACGAGACGTTAAGCGAAAATGCAAGATGCCGGCCGTCCCGGTCGCTCGCGGTCCCAGTGGCTCTGTCATTCGGCAGCGAGCTTCTTAGACCGTTGTCTTGTTTTTCGTCGCTGCGACTATGCAGTCGAAGACACGTTGTGGTGCTATGTCTACGCCGAGACCGTCGAACATCGATCGGGAGCCATCTTTGCTGTCCCAGACGAAGCGGAATGGGGTGGCTTGCGGCAGGAGCAGATTCGGATCTGTCGGACCGAACAAGGCTACGAGCGGTTGATTAAGACCTACGGTCACGTGCATAGGGGCTGAATCCACGCATACCATGAGGGCGGCGTCGCTTATCAGCGCGGCTAAGTCAGCGAGGTTTTTCGTCCGACCGTATGCTGATACCAGATATGATGGCGTGGTCAAACCGGCGAGCAGGCATTCGACGATCTCGTTGTCGTCCGGTCCACCCGCTATAATCACGGGGATACGCTCTGGTTGTGGTAAGCCTTCATTGTGTCTCTCGAGCAAAGCTAGCAACTCCAGCCAATTAGCAGTGGGCCAGGTTTTTATTATTCCTTTCATCGTTGCCAATCTGCTGGTGCCCGGGTGAACCAAGATGAATCTGCCTTTTGCGATGCCATTCTCTTGCAGGAATTGCTCCATGCGCTGTCGCGAATCTGCCGAGACCTCTACTTCAGGATTAAGCGCCTCTTGTGGTAGCGCTTGTGGTACCACTCCCTGTGTACGCAAGAATCCGATCGCCAGGTCGTGATACATGTGCGCGGCGTACTGCTTGCGATTCAAGGGAACGGGTTCGGTCAGGAGAATGCGACTCAGTCGGTTGGAGTAGTAACCTACCCGAATCGGAATACCGGAGAGGAATAGAAGTGCGGCGACAAGAGGAGAGCTGCCCGATGACACGACGGCATCGTATCCACCGCTTCTCACGAGCGCGAGCAGCTCGACGAGATCTTGCATGAGCAGAGGTCGCTTTTTTATATCGAATGTAACTGTACCTGCAATCAGACTGGTGAGCTGCTCAACCGACTGTGAGCGAGGCTCCAGTAACAGTGTGATGGCGTATTCAGGGCAATACTGTTTGATTGTTCTGAGCGTAGGCAAGAATAGAATCTCATCTCCGATGCCACCAAAGTTGATTGCGAGAAGACGCTTTTGAATGCTTGATTGTTTACCGTTTTTTATCATCACTACAGTTGTCTTATTGTCTTCAAATCTCCAATCCGCCGCCGCATGTTCTCAAGTTAACGCCCCGTCTCACATGTCAGGCTGTGCCAGCGGCAACAAAGTATAATAACCGACAGCATCACAGGATCGCATCTTGCCTCCGCGAAATTGGTATCTCCTATTCTTAGTTTGTGGCCTCATTGGTGTGGCGGCCGGGTATCTCTTCACGCTTTTTTATGAGCCCGCGCTTCTGCCGCCCATTTTTCGACTGGGCTCTTTGACGGAACCAAGGAATATTCTTCTTCTCGGGACCGATGTCGTCTATTCTGGCAGAGGCAGGCGTTTGAAAGCCGATCAGCAAGCGTTTACCGGGCGCTCCGATACCATCATGGTGGCGCGCTTGGACCCGTATCGCAACTCTTTTTCGGTGCTTTCTATTCCTCGCGACACATGGGTTCGCATACCGAAGCACGGCATGGGCAAGATCAACTCTGCCAATGCGCTTGGTGGTCCTGATTTAGCCAAGGAAACGATTACCAACTTATTGAATATGCCGATCGATCATTACGTTGTTCTCAATGTGAGGGGGCTGGTTGCTCTCGTCGACGAGATTGGCGGTATCACCGTGGATATTCCGAAGAAGATGAAGTATAGCGATGATACGGCGAAGCTCTACATCGACCTCGAGCCCGGTCCACGGAAGCTTAACGGCACACAGTCCATGGGATTCGTGCGTTTTCGTCATGACAGTCTCGGCGATATCGGTCGTGTTCAACGACAGGAGCTTTTTATACGTGCTGTTCTCGATCGGGCGATGCAGCCTGATTCGTGGACTCATATTCCGAAGTTGCTCGAAATCGCGCAGAACTATATTTATAGTGATATGTCTTACACAGAATTAACCGCCATCGCCGCATTTGTTCGAGCCGTGCCGAAAGCGCATCAGACACTTGTGATGTTGCCCGGCGGTTTCTCCGGGACAGGAAACTGGTCGGTCGACAAGGCAGACATAAGAAGAATGGTAGCGAAAATTTCCGGTTCGGCATTTCTCGAGTCTGACCGTTCATCGCTACGAGTGACTATTCAAAATGCCAGCTCCGAAAAGCTTTTGGCGAGAAAGCTCTTCCTTTTGCTTAAGAAAAAAGGATATCGTCATCTAATCCTCAAACCGCTGGACGGAAAGCGGCCGGAACCTCTTTCAGTCACTCGTATCATCGCGCAACGTGGAAATCCAGAGGACGCGCAATTGATCATGGATGATCTCGACGATGTTGGCGACATTGTCACCGCTTCGGTTGGCGACATTGAAAGTGCCGTGACAATCATGGTCGGAGATGACGTGCGCGAACTTGTTGCCGGCATCAAGACAAAGTAGCATCTTCCGTGTTTGCGGTTTTCCACACTGCATGCGAATTTACTGTGATGGGTTCATGCAATTGTTTTGGCGAGCGATGTAAACAGATGTACAGAATAGGTTTTGCAACCTTGATTGAGACCGGCATGGAATCAAGGGTTCGATAGTCAATCGATCGGATCACTTCAAACGAGCGAACACAACCGAATAAGTCAATGGAAAAGCGCTTGGGATGCCAATTTCAGCGCGCCTCGCCTATGGTGTCACATCGACTTTTCGACCGGCTTCGAAAATGCCCATGCGATGCCATTTTGCGAAGAGTTACGTCTTGTAATTTCTTTGCACTTGTCAGTATGTGTTTCGATTTGTATATAGGTTGGGCATATAACCTGAGCCCCGATCCAAGTATTTTTTGAAGCACTTGATGGTGGCAGGTCGGCCTCAATGCGATTGAAAAGCCGCATTGGAAGCTAATATCTGTTATTTGTTTGAACAAGTGCTAATCAAAAATGTTGAGACATTATTATGTTTCACTTGGAAACAAGGCTATTCCCATACGATGACGTCTGTCGTACAGTATGGAAGTCGCTTACAGTGACATTTCGAATCTGGGTTATTTTGAATCCACATTTGAAAATGGGTGGGGCACGAAGTTGGCGCAGGCAATCACGGAAAGGCAGGCAGGCAGCATGATTCATTACGTATATTCAACTCGGGGCGGTTATCTCTACATGGTTGGTCGCTACAACCAGACACCTAAAATGCAGAACAAAGACGAATTTGTTCTCTCTGTTCCAGAAAAGACATCGCAAGCACACATCGACACTCTTGCTCATCGCAAGTTCATGGAGCACCTCAGACGCCCACGTAAAGTGAGCCATGAGCGCCACACGCACAAGGCAGAGAAAGAACTCGCCATCGTATAGTCTGCGACGCTGAAATGAGAGCGTTGTAAAGTGCCGAAACCCACGGTTAATCAGTCTTTCGATTGACTTGTATTAAGTTGTGTTAAGCTGTCACTCAATTACGGGTGGCAGCTTTGTTTTTGACACCGTTATTATTCTTCACGATATGGGCAATACCCCATTACTTGCGGAGGTTTGCACTTACCAATGAGTCCAAAATGGTGGCGTTATCAGCCATTCAGGGGATCGTAATGCCTATCGAGACTCGTTATGATGCTGAAGTGTTGGCTCATGTTTAGCTGGCTGTCCGTTATCTCTGTCGGACGTTTGATGTGAGGGTGAAGGTATGGGACGTAGAAAAATTAGGTCACAATCGGGTTTTACTCTAATTGAACTCCTGGTTGTGGTTATCATCATCGGTATTCTTGCAGCGATTGCGCTACCAAACTTTATTGGCGCCCAGGATAAAGCTCGGGAAGCCTCGGTGAAAGCCAACATGCGAACTGCTCAGATCGCAGCTGAAGCTTATGCCGTAGACAACGCCGGCTCCTATCCAGGTTCTGTCGATGCACCGTATCAGAGCTATTTCCCTGGTGGGAAGAGCGACGGTACTACAGCGGGCAACCCGCCGGTCAATCCGTTCACCTCCACAGGCGAATGGCCCGCGCTCGGCTCCGTTTCCAGCGTACAGACGGCAAGGGATGCGGCTCCCGCGACCCATAATCCAGGCATCGGCAAAGTTCAATACTCACCGATCACGGCTAGTGGTTCTACCGGCGGGGCGACTTCGTATGCCATCATCGGCGGTAACAAGGACGGAGTCGGTCTGGGTGGAACGACAGCCGGGAAGACCCTGGTCTTGTCCAATCAGTAAAAGCTGAAAATCATCTATATGATGCTTATGGCGTCATTTGAACTTCAACGGGCGGCTTACTCAAGCCGCCCCTTCGTTATTGGGTGAACATGGACAATCTTGTGAGATTTGCAGTCCTGATGGTGCTAACCGTAATCATTCAGTTTTCACATCAGAAGACGACGATACTATTGGCTGAGGAAAACCCTTCTGACTTAGCGATCATCCCATCGCCTCAGACGATGAAGCTCGTATCGTTGGGTTATGACCAGCTTCTTGCCGATGTTTTTTGGCTGAACTACGTCGGCTATTTAGGCGATACCGAAGCAAGGCTCAAGGATCATTACGCTCTTTGCGATCGTTACCTGGATCTCATCACTTATCTCGATCCGCAATTCGTGCAGCCATACTGGTTCGCTGCATTCACTGTTGGTGGCGATCAGTCTCGACCGGAAAGGGCTCGTGAGCTTATCGATCGTGGAATCGACGCCAATCCGAATGACTGGCATATGCCTTTTATCGCTGGTATCAACCAGTATTTGTTCGCCCATGATGAGTCGGCGGCTGCACGTTACTATCGGCTGGCGAGTAAATTTCCTGATGCACCATCCTGGTTGGATGCGCAGGCGACGATTATTGAAACGAAGGCACCTCGATTGGTTAAGGAGGCCAGTAGTTGGCTCAGTATTTATGAAACTGCTGACGAGCCTCGCGTCAAAGAAAAGGCGCGCGAAAAATCGATCTATCTCTGGGTGCAAGTCTACAAGGTTGCACCGAACGAACTCTTTCGTGAGAAAGCCAAGAAGACACTCAAGAGTCTCGGCGTTGATATCGATTCGGTAGTTACCAATGCCAGCCGCAAACGCTGAGCTATTGATGAGTTCGGTATCGACCTACTCCAGTTACGATCGTTCTCTTACCCGTTGTGTGGACGTGGAAGTCTCTAATTCATTAGCGCGTTACCAGTATCTTCTGGTTCAGGCGCACCGTATTTAGTGCTTAACCGAATGGGCGAATCACCAGATTTGGTGGCAAGTTCTGTTTTTGTCAAAGTTATTAGTCCTAATCTGTGTTCTTCAATCTGCCTGATAGTTTTCGTCAGCACTGATTGTGCGGCGATGCCCGCATAGCGGGCTATGCCTGCCCGACGCTTTTGGCGGAGTGGGCGTGAGGGTGTACAATCTTCCTGGCTAAAGGGGTGTGAGTAGACCGTGTTCAACAATGTCAGTATTAGAACAAAAGGGATACTTTTGGTCCTGGTCCCACTTATTGCGCAATTGGTTTTTATTTTCCTACTCACTTCGCTTGTGCGTCAGGCTGAATCCCAGATCGAAGAGATCGAAAAAGCCAGAGTCGTAATCGAAAGAGCCAACTATGTCCTGAGAAAAGTGCTCGATGCGACGACGGCTGCCGGTGGATATAGCTATACGGGAAATGTGATGTTTCGCGAGGGTGCCCAGCGGTCTACGAATGAGGCCATGGCGGCCTATAAGAATCTCGCCCGAGACCTGCCCCAAACCACCGACAAGAAACAGCTTATTGCCGAGACTACCAATCTGACGAAAAGTTGGCAGCGGGTTGTCAATGGATTTGTGAAAAAGATCGAAGAAGGAGACACTTCGTTCCTCAACGATGTGCAATCCTTTTACCGAGCAGGTGAGGTCGTCGGTAGGCTCGGCAGTAATTTCGATACTTTATTGGGTGAGCAGCATAAGCTGACCGAGCAGAGTGCCAGCCTAAAAGCGACGAGCAAGAAGCGTGTGTTGACTTTGCTCTGGCTCGGGCTGGTGTCAAACATCTCGATCACCATTGCGCTCTCACTGTTCTTCTCGCGCCAGATCTCCAACCGTCTTTCGGTGCTAATGAAGAAGAGCTCGAATCTGGCTAATGGGGTTCCTATCGGTCAGCCGCTTGGTGGCAAAGACGAAATCGCAAGGCTAGATAAGGTTTTCCACGATATGGTCTCGAGTCTGGAAGAGGCTGACCGTAAGCGAGCCGAATTCGTGTCGGTGGTCAGTCATGAGCTCAAAAGTCCACTTACTGCTGCTCATGGAACCATCTCGCTTTTTCAGGAAGGCGCCTTCGGGGAAGTCTCCGAAAAGGGTGAGCGGCGGCTCAAAGCTTTGGCTGCCGATTTGAGTCGGCTGATCGTGCTGATTAATGAACTTCTCGATGCAGAACGATTGGAATCGGGTCAATTTGATTTGCACATCGGTAAGGTCGATCTGGCCAGGGTCTTCGATCGCGCTGACATATCGGTGGGCAATCTAGCCGAGATGAAAGATATTCACATCGTCATTCCGGAAGAGTGTCGGATATCTGTTGAGGCAGATGAAGATCGGCTCGTGCAGGTCATGATCAATCTACTTTCTAACGCGATCAAATTCTCCCCGGCCAACTCGTCGATAGAGATTTACCTCTCGCTCGAGCGCTCTGGATTCGTCACCATAGTGGTGGCAGACCATGGATATGGTATTCCCGAAGAGAAGTTAGAGAAGATATTCGAGCGCTATACTAGGGTCAAGAGAGAAACCGTTGTTGACGAAGGCGGCTCGGGTCTGGGGCTGTTTATCTCAAAGGCATTGATTGACGCAATGAGTGGCACTATCCGGGCGGAGAGCGATACTACCGGCAGCCGCTTCTACGTCGAGCTTCCCGCCGTGCTACCATTGTCTTCCGGGGAGTAGTTGGCTCATGACGAAGATATTATTGGCGGAGGACGACAATAGCCTGGGATCCACCATTGTTGATTGGCTCGAGCTCGAAAAATATTTCGTGGACTGGGAGCGCGACGGTGATATGGTTCTGCAGCTGCTTAAGTCCTATGAATATGATGTCATCATACTGGACTGGGAGCTGCCTAAAATGTCCGGGATCGAGATTTGCCGGGCTTATCGCCAGCGTGGCGGCCTTGCGCCGATTCTATTTCTGACACAACGAAGTACAATCACAGACAAAGAGAGTGGTTTTACCGCCGGTGCCGACGATTATCTTCCGAAGCCCTTTTTGATGAAGGAGCTGTCGTTGCGTCTGAAGGCGCTGCTCAGGCGCCCTCCGCAGATCGTGGAGCCTATAGTGACCTGCGGATATCTCGAGTTGCATCTAGAGACGCATAAGTTTTTCAGTGAAGGAAAAGAGATAAAGCTCTCCCCAATCGAATTTGCATTGATGGAATTTTTCATGAAAAACCCTGGTACTGTATTCAGTGCCGAGGCGATCTTAGATCGAGTATGGCCATCTTCTTCGACGCGCTCGCCGGAGACATTGCGAACGTGCTTTCGTCGGCTGAGGCAGAAGATCGACATTGATGGCAGGGAGACACCGATTCAAAACGTTCATGGTATCGGATACAAATTCGAGCTGCCTTAATGTGGCAAGCGGAACCCAAGCAGTTCCAATCGGACTGAGCAGCTCCAACCGGAACTCACAACGGAATATCTCCGAAGGGATTACTTATCTCGCCTGTTGTTATCCTGCACTTCGGCAGCTGTTTGCGAAGTGCGTTGACTCCCTCTTGCGTGATCTTGTTGCACCCAGTGAGGCGCAAGTCGATAAGGGACTTCATTTTTGCAAGCTCCACGAGTGAGGTATCAGTTATCGGATTAGCTTCCAACCCAAGGACCCGAAGTTTCTGGCAGTCAACCAATTCTTTGATGACATCATCGTTAACTCCAGTCCGTTTTAAGTACAGGGCTTCTAGAGTCTTACAGTTCTTTAGCTCGGCTGCGTCACTTGCGCTGATATTCGTGTTCTCTGCATAATGAAGGACCCTCAACTTCGGAGTTTTTGCCAGATTCTTAAGCGATGCTCCGGTGAGATGTGCTCCGATCGCTTTTAACTCCAGCAGATTACTCATTTTTGCAATATCTTTCGAGCATTGGTCTGTTGTGTCGGTGTCGCTGATGCTAAGCAATAATAGCGCTGGCAGATTCACTAGTTTGCTTACGCCTTGATTGTCGAATTTGCAACGGGATACATCAAGAAAGTGAAGGTCCCTTAACTTGGCAAGTGAGCGACCGGCCTCTCCGGTTATCTCGCTGCCTGAGAGCGTGAGCTCCTCCAAGGGCAAATTTTCCAGATAAACCAGCCATGAATCTTCGACTGTGCAGTCGCTCAAATTCAATACGCGGAGTTTTTTCATTTTGGCAAATTGCTTGAATCCTGCTTCGGAAAACTCGAGGTTGCTGTACCTTTTCGAAATCGCATCAGGGTCTCGTTCTGCTTCCTTGATGAGCAGCAGATCGCATTCGTTCTGCTCGGGTTTCCAGGCATTAGGTGCGCTTTGCGCGACTTTTACTTCGGTGACTGATTTTACGTGAGTGTCGGATTGATCGATGATTTTCAGAGTCGTGTAAACGAGAGCAATTAGAATGAAGACAGTAATAATGGTCAGAATCCAGAAGTCATACCTGCCGTTACGGCTTCTGCGATTATGGAGATTACCTGGTGATCTCTTTCTCGGCATGGTGCCTATTGCACCATCAGTGACACAGAATGATCCTGCGAAATGTAGAGCTGCTCGAATTTTTGCAAGTCATCCAGCAGTTGTGTTGCCGTTTGATAGCGCTCTTGTTTGGTCTTCGCCAGGCAGGACAATAGAATTCTCTTCAAGAAATCGTTGATCTCCGGGTTGTCTCCTTCGACAGTAAATTTTGGCGGCTCCGAAGCGCAGTGTTGAAAGATTACATCAATAGGATCCGTGCCTGTGTAAGGCGGTCTGTTAGAGAGCAGTTCGAACAAGACGCAACCGAGCGAATAAATATCGGCCTGGTGATCGACTGCTTCTCCGCGGCACTGCTCCGGGCTCATATAGGCAGGACTGCCGAACACTTCACCGGTTACGGTAATCTTCGCAAGGCGCTCTTCTTGTCGATTCGGCTTTGCCAGCCCGAAGTCGACGATCTTTACAGTGAAAGTATCGTCGATGTCGCCAAGCATCATGAGATTGTTGGGTTTGAGATCACGGTGGATGATTCCTTTGTTGTGTGCATGGCATAGACCAGTGGTAGCCTGGATAATGATGTCCAGTGCGATACCTGTGGAAAGCGCCCCATGAGCTTCCAGTGTTTCGGCCAGGCTTTTGCCCTCTAGAAACTCCATTACCAGATATGGTTGCCCTTGCTCCCCGGTACCGAAATCCGAGATCTTGATTATGTTGGGATGCGATAGCGCTGCGGTCGACATGGCTTCCTGTTGAAACCGCCGCACGACAAGCTGTCTTCCCACCATATGAGGAAATAGCATCTTGACGGCCACTGTTTTATCCAGCAAACAATGATTGGCTTTGTAGACGACACCGGATCCGCCACCACCGACCAACTCGACCAGCTCATATTTGCCATCGAGAATCATGTCGAGGAATGGGTCGAGAACTTCCTCTTCGTCCTCGTGCCCGTAAGTGTGTTGAGCAAGAGCGATTGCCAGATCGGGAAAGTTGGATTCCTGCAGTTGAGGCGTCTCAATTCCGAGTTTGTTGCGCAGGCGTCGCAATGTCGCGTTCAGTAATTCGAAACTGGCCTTTGGGTCGTCAGGCCAGACAGCTGCTACCAGCTTGGAAATTTTGTGAGGAGGCTCACTATTCATGAGCAGTTCAATCAATTCAAATTCTTTCGGTTGCAGCGATATCTGTCGCCCATCTTTTGTCGCCCGCGAGCTGGACTTGTCCAGCTCGATAGGTCCATTTTGTGTTGGTTGCGCACTATGGGTAGTGGCAGGCATCGCGGACCCCATGGTTCGTCTGAGGAGTGCGACTATACGCAAATTGAGCTCTTGCATGTTGAAGGGCTTGGTCAGATAGTCGTCGGCGCCTTCGGTGAATCCACGCTGTTTGTCAGTAATAGAATGCTTGCCGGTGAGCATTAATACCGGCGTACTGCTGCCAGCGGCGCGCACCTGCCGCAATAACTCGATGCCGCTTACTTCGGGAAGATCCCAATCCAGAATGATCAAATCGAAAGACTCGCTCCTGAGCAGCTCGCTCGCTTCTCCGCCGTTGTGAATCGCCTCGGCGTCGTGATCTTGAAACTCGAGATAAGAGCGGATGAGGACCGCCAGGTCCACCTTGTCTTCTACTATCAGAATCTTGGCCATATCATGCCAGATTAGCAGGGAATGCTCCTCTGAAACAATATGAGCCTTTCAAGCCCCTGGCGCGAAATGGTGGATTTCAGGCGATTCTGAGAGGAGCTACAATGTTATTTAAAATGACGCATTGTTCGATTCTGCTTGGCAATATGTCGGGAAATGAGGGACAATGCAGAGCTGCGTCGGCAAATGAATAGGGATCCAGAGATCGGTGTCTGACAAAACGGACCTGCAATCGACCAATATAGACTCGCTCCAGGAAGCAATCCTTCGTGCGAGCACTGAGACCGAGGCTCAAAAGGAGCCCAGTCGCCTAAGGAAGGCTTTGCGAATGTGGTACAGACCATTTGTACTGGCTCACCGCATACCGGTCTTCAAGCGAGTTTGGCTCTGGGTGGCCGTCATGGCCGTTTACACCTTAATCGTGGACTGGATTGCCGAGGAGAACTTCCCGGCGCATGTATTCAAGGAGTTCGGAACTGTCTCGTCCAGTGGCATCATTCTAGGATTACTATTAGTATTCCGCACCAACTCGGCATATGAGCGCTGGTGGGAGGGGCGAAAGCTCTGGGGTCAACTGGTCAACGACTCGCGCAATCTCTGCTTGAAGATTCGCTCCATTGATGCGATTCGACCGGCGGAGCGTATCCGCTTCGGCGAGTTGGTAATCTCATTTTCATACGCCCTCAAGCACCGACTGCGCAACACCGTGCCGAGCAAGCCTCTGCCAGGCCTCGGCAACATGACGGAGCTGGAAGCGAGCAACATTCCTGTTCATGTCGCCAGTCAAATCTTCGATCTACTAATGCGTTGGCGAAAGGAGGGGCAGATGGATGGGCTTTTGGCTTTGCAACTCGACTCGCATGCTCAGGCTTTCATGAATATCTGCGGCTCCTGTGAGCGTATCAAAAACAGTCCCATCGCCATATCGTACAGGGCATTTATGCGGCAGGGTATTGCGCTAAACCTGCTTTCCATGCCCTGGTACCTGTCTCAGCAATTCGAAGTCTGGTGGTGTTTGCCCCTGGTTCTAATCTCCACGTACTTCCTCGTGGGTATCGAGTTGATTGCGGAGGATGTCGAAGATCCTTTCGGCTTTGACGGTGATGATCTACCTCTAGATAACATCTGCGCCGGGATCAAGGAGACTGTCGGTCAGATTCTCAATGTCAACAATGACAGCGAGTTTACACGTTCGATGGATCTACCTCGATTTGACTTCTTGAAAGAGAAATAGTGTTGGTTGAAGCCTAGCTCAGTTCGGAAAACAGAATGTCGCCTTCACAACAATCGCATCTGTTCAAAGCCTTCAGCCGCGATGGCAAAGTTAAGCGCTCTGAACTTCTTGTGTTGTTCGAACGGGCCGGAATTCTGTCTGATGATCCAAGAGCGCGACGACTTCTTTCACTTCTTTCCGCTCAGAATGAAGAGCTCTCTGATGCCGAGTTTCAGTCGATCGTAGAGACTTCACCGGCTCTTGCCGAACAGGTACTGGGCGGCAGTCTGGTAATTCCGCAGTTCGCGCAGTTCTCCGCTGAGCTCACGAAAATTTTTGCAGAAGTTACCGAGCTCAGGCAGGGCAAATTGCCCTCTTATATACCGCAACTAGAGCGTGTCGACCCCGAGAAATTCGCAGTCTCTGTCTGCACCATTGATGGGCAGCGCTTTTCGATCGGTGATAGCGATGACTACTTTTGCGTGCAGTCGTGCTCGAAGCCGTTGACTTACTGCATCGCTCTGGAAGAAGTGGGAGAGCAGGAGCTGCACAAATACGTCGGGAGAGAGCCCAGTGGCAAAACTTTCAACGAGCTGACGCTCAACTCCTGGGGGCTGCCTCACAATCCGATGATCAACGCGGGTGCCATCATGTGTGGTGCCCTTGTAAAGCGTAAAACGGCCTCTGATCGCTTTGACTTCGTTATGGAGAAGTGGAAAGAAGCCGCAGGTGGAGCGAAGATTGGGTTCAACAATGCCATTTACCTGTCCGAGCGTCAGACCGCTGATCGAAATTTCGCGCTCGGCTATTTTATGAAGGAGAAGAAAGCATTCCCTCCGGAATCGGAGTTGTTGGATGTGCTCGAATTTTACTTCCAGTGCTGTTCCATCGACACGACGACACGGGCAATGTCCGTGATTGCAGCCACCCTTGCGAATGGAGGCACCTGTCCGTTGACCGGAATTCAGGTGTTCCGTCCGGATCACGTGAAGAACTGTCTTTCGTTGATGCTTTCTTGCGGAATGTATGACTTCTCCGGCGAGTTCGCTTTCGCTGTCGGCATTCCTGCTAAGAGCGGCGTCTCTGGAGCGATACTACTAGTGGTGCCTAATGTCTGCGGAGTGGCAGTTTGGTCTCCGCGATTAGATGAGCTCGGCAATAGCGTCAGGGGCGTCGAGTTCAGCAAACAGCTCGTATCTAAATTCAAATTTCATACCTTCGACAGTATGGTCGGACTGCTCGACAGCAGGATCGATCCGAGGCGCGATCCCTATGAATCGCGTCTGACTGGAACATATGCTTTTCTCTGGGCCGCATGCCAGGGCGATGTCGCCGAAATGCGCCGTCTTGTCGCCAAAGGCGTGAGCGCGACGGCTCAAGACTATGACGGTCGGACTGCGTTGCACCTTGCTGCCAGTGAAAGCCAGATCGAAGCGCTTCGATATCTCCTGGGGCTCGATGTTGATGTCAACGCGCTCGATCGTTGGCAAAATACACCGCTGGATGACGCCGTGCGCAGCAAGAATCAGGCAGTAATTTCGATCTTGCAAGAGCATGGTGCAAGTTCCGGCACGAAAGATAATGCCAAGAAAGGAAATTAGCGAGCCTGAGCGAGTCTGGGTTTAATCCATAAAATCGTCTCCGGATCATTTGCTGTAAAACGGTGGTAAAAAATCCGGAGCAACTTTCTACTTTCGTGAAAAATCCAGTAGAGGTCTTACCCGAAATGTTAGATTGGATTTGTAGGTCTCAACCGGAGGCGAGCGTATTGCAGGACTCGGTGGACAGTAAGCTTTTAAAACTCGTTGCTGCCGACGATGAAGACCCGGCGCCGCCGGAGGTCGCGCCTTCTGCTCCGACCGAGTCGAAGGAGGTTGGGGCGTCTGATGTGATGAACTTTTCCGATAGGGCTTTAGCTGAAGCTGTCATCAAAAAGCTTTCTGCCGATGAATTTCTCCAGGTCATGGAGGGATCGTCGGCCGATGAATTAGATTGTCTATTGAAGACTTTGGATGCTACATCGGCTCCAACCGAGCCATTATCCCAGAAGGGATTTTTGAAAGCCTTGTTCGAAGGTCCTTCGAAGTCGACTACCTTCGACATCATAGGTTGGTGGGAAGCTCGCAGGCTTCCGTACAACATCCTCGTCGGGATCGCCGGAATTTGTACGCTACTTGTCTGGGACATCTTCCGCGTCGCCAATCTGAGCTCACTTATCTGGCCTGCGATCGCCTATGGCATTATTGCTAATGTTTGTTATACATCAGGATGGATGGCTGAGCTTCTTGCAAGGCGACTTTTCAAAGAGAAGGCCGAGCATTTCGGACCGATTCTTTTTGCAATCGGACTTCTATTTTCGATGTTGATTACAATTGGACCCAGTTGTTTGGTTATTCTATCTCCGCACTTGTAGTCTATCTGCTGTGTCTGTGAATCGAATCCGGTGCGTAGAGTAGAATGGTTTGGCAGGATCAATAGCAAGAGAGAGTATTCGACATGGACCAGCAGAAAGAGCGATTGGTTGATCGAATTCGCAATTTTCTTCGCGAAAATCCGCAACCAAAACCGGTACAACCGGACGAGTTGACTCTGACTCGTGGCGAACTGGGCACGACCCTCAGGGGAATCAAACGCAATCAGGAAGCCTTGCAGACAGCTGTTGCCAGTGCCAGGGAGCGATCCGAGACCAGCAAGTTCCGATTTACGAAGCTGCAGGATTTTGGCAAAGGGTCTTTGGCTTATTCTTCGCTGCAAGAAGGGTTGCAGTATTTCATGCATGATCTGGGCTATGTCGCTTACCGGCAGTTGAGAGACAGCAAGGATTCGGTTGTAGTGCTTTCGGATCCGTTGTGTCCGGCTGCGCAGAAGAAAGTGTTCCTCGAACGGTTTCTCGAATTCAAAAAGGATCCGGTCTTCCTCCATATCGATCACGACACTGCTCAGCTGCTCAACGAGATTGGTTTTACAGTCAATGAGCTTGGTGTGGAGACGATCATCGATATTCAGGATTTCGATCTGGTTGGTAATAAGAAGCAGCAGCTCCGACAGGCTCGCAACAATGCCAGAAAAGATGGACTCACCATTGTCGAGCTCGAATCAGTCGACAATGCCACCATTCGAGCCTTCAAGAAAATTGGCGACGATTGGTTGAGAGAGAAAGTCACGTCCGATCAGGAGATGCGGTTCATTGTTCGTCCGTTGATTTATGTGGACGAGATGGATGTACGCAAGTTCGTCGCGAAGCTCGGTGACGAAATCGTCGGGTTCGTCGTCTTCGATCCAATGTATGAAAAAGGGCAGGTAATAGGTTACATCGCCAATCATTTGCGCACCAACCTGAAGCGTACATATTCAGTCGTCGATTACATTATTCTGGAAGCGCTGGAAAAGTTCAAAGCCGAAGGCAAGCGGGAGTTGTCGCTAGGCCTATCGCCACTTGCGAAGGTTGGTGACACTGGCGAGTTCAAGCACAGCAGGCTCCTGGAAGCACATTTTAAATATGCCTTCGAGAAAGCGAACTATCTGTACAACTTCAAGAATTTGGCTCACCATAAGCTTAAGTACAGACCAGGCATGAAGGGGGCTCGCGAAGAAAAGGTGTATTGCGCGATGAGGGTGCGATTCTTTCTTGTTCGCATGAACTCCGTCTACACCGTCCTTGGTCTGAAGCCGTTGCCTCTGGCAATAGCCACCCATTTAAAGTCGCAAGTGGCACGCTGGATCGACACTAAGTTCAAACGATGTCTCGACAGCGGCCATTGCGAGGCTCACGAGCATGATACTGCCAGCGGTGCTGCGCCTGCGAAGGATGACTTGTCCGGACAATCAAGAAAGAGCAAAGCCAGTGGTGGAAAGTCTGACAAACTTGAATCTTGTCAGCACGATCACTCGCATGAGCACAAAAAATCGTGAGAGCCGAGGGGGTCATGCGGTTGGAAGATGGGCGCAATCTCGGCTATGCCGAATATGGTGACGCCTCCGGGAAGCCGCTTCTCTACTTTCATGGCGGAATAAGCTGCCGACTGGATATTGCCTTTGCGGAAAAGCAGTTTTCAACGAGAGGGTTGCGTGTTATTGCACCAGATCGACCTGGAATTGGCCTGTCCGATCGGCAACCCAATCGAACGTTATTGCACTGGACCAAGGATGTAGAGCAATTGTTGTCCAACCTTAATCTCAGCCAGGTTGCGGTCTTCGGCTGGTCGCTTGGATCTGCATATGTTTTCCCCTGCACCTATGCCATGCCCCATCTTTTTACTCGAAGTGTCACCGTGGGTAGTTGCGCTGTTTTTGATTCACCGCAATACGTCGCGCAACTCGGTCTGGCGATAGATCGCTTCATAATCCGCTGTCCAAGCTCGTTACGTTGGCTTTTGAAAACTGTATTGTACATCTCCGGCAAAGCACCACCTGATTTTTTGAAACGCGAGGCGGAGAATGAAGTGGCTGAATCGCCAGGCGATCTAGAGGTGATGCGCTCCCTGTCTAAAGAACAAGTCACTGATTTCGTTTATGGTAGTTTGAAACAAGGACCCGACGGTGTGATTGATGACTACTGGGCAGTTAGAGAGCCCTGGGGCTATGCGGTCGAAGAGATAAAGGTACCCACTGTTTTGTTTCATGGCGAGGAGGACAGGCTCGCGCCGGTGTGTGGATCGCAATGGTTGCAGGCTCGTATTCCTGGCTGCGAGCTCAAAGTGGTGCCTCGTGCCGGGCACTTTCTCATGCATCGCTATCTGGATCAGGTGTTGGATGCCCTTGTCTGTTAGTCGGCTTAGACCGTCATTAGCGAACGTTTGAACGACCGTTGTTTACGACCGTCGTATACGACCGTCATTACGACCATGATCGTGGTTGATTTTCGCGAACAGCTTTCTCTTGAGTGCGAAAGCGAGAGCGAGAATGGATGGCGGCGTCGCGGATTTTTATGGAGGATCGTGGGCGCTGGAGCCGGTCAACAGCGCCTCCTTAGTTCCGAAGGTGCAGGCAGCAGTTTCATTTTTTGTGAAGTGTATTTCGACATCGGAAAACACCTGGCGATGTGGTTAGATGACCCTCGCCCAGCCAGTTGTTCCGTCCTTTATACTTGACGAAGGCGCCGGTTTTTCCGACAGCGCCGTGTGCAAATTATTTGCCAATTCGGGAGGCATTTTGGCGGACACCAGTTCACTCTTTGTATGCGTTGTGAAGCTGTCCGCAAGCTGCTTCTATGTCGGTGCCGCGCTCTAATCGAATGGTCACGGTTTTCCCGCTACCCTCGGCCAGTCTCTTGAATCTTAGTTGCGCGTCTCGACTTGGTCTGTCGTAGAGCGCTGCCCCGTCCTCCGCGAAGGTCGGGTTGTATGGAATGAGATTGATATTGCAGTGCAGGTCGCGGACGAGATCAGCGAGTTGCCGAGCCTGTTCTTCCGAATCGGTAACGTCTTTGAGCAAGACATATTCAATCGTCACTCGGCGTTTGGTGGTTTCGACGTACTGCTTGAGCGATTTGACAAGCTCCGGTATGGGATATTTCCGCGTGATAGGCACCACCTCTTCTCGCGTTTGCTTGTCCGGCGCGTGGAGAGACAATGCCAGCGTGACCGGTAGGTTTTCGTCGCGCAGCTGTTCGATACCAGGAATGATGCCTGAAGTCGAGACGGTGATATGGCGACCGCCGATTCCGACCGAGTGAATCATGGTGTCTATCGAGTCTATCACCTGTTCCGTATTGAGCAGCGGTTCTCCCTGACCCATATAGACCAGGTTGGAGACACGTTTTCCCGATTCTCGTTGAATTGAAAGGACCTGGTCGACAATTTCTTGTGCGCTCAGATTGCGCATAAAGCCCAGATAGCCGGTTGCGCAGAAGGTGCAGCCGACAGCGCAGCCGACCTGACTGCTGACGCACGCCGAGAGGGTATCGCGGTCCTGAAAACACATGAGGACGGATTCGACCAGCTTTCCGTCAGGCAGACGGAAAAGATACTTGCGGGTGCCGTCTCGGCTGACCTTCAATGTCGCAATTTCGAGAGCTGAGAGGCAAGCCACCTCATTGAGCTTTTTCCTGAGGTCGGTCGATAGATTGGTCATCTCATCGAAGGACTTGACCCACTTCGCATAAATCCAGCTGTGGATTTGATCGGCTCGAAATGCAGGCTCTCCAAGGCTTTTCATGAATTGCTTCAGCTCGGAAAGCGATAGTCCCGACAGCGCAATCTTACCCTCCCTGTCCCGGAGCGGCTCTTTCAATGGTCTGTCGTCAGCTGTCTCTGCCAAAATGACCGCCTGTCCTTGTTGGGCGGTAACCCGCGAACGGTTCATCGCCCTGATTATCACTGTTTCATGATACGTCACGTCGGTCGTTTCCGTTCGTTCTGTTGCGCTTCGTTACTGCGCAAACCCTGGAGGGCCGTGACCCTTTTGCTTGCTCAATGGATGAATACGGTTTATGCCATAAATAGAATAAGATGAAGTGTTAAAATTAAGTCTTCTTTTTCTGAATCTTTTTAGTGCCTACGGCTTGTGCCTGATTAATGCGCGCTAAGATACGCTTTGATGAGCAGTCTAGCTCGTCGCAACAAGACCTTCGGGGGTAACCATTGCAATGGATTGGGATGAACGTGGACGACAGTGGCTACGCGGGCTCTTCGGAGACACGAACGAGCGCCGGCTCAAGCATTTGCAGCCCTTTGTCGAGCGTGCCAACATGCTTGAACCCGAGATACAGAAGCTCAGCGGTGATGATCTCAAAGGAAAAACCGTTGAGTTCCGAACCAAGATTGACAACGCTCTAAGAGAAGTTGCTGACATCAAGCTTATTCCGGATGACGCGCCGAAGATGCCCGGGCGCTTCCGCACGCAGAAGGACAAGGTCTTGTCCGAACTGTTGGAAGAGTTGATGCCGGAAGCTTTTGCTGTTGTTCGTGAGACAGGAAAGCGTTTGCTCGGCATGCGACACTTTGACGTGCAGCTCATCGGCGGAGCGGCCCTTCATTTCAACAAAATTGCCGAGATGCGAACCGGTGAGGGAAAAACGCTGGTCGCCACTTTGCCTACGTACCTCAATGCCTTGTCGGGACGAGGTGTTCATGTAGTCACGGTCAACGACTACCTGGCTCGTCGCGACTCCGAGTGGATGGGTATCATTTATCGTTATCTTGGTCTGACCACCGGTCTGGTTTATTCACATCAACCGGATTGGGAAAAGCAGGCCGCCTATAGAACCGATATCACATATGGTACCAATCACGAATTCGGCTTCGATTACCTGCGCGACAATATGCGCACCAGTTTGGAAGAACTAGTTCAGCGTCCGTATTACTTCGCCATCGTCGATGAAGTCGACAACATTTTGATCGACGAAGCTCGTACGCCGCTTATTATCTCGGGCGCTCCGGCCGAGTCATATACGGAAATCTACAAACGCATGGCTCAAGTCGCGCCTTTGATGGAAAAGGGCCGAGACAAAGACGATGAGGATTGCGATTACTTCGTAGATGAGAAGGCGCGCAACGTTTTGATCTCAGAGCGGGGTGTAATCAACGCTGAAAAGCTGCTCGGCGTCAACGACCTGTTCGACATGCATTTCAATTTCCATCACTACCTGGTTCAGTCCTTGAAAGCCAAAGAACTATTCCAGATCGACAAGGAATATGTGATCAGACAGAACGAGCAAGGAGAGCTAGAAGTAGTTATCGTCGACGAATTCACCGGTCGAATGATGGTGGGCAGGCGCTGGAGCGATGGTCTGCACCAGGCCGTCGAAGCGAAAGAGAACGTGCCTATTCAGGAAGAGACGATGACGTATGCGTCAATCACGTATCAAAATCTTTTCCGACTCTATCCGAAGCTTGCCGGAATGACCGGTACTGCGATGACGGAGGCGGCCGAGTTCAATAAAATCTACAACCTCGACGTGGTGGCTATTCCGACCAACAGGCACTCGATTCGCTCCGATAGCTCCGATGTAATCTACAAGACCGAGCGTCAGAAGTACTACTCTGCGATCGAAGAGATCGTGGAGATGCACCAGCAAGGTCGACCAGTGCTTGTCGGAACTGTCAGCATCGAAAAATCCGAGCTGATTTCGGACCTGCTTTCGAAGCCTCAGAAGATGAGCGAATATCTGGTCAACAAAATCACTAAGGCTGTCGATTACATTAAGAGTCGCAATCTCTCGGGCGATTCGATCGAAGCCTTGAAGAAGATTTTCGAGCGGCCGGGTGCAATTGATTCGGAGAAGCTCGAGCCTGTGATCAAGCAGGTTGAGAAAGAGTTTCCGAAAAAACATGAGGAGCTCGTCGAGCGTCTGTACTCGATCCATGTCACGGCTCAGGTCGTGCAGGCGATTCGGAAGGGCGTTCCGCATCATGTTCTCAACGCTAAGCATCACGAGAAGGAGGCTATGATCATCGCTCAGGCCGGACGAAAGGGCGCCGTCACAGTGGCGACCAACATGGCTGGTCGAGGAACCGACATTCTGCTTGGTGGCAACCCAGAGTACATGGCGAAAGAGCAGTTGAAGAAGAACGACACGCTCGATGTCGAGTCCGACGAGTATCGCGAGAAGCTAGAAGCTCTGACAAAACAGAACAAACAGCTCACCGACGTCGAGCACGATGATGTGGTCCGGCTCGGCGGACTGCATATTCTCGGTACGGAGCGTCACGAATCCCGTCGTATTGATAACCAGTTGCGAGGACGATCGGGGAGGCAGGGTGACCCAGGATCTGCCAGATTCTTTTTGTCGCTCGAAGACAGTTTGATGCGAATTTTTGGTGGAGAAAAAATAGCTAGCCTGATGGATTTCATCGGTGCTGATGAAGAGATGCCGATCGAACACAAGATGGTGACACGTTCTATTGAAAACGCGCAGAAGAAGGTCGAAGCGCACCACTTCGACATGCGTAAGCACGTTTTGCAGTACGACGATGTGCTCAACACTCAACGCGAAGTGATCTATCGCGAGAGGCGGCGCATACTCGAGCATATGGATCTGCGTGAAAACGTTTCGGACATGTTGATTGAGCACGTCGATCTTGTTCTGGCTGCGTACATCGATCCGGATACGCCGCCTGAAGTATGGGAAGAGCAGGGTATGCCGGAGCTTATCAACGCGCTCGCCGCTGACATACCGGTGTTGGAAGCGTTGACATTGGATGAGTTTGCCGGCTTGCACTATGAGGATCTTCGACAAAAGCTCCGAGCTGCTATAGCCAAAGCCTATGAAGTACGCGAAGAGGAGCTGGGCGTTGAGACCATGCGCGAACTCGAGCGTCAGGTCTTGTTGCGAACTATTGACACGAAATGGGTTGATTACCTGCACAACATCGATATCCTGCGCGAAGGTGTAGGCTTGAGAGGTTATGGTCAGAGAGATCCGCTGCAGGAATACAAGAAAGAGGCGTTCGACATGTTCAACATGTTGCTGCGTCACATTCAGCAGGAATCGATTCAACTTATCTTCCGGGCTCAACCTGTCCGCCAGGATCAGGGCGACTTCCCGCAAGAGTTACCGCCCGAGCTTATGCAGTGGTTGGAAGAAAACCATATCGATTTGTCCGACCTGACCTCTATAGATCCTGACGATATCTCTCCTTCGTTGCGCGAAGCGATGGAACTGGCTGCGATGGAGCAGGGACCGCACGGTATGATCGGCAAGCAGATCACGATTGGTTCAGCTGCTGAAGCCGGTCCCGACGAAGTTGACGAGGCTGCCTTGAAACGAGCAATCGACGGCGAAGAGGGAGCGAAAGCCGCGGATTCCAAACCGGCTGCCGAAGAGACTCAGAACGGTGTGACAGCCGGAGCAGCTACCTCGAGCACCAACGGCAATGACATCACTGGTGATGCCCCCGAGAAGGAGCTTGCGAAAGAGATGCCGACGGATGGCTCGGCTTCGTATAAGCTCGATAATCTTGGTGAGGTTGATGAGATTGTAGACAAAATTCGCGGACCGCAGGAAGACACCGCCGGTAGTGGCGTGTCGGATAAGGAGGCCGAGAAGACGGCTAAATAGACCGCCATCTGGTGGGTCCGGCCGAGCTTCTCTCGAAGCTTCTATGAGGATCTTGTCTTTTGATACCAGCAATCCGGTTCTCTCATTGGCCCTTTTGGAGGACGGAGCTACTGTCTCCGCGCGTCGAGTTGTGCCGCCCGAATCGAGCCGCCAGGACGCGATCAGCCAGTTGATGCCCAATGTGGACGACATCACCCGAGCGGCCGGCTGGCAACGTGATTCCATAGATCTCCTAATAGTCGGCGTCGGACCAGGCAGTTTTACCGGCATGCGGACCAGCGTTGTAACTGCACGGACGCTTGCTCAGGCGCTTTCGATTCCATTAATTGGAATGGACTCGCTGCGTGTGCACGCGGCTTCGGTCGATCTTCCGGCGACCGTCGTGCTTTCCGCCGGGAGGGGGCATTATTTCATTGCGGCGTATCGCCACCCTGTCCTCGAAAAACGGAAGTGGGAATTCGGCGACGGTGCAATCGAGGCGATTCTGGAGCCGCGCTGCTGTACTCGCGACGAGCTTCCCCAGCTTCTTGATTTGGGCTCTTATTGTTTCACCGAAGAAAAGATTCTTGATGAAGTTAAGGTCTTACACCCAAATTGTGAAGTATTACCTGATGCGCTCAATTTGGCTGAAATCCAAGCTCAGCTTGCGACTAGCCAATTCGATCTGAACAACAAAGATCGTGAAAGTTTGAAGGCGATATATTCATTCGATACTGTCAACCCGTTATACTTGCGTGGTGCCTCCATTACACTCAAGGCCGGCAATGAGGGAAGTCCTTCCTGAAATCGCGGTTAGACCGCTACATTTAGACGATCTAGATGGCATCATGGAGATCGAGCCTGCCGTCTATGGCTCGCATCATTGGTCTCGGCAGTCTTTCACCAACGAGCTCACCAATCATGACGGCACATATTTCGGCGCCGTCTGCCCGGAAAGCGGTATGTTGATTGGCTATTCCGGCTTCTGGCTTATTAGCGATGAAGCACACATAACCACCCTGGCGGTGCATCCTGCCATGCGACGTCAGCACGTGGGTGAGCGTCTTCTGATCAACAACATCATCGAAGCGCGCCGCCGCAATGCCAACTGGCTTACTCTCGAAGTCCGCGTCACTAATGAAGCTGCTCAGCACCTGTACTACAAGTATGCCTTTCGACGCATCGGTGTGCGCCGGAAGTATTATCAGGATAATGGTGAAGATGCTCTGGTTCTTTGGACGGATAGGATTACCGAACCGAAGTTCATCGAGATGTTTCTTGGTCGCCTGCAAGAGTTCAAACTGTCTACTCGGGGGATGCGAGAGTTGTTTTCCCACAATCCCGAATGGTGCGAAGAGCCCGTTATTGCCGACAGAGCTACGGCTTGACCTTGCATGAATTGATTTATCCTCGACAATTTCGCCTTTCTGCTGGGAAAATGAGCGTGTGAAGGAAAGAGGTCTTATATTTTGCATCTGGTATCCGACACGAGGAAACGACCCGGCTTAAGGCGAAAGTCTTTCTTGGGGCAGATGGTGCTTGTTTTCGCTGGTCTGCAAATAGCCTTCTTCGGCTCGTTTACTTGCTTTGATCTGCCGACGGGCACTGGAAGCAATCTCTATAACTATGCCCACGGTCAGCTTCGCTATCTGGCTCTGATGACGCCAAGGGACATAGAGTCGAAGATTCGCCAATATGCGCCGGCTGTGCTGGAAGAACCGCCCTTGCCACGTCGGTCGACTTACGTTCCCTTAGCACCTGCTGCCGTCTTTATCGGTTATGCCTTCGGACCAAGACTGGCACTGATATCCATTGCCCTCTTCCTGGTCCTGGGTATCTTAGGGCCGCTGTTCGGAATCTTTCCTCTAGCGTCAGGAGGCGGACCGGGCTATTTCCTGGAGCCGGGCTTCGGTTATCTGTTAGGAACTGCGTCGGCCGCTCTTCTTTGTGGCTGGATTACGCAGAACAAGCGCACATCGCTCTCGCAAATTGCCGGTCTGAGCGCTGGTCTACTGGCTCTGCACCTTACAGGAGTCGTCTATCTGCTCGGCACTTACCTTTATTTCTATATGTTCGAGGGGTCGAAAACATATCTCGAATGGCAGCCCTGGATCTTTCAGTATCTTCGCAATTTGAGCTGGTATGCGCTGCCGTACGATTTCATCTTCTCTATTGTGGCCATTGGTCTGGCGTTTCCTTTCCGGTGGCTCGCTCGCACGCTGACCTCTCCTCCTGATACGAATCAGCCGTCAAAGAAAGTAAAATATGATCGCAAGTCCCTGGATGAGTTAGTCAGAAGCTAAATGCGCAAACCTTATGTCATATCGCTGGGATTGCTGGCACTGGGTGCTGGAGTCTACGCCTATGCTTGCCGCGAAGCCCGCACTTATCGGAGGGAGTATCTGAGCCTTTCAGGACCCAACAAAAGCCAGGCGGCTAACGGTGCTTCGCCGAAGACGCTGCGCATTTTACACATCTCCGATCTTCATCTGGCGGCCAATGAATCGCGCGCCAAACTGGATTTCCTCGCGCGTGTCACTGATGACGACTACGATTTCGTTTTTCTTACAGGCGACATCTTTCAGCACGACGAGTCGATTCGACACGCCAAAGTGCTTTTGTCTCGTCGCCCAAGACTTGGTGCTTATGCAGTTCTTGGAAATCACGACCTCTATAAGTATACGATGTACAACAAGATAGTCGGGCGGATCTTTCCTGCTCTTCGACATCCTGCCAAGCAGAATAAGGATGTCGAGCCGCTTATCGGCGCGCTGGAGTCGGTCGGCTACGACGTTCTTCGCAATGAGGCACGTTATTTGGAAGAGGACGGCATCTGTCTTGTCGGAGTCGATTTCCCCGGTATCCGCAAGAACCGGCTTCTGGAGTTGGTTTCGCGTTCTCCAGGCGACTGGCTCGTCCTTGCCCTGTTTCACCTGCCAAAAGATTTGTGGTTCTACAGCGATGCCGGTGTGCACTACGCCTTCGGTGGTCACACGCATGGAGGGCAAATCCGTGTCCCCGGTGTGGGAGCAATTATTACTGATTCGGAGCTCGAGCGGCACGAGGCATCTGGTGTCACCTATAGGGGAAGAACTACATTTCACGTGTCCAGAGGTCTGGGCGCGGATCCGCGCACAAATTTCCGGTTGTTCTGTCCACCGCAGGCCAGTGTAATCGAGATAGAGGTGCCGGCCAATTGCGCACTGGCGACGGCAAGCGCCGTTCAGTCAGGTGTTCGAATTGGCAGATAATGCACCAGGGCGAAAGCGTTGTCGGAAAGTGCGGCATTGTTCTTACAGACTCGGACAGCGGTAAGTGTCTCGAGGTCAATCTGACCTACCCCAGACGACCTGGAAAATATCCGCTAATTGTTTTCTCTCATGGTGCTTTCGGAAGCAAGGACGGGTACGGACCGCTGGCTCAGCACTGGAGCGAAAACGGATTTATCGTGGCACGACCGATGCATCAGGACTCCCTGCGCTATTTTGCCAAGGAGCGGATTGCAAATCCAGAAACGATAAAACATTTTGCCAGTTCCGACGAAAGAAAAACCAGTCTCGATGCGGCTTTCGAGAACTTCAAGCAAAAAAGCTTTCACAATTGGAAAACACGACCTCGGGATGTTAGCTTTCTCCTCGACGAGCTCGATCGCTTGGAAGAGAAGCTTGCTCAGCAAAAGGTCTGCATCGATAGAGACTTGATAGGAGTGGGCGGGCATTCTTTCGGTGCACATACGGCCCAGGTCCTGGCGGGCACCATACTCGGTGGCTCACACCAGCTCGAGGATTCCCGGCCGAGGGCGTTTCTCTTAATCTCTCCTCAGGGCACGGAGGAAGGATTCGATGGCCAGTCACCGACCGACGAAAGTTCTTGGTCCCGTTTTTCGCGCCCAACTATGTCGATCACGGGTACCCGAGACCAGGGTCGTGACGGGCAAGATTACACCTGGCGGTTTCACCCCTACCTTTACAGCCCTCCAGGCGATAAGTATCTCGTTGTGATCAAGGACGGCTTCCATGGGCTCGGCGGAATTGCCGGACGGCATTTCCAGGGAGCCGGGCCAAACAATGCTGAGCACGTTAGCTTAATTCAGAAATTCAGTCAGGCATTCTGGCAGGCCTACTTAGGCGAATCCAGTGAGGCCCTATCTTTCTTGCTGAGTATGGCAGGAGAAGATGCGCAAATTGAATTCTCGACAAAGTGAATCTCTGCGCGAATTATGGTATCGAATCTGGTGCCAGTTTGTAGAGATGCTTTATTGTCGCCGCATCGCTGGCAGACAGAACACCGTTGCCGTAATAAATGCTCATCAAGTCGTGGGGATTGACACTATGACCGTCAATTCCGAGGACATGTCCGAATTCGTGACCGGCCGCCGCGCGCATCTTTACTGGTGGCATCGACACGCCGTCCTTTTCGGTGCAACGCAAGATCACTACCACAGGCTTGAATGCAGCTTGTTTACCTTGCAGGATCAGTTTGTAAGGGAAAACATCTTTTGACGTATATCCGCGAATATCGTTGGCGAAGAGACCGAGCCCCAGTCGATTGACGAAGTGATTGACGAAAAAGACGTGTATGTCCGCTTCAGTCGGATCATCTGTGTACTCGAATGAGAACAGTCCCTCCTTCTCGAAGCGCTTCCAGTAATTGATTCCTTCGATGGCCGCTTGTCTGTGCTGCGGTATATAGCCTTGCGTCGTCGGCAGTGTCTTAAGCTGATCTGGGTTCTGCAGCACGCTCGCCAAGAATGTCGGCCACTTCGGCACGCTCTCGACATTCGTGTATGGGGCGCCTAGCGCCGGATCGAGAATGGCATCGATGGCGACACCGTTAGAAACCCAAACGCGCAGCGGCATCTGGTCAGCAACCCAGCGCACGACACCTACACTCGCTCGAAATTGCGGGTAAACACCTACGGGTCCCTGGGGAATAGCAGCCGTTCTTTGACCCCCTCCTCCAATCATGCGAGTCGGAGTTGTTCTCAAATACTGCTGCTGTGGTTGTTGCTGTTGACCACCAAATCCGGTAACCGGCGGCAAATTGGAATAACGGTTCTTAAATTGAGCAAAGCAGATTTGCGTCGTGGAAAGCACCGACAAGAGGAGCCCAGCCAGCATGGCTGCAGCTCTGAGAATCGTGGTCGGTTGGCTTCGGCGGCGATTTCTCAATGCTTCGATCTCACGATGATTGTTAAGATCCCGTAACTAGATGATACACGTATATCCTTTTATTTGCTTCGCAAAGATGGCTCAAGTAAAAGTCGAGCAGTTCTTTGCATTTGGAACATTTTTATTGCCGTGGAGTCTTAGTTAACAGTGTGACGAAAATGAAATGCGCCCGAAAACGTTGTCTTATGAACGTTTCCGGAGGTTAGGCAAAGGGCTTTGTGAAGCTTTTTGTTTAACTTGAAAATGAACGAAACCTTAAAAGTCTGCACTGACAAGGGTTTCATGAGCTAAAAGTATAGGGTACATCGCAGCGAACTCAAGTGAGGGGATTCAGGGATGAAACCCGTTGGGGCGGTACCAACCCTGCGAACAATTTCTCGAAGATGGACGATTCGCAAATCCCCGGCTAACAGTTGGGGATTTTTGCATTGCAGAAGCTGCTGCAGAGCGCGTTTTCCATCATCATTCATGTCAAAGAACGTGATAAATTGTTGCGTTATTAGGTAAGAATCCACTTGTCAGTGGATTCTCTCGCCAGATTTAGCGTGGGTGATTGTCATGACTGAACGAAATAGACCTCTTAGAGCCGTCATTCTAGCCGCAGGGCAGGGCAAGAGAATGAAGTCTTCCAAGCCCAAGGTTCTACATGAAGTCCTCGGGCTAACCATACTTTCGCGCGTGATCAACGCCATCAATGCCGTTGGTGCCGAGCATATACACATAGTGGTTGGGCATGAATCGACTCAGATATCCGAATTCCTGAAATCCAACCACGAGCACCTCAAGTGCTCTTTACACCTGCAGGAGCCTCAGTTGGGAACAGGTCATGCCTTGATGCAGGTTGTTCCGGAGCTGGGCGAGTTTCACGGAGATCTCCTGGTCACGGTCGGGGATGCACCGCTACTCAGCGCTGAGGTGCTCGGTGCTCTGTACCGACAACACACCGATGACGATGCTACCGTTACATTGCTGAGTACTGTCGTTGAAGATTCGAAAAATTACGGTCGCGTTTTGCGTGACAACTCTGGAATAGTGCTTGGTATCGTCGAAGACAAAGATGCCACGCCAGAGCAGAAAAAGGTTAACGAGATCAACACTGCCATCTATTGTTTCAAGTGGCCTGAGATCGGGGCAGGTCTTTCTGGCCTAAAGAATGATAACAAGCAAGGTGAGTACTACTTGCCGGATCTGGCCGCCTGGGCGGTTGGCAGAGAGCTCAAGCTCTCGGCATCGATAGCCTGCGATTATAGAGAGGTAGCAGGGATCAACTCGCGATTGGAGCTTGCCGAGGCTACTCGTCATTTGCGTGATCTAACCGTGGAGCGACTAGCGCTCGAAAGCGGCGTGACTGTTGTCGATCCTCAAACTACCTGGATTGCGCCGGAAGTTGTTATCGGGCAGGACACAACTGTCCTGCCCGGGTGCTACATTGTCGGCAACGTGCGAATTGGCAAACATTGTCTGATCGGACCAAACGCAGTGATTAAGGGTGATGTCACCATCGGCGATGCTGCCTCTGTAGTTTTGTCAGTAGTGTTGGATTCGAATATCGGCAACGGATGCAAGATTGGACCGTTCTCACATGTCAGAGAGGGCAACCAGCTTGGCGATGCCGTGCGGGTCGGCAACTTCGTCGAACTCAAGAAAACTACTGTTGGCAACAATACCAATGTTTCCCATCTGAGTTACGTCGGTGACGCTACCCTCGGAAGCAAGGCCAATATAGGTGCCGGAACTATCACGGCTAACTACGATCACTTGACGAAACAGAAGCACGCGACTGTAATCGGCGATGGTGCCTCCACTGGAAGCAATTCCGTGCTGGTTGCTCCTGTTTCGGTGGGAGACGAAGCGGTTGTTGCTGCCGGAAGTGTAGTGACCAAGAATGTACCTCCTGGGGCTCTTGCTGTAAGCCGCGCTCGTCAGGAAAATAAGGAAGGCTGGACGCTGCGGCGACGAGGAGTGGCCGTGCGAAGTAATAACAAAGACAGATAATGTCCTGGTGACAGTTGTTCTAGCTTGGTTTCTCCTTATATTCTTTCAGTAGAACCTCTTCAGCAGTGGTTTTACAAGCAGGGTGTCGTTGCTGCGTTTTTGGGCACGAAACCCGGTGAGTCTTTCAACAGTCTAAGTCCAATTCGATGTCGAAATAGACGCTGTGGGAAAACCGATCGATTTCGTCAAGCAGAGCCTCCGTGGTATGTTTTCCGCAGTAGTCATCTGATACCTAGACGCAATGTTTCTGTAGAGAGAACTGGTAAAAACCCTGAGGTAATTTCAGTAGCACCATTGTTCTCTGATGCATTTTGCGAGAGGTACGATTACAGCAGCTGCTTTTGAGGTAACTGTTGTGCAAAATTCACATCGGAACTCGCTTGCCTCGCTCTTCTCCCTGTTAGCTGTCTGTCTTTTTTGTTCTTCTCCATGTCGGGCAGAGTCAAATCAAGCGAAGCCCACTCCAAAAAATGGCGCTGTCCGTGCCAATGCGCCAAATCTGCAGGGCGCGTCATGCGGCACGATCGGCCCTCAGGGTCCGGATACCGCTTCACCGATGCTGGCTCCAGAATTGCCGCCGATGCTTCCAGCCGCTACCAACGGCACTATCGGTCCACCGAACCTCGACGCTACCTATGTGGGCGACGTTCAAGGACATCACGATCTGCCTGTCGTGCCGTTTTTTTTGTTCGGAACGCTGGCTTTAAGCGTTACAGTCTGGGGATTGCGCCTCATAGTTCGCAAGAAGAAGGCTCCGATGTGGGTGTTAGGTATAGTCGCAGGCAGCGTCCTCATGGTGTTGGGCTTGGCATGGCATCTGCTGGAAGCGAAGAGGACCGGCGCTCTTCTTTACCCCGCCGTTCTCAGGCGTTAGATCGCTGGAGTTTATATGACGGCTTCAGTGACAACCAGCAAAAGCTCCAGTGCTTCTAACGAGGACAGCAGTCCTTATTCTTGGATCTTGCACCCAGTGATTGATCTTCTGTTTGCCTGCGGTGGCATAGTTTGGCTACTGTATGCCCTTCACTTTTTTCTTGCCGGGAGTGCTGATATAAAGGCACTTTTGGCTGTCTCTGCCACCGGCGTTTTGATCTTCAGTGAAACTCATACTGCGTCGACGTTCTTGGTCGTTTATCGAAGCTCAGATGTTAGAACCCGATTTGCTTTCTGCACGCGATGGGTTGCTTTCGCCTGTCTGGCTCTAGCTGTATTGGGAATTGCCATGAAAGAGCTGACACCAATATTGGTGAAAGTATATCTGCTCATGGTGCCCCATCATTTCATGGCACAGAGCTATGGAATCGCAATGCTTTATTGTATGAAGAACGGATTCGCCCTTGGCAGGTGGGAGAAGAGAGTTGTACTTCTATTCGTCAACTCGGTCACTGTATTTTCTGTGGTGAAACAGCTGACTTACAAAGAGTGGAGTGGCGATGTATTTCTCGCCCAGCCTATTCCCTATTGGCCGCTGTTTTCTGATTCTGTTTGCCGGGGTGCCGAAGCCTTCTTAATCGGTTCGGCTATTGTATTCTCGATCATGATTGCGAAGCGAGCTGTTCAGTCAGGTCAACTCTTTCCCGTTCCTGCCCAACTTACCATTTTGACTGGTGTTACCGCGTTTGTACTGGCACCCTTGGCGACAGGCATATTCTGGCTCTATGTATCCGCATTCTTTCATGGATCGCAATACCTGATGGTAGTCGCCGCCAAGGTCGTTAAGGAGCAGGTCGGCGCCGACTGCAAGGGGAAACGGCTCTTAGGCAGGATGCTCTCGCCCTTTGCCTTGCGTTTCTTCGCTGCCACGGCAGGATTGTCTATTCTGATTTACAAAGGGATACCAGGAGCATTGCAGTATGCAGGTCTTGAGTATGTGACGGTGGCAGCTGCGATTTTCACAACAGTCAACTATTTCCATATCATTACCGATGGTGTCATCTGGCGATTGAGAGATCCGAATGTCAGTGCGAAGCTGGTGACCTGACTTCAAACGCAGCGCGCGTGCTAGCTCTTGAAAAAATAGCTAATCTCGTACCTCATCGGCACCTGATGCTCAGTGCGTCAATCAAGAGAATTCTAGAGCAGATAGCCAGGTCTTGCGCCGTTTCGATGTGGTGTTATGATGACACCATATGAAGGGGATCAAGCGCGCTTTTACCTACATAGTCAGATGTTCTGATGACAGTCTGTACACGGGCTGGACAGTCGATCTTCAGCACCGTATCGCAGAACATAACAGCGGGCGAGGAGCAAAATACACTCGCGGGCGCGGTCCAGTCGAGCTTATGGCGAGCTGGGAGCTCGAGTCCAGAAGTGATGCCATGCGACTTGAGAGGATGATTAAGGGTATGACCCGTCTTGAAAAACAGGGGTTAATCAAGCTTCAGCGTTCAAGCTCCGGCATAGTATCCGAGTGGCTTTCCAGACTCGACATGTAGTTAAGTCGTCGCCTTTCTGCTTCCGCAAACGATGATGACTCAATCGTTATGAACTTCACCAGGTTGAGTGGAACCAGGTGCTTCGAATAGTCGTTGCTGTAGGGCTTATCTCCCTCACCATACGATTCAATTTCTACGTAATCGTGACCAATGCGCAATACCCGCCCCGTGAGGGTAGTGCCGTCAGCGAAGTGCAGTCTTGCCCAGGCTCGCGTGTCGCAGAGCTTTTCTAGTCTAAGTTTTAGATTCATAACCATAGACCTGAACAAACCTCTCCTTATAGCTAATACTAGCACTGCTTTGTACTATTCGAATATTTTGATGGTCTAGCGCTTGTACAATCTTTGATCTTCGCTATAAGGGCGCTTTTCCTCGATTAAACAACGCCTTCTTATCTTGTTTTTCAGTATGAACATTGTCTTTATACTGGGTCCTTTGCAATCGGCCATGCGAATTGTATGAAGGTTGGGAATCTCTGCCAACGGAAGAATTCCCGATTCAGACAGCTTGCTATCGGTTAACGAGATGCACTGGAGAAACTTCAGCTTTCCGATACATACGAGGTCTTCGTCGGAGACATCTGCATGGTCAAAGGTAACAACGATTAGGTGTTTGAATTCATTTAGCGAAAGAAAGTCCGTGCCTTTTACACTAGTGTTGCCGAGTCCAAGGCTATAGAGGTTGGGCAGTCGCGCTAACTTTAGGACTCCCGAGATAGTTACTTTGGGATTATCTGAAAGAACGATGATTTCGACCGATGGAATCTTGGCGAGAATGTCCAGAGCTTTCTCGCTTACGTTTGAGCCTCGCAGGGAGATCATCCGCAGCTTCTTCATCCGAATCAGTTCAACGAGAGCGCTTTCGGGAAATTTTTGACAATAGTCGAGATGCAGGGTTTGGATAGTCGGACATGCGGCGATGAGCTTCAAGGATTCCCGAGTGATTCCAGTTCGTGAAATGATAATGTCTGTGGGCGATTCGCCGCCCGACATTAATATGCCTTTCAGAGTCGCGTCTGTGACGGCTTCTCCGTTGAGATGGTATTGTTTCGTACATATCGCGTCTGACTTCTTCTCCGTTAGTCCCACCATCTTTCCCAGACTTTGAAAGTCTGTTTCGGATTCGTTGGACAAGGGCACGGGCTTTTGTTCTGGTATCGAAAGCATTGGCTTGACCATCTCTGTCACTAAATATGGTGCAGCAAAACCGCCGACTGCAACTATTAGTATCAGGGCTAAGAGCGTTTTTCTGGAGTAGCGCTTAATTAGCTGCTTGACGGGAATTGCTCTTGTACTTTTAGATTGCGTTTCTACCACCACCGGTCGCGACGGTTCGGACGATTTCAACAGAGCAGCAACATCAGTCATTGTGGGGACCCGGTCGAATTTCGATTTTGCCATCATTCTCTCGGCCAGTCGGCTTATGTGCTCCGGAATTTGCAAGTCCGGAGCGACGAGATGTGCAAGCGGCACCTCCGCGTGAAGATGCATCTCGATAGTCAATAGAGCTGTCTCGCCACCATACGGTTTTTCGGCGGTGAGAAGCTCGTAGAGCATACAGCCTAGCGAATAAATGTCGGTACGTGTGTCGATATCGATTCTGCGAGCTTGTTCGGGACTCATATAGTATGGGCTTCCGGTCAAGCCGTGTGTCGGGGTCATGGTTTTACCGACTGCTTCGTCTTCGATTAAGGCTGCTATGCCAAAGTCGACTATTTTGACGTTCAGCTCCTCGGATGTACTATTAAGCCCTGTCAGAATTATGTTGCTCGGTTTTAGATCTCTGTGAATAACGCTTTTGGAATGCGCATGCGACATCGCATCAGCAATCAATGACACAATGTGAAGCGCTTGTTTGAGCGGCAATCGGCTGTTGCCTTCCAGGTAAGACAACAGCGATACACCCTCCACATACTCCATCACCAAAAATGGTGCGCCATCTTCTGCTATACCGAAATCAAAAATCTCCGCGATTCCTGGGTGCTTAAGACGGCTGCTTGCGCGTGCTTCTCTCTGAAATCGGAGAATCTGTTTTTCTCCTCGGTTTTTTTCGTGCAGACATTTTATTGCGCAGTTGCGGCCTAGTACGGTATCGAAAGCCATTGATACCGTTCCTGCAGCCCCATCTCCAATTGCTTCAAGAAGAACGAATCGACCGCGTTGAATTGTCCGTTTTTGCGTCGATTGCTCCTCAACACGTGACACGAGATGCTCGGCAGCAATCTCATCGTGGTCGCCATCTCCCTTTTGTGCTGAAGGAGTCATGACATTATATTAACACTGTCTAAAGTCTCGGTGGCGGATAAATGTGCTTGGTGCTGCATCTCCGCTGGTATTAAAACGATCGCTGGGAGCCGATATTCATTCTTTATCGGATGAGTATCGATTCTCACCGTCTCTTAAACTTTAACTACTCGGAGAAACTGAAAGGCAGAAGGAAAGGAGAAAAGCGTCTGATTTTACAGGGAAGTCAAGACTTGTTGTTTTGCCACCATTCACTAAACTGGATCCATTGGCTGAGCGTGTCTAATCGCTGATGGAGAGCCATTATATATAAATGTGCCACTCCGAAATATGCCGTCGACCGATCGTATGCTACAACCATATCAGGTATCACTTGATCCACTAGAAAACGAGGACCGAATGCAGGACGATATTTTGCCAGTCGCTTTGCAAAAGAGAATTGAAGAGTTGAGAGAGCTAGAATCCTCCTATTGGGAAGACGAATTGTACTCCTTCGAAGCATTGACCAATCCGCAATACAGAGACGAACTCGAGCGCCGTTTCAGGCTTGATCCGCTAGGTCCGTTGCCACCCAGAGTGTAATCATTAATCCGACTTAAAATTAGTCGTTGCCAAGCTTGTGAGTTCGAGTTTGGTTAATGGCTGGTTTTCGTTACGCGATTCAGGTATCGCTTGATTCCGTCGGAAAGCGATTGTGCGATCTTCTCCTGCACCGCTGGTCGAAGTAGTTGCGCGTATTCGTCCGGATGAATCATGAATCCGACCTCTACAAGCACTGCTAGCATATTCGACGGTCGTGTGAGCGCGAGATTTTGATAACGAGAGCCGATATCGGGAAAGCCAACATCGGCGATCAGTGAATCTTTCAATACCCGTGCAAGTTCGGTGGATTGTGGGTGATACCAGTAGGAAGAGCTTCCGTGCTCTTTCCAGGGATCTCTTCCGTCCGGGAGCGAATTGTTGTGGACCGACAGTAATATGTCTGCACCCTGCTTTCTCGCGATGTCGCAGCGCTCGTAGAGACCAAGATCGACATCATTGATCCGCGTCATAATTACTCGGGCTCCTTCGGCTTCCAGGATTTTTTTCAACTTTTGACTGATGGCAAGATTCAGTTGCGCTTCCGTGACGCCGGAACAACCGGTTGATCCTGGTTGCGAGCCGCCGTGTCCGGGGTCGACACATATGGAAAGCCCAGCCAATGCCGGCGCTCCTGGGCGGGCCGATCCTGCGAATGTCGGTGGGTTCTTAACATGAATCAGCAAGTTGGTGCCGTTGTAACTCGCTGCATAGCCCCACTGGCGGTGCCCACGCACTTTGATGTTGACTTCATATACATCGTCCGCTGCCTGCCGGAAGGACACACCATCTACCATGCCGGGCTCTTGGGCACTGCGGGCTATGGTACCCGTGGCATCGTTGTCGTCTATGCCCTCTTCAAAAGCGGGTTTGTACTGCTGTGACGCATAATCGGTGTCGGCAGTAGCCCCGAATATTCGAATGGTAAGGCGATTCGGATTTAGACTTTGCTCAATATGAAATGGCAGTCTCTGGTTTAGAGGGATAACGACGGCGTCACCATATTGAGACCGGCTTATATTGATAGCGCTGACCGTGCTCTTGGGTGCCGGACCGCTAACGCCAGGAGACCCTTTCTCATAGACTGTATCCTCGGCCTTCACAAACACGTGCTGACCCGGTCCATACAAGCAGCGCATATCGGTGCCGTTCCAACCATCTACCATCAACCGAACCCCTTGCGGAAGTGGTGTCATTCTTGCTTTGTCTGGGCTCACCCGAACGACGGTTTCGTCGTGTGCTGTTTGGACAACGTGGGGTTGGTTAAGAACTGTCACCGCACCTTGCGAAATCTCTTGGACGGCTCTGCCATCTTTCTTCAGCGTGAATCTAAATTGTTGTGTGTTGAATCTATCTGATGCCTGTATCTTATAAAAACCAACATAAAGATCACTAGCATCTGGCAAGGATTGGAATACCTTTCCGTATGCTGTCGCCAGACCATTATTCACTCCTGATGCTACCGCCCTTGGTGCGAGACCTCTCGTCGCTCTGCCTTTCGCTTTTCCTTTCCTGACCCTGGACTCACGGACTGCTGGGGCGGGACTCAGAGTAATCGCCCGATCCGAGAACTTGACGGTGAGTTCACCTCCCGGTGTAGCTCTGACTTTGAAAATGATCAGGTCCCCTGGAGACATTCCCATATCTTGCTTCGGTTCTATCGTCTCTTTCAAAATGGTCAGTGGTTGAGACGGCACCGGTGGTGGTGCGACCGGTTTCTGAATGTGAATTGTCTTCTCCAAACCGCTGTCACTCGAAGACAAGACTAAAGCGTTGGTACCGCCTTTCAAAGGAACCACGTGTGCGAAAAATCCTTGCTCATTCTTCCGCACTGGAGAACCATTAATAGCGAGCGTTTTGCCCGGTTCTGCCGCTCCCACAACAAAGGTTGATGAGGCGGTTACTTTAGTGCCCTCTTTGGGATAGGCGATATAGATCGAATTTCTTTCCGGTGACTCAACTAATCTTTCCGAGGCAAGCGCCATGAGCGATACCATGATTGGTGTCAGAGCCCCTACTGCCGTCAATAGAATTGTTGATCGTCTCATCGTGCTCTCACTTCCGTCTTTTCATTTGCCATACCTTTCAACGGATCACATTCTCCAGAGAAAACGTTCGTCAGGTCAAAGTTGGAATTGTCCGAATTTTTCGTATATAGCTGCATGGCGGGTACGTTGATGGGGTCGCTCCGGATCTTCTGGACAAAAGACGCGCAGTTAAGAGTAATCGTTACTTGTCGTAGTATACGTCGTTAACGTTGTATATGAACTAGATGTGCAACTTTCGGGTTTATTGCAAGATGATCTTCGGTGAGCGTCCGGCCCGCGCTTGAGCTCTCAGATCATCATCAAGATCTCATTGGCGAGACTTTGATGTAAGCGGGCGAAACATACGTCACGATGTCTTCACTTTTTTTCTTTTTTGACCTGAGGCAAGCGTGAAACAAACGTTTGTTTTTCCAGCGTTCGGGCTCCTTTGAGCACCAGAAATCAGCGCCATATAATTGCTCATATTTGCGTGAGCAGGCTCCGTGCAGTTTCTCCACATAGTCGATGAATAGTTCGGCTTCACTGGGATGTCCTTTTGGAGTCGAGCGATTCTGCCCGCCTGAGCAATGTCCCTTCGTGATTGCCAAATTCAGATGACTTACCTAGCTGAAATCTGCTTATGCGGAGCACATATTAGACCGATGACGTTTCGGCGCGAAGGCAAGGCTCGCAAGTTGTAAACAGCGGATCAAGGTTCGTTCGGGGTTCGAGCAGGTTCGAGCGGAATTCGATCAAAGCGCGAGCAAATACGATCAAGCGCGAGCGGAATTCGATCAAGCGCGAGCGGAATTCGATCAAGCGCGAGCGGAATTCGCTCAAAGTTCGATCAGGTAACCGCGACCACGCACTGTTTTGATAATCGACTCTTCTCCGTCTCCACAATCAAGCTTTTTCCTGAGTAGTTTGATGTGCGTTTTTAAGTTGCTAGGTGTGGCTGCGCCGTCCTCTAGCCAAACTCTTTGAAGAAGCGCTTCAGTAGTGAATGATTGGTTCGGATGTCTGAGCAGGAATTCAAGTAACGTGAACTCTTTTGGACGCAGATGGACGGATTTGTCTCCAACCAGAACCTGCCCGGTGACCGTGTTCAAGGATACAATTCCTCCCTGGAGAATGTTGCCGACGACTGCATCCGGTCTTCGAAGAAGCGCTCGGACTCTTGCGGCTAACTCTCTCTGATCGAAAGGCTTCGTAAGATAGTCGTCCGCGCCGGTATCGAGGCCCTCTTCGCGATCCTCTATTTTCGTCTTAGCCGTTAACATCAGAATTGGTGTGCTACCGCCTTGCTGGCGGTATGTCTTGCACACTTCGATCCCGGATTTTAAAGGCATCATCCAGTCGAGAATGATTAGGTCATATTTGCACGTAGCGAGAAAATCCAGGCAATCTCGTCCGTTGTAGACTTGTTGCACAATGTGCGCCGCTTTTTTCAGCGCAAATGTGATGACTTCGGAAAGATCTTCATCATCCTCAGCGAGCAAAATTTTTGCCATCGTTCATTCCACCTTTGGCACCAGTGGCAAGGTAAACCAGAAAGTACTCCCCTGTGCGGGCTCGCTCATGACACCAATTGTGCCACCATGCAGCTCAACAATTGTCTTGGAGATGGCGAGCCCTAAGCCGCTGCCCGAATGAGGACGAGTATCGGACGAGTCGAGCTGCTGAAATTTCATGAAGAGCTTACCCTGTCCTTCCGGTGGTATTCCCGGACCCTGATCCTTCACGCTGAATTTTACAGCATCGCGTTGGTTTTCTACGGTGATTACGATTTCACTTCGGGGAGGTGAAAATTTGATGGCATTGGCGAGCAGATTGATCAACACTTGAGACACGCGATCACGATCGGCGCAAAAATGTTTTGTTTTAGCAATATTCTTCTTTATACTGATACCATTCGCTGTGATAGCGGGGAGTGAGTCCAGAACGTCGCGTACTAAGCTTCCCGGCTCGATCATTTCGAAATGCAGAATCAACTTGCCAGACTCGATCTTTTTCAAGTCCAGTACATCGTCTACGAGCTTGAGCAGCCGTTCTGCATTTTGGCTCGCTATTTGAATGAGGCGCTTCGCCGACGGTGGGATCTCTCCTGCCGAGCCGTCGATGACCAGACCCAACGACGCGCGGATTGAGCTTAACGGAGTCCGAAGCTCATGCGAAACCATCGAGTGAAATTCGGAGACTCTTTGCTCGGCGTCTTTCCTCGCGTTAATATCATTTTGTACTCCAATAAAATTGACAACCTGCTTCTGACCGTCGAAAACAGGCGCGAGGCTGAGTTCGTTCCAAAACAGAGTGCCGTCCTTTTTGTAGTTGCGGAGAATCGCGGTACAAGGAAGACCGGCTGCGAGGGAGTGACGAACGATCTGCAATTCGGGTTGGTCTCGATCCGCACCCTGCAGAAACCGGCAGTTGTGACCAACTATCTCGTCGAGAGTGTATCCGGTCATCTCGAGAAAAGCTGGGTTGACGTAGACTAACGGGTTGTCCGTAGCCGTCGCATCGGTGATGCAAATCCCGTTGCGCGCAGACTCGACGGCGCGATGAAGAATGCCGATATGTCCCGCTGACTGCATCAGCGCATCGAGCAGACTTGATGGGTTGACCACCGTCTGTGGCTCAGATTCGTTTGACATGAGTGGTGGGTCTCCTGACACTCTTATTCTACTGCTTACAGGCATGCTCTAAGCAGAAGTTCACCTGGTGTTCACCAGACCTGTGGATGATCAATAAGAGTAAACTTGGAATTCATGGATCACGCCGCCCATCCATCGGTGTGCACTGCCCTCAGTGCTGGTGCCAGATGTCCTCACGAAGCACGAGTGACTGTCACAGTGAGCTGCGGGTGCGTGCTGGCGAAAATGTCGGTTGAACCCACGGCTCGACTCGTCAAGGAGCAGTCCGATGGAGAGTAGCGAAGTTACTGCTGAGGTCTGTTCGATGGCGGCTATCGGTAAGCGAATTGAAGATGTATTGATCGTGGACGATGACGATAACATCCGCATGATTGTTGAGATGAGCCTGGAAGGGCTGTCCGATTGGAAGCTCAGGCAGGCTCGTAATGGACGTGAAGCGCTCGCTCGCATAAAGGAGTTGCGTCCGGACCTGATCTTGCTGGATGTCATGATGCCTGATGTGACCGGCGTCATGTTGTACGAACAGATCAAGGATGAGTATGGTTCGGACGCTCCATCGGTCATCTTCATGACGGCCAAAGTTCAGACCCACGAGGTCGAATCTTATGTCGCGATGGGCGCCATCGGGGTGATAATGAAGCCATTCGATCCGATGACATTGCCAGATCAAATCGAAATGCTCCTGGGGTTGGGCTGAGGCTGTCATCCCAGCTACCCACACCAAAGCGATCTGCTAATTGACCATGGCGCGCAGACGTTCAAATGCGGACGTTTCGAAGCAGCTTTCGGTGAGGACAAGCGGCATGACATGTCCGAAAATTGGCGATGGCGAGTTGCCACGTCCAGTAGTGAATTCTTACCATGGCGCCGCGTTCGTCTCTCTCTACCCGACTTATCCGCCCAGTCCAACCATCCCTGAATTGTCTCTAACCTCGCCGACGAGTTTGAATACTTCTGTGGTGTCGGTCAAGTGGACAGGTCACCTGTCCGCGTCCGGCATCGCAGGCGAGGATTGAATGGCGTCTCCGGAAAATAGCTCCAGTGGCGTTAATCAAGAACTCATCTGTATGCAGTAAGATACGCGGGGCGGAGGAGCCTCCTTAGTTTGTCGTCGGCACCTCTGCGTGTCTGGGCACTATCACTACAGCGGTGGACTTCCTCAATGAAAATCAAAAAAGAAAACGTCTCGAGATGCTCCAGACTGCCTGAGTCCGCTATTTTCGCTGCGATCCTAATTTGTTTGACCCCGTCTGTCGGGTACGCCAATCCAGCCGACCGAATCTCACGACGAATCGACGATTTCAACCCCAGAACCATGAATCGCGCAGAACGCCGCGAATTGCGTCAATCTCTGCGAAGCAATCCCGATCTTGCCAGGACTTTCAACTATGCAGGGGCGCACCTGGTACAGACTTCAGTACCTCTTAGCCTTCTTCCGAGCGTTTCCAACAACCCGATCGCCCGTGCTTCAGTGACCAGGAATAGCCAGATTGTCGGTGAAGCTGGTCCTGGCCGATCGCTCAACGGACTCTCGTTTGATCTATCTGATACTGTAGCTGGTATCACAGTGGGAAGCGATGCCGTCAATAATGGAACTGTGACTATTGAGGTTGGAGGCGTATCAAAAGTGATTGGCGCCGGCAGTAAGGTGACAGTCGCGGAGTTCGCAGCGCTCAGTCAGAAGCTGACCACGGGATACCAGGGGCTCGTTCTAAATTCGCAGGGCACCGCTTCTGGTGGAGAACTCAATATAAATGTAGTCAGTGACAACGGAAAGACTATTCGTGCTAGTGAGTTTGTTGTCCCTGAAAAGGTGACAGTCGCGGGAGATTTTGGTCGACGCGCCGACGGCTTGCGCGTGACCAATGACCTTACGAACTACGGTTCAATCTATGCTGTATCAACGAATCAAGACAAAAGCAAAGCTTCGATCGCCGCTAGAGACATCAACAATGCAGGTGGCTTGATCAGTACAAATACACCGGAATCAATTGCCGCGCAGTTCGGAGCGACTAATAAAGCCGTTGACCTGTCACTGAGAGCCGATCGGAATTTCGATAACACGGGTCAAATCGTAAGCTCCGGCAGTTTGGAGATTTCTGCCGGCAACAGTCTTAGAAATACTTCTAACATCCAGGCGAACGGCAACGTTGTACTGACCACAGCCAACCTCGTCAACTCAGGTCTGGTTGCATCGGCGAACGCAAATGTCAAAGTTGACGCTCCCGTCGACACAAGCCTTTTGATAGAAGCTACAGGCGGTGAATTCCGCGCCCTGAACGGCAATATCGAGATTGCAACTAATCCTGACTCCATTAACAAGACGAATACAACACTGGTCGGTGGAAACTGGCATGCCAAGCACTTAAACATTGAGTCGGGCGATGGCGCTGTGGCTGCAAATGTCGCAGATGTTACCGCGGAAGTAAGCATCACCGGTGGGTCAGCACAATTTAATTCGACTGGTGATTTGATCCTCGGGAGTCTGAATGTCTCAGGGGATCCGCTTATCAGCAGTGACGGCAATGTGGTGATTAATGCCTCTATTATCACGAACGGAGAGCCTCTCTCGATTATCGCCGGTGCCAACATAACTTGCGCTGATGGCATTACGATCGACACGTCCCTCTCCGGAGGTACGGGCGGCGCAATTACAATCGTTGCCGGTGCGGCTTTTACCGTACCCGATGACCTCGAGATCACAGGCGGATCCGGCCCTGGCGGCAACGTAGATCTAACAGGGGTGACAGCATTACAATCCGGATCTGATACCACTACTAATGGTGGCAATATTCAGATCGTTGCCTTCGGCGGATTGGGCACCGGCTTTGTTAATCTGACCGGTGTGCCTGTTATGACAGGAGGCTCTGGTGCAGGAACCAACGGTAACTTCACCGTTATGGCAGCCGCCGATTCCGGCAATGCAATTGTCGTTGACGAGATCGTCACTACAGGTGGCAGCGGCAATGTAGCCAAGGTCAACTTAAGTGTCGTAGATCCAGGTGTGAGCCCGAAGATTGTAATTGAGATCGCAGCTGGTCCGACTCAAGGACAGGTCAATTCCGGTGCGTTTACTTCTGGCCCGATCCGTGGTGGCGATATCGTTATGGGCGGTATCTTGGTGACGTCGGATCTTACTGTTCTTTCCGGCGGAAATCTTCAAGCCGACGTCGTCGGTGTCGTCGCGCAACCCAATGATGATGGCGGTTCGATAAGTATCGACGTATTTAACATCCTCGGAAATGTTCCTATTTCGCTGAGTGCAAACGGAACTAACCTCGGCGATGGTGGAAGTATCTCCCTGACGAGGCGAAGCGACACTGACCTCAACATCGGTACCAATTTATTGTTTTTTGCCACTGGTGGCGGCGATGGTGGCACCATCGATGTCAGCAGTGCCGGGTCCATTTTTGTCGACACGAACGGGATCAACGCCAGTGGAACTGATGGTGGCAGCAAGTATCGTTTTGACGCGGGTTCCAGCCTCGTCTTCACCGGTAATTTGACCGCCACTGATGGAGAAATCGTATTGGAGTCCAACTTCAAGAAAGTATTCTTGTTGGGTGCAGACACCAAACCTACTAAGAACGGAACCTTTGGATCTCTTTCAGCTGGTCGCATCGAGGTAATCAACCATGATGGTGGTATCAAACTCAACGATTCGGGCGCAATCAACAATACTGATGAAGTCGCGCTCACTGCTCAAGGCACGAGAGGAGGAATATCCTCGTCTGACGACGCGGTCCTGCTTGCCACTGATGTCACCTTGAGGACGGACAATGGAGCCATAGGAAAGAAGCCGTTCGTCATTGATGCAGCGGTTTTCGAGGCTGACAGTATCAATGGTAGCGTCAGGCTCGTTAATCAGAGAGCGAGTCTGACCATTTTGCGAGAGTCGGCCGCAAGCGGTTCCTACGAGCTGCAAACAAGTGGTGCACTGACGGTGGATAAGCTCAACGTGCAGGGCGACATTGAGATAACTGGTGGCACCGGCGGAATCTTGACCGTCGACGATAGAATCCACGCAGAAAACGGATCGATCACGCTGATCAATCCCGACGTGACCAATGGCGCAATCGCCCTGCTATCAAACGCAGTCGTGGAAACGGCAGGAGAGAAAGGCGGCAATACTATCATCTCGATCGGCGAGCCGCCCAAGAAACCAACGAACACAACGCCACCAGTTAACGTGGCGACGAATATCCAGGGCAAGGGCGTGGCATTCTTTGAAGGGCCGGCTGGAGGTATCGTCGTAGCGACAGGCGTCGCCTTCGTGAATGCTATCGATAAGACTGTGCTGATCAGTAATGGTTCGGACAACGCCGGCGTCAACAAGATAACTCTCGGCAACCTCTCTGTCGTCACAGCCGATCCGCCGATTACGGCTTCGGTTGAGACCGTCGCCTTGAAAGCCGCGGACGTTATGCCGAAAACCTCCGTCAGTGCACCGTCGATTCCCGTTCTCGATCAAAACATGTTTGGTAGAATCGAACCGATTGCGGCGCAGACGGCTCTCCACGATGGTGTCGTATATGCCACCACTGCACAACCACAGTTTGCTAACATAGCAGAAAATCATATTAGCCTCGCAACCTCATCTCCGAATGATTCATACCTGGTGAGATACGAGCCCAGCCAGCTTAGCAGAGATGTGCACGTATGCTCCGATATGGATCTGTCCACCGCACTCACATCTCACTCGGGCGACGAAGATGTTGCCTTCGTTGCTCACACCGACAACATGACCGTCAGAGAAGGACACCTGCTTTTTGCGCCTTCTAGAAACACCAAGGTTGTCACGCCGAAAGGCTTAGTGTTCCTTGAGAAGGATTCTGTCGCATTGATCGTTTGCGGTCACGATCACCTATCTGTTTACGACATTAACGATCAGCATAAGAATAGCGTCCGTGTAGAGGTCGAAGGAAACAGCATCTCGCTGTCGCCAGGCCGACACATTGCTATCTCGAGCAAGGCGGCGGATTCGTTCTGCCAGATCAATCCGATCGAATCTGTCATGCATAAAGCAGTTCGGAAACATAAAGTGACGAATGCAACCGCATTCGTCAGCGATTTCTCAATCCACTCTGCAATCAGCACGATTAAACCGCTGAACGCCATCGTGAAATCTAATCATGTGGATGCCAGAAAACTGGCCGCTCAGATTATCAAAACGTCAGCAGTGGTGATGCAGCTCGATCCCAATGACGCCGCCTTTGCCTATCACGTCAAGCCGCGCACGTTGGCTATGAATGCGATGCAATAGGTTAGATTAAGACGTAAACGTTTTTTAGCGAAGAGGTGACATGAAGAATGTCGCCTCTTCTTTTAAGCAATGGGCTCGGCATAAAATACCGCGAATCCAAGTCGCGGATCGGTTGATCCTATCTAAATTATGGAGCGTACCAGGGTCGAACTGGTGACCTCTTCAATGCCATTGAAGCGCGCTACCAACTGCGCTAACGCCCCGCGTGTAGTCCTTTATACCAAATATTTCGCGCTGAGCAAATGGCGGAGAACGAAATATTACCGAGTGCTGAGCAGATCCAGACTCGAACGTGCGCCAGTCGCCTGATGACAACTGCGGGTTCTGTACTGGCAAAAGAACAGACCTTGTCATAATGACCTGCGTTGGAGTTTGCAGGAACCGCTCGCTAAAGCGGCTCTCGACAATGGGCAATCGAACCTAACCTTTATCTATACTCACCGGAATGCCGGATAAGTCCGACGATATCGCAACCGGAATGCCCGTTAAATCGTCGTCCGGCACTCTGTCGGCTTCTTCGCTGCGGTTTGTTTCTACCTGCTGAAGCGGTTTTACCGGTTTTGCTGGTTGATTGAGGGGATTGGCGGATATTGCCGTAAGGATGGCATCGCGATTGCCGGCCAGCTTTCGCGTCAACTTCATGCCTTGCTTGATCTCCAAATACTGCTTTACCTTTTCCTTGCCCCAACGGGCTTTGCTTTTCAGATTGAGGAAGAAATACTTGTCCGGCGGCCAGAGAAAGGATGTTTCAAAATAACACCAAATCGTACAGCCCTGGCAGAAATCCCAGGCTCCTTCCATCTTGCGGCGTTCCTGAACGTGATGCGAACGCCAGATTTCGTCGAGATTGGAGTGACCGTTCTCGTGTTTGATTTTCAGCCTCTCGTCATGCATGTGATAGCAAGGAAGGAGCAGATGATCGTCCGGCGAGATTACGATTGTTGACGAAATAGCACGGCAGCGCGGCGCTTTGATTTGGTTGCCGCCATCCAGGAAAAATTGCGTGAATGCCCAATTCACAGTGACGTTGTCAAACTTCGATAGGCGGTGCAGCTCTTTAACCCCGTCTTCGCCAAGTGTGTCCTGACCGAAATAGTCGAACACCGGTCCGAGAAGCACCACCACGCCTAGCTCCTGGGCTAGACCGATGACGTTTTCCATGTGCCAGATCGACTCTGGTGTCGCCGTAGCTATGATCGACGGCTGCTCTCCGAGCGCTTTGGCGATCTTGATACTTTCGATTACCCTTGTGAAGCCGTTGATGCCGCGCTCCTTCTTGTAGGACTCTGGATCAATCGTGGATAGAGAGAATTTTAGATCGTCGATAAGTCCGGCCAGTTCTTTGGCTTTGTTAGGGTAAAGTGTTCCGGTGTTAGCCACACTGGTGAAGAAACCCATATCCTTTGCCGCTTTTAATACTTCCGGCAGCTTCTTGTATATGAGCGGCTCGCCGCCGGTGAAGTCGACGACCTTCACGCCCAGCCGTTTTAGCGCAGCCAGGTTTTCAATGATTACTTCGGCGCTGGTCTCTTTGATTGGAATATTCTCGGGCTTTACCGGAATGTCGCAGTAGGTGCAACGCGAGTTGCACTTGTAGGTGAGATAGTAATTGGCAAGAAGCGGCGGCAATTTTCCTCGACTCCTTCTACGTTGAGAATGTGCTCATGTCGGGAACCTCTTTCTTTTCAATCGCGACAAACAAATATACTAGCGCGAATGGCGATCGTATTCCGACGAGAAGACGGCTGTCGTATCTCGTTGGTTGCTAAGGTGAAGTACACATGAGACATCCGAGAATTTTGAATAGATCTGAAGCAGTTCTGTTCATCATAGACGTGCAGGAAAGTTTTCGCAAAGTACTCTCTGATTTCAATGAGCTCACGAAAAGTATCTCGATCTTGATCGAAGCCGCCAAAATACTCGAGGTTCCGGTTGTTGTGACCGAGCAGTATCCAAGAGGGCTCGGCAAAACGGTCGAAGAACTATCGAGTTGTCTCGGATCTCATGAATACTTCGAGAAGGCATGTTTCAGTGCACTTGGGGAAGAGTCGCTCAACAAGTGGCTGTCAGGTTGCGGGCGCACCCAGATTCTGTTGAGTGGGATTGAAACACACGTCTGCGTCAATCAAACAGCCCATGACCTCATCTTTCGAGGTTTTGATGTCCACTTGATTACCGATGCGGTAACAAGTCGCATTCCTGCCAATAAAACGCTGGGAATCCAGAAGATAGTAGGCTCCGGAGCGGTACCGTCCTCGGTAGAAACCGCGCTTTTCGAAATGTTGGTCGAATCTGGCACAGAGAAATTCAAATTGGTGCAGAAATTGGTTAAGTGAGCAGGTGAGATTTTTTTCTAAGATTCTTTCTTCTCCGGATCGTAAGTTGATATAGCGTGCTACAGCGCAAGGTAACCTTCAAATGACTTTCAGTGATGAAACAATGAGCGCCAAATGTTGTCCCCGAAGACAAGTCGCATTTGGTATTTCATTTGTGGCCTGTTCACTCATGATCTTGCCAGCATGGGGTCAAGCAGCGCCAACTAACGTTAAGAGACCTGCCATCGAGGTGGCCCAGTCTACTCCGGAAAATCCCCGCTCGGGAGCGAACAACAATGACGTTCTGAACGCTACCGAGCCAAGATCGCGCGAGATTCCTTCGCCGCCTCTCCCTTCGGGCTCCAGCGGTCAAGGCGGCACATTTACCGATGGCGGCAATCCGACCGAAGCGGGACGACTGGAGTTACCTTCAGATCTGACGGGGCCAATCGAAGAGCCTGCGTCAGACACCACTGCCGTACCTACGAGGCGACCCAAGTCCAGTAATCAAGACAGTCTCAACAGCGCGGAGCGCAAGCGCGATTTCGAGGTAATAGACACGCAGGCAAGCGAATTCCGAAAACGGTTTTTAGAACCGGAATCAATTGAGCTTAGAATTCCGATGCCGGATCAGATGATCCCCTTGGGTGGAAAACTGCCGCCTATCCGTCTTGAAGCGAGATACACCCGACCGATTTCGCTGAGCGATTGTGTCGACTATTCGTTGGATCATAACCTGGCAATTCGAATTCAAAACTCAGAAGCGGACTCGCGGAAGTGGTTGTTTTATGGCTCAGTCGGTCGATTTTTACCTGACATATTCACCAATTACCGGCAGGAGTATCTCAAAGGTTCAAGGCTTATCGGTGGTATCATTCCTGTCAACTTCAATACGCCCAACGTCACTACTTCTGCCGGTTTCAATTTCTATGGTTTTCGGGGAGGCAGTGTCGTATTTGGTGCGCTATCTAATATGCACACTTATAAGGCGGCAAAGCAACAGCTGTTCAGCACCGTCAATGATGCCTTACTGGCAGTGACCCGAGCGTACTATCTGATGGTTCGCAACGAGGCCCTTCTGGAGATTCAAACTCGAGCCGTCGATGTTTCTCAAGCTCAGGTGAATCTCAACGACCAGCTGGAGCGCGCCGGTACCGGTACTCGCTTTCAAGTCTTGCAGTCAGAAACGCAACTCGCCCGTGACCAACAAAATTTGTTGACGCAGGAAGTGAGCTTGCGCAGAGCGGCAATTGAACTGGGTACTGTTCTCAATCTCGATACTGATGTCAACCTATTGTCCGTTGAGAGTCAAGTTCGAAAAGTGCGCTTGATCGATCCGTCAATCGATATTAATCGACTGATTCAGTTGGCGGTCCAGAATCGACCTGAGCTCAAACAATTCGAACAGCTTCGTCTCGCGGCGAAACGCAATGTGCAAGTTGCTGCGGCACCACTTTATCCGCAGCTGAATTTTTTCGCTAGCACCACCGGCAGTGGTGCAACGCTCGGCAAAAGTATTGTTTTCTCTCAACCGGATTTTAATCCAGTGGCACTACAGGGACCACCAATCGCTTTGCCGATTATTCGAACCGGCGGGCCGTCATTCGCGGTCGACAACTCAAGTCTGGGCTTCGGTGGCGCACCAGGAACTACACTCGTTTTGCCTTCCGGCCAGGAATATATTCCGCCCGGTCCTGTTAACCGACAGGTCAGGGCCTCCTACAACATCGGCTTTCAAGTCGATTGGAATTTCGAGGCGGCCGGCACCACCAGTCTTGCCAATATTCAATCAAACAGAGCGCTTGCGCGCAAAGCGCTGCTTCAAGCGAATCAGGAGCTGATGCTGGTACTACAACAGGTTCGCGATTCCTACCTTACCAGTGAAACAGCCGAACGCCAGATTGAAGTCTCTACAAAAGAAGTGATCTCCGCAGCCGAGGAGCTGCGCCTCGCCCGAGTGCGCCTTGCTAACGGAGTAGGCACCAATATTGATGTCATTAACGGCCAACGCGACTTTACCAACGCTCTGGTCAACAAGGCCGATGCGATTATCACGTTCAACATCGCACAAGCACAATTGTTGCGAGACATCGGATTGATCGGACGCGGTACTCTCACTTCTGGAAGATTGGTTCGCTAACTGGAACGAACAGCTGCTTCCTGCAGCGCTATTTGAGCTCGTCGAGCACGTTCATTGCCGGCACATAATACGGACCGATATCTTTCGGTTTAGTCCCTTTCAGTCTATAGCCAATGAAATCAGAGAATTCGCCTATTTTCTCGTAGTCTTTCATGGCTCGCTTCGAGAAATCGACAGCTTCAAGAAATTCGGTAGTCTGCCACATTTGAATAAAAACGACTTTCGGTTTTTGGGTAAGAATGTCGGAGATGAGTTCATTGCAGTACTTCTGCCGGTACGCCTGGAAGCGCTCGGCCCAACCTTTGGGAGCCACACCTTCGACATGCATCAAGCAACACAAGCGACCAACTTCCAAGTGTGCTAGAGCCGGCTTTCTCCTCAGTTGCAAGATTGCCACGGCGCCGGGCTCGGTCGAGCGGCAGAGCACAGCCACCGGTTCTCCCATCTCCGTATATTTGAGTATTTCCTCCCCGATCAGGGGAATGTCGTATTTAGAACAGAGACCGCCATAGCCGATTCTTGAAAGAGAAAAGCGCAACTCACCATACCCATCCCGAAAGTCTTTCTCGAGAATCGCATTCGTCCACCAGAGAAATGGAACGATAGCGATTGCGAAAAAGAGCAGATTGACTCTGGTCCTAGGAAATATTTTTAAATGATACTGAAAGTGACTGAATTCGATCTGGAACAGTTTAAAATCTCGAAACATGTTGAGCACGAGATTCGAACGAATCGCGGCTCTGCGTTTGTAGGAGCGGTTCTTGGTCGTCGATTGTCGCGTCGATGGTCGAGTAAAAGATGGTCGGCGGCTCAAATACAACAATGAATTCTTGATCGTAAACGGTAGATCTCTGAGTTGAGCAATCCGATTTGCAACTCCCTGGCGAAAAGAGAGAATGAGTAACGCGAGGAATAACTTAAAGGTCGCAAATCGTTGCAGTGCTTTGCGCAACGAATGATCGAAAAGGAAAAATATTACATGGAGGGTTGGAAATCGACTGGGTCCAACTCGTGATTTGCCTTTTCCGATTCGTCTTGGTCTTCCAATTCCAAATCCTGTTCTTGTTCCTAATCTCGTTTCTTCTCCAGCTGAGCTTTCCCAGAAGCTTGGCTGAAAATTACGCGTCCCTCGCCAGAAGGCGCGAATTTGATTGAAGGCAAGCGCAATTAGAGTGACTGCTTCAAGACTGCAAATCGAAGCTGTCGCGATCCAAAGCGGCATGATATGAAGCGGAAAGCCTTTGCCTTGTAACAAGTACATGAAGTATCCGCAGAACATCAGCACACATGCCGGTCCAACAAAGTTGTTGACACTGCGAAGATAAATAGCTAATCCACCAGCCAGAAGTGACCACCAGAAGATGTACTGAGAATCAGTGCCATAGTAGTTCAAGATGCATATCAGACTACGATCGAAAAACGTGTAACCAATCAACAGGATCGGTACGATCATCTCGAAATAAAGCTTGCGACTTTCCTCCGGTAATCGCAGGATGGCAACAGCGTAAAGTAGAACGGCTGTAACCATGCCGAATAGCTCGGGTCTAAAGATCAGTGCTTTGATTGATTTGCTTCTATGCAGACCGAGCGACAACAGAAGGAAAATGAAAATAGGCGGCTTGATTACTATGCCGAATCCCGCAAGCAGACCGATTAGAAAAGTCATCCAGGGCTTCGGCAGGCTCACCCCTTCAGCACGAAGAAAGCTGAGCATGAACATTGGTAGGAAAGTGAGCATGCAGAGCTGCTCTCTCTGACCGAACTGGTAAACCCAGGCGCCCACTTCCAGAAGGTCGAGAAGTATCCAGACCGGCACGCACACCATAAAGGCGACTATCCCAGGATTATTGAGTATTGGTCTGGCTTGCCAGTAGAGATACAGCGACATGCCAAAGCAATAACAGCCTAATCCAATAGTGAAAAAGGAAAAAACCATCGGAGCCGGCTCGTTGAGCAAGTTGCTGAAAAATGCTGGCACCATGTTAATGAAACAAATCGCCGGAGGGTTATTGTCGTCGATATCGATGTACAGTCGCGCACCTTCAAGCATTGCTTTACCGATAAGCACGTACTGGGCCTGATCGTGACCTATCCTGAGCGGATGGCGAAGGACAAGCGTCGAACAAGCGGTAAATAGGATCAGCGCTATCCCTAACCCTGTCGCAATGATCAAGGTGTGCCGGTTTCTTATCGACCTGCCTTCTTTGGTGGTCACGTTTTCCTCACGAAGAAGACGTATATGTAGCCGATTCCGCTTGAGTATGTCGGCTCCATGCCTGGCACAGGACTATCATCGACAGCCTTATATTTGGCTTCGAGCGCCATGGCTATTTTGGGATTATTCCTCAAGTAGCCTTCTGACCGTCCCACTTGGAACACGATAATTTTGGGCTCGCCGTTAGTTATTGACTTGGCAATTCCTTCGTCAATCAGACTGCTGGCACACGCCGTCAGAACCGGTGATGCTTCGGTTGGTGCTCCATATTGATTGACCTCTCCATTCTCGCTCAATACTCGCAATGGAAAGCCCCAGAGGAAGGGTGGTGTCGTCTTACGTCGTGATGCGAGCACAATCGGGTAACCTGGGTTGGGATTATCGTTGGCCCACAGAATTTGATCTCCCGGTTTGCTGTACTTGTCAATTATCTGGTAAGGCTTGAATAGTTTTGGATCGAGTTTTGTGGCAATCTCACTGGCCCATGTATTCCATAAGTTCATGGAGACTACCATTAAGCCGCAACTGACGATTAGAATTGCCAGTGTCAATAGTCGCAACTTTCCGCGCCGATTCAATTGCTCGAGCGCTTCGCCAAAGATGATGGCGCCCACGAACAGGGCCAACGCGACATGAAAGATTAATTGCCCCGATTCTCCATTCTTTTCGAAAATAAACAGAGCGAGTCCGATGAGGCTAAAGACATAGAAAACTCTCCCGAGCGACTCGACTCGTGGGAATAAATGCGCGGTCAAACAGATTCCGATCGCCGCGTAGATCATGTTTCTGTCATCGGGCGATGCATACCAATAGGTCACCGTATGATCGATCTTGGCAAAGCCTGCAGTCACGATAGGAAAAATGGAGGTCCAATAGAAGCCGGATGCCTCCGGTGACAGAAGAAAGAATATTGGCACCGAAGCCAAACCAATAGCGCAACCGACTAGTTCCGGACAAAAAAGCGGTCCAATAAATTTTTTGCTTTCGAGGAGCAAAAGAACTTCGAGTACAAGCGGTAAGCCGAGATAGAAAAAGATTTGCCAACAAGCCAGTCCAGCCCCGAGACCGATGAGAAAGGCGAGATCCCGTGAAACCTCCACACCTTGAGAGCGCAACCAGCGAATCAAAATGTAGGGAGTAGCTAGCCAGACGAGAACCTGCTCGTGCGCGCCGAACTCGAAGATGAAAATGTTGCTTATCAACAGAAAAGCAAATGCGAAAAGACAAAGCACGTATTCGTTCTTTCCGACCTCCGACTGACGCAGGAGCCATAAACAGGTGGCAAGAGAGAATAGCTGCGCGAGAGTGGCGCAGACAATGAAGGTTACGAGTAAATCGAGACCGCAAACTTTACTTATCAGGGCCGGAATCAGATAAAGCACAATCCCGACGGGCGGATCTTTGTCGAAGATGTCCAGATAAATGCGTTTTCCGTCAAGGACATGCGTCGCTATGTCGATACGTAGGGCCGCTTCCGCTGAGACCAGGTTCGGGTGCGACAATAAGAACCAGGAGACTGAACCCAGGCTCAAGAGAATCATGATCGAAAGAATCCAAAGCTCAAGCCGCGTACATTGCCGCTCGTCGAATCGGATAGAAGCTCTGCTTGTCATGAAAAACGCTCGTGCTCTAAGCGTTCGATGGTTCTCTGATAATTGTAGCGGATTGGACTTATGGAACTTTGTCGATACAAAAATCTAGTCGACAAAATATATCTTGTTAGGCAGTTTTTCGCAATCAACTGCATAACCTCCAACCAGATCCGAGACTTGATCGCCGATGTTTACGACTACCTTGAAGCCCATCTGCTCTATCTTTTTACGAATTTCGGTTTTTACTTCTATCGCGGACCGATTATCTTTATCGGCACGAAGATATAAGCCATCATATGCGATGCCGTTGCGGACGAGATTTCGAATCGTGGCAGCGCGCAAACTCTCAGGGCGACCAGTGACGAAAAAGATGGCGAAACCTTTTTTTCGAGCCCAATCCAGTAAATCTGCCGTTTGCCTCAAGGTTGGCGCTTTCGATTGCTCGGCCCAGACCACGAATTTATCCCAGTCAAAGTCAGGAGTCTCTTGGAAATGTTGGCGGTTGTCCAAAACAGTTTCATCGATGTCGGCGACGATAGCCATATCTGCTGCAGCCGGATGCTCCTTCAGATACAGTTGGCAGGCTTTGCGGGCGTCCTCGACCGCATTTGAGAACTCTTTTTGATACTGCTCAGTCTTCGCGAACTCGAGACCGACCTTATTGCCAGTATCCTTTGGCTGAGTGACACCGCCGGCGAATTGACTGGATGGCAAAGCAGGCGCTGGTTGAACCCACAGGATAGTGGCGAAGAGCAGCAGACCAAAGCCGATTTTGTTCATGGACCCCTTTTGACTCCCTTCCCTTTGGCGTAAGATGTCGCACCGTACACTGTTCTTTGTGTTGATGCCAGAGGTTTTACCTCGACCTCTCCAACGCTCTGGGTCGCGTCGGAATCAGAATAGACACCCCAATGAGCGCTGCCGACGGTCTTCTTTCTCTTGTTAGGCACATCGGGAAGAAGGCGCTCGGGCATTGCGATTGCCAGAAGCAAAAGCACTGAGACGACTATGGCAATTATGAAAAACAGAGTGTCCATAGGATGCTCCATTATAGTCGGGTAGAAGGAACAAGCCTTTAAATCAGGTCTGGAACTCAACTTGTCCGGGAAATCAAGTGGAGTTTATGGGATCTACATCAATCTGTCTATGGGGCTTCCACGTAAAACAAAGAAGCGCCTGGGGCGCTTCTTTCGGGAGGAATTAGGCTAAAGGGAGGTTAGGCTCTCATTACTCGCGCCAGATCCTCGTACATTCCGGCTACCTGAGTCGTGATTTGGGCTGTGTGCGGATGCTCCTCCGAATAACGGTTGAACTCCTGTGCTTTATGTTCGAAAAGCTCCTTCAGCCGCTTCTGCAGTGCTTCCATGTGCTCGTTCATTGGTTCAAATCTTTCTAGGCTCTGTGCGATGAGATGTACAGGCGGGCGCCTGTGGATTTAGTAATTAGTATCGAGAGAAGATGAATTAATTCTGTCTCAAAAGGATGTCAAGCTCAATAGGGTTGGGAAAATTTTCTTCGATTTCTTGAATATTTAAGGTTCCACGAAAACTACATGAAAAAAGAGGCTCTCGGTTGAGAACCTCTTTTCAAGCATTATCCTCGCGTTTTCTTAACGCGACTTAAGCGAAATTAGCGCTTTTTCGATTTAGCTTTTTTCTTGGTGGATTTGTTGGCGCCAGGAGCTGCCCAGTTCGTTTGGCGGGATTTGCCATTGACGATGTCTTTGAGCTCTTGTCCAGCTCTGAACGCAGGCACTTTGCTCGCAGGAATTCTAAGCGGAGCGAGGGTGCGGGGATTGCGACCAGTTCTGGCTTGGCGGGTGCGGCGCTCGAAAGTACCGAATCCGACGAGGGTTACCTTTTCTCCTTTTTGGATAGCACCGGTGACGGTGTGGAGAAGAGCGCTAAGGGTAGCGCGTCGGAAGAGCACACGTCTGAACTCCAG
>CAYQKX010000048.1:0-67936 GCA_964418155.1 uncultured Candidatus Obscuribacterales bacterium | reverse complement strand
CACCAGGACCGCCGGGACCACCAGGACCGCCGGGACCACCAGGACCGCCGGGACCACCAGGGCCAGCAGGACCACCGGGACCGGCAGGACCACCAGGACCGCCGGGACCGCCGGGACCACCAGGACCGCCAGGGCCTTTTGGACCACCAGGACCGCCAGGGCCGGCAGGACCGCCAGGGCCGGCAGGACCACCAGGTCCACCAGGACCCTTAGGACCACCAGGACCGCCGGGACCACCAGGACCGCCGGGACCACCAGGGCCAGCAGGACCACCAGGGCCAGCAGGACCACCAGGGCCAGCAGGACCACCGGGACCACCAGGACCACCAGGACCCTTGGGACCACCAGGACCGCCAGGACCGGCAGGACCACCAGGACCGGCAGGACCACCAGGACCACCAGGACCGCCAGGACCGGCAGGACCGCCGGGGCCACCAGGACCGCCAGGACCGCCAGGGCCTTTTGGACCACCGGGACCACCGGGACCACCAGGGCCACCAGGACCTTTCGGACCACCAGGACCGCCAGGACCAGCAGGACCACCAGGACCACCAGGACCCTTAGGACCACCAGGACCACCAGGACCACCGGGTCCGGCAGGACCACCAGGTCCACCAGGACCACCAGGGCCGGCAGGACCACCAGGGCCGGCAGGACCACCAGGTCCACCAGGGCCGGCAGGACCACCAGGACCACCAGGACCTCCGGGACCGGCAGGACCACCAGGTCCACCGGGACCGCCAGGACCGGCAGGACCACCAGGTCCACCAGGACCCTTAGGACCACCAGGACCGCCGGGACCACCGGGACCACCGGGACCACCGGGACCAGCTGGACCACCAGGACCGGCAGGACCACCAGGACCACCAGGGCCGCCAGGACCACCGGGACCACCAGGACCCTTAGGACCACCAGGACCACCGGGACCAGCAGGACCACCAGGACCACCAGGACCCTTAGGACCACCGGGGCCACCAGGGCCACCAGGGCCACCAGGGCCACCAGGACCACCAGGACCACCAGGACCAGCGGGACCGCCAGGACCGGCAGGACCGCCAGGGCCGCCAGGACCACCAGGACCGGCAGGACCACCGGGACCACCGGGACCACCGGGACCACCGGGACCACCAGGACCACCGGGACCAGCAGGACCGCCAGGTCCACCAGGACCCTTAGGACCACCAGGACCACCGGGACCACCAGGGCCGCCAGGACCACCAGGACCACCAGGACCACCGGGACCAGCAGGACCGCCGGGACCAGCAGGACCGCCGGGACCAGCAGGTCCACCAGGACCGCCAGGACCGCCGGGTCCACCAGGACCGCCGGGTCCACCAGGACCACCAGGACCACCAGGACCACCAGGACCCTTAGGACCGCCGGGGCCACCAGGACCACCAGGGCCGCCAGGACCACCAGGACCACCAGGACCACCAGGACCGGCAGGACCACCAGGACCACCAGGACCACCAGGACCGGCAGGACCACCAGGTCCACCAGGACCCTTAGGACCACCAGGACCACCGGGACCACCGGGACCACCGGGACCACCAGGACCACCAGGACCACCAGGACCAGCAGGACCACCAGGACCGGCAGGACCACCAGGACCACCAGGACCGGCAGGACCACCAGGACCGCCGGGACCACCAGGGCCTCCGGGACCGCCAGGGCCACCAGGTCCACCAGGACCAGAAGGACCACCAGGTCCAGCAGGACCACCAGGACCACCAGGGCCGGCAGGACCACCGGGACCGCCAGGACCGGAAGGACCACCAGGTCCACCAGGACCGGAAGGACCACCAGGACCAGCAGGACCGCCAGGACCGCCAGGACCACCAGGGCCGGCAGGACCGCCAGGACCGCCAGGACCGGAAGGACCACCAGGACCACCAGGACCACCAGGTCCACCAGGTCCACCAGGTCCACCAGGACCCTTAGGACCACCAGGACCTTCAGGACCTTCAGGACCACCAGGACCGGCAGGACCACCAGGACCACCAGGTCCACCAGGACCTAGAGGACCACCAGGACCGCCAGGACCACCAGGACCGGCAGGACCACCAGGACCAGCAGGACCGCCAGGACCAGCTGGACCACCAGGACCACCAGGACCACCAGGACCTAGAGGACCACCAGGACCGCCAGGGCCTTGAGGACCACCAGGACCGGAAGGACCACCAGGACCCATCGGTCCGCCGGGTCCGTTAGGACCACCGGGACCAAGAGGACCTAAAGGACCACCAGGACCGCCGGGACCTGCCGGTCCGCTTTGTCCTGTTGTCTGTTCAGGATCTCCAATAACTGGAGTTGTGGTTGGACTGGTAGTCGAAGTTCCCGACGTACCGGTTGGGTTTGGATTGGTTGTTGTTTGCGCGATAGCAAGAGGACCGAGTGTGTTGGTTATCGGGAACGTGTACACACTCTGGAATTCCATCAAGTCGCCAGTGTCGATGCCTTGTTGGTTCCGTCCTTGAAAGTGAGCGCCAAAAAAGAAAATTGGCGCTGGAATGCGCGATGTAAGTTGGGTCTGTACCACCACGAAAGGTCCCGGACATCCGCCGAGAACTGGAGGTGGCACTTTGTGTTCTGGATCAGCTAGTACCTGTGGATCACTCGTAGTAGTTTGGGTAGGTGCCGTCATTGTCGGCGGGCCACCTGGATCCGAAGAGTGATCGATGTAGTCCTCATAGACGAGAAGATTCGCAGTGAAAGCCGTAATGACGTAACCCGCACCCATCGCCGAAGCTTTGTGGTGGCGGAGACAAGCGTTCATGGCATCAGTCGCTTCCTTGGGAGTGGACATCTGTCCGGCGGCTCGGGCGCAGTCTCTGCAAGCCCGGTCGCACATATCCGCGGAAAATATAAGAATACATATATTGAACGTTAGGGCGCAGATGACGATTAATATCGACACTACTGCCGCTAGTTCAATAGCGGTGATTCCCTTAAAGCGCTTAAGAAGGCTTTTACGCCTCCTAGGTCGCTGAGATTGACTGTTCACAGGACTCCTCCAAAAAGAGAAATTGCCTACATTAACATCGTAGATATCGAACGTGAAGTGTACGTGAAAAGCCGCACCGTCACGGTCTTATTTGTCGGCGGTGAGTTCTGTCAATTTAGAAAACCCGTCCATCTACTTATAGTTCCCAAAATAGGCGAATAACCCCGAAATAGTAGAAAAATGTGCTGTGGCGAGCTGAAAATATAATGATTTATCGGAAGTTCGCGAGATTAATTTTTCTAGAGGCGAAAAATGCCTTTCTCCTGGTGAAAACTGCAAACAACTTTGAATTTGAAAACCTAGAACTAAAACCTAGAACTAAAACTAAAAAGAATTGCCTGCAGAGTATGCAGGCAATCCCTTTGAGTGATTCGCAATCGGGAATAACTGTTTATTTCTGAGACTGCGTCAAGCGTCGTGCGATTGCAGAGAACGCTTGTTGCACCTGGAGGACGTTGTTGCAGATGAATGCACGTCCGCCGTTCTTCGCTTTACCCGACAGTCCATTGGAGTGGTTGCCGAGGAACGCTGTTTGTTGTGCCGTCAACGGTCCAGAACCCAACATGTTCAGCGCGATTGAGAAGATAGCGATACCATCCGACTTGCAGTCGCCAGCCGTGACTCGACTTGGGGCTTCTTCAGACGAAGGTACTGGCACTCCGTCTGTGAAAAAGACGATAGCGCGCTTACTTCCTGCTCGCGATGCGCCATTGTAAGGCGCCTGTCCGAACGATAGTCTCGCTGTTTCGAGAGCTTCCGAACACTGGGTCATACTCAGCGCTCTACCCTGATACAGTCCGTGACCATGGTTCGGATCGGACCATGCAATGACAGTGGACAGGGTCGGGTCACCTTTCTGCATACAGTGCAAGGCTTCGTTCTTCGAAATAGTCGTGGACAATGGGTATCTCGGAACTCTGAATCCAAGTCCAGTCCCTCCTCCAGCTGACTGATCCGCTCTGTTTTCGTGAAGAGTGGCGCAGGTGTTGTCGGATGGACCGAGTCGACCGTCCCAGGCTCTGGCACTGCTGTTGACGATGGGCTGATAGCTGATGTCGTAGAAGTAGCTGTTGCAGCCTGGCGATGTGGAGGTACCGGCGGAACCACCCAGGACACCAGTGTTCGACGACGAAACGCTATAAACCGGGTTGCCGGATAATGTCCATCGGTCGGAGAATCCGACCAGGCCGAATCGGCAGTCTGTCAATGCGGCTAGACGTTGGAAGAACGCCTGATCGCAGGAGTCCAATGTTGTTGCAATTGGTTGGCAGTACCACATAGCCAGACGCTGGTACGCTTTCTGGTATGCGATCTTCGGTGTCACGGTCCCGTTATGTGTGACCATGCCGGTGGCGTTGCCTGCGTACTTTTGTTGATACGCGCCTTTACCGCCAGCGAGATCATATCCGCGGTGCAGTCCGGTGGAACCGAAGTTGTTGGTGCCGTTGAGGCCTGGAGCATCTAGATTGCCTCTGGCGGCTTCGCACAGAACAGCGATGTTGTCGAACGTATAAGATTGACCGCGGATATCCGGGTCTTCTTCGACACTGGCATCAGAGCTGAATTGATAGCTGACCTCAGAGAAAATCTGCTGACCCCAAGCCGGCTGAATCGGCTTTACCTGGGTGGTCGGCTGACCGAAGTTGACTACGAGATCCGTGTATATCGCCGAATGGTTGATAAGTTCTGGACCCGGAGTGTTGGACTGGAAGCTGCAAGGTGGCAACGGGTAGTGCCAATGGTCGGTCTCGTAATTCTTGTATGGAGAAGTTCGTCCTCCCGACATCGACCAACCATAGGAGTTGACCGGTGAAAAACTTCCGCCACTGGACACTACGCAAGGGCAGTTGCCTGGTGGGCTATTGAAGTCATTTCTATCGGGTGAGTGTCTCAAAAATCGCTTGAATACGAGCGTATCCTTGGGTTGTGTAGCAGCGACCCCTCTCTCAGAAAACCCCAAATTCTGCGGAGGCAGAGCGTTCAACGAGGTACCCGTCAGAGACACCGCGGTGTTGAGGTGGATGTACTGATAGAGACTTGTGTCGGTGCTCCAGTGAGGTGCTTCCAGGTAGGTGATACATCCCGTACCGGAAAACTCATCGAAGTCAGGGGCACTGTCAGGCGCACCGGTCTTTTCTGAAGTGAACGAGGGACCCACCATGCTGGGAAATCCGGATGGTTGTGAACCCAGGTCTGCAGTCAGAATTGTGGCAGCGTCATAGGCATTTGTACCGAGCATCTGGTTGACCGCCTGGTACGCTTCGTTCGGTCCGTCGGACCAACCGAGAGTGTCAGGGTTGCTGCCGCTGTAGCCGGTAGAAGGATCGCGCTCGTTTTTCGCCGAGCCTCGATGCGCGTCCCAATATCTTTTGACCAGTGTCACCGCTGTCAGGTCGTCCATCGATCCCGAAAGATCGAGCACAACGACAGCGTCCACCTGAGGCAGACCACCTACCGAGCTCGCTCTAATACCGATGTTGCCGACGCCGAAGAAAGAAATGAATATCGGGTGATATCCGTAACCGGCGTAGACACCAATGGCGGTACCATTCGCATTCTGCGGAATAGTAGGAGGTACTGTAGCGAAGTTGTTTTGTGGGTTGACCAGACCGATACAGACGTTGCATTCACCATCTGTGGTGGTGGTCAAGCCGGCAAGATTGGAGACCAAATTGGTTTGGTTGCGTACCCATCTTCCAAGAATGTTCCCCATGAGGAACATGTTGTAGGCGTAAGCCCCTGAGTTGTTTTGTGCGTCGAGCAGCTTCTGCCCGGCCGGCAGCGGTGATGCAGGGGGACCGGTGTCGTTACTCACGTCGTAACTCGTAAGCATGGCTGTTCCAGCGAGTGCGGCGGCGTCACAAGTAGCCGTCAATTCTCTCTGGGCCATCTGTACTCTACTGGCGTCGAAACAAAAGAAGCCAGCCATGAGAATAAAGAACATAAGCGCGATAACAAGACCTGTTACCGCAGCCCCTTTCTGATCACGTATTTTTCTAGATGATTTGAGCATATAGCTCTTACTATCTCCTTTGTTTTTCAACTACCTTTAGTAACTGGTCTGAAACAACCAAGAAAAAATAGGCCCTAGTAACCTACTCTCACACTAGGAGAAAACTGTGAGGGCAGTGTGAGGAATTCTTGAACGGTTATGAAGCCTGTAAAAGTCCTATAAATGATGAGCCCCAAACTTTTAGTTTGAGGCTCGAAACTTTGAAATCTCTACTTCTTTAATACATTAGTCCAGGCGGATTTTCGAACTGGGCTTGTGAATTGACGAGGAGATCCATAGGCTTGGAGAGTCCAGGAACGTCGAACCACGGTACAGCAATCAACGGGGCCGCGAACCCTCTAATCGTGATGCGAAATAGCAGTGTATAGACGTCAGTGTCTGTCTTGTCTCTGTCGGACATCGGTACCGGTCCAGGTCCGATGTGCTCGTATGTCGAGAGACCGGAAGCAGGATCAATCGGCTGAGCGATGAGCTTCACTTCAGGGTTGTCCGCAGCGATAGCCCAGCCGATGCCAGGAAAGATGTTGCGGATCTGGAGAGCCCTGGTGCGTGCCGTGTCGTACGCACCTGGATACCATGTGCCTGACCCGGCTGGTATCTGTACGGCGGCCTGAAAGCACTGTGACTTCGCGCCGGTAGTGGCTGCACAGTTGGTCGCGAACCATAGGAAGAACGCGTTGAAACCTACACAGCCGAGGTTGAGAATTGGAAAGAACATGAAAATAAAGAGGAGCCACATAGTAGCTACATACTCAGCCGCCATGGCTCCCGCCTTGTTTCTTCTTATTTGACGACGTCTACGGGTCATAATTAAGTTCCACCGTGCCAAAAAATTTTTTTGTTGATTACGTTACGAGAGAAATACTACTAGGGAGAACGATTTAGTAAGTTACACTTTCTGAATTAACGTTTTGCTCAGGAGTAAATATCTGAGTTTTACATGTTCATACCGGTCATTTGGCGATTGGCCAAACGACGCTAACAGATTCTTAACTATTCCAATCGTATCACGTCGCCGAAAATGATGTCAATTAGCTGGATTCGTGACAGGTGCTTAATTCTGGCAGATTTCAAGTGGTGTTTCCTGGCTTCTATTCAGCCGCTTCCTTTGCTGCCGCGCGCTTCAAAAGCTCCTTGGTTTGCTTGATTGGCGGTTCGTGTGGCGTACCGATGCTGTGTGACACCACCGTGTTGCCGACATGCCTGGGTGAACTGTGTGATGGTGCGCCTGAGCGCGACTGAGCAGCATGAGCAGTTATGTAAAGATTCTTGAAATAGTTATAGGTATCGTTTCCTTTAGCGCCTTTCATCCCCTCCTCCGCCAGCTCCAGTGCCTGATCGTAGTTGCCACCCTTGATACTGACTCTTATCAATCCGCTCTTCGCATAGTCATTCTTTGGTGTCGTCTTTAGTGCCTCTTTGTAGCAGCTCTCTGCTTGATCAAGTCCACCGGAGCTCAGATACGCTTCTCCGTAAGTGCACCATTCGAAATAAGTCGGTTTGGTTGTCTTGCTGATGATGTTGAGTTGGTCGATTGCTTGCCTCGGTTCTCCCGATTTGATAAGAGCGAAAGCGAGGTAGCGCCTGGCTGTTATGCTGTCTTTATCAGTTTTGACTGCCTTATTCAGGAGTTGAACTGCCGGCGGATAATGTCCACCAATCATTTCATTGTATGCCTTCTCTAAAAGCGGAGCGAGATCAGCGCTTATCTTATGCTCTGCCGATGCCTCGATAGGACCCAGCGCAGCAACAGCGGACAGGGCAATCGTTAACCGGACCCAGTTGCGTTGAATGGCCATAAATTTCACTCCAAAACCTATACGTCTTCAAAAAGCTCTATGCTTAGTATCATGCCACCGATAACTTTAATCCATGCGACGGACTGATCGCCAAGAGCTGATAAATGGCAAAAAAGAAGAAGCGCCCAAGAATCGATGAGATGACGATAGTACGAGTGCTGGTGGCAATTGTACTGATCTGGTTGGTAACTACTTTTATGGTGATCTCGTGGACTGTGAGACCGATCATCAAGGTGCCGGTCAACAACGAAGCGGATCTCCTCAAAGAACTTCGTGGAGCTAAAACGCTCGGGGATCCAGCCTATGTTCTTTCTGTAAGATCGAAGCTGATTCTCGAGTATATGGCCCATCACAAAGACCTGGAAGCACGAAAACAGGTTCTCCTTTATAAGGATGAGCTTAGAGATTCATCTATGCCATTGCTTCAGAGAGTAGCATGCCGCGATCAACTAGCTACCATTGAATTCGGCTTGATGGATTTTCAGGATGCGGTCACTCTCTACAATGATAACGTTCGAGACCTTTCCAAATTCGAATCCCGGCAGATGAAGGCCGCACGCGCTCGAGAGCTGAACAATAGAGGCGTGGCCCAATTCATCGTCGCTCAGATTTTTAAGGACAATGATGAATTGAAGAAGTCTCACTTCAAAGCGAGTAGCGACGACTACAAGGCTGCGGCGAAATTGTTGCAAGAGCTAGATAAAGCCCCAGCTAGTGATCTCGGCGACAAAAGCGCTCAGATCCCTGGTCTCAGCGAGCCTCAACATCTGCCGCTAACAATTTCAGCCAATAAAGACGTGCTAAAGAACGAGCTCGACTTTACTCCAGAACGGGCTCGCCCCGCGGTCGATTTCTGAAAAACATACATTTGAGTAGTGATAGCGCAAGCAATATATCCTTGGTGTCGATAAACAATATAAAGCTAGTAATCATCAACCATTCGAACTGAGGGATACACATCACCCAATCGATCGTGAGGTGCAGGCACAATCCGCACACCAACACGTAGTAGCGGATCTCCTTTATCCATACGAGATAGCAGAGAGCGAATTCGACTGCGAGCGTACCCCATGTGAAGATCATGCTGATCACGTCTACGTCGAAAGACACAGGCAGCGGATATCGAGCAAGGCTCTCGAATCTCGATGCTATGTACACGGCTTCTCCCTGTGCCCAATACCAGCCGGATGTCTTCGCTCCGAATGCTGAAAAATAAACCAGGCTTATCTGAAGCTGCATGGCGCGCCAGCCCCAGGCGCTGATCAGAGGGCAAAGTTTTGGGGCATCCTTGTCTTTCCTTCTGCTTAGCATTGAATCAATGGACCAGACTCGACTGGAGTCAGCGAAGATGAACCAGAACGCCATGCTTCGCATGAACGTGTCGCCTGAGTTGTACAGATAGAGGTCGCGACCCGCAAAGGTGGCGAGAACCATGAAGATATAGGTAGTGGCTAGTCTGGCACGAAATCCGATCGTGAAGCAGATTGAGGCCAGTATCAAGAGCGCATATATGACCGTCAGCGCGTCATTGCTGTCCGGATACAGAGACAGAAGATTCAGCTTATTCATGGCGTCAAAGTACACGGTCTCCTGCTCTACTATGCCGGGGACGCCGTACCAAGTATAGAGATCCGGCGCCAGGAATATGACCGTCTGGATTATCATCAATCCGAAGAGAATGCGAAAGGCTGCCACCGGATATGGTGACACGGGCGAGAAGAAAAAAAGATTCCACTGTCGAGCTATCGAGGCGAAAGTCATTGCAAATCATCCTTCTCGATGGCGAACGTGGCCAGCACCTTCGCCTCGTTGTGAGGTGGATTCGGCTTCTTCTCCTGGATTGGTGGAATCATAGAGTACAGTTTTATCAGCGTAACGGTCAGTGGACGATTTTCTTTAACGACACCCTTGACCTTGATTGGTTTATACACATCAACCGCTCTAGCTACGTATCTGCACAGATCACCCAGCAAGAACTCACATGCCGGATTTGGAATGTTATCTTCGAGATACTTTCGAAATCGTTCCTGCGACAGCTTTTCGACCATGGAGGATCGGTCCAGGCGCTGCAACGGAAAGTATCTGACTGATCCATCCTGATAAGTAACTACAGCGACGAGATGAGAATTACGGATTGATGGAGTCGGCGAGAATACGCCGTATCCCTGCCATAGACTCATGTAGGCGAGATAGCGTTTGAGTGGCTCCAGAAGCTTGGCAGCGACGACATTAGGTAAGAACAAGCAGATTAAAAACGAGCCCAGGTGTATGAGCAAGAACAACGTGATGATCGGCTTGCGGATAACCTGCCAGGTCCCTCTGTCAATCAAAAGGTCTGTGAATTGAAGACCGTTTTCTCGCACTGTTTAAAGCGTTGCTCGCTGGTGATGCCTCTGATAGATAACTACCCACGCTTCAAATTCTTGAGAGCCTCCAAAACCTTCTGGGCTTGCTCGGTCTTTTTCTGCGCTCTATAGGTCGCCGCGAGGCGCGAGTAGAGCATGTTCACCCAGGGGTCCGGGATCTCTGCCCGGGGAGCGCTCGAAGCTAGGCTCAGCGCTTTCAAGAAATGCTTTTCTGCCTCGGCGTATCGTCGTTGTCTTTCGTAGCTCAGTGCGAGGTATGTATGAACTGTGCAGAAATTAGCTGCAATCGGGCGCTTCTCCATCGGCTGCGCGTAGAAAATTTTAAGGGCGATTTCGCCGTACTTGATCGATTCGACGTCCTTGAACTCATCGTGAAGGATGCATTGCAATCTCATCAGATACCGTCCAAGCTGAGTCTGACCGACACCAGAGGCCTTTGCCTGGTCGATCTTGTCGATCATGAGCTTCTCGGCTGTGTACAACTTCTTCTCGGTTCTGAGCTGTTTGGCCTGGGCAAACTCAGACTCGGGGAAGGAAGTATTCGGGTCGGGAGTCCCTTTCGTGAAGCCCTCAATAAATGTCTGGTCCGCATCAATTGGGGTTTCGGTTTCGGGACTGCAGCCCGTCAGCACAAACATCAATGCGACCAGGAAGTAAAGCGCCGGATATTCGACTCTTTCTGGCTTTCTGGAAGTGAACATCATGTAACTGCCTCGTATCTTGTGCCTGGAGATTGGATCGAGCACCGTCTCCGTAAAAATAGTAACTCATATTCTACTCTGAGTTGCTCAAACATCGATTCTCTACAGAAGTCAATTCCAATTTCTCATTGAGTTTAAACAGTGCACCCCTGAGGATTGAAGCCTCTCGTCTATTGGGATTCATTCGATCGATGGCATCCTTCAACTCTGTCAGTATCAGCCGCTTGTTGTGGGTTCTCGAGAACTCCACTTTGCCAAGAAGGAGATCGAGCTGTTCGAATATCTCTTGCATCTGTTTTGATTCCGGTAACTCGGCGACGCGTTGTTTCTCCGCCGGTTGACGTGCGTGTGCACCGGCTCGATGGGCTAGTTGATACGCAATGATACCGGCTGCCTGAGCCAGGTTGAGCGCGGCGAAATTCTCGGAAGTCTCGATTCGAATTTTGCGATTGCAAAGGGAAACTTCCTCATCGGTCAGACCGTTTCGTTCGTTACCGAACACAACTGCCAGGCGATTTTTCGTGCCCAGCTCGACGAATTCGTCTGCACAACTCGCCAGGTTGTCGAGCGGGCGGCTGCGCCTGCGTCCGGATGAAGTCGAGATGGCCAGGTTGACGTCGGCAAGGGCCGATGGAAGTGTGTCGAAGACCGGTGCCGATTTCAGAATATCGAATGCTCCGACAGCCATCATACGTGCCTCTGCGTCTTTATAGTTCTTGGGAGGATTAACTAGCCTAAGATCCGAGAATCCGAAGTTCTTCATCACCCGCGCCACTGAGCCGATGTTTCCAAGAAATTCTGGACGAACCAAGACGAATGTGACATTGCTGAACAGACTGTCGCTCATTTTGTAGTTTTTATTCAATCGAAAGAGGGAGCTGCTTTAACTGGAGCGAGTTCCAGGCGAGGCACCATTCATGATATCACGGGCGCCGGTGCGGCTTGACTTCGATCAATCCAGCCTTATGAAGAGCTGTCTAAAATATAAAGTCGCTTTCGGCGGCGACTGTAGTTCAGACAGTTAACAAATTAACAAACTCGGCGATTCTTCGCCAGTTTCGTTATTATTGTCACATTGGCCCTTCGCAGAGCGCGCTCAGAATTGATCGCAAGAATTCTAATCGCTGTACTTGCTGTATTTGTCTTGCACTCCGCGAAAGCTGAATGTAGTGCCGAGCCTCGTGGTGGTCTCGAGCAAGGGTCTAAATGTACGGCTCTGCATGGCGATGAAGCCAAGGCGAGGGGAAAGCAACAGTCGAGGTTGAAAGCCGGGAAGATTGCGTCGAAAGACGAAGGCGATAGAGGCAGCGTCCATCACAGACCGAACTCTTTAGATACTGATATCGTCAGCAACCCTGCTGAAAAGCCGGCTGAAAGAACCTTGCATGGGCATGCGACTTCGAAGGCAGATCGAGAATCTAGCGCGGAGGAAATCGTTCATCCCTCGGCTGATGACATCAAAACGGAAGAGAACCACCGACCTTTGTCAGGTGACGATCGACCTGCGACCGTCGTGCGGAGCTCGTCGTCGAAAAACAAAGCCAACGTGCAAGAAGAGAAAGAGAGTTCGAAGAAGCCAACGGTTGTTAGAGCGAAGGGGTCTGTAAAGGATCCTCCGCATGCCTATCGGGGCGTTGCGCCTTGTCTAGCCTGGGTCGATCGAACAAAACCGATTAACGCTGTACTCGTTTGTGTACATGGACTTGGCCTTCATAACGGTACTTACGAGGCTTTCGGCAAACGCATGTCGGAACTCGGATACGCCACTTACGCTATTGATGTTCGCGGATTTGGGGCGTGGATGCAGGCGAAGGGAAGGGAGAGAGTAGACTTCGAGCACTGTATCAACGATGTGCGCACGACGCTGAAAGTGGTGCGGCGGGCTCATCCTAACTGTCCCGTTTTTCTTTTGGGCGAATCGATGGGTGGCGCGATTGCGCTCAGAGTGACATCTATGTATCCCGAGCTGGTCGATGGATTGATCTCATCAGTGCCGGCCGCTGACCGGTTTAAACACGCAAAGACGAGTATTAAAGTTGGTTTTCACCTGCTGAAAAATGCGGACAAGCCGATCAATATGGGTGAGGGTGTAGTCAAACAAGCGACCAAGAATCCGGAGTTGAGAAAAAGTTGGCTGGAGGACCCGCTTGCTAAGTTGAAACTGAGTGCCAGGGAGCTTCTTCAGTTTCAGAGTTTTATGAACGGTAACCAGGATTGTGCCAAGAACATTCGAAGCACTGCTGTTCTAATCGTTCAAGGCTGTCAGGACAAGCTGGTCAGACCGGAAGGAACAGTAGAACTGTTTAATCACTTGGCGACCAACGATCGGGAAATAGTTTTAATCCCCGGTGCTGAACACCTAATTTTTGAGGAGGCTCAGTTTACCGATAAGGAGATCGCCACGGTCGATTCCTGGATAGCGGCGCATTTGCACAAGCCGTCGACACCAGGTGAAGGAAGTGGTGAAGAAAAAAAAGCAGAACCTACTGAGGCTGTCAAAGGCGATCTAGAATAGAACAAGCGAATTTGAGAGGTATGGCTATGAAATCTACTGGGCGGCGGTCGAAGATGCAACTGGCGTTGTCGTGCGCAGTTGCAGTCACTGTGTGCGCTCTTTCTGCGGCTCAAGCTGCGGTGCCGAAATCCCCCGCTTCCGGACCTCTTTCGGGCGCCAAGGCCCTGATGGCTAAAGGCAGTTACGCCAAGGCCACCGAGGAGCTCGAAAAAGTGCTGAAGGCCAATCCCAAGAGTGCTGAAGCACAGTACCTGGCCGGGGAAGCCTATTTCAAAGCCGGCAACGCGAAGAAAGCACGCCGCTATTTGCGATCTGCTATCCGGGATGGACGCGGTACGATTATCGCCCAGAAAGCCAATACACTTCTCCTGAAGTTGCCAAACGATCTGGTGCGTCCTCGCACCGGTCCTGATACTCGCATGCTTGCGTCGCTTTTCGGTCTGGCCAGAACCCGCGGCGACGGCGATTCGCCACGCCCTACCGTGATCGATTTTTATGCTGCCTGGTGCCAACCTTGTAAGGATATGGACAAAGCTCTCGATAAAGTCAAGAAGGACTATGGCGAGAAGGTCAACATCATGAAGGTCGACATCGACGATCCTAAAAATGACAAATTGATCGATCAGTACGAAGTGAGCCCGATCCCGACAGTTGTTTTTCTCAATAGCGACGGCGAAGTGGTAACCTATACCATTGGTTATGCTGAAAGCAATGTCACCGACGGGATCAAGAAAATTCTTGACTGAGCAATCAGTCCTCACCGAACGAACATTGCATTCGTGTCTTAGAAATTCACGATAGGGTTTGTTCCGGTATGAATAATCGATGGATTGTTGCAATTATAGCTTTTGTGGCTGGCTTCAACGTTTTGTTGTGCCAGCCTGTGCAATGTGAGACCAAAAGTGTTAGCGACCAATCCTTGTCTGGGCTGCAGAGCTTCGGCGACAAATGGGCCGTAGTCGTCGGACTGGATACCTATTCCGACCGAGCACTAAATACGGTATTACCTCTGCACGAAACTGCCAAGCGTGTCTCCGACGCCTTGATTTCCAAGGGATTCGCCAAAGATCACGTAAGAGTGATGCTCAATCGAGATGCAACCCGGCAGGCTATCCTGTCTTCGATATCTTCATCTTGGTTGGGAAAGCTATCGAGAAAAACCGATCTTGCTGTCGTTTTTCTCGCTAATCAATGCTTCCCCGCTAACGATGGCAAAGTCTATCTCTTGCCTTACGATACGCGACTGGCTAACTTCTTTGCCACCGCTGTTAGTGTCGAGGAAATACTGGAAGAATTGAGATCGCATGTGCAAGCGAAACAGCTTGTTCTGGTTTTTCAAACATCATTTTGCGGATCTCCTGAAATGATGGCTGGTTGTAAAACCATGTTCGGGCACTACAACGTCAGTGTTCACGCGCAAGATCTGCCGGACAACTATACCGTGCTCGTCTCGAGCAAACCCAGTCAGCCTACCTGGGGAACCTACTTTTCCGACAATTTTGCCGAAGACCTGTCGTTGAATGAAGGCAACGCTTCGATCTCGAGCCTGTTTTCCAAAGTTAAGACTGATACCATCAATGATACCGCTAAGGATTGCTCCGGCTGCAAGGTTCAGACTCCCATAATGATTTCGAAGAATGATACCAACTCGTTCGGTATCGGTGGACGGTCAACGAAGCCGGTAGTCGAATTGCCTGCGGAGATTTCTACTTACTTGAAGGGTCAAGAGATCTACTCGACCGCCCAGTCAGTGATTGATGCCCATCGCGCGGTGCTCGCCCGCCAGGCAGATTGGACGGCGGCATCCGATGGTAACGTCGCACCGGCCCGCCGACTGGACACGGCGATCTCGACCGGATCGTTGCCTGAAGAGCTTCTGACTCGTATCGATGAAAGTCTCAATTCAATGACCGCGTACCTCAAGGAGAATCCAGCCTTCGCGCCCGGACATTATATGGTCGGCAGGCTCTACTTGATCAAGGACGACAAGGACAAAGCTTTGACCGAGATGCAGGAAGCGGCCCGACTCAGCCCCAACTCCGCTTCTTATCGCTCGTGGCTTGCTCGAACTCAGGAGCGTCTCGGCAAAGATGCCACAGATGAGTGGCAGTCCGTGTACAAGCTCAACAAAAAAAGCTTCAATGCATTAGACAGTCTAGCTAGTCATGCTATCGATTCAGGTAAGTATGACCGGGCGGCACAGCTTATCGGCGAAGGCTTAGCGCTTTATCCCGGCGATGCCGGACTGCATGTGCGGATGAGCAACGTGCTTAAGCAACAAGGCAAAATGAAGCACGCAATCGAACATGCTCAGGAGGCTGTTTTTCTCGACGAACATTCGTTCGATGCACTTGTTAACCTAGGTGCGCTTTTGATCGCGACAAGGGACGAGCATGGTGCCCATGCTGCATTCCGCCAGGCGCTGGAGCTAGGCGCTCCCGAGGCTGAGCAATACTATGTTCTTGCCGCGGGTCTTGAAAAGACCAAAGATCCAGAGGGTGCGATTCTTGCCTTGACCAAGTTCGTCGATGGCACTGCAAAAGATGACAAACGGATGACTGACGCCAAGAAGCGTCTTGACGAACTTAAAAAAGCATCTCAGTGATAAACTACTTATCTGGTTAGAAAAACACCTGGAAGGGTTGTCAGGGCTGCCGAATAGCGGCCTTGTTTTCTCTGATAGCTTGTCGAACTGAGGAGATAAGACATTGAAACAGCTGGAATCTCCCACCGATTGGCTGGAAGCACGAAAGATAAAAACTCGGGGACGGGAAGAGCAAAGACCGGCCAACGTATTTGCCGGTGGCTCCAGTTATGATTCGGCTGAGATTCAAGGGGTTGCGGTATCCAGGCTCAGCGTCTATCCCAAAGGTTCCGAATCTGCTCCCAGAACATTTGCCGTCATCGAGCCGGAAGAATCTTCAGCAGAAGGGAGCGAATCAGAAGGCATAGCGACCTGGTTCTGGAAAAGATCTTCGACGGACCAACTACTTCTTGATTTCGAATGGCAGCAATCGTCAGAGAGTCGCTGGAATTTTTACTTCAAACTGCCCAAAGATGCCATGTGTTTTGGGCTTGGCGAGCGGCTTTCCGGATTCAACCTTCGCGGCCGAGTGCATACGCTCTTTAATTACTCGGACAATATGCACGTTCCTACTCTGGATCCTTTGTATAAATCCATACCATTCCTTTTGATTCGGCACCAGGGGCGATATCAGGGTATTTTCCTGGATTCTCCTGCTCGGCAACGCTGGTCACTGGATGTAGAACTGGAAGAGCAAGCGAGTATAGAGCTTTTGTCTCGGCGCGGATTTACTGTCTATCTTTTCGAAACATCCTCTTTGCCGGATCTTCTGGCGGCATATACCGCGCTCACCGGTCGCTCCAAGCTTCCGCCCAACTGGTCGCTCGGGCACCAGCAGTCTCGATGGAGCTACCCGGACGAAAGTACAGTGCTCTCTGTGGCCGCCGAGTTTCGAACACGCAACATTCCGTGTGATGCCATAGTGTTGGACATCGACTTCATGGATGAATATCGGGTCTTCACATCGTCTCCAGAACGTTTTCCTAACTTCAAAGAGATGATCGCCAAATTGCAGGACCAAAATTTTCGTGTGGTGACGATTGTCGATCCTGGCGTCAAAAAAGATGCCAAATATTTTGTCTATCGTGACGGAAAGAAGCACGACTACTTCTGTAAGAAGGCCGACGGGAAGACATTCTATGGAAAGGTGTGGCCTGGACAGAGTGTATTCCCTGATTTCTTGAGAGAAGACGTTCGGCTATGGTGGGCTGCTTTGCACGGCTTCCTGGTTGAAAACAACGTCAGCGGCGTATGGAATGACATGAACGAACCCTGTCTATTCGGGCAAGGTTGTCCCTTGCCACTCGACGCCATCGAGCTGCCGAAAGAGCATCATCAGTTATTCATGCAACAGAGCCCAGAGGGCGATGTTGGGCACTTCGAGGTTCGCAATCTCTATGGTCTCGAGATGAGTCGTGCTACCTGGGAAGGGCTGACCGCCTTGCGCCCGGACGAGCGCCCCTTCGTTCTTTCGCGCGCTGGTTATGCTGGTATTCAGCGTTACGCCGCGGTCTGGCTCGGTGACAACATGTCCTGGTGGGAGCATCTGGCTGTGTCTGTGCCGATGCTATTGAATGTCGGTCTCAGCGGTGTGCCTTTCTGTGGTGTTGATGTCGGCGGTTTTGGCGATGATTGTTCGCCGGAGCTATTGGCCCGGTGGTATGCCCTGGCGATGTTTTATCCGTTTTTCAGAAATCATTGCTCCAAAGCTGGTGCCGAGCAGGAGCCCTGGGCTTTCAATCAGCGCGTTGAAGATGCGATTCGCCACTTCGTGGAGACGAGATACCGATTACTGCCTTATATTCGATGTCTCTTCTGGGAGCACATCCGTACCGGCGCACCGCTGATGAGACCGATCATATGGGATTATCCTGAGGATCAATTTGCGGCTGAAATCGACGATCAGTTTTTGTTCGGAAGAGACATACTGGTTACGCCCATCGTCAAGCGCGGTCAGACGGAGCGTAGCGTCTATCTACCGAATGGCTTGTGGTATCCGTTCGATGGTGGCGAGCCGCTTGAAGGCGGCAGGTTGCACAAGGTCGGCTTTGAGCTGGACGAGGTGCCGGCATTTGTTAGAGACGGCTCGATTGTTCCGTTTGTCGACCTGATTCAGAGCACGGACTATTATGAGCTCGCGCCAATCACATTCAAAGTCTGGGGCGAACATGCCATGGGGCTATATCTCGATGATGACGGGATCAGTTTTGAGTACGAGGAAGATGGCTACAATGAATGGCTTTTGCGATATGACAACGGGCAGTTCTCGAGCAATCTTGCCAACTTCGGTTACATCGCACCGGAGCGGGAGTACTACTTCCAGCACGGATTAAGAAAAGAGCGCGTACACTTGGCTCGCGAGTAAGTCCGGTTGTCACTCTTTCACCCTTCTTGCGCTGGCGATATTGTTAAGAACCGTTAACGGAGCGCCTTTCCAAATGATTTAAACTCTACTTGGTTAGTGGGTGGAGAAGATTTCAGTGGATACTTTTGTGACGTCTACGCCGGTTAGTTTGACTGAGTCGGGTTATCCTTCCGGAATTGCGGGTTTGTTATCCGATCAGGTGCGCTCACGTCCGACCAATCCCGCCATTTTCTTCGGGGGCATTGAAGTCAACTATGCTCAGTTGGGAAATCGTGTCGGCGTAATCGCGAAAGCACTTGTCGATGCTGGTATCAAGTACGGTGACAAGGTCGGAGTATTCTTCCCTAATCATCCCGATTTCGTCTCCTCATTTTTCGCAGTACTTAGTATTGGGGCTACAGTTGTTCCTATCAACCCCCTGCTCAAGAGCGAAGAAATCGCTCATATTCTGTCGGATTCGGAAGCTAGTGCAGTCGTTGTCCACGAAAAATTGACCGGCGAATTGGACGCGTCTTTGAGTAGCCTTGATAAGCTCCGCAACGTTTTCGTCCTGAGCTACAACGAGTTGGGCAGTATCTCTCCACGTCGAGATCTTGTGGTTACCAGGTTGAGCGACGCTGCTCTGTCCTCCAGTTTGGGCGATCCGCTCCGACCGAGACTTCTATCGGAAGGGCTGTCCGTTCCGCTCGATCACCTAGCCGTTCTGGTCTACACCTCGGGTACTACGGGCAAGCCGAAGGGTGCGATGCTGACGCACGGCAATTTGCTGGCTGCCGTCGGTATGAAGCGCTCAGTCCTGCAGTTCAAGGAGAGCGACAGAATTCTCGCGGTGCTTCCGCTCTGTCATATATATGGACTGGCCGTAGTCATGCTCGGCATGATCAGTCAGGGCGGTGCGATGGTTATCTGTGATCACTTCGAGCCGGTTGCCGTGCTCACTGAGATTCAAGACAAGCGAGTAACGGTGATTCCAGCTGTTCCGGCGATGTACCAGTTCATGGCGATGGAGTTGGAGAAGAACAAATACGATATCTCGAGCGTCCGTTATGGTCTCTCCGGCGCTGCGCCGCTAGATGTAGAACTGCTTCAGCGCCTCGATCAGGCATTCGGTGTGCCGATTTTAGAAGGCTATGCCTTAACGGAGACCGCCTGCATCGCGACGATTACTCCTATCGAGGGACCTCGCAAGCCTGGTTCGGTCGGTCCAAAAGTCCCTGGTGTCGAGCTTTATGTTGTAGATGCAAAGCTGCGTCCATTACCTTTCGGCAAAGGCAACGTCGGGCAAGTCGCGGTCAAAGGACCCAATGTAATGGTTGGCTATTACAAGCAACCGGAAGCTACGGAAGAGTGCATGAAGAGTGGATTGTTCCTCACCGGTGATCTGGCTTTCTTTGACGAAGACGGGTATCTCAACATCTGTGGACGGACGAAAGAGCTCATTATTAGAGGCGGACAAAATGTCTATCCTCGCGAGGTAGAGACGGTAATCATGCGCATGGAAAGTGTGCTCGAAGTTGCTGTTCTCGGAGTACCGGATAAATACATGGGCGAGCGCGTCAAAGCCGTCGTCGTGCCTAAAACCGGTCGAACGGTGACTGAAGAAGAAGTAAAAGATTTCTGTTCGCAATACCTGGCATCATACAAAGTGCCGAGAGTGGTTGAGTTCAAGGATATTCTTCCCCGTAATTCCACAGGAAAAGTACTTAAGCGTTTGCTGGTTTAGAAATCTATTAAACGTATAATTGAGGTGGTAGCAAGCGCAACTTTTTGTTGATGCAAACTGCCACCTCTTCGTGTGTAGGGTTCATGGCTGATATCGATAATCCAAACCTAACTGTAGTCATTGTCGAGGATCAGGAGATCACTCGAGTAGGACTCAAAGTCATTCTCGAAGCCACGTTTGGCTTGACCATCGTGGGACTGGCTAAGGACGGCGAAGAGGCTGTTGCGATGGTTCTGGAAAAATTGCCTTCCGTTACCTTGATGGATATCGGACTTCCGATTCTCAACGGTATCGAGGCGACGAGGAAAATCAAATCTGAAGATCCGACGCGCAGGATAATCATGTTGACTTCGCACGACGATGACCGTCATATCTTCGCCGCGCTGGCAGCCGGTGCAGATGGATATTGTCTGAAAGAAGCACCCGCCCAACAGCTGGTTCTTGCAATCAAGGCCGTCAATGAAGGGGCCGCCTGGCTTGATCCTGGTATAGCGAGTCGAGTTTTGCGTGCCATTGCTAATGGTGGCAAAGAAAAGGAGGGGTGTGACAAGACTTCCCTGCCTCCGTCCTCATTATCCACCCGCGAGTTGGATGTCTTACGCTTGGTCGTAGACGGCAGAACTAATCAGGAGATAGCCGAAAAATTGGTGTTGAGCGTGGAGACGGTTAAGACTCACATGCGACACATTATGGAGAAGCTCGCAGTTTCCGATCGAACTCAAGCCGCAGTAAAGGCGATGAGAGATGGGCTTGTGTAGAGGAGCTGCGGAGATGGGCGTGATTTTTGGTGCCTAATTTTGCATCACCTGTGGTGTAGGAATTGCATCGAATACAGCACCCCATAGGACTTTTGGGGTATAAGCGGTCTTCGTGATCTCTGCAATCCTGGATGTATCGAGTTCAGTGCCGCCGCGACCTAAAGTACTGTTGGTTGTGGCAATCGACTAGCAGATGGGGATAAACGATTTTGACCTTTCGCCGTACAAAAACACCACTCAGATTGCTCTCGAGTGGTGCTTTGCTATTGTCTGATATGCCTCTTGCGGAGGCTCAATATCTCACTACGCGCTCATCAGATATCGACGTAATGCGGGCTCACTTGCTACTGTTTCCGAACAGCGCCGTCTGACGTTGCTGCAAGGCCCCTCGGCTCAACGCACTCAACCGTTTGGTGTGTGCTCACCGTTTATGTTATTAGTATAGCACCGGATGAATGTATTGGAAGTACCCCATTAGACATTTGAGAGGACCCTGATCTCTATTGCCAAGATGTAGTATTCATCAGTGTTTTCTTCAATCAGTTCCTTGACGGGTGCTTGAACCATAGTGGTGTCGGATGTGGTGGCTATTTTATATCCGTGTGACAATTCGCTGGATAGGCAAGAGATGTTCGTAATATATGCTCCGTGGGGCCCAGTCTGCTTCGAGTCGGATATTTCAGGTGTTGAGAAATAAATTCTGGCTTGCCTTTTTATGCTAATGCCGGCAGACGCACCGTCAGTGTAGTCCCAACGCCTTTCTGGCTGTCGCAGGTTATGTTGCCGCCCTGACCTTCTACCAGCATATAGCTCAGGTAAAGACCGAAGCCGCTGGAATTGCCAGATCCATGTTGCTGCCTTGCAACGCGCAAGGGGCTGAACAGTCTGGCAACATCTTCGCAACCCATACCGCTGCCTTTGTCCGTCACCTTGATGTAAACAGAAGCATTATCCGATGACAAGTCTACAGTCACTTCAGTATGGGCTGTGCTTGCTTCGATGGCGTTGAGTATGAGGTTATGGAGAACGTGGCTGATAACGCTTGGCAGACATCGAACTTTTGGTAGATCGTTAGTCGCCCTTATCTCTAGTGAGACGTCGTGATTGACTGCGTCCAGACGACTCAACTCAATGGCTTTGTTCGTCAAATCCAGGATGTCCAGGTCTTGACCAAACTCTTGGCCTGCAAAGAAATTAGAGCGAAACATCTCCAGCAGCGAATCAGCAAGTTGCAGGTATTTGCTACTGGTTTGCCTCAACGAGTCGAGAATTTCAAGTGTGTCGGAATTGCAGTCGTCTAAGTTGAGTAGTTCGAAGAACATTTGCTCTGCAGCAAAATGATTCTTGATATCGTGCGTTATGAGAGCCGCCAGCGAGTCTCTCTGGCGTTGCAGCTTCATCCGCTCAGTGAGATCGTTGAAGACGGTAACTCCGCCAAGGATGTTGCCATCTTCGTCGAAGAGCGGCGCGGCATGCGCTCGTACCCACCTTCCCGGTGGTGGCAAGTGTTGACTGACGACATAGCCTATCATCTCGTGCGGTCGTTTTTCTCTTATGGCGACAACAATTGGCTCTTCGTGATACGGGAGCTCGGTATAGCCTTCGTCGCTGTAGAACTTGTAGTTGCGCCGAAGCTCATCGCGAGTCATATCTTCGAGCTGCCAACCAGCCATTTTGGCTGCTGATAAATTGGCAAGGACGATCGTAAGCTTGTCATCCAGCACGATGATACCGTCGGCGGCGCAGTCCAAAATCTTGGCAAGAACTCTGGAACGCATGTCTTCCAGATCGCCTGATTCTTTGAGATGGTCAAGGTAACGTTGATTGTGAGTATTCAGGAAATTCGTCATTTCCGTAATCACCCACTCCACGTCGGCGTGGTTTTTGTCCATCGGCTGCTCCAGGGGCAGTATCCACGGCACGGATTATACAGACATCAAGCGAATCTGCGCAAACAAAAACACCACTCAGATTGCTCTCAAGTGGTGCTATTGCTACTGTCTGATGTGCCCCTTGCGAAAGGCACAGTATCTCATTACGTGCGCATCAGATGTCAGCGTAATGCGGGCTTTCTTGCTACCGTCTCCGGACAGCGCTGCCTGACGTTGCCGCAAGGCCCCTCGGCTCAAGGCACTCAACCGCTTGGTGTGTGCTCACCGTTCATGCAATTAGTCTACCAAGTCTTGGATGTATTGGAACTACCCCTTTAGACATTTAAGACAAGCCTCTTTTCTATTGCCGAGGATGCTGTTAACCAGTGTTCTAGCTATGCCGAATTTATTAAACTACGATTGAACCATACTGGTGTTGCGGGTGCTGGTTATCGCTTATCGATTGAATATAGATTTGATATAAACTACTTGGTAAAAGCGATACGCGCTATCTCTCTGTTGCATAAAGAAGCGCCTCGAGTGAGCGTTTTGCGTTTTCCCATTCGACATCCAAGATTCGGTACCAGGCCGTATCTCGATTCCTTCCCTTGACTATGAAATGCTGCTCTTGTATTCCCTCGAAGCGAAATCCCATCCTCAATGCCGATTTGCGAGACCGTTGATTGAGCGAATCGCACTTCCATTCGAGCCGTCGGTAGCCAAGCGCGAAGGCATGAGCGAGCGTCAGATATGTTGCCTCCAGGTTCGCTCCGGTTCGCTGTGCGATGGGGCTGTACCAGATGTTTCCTAGTTCTACCTTAAGGTGGTTCGGATGATTATTCATGTAATTGAATGCCCCGATCGGTTGATCTGTAGCTTTATCGCGAACGCAGAGGCAAAGTCCGTTAGGAGCGTCGACCTGGGTTTTTAGAAACATGCGCAAGTCGGAAGCCGAAGTGAATGGACCATGAGACATGTACCGCCAGATCACTTGGTCGGCGTCGTATGGAGTTGGCAAAGATCGTTCGCCCAGGTGAATTGGATTTCCATTTGATACTGCGAACAGGGGCTCGCTATCCTTATCCAGGTCAAGCGGCACGAGCCGAATAATCGAGCCCTCGAGTGTTACGGGTGAAGGTTTTTCAAGTAGTTGTCGAGCCCTGGAAATGGTGGTATCCGGCAGTTCGCTGCCAAGTTGAAAATCGAGCTGGGTCATCTTGTTACTCTTTGATTCGAATGTCGTAACCAAACAAAAACACCACTCAGATTGCTCTCAAGTGGTGCTATTGCTACTGTCTGATGTGCCCCTTGCGAAAGGCACAGTATCTCATCACGTGCGCATCAGATGTCAGCGTAATGCGGGCTCTCTTGCTACTGTTTCCGAACAGCGCTGCCTGACGTTGCCGCAAGGCCCCTCGGCTCAACGCACTCAACCGATTGGTGTGTGCTCACCGTTTATGCATATATTTTACCAAGCCTGCGTTGTATTGGAACTACCCCAATAGACATTTAGAAGTGACTTGCTGTCTATGCCTAAGATTCGATACAGACAACACTTAGCTATAGCGTGATCGAGAAATACGATGGGACCACGCTGGTGTTGCGGGTGGTGACTAACACGAATTGAATTTCTATGGATTGAATATATTAAACACCGTCAAATGGCCGGTTGAAAGGATATCGATTTTATGTCGATCTGTTGTTTTTACCGTGAAGAATTTTTTTTGAATACGATGGGTGATTCTCCCTCCGGCGTAGAATCACTTCTCTTTCTAGAGAAGACCTGTCCTTAGTATCATTCGATCACCCAAATGAAATCGAGAATTTGGGGGGCGCACGATTTTCGCCATTGGTCAGATTCGGACGTTTTGTCTCCGGAGCCAGAGTTTCTTTCGGCGAGCGTCTCTTGGCAATCGCGTTTGCGATTCAAGTTTTCCGCAATCTATATAAATGGAAGCGCCCTTCGGAATTGATTCGATGTCAGTTTCTGCCAAAATGTAGCAAGCGACATTTTTCTTGCGCTTGCCTTCTTGGTGATTGTCAGGAGTTACTTCCAGCAGGGGGGAGCCATGTCCGAATCGACGCGAGTTGAGCGCGACTCAATGGGAGAGATGAGCGTTCCTGCTTACGCCTACTACGGCGCGAGCACACAGCGAGCGGTGCTCAATTTCCCCATCTCTGATTTGCGTTTTTCCCGCTCGTTCATTCGAGCTCTTGGATTGATCAAATATTGTTGTGCTTCGGTCAACAAAGATATTGGCGCGCTCAATGTGACCACCGCAGATGCGATCATGCAGGCTAGCCTTGAGGTTGAAGGCGGAGCGTTTGACGATCACTTTCCTGTCGACATCTTTCAAACCGGTTCCGGCACATCGACCAACATGAACGCCAATGAGGTAATCGCCAATCGGGCAATTGAGATTCTGGGAGGACAACGCGGTGATCGGGGATTAGTCCACCCCAACGACGATGTCAATAAAGGTGTTAGCTCCAACGATGTCATACCGACAGCCATTCATGTGGCGGCCTTGATTGATATCACCAGGCGATTGAAACCTGCTTTGACACAGCTTGCCGAGTTGTTGAAGGTGAAGGCGGATGAATTCATGCCTGTTATAAAAACGGGTAGAACTCATCTGCAGGATGCTACACCGATTCGACTCGGTCAGGAATTTCTCGGATATGCAGGGCAGATGGAGCGAGCACTCGAACGGCTTGATTATGCGCGGTCTCGGTTGGCTCAAGTCGCTCTGGGTGGTACTGCTGTTGGTACCGGTATTAATACCACTGTCAGCTTCGCCGGTAAAGTTCTGGCAAAACTCTCTCCTTTGGTAGGCTGCGATGTTCGAGAAACTACAAATCATTTTCAGGCGCAAAGTACGCTGGATGAGATCGTCGATACTTCTGGGGTTTTGAAAACAATTGCGATTAGTCTGATCAAAATCGGAAACGACATACGTTGGCTTGGATCCGGTCCGAGAGCAGGTATCGGCGAAATCATATTGCCAGAGGTTCAACCAGGAAGCTCGATAATGCCTGGTAAAGTCAATCCAGTGATTGCCGAGTCACTGTGCATGGTATCAGCTCAAGTAATCGGTAATGACTGTACGATCGCAATTGCCGGTCAATCAGGCAACTTCGAACTCAATGTCATGATGCCGGTCGCCGCATACAATTTATTGCAATCGATCAATTTATTGGCCAGTGCGACCGCCAATTTCTCCAAGCAATGCATTGCAGGAATCAAGGCTACCGATCGCGGTCCCCAGGTTGTAGAACAGGGGCTGGCGTTGTGTACGGCGCTGGTTCCTGTCCTGGGATATGACGTCGCCGCCAATATCTCCAAGGAGGCATACAGAACCGGAAAAACCGTTCGCGACATTGCTCGAGCTACTTCGAATTTGTCCGAGGACGAACTCAATCAACATCTAGACCCTTTCAAAATGACGGAGCCTGATCGTGAGTAGACAACCGACTGAGACAAGCGAAATGAAATGGGCGACCGCAATATGTGGACCCGAGACGTTAGGCAAATCTCGCGAAGAATTTGCTCGTGCTTTCGAAAGATGTGCCTCGGACATTGTTGAACAGCTAGGCGATGGATCGATCGATCTAATCGTCGGTTTCGTCTCCCCGCACTTCAATGACCTCTTTGAAGAGGTTCCTGGTCACGTCAGAAAGTCCTTTCCCTCAGCTACTTTCTTGGGCTGTTCGGCTGGAGGGCTTATCGGCGGCGGCAAAGAGGTTGAGCACAAGATGTGTGTTTCACTCACTGCAGCGCGAATGCCCGAAGTAAATGTTTCCGGATTTCATGTATCGACGAGCACTCTTCCCTCCCCAGATGACCCGCCAGAGAAGTGGGAATCGCTGACAGGGGTGAGGAAGACTGATGAACCTGCCTTCATCCTCATACCGGATCCGTTTTCAGTTCATTCCGATGATGTCATTCAGGGGTTGGATTTTGCTTTTCCCAATGCGGTAAAAATAGGTGGTCTGGCGAGCGGAACGCACGAACCTGGTACTAATGCCCTTTTCCTCAACGATCAAATCTATAGAGAAGGAATTGTCGCAATAAGTTTGACCGGCAACGTGATTGTCGATACCGTTGTCGCGCAGGGCTGTAAGCCAATTGGACACCCGATGAGGATTACTCGTTCGAACAAGCATCTGCTGTTTGAACTGGATGGACAGCCCGCCGTCATCGCGCTTAAGGATATCATGGACGGTTTGAACGGTATCGACAGATCTCTAGCTAAGGAGGCTATGTTCCTCGGTTTAGTCATGGAAGAGAAAAATGATGAACATCACGCCGGTGATTTTCTGATCCGCAATATCCTTGGCATTGAGCAAACGACAGGTGCCCTGGTTGTTGGTGAAATTCTGGAAGATACGCGGACCGTGCAGTTCCACGTCCGTGATGCAGCTACCTCAGCGGACGATCTTCGTTTTCTGTTAAAACGATATCGAGACGAGAAGCTGGACGGAGCAACGAAGTCCGTAAAAGGCGCTCTGCTATTCTCCTGTCTTGGTCGTGGAGCTCATCTCTACGGACGTCCGAATCATGACAGTGAGTGTTTTCGAGACTATCTCGGACAGGTTCCGCTGGGTGGATTCTTTTGTAATGGTGAAATCGGTCCGGTCGGCGATAATACTTATTTGCACGGATATACATCGTCGTTTGGCATCTTCAGGCAGAAATGATGGTGTTAAACTTGATTCAAAAGTGATAATTCCTCGGAGTTGAATAGTATGAGTCTCGAAACAAGAACAAGAAAATGTGTGGTCTCCCTGACCGGTGCGCTAACATTGTGCGTCTCATTCGTCTCATTCGAACTAATAGACTTCTTCAGCGCCTCGCCAGCTCACGCCGGTAAAAAAAAATTGAGTAAGCCTCTGCCAAGTCAGCCAGTTGCTTCAGGTATCAGTAGTCCGGAGATTAATTCGTACTTGATCAGATTGCGGGAAAAGCTAGACAGTAACTGGACTTTGGCAGATGGACAGAACAAAGTGACTCTGTCAGCCAGAATTGATGCTGACGGTCAGGCTTCGGAAATCTCGGCTACGAGCACACCTTCTTGCCCTGAAGCGGAGCAGAGTGCCAACGAGGCATTCGCGAAGGTGCAGCCCCTCGAGGCCTTGCCCAAGAGCGCCGGCGCTGCAGTAAAACTGACAATCATTTTTGATTCATTTGCAGATCCGCATGGAGACACTAATCGTAATCTAACTACCAAGCTCGATCCCGTCGCAGCAGCACCAAAAGAAAGTCAATGAATATCTTTAGCCGAAAGGAAAAAACGAAGTCAGGAAGGCGGGAGGCTCGCTATGCTGGGTCCTGGTATGAGAGCGACCCAAAAAAGCTGGAATCAGAGCTGAAAGGATATCTGGCCGGGGTCAGTGGAGCGGAAGGCAGGAGTAGCGAAGCAGAGAAGCATAGTGGCAAGCCGCTTTATGCCATAATCGCTCCCCACGCCGGATACATTTATTCAGGTGCTACAGCCGGCTTCGCGTATGAACTTGCAGAGCGGTTTTCTCCGAAGCGCGTTTTTCTTTTCGGACCAAGTCATTATGTCGGATTTCAGGGAGTTGCGCTCACGCCCGATACCGCTTTCGAGACCCCGCTAGGAGAACTTCAACTCGATAGAGAGGTCATCGAAGAACTCGGTCAATATCCTATGTTCGAAGTGTCTCGCGAAGTTCATGAGCGCGAACACTCTCTCGAGCTGCAGCTTTCCTTCATCAAACAAGCATTGGGTAATGTAAAACTGGTGCCTCTGGTGATTGGACAATTGCCTGACATAGCAGATGTGCGATTGGTGGGTCAGGTCATAAGACGATATCTTCGAGAAGATGATCTGGTGGTAGTGAGCTCTGATTTCACGCATTATGGTCCGCGTTATGACTATATGCCATTCGAAAGCGACATAGCTACAGAAAAGGTTCGTGAACTGGATTTCGAAGCGATGGAGTGTCTCAGGAACTCTGATCTCGAAGCTTTTATTCAGTTCCACAACCGGACGAAATGTACCATATGCGGTTTCTTCCCGTGTGCGGTTCTTCTGTCGATGCTGCCTTCCACAAGTAAAGGTGAGCTATTGAAGTATGCCACCTCTCGCGATGTCACAAAGGAAGATGGTGTTAATTCCGTCTCGTACCTCGCGGTGTCGTTCACTGATACCGAAAGTAGTGGCGGATGGAAATCAGAGCCGCCGATCGATAAGGAAGATTTGCTAAGCGAAAACGACAAAATCGGTTTGTTGAAACTGGCGAGGTCGACCGTTGAGAACTTCGTGAAAGATGGCAGAGCACCAAATCTGAAAGACTCGAGGATTGAACTGACTGATGGGTTGAAAAGACAGCTTGGAGTATTCGTTACTCTCTTCAAGAAAAAGCTAAATCCGAAAGTGAGTGTGGATCCTTTGAAAAAATCGATTCACGATGAATACGATCTGCGCGGTTGCATTGGATACATCTGGCCGATTAAACCTCTTGTTGATGCGGTGCTCGACAATTCTGTCGGTGCGTGTTCGAAGGACTACAGGTTCATCCCTGTCAGAGAGCATGAACTTGCTGATTTGAAATATGAGATCAGTGTCCTGACTCCGCTAAAGAGAGTAGAGTCGGAAAAAGATATTGTCCTAGGTAAGCACGGCATAGTGCTTTACGTCAAAGGCCGCCAATCGGTATTCTTGCCTCACGTACCGGTTGAGTTCGGCTGGTCTCTCGAGGAAACATTGAGTCAGCTATCGCTCAAGGCCGGTGTCGGCGCTCAGGACTGGCGGGATGGGGCCAAGTTTGATGTCTTCGAATCAATAATGTTCGAAGAGTCAGAGTCCTAGCTCGAGTTAGAAAAATCGGAGCGATTGGAATCCGGGTGTGCTTCGGTATTTCCTTTTCCCGCTAGCAATTGATGTAGAATGATATAACCTGCTTTGATGCCCGAGCCATACTATTCCGCCACGTCGAAATTCTTTGATTCATCTTCGTTTGAAATGAAAGATCGCCTCCTGGAAGACTTTCTCGATAACAATCCTGCGCTATCCTTTATCAAGGATGAGCAAGGTCGATACCTTTATGCTAGTAAGGGGTTTCGAGATTTCTTCAAAGTATGTTCGGAAGACTTCATCGGAAAGACCGATTTCGAATGGCTACCTCATGATCTGGCAGAGCAATTTAGAGCCAACGATCAACTCGTTCGCGAGAGTGGCGTGAGTCTCGAAACAATTGAGACTGTTCCTTCGGAAGAGGGCTCCACTAAGAGCCTTGTCCACAAATTTCCGATCGATGGACCCGATGGAAAACGCTATGTCGGCGGTACTGCCATAGATGTCACAGCGAGGCTTCGGGAACAGGAACTCAGCGCCAAGTTGGCAGCAATTGTCGACTATTCACATGACGCGATTCTATGCGTCGGAATCGGCGGCACCATCGAGTCATGGAACGAGAGCGCCTGTCGAATTCTTGGCTATTCGGCCGAGGAAGTGATTGGAAAATCCATTGATGAGCTTATCCCTGTCGAATTCGTTGATAAGAGAGCGCAACTTTTGCATCTGATCGCTCGATCTGCATTGGCTGACAATCTCGACATCGTGTTTGCCACCAAAAGTGGTGACCAGTTATTTATGTCACTAACACTCTCTCCGATTGTAGTCCCTGAAAAAGATCTGAAGATTTCAATTATCGCAAGAGACATTACTAAGAAGAAAGCAATCGAAGCGGAACTCACGAAGAAGAGCCAGGACCTGGAAAAGGCTCGGGATGATGCCCTGGATGCATCGAATCTGAAGTCTGCATTCGTTGCTAATATAAGTCATGAACTCAGAACGCCTTTAACGGGAATTCTTGGTTTTGTAGAACTGATGACGTTAACAAAACTCTCGAACGATCAGGAAGAACTTTTGGACATGCTGCGTCAGTCATGTCATTCCCTGCTCGGTGTGGTTAACGATGTTCTCGATCTATCAAGAATCGAGTCGGGAAAAGTAGTTCTGGAGATAGTCCCGTTCAACGTCAATTTTCTTGTACAAGAGTGTTCTCGCCTGATCGCTTCTACCATTGAGAGTCCCGACCTGGTGCTGAGAACAAATGTAGACCAGCGGGTGCCTGAGTTTGTTGTTGGAGACCCTGAAAGAATCAGGCAGACATTGCTCAATCTTATGAGCAATGCAGTAAAGTTCACCGAGTCCGGTAGCGTTGAGGTTAGGACTACCTTGGAAACACGAGATGGTGACAACATCCGAATCCAGTTCGCCGTCAAAGATACCGGTATTGGCATTTCGGAGAATGACCAGAAGAAATTGTTTCAACCGTTCACGCAGGTAGATGGATCGAGTACCAGAAAATACTCGGGGACTGGCTTGGGTCTTAGTATTAGCAAAAATCTCGTTGAACTGATGGGTGGAACTATCGGAATCACGAGTGAACTGGGAAAGGGTGCTGAATTCTACTTCTCCGTGCCGTTTGGCACTGCAACTATCACTCGGGATTCCAAAGAGTACATCGGAATGATGGCTGTCGATCAGCTTCTCGATGATAAAGTAATATTGATTGTAGAAGACAATGCGTTAATCCGAACGATCGTAATGAGCCAATTGTTTAATATCGGCTGTTACGCGTATGCAGTGGAGAGTGGCGTGAGTGGTGTGGATGCTGCCACGTCAATGGCGTTCGACCTTATTCTCATGGATTGTCATCTCCCTGATCTCGATGGATTTGAGGCGACCCGGCGCATTCGAGACTTCGAAGCGCGAATAGGGAGACACACGCCGATCATCGCGCTGACGGCGGGTGCGATGGTGGGTGACCGAGAGCGATGTCTGAATGCCGGTATGGATGACTATCTGAGCAAGCCTGCCAGCATAGCGCAGATGCAGGAAAAACTCATGAAGTGGATTCCTTCGAAAAGGATTACGCAGCGCTAGTATGGCACCGCATGTGATGAGCAGGACGACCTCATGGCTCATCTCCTTGCCGATATCCGAACACGCGAATCAGAAGGCATATTCCTGATGTGGCATTAATAGTTACGACTACAAACCGGACATCAGCGTTGTTTAGGCAAAGTGGCGATATTCCGTTGGGCTCGAAGACTTACGCATATATGTCGAGAGGTGGATTCTATGGTGGATAAGTAGGCATCAGAGCCGGCATCGACTAATCTGCGTCAGATTCTTACTTCAGTTCTAGAATATTCTTCAACGAGCAGAGCGCGCGACGAGCTAAAAGATGTTAACGGAGACGTCAAATCATGACTGACAATCGCGTCTAACGATGGTCAGGAAAAATTGATCACTAGTTCCATCGTAACCTCGTGGTTGTTGCAAACGCAAGGTTCAGAGTTTAGTGCATCGCCCGGACGAGGAAGACCAGAAACATAGCCTGGAATCCGGCGAAGATGAGAAAGATTACCGTGTTGTCGTCGCGTTTGATAAATCTGGCGAGCTCTGCTTCCACACTCGGAATAGCTATCTCCTGGTTTTCCGGTTTGAGCAGAGCACCAGGTACGAGTAGGCGAGGATTGGAGCGCCAAAGTCCGTATGAAATTACTTCGTCCGATGGTGTATCGACGACAGCGAACTTCAAGCTATTGATGTGTAATTGTTCGCACTGCTTTGAGATGACTTCGGCTAGTCGAGGATTGGCGCCGGCGATTTCGGTGATAGTCACGAATCGGGCTTTGAGATACCGTCGCTCCAGCCAGTCGAGGATTAGCGGCAGCAGCATGAGACAGAGGACATTCCAGCACAGAATAAGACCGAAAGCTCCACGCGTCCCGAGCTCGTTGGCTTTGACCCATTGGGAGACTGGAACGGACATCATCAGTCCCAGGAGGAACGTTGAGACGTAATAGATTTTGAGAATCCTTGAAGGAGGCATGCAGTTCCCGCCTGTCCCAGCGTCAATGGTGCACGCGGGACGATTAGTCTTTCCTGGTGTAACTATTGTTCCCAAACTATTCACCCAATAACACTCATTCTTCTCATGACAACTGAGTTCTAATGAAATTTTGGTCTCGTATATGGTGCTAAAGCAAAATCGGCTCTGGTGCCGAACTGATGCGATGGCGTCGAACAATCAACCTCACGACTCGGAAGTTGTCCATATCTATTGAGATAGCAGATGTGCCTGCTGGAAATGCTGTTTGGGTGATATTCCTGTTGACATCATCGAATCATTTAGATGTCCGCCCAAAGTCGTTATCGTGCCCAGACGGCCAAGTTCAAACTAAGCGAATGGCACCGAACGCACGTGGGGGAAAGCCTGTTTCACTCAGTCAAAAACCTAGTTTGATTGCTATAAGATTTCCAACCTTCTTAGTACCGATGATTCAGGAGTTGATGCCGTCGCGGCAGAGGATAGCCACTAAATACGGTGTTGTAATTAGTCTTGAGTTGGAATTGAGGTAAGTTTGAGCCAGAAAGAGTCAGGTATAGTATCAACAGTACACTGTGCTCGAGCCACGATTAAATGAGCGCTCAAGATTCCAACATCGACACCAGTCGAATTGCACCGCAAGCAATAACTCTCCGTTATTTGGGAGCAACTGCAGGAGTGTCTCTTTGCACTCTTCTGGTTGAGCTTCTGCATCTCGATCGGAGTCCAGTCAACCTGCCAATGTTTTATTTGTTGGTCGTGATGGTTAGTGCTCTATTTTGGGGGCGAGGTCCGGCTATCTGGGCTTCTTTAATTTCGTTTTTATCTATCAATTGGTTTTTTATCACTCCGCGGTACACGTTTACCGTAAAAGAGTCGAGTGAATGGTTTTCACTCTGTATGTTCCTCTTTACCGCCGGAGTCACCGGTCAGCTCACTGCTATGTTGAAGGCGCGAGCGCTGGAGTCTCGGCGACGCCAGCAAGAAATGGCTGTCCTATCCGATGCTGGCTGGGCAGTGGTTTCGCAACTCGATACTCGGTCTGCGTTGACTGAAGTCGTCAGGCAGATGTCGAAAGTCGTTGACTTGGATAGTGCTGTAATTGTAGCCACTGACGATGGTGCCGACCGCATTGCTGTCACATATCCGGATTCTTATGGAGTCAAACTAAAAGATCTGGAATCTGACGAATGGTGCGAAAACGGTGGCATGATTCTCGAAATAGAAATGAATCAGAAGAGATTGGGGTCGGTATACCTACGGTTGGCTAAACGGGCCTCGCTCACTTCGGAGCAGGGTCAAATCGTCAACAGTCTCGTCAACCACTCGGCAGTAATATTGCAACGACATGGTTTGATGAAAATCGAGTCTCATGCAGTTGCTTTAGCTGACGCCGATAGGTTGAAGACGGCACTGTTATCTATGGTATCGCACGATTTTCGCAGTCCACTCACTTCTATCAAGGCGTGTGTCTCGACGCTTCTGGGCGAGGGACAACCGCTGGAGCAAGAGACTCAGCGCGAATTGTTTCAGGCGATAGAACAAGAGACAGATCGATTGAACCTTCTGGTTGGCAATGTACTGGATTTGTCCAGGTTGGAAGCTGACGCCTGGCGGCCAAAGCTGGAGTTGACGCCAGTCACTGAACTTGTCGGCATGGTGCTCGATTCATTTGCACCGGACTCCAACAGAAGAATTATTGTTAACCTGGATCCGAATTTGAACGACGTGTTAGTGGACAGCGCGCAGATGACTCAGGTCCTTCGGAATCTGTTGGAGAACGCACTGAAATATTCAGCTTCTGATTCCAGCGTTGAAATTTCGACAAAAATCGAGGACTATAACGCGTTTATTAAAGTACGAGACAGTGGGCGTGGACTGGCGGACAATGAGAAAGAGAAGATATTCGAGCCTTTTTATCGTGGGGCTGGATTGGAGGAGAGTTCTATTCCGGGTCTCGGGATCGGGCTTGCCGTATGCAAAGGATTGGTGGAAGCGCACAATGGCACTTTAACGGCCGAGAATAATGAAAACGGTGGTGCTATATTCATAATCATGTTGCCGCTGGACTCGAAGTACAAAACGGTTCAAAAATAAATGATGAAGGTTTTAATCATCGATGACGAGCCTCAGATAAGACGGGCGTTAAGAGCCGGTCTCGAACGCACCGGATATCATGTCACGATGGCGTCGGGCGGTGAGGAAGGTCTGAATTTCGCATCCGAGCATCCGCCTGATCTTGTCATTTTAGATCTTGCGATGCCTGGTACAGACGGTTTTGCCGTCTGCGAAGAGCTTCGAAAATGGAGCAAGATACCTGTTATCGTGTTGTCTGTCAGGGACTCAGAAGACGATAAAATTCGAGCTCTTGATTTGGGTGCGGATGATTATCTGGTAAAGCCTTTCGGGATTGGAGAACTGCTTGCACGAATGCGGGCAGTATTGAGACGAGTATCAAATTCCGAGGAAGAATCCGAGGAGCCCTCTTTTGTCGCTGGCGAACTAGAGGTCGATTTTGTCCATCGCAAGGTGAACAAAGCCGGAGGTGAAGTACACCTGACCCCTAAGGAGTACGACCTTCTCCTCTGCATGATTAGATATAGAAATCGAGTTTTGACGCACAGACAGCTTCTGTCCAAGGTCTGGGGCGTGGAATACGCCGATGATACCCATACGTTGAGGGTGCACGTGGCCAACCTGCGCACCAAGATAGAGTCCGATCCGGCGCGACCCCAATTTATAAGAACCGAGACACGGATCGGATACCGCTTCCTCAGTAATGACTAACGTTTCGGGCGTCTTGATGGTTTCTTGATATTCGAATTGTGATGTTGATTCTAACTTGACACAAAAAATTGCTAACTAGATAGAACAATCGAGAATTCTCGATCTCATCTAGTTAAAGGTAATTCTCTTGATCACTGTCGAGCGCAGGTCCGTTGCCCTGCAGAACAAGTTCCGTCGTTGGTTCTTAGAAGGAGTCAGAAGAAACCCCAGAGCCGCTTCGCCGCACCAGGATTCGTGGTGGAAGGTGATGTGTCTCACCGGTGTAGACTACTTCTCCACACTCGGATATCAACCTGGTATTGCCTTTCTCGCCGCTGGACTTTTGTCTCCTATAGCTACGTTAATTGTCGTTGTGGTAACTCTCTTCGGCCTCGTTCCTTTGTATTCACGAGTTGCAAAAGAGAGTCCACATGGGCAGGGCAGTATTGCTATGTTGGAGAATCTCATGCCGGGGTGGAGAGGCAAAACTCTGATCTTGATTCTGCTCGGTTTTGCTGCAACTGATTTCGTGATTACTATAACCTTGTCGGCAGCCGATGCTACTGCTCACATTGTGGAAAATCCGATGTTTCCATCGTTCTTGAATGATCGTGTTGGAATCACGATTTTTCTTCTGTCCGTATTGGGAGCAGTTTTTCTCAAAGGTTTTCGCGAAGCGATCGGTCTGTCTGTAATCATCGTGGCTGCCTACCTGGCTTGTAACGTTGTTGTTATCGGCAAGGCCACTATGGAGTTGTTGAGTCAGCCGAACTTGTTCATGGATTGGCAAAGCAAGCTTTATTTCAGCTATCATTCGATTCCAACGATGATAGGAGTTTCGTTACTTCTTTTCCCGAAGTTGGCGCTCGGAATGTCAGGCTTTGAGACTGGTGTTGCCGTCATGCCACTTGTGGAGGGCTCTCGGGCGGATGACCCTCGATCTCCGACCGAGCGAATCAGGAACACTCGCAAATTGCTACTCACCGCGGCGATAGTGATGGCCGTTCTGCTACTTTTCAGTAGCGTGCTGACTACACTTTTGATCCCGGCTGAACTTTTCAAAGAAGGTGGTGCAGCAAATGGACGGGCGCTGGCATACCTGTGTCATAAATATCTTGGTGAAGGATTCGGCACCGTATACGACATTAGTACCATTCTCATTCTCTGGTTTGCCGGCGCATCAGCGATGGCAGGCTTGCTTAATCTCGTGCCGCGATATCTTCCGCGTTTTGGCATGGCACCCGACTGGGCAAGAGCACAGCGGCCCCTGGTAATAATCTTTGCGATGGTCACCTTCGTCGTCACTTTTATGTTCCGTGCGAATGTCGATGCCCAAGCTGGTGCTTATGCGACCGGCGTATTGGTTCTCTTCATGTCAGCCGCTTTCGCGGTGGTTCTTGCAATATGGCGAGAAGGTCTTTGGAAGCGAGTTCTTTTTGTCTCGATCCTCGTCGTGTTTATCTACACCAGCATAGCTAACATGATTGAACGTCCGGAAGGTTTGCAGATTGCCTCCTTTTTCATAGGCGCAATTCTTATCACCTCCCTTGTATCGCGCGCCTTCCGCTCCATGGAGCTCCGGATTTTGAATGTGCATCTGGATAACGCTGCCGAGAAGATGATTAGGGAAAGCCTGAAACCGACGGGACAAATCTGCCTGTTGGCTCATCGTCCGGGTGGCACTAGCTACGCTCAGAAGGAGAAAGAAACCCGCGAGGTTCATAAGCTCACTGAGGAGGAGGCGACATTCGTATTTCTCGAGCTCTCTCTGAGCGACCCTTCAGAATTTGACGATGATTGCCTGGAAGTATCAGGCTCCGAAATTGATGGTTTTCGAATTCTTCGCGCGGAGAGCCCAGCAATCCCCAATGCGATTGCGGCTTTGTTGTTGCACTTGCGCGATACTACAGAGACCATTCCTCACGCGTATTTTGGGTGGACAGAGGGACATCCGCTCGGGTACGTTTTTAAATACGTCTTTCTTGGCGAAGGAGAAACAGCTCCTGTGACACGCGAAATTCTGCGCGAGTTGGAAAAGGATCCGGACAGGAGACCCAAGATAATTGTCGGGTAAGCGTCGTTGAATTGCCTGATGTGGCAGCGAAGCGTGGCAAAGGTCGCGGGTCTAGAACACTATGTTGAGTCTGGTTCCGACTGCAAATATGCCGGGAACAGGTGCCGATCCACCAGGCGAAAAGATGTACTGCACGTCTGGTGAAACCGAGATGTTTTTGTTTATTTGATATCGATAGTAAACCTCGAGAGCCTTTTCGTCGCTTCTGCGTGTGCCACCTGTCATGGTGACGAGATTCTGATTGACCTGCTGAATGTTGGTTGCTGGTACGCCGTTAAGCGAGAGAAAGGCCGGTGTACTCGGCGAAGTGATACCATCTCTATAAAGCCCGCTGATTTGTCCGTAAGCAATGCCGACTACGTCATCAGGACGTTTTTTCGGAAAGATTATCTTCATTGGAATTTCGCTGCCGATGCTCCATGACTGCCTCGATGTGAGCAGTCCGCCAAGGAAAACCTCGCCTATGTTTTTATCATTGAGTGCATATCGTCCCCAAATCCCGATGTCCTTCCAAATCCTCTGATCGGCGTTCAAGTAGAAGCCCACAGGTTTTGGTCCATCGTTGCCCGAACCACCAGGGATGACTGACAGCAGACCCGTGCCGAACAAATCGCTCGGAGTGGTGAATGGGGTGTTGCTTCCTCGTCTGAAATTCCAATTCCAAAATCCGGCTCGTAGGTTGCCCTCTTTATTCAGAAATGTATGTCCGAACTGAGCTTCGTGATTGAATCCGTAGCATCCAAAGAAATCTCGGTTGGATATGGTGGAAATTGAGGTTGTCCCTCGAATGAATGCTTTCCCACGGAATAGTGGTTGCTCTAATGAAGCAACCATGGCCGGACCGTTGAAGTTCGGTCTCCATGAAATACTATTGACGAACTGCGTGTTCATGAATTGTAACGATTCGTTGTTCGCAAAATTATTATTGTCGAACATCGCGCCGAGATAGACGAGACCAGTCTTGAAATTACCCTTCACCTGGCCGCCCGGGCGGAAATCCTGCGAGTAGTATGCTTGTTCCAAACTGACGGTCGGTCTCAACGAATTACTATTGTTGTTATTGATAACGAGGTTAGGCACCTGAACTTCGTTTGGTCCGGAATTGTAAGGTGATGCATTGGCGTCGACTATGTCGTTCAAAGGACTCATTAGGAATTTGTTCCGCGGAAAAAATCGGCCGGCTGCTGCGGTGAGCCTGGCGAAGACGTAACCTTCTCCGAGTCTGTCCTCTGGTTTTGCTTCCTTGACTCGTGCCAAAAAGTTGACCCGGGCTCGTAAATTGGCAGCCATTGAATCGCGGTCGGATCGACCCATGTCGGACTGTGGTGCAAAGGTAAAGTCTCCGTTGATTTTCAGCTTTTCAATGACTGAGAGCCGTGCCTTTGCTTCTTCGACTTTTGCGTCGAGTTGTTTGTAATCTGCCGTCGAGTTTTTGAATGCGTGGAGAATCATCGTACCGCGCACTTCTTGCATGCTGTTTTCGAACTCTTCAGACAGAATCCCGATGTCCTGGATGTCGCGAGACGTTAATTGTCCGGGTGGTAATTGTGACAATTTGGGTAGAAGGACAAGAAAGTACCTACCCAACGCAGAATGAGTCAGCGGCTCTGTTGGTGTCGCTTTCGGTGGCAGCTCCGCGTTCGCCTTTTTCGCGAGATTCTCCAGATCTCTTAGGAGATCCTCTACTGGTCTCAACGTGATAGGTCCGCCTAGCTCCTTCGGTGAGACGCTCGGAGCGGTTGGTTCCTTTGTCGAGTCGAGCTCTTGGGCTTGCGATGGAGCAGACCAGTTAAGAATGCTCACCAAGATGGGCAGAATCAGATAGGTGTGTTTAGTAGCCATTTTAGTTGGGATACGTATCAGGGAAACGTAGACAATACAGGCTCGCATATCAAGATTCGGTTATACATTTCCATAAAGGCATAAAGAACGTATCAAGACGGCATCGCTTTTGTGTTGAGCGCGCTAATCTTGTGGATGCATGTTCCATTTGGAGGTTTGGATGAAGAATAGGTTTCTATTTCTACCGATCGGACTTTGTCTGTGTTTCTCACTGTTAGTGAGTTCGCCTTCATTGGCAGGTGGAGGTAATGACGAACAATCTTCCGGAAGCAACGCATCGCCAGTGGATTTGAAAACAATTAAAAGAGAACTGAGTGAATTAAGGAGTTCTTTGCATGAGCTCAAGCGCGACGCCAAATCGTTACTAGCCGAATTCCAACGGGAAGATACTCGGATACTCGAATTTGGCGATTTCATCAACGACTATATAGATGATAAACCTACGCCCTATCAGGAGCAGCTTTATCCTTATGGTTTTCAAAACATCGGTAACACCGGCACCACCACCGTGCCCTTACCTCCTCGAAAGGAATGGGTTGCGCACTATTCTGATGCGTTGAAAAAGCTCACGAGACTTACTGAAAAGGAGTTCAGCGATGTGATTGCTCACTTAGGAACGAGCATATCATCCGAGTCCGCATCAGAGTGTCGGGCGCAGATGGGCAGATTAGTCAGCAGTACAGAAACTGTGTCTACGTTGAATGAGAAATCAGATGTCGCACAATGCCAAAAGATCATTGCTGAGATTCTAGATGAGATTGCTCAGCTGGAGCTATGCACGAAAAGGCTAGTGCGACAGCGTGTTTCGACATGAGCAGGCGCCGGTCGATAAAACCGATGCGTGCTTTCATGCAATTGCTAAGTTGAATAATTCGCAATCTTTGCAATTTCTTTGCACACAACGGGATCGCCGCTACGAGACTTTGACAACTCTCGGTGTTTAATTGAATATGACCAAAGGAGAGTAACTATGTTTGATCCCTGGCTAGAAGTAACAGTTGCAGTATTCGGATCGCTTTCAATCCTCGGATGGGCGAAAAGCTCACTCAATGCGATGGCAGATAAATACGGGAAATATGAGGACGAACGCTAATCGCAACTCGTCAAATTAAAAGGGTTGACGATTAGAACAAATCTTGCATTTGCCCTTCAGCGCTCGTGCCATTCTCAGGCAATGCCAGTCTATCCGTATTGACTATCGGAGATGGTTCTTCGAGCTTTAACGCAAATCGAAAGATAGAGCCGCCGCCCGGGTTATCTTCGACCCAGATTTCACCGCCATGAGCCGCGATGATACCGTTACAGATTGCCAGACCGAGACCGGCTCCAAAAGTAACCGAACTGTCGCGATAGAACTTCTCGAAAATTTGCTGTCTACTGTCAAAAGGGATGCCTGGACCGTGATCGGCAACGGAGATCATTATGGTCTCATCCGAATAGTGTGCAGTCACTTCGATTCCGGATCCGTCAGGTGTGTGCTTGATGGCGTTTTCGATTAAATTGACCAGCACTTGCTGGATGAGTATCGGATCGACTGGAATCAAGCCTGCGTCCTCCGGTATCTCTGTTTTTACCGTTCTTCTGCCGAGCTTGTCGTCCATGACACTCAGTGCGGCGCCAATAATCTCATCGATTGGATGCCAGGTTTTTTTTACGGCGAGTGTTCCCGACTGCAGTCGTGTCATGTCCAGCAGATTAGTTACCAGGCGATTGAGCCTTACCGATTCCTGATAGATCTCTTTTGCCCGGTCTTTGCAGCTTTCCAGATCAAGTGATTGCGGGGCCTCCATGATACTGCTAGCGGCACCGGTTATAGTGGCAAGCGGTGTCCTCAAATCGTGAGAGACCGAACTCAGCAATGAGCTGCGTAGTTGTTCTGTTTTCATCTTGACCTGAGCCTCTTCATTCTCTTGAGAGAGGTAGGCTCTTTCGCAGGCCTGAGCTAGTTGGCTGCAGAAGGTTTGCAGCAATTGCAGTTGCTCTGGTCTCAATAGTCGATCGATGTTGTGTGGCTTTACCGCGAGAACTCCGACCATGCGATTCCTTCCGTCGAGAGGCAGATAGAGAGCGGAGGAACCGGGAAGTGTGTTGGTGCCCAATCCGGCCATCTGGCGATTGTGCTGCACCCAATGTGCCACTGCGACATCAGGGTTCGTGAATGTACTTTCCCCCTGACCGGACAATACCGTAAATGGTGTGGACTCATCAGGGACGAGAACGGCAATCTCGGCGTCGAATACTTCCGAAAGGTGACGCAACCCGACTTGGAGGAGTTCGCTCGGCTCGTCTATCATAGAGATTTCTCTACTCATGGAGTATAAGGCTGCTGTTCGACGCTCTCTTAAACTCGCCGATTCGGCTTGTAGTTTTACTCTGGCTGTTAGCGTGCTTATCATTAGAGCCACCGTAAGCATAACCGCGAATGTCAACAAGTACTGCCCATCGGAAACGGCGAACGTCAAGTACGGTGGGACGAAGCAGAAATCGAAGGCGGCGACGCTCAGTATAGATGCAAGGATTGACGGACCACGTCCGAAGCGCACGGCTACGAATAGAACCTCCAGAAGGTAGATCATTACCAGGTTAATTGGCGAGAGGAAGTGCATCAGGAAATAAGCGACGGCAGTGGCCGCAGCAGTGGCGAGGCAAGCCATCCAATAAGCGGACGCCGCAGAAGTTCGATGCCACTTGAAGGCGTCAAAAGGTGTAGTGGCGCCTTCTTCGCCAGTAATTACATAAACGTCGATCGCCCCACTCTTTCGAATGATTTCATCGACGACCGAGCCATGAATAATCTCTTTCCATCGGGGTAGAGCGGGTTTGCCAATGATAATCTTGGAAGCGTTGAACTGATTTGCGCATTTGATTATTTCGTCCGGCACACTTTCACCGGTGACATCTATGATCTGGGCGCCTAGCTGCTCAGCTAAACGTAATGTTCGGATTACTCTGGCCTTGTCTTCATCGGGCAACGCTCCGCGTGATTGGACCTCAACATACACTGCAAGCCAGTCAGCGCGAAGGGCCGCGGCCATTCGTTTTGCTCCACGCACCACTTTAACGGACAGCGGACTTGGACTGACACAAACCAGAATTCGATCCCTTGCCGGCCAGACTGATTCAATCTGGTGTTGCTCGCGGTATCGTTCCATCTGAGCGTCAACTCTTTGTGCAACAAAGAGGAGGGCGATTTCTCGTAAGGCGATGAGATTTCCTTTGCGAAAAAAATGTTCGAGAGCGGTGGCGACTTGTGGCGCAATGTAGACCTTGCCTTCTTTAAGCCGCGTCAAGAGCTCGTCGACCGGTAAGTCGACTAACTCGATTTCGAATGCCTCTTCGACGAATGAATCTGGAACGCGCTCGCGAACTTCGATTCTGGTTATCTGCGCTACCCTGTCATTAAGTGTCTCGACGTGCTGTGTGTTCAAAGTCGTGAATACGTCGATCCCATTGGCCAGAAGTTCCTGAATATCTTGCCAGCGCTTCTCGTGTCTTGACGTCGGTGCATTGCTGTGAGCGGCTTCGTCTACGAGGAGCACTTGAGGCTTTCGAGCTAATGCGGCATCAATATCGAACTCTCTGAGTTCATGACCTCTATAGTCAATAACTCTCGGTGTCAATTGTTCGAGTCCGTCCAGAAGTGCTCCAGTAGCTTCTCTCCCGTGCGTCTCGACTACACCGACAACGACATCGACATTCTCGTCTTTGAGCTTTCGTGCATCTTCGAGCATGGCGTAGGTCTTGCCAACACCAGGCGCGTAGCCAAAAAATATTTTCAGTCGCCCCTGGGTGTCTCGAGTTTGCTCCTCTTTGAAAAGCGCAAGGTATGCATCTGGGTTTCTTTTGCCTTCAGTCATACTAGTTGTTTGAGATCTTTTCAGATAACTGTCTTGAATCAAGCTGGTCTAGCGCTATATTGAGCTTGAGAACATTGACGCTGGGCTCACCAAGACAATTGAAATCCTTCGGTACTGTTGCTTTCTTTATCAACTGTAGCAACCTCGACTCTTGCACTTTACGAACCTGCGCTACTCGGATAACCTGATACTCCGCGGCTGCGATGCTGATGTGTGGATCGAGACCGCTGCCTGATGCTGTGACAAGATCGATAGGGACAGCACTTTGGCTGGGCACAAGTTGATTTAGAGTGTCTATTCGTTGCTTTGCACGAGTAACGATGGCTGGATTTGTCGGTCCCAGATTCGACCCTGAAGAGGCGCCTGCATCATATGGCTGGGATGTCGAAGACAGGCGGCCCCAAAAGTATCCTGGTGCTGAAAATTCCTGTCCTAGTAACTCAGAACCGATTACCTTTCCACTTTCTTTATCGACGATCAGGCTGCCGTTTGCTTTTTCCTTCCAGGCAAGCTGTGCGAACATTGTGATAAACAGCGGATAAATTAGGCCGGTGATGACTGTCAGAATTAGGTATATTCGGATCGATTGGGCGATGATTTGACGCATTTTCTTTTATCTCTAACTGAATGTGTGCTTAAGAGCAGTGTTTATATGAGATGCATGTACTGCAGGCAAAGGTCAATTAGCTTGATGCCTATGAAGGGAACGACCAGACCACCTAATCCATAAATCATCAAATTGTCGCGCAGCAGGACGGCTGCGCCAACTGGTCTGTAGCTAACTCCCCGCAGAGCTAGCGGCAAAAGCAGGAGGATGATGATCGCGTTGAATATTACGGCAGAAAGTATCGCACTTTGCGGGCTCGCTAATTGCATCACGTTTAGTTTGTTGAGAACCGGAAATGTGGTGGCAAACGCTGCTGGAATAATTGCGAAATACTTCGCCACGTCATTTGCAATGCTGAACGTGGTCAGTGCGCCGCGCGTCATGAGTAACTGTTTGCCAATCTCTACGATTTCAATTAGCTTGGTCGGATTGGAGTCGAGGTCGACCATGTTGCCGGCTTCCTTGGCCGCCTGCGTTCCCGTATTCATCGCCACTGCCACGTCTGCTTGCGCTAGCGCCGGAGCATCATTCGTGCCGTCTCCGGTCATGGCGACAAGTCGACCATCCGACTGGGCGTCGCGAATAAGCTTGAGTTTGTCTTCTGGAGTAGCTTCAGCCAGGAAGTCGTCTACTCCGGCCTCTGCTGCTATGGCGGCGGCCGTGAGCGGATTGTCTCCTGTAATCATGACGGTCTTTATCCCCATGGAGCGCAGCTCTGCAAAACGCTCCTTGATGCCGCCTTTGACGATATCTTTAAGTTTTATCACTCCCATCACTTGTGAACCGCTGACCACAACCAACGGTGTGGCCCCATTCTTGGCTATCTCTTCAACCGTACCCCTGACACTCTGCGGGAGCATCAGACCGGTCGACTCAACATATTTCTCGATCGCTTCACAGGCTCCTTTTCGGATTTTTGTTCCATTCATGTCCACTCCACTCATTCGTGTCTGGGCTGTGAAGGGAACGAAGGTGGCATTGAGAGTAAGCAAGCTCCGCTCTCTCATTTGAAATTTATCTTTTGCAAGAACAACAATGCTCCTCCCTTCCGGGGTTTCATCTGCAAGCGACGATAGCTGTGCCGCGTCGGCCAGCTCTCTTTCTGTGACACCAGGGGCGGGGACAAATTCAGTGGCCTGGCGGTTGCCCAAAGTTATCGTGCCGGTTTTGTCTAAAAGAAGTACATCGACGTCTCCGGCAGCTTCGACTGCCCTTCCAGACATGGCTATCACGTTCGCCTTGATCAAGCGATCCATTCCGGCTATACCGATTGCCGACAGCAGTCCTCCTATAGTGGTCGGAATAAGACAGACGAGCAGGGCGATCAAAACCGTCAGGCTGACGATGGTGCCCTTACCTGCTACGGCTACGCTGTAACCCGAAAATGGATACAGTGTCACAGTTACTAAGAGAAAAACTATGGTCAGTGCGGCAAGTAATATATTGAGTGCGATCTCATTAGGCGTCTTTTGCCGTTTGGCGCCTTCCACCATCAGGATCATTCGATCGAGAAATGTCTCCCCAGGATTTGCTGAGATTCTCACGACCAACCAGTCGGACAAAACCTTGGTACCGCCGGTGACGGCACTGCGGTCTCCACCGCTTTCGCGGATTACGGGCGCACTCTCCCCGGTGATTGCACTTTCATCGACCGAGGCGACGCCTTCGATGACCTCGCCGTCACAAGGGACTGTGTCTCCCGCTTCTACTAAGACCACATCCCCTTTTCTCAAATCGTTGCCCGGGACGAGATTATATTTCGAAGTCGGCGACGGCTCCAATAGTTTTTTCGACGAGACTTCCTTCCTGGCCTGTCGTAACGATTGCGCCTGGGCTTTGCCTCGCCCCTCTGCCATTGCTTCGGAAAAGTTAGCGAATAGAACGGTGAACCATAGCCATGTCGAGATTGAGAGTATAAATCCGCTGGGCGCGTCTGCCTCACCGGTGAGACTGACTACGTAAAGTATGCTCGTGAACACGCTGCCAAGTTCAACAACAAACATGACCGGATTGCGCACCTGGATACGCGGGTCAAGCTTTTTGAGCGCATCAATCACCGCCTGTCTCACAATTGGTGGATCGAACAATGGACGTGGCTTACTGGTGGTCATTGGATGTGTTGTCTCCTTCATTTCCTATCAGTCATCATCAGGTGCTCGACTATTGGCCCGAGCCCCAGCGCCGGCACGAAGGTCAGTGCGCCGAATATCAGTACAACACCTATGAGTAGAGTTACGAATAGCCAATTGTGAGTCGGCATCGTGCCCAGACCAGCTATTGTCTTTTTCTTATTGGCTAGCGAACCTGCTATCGCTAGAACCGGGATGGCGAGCCAATAACGAGCCATGAACATGGCGGACCCGAGGGCATAGTTGTAAAACGGCGTGTTTGCGCTCAAACCAGCGAATGCGCTGCCATTATTGTTGCCGGCTGAGGAGAACGCATAGAGAATTTCGCTGAATCCATGTGGACCGGGATTGAGCGTCCCTGCTTTTCCCGCATCCAGCGAGACAGCCAATGCTGTGCCGATCAACACGATGGCGGGCGGGAACAAAATCACCAGGGAAGACATTTTTACTTCGAACGCTTCAATTTTCTTGCCCAGATATTCAGGTGTCCTGCCAACCATCAATCCCGCAATGAAGACTGTGATTATTGCAAAGACGAGCATGCCATAGAGTCCAGAGCCCACTCCTCCATAAACCACTTCTCCGAGTTGCATCAGAAGCATTGGGACGAGTCCGCCCAACGGATTGAAAGAGTCATGCATCGCGTTGACTGAACCGTTCGATGCCGCCGTGGTGGCAGTCGCCCACAAGGTTGAATTGGCGATTCCGAATCTCAACTCCTTGCCTTCCATGTTGCCTCCCGGCTGAATTGCACTGGAGGTTCCATCTATACCGAGCTTGACCATATCAGCTGAAATCCAGCTCTCCGATGGGTAACAGACAGCTAAACAGCCGACGAAAATTACAGTCATTGCGGCAAGAATTGCCCAGCCTTGTCTTGCATCGCCAACCATCTTGCCGAATGTATGACAGAGCGCAGCGGAGATGATCAGTATCGACAGGCACTCTATCAAATTGGTGGACGGAGTTGAATTCTCTAGGGGATGACAAGAGTTGACATTGAAAAAGCCACCACCATTAGTGCCAAGTTGCTTTATCGCGATCTGCGATGCAGCCGGACCGAGGGCAATAAGAGGCTGCGGAGGTGTAGGCGCTTGGCCGCTAGCAGCGACCGGACTAGGTAGCTTCAATTCTTGATAAGGGGTGTATGCCTGGTACGATTGAAAGGTCTGGACTACGCCCTGTGAGGAGAGATAGAGCGCCACCACTACAGACAGTGGCATGAGCACATAGACAATCGACTTCACTACGTCGGACCAAAAATTGCCGATCTCGGATGTTTCTTCCCTGACAATTCCTCTGATTAAGGCGATCAATACGGCGATGCCGGCGGCAGCCGAGACGAAGTTCTGCACAGTCAGACCGAGCATCTGACTCAGATACGATAATGTGGTCTCGCCTGAGTAACTCTGCCAGTTGGTATTGGTGACAAAACTAACGGTAGTGTTGAAGGCGCTATCCACGCTCGGTGAGGGAAGCTTTTGTGGATTGAGCGGTAGTAAGTTCTGAAACCGTTGTATAGCGTAGACGAAGACAAAGCCGACAATTTGGAATACGAGCATAGCAGTGGCGTACTGACGCCAGTTCATCTGCTCATTTGGGTTGATGCTGCTGAGGCGATAAATCGCCTTTTCCAGCGGCCGGAGTATTGGCGTCAGAATTGTTTTCTCGTCGTTGAAAACACGGGCCATGAAGCGTCCAAGGGGAATCGACAGTCCAATCAACAGCAAGAGGTACAGACAGATTTGAAACAATCCATCGCCTGTCATGCGAATATCTCCGGATTCAAAAGTGCAACAACCAAATAGATCATCAAAACAGCGGCAACCGCAGTTGCGAAAAATAACATCATTACTTGATCCTCAGGACAGCGAAACTCTATCGCATAGACCAATCAGGAGGAATGCCGATGCACTCAAAAATATGAAGAATAAAATTGGCACCAGGTCACTCATTTGATAGCTCCGATTAGAACGATTGGTTTCTCCCTGATTGAATCTCTTTATTCGTCAACCTGACGTCAAAATTCCGCTGGTCCGTATCAAGATTTTGTATGTATCGCATAATTCCTCGACTCACCTGCGATGCTGAGGGCAGGGTTACCTTTCTTTTGACCTGTCTTGAAATCCGCCTCAACGAGGCTCTTGCTATGGAATTTATTGACAAGTTTTCGAATCTTGGCAGTTTCTTGATGCCATTTGCCTCGACCTTGATTCAATCCTTATCCGCTTAAAGTCTTAATAAGAGTAGTCGTTAAACGAGTGAAGTCGATGGACATTGTTGCAGTTCTACTTATCTACCTTGTTTTCGCCTGGATGATGGGTCGGCTCATTGACTCAGTTCTGGAAAAGCTGCTCGCAGAAAAGCCTGATTCTGACGTGCAAAGAAAGATTGACACAGTAAGAGTGATCAGTGAAAAGAGTATATACAAGGATGATGTGGCTTTCGGAGAAGGGAATGATGCGAAGTCGACGCATGCTCCTAAGCTAGCTTCTAAAGGACTGTGGTCTACAAAACTGTGAAGTCGCGTATGTAATCGTCGCGCAACTGACAACGAGTCAACCGGGTCAATGAGACAGTATGATCGAACATTCCTCTAATCTGCCTGTAGTACTCGTAATTGAGGACGAGGTGCCAATCCGACGCTTTCTCAAGCTCGCTCTCACAGAGCATGGGTTTTTGTTTAGAGAGGCAATAACTGGAAAGGAGGGGTTGCAGAAGGCGGCCTTCGAAAAACCGGACTTGATCATTCTCGATCTCGGTTTGCCTGACATGGAGGGGCTTGAGGTGACCAAGCAGGTTCGAGGCTGGACGAACATCCCTATCATTATCTTGTCAGCGAGGGGTAACGACAACGACAAAGTCGAAGCTCTCGATGCTGGGGCAGACGATTACTTGACGAAACCTTTTAGCATATCGGAGTTGTTGGCGCGCATGAGAGTTGCCCTGCGTCACGCTTCTAGACTTACCACCGATGCTACGGAATGTGTCTTCGAGGTGGGGAATATTCGCGTCGACATGTTAAAACGACAGGTGACGCTAGATGGCAATGAAGTGCATCTCACACCAATCGAATATAGATTGATCACGGCAATGGTTCAACACGCTGGCAAGGTAGTCACTCATAACCAACTGCTGCGCCAGATCTGGGGTGATGGTTATGGTGATGAGAGCCACTACATAAGGGTCTTCATGGCACAACTTCGCCGCAAGCTCGAGTCCGACCCGGCGCATCCGCGGTACTTTATTACTGAGCCTGGTGTTGGCTACCGCCTCCGGACCAACGAGCTCCAAGCACCCGGCTCACGAGCGAAATCTTAAACGCCTTCGTCACTTTGCCCGTCGCCTGTGTTCGTCGGTTCTAAGGTCTGAGTTTCATTGGACTTATCACCATCTGTATGAACAGCTGCTTCGGACAATTGCATGTTTCGGCCAGTTCGGTAAATATCAATCGTTTGAATCTGTTCTTCGAGCGAATCTTTTAGTGATTCTGTCTTTGAAGCCAACTCTTCTCGTAACGAATAGAACGCTTCCTCACCCAGTACACCATCGTGAGAGAGCTGGCGGAGGCAATCCTCTTGTGCTTCCAACAAGAGGATTCTCGAATCTCTAAGTTCTAAAGCCTCAAGCTCCTGGTCAGCCAGGTTAATTTTGTCTATCTCGTCTTCTATAATTTCGGACTCACGCGAGATTTCGTCTGAGAGAATTTGATAATTGCGGTTCGACAATCCTCTCTCGTTTCTCAATTGTTCCAAGATATTTAACGCCGCCTTCTTGGCTGTCAATCGAGCTCTTAGTACCTGATATTGCTCGGCCGAATCTTTGTCCGTTTGACGTAGACCCAAAAGTTTTATCAAGGGCCCCAGGGTCATTCCCTGAAACAAAAGTGTGAAAAGAACGATACCGAATGTAGTGACTATAATTCCTTCTCTCAAATCGAATGATCTTGGCAGGCTCAACGCAAGTGCCATGCAAGATGCGCCTCGCAATCCGCCCCAGACGAGAAGATGTCGCCATCCGTCTGGAATCGGAGCTCTTCTGGTCGAGATGAATGGACATAGACCATAAACAGTTACCAATCTAGCTAAGGTCACCGAGAGAATGCCAACTCCGATAAGGTCTCGGTATTTGATAAGTAGATCCAGGTTGATTTGTAATCCAATGAGGAGAAAGACCATTGAATTGACGACGAAGGTCAAATACTGCCAGAAAAGATTGATGGCTGATCTGGTGGAAGGCGACATGCCGACTCTACTTCCGTAAGTCCCGTATACCATCCCTGCTACCACGACTGCCATGACCGGGGAGATATGCATTTGTTCTGCCAGTAAATAGGACCCATAGGCGACGAGCACGGTCAAAGTGATTTCGAGAAGGTAATCGTTGAAATAGCTTGTCACCTTCGATGCCAATAATCCGATTAAAAGCCCGATCAGGCAGCCGCCAACGGACACAAGCGCGAACTGTCCGACCGTATTGGTGATGGAAAAGGAAGCGCCTGTAACCACGATCGAGAGCACAACGTTAAAGAGCACCATGGATGTTCCGTCGTTGAAAATACTCTCGCCTTCGAGCAGTGTTGTTATCCTTCCTTTGAGATGCATCGCCCTCATTACTGCGACCACAGAGACCGCATCTGTTGCGGCAATCAATGCGCCAAAAACTAACGCGGGTCCAAGCGCCACTGCTCCTATCAGATTCAGGCATCCGGCCGTTATCAACATGCAAATGAGAACGCCAATTGTGGCTAATACCAGGATTGGCAGCCAATCCGCTTTGATGGACTTGAGATTTATATTCCAGGCCGCCTCGAAAAGCAGCGGTGGTAAGACGCAAACCAGTATTAGATCTGGTGTCATCTCCACGGGAGGAAGAATTTTGAAAATTCCAATTGCTAATCCGACAATGACAAGCGCGACCGAATACGGAACTTTGATCCATCTTGTGGCCATCGCTACGGCCGTTATGACCATGACGAGCGTGAGCAGAATGTCGACGTTGTATTGATGAATCTGGTGATTCTGGTCCATGACCGATAACTTACTTCGCTAATCAACGCGTGCACATATTGTTCCCGGTTGTCGGATGTAATCAACCGGCTTCATTCACTATAGGCGTAGGTCGGACTGTTCCTATTGGCATTGTGATAGCGGCTCTAGTCCGGCACTTGTATAACGCCTGGGTGTCAATTAGTGGGTTGTTATTGTTCTCTAGGCACTATCTCTACGGCAACAGAGCAGAGTCCAAGTTCAAATCTTCGATGGACAGAAATGCCAATTAAGAGTTCGGCCCAGCGCCGAACTCTTAATCGTTGTCCCTATCATTCTGCTTCGTGAAAAACTTCTTTGAACAGGATTATTTTTCTGGTTTTGAGTTGCTTGAACCGTTGTGTTGTGGTTGGAGCTTCTTCTCCTCTTCGCGGTCGTTACCTTTCGGCTCTCTACCTTCGTTGGAGGATTTGTCTTTTCCTCCCGGAGAGGGCTCCTCTGTTTTATCTCCCAGAGTATTGGTTCCTCCTGCTTTTTCAAACTCCTTCAGGAGATCTTGTTTTGTGAACGATTTCTCTTTGGAGCTCTTTCCCCTCTCGTTGAGCTTGGCTTCTGCTTCGCTTTCGGAACTCTTCATCGTGTCCTTTTGGAATTCGGTACCTTTGTCGAGACCACGAGCATCTTTCTCAGCATCTATTTCAGCCTTGCTTCGAGTTGATTCGACTAGATTGGGCGCCTTGTCAGAGCCGCTTGGTTTGGCAGGCTCCGAGTCCTTGTCGTTGGGTACCTCCGTTTTCGCGAGTTTGGCGCTGTCGCCTACTTTGTCTTCATTGCCTGTGGTATCGTCACCACTGGTGGTATTGTCCTCTATCTCCAAATCATTTAACATGAAGCCGCTCGTAAATCTGCTTGCTGCTGCTGCTAACTCTCTAGAGGCGGATGAATAGAGCTCCTGCACAAAGCTTGCCATTGCGGCGCTGGAATTGTCCGATCTGTCGTTCGTGGGGTCTTGCGGTTGATCTGCTGGATTGTACATGAGATGTTCTCCCTTGGTTTGATTCGCATCGACGCCCAATGCGCCCTGCGATTTTGTCTCTGGTTTGCTAGTTCGGAGTTTTCAATGTACACACTGCTAAATTTGATATCGATAAATAGAATCTGATCGATCAGAACCAAAGTTGCATCGGCTCTTGATTGTTCAAGATTGGGCGGAGTAGGTGCAAGACGTGCTCTGCTAAGTTTATTTCAAGTCCCAAACACGAAGCATCTTATCGAAAGTTGAGTCATCGGGCGCGACACGGATCTTTCCATTTTCATCGTACAAGGTCCCTCGAGCTGGGCCGTTAGCTGGATAAACTCGCTCATATTCGGTTCTTCCGGATGGGAAAAACTTATAGTAGGTCGTTTTGCGTCCGTCCTTGTCGTACAGAATAGTAGTATCCTTCGACCCATCCGGTTTGTACTGGGTCAGGACTGTACCGCCTTTTCCATCCGGCATTGGCTCCTGCTTGCAGTCGAGTTTCCCATCCTTGTAGAGGGATATGGTGCTTCCTTTCTCGCCCGTCTCTACTTTCGATTTTAGCTTTCCGTCTTTATAGAGGAATGTGGTAGTGTCTTTCCCGTTGTCGTCGTGTTCAATTCTGGATGAGAGTCGTTGTTCGCTATCGTACGACTCTGAGGTTTTCACTGTCTTACCATCAGCACGAAATTCCAACATCGCGGTCTTCTTTCCACTTTCGTCTCGAGTTGTTGATCTGGCGAGAGTTTTGCCGTCTGCAGCGTATTCCAGCGTAGTACTGCCATCCGAAGTTTTGATTGTTTCCTCTTTTGGCTTTTGGGGCTGATCTGCCGCAATTGGACTTTCGTTTTCCTCTGCGCTGGCGTCGAAAAAATCGACTTCGTCTAGTTTGAAAGATGTTTCCGGATTCACGGAGGGGCTTATCCGTGAATCTCTGGAATACATCTCCGCTAGGAATGATTGAAGACCGCCTCCAGTGCTGTCAAATTTCATACTGGAGTTGTTGGTATCTATCAGGTCGTTTGTTAACATGCTTAATGCTCCTCAAAGAATAACTAGCAACAACGCGACGGGGTGCGGTGCTAAGTTGCAGACAACGCTAACTGTATTTGGAACCGGTCCGAACAGAGGGTGCGTTGTTCGGATGAGTCCAGAATAATCGTTGGTTGTGAACTACTAGTGAACTAGTTCGAAATCTTGTATCCAACGCCATGTACGTTGGAAATTATCGAGGGAGTACCCTCGATGTCTATCTTCTTTCTGAGCTTCTTAATCGCGGTTCTCAGCGACTCTGGGCTGCGTTCTGCGTTGAAGTCTGCAGTGCGCTCCAAGATCGAATCTGTCGTGAGAACCGAACCCTTGTTTCGTAATAGGAGTTCCAAAATTCTAAACTCGAGATTTTGCAGTGATACCAGCTTTCCTGCGACGGATACTGATTTTGCTGTCGGGTCGAGTATGACTTCTCCGAATTGGAGGACCGACTCTGTCACGTCCCTCGATCTTTTGAGAAGACCCTTGATTCGCAGTGATAGCTCCTTTAAATTAAAGGGTTTGCTGAGATAATCGTCCGCCCCTGACCCGAAGCCGAGCTCCTTATCCTCAATTTGATCCTTTGTGGTAAGCATGATAATCGGGCTTTGCCCGCCTGAATCTCTGTAACTCTGGCACACGTCGAAGCCGCTCATATGAGGAAGGTTGATGTCCAGCACTATGACATCATAGGTAAAGGATTTCATCAAATTGAGTGCATCCGATCCGGATCCCGTATGTTCGACGAGGTGATTCTCGAATTCGAGCCACCGCTTTATATTCGCAGCTAAGCTCAGATCATCGTCAACTATTAGTATCTTTGCCATTCCGTTCGGTTTTGAGCAGACAGATTGGTTGTACCACGTGAGTGCCGGATATAAAAGCGTCGCACGCATCGCTTGAATATTCCGGAGTGTACACTAAAATGGTGGCAGGTAATATGGCATGGTGTCTTTGTGAGTTGGAAGCTTAGACAAAAAGGAATTGCACTGGTTTGTTTGCCGTTGTGCTTTCAAGTCGTATTTCTAATTGTCCTCATCAACGCGCTGGGCAACGCGGACGCCGCTCTTCAACGAGAGTCGACTTCAAAACACCTGATCTACACTGCGAGCAATGTGCTTCGACATTCTATCGACTGTGCTACTGCCGGTGCAATGTACAACTTCACGCACCAGCAATCTGCGCGTGACAAGAGCGTGCTCTCAATGCAATTGATGAAGCAGGGATACGAAGAGATTAGTCAAAAAAGTACGAGCGACAAGGGGCAAGCTGACCGAATCGCCGCATGCAAGGAGACTATTGCGTCCGCGGAGAATGCTCTTAACCGGCTGCTCAATAAGATCGACGATTATTCGGAAGGCATGAAGGTTTTTGCTAACAATAGTGGTCTGTCATCGGAGAAACGTTTGCTCGATGATATATCCCGACGAACATCTGACTTTATCGAGGCCGAGCGCATTCTGTGCGATAGCTTTACCGGTCAACTACGACGAGCCAGACAAAATGTCGTTACCATACTTGTCGTCGGTGTCGGATTGAATATAGTCATTGCCATCGGTGCGGCCGTGTTTTTCTTCCAGAACATAGCGACGCGAATTGAAAGACTTAAGAAGAGTACCGACCTGATCTCTGGAAAGAAAACATCACCTACCAATCGTCAAGGCGATGAAATTTTACAGTTAGATCTGGCTTTTCAGCAGGCAATCACGGACCTTCATGAGTCAGAGGAGATGAGGCGACAACTCGTCGCGATGGTAGGTCACGATCTTCGCTCTCCTCTCACCGCCATCGATGCTGCACTTACCTTGATTTCAGAAGGCGCTGCCGGCGACGTTTCCGACGAAGCGAAGACGATCACGCGCAACGCTTCCCTCGATATCGGTCGATTGGTGCGGTTGACCAATGATCTCCTCGACGCGGAGCAGCTTGTGTCTGGGAGTATTTTGCTTAAACCAACGTCGGTTTCCGCCCGGAAATTGATTGCTGATGCAATCAGGGCGATGGAGTTTTCCTCAATCAATTACAGTGTGGCGATAGAGCAGAAGCTCGAATCTGACTTCCAATTTTCGGCTGATTCGAATCGATTGATTCAGGTGCTCTGCAATTTGATAGGCAACGCAATCAAGTTTTCACCGCAGGGCAGCAAAATTGTTGTGGACGCCAGGGAAAATGGCGACAATGTTGAGTTCACCGTAGTTGATACCGGATGCGGAATCGCAGTGGAACATCAAAATGCGATCTTTGATAGCTTCGTTAAGATTGGCGATCTCTCTAATTCTGGAAAGGGTCTTGGGCTAGCAATCTGCAAGGCGCTTGTGGAGCTACACGGCGGACAGATTGGCGTCGAAAGCGTGCCTGGCCAGGGGTCTGCATTTTGGTTTCGTGTGCCTAAGAAATAAACGCATACCGTTGTACCTATTGGCGCTGGCGGTCCCAGGTGAATGTCCGACGAGCAAGGCGCCTTAGGTGCCGACCTACAATCTTCTCAATTATCTTCCCAGTTGGCCATCAATGCAGTCCAGTTTTTGTCCCATTTGACTTCTATAGTCTGTTCATGCGACGAAAGGAGTTTGAATTATGGTCAAGTTTTATGCAATCTGTGCCTGCCTGATGGCTTGCCTGGAGATCCTAGACAATGTATCCAACCTGGTTACTAACGGTCAGGTTTCGCTTATCAACTTTTTGGTGGCACCATTCGAGATGTTCTGGTTCGTTGCTTCGGTAGTGGCTATCTTTGTACTTCGCAGCCAGAAGGCCTCGACGCTATCGCCTCTGTTTTTTCTCGGGTATTTTGCATTTGCATTTGTCTTCGTTTTGTTCAATGGACTTCCTCTGCCGACCTGGTTTTATGTTTTTATCTTGGTCGCAGCGGGTGCTTATTTCCTGATCAATGTCTCCTTGTTAAAACAAAGCCGAGCATAAGTCAGACGCGAGAATGAAGGGTCCTCCAGGCTGTTAATTCGAGATTGGGCATACCATGGACACTGCTATGTTCAGACTTCCACTGTAGCGGTCACTCGCCATGAAAAGATGGTAGTATCGTGTGGTTTTTAACCGGCATGGTAATGACCCAGTGATTCGAAAAGTCGATCGTACGAAGGACGATGTCCTAGAAACAGCTAGCAAATTCGGTGTGAATTTGGTGCGCTTCCTGTACACGGACTTCTGTAGCATGGTCCGCGGCAAAAGCTCATCCTTGCCGAGGCTGAAGGATAGAATCGACACTGGGATCGGACTCGTCAAGGGACAGTTGGCGATGAACTCGCTTGACAAGCCGCAAAGTGATACCGGATTAGGTGCGGTGGGGGAAGTCCGGATGGTGCCGGACCTTTCCACCTTCACGGTCTTGCCTTATGTTTCGAACACTGGTCTGATGCTGTGTGATTTGATCGAATTGGATCAAAAGCCGTGGAAGCTTTGTCCGCGTTCGCTACTCAAGCAACAGATCGACGAAGCGGAAAAAATGGGCTTCTCCATTCAAGCCGCATTCGAGCCTGAGTTCATGATCGGGACGAAAGACTTCGATGGTCGATTCGTGCACCTGGATTCGAGTGTATGCTTCGGAACTGATGGACATAACCGAGCAAATAAATATGTATCCAAACTGGTCGATTACTTGCACCGCCAGCGGTTGCACGTCGAGCAGTACTACCCGGAGCTCGGGCACGGTCAACATGAGGTGAGCATCTCTCATGCGCCCGCTTTGACTGCTTGCGATCAATACATTATTTTGCGTGAAACATTGCGAGGCTTAGCAATGGAGCAAGATATGCTCGTAACATGCGCACCCAAGCCATTCGAAGATCAGCCGGGCAACGGGTGTCACATTCACCTGTCTGTTTGGGATCAATATGGTGAGAGGAATTTGCTCTGGAGTGAAAAAGGGCTGAGTGAATTCGGCAAGCATTTCGTTGCTGGAATAGTGGCGCATTTGCCCGGATTGGCAGCGATGCTCGCTCCTTCTGTAAATTCATACAGGCGCCTCCAGCCGAAGAGCTGGGCGTCGGCCTTCACCTGTTGGGGGTATGAAAATCGCGAAGCGGCGGTTCGAATTCCGTCGTTGTACTGGGGTCATGAAATGGCTTCCTCCAACATCGAGGTAAAGTGCGTGGACAGTACGATGAATCCGTACCTCGCACTGGCCAGTCTGATAGCATGCGGGCTGGATGGAGTCAGGAAAAAAATGGTGCCACCGGAGCCGGTGGCAGGAGATCCGGCAGATCTAACAGACGACGAGTGTGCTAAACATGGGGTCCAGCGCTTGCCCAATTCCCTGCATAAAGCACTCGTCGAACTCGAGGCCGATCGCTTCTTGATGAGCACTCTTGGAGAAGAGCTTTCGAACGCTTATATCATCGTCAAATCTTCTGAAGTGCAAGCTTTCGCCCTCGATAACGAGTTCGAGCTGGCCCATCACCGGATGCGGTACTAGTAGATGTCGATGAAAGTTGATCTGTCCGAGACAATTCTGATTGATAACCACGCGCATTCGCTGTTGAAAGGATTTCTCGACGTAGACGTTCTTCAATTCCGTCGCTCTTTCTCGGAATCGCAATCAATGAGCTATCTCGAGAGACATGCCCATCATTCATTGACCTACATAAATATGCTCCACCGGCTCAGGAAATTGTTGCCATTCGAGACCGAGGATGAGCTTATCGAGCTGCGCCAGAAGATGTCGCCGTCCGACTACCTCAATACGCTCTTTGACGATGCTTCTATTGGGGCGTTGCTCGTGGACAATGGTTTTATGACAGACGTCATGCTCGCCAACAACGAATTGGCAAAAATGAGTGAACGTCCTGTGTATAAGATCTTGAGGCTGGAGACGATGTTCGAACGATTGATTCGGCAGCGAATGTCGTTTGCCAAGTTGGAGGAGGGGATTCGAGAGGAGATTATCGAAGCCTCCTCACATCTGGTGGGTTTGAAAACAATTGCCGCGTATCGGGGTGGACTTCCTACGGACTGTGCGGTCGAGAGATCTCTTGCGGAGACGGAGTACAATGAGCTCTGTGGATCATTGTCTGCTAACGAACACTTCCGGATAGAGAAGTCCGCCTTGTATCACTATTTATTGTTGCGCGCTTTCGAGGCTTCAATTCAAGCGGGACTGCCAATTCAAATTCACGCTGGATTCGGCGATACCGATCTAATGCTCGATCAGGCTAATCCGGTTTTACTGACTTCGATCTTGAAGTCCAAGCGCTTTAACGGGGCGAGGTTTGTGTTCCTCCACTGCTTTCCGTATCATAAGGAAGCTGCATATCTTTGCTCCGTTTTTCCGAATTGCTATATGGATTTATCTCTAACAGTGGTGCTGGCTTCCGCTATTGCCAAACAGGTGATGCTGGAATCCATGGCTGTTGCACCAACGACAAAAATACTTGGTGGTACTGATGGACACAGCGTCCCGGAGATGCACTGGTATGGTGCGCTAGTCACGAAGGAAGCACTGCAGGCGGTGCTCGGTCAACTTGTCGGAGATAACTTCATCAGGTATGCAGACGCTATGAGCATCGCGGAAAAATTTCTCTACGGCAATACCAGAGATCTCTATAACCTCGAAGGGTTGGGTTGATTTGTTACAGGACGCTGTTCGGTTTGTCCAACTTGAATTCGACTGAGCGTCCAGTTCGAGCCTTGCGGTTGTGGGGATTTGGACGGCAAGCTTCTAGCCGAGTTCTCCACCCGTTCAATCGGTCACCGAGCCGACAGCTTAGCGATGATCGTTGCAAGCAACGTGGCTGCTAAATAGGTGTTTTTTGCTGAGCAAATGCTTTACAGGCTAGCACCACATTTGGTACTAGCCTGCAAAATTAGCTTGATTGTCTTGCGAGTCGCTTAGGTAAGCGACGCCATGATTTCGTCCAGAGCTTCTTTCGGCGGACGGAGTTCGTTGGGCTGCAGCGAGGACAACGGCTTATCAACGAGGTTCGCCAGCTTTGTGAAGCTCGGCGTTTCCTGATCGATGTAGAGCAGTCCGGTAAGCAGCGTGCCATCTTTGTGCGACTGGTGAATAGCGCGATCTGCTGCGAAACGATCGGTTGGATTGTAATCCAGACCAAGCTTTTTCAGCCGCAGGTGCGAACCGTCATGCATTTCAACGTCTTGAACAGTACCAGGTTCGTAATCCACCGTGATCTGCTCGTAGAACGGAATGAAGCCGAGTTCGTGAAGCGGTCTGTCCACTTCTTTGGCGTGTTTGTAGCTCTTGGTCGATCCTTCGTGGTTGTTGAAGGTGACGCACGGGCTGATCACATCGAGCAATGCTGTACCCTCATGCGCGAGAGCTGCTTTGATCAATGCAACCAATTGTTTGGGATCTCCGGCGAAGGAGCGAGCTACGAAGCCGCAGCCCAGTTCTATAGCCAATCCGCAAAGGTCAATAGCGGTCTGGCGATTGACGGTTCCATCCTTGAGGGTGGAGCCGACATCGGCTGTCGCGGAGAACTGACCTTTGGTCAATCCGTATACACCGTTGTTCTCAACGATGTAGATCATCGGAACATTACGTCGGATAAGGTGTCCGAACTGACCAAGTCCGATACTGGCTGTATCACCGTCGCCGCTTACGCCAACCATATAAAGCTTGTGATTAGCCATGTGTGCGCCGGTCGCTACCGAAGGCATACGTCCGTGTACGGAGTTGAATCCGTGGGAGCGACTCAGAAAGTAAGCGGGTGTTTTACTGGAGCAACCAATTCCGCTGAGCTTCGCAACTTGGTGCGGCTCGATGGAGAGTTCCCAGAACGCTTTGATGATTTGACTTGTGATTGCGTCGTGTCCGCAGCCGTCACAGAGAGTTGAAGGCGAGCCTTTGTAATCAGCCAGGGTCAAACCGAGCTTATTGGTTTGAGGTGCCTTTCCGGCTGGGCTTGGGGATGTTACTTCTTGAACCATGATTTTAAGACCTACCTCGCGTTACGCTCTTGTTCCAAAATGTGCTCGGTGACGAAATCTGCATCAACCGGCAAGCCGTTGTAGTGGCGTACTGATCTGAGTTTTGCCGTCAAATGCGGGAATTCCATTCTGAGCAGATCGAGCATCTGTCCATCGCGATTTTGTTCGACAACATAAACATGCTCGTGCGCTTCGATGAAATCTGGAATCGACTGCGTGAATGGCAGCGCTCTGACTCTGCAATAGCTTGTCGGAAGTTTTTCCTTCATAAGCTGATCGCGAGTCTCGAGTATTGCCCAATGCGTGGAGCCGAAGGCGAGGATGCCGACTTTGGCTTCTTTGTTGTGATCGATAACTGGGGCTGGGACGAGCTTCTTTGCGTTCTCCCATTTTCTCTTCAGTCGATCCATAAGATAGAGGTAATCTTCTGGACGCTCACTGTAAGCCGCATTTTCGTTGTGTCCGCTACCGCGAACGAAGTAACCAGCTTTTGGATGAGCGGTACCAGGCAGAGTTCTATATGTCATTCCATCGCCGTCGACATCTTTGTATCGAGCAAATCCACCCAGCTTTTCGAGATCGTCTTTGCTGAGCACCTTGCCCCTGTCAAGCGGTGTGCTGGGATAAACAAATGGATCTGACATCCACTGATTCATTCCCAGATCGAGATCGCTGAGAACGAAGACTGGCGTCTGCATTCGCTCTGCCAGGTCGAAGGCTTTCATCGCGAATTCGTAGCACTCCTCTACTGAGTTGGGAAGCAGGAGTACGTGCTTCGTGTCGCCGTGCGAGAGGAAATATGTCGACATGAGGTCGCCCTGCGAGGTCCTCGTCGGCAGTCCAGTCGAGGGACCGACGCGTTGAACATCGAAGATCACCGTTGGAATTTCGGTGAAATAGCCGAATCCGGCAAATTCAGACATGAGGGAGATTCCGGGACCGGAGGTCGACGTCATGCTTCGGCAGCCTGACCAGCCTGCGCCAAGAGCCATGCCTACTGCCGCGAGTTCGTCTTCGGCCTGTACAACCGAGAAGGTCCTCTTGCCGGTTTCTTTATCGAGACGATACTTCTCGAGGTAGTCGATTAGCTGTTCGCAGAGGCTGGATGACGGAGTGATCGGATACCAGGTCACAACGGAAACACCAGCCAACATGCAGCCGATTGCCGCAGCGCCATTACCGTCGATGATGATTTTGCCTTTCGTCAGATCGAGTCTTTCAACCCGATACGGATCTTCTTTTTTGAGATTCTCGCGAGCCCACTCACGACCGATTGTTGCGGCGCGGACGTTGAGGTCAATCGCTTTCGCTTTGCCTTCGAATTGACGTTCGATTGCTTTGTCGATTTCTTTCTGGTCGATGTCCAGAAGCTCCGCGACCACGCCTACATAGATGATGTTGGTCAGGAGCTTTTTGAGCTTGACGTTATCGCTTGCTTTGTTGGCGAGCTCGCCGAACGGTACAACGTAATGCTTGACATCGTCGCGAATCTTATCGAGATTCAGTTCCACTGGGCTGACGCACACGGCGCCCGGTCGCAAATCCTTGATATCCTCGATCGCGGTCTGAGGGTTCATCGCAACAAGAATGTCTACTTCTTTTTTGCGAGCGATGTAACCATCCTTGTTGACGCGTATGGTGAACCAGGTCGGCAATCCCATAATATTAGATGGGAAGAGGTTTTTGCCGCTCACTGGAATGCCCATTTGAAAAATGGAGCGGAGCAATACGGTGTTGGAAGATTGACTGCCTGACCCGTTGACCGTGGCCACGTGTATTGAGAAGTCATTGACGATGAGCTTCTTGTCCTCGGTCATGTCTTTACTATCTCTGGCTAGAGTTTTCACGTTCGATTTACCTGGCTGTTAGTTGCCGACATACGAGTTTAAAGTTTATCAAGTCACTTCTTTGATAGCCGGTTAACTACCGATTTAGATAAGGTTCTTGAGCTTTTTTCGAAATATTGTTGTCAAGCGACTCTTCGAGATAAACCGACAGCAATTTTTCTAGCCGTATTGCTGTTTTTACAAGGTCGTTGCACACACTGGTGGGTTAAGTCGTGACAACTTTGTTGTCGAGCCCAAGCGATTCCGGATCGATTTGAACATCTACGAGACTTGGACCGTGCTCTGTGAACAGTTTTGCGAGTGCTGGTTCCAACTCGCTGAACAACGAGACGGTAACTGCAGGTACATCCATCGACTGGGCCAGTGCGGCTAGAGATATGTCCGGACCAGTTATCTCGAATCGCGGAGGTCGTCGCGTCGGCGCTGATGGAAGTAAGTTAAGTCTGGATTTACCCTTAGTATTAGCAATCACGAATTTTGTGTTCAAACCGTAGTGCTTGGCGGTCCACAGTATCTGTGGATATGCGAGGAATGACTCGTCGCCTGTGAGGCAAACGATTGGAATGTCCATGCCGGCCCACTGCACTCCGCATGCGGCGTTGGCCGCATATCCGCTGACGCCGCTGCAACTGCCGAAGAAGGCGCTGCCGCTTTCGAGACTGAGTACTTCGAAAGGTTGGCTGCCAGGTTGAATGATGTCGGATACCACAACGCAAGTTGGCGGTCGAACACCCTCTAGCAATCGCATGAGCCAAAACAGAGATGACTGCTTAGCGGGATTTGGATAGAGTAAGGACTCCTCCGCATGGGTTCTGCCCTCAGCGATTTTTGTGACGGTCGCTTGTGTACGTGTCTTTATTCGGCTCAACCACTCGTTGTCGACGCTTAATTGAAGTTCTGCTCTAATGCGGGAGAGTGTTTCGGCAATATCCGCTTGAGTGCAGAGGGTGGCGCGGAAAGTCATTCCAGCAAGTCTGCCGTCCATATTGATCTGGATGATCACGCCGCTATCAGGCACCATAGATGGACCTTCCGTGCGGTTCGGCAATCGATTGTGGACACCGAGCATAATGATCAGATCATAGCCGGACAGCATCTCATGGGCAGCCTCTACGTCCATGGGTAGGACGCCGGCAAAGTGCGGATGGCGATTTGGAAAGCTGACACCGGTAGGAGCCGCCTCGGATAGCACCGGACAACCGAGGACCTCGGCAAGTAGAACTGAATCTTTTCGGGCTCGATATTGGGCAACCTCGTTGCCGACCACCAATACCGGATTTTCCGCTTTCACCATGTGACCGACGGCTTTTGAGATGAAATTCGGATCGGCGGCACCCAGTGGACTGCTGAGAGGCGGACGGATGACTTGAGATTTGGCGGTGGAAAGCAATAAATTGATTGGAAGTGACAGAACCACAGGACCCTTGGGTGGTGTCAGCGCTTCGTGAAACGCGCGCCGAAGGAGGCGACCGATTTCACGCGCGGTTCTGGCCTCCGCCATCCATTTACTGATAGATCTGAGTGTCAAGTGGTGCTCTACCGTCAGAGGCGGCTCGTCATTCATCAAATGTGAGTCTTCCTGATCGGCCAGAATGACCACGGGGACTTGAGCTCTCATCGCTGAATATATTGCCGGCGCCGCATTTAGCAGGTGACCGGCTGAGATGTTCACCACTCCGGGAAGAGAGGTGGCTTGCGCGTAGCCAGCTGCCATAAAAACTGCCGAGGATTCGTGAAGGGCACCGATGAAATTCATACCGTCGGATTTCTGGGCCATGATGCTGGCAGTAATAGGCGAATCCGATGATGCAACGGACCCGAAAAGATACCGGACCCCTTCTACTCGCAACTGATCGAGGACCTGATGGACTGTAAGGGTTTTTCGTTGTTGGGCGGTTGTCATAGTTTCACTGGAGTTAACGCTACTGTCTGAGTATATAGACTACCGAAGAGTGTCGGTTATTTCTATAAGTGATCGAGCTCGAGAAATGGACACGGACAAATTGTCAACCAATTCTTGAGCTCAGGATTGAATGGCAGGAGCATGCTGCGCCCCTTTATTTTATCTGCAAACATCAATGACTTGCAGTTATAACGAATGTTGTCATCGAAAGTCGAAAACTGTGCCAGGGAAAAGCCCGGTATGAGATCGGTAAGGATAGACTCCCATCCGGATATTCGAATCGCTTGTAAATCCTGAGCTCTTGCGAAAATCCCGTTCCAGAGAATGCGACGCTCTTCAGAGTTGCCAACAAGCTCGAGGATTCTGAGTACACGACCACCATGTTCGATGATGGCATAGCCCGACTGATCGTCTCCCTCCCTGGTCAATAATTCGAGTCTCGGCCATGCTAAAACCGAGTTGTCGGCGAGATAATTCTCTCGAAAGACTTTGAAATGAAAATAGGTAGACGATCGCTCCAATCCGTACGGTTGTCCTCTCAGCCATCGCCGGTAGTGCTTCGTCACGAAATCGATCATTCCACGTTCGGTGGTCAGATACTTTGTGTTTACCGCAATCGCGGCTCCGTCTACATTGACCACTCGCCGCCACGCAACGGTATCGCCTGTGGGGCTAGACCCTCTAGACGAGCCCTCCTGTGTCGGTGGAGACTGGTGCTGATCGCTCAGAGTGAGAATGAATTTCTCGTTATTTAAATCATAGAATCCAAACTCTCTATAAAAGGAGGGTGGGATATCGGAGAAGAGAATAACGCCATGATTGCCTTCGCTCGATGCTTTGTCGAGCACCAGCTTGATGAGGTCAGTTGCAAAGCCCCGTCCTCTTAAATCTTTTCTCGTGTAGATTGCACCCAGTCCGATGAATGGATAAGAAATGCCTTTGCTCGAGATCCGCAAACGGTAATACTTCAGGCTGGCTGCAGGCGTTGGCGAGCCTTTACCATCTCTCAAAATCAGATAGGAGTAGTTGCGCTTCGACCAGGGATGCTGCATCTGTCGCCATATAAAATTGATATACTTCTCGCGACTAAGCCCCGGCGACCAGATATCAAAGGTCTCTTTCAAGATCCTTTGGATATCGCACCAATCAGCCTGTTCTAGTCTTTTTGCCATAATTTGAGTCTAGATTTGTAGGCTGGCAGCAAGAGAAATTCGATTACTGTGGTTTAGAATTTCCATCGTCAACAGCCAACTTCTTGATATCGACTGTGCGCCCAACAATTGAAGTGATAACAGATGCAAATCGATGATACTAAAAAGTTGAGAGCCTATAGAGGCCATATTGTTTCGCCTGAGAAAGATGGGGAGCTCAAAGACTTTCGCGACGGCATTTTAATTGTAGACGAAAATGGAGTAATCGTTTTTGTCGGAGAATGGACTGAGTTTGAAAAACAGAACAAGTCGTTGAAGGATATCCAACACTTCGGTGATAGATTGATTTTGCCGGGTCTGATCGATATGCATTTGCACCTGCCGCAGGTCGCAGTGACAGGAAAGTCGGGTGAACATCTGTTGAAATGGTTGGAACGATTTGTGTTTCCATCCGAAGCGCGATGTGCTGATCCGGATTATGCGCTTAGAATCAGCAACTGGTTTTTCGACGAATTGGCTAGAAATGGCACCACATTAGGTGTGGTTTTTGCGACTATCCATCGACAAGCAACTGACATCGCATTTGAAGTTGCTGCGCAGAAAGGCGCAAGAGCCATCATCGGCAAGGTCATGATGAATGCCAATTCTCCGCCGGCGCTTACAGAAAAATTGGAAGACAGCCTCAACGGATCCGCGGAGCTTTGCGACAAGTGGCATGGATACGACGATGGGCGACTGATGTACGCATTTACCCCTCGCTTTGCAGTGTCGTCCACGAGTGAACTTATGAGCAAATGTGGGGAACTCTGGCATTCCAAGCCGGGCTCGTATTTGCATACCCATCTTGCCGAATCACAAGAAGAAATTGATTTTGTGATGGAACGGTTTCCGAAGTGTCGAAGTTACGCAGATGTTTACCATCAGCACGGACTTCTGGCTCGCAACAACATAATGGCGCATTCGATTCATCTGGACGAAGATGATGTAAAGGTGCTGAAATCAACCGATTCATCGCTCGCGCACTGCCCGAGCTCCAATTTCTTTCTGAAGAGCGGCATCTTCCCTTATCGCAAAATCGAATCAAGCGGGATCCGCTTCGGTATCGGCTCTGACGTCGCGGCCGGTCCGCAGATGTCTTTGTTTTGCGTTATGAAAGACGCTAACTATATTCAACCGGACAACTGGATCCCGCCCGTCGAGCTTCTTTACCGTGCCACTCTCGGCGGTGCGCAGGCGCTCGGACTCGATCACCGAATCGGTAGTTTGGAAGTCGGTAAAGAAGCCGATTTCATCATCGTCGATCCTTCCAACAGAACTGGAATTATCGACGATATCCTCTCTCAACCGACTGAGGAGATTTTGTCTGCCCTTGTGTTTCTCGGAGATGATCGCGTCGTGGAATCGACGTTCGTCAGGGGCAAAGAAATTTACAGTAGCCAAAAGACGCCGCAACTAAGTCATTCAGTTTGAAGACCACAAATTTTCGTGCGCTTAATCTGAGTGGATTTTAGATATACCTGAAGCCAAGATCCTGTTAGGATCTGTGCTTTCTCATCAATATGGGTGCGGACATGGTTACGAGCGAAAAAACCGGACACAAAATCACCGAGATTTATAGCCCAGAGCAGATTCAGAAACGAATCAAAGAGCTTGGACAGACCATAAGCCAGGACTATAAGAGTTTAGAAAACCCAGTCGTCATCGGTGTCATGAAGGGTGCATTCTGTTTTCTCGCCGATCTGGTAAGGAACATCCAGACCGATGACCCGCTGCAGATGGAATTCGTCCGCCTTTCAAGCTACGGCAGTGCCACCGAAAGTTCTGGACATGTGCAGACTCCTTATCTTGAACTTCCGAATATTTCGCACCGTCATATCCTTGTTGTCGAGGACATCATCGATTCCGGTAGAACCGCAAAGTTCTTCCTTGATTACCTTACAGGACAGTTTCAACCGGCAACGCTCAAGATTGCTTGTTTTTTAGACAAACCTTCTCGTCGAGTAGTAGAGGTCGAGCCTGACTATGTCGGATTCACAATCAACGACCTTTTCGTTGTCGGATATGGTCTCGATTATGCCGAGAAGTACAGGGAACTGCCTTTTCTTGGTGAGCTTGATCTGGGCGGCGGGTAGAACCGGACTATCGACCGCGTCCTCCAGTTTTTCACTTCGTCATGCTGATCGATGATTTGCATTGGAAAAGGTTGACGTCGAGCTTAAGCCGCACAACTATCGCGTGGTTATCGCAAATCGCGCTGGTCAACTTATGCAAAAACTCTAGGCGAACGTCTGCTACTTTCGAATAGATTTTTTGTCCCTTCGCTTTTTGTTTGCGCCTATTATTGGAGAATTTCTGTTTTCTAGAAAGGCTCCTCCGTTCTTTCGCTAACTTCCGTTTGTGTTTCCTAAAACTGTTGATCTAATCCACTACTGTGCCATCAGACATTGTGGCAAATGAGATACTTCAAGGGAGTCTTGTGGTCGCCCAGTTACTTCGCAGCATCCTGCGGCGGCTCCCATCTCTACTATCAAACAGTACATCCAATCGAAACAAACTCCAGACTGACTGCTCTGCAGTCGCATCTTGCATCCCCAACCTGAAGGACGAGGCTTTACGGTGCATCTGGTAAACTAATCTAGTAAACCTAAGGACCACGCATGCGCAATTCGTCAGGTCATAGTCTTGTTGAACTTGGAGTCGGTGTATTCCTGCTCGTTATAGTGGCATTGATATCGTCGAACATATATGTTCTGTCTCTCGGAAAGGCGTATAACGATAGAATTTGCCGCGACTCGATCGATCTTGGTGCCAGAGTGGCTCTCGAAGGCAAGGACACTGAAGCCGTGCAGAAAGCCGCCAGAGCCGGCATGGACAGCTGCGGCTACGGTGGGATATTCATTGGCCATCCGCAGTACACCGCTTTTAAAGATGAGATGTCCAGAGAAGTTCGAATTCTAAAGCTACAGACTCAAACGATTGTGAACCTCCCCGCTGCCTTCTTGTGCTTTGGGAAAGAGGGCGGACCTAAGGTCGTATTTACTTCCGACTACGAATATCTGATTAAGAATCCGAAGCGACCAGTCCGTGCCGCTGATGTAAACACGGAATCCGCTCCCGAGAAAAAGCCAGAGGAAAGCGCGAAGACTGAAGAGTCCGTGAAAGAAGGGTCCAAAAAAGATTCTGAACAGAAGACTTCTGTGAAGCAGGACGCTGAGAAGAAGGATCCTTCAATGACGCTACCGTCACCAAAGGC
>CAYQKX010000047.1:0-69992 GCA_964418155.1 uncultured Candidatus Obscuribacterales bacterium | reverse complement strand
GTCCATTTGCTCTCCGACTAGCTCGTCGGACACGTCCACCACTGACCATTTACCATTTTTTCGATTTTTCTACGTCTCTTTATAGTATCTTGTGCGGACAGCAGAGCGGAAGTGGGTTGCCGCGATGGTGCGGGTTTTATACTGGCTGAGGTGTGTATAACGAGGAGACGAAGCAGGTGCCCTCGCGCTCCTCGTTATGCACATCTCCCAGCGATTCTGTTCTCAGTTACTCAGAAGGTTTTCCTCCAGTTCATCGAGACCACCGCTGAAGTAGAGCTCCAACAGCTCTATGACGTCACGCATGTCCCTGTCGATGGTTGGACCATCAACCCGGCGCAACCAGGCCTTGCTTCCGGGCAGCTGCAGCTTGTCGAGGTAGCGCGACGAAGATCTCCGCGCAATCAGTCGAGCATCGATTTCACCCACGAGCAATTGCTTGACCAACCGCTTGTTCTTCGCGCGCACAGCGTCCTTAAGAGCAACTATGAACGACTTGCGCCGAGCCGCCTCCTTGAGGGTACACGCCTTGAGGCCTGTGCGCGAGCCGGTATCGGTGTTGAATGGCAGACGTTCGAGTGCGCAGATCGCCCGATCGCAGCTCTCGACCACGACCTGAAGATCTGAAATCTTTCCTTTGCGGAAAGCTTCAGAAGCAGTCTCGACGAAGCACGCCGCCTTGCTCTCCTCACTGATGACGTAGTGCAGCAGGGCACCGGCTGCCAGGGCGCCACCGAGAAGTCCGCAGAAGAGCACCGGAATTTGCTTTCGATTCTTGCTCACGAATGTGCTCCTGAATTGAGTAAGCTGACACGGAGGCGAGCACCACCACCAATAGTGGCGCTCGTCGAGGTTTACTTATTAGCAGAACGTCGTTGTTCAACGGAACGCACGCTCGCTACTCCAGGTCTAGTTCTGGGCGCGGAAATCGAGCTTGCCTGACTCCTTAAGTTGGGCGTGATGATTGACCCTGGCGGAGATCGCCATCGCTAGCGCCGCCGCACGAAGTGCCGCCGGCGCCTTGTAATAACCGGGCTGCCCGGGGCAAGAGAAGATCATGAGCTGCACGACTGTCAGGGTCCAGTCACGATGCGAGGCCGGTGTGTCCTCATGACGCTCCAACCGGCACCGAACGCGACAGTTGACCGACCCGTCGAAATGCGGTGCAGCTATGTTGATCTCGTTGAACGCGTCGAGCATAGATGCCTGACCGCAAACCGCTGCCTCGTTTTCGAGCAGTCGCGCAAGCGACTCGGACAGGACCTCGCTCAAGTCAGACTCCGGCCCTTCTTCCCAGAGCAAGAAGTCCGGGGTTTCACCACCGGCCGCGATCTTCAATTCGTAGTCCACGGAAAACGGCGTCGGTCCACCCATCGGGTAAGTTTGAATCCGAACCCGAGCTTCCCTTCCGTGTCGAGTTTCGACGGGCACGATTCGGACCACTGGCCATCCAGCCGGCACTCCGAATTTACTGGAGCACTCGACCGAATCGACGGCGCCGGAATCCGCCTGATTGACGTCTGCGCAGGCGCTCCAGTCCTTTTTCTCAGACGCGGCCGAATCGTCGGCGTCGTCGACAGAGAGGGGGTTCGCGACAGGCGTCTCGGACGCGGACACGGCGATCTCGGATTCGCGGTCGATCTCGACTTGAACTGGATGTTGAGACATGGGCGTTCTCTCACTTTCTTGTTAAGCAGGTCCAAGCTGAATCCGAATATTTCTATTCAATCCAGCAAGATGTGGTTTTCAACCGACATCTCTTGCTCTGACACGACCAGTACCAGAGCAACAAGGCAGAAACAGTTCGTGAAATCGTCCTTGATGGGAATGTGCCCTTCGCCTTCCTGGCTTCAAAGGGCACCACGTGGACGGAGCCATCGGGTTGCTGGATTTGGATGTCCTCGCCTGCAAGAGCCGAGGACATCGGTGCGGAGCACTTCCGCCGGGACTTAGACGGCTTGCGGCAAGTCGAACTCGACACGCCTCTCGAAGAGCCCCGATTCCGTCAGATGCCAACGAACGTCGTCATTCTGCTCGCCAAGCACCATTCGAACTCCGTTGAGCTTTCCTTTCCAGACATCGCTTACCCGGAACCAGAAGTCGCCGTTGGGCAACTCGTCGCTGAACCGGCAGCCAATGACGCGCTCCGGCAGGTAGGGCTGCGCACTCTCGTTGACCGCGGCCCGGTTAGAGTACCAGACGCTCTGGCCGAATCCAACAGGCGTCTTGATTGAGATCACGTAGTCAGCCTCAATCAAGCCCTCGAGATCAAGCTCACCATGACCCTCTAGGGTCGGCGCGAAGTAGAACTCTCGGTATCGCGGCAAACTGCGGTAGGTGAGGAGGACCGCCCCTGAAGCGGCCTCCTCATTCTTGAATAACATCATCGCCACCGGCATCGACTTGTAAACCGACGAGAACGCCTCGAGGACGTGCTCGAAACCCTGCCCGGAAGGTCCCTCAAGATGCAGGAGGTTGCTCTCGAGCACCGCCGGAATCGATGTGGGGTTCTCCGCCAGGACCAGAGTGTAGAGGTCCGTCTCGATGACCTTGGCCCGCCCGGGTGCGCCAAGTGTCATACCTCGAGTCGGCGGGTCGATCGTATTCGCGATGTCCTTGAGGGACGACACGATGTTTTTCGCTTCGACCGGCTGAATTGAATCAAAGACAGCCGGCACCGGCCAGAACATCATGTTGCTGAAGCTGCGCCAACCCGACTTGGTTTGCTTCACCGGCTTCGCGCCGACTGGCGTGACATCATTCTTGTAAATGATGTACCGGATATCGTCGGCAACCTCACCAAGGACGATGTGCGTAGACGAGGTATTGGCACCGTATGCAGTGACACACATTTGCGGAGTCTCCGTGGTTGGAAGAAGCAGTCTGAGCTACTTCTTGTTGGGAATGTTCGAACATTGAGAAACCCTCTTCTGCTCCTGAAGCAGGTGACTTATTTGGAATCACCCGGGAGCCTCGTTGCCCCAGCACTCTCCCATAAAGAAGGTGCGGTTTTTCCGACTCCGTTGAGCACGAAATCGTAGACTGCAATGTGAGCGATGCTGCTGCACGCTCATGTGATTATAGACGATAAGTCACATCGCCTACGATTGTTGCTTCCGCACTCCAATGGATGATGCGGTTCTCCCAGACTACGCTATACACGAATCGTCTGCGAGAGTTTTTGTCGTGGTGCGCTAATGAGATGGACGAGAAACGTCCGCGGGAGGAAGTCCCACGGAGGAGCGCACATGGGAGTCTTTGATAGCCGACGTTCCGATGACTTCGGTGAACCTGCAACAACTGGTATTGAAAAATACTATGTTGCTAACCTTAGCTCGGATCTCGCGCAGAGGAAACCAAAATCAGGAACCTGGGCTACAGGCCCAGAAGAATTTTGGTCAATGTGTACTGAACTATTGAACTGGCTAGAATTGCGTCTCCGATTTCGCGCTTTGGTCTCTTTTCTCACTGTACTCTTTACGCTTCCTTGGAGTCCATATTTTCCGACCAGAGGTTTGCGTATTTTCTCACCTTACCTTCGCAATCGTCTATATTCTGATATTAACTGCCGGCTCCCGAAATAGATCCCTATATGCTTTGGTTTACTCGATTACTCAACTCTAAACCCATTTTGCGTACCTATATAAAGAAGCAGCAGCGCAGAAATCAACGACCACAATATTCCTCCTCGGAAAAAGAAAATGGAGGGAGAAGCGCTCTGCTTCTCCCTCCCTAGGATTAGTCGACAAAGGAGCCGTACAGAAAGGTCCGGTTACGGTCCATCACCTTTCCCAGGGCGTTCGACTGGGCGACGATACAAGAACGTACAGGTCGCACAGCCGTTGAGAAAAGGCCATGCCATCCAATTGCGTCGACAATCGTCCGATACAGATACGATCGTCAACGATATGGATCCGACCGAAGTCGGAGCGTATTGAAGAAGGTACTCGGCGTCTTTTTGGATCCCGAGGCTTCTGGAGCTTCTTCGACATCAGCCACTCTCCTGTTTAAAGAAGTGATCCGGGCGTGGACAAAAACACCACTGCACTTGGGCATACATAGACTACAACTAAGAGATTCTGATGATTAGATCTACTATTCCGCCGACCAATTTTTCTGGACCACCTTTTCAATATGCTTTAGTTCCATTCCGGAAGTCCAGATTATTAGAACCCATTTCGTTCGAGTTTTCACAAATTCGAACCGATCTCGTTAGCACCACCGATTATTCTGATATTCATTCAACATTATGCATGTTATTGCTCTCATCAGCACCACTATTAGTGGCAGGCGCGACTTTGCTCGGCTGAGTGAACAACGGCGCCCGATCTTCTTACAGTACTTGGACCCTCATTAATTTCACACAAGTGGAAATGCGAAGCTAAGGCAGAGGCAGACACTTTGCAACCGCGGGCGCGACCTCTCCTTTTGGATATTGAATCCAGATCTGCTCTTGTTAGACTCACTTTCTCTAATGAGCACAAAACTCGGTGATCTTCACTTGAATCTTAAACAGCCAAACAACTAGCTTTTAGTGCTTTTATCAATGTTGCTAAGAACCGCTGCAAGACGCTCACATCCACCACACTACCGCCCCAAGTTGCCTCTGATCGTCGACAACAACGTGTGTGGAGCGGCTTCGCGACATCGATTCGGACAACACAACCCGAATGGACATGCCTTTTGTGTTGAAATGCATGAACCATTCAAGAACAGGACCCGACCAATGAAGAAAGTCCTCGCAGCCATCGTCGCGATGCTCCTCGTGACCTTCACGGCGAACCGCTCCTTCGCGGAAGACAGGCGCAACGACCTGATCTACAAGGACCAACCCGCCCAGAACGACACCGAGGTCAAGCGGACGAGCTCGCAAGACAAGAACGGTAAGGTCGTCGGACTCGCCATCTACCTGAAGGACGGCTCCGTCACCCGGCTCACCTACCGCAAAGACGGCACGCTGGAACGCTCGCACAGCGTCTTCTCCAACGGCAGCGCCAAGGAAGACTTCAACTACGAAGCGGACGGCAAGACCGTCAGCAACCGCAAGCACTGGAACCAGGACGGGTCCAAGGATTGGGAGTCGGAGCGCCTCGCCGACGGCACCGTCGAAGTGAAGCACTACTACCAGGACGGCAAGATCCGCAGCCTCGACCGCGGGCACCCCAATGGCGCTATCGACAACATCACTTACCGCAAGGACGGCTCGAAGTGGTACGGCAGGGAGCGCAAAGCCGGGCAGACAGGTCGCGGAGTCAGCCTCTACTTCGCCAAGGACGGGAAGTGGTTGCAACGCAGCAACCAGGGCAACGGCATGATCGTCGTCGTGCATGATGCGAAGAACAACGAGCTCTACCGACAGACCTGGATCTCCGGAATCAAAAGCTATCTCCTCACGGAGGTCCGAGAGAACACCGCCGGTGGTGGCTGGCGCGTGATCAAAGTCCAGGGCGGCAAGGCCACCGAGGTGAACTACTTCAAGAAAGACGGCACCTTGGACCGAACCGAGAAGGCCGGCAACTTGACCTCGCCCGTCGCGGCGGAGTGGCTCAAGGAGCTGGGCGCAGACGACCCGACCCAACCGATTTACCACGAGCTGCGGTAAGCATCCGCAGTTCGGTCACACAAGATCTCTTTCTCCAGCACACCCTTCAGAGGGATGAGCAGTGAAACTGATCACCGCAATACTAGTCCTCGTCACATGTTTGGCAGGAAACAGCCACGCGACTGAAAAGGGCAGTAAGGACAAGACACCGAGCCCCGCCAAGGGAGTCAAAAGTGCACTAGTCTTACCGGCCGCCCAACGATACGTACCGGCATTCACCGCCGTCGTCAACGAGACGTATGTGACATACCGTTTCGTCCGCGACCCGCGCACCGGACGCATCATCAGCGTGCCTGTGGTTCTGTTCCGGCAGATCGTCGTTCAGGTCTACTACGACCGCCTGACGAACGTCTACTTCTACCTGGACAATCTCGGCCAACCAGCGCCCTACTTGGGACCAAGACCGGGCTAACGCGGCAGCCACCGGTCCCATGATAGACGAGTGACTTGTAGCTCGCCGACCAAGTCGGAGCGCTACAAAGCCGCTGGGATGGGAAATGAGCGAAGCTCCTCTTTCCTATCTCTTAGTTCTTTACCTATGCTCTTCTATAGTATTCCTCGAAAGCCGCACGGCGAGTGGTTTTCAAAGAGGGCGAGCAGATATGGATCAGTTTCGAGATTAAACCGCATAGCGAATCGCGCACTTGCGACACCGATCGACCAATAGACTTTCCGAATTCGCGTCGAATCACTGACACCAAGTACCTTCTGCAAGCAAGTCGATGGCTCATGGAACAACTCGCCACGATCTCTGGTTTGGTTCGGTTCGCTGGTTCTTTAGCGTGCCCATCCTCAGGACGTTCCTTCTCGACAAAATATGGACTCTTACTTTAATGCACCTCGCATCCATTCCTAACACCATCCCGACCAGAGTACTTAGATGGCGACGACACCAGCAATAGCCGAAAGCCTTGTAGCAAGCCTAATTCTTTCGATATTCAACCCAACTTAGGTTTCGCTTTTGAAAACCCCTTTTCGATTCCATAAATCGATTCAATTACAGTCCACTGAGGTATACATAAATAACTTCAAGACGACAGAACTACACGATGATTCCGCAACTGCGTATCAACCTGGACCGCCAAAGCGGTCGTCCGATAGGGTTACAAATTTACGAGCAGATAAGGTCGCAAGCGGAATCTGGAGCACTATCGGAAGGCTTTCGTCTACCACCATCTCGTGAATTAGCAGTCAGCCTATCAGTTTCCAGAAAAACGGTTGCCGAAGCCTATCAGCAACTTTTGACCGAAGGTTTTCTCCTAACGAGAGGTAAGGGCGGCACATTCGTGAAGCCCATCGGCAAGCCACTTTCCGTTTCCATTCCAGAACGAGTCTCGCAACAGATACTAGATAATCTTGCACCCTACGGACAATCAGTTCGCACACTGAAGCTCGCCAAACTGGAGCCCCGCGAGAACGTTCCAATGTCGCTCTACTCTTCTAATCCAGACATCGACAACTCCAGCGTCTCTGCCTGGTTCGAAAAAACAGCCGGTCGCTTAAAGACCATGATAGAGACTAGCGCACTCTCTGGTCTCGGACAAAGAAGACTGCGCCAGGCAATCTGCCGCTACGTTGCCGATACCCGCGGGATTGACTGCGAAGAAGAGCAGGTAGCAATCCTCTCCGGCTTTCCACAATTCATAGATCTCGCGATACGGCTACATGCGGCTCCAGGCGATCGTGTCGTGGTCGAGGATCCGTGCTATCCAGCCATGAGGGAGAGTGCCTTCGCCTATGGTGCCGACATCTATCCAGTCCCCGTAGACAGCCACGGGATAATGGTCGAAGAGCTTCCCAGCAACAACGCGCAGAACCGATCCAAACTCATATTTCTGACATCAGCCCACCAATTCCCTACGGGCTCTGTCTTACCGATAGAGCGGCGCTATAAGATTCTAGACTGGGCATCCAAAGCCGGTACAGTTGTTGTCGACGATGATTATGACAGCGACCTGTTCTTCAAAGGTTTTCCACCACCACCGTTGAAAGCGATGCAAAATTCCCAATCGGTGATATATGTCTCGAGTTTGAAAAAGCTAGTACCATCCAGCTTTTCGGTAGACTTCGCGATACTACCAGATTCACTCAGCCAGGTTTATTCACAGGCGATGAAACTATCCGGTTCTCAGCCGTCCGCGCGTGCTCAACTGATCCTTGCTGAATTCATCAATACTGGCGAAATCTTCAAGCAGATAAAACGCATGAAACTGGTTTACTCTGCGCGACGAGACTTGCTCCTAGAGTGCCTGAACAAGTATTTTGGACAGAGGATCGAAGTGTCAGGGGCAGCCTGCGGACTCGACATGATCGTCCGAGTCGACTCAACCATCGCTGACTCGGAGATAGTGCGTCGCGCCCAGGCAGCGGGAGTCGAACTACAAACCACTCAGGACTTCTATTGCCGCAACGCGAAAAAAGGCGAATTCATCATCGGATATGCTGCTATAGAAGACGAGCAAATTGATCAGGCAGTGAAGGTATTCGCGACAGCAGCAGGCTTGAGACTAGCCAATCAGGGATAAAACTGAGGACGAAATGCAATCTGGAGCTGGTCTTCGGAGCATCGCCTGCCAATGGCGCTCGCCAAATGGAAATCCACAGTGGAAGCATATACTCACCCGGCTGGAGTCCGATACTCCCAGTCTAACGCCACAACCTGGCCTATTCGTCTGCCCCCAAACGTCCTCACGTGAACGTTTACAGCCCAAGTGAATGTTATCGCTGAAAGCAGCTTCTACTATATCTATTCGTGTAGTCCGATTGACGAGATAAACACCAGGCGCCGTGCCGACGCGAGGACTAGTGGCTCGGCTGAGCCAAAGATGTTCTTAGCGAGAGGGCGCCACCATTTTCGGTGTCACCCTCTCGCCGTGAACAAAACGCGGTGCGTTCAAGCACCCGCGCTAAAAACACCATCTGCGTCGATTACTTCTGCGCGACGCGCTCCAGTTGCAGAATCGGCGACGCCGAAGTAACGAATCTCCTGAAAGCCGGTCCGATCTTGTGCGGCTGCATTTCGAATGCGACGTTGAACACATCGGCCATGGTCAACTGCGCTTCAGACGCCGGTCGCAGTGCCAGCACGTCATCAAGAACCGCCGCACCGAGTGCGTAGGGATTTCCCGAAACCCCCAGGATGTAGCCGCCCTGCGTGAGCTCTTTGAGCGCGAGTTCCCTGGTCAGGCAGACCGACAAACCGTCGATGGCATCGTCGGACCACGACTCGGGCGAGAGCAGTTTGAGCGCGCGCACTTCGTCCGCAACGGCCACGAAGAGCCGAGAAGACTCGAGCCCCTGGCAGATCCAGGCAAGCTCGACGCGCACCAGAAGTGTCTCAGAGGAGCTGGTCACGTTGCGACCGGTGTAGACCGTCGCCCACCACTCGAACCGGATTGTCTTGCGGTCAGCCGAGACATCAGCCTGGATGAAGTTCATCGAATTCCATCCGCCATAGTCGGAGTCGGAAATCAGGACGGCCGCCTTGTGTACGGACTCAGGCACGAAGCAGGAGATCTTGTCCCGAGTGTACTTGTTTTTCTCCGTGCCTTCCTTCCGGTGGTTCTTCTCTCGGACGCTCCACTGCACCTGGCAGATCTGGCTGCCCTGCGCATTGCTGCGCATGAGCTGAAGAGTGTAGGTATCGCTCTTCTGGTCCTTTGACTCGGTCTTGACCGCATGGACATCCCCTGCGATGTGGAACATTCCGTGCTGAAGAAGGCTGCGAACCACACGAACGACCTGCGCGGGCAGCTCGACGTGGGTTTGCTGGGCGACCGAGTTGCCACAGAAGCCGCAAATGATCTGGTCGCCGAGGACGAGCAGATGCCGCTCCTCGACGGGAATCAGAAGAGCCTCACAGTGGGCGCAGGGGGTGTAGGGACGAAGGATGGTGTTCATGACTTTTTCCTTTGCTAATCGCCGTAGCGATATGCTCCTAAGAGCTGTTTTGGGTGGTGAAACCCTGATTGAGTTCCAGCACAACCAAGTGCTGGAGATGAAGGTATCTGTTCACTCCTTGGAGTATCGAACAGTACCCTGAAGCAACCCTCGATTGAAGGCAAAAACATCAGCGATTGTTGCCGTCTTTCTTCTTCCGAACCGACGACCTTAAGCGCCGAAAGCGCTCGATGATTGCCTGGATCGGCTCCATGCTTCGCTTGGCGAATAGAACCGCCGTAACGAGACACATGGCTCCGACCGCGAAGAAGACCGCAGCTACCGAGAGACCGCTGTCCCAGGACTTGAGATCGTGCAGCATCCAGCACACGTTCATCGACGCCCAGGCGGCCATGGCTGCGGTGACAAGCATCTGAGACCAGGCTCGCTCCGTGTAGCGAAACACCATTAGGCTCGCCGCCACAGTGAAGACAGCGAGAATCTTGGCGGTGATGGAGATGCCGAACATCCATGAGGCATCCATCAAAAACCAGCACACAGAGCCAATCGTCTCAACGACGATCAGCCTGGCGTTCATTTTTTCGTCCATCTTGACCTCGCGTTTCTAGCCGGCGCTTGCGCGACCGTCGAAAAGGTATATCGAGAAGCGGCGGTAAACTTTCGCCTACCGCCGCCTTCCGTCGAACTGCCGTCAGACGATCAGTTGATCCAGCTCGAGTTCTGCACGTTGACACGTTGGACGTAGCTTTGCAGATCGAGCCGACTGATCGCGAACATAGGGACCGCAGACACGCCACCCATCGAGGTGCCGGACAGAATCACCGTGTCGTAGACATGACCGATCTGGCAGATGTTCTCTTCGAGATACCGAAGCAAAATCAGCTCCGATTCGGAATACCGAGACGCATCTTCGAGAGCCTCGCCCAGCGACCCCAGTGTGATGCCCTCCGTCGCGGAAAGCCGGTCGAATCGAGCGAGCGCAAAGCGCACCACATGCGGTGCCAACTCCAAATCCCGGCGAACGTTTTCCGCGATGCGGCGGCTACGCCACAGCGACACCAGGAAGGTTGGCGTGACGAACGCGCACGCTCCGATGAGCACCTGCGCCTTAGTACTGATCAACACACCGGCCACGAAGCTCAACACACTGACCACGATCGAGGTCGTCTTCACCGACCGAGGCCCGAAGGTTCGGGCCAAGTCCGGCGCGACAAATCCCACCAAGACGCCCTGTCCCAGGGCGATCAGAAGCAGCGTCGCGATGCTGAATTCCGGAAACATTCTTCCTCCTTCGTTGCAAACGAGACATTCCACACTTGCAGAACGTCTCTGGTTTAGAACTGTTCCTAAACTAACCCCTGGTGTCAGCGCCGATTGTTGCGGATGACGCGCTTGTACCAGAGACCGCTATCCTTCACGGAACGACTCAGCGTCTGCCTGTCGACATGAATGAGACCGAACGTCTTCTTGAACCCCAGCGGCCACTCGAGGTTATCGAGCAGGCTCCAGACGAAATATCCGCGAACGTCAACACCACCTTTGATGGCACGCGAGAGTGCAGCGAGGTGATTGTCGATGTAGGCGATTCGCCGCGTATCGTGAATGAAACCGTCAGGGGCCACGACATCATCGATTGCGGCTCCGTTCTCCGTGATGTAGATGGGAGGGAGCTCGTATTCATCCTGAAGCTGTAGGAGCATGGCAGTCAGCGAGGCCGGCTCCATCTCCCATCCCATCTGAGTCCGCTCTACACCTGGCTTCTCAACGATGCCGCCTTGCGCATCGACCAGGAAGCGCGTGTAGAAGTTGATGCCGAGAAAGTCCAATCGCTGAGCGATGAGACTCATATCGAGAGGCGCGACGAGGTCTTGCTTCGACAAGGCAGCAACGACTTGATCCGGATAACACCCTTTCAGGAGTGCTTCCAGGTACCAGGCGTAGCTGCCCATCCAGCGATTCCTCGCAGCATCCGTGGCGGTGCTGTCTACCGGGTAGATTGGCACCAGGTTAAGGACGATACCGCTCTCGATACCGGAGCACGCTGCGCGCATGGACTGCACTGACAGCGCGTGCCCGAGCAAGAGGTGATGCCCGACGCGATAGGCGCAATCAGGCAGATTCATGGCCGGTGCCATGCCGCTGCCGATGTAACCCGCGATGATCACTTCCGGCTCGTTGAGCGTCGCCCACTTCTTGACCCGGTCGGACAAGCGCTTCACGACTACCGTCGAGTAGTCGGCAAACCGCAACGCCGTCTCCCGCCCGTACCAACCGTTGTACCTGGTTTGAAGCGCGAGCGGCAGGTCCCAGTGGTACAGGGTGGCATAGGGTTCGATGCCTGCAGCGAGCAACTCGTCGACGAGGCGGTCGTAGAAATCCAGCCCAGGTTGATTCACCCGACCGAGCCCCTCAGGCATGACCCGCGGCCACGCTACCGAGAAGCGGTACGCCTGAAGGCCGAGGCTCTTCATGATAGCGACGTCTTCTCGGTAGCGGTTGTAGTGATCGCAAGTGACATCGCCGCTATCGTAGGGAGGATCGTTGGGACCTCGCAAGAAGGGCTCCCAGATTGATGGTCCGCGTCCATCGACTTCGGTCGCCCCCTCCACCTGATAGGCGGAGGTGGCGGCGCCGAACGTGAAACCGGAAGGCAGCCCGTACTTGCGCGCTCGCGGAAGCCGCTTGTAGGGCTGCCCCTTCATTGTGGCAGTCATGTCATGCTCCTCAGTTCTGAAGCCACCCACCACGGAAGCCGGCCTTGATAAGGCCGTTCCGGAGCGCAATGTCTTTGCGCATGACCGACCACACGAGGCCGGAGCGCCAATTTTCCAGCATCAACAAAATCGGTCCCTGGTCGATGCCGAGCCTGTGACGGCAAATCCAACCGTCTTTCCTCGTGAGGTCGAACGACGGGTTGAAGGCATCGGCGAAGCCACCATCATCGGAAAACAGCAGCGGGCGCTCTTTGAGCCAATACCTGATGGTCGGAATGGAGAGTTCCGGCACGAAAGGTATCGCCGAGATCGCTGCAGTCGGAGCGATGGTGCCGTCATCAAAGCCGTCCGGGCAACCGCGCTCGCAGTACTCGTGAAACTCGACGCTCCGACCGTCGACTTCTTTCGTCACCCAACCAGGACCGACGCACGGCGTGAGCGCCCAGTCAAAGCCGCCGTACCCTCGGAACCCTTTCGGATTAGCCTGGGCGTAGCGGAAATGAACGAGTGACATCCGCCGCGAGTTCTCGAACCAGTCGAATCCGACGCGGTCACAGACGAAGTCTCTGATGCCTCGGAAGTCGATCCAGACGTGCGGATACTGGTAGCAGAACAGCGGTTCGCCCGGCATCCGCACGTAGTCGATGCCATAGGCTCGACCGAGTGAAGCATCGCCGAGGAAGGCCTGCCACGCGCCGTCCGGCGCCGGGTGACTGGGCGAGCCCAGCGCCAGCGCGTAGAGCAGGAGTGCCTCGCTGTAGCCCTTGTACACATGCGAGATCACACCACTCTCCGGCGTCCATCCGTGAAGCACAACCTTGTCCCCACGGAAGAGCCAGTCCCATTCGACTCGCTCGTACAGCCTGGTGGACAGGTCACGTACGTGAGCCTCGGCAGGATCAGCACCGTTGAAGTAGTTCCTCACGAAGAGCACACCGGCCATCAAAAGCGCGGTGTCGATGCTCGACAGCTCGGAATTCCAATACTTCGGCGCTGTCGCCCTCAGCCCTGTCGACGGATCGAGGAAGTGGTAGAAGAAGCCGCGATAGCCGCTTGTACCCTCCGACTGCGGACCTTGCGGCGCAGACCAGAGACCTTCTAGCGTCTTCGTGCAATACCCTAACGCCGCCTTCCTGGATATCCAGCCGCGCTTGACCGCGCAAGCATGACCGGCCAGCGAGAATCCGACGGCAGCAATGCTGGCGGGAGCGAGCTGGTCGTCTTTATCCAGAACCAGTCCGAGATCCGGATTCTGGTTATTCTGGAAGTATTTGAAATGCGCCTTTTCCACTCGACCGAGCATTCGAGCGTGGGAGCGCATATTAATCGGGTGCTTAAGGATCGCGTCGCGGATGCTCGTCTCGGCGCGCCCTGACTTTCTTGAAGTGTCCATCTCAACCTTCCGTGCTCTAGTGTGAGCATGCGTAGAAGAAGTTGGTTCTGAAGTTAGGAGGAGACTCGCGCTCAGCGCGAGCGCGAGTCTCAATAACTCAGGTCGTCGGCGTCTAGTCCTGCTTGTACTCATTCATCGGTACCAGACGCCAACCGCCTTGCGGGAGAAGTTCGAGCACCGTGTCGTGGAACTCCAGGAGCTCCTTGCGATGCGCCACCGACACGATTGTGGCTCCGCTGGCGGCGACCAGTCGGTACATCAGCATCTCGTTGTCGTAATCAAGCGCGCTCGTCGCCTCATCCAGGAAGGTGAGCTTCGGCACGTTGTACAACATGCGCGCGATGGCGATGCGCTGCCGCTCACCGTGTGACAACATCTGGTTGTACCGATGAACAGCACCAAGGCCGCCGACGCGCTCCTCGAGTTCGCCGAGATTGACCTGTTCGAGCACCGCACGCATGCGGGCATCGTCGAACAGGTGAGGCTCGCTGATCTCCTTCGGGTAGGTCAGTTGATCGCGCAGAGAGCCGAGCGTCAGGTACGGAGTCTGCGGAAGAACCAACATGTCTTCCAGATCCGGTCGCCTGATCGTGCCGTCACCCTTGGTCCAGAGCCCGACCAGAGCTCGAATGAGAGAGCTCTTGCCGACGCCGCTCGGACCAGTAACCAACAGACGCTTACCTGCTTCCAGCTTGAACGTGAGGTTCTTGACCAGGGTGCGACTGCTATCGCGAGTCATCACCGTCAGGTCCTTCACACTCAGAATCGTGGATTTCTCCGTCACGATCAGACCCTTCTCCGAGCCGTTCTCGAGGTCCTCGAGAACACCGACGAAGTCTGAAAGACGGCTGGTGATAGCAGCCAATCTCGCAAAGGTCTGATACTGCACGATCACGACTGAGAGCGCACCGATCACACGCCCGAAGGCAGTGCCGGCCTGCACCATCATCCCCAGTTGAATTTGCCCACTGAGATAAAGCGGGGCGGAAATCAACGCAGGAATGATAAGCAAGCTGTAGTCGTACGACGTCTTGAACAACGTCAAGTTACGCTGCCAGCTCGCAATCGAGTTCATGTTGCGAAGAAGTGCCATCAGTCTGTTGTTAAGCTCAGACTTTTCCCTCTCCGCCGCGTTGTACAACGCAATCGGCTCTGCGTTATCACGCAGATACACGAGATTGTAGCGGAACTCCGCTTCGAGCTTCTGCTGTTCGTAGTGCATGCCGATAAGGCGACGTCCGAAGAGCACGGTGGTGACCGTACCCAGAATCGAATACCCGATCGCCACCACCAGCAGTGTCGGCGAAATCAAGTACAGGATGGTCACGAACGCCAGGAAAGCGAGACTACTATCCAACACGGCCATGGTGAGTGTCATCACCTCCGTGCAGAAGTAGGTCACGTCCTGCTGTACTCGCTCGTCCGGGTTGTCGACTTTGTCGGGAGACACGTGGAAGAAGTTGCGATTCGCGAGGTAGCGGTCGATGATGTGCTTGGTCAGCCACTCACGCCACGCCAACTCCAGTTTCGCCTTCACCCAACCGAACGAGCCGACGACGGGCACGCTCGACACGAGAATCACCGCATACATGAAGAGATTGCGCCAGAAGACGGCAGCATCCTTGAGCTCCAGTGCGGTGAACACGGAGCGCTCAGCATAGCTGATGCGGATGTTGATGTAGCTGATTACCAGCAGGAGGACGAGCAGCAAAGTTAGCCAGCACCACCCGCGCCACCGCGATGGACTGACCCAGTAGGGCAGAAGAACCCTGCGAAGGTCCTTCCGCAGGCTCTTGGTATTCATGTTCCTGATTCCTTTACGACAGGAGTAGTGCAGGAACTTTGCGTCCCTGTCTCAGAAGTTGCAAACCCTGTGATCTCTGACTAAGCCCATGGTCATATGGGGTGGGCTCCTTTCTAAAGAGTCTCCTTCCATTCGTCACCAGTCCATAGCGCATGGCATGGCCAAGCATTTCCGGAGCACTCTGATGACGAGATGGTTTTCTTGAAGAGATTATCGCCACTGACAGTCACAAGGATCTATTTCATGAAACCAGATCTAAGCTGCTTATTTTCAAGAGCGTGGAGGCTTCTATTTATAGGCTTTAATCAAGACAGTCATGCCCGAGGAGTCTTTCACTCTTCTTCGAACTTTCTTCAATCTAGAGTTAGTTAGCACCGTAAAAACTATATTTTCGGCTGTTTCCCTCATAATATCGCAAGACGAGAGCTCCTATACCGCCCCGCGACAAACCTTTACTAGCCTGGCCAACCTTAACTTAAAAGTTACTTCCGCTTGGCAACAACACCTCGCGAAAGCGTTCTCGCGAGCGGCTTCACAAAGCTGCCCGGACCCGAGCGCGCCACTGCTAGTGGTATCGCTACTTCAACCTTTCAATCACGATAGCCTTGAAGTTCTTTACGTCAGGATCAGACGGATTTTTCCCGCATCGTCCCAACGCAGTCCTCAGCAGTTCATTCGTTTTCGCCATATCACCTACTCGTCGATATGAATCCGACATTTGAATCAAAGTCGATATCGTCGGCGATTCGTACACTCCAACCCTCGTCTCACATAGCTTGAGGGCCTTGGCTTGCCACGCTATAGCTGCCTCAAACTTACCATCGTGGCTGAGCAGGCCGGCAATACCATTGTAAATACCAGCTAGCTTGACGCTCGCATCCTTGTTGACGCTAAGGAGTTGACTCGCCTTGTTGGCACTGGCGATGGTATCAGCGAGCCGCTTCAATTCGAAATTGCATTCGGCTAGATTTAGGTAACATAACAAAGCACGCCGACGCTGCTCCATTGTCGAACCGAGCGCTTCGAAATTTGTGAGCGCCGGACCGTACATTCGGCGCGCCTGCAAATAATTTTTCTTAGCAAACCACAGGTCGCCGAGCAAGGAAAGACACACAAAACTCGTACCATGATCCACAGATCCTTTTTTGCAAAGCGAAACGAACTCCGCTGTCCGCCCGACCGCATCTTCATCGCGACCAAGCCACAGCAGGCATTCAATCGACACCCCAACGACAATACCTCGATTGCCAATGTTCGGATGTTTATCCAGAATGCCAATCGCGCGGTCGCAACAATCGAGCGCTAACTGATACCGCTTCTCCCGAGCCAGTATAATAGCCTGTTTCGAAATGATTTCACAAATTTTCGCACGATTGCTTCGATTATTCGATTCGTACAAAGCAAGGGCATCGTTTAACAACTCCAGAGCAACATTTGCCCTACCGGTTCGGGAAAGCGGCGAGGAAAGGGCGATTTCGACATCAGCGTAGTGAAGAGTTCCTCTGCCGAAGATATGGGCGCACAACGTCTCTGCCTTTCTCAGGATTTTTTCTTCGTCGGAAAAACGCCCTCCGGACTCTTCTATGGCCGCGAGCGCCAGTAGCTCCTTGTTCAAAGCTTCAGCCCAGAGCTGCTCTTTGTCGGTGCCCTCATATCTTTCTGACATCGCTTCGAGCGACTTGATATTCTCCGTATGAATTTCCCGAGCCTTATCAGGCTTAGATTCGAGCCTGTACATATCGGCAAGCGCATCTCTCACTTTGAGGTAGCTGGCGCTCAAAATCCCATACTGTTTTAGTGATCTCTGAGCAGAGTTCGAAAGAAGCGTCTCCGCGGCTTCAGAGTCGCCAGATGCGGCCATTCGTGTGGCAGCCGATATCTCACCGCTGATGTCCGTGGTGACTGATTCGGTCTTCTCGATCTGTCGCTCCTTCACGACCTCACTCTTATTTCTCAAAACGGCTTTGTAACTCGCAGTTGCAGGTCCGCCATGCGAGGACCACTCATCATCAAGACACTCCAACTCTACGGCCCGCAAGAGTATCGTTCTGGCCGTCCCAAGATCACCCTGACTCTCGATCCTGCTGGCCAGATCGAGATGAACCTTGATCGCGGCGGCCAATAGCGAACGCTTTGTCCCACGATTGCCTGCGAGACTGGCTTGCTCTGCGGAAAGCTTCTCCAGCTCCGACCAGGCTTCCGAAGTGTTACCGGCTTGTAATTTCGCTGCGGACTGATTAGTTATGGCTTGAAACTTGGTATTACTATTGGTGGCACAGCCAACCGGTACGATCGCAACGATCAAAACCGCTAAGATTATTCGAAGCTCTGACTTCCCGGTCCCGCTCGACATGGCGCCTACACCAACACTCATACTTCCATTTTGACCGATATCGCATTATCGCACAACGGATCATCTCTCTTACAAATTCTCATTTATCCGTTCCAAGCTGCTGTCAACAGCATTAAACACACCTCGTCTCTACTGGAGTCCATCTGACTGATCCTACCTCGTTATGCATTTGTACCTCGTCCTGGACTGGCGTGTCTCCAGTTATCCGGGCACATGAGTTGGCGTCCCCTGAAGCAAGCGGCGATCCGGATCAAACTCATATCCGCGTTAACGTTCTTCACTCGCGGACGTTCTGAGGCTGCTTTCGTTGAAGACAAGCGCCAAAATTTGCGGCACAAAATGTTCCGCAAAGCGGCTCCAGATGGCGAGTCTCCACGTCCAGTACTAACGGGCTACATATCCACCCAACCCTCTCCTATCTCTTATCGTAAGCACCGCTGATAATACCAAGGGCGCGAACCGCACTCCGCGTTAGCAGAGTGTGTTCACGCCCCCGGTACGAGCTTAGTCCGCCGTACGATCAGTCAGCGGTCTTAGCTCTTCTTCTTCCGTCCTTCCGCTTCCTTGCGTCCCCAGGCGCGCCCGAAGGACGGGTTTTCGCGCCGCACGGGCGAGGGCAACACCGTCAGGCTGACTCCCCGGTTGGTCGGCCGGACGTGCGGCTCAACCGAGTTGCCGGCCTTCAGGAACTGATCGTAGAGACCCCGGGCGGCGAGCAGGTAGCGGTCGACCGGAATGCCGACGAGCTGAGGCAACACCTCGGGCATGCAGGACTCGATCACGTCCTGGTCCTCCTTGAGAATTCTTTCCCCCAGGTTCTTCAGCGACTCGTCCGTGGTCGGCTCCTTGTCGTAGTTGCGGCAGCCGTACATGCGGATGAGCGTCTCGTTCTCGTCCCGCGGCGTGAACGTGAACAGCGTCACGTCCTTATACTTGCCGATGGAGAAGTCGTTGACCACCACCGTCGGGAGGTGGAACCGGCAGTAGACCGTCACGTCGGGGTTTTCGCCCGCCTCCGGCATCGGCGGGAAGAACCAGCCCTTCGGGTTGATCTTGACCTTGACGGTGCATGACACCTCGTACTTGCTCTTGTTCACCTTGTAGTTGTCGCGGAACGGAAAGTCACCGTGACCGAAGGTTTGAGCATGCAAGTACGAGAAGTGCGTGAAGTCGATCAAGTTCTCCAGCATCGGTCGAACCGAGCCACGCCAGACAACCTCGTGGTAGAGCCGGTGGAATTCGGGCATCTCGAATTCCGGGACAGTCACGATCGGGATGCGCTGCGCTTCCAGCGTGTCGCCGAGGAAGACCCAGATGAGACCGTACTTCTCGACCACCGGGTAGGAGTCGATCAGCGCGTTCGCAGGAATCTTGCCGCCGTTGATGATCGACGGCACCGACTTGCAGTGTCCGTCCGACCCGAAACTGAACTGGTGGTAGGGGCACACCAGTTGCCCGTCGCGGACGCACCCGAGTGACAGGGACGCGCCCATGTGAGGACAGACATCGTTGACAGCGGCGTACTTGCCGTCGCCATCGATGAAAAGAGCAAGGTTCTGCCGCATGACCGTCTTCTTGAGCGCCTTGCCCTTCATTTCCGGGCCAGACAGCTCTGAGGTCTGCGCAACAGCGTACCAGGAGTTCTTCAGCCATTCTTTCATGTTGGTTACTCCGCTAGTGGGGGGCGGCTGAGGGCAGCCGCCCGCAGTGAGGCTTGTCGGATGGAACTCATTCGAACAGCAAGATTGCCGCCATGAGAGCCATACCGAAAAGCGAAACAAGGAAGTACTGGAAGCCGCCGCCCTCTTGACTCTCCTGCCGCACGTGCGGAACCAGGATGGAGGCGGCGATGTAGAGGAGCGCACCAGCTGCTATCGCTGTTGCGAAGAAGACGAAAGACTCAACCTGGCTTCCAACCAGGTAAGCGACCAGGACTCCGACGAGCGACAACAAGCCGCTCAGGAAGTTGGTCATCAGAGCCTTCATCTTGGAGAATCCGGAATGCCGCATCACAGCGTAGTCGCCCAGCTCGAGAGGAATCTCGTGCAGGAAGATGGTCACCGTGGCGGCAATTCCAAGCGGAACGCTGACGAGGAACGCCGTACCGAGAACGATGCCGTCGAGGAAGTTCTCGATGCCGTCACCGACAGCGACAAGATAGCCCTCGGAGCTTTCCTTGCGGTCGTCGCCCTTTTTGGGTCGGATGAGCAGGTCCAGCGCGTAGAAGCTGACCATGCCTCCCAGAAGGAGGAACGCGGTCCACATTCCGACGTGCCCGTGACCGCCGTGGTCGTGGTTATGGACATGGGCACCGCCAGTGGTGGCGTGCTCGTGCCCATTGTGATCGTGGTGTTCGTGCCCATCGTGATCGTGGTGTTCGTGCCCGGTAGCAACACTCTGCTCCGAAAGCCATTCCTGTTCGAGCGTCAGAGCGTGCGGCAGGAGGTGTAACACAGCATTTCCGAGCATGGCACCAGCGGCCAATGCCAGGAGGATGTGAGACACACGCTTGTGCAGGTCCTTGCCTGAGAAGAAGGTGACCAGACCGATCAGTGAAACGATGCTGACAAGAAGTGCTGCCAACAGTGCGTATGCGAGAGCCATGTTAATCCCCATGGGGTAATAGTGTTGCAAAGTGCTGACTTACCTGAGCCGCAAAACCGACAGCTTGTCGAGTCTGAGGCGATCTACCGAAAGCATGGGCTTTCAGGGGAGCGACCTGATTCCGGCTTGTCGCCGATAGAGTCTTTGGGTGGTCTGTCAGAGCTTCGTTGGAAAAGGAGAGAATTCCCTTTAGAATTCAAGAGCGTTTTATATGCTTAGAAACTAAAGAAGGCCTGGAGTAAGAAGCAAGCTCGTCCCGCCTACCAAGAACCCCTCAAAGAATCGCCGGCAGCTACCATCAGTGCGGACAAAAGCGCCCCCTGACAAGTCAAATTATGGGTAATTGATAATGAAACTCATTCTCAATATGGGTTAGCGAGCATTGCGCTAACACCACAAGATCAAAACCCAGACTGCGCCGAACCCGCTTGAGCGTTTGCTTTTAACCTGATAGCAACTAAATCGACTAAACTTCCCCAACCAACCCGAGTTTCGCCTTCGCAATCCTCCTCTACCAGGCTGCAGCGAATGGACGGCGTGGCGAGCGCAGCAGGCGCCTCTCGTGAGGATTACTCCGCGTTAACCGAATGCGATTAACTTCATCCAAAACTCAGGTTTTGCGTTGTATCGTAGTCATCCAACCGGGAAGGCTTCTCTAGAGCTTTAACAAGACAAATTTCAAAAGGAGAATCTAGGCAGTGGAGAAATTTGATTTGGCGATTCCTGATCTCGTAAGGGGTTGGAGCATGTGGTCCGAACTCCACTACCCCGCCGATTTCGAATCGGCGATTGTCAGAAAACGACAAAACGGACTCTCCGGAGCGACGCTACTGGAAATCGGTTGCGGCGACGGAAGAGTGATCAAGCGCCTCGCGAAATCATGCAAAAGCGCCGTTGGCATCGATCGGAACGAAGAGATGATCGCCCACCTGCAACTCGAACATTCCAAAGCAATCGAGGACGTCGCAAAAAACTCACGAGCAGAGCTACCACCAGTGGTGTCGTATGAGAACATGAGCGCAACCGCTCTGGAGTTTTCCGACGACACATTCGACATCGCTATAATGCCCTGGTGCTTGCACCAGATTGACGATAGAAGAAAAGCGCTGAGCGAAGCAAAGCGTGTGCTCAAGCCAACCGGACATCTCTTCGTCTTCGGCCTTCTCCCCGGCGGTGACTACGAAGAAATCGTAAAATCAATCGGACTCGATCCAGGACCGCAGGTAGACCCGGTATCGGCTTACGAAATACCGCTCGAAGAGACGTTCGGCAAAATCGCTGCCCGCCAAGGAATTGGACCTCTAGATAATGAGCATCACTTTGGCTTCACATTCAAATCGCTCGAAGAAGCCATTCACTCCTGGGATTGGGCGCTCCGCAATTGGCACTCACATGTTCCGACACGAGACGATCTAAACCTGATCTCTAAAACACTCATCGACAGAGTGGGCGAAAACAAAATAAGCATGGACATTCGCGGCAACTTATATGTCTGCGAAAAAACTGTTGAGGACCAATAGCAATGACGAAAATCGACGTACACACACATATTCTTCCGGAAAAACTACCAGCATGGAAGGATAAATTCGGGTACGGCGGATTCATCACTCTCGATCATCATGTCGACTGCAAAGCGCGCATGCTAAGAGATGACGGAAAGTTCTTCCGCGAAATCGAAAGTAACTGCTGGGATCCCACTCAGCGCGCCAAAGAATGCGATCAGCTCGGCGTGGCAATACAGGTGCTTTCCACCGTTCCTGTAATGTTCAGCTACTGGGCACAGCCTCAAGATGCTCTAGATGTGGCTATGTTCCTCAACGACGACCTGGCCGAAAGAGTCAGCAAACACCCGGACCGCTTCATCGGTATCGGAACCATTCCGATGCAGGATCCTGACAGAGCAATCAAAGAGCTCGAGCGCTGCATGAAGGACCTCGGTTTTCGAGGAGTACAGATAGGGACTCACGTCAACGAGTGGAATCTGAACGAACCAGCTCTTTTCCCAATATTCGAGGCCGCAGAGAGGCTCGGCGCGGCAATCTTTGTACACCCCTGGGACATGATGGGCGAGGCAAGCATGCAGAAGTATTGGCTTCCCTGGCTAGTCGGAATGCCGGCCGAGACTACGCGGGCCATCTGCTCGCTCATCTTCGGCGGAATATTCGAGCGTTTGCCTCGACTGAAGTTTGCCTTCGCCCATGGTGGCGGAACCTTCTCCGCTACAGTTGGACGCATCCAACATGGGTTCGAGGCCAGACCGGATCTCTGCGCAATCGACAATAAGAAGGGTCCAAAAGACTACCTCGGTCACTTCTTCGTCGACTCACTAACGCACGATGCTTACATGCTGCGCCACGCAATTCGACTGTTTGGAGAAAACAAAATCATGCTGGGCACGGACTACCCATTCCCCCTCGGTGAAACAGAACCCGGCACGCTGATTGAATCTATGGCAGACCTCTCGCAATCGACAAAGGACAAGTTGCTTTTCGAGAATGCGATAGAGTGGCTTGGAATCAACCAGAAGGTCCTTGCGAGCAAGAAGAACTAACCTTCGCGGGGCTTGTCTTCGCCCGGAAGGTCTCATACTGACTCAGAACACGAACGCGCCGGTTGTCCCACGTTCGTTTTTCGCGAAATGACAAAAAGCAATAAAGACCGGTCCTGTCGATGTAACTAGGAGAGGCTGGAGTTCTTTTTCATCGCCGTCAAAGCGACGAAATGCAAAAAAGGCAAAAAACCCGACTTGCCGAGGCGAGCGCAGGAATAACGCCAAACCTCTCATTCCTAGACCAGTTGAAGCGTCGAAATGACAAAAAGAAGTCTAGAAAACGTCAGCCTGGGCAGTCGGAGACGGACGAATGGAAACGCGCTACTTCTCTTGCTTTCTCAGACGCTTACAAACGTCGAAATGACAAAAAATCCGACGGAGGAGAGATGCAGTCCATGCACCCCCCCCCACCGTCGAAAGCCGCCCGACAGCACGACTACTTCTTCTTGCCAACGTTACTCGCAAGAAGGCGGTCGATGGGCTTACCGCCATTGGCGTGCACGCTAACGATTTCCGCTGCGTCAGCTTCCGTCACGCCACCGTACTGCGTACCATCAGGCGTGAGGATCACAGTCGGACCGGTGCTGCACAGGCCCATGCAGCCCTCGGCGCAGACCTCGACCTTGTCCTCGACTTGCTGGGTCTTCACTTCCAGTTTGATGAGCTTCAAGACCTTGTCGGAATCACGTTTGGAGCAACGTTTGCCTTTGGAGCAAACGTGAATCTTCGTTTTCTCTGGCATATAGCACCTTGCTTGTTTCTAGGAGGAATATGCCGAGCATGTGCACGACGGGCATGCCCGTCGAACTTCATCACTCCCGGCTTCGAGATGCCGAGGAAGGTGCGTTCTCCAATAAGAAGAACGCGACCTCCTCCAGGCGCACCATATATCGTCGACAGGTGTGCCGACATCATCGAGTCGATTTGACTCGAAGCGCCAAGAGCCACGAGCTCCAAACGCTTGCGAACCTCAGGGATTACCGCTTGCGGCGTCTCCCTGCGGATCGACTTTCACAGCATCGGTGAAAGCGGTCACACCGTCAGGTGACGCTACCATCGGAGGCTGAATCACGGACAGAGCCATCGCTCCCGGCTTTGAGCCTCCGTCACTTCCGGAAGTCGTCGCGCACTTGGCGGTCCCCGCACAGGTCCCCGAACAAGGTCCTGTGCAGACGTTGACCGAGACGGTTGCGCCGGCAGCAACAAGCGCCTCGACTTCGCCGGCTTCGGTCGTCGTCGGGTTCTGCGTGCTAGGGACACAGGACGAACCAGCAGTGCCGCTAGCTGACGGCACGCCATCATCGACGTGGTCGGAACCTGGCTGTTCCGACGCCTCGTACGAGAACTCGGCGTCGAGCCCGTCATCAAGCCGCGTTCCGTAGAAGGTGTTGAACCAGTCGCCACAGACGCGCGTGTGTGTTTCGCGCAGCCGTTGCAGGTATCCAGTCCAGTCGCGCTTTCGGCTGAGCAGCTTCTCGAGGACAGCCTCGAGCGGAGCCTCCTGCTCCTTGCGGAAAGCATCGAGCGCTCCGTCCCGACCTTGCTCGAAGCGCTTGAGGTGCCGCGACAGCGGAATACCTCCCAGGTAGCGGCCGGCTTCGACAGACTCGCGGATGAACTGCTCGTCCTCCTCACCTTCCACCTTGTTGCCCACGACATAGGTCTTCTCGGCGATCTCGGCAGAGACGCTGATGAAGTCGCGGTAGACACCGACCGACTTCGCGGTCGGTTCGACGACGAAGACGTTCATATCGTAGGCGAACCAGAGCGAGGTGGCCAGGTTATCGGTACCAGCGGTGGTATCAGCCACGACGAAGTCATCGGCACCGTCGAGCATGTGATGAAGGATGGCCGCCAGGCCGAACAGCTTCGTGTGGTAGCAAGCCCCGCCCACGTCGGCGGCCTTGTAGTGCCCGACCGTGAGCAACGCGATGTTGCCATCGATGAGCGCGTAGCGCTTGAGCAGCTCATCATCCGGCTTCACTCGGATGAAGTTGGACTTACTTGAAGGTGGTGTCGTCGCCAACATGGGCCGTTCGCCGAGGTCGGTCCGAGCACCGCGAAGGTGATCGATTACCTCGTCGAACCGGCTCTCGAGGTGAACCGAATCACCAGTGAGACCAAGAGCCGTCTTGAAGTGGGCGTTGACGTCGGCATCGACGGCAAGAACGAACGGGTAACGCGCGGACAGAAAACGGACAAAACCTGCAGCGGTGGTGGTCTTGCCGGATCCGCCCTTACCAAGGAATGCGATACGCATAGCTTTCCCTTTCAATAGCCCCTAGAGAGTGGAGCGGAGGAGGTCAACTCTAAGCTGACCGTGGTGCTGGGAATGGAATGAGAACAGGCCCATCGTCATCAGAGCCCGACTCGACACATGAAGACGCAGGACTGCACGCCCCCAGCGACTTCGCCAGGCAGAGAGACTGCTGTAAACCGGACAACTGGTTCATCGACAGATCAACTGTCGACTGGGTGTACCAACCGACACCTGCCCCGAAGGTTTGACGCCTTACCAGCAACGTCGGTTGTCCGCTTCTTTTGCAAAAAACAACTTCCAGGCGTTCGTTGTCCGAATCGCCCGGCAGATGTGAAAGCAGGGTTTCATGGCTGAGCATGGGGAACTCCGAATCGGTGGATGCAAATCCGGAGGTTTCCGGATGAGACTGATGGTTTGTAGTAACTGGGATTCCGATTATTGTTCGGGTTGGACCTTACACACACAAAAGCTGAGAATGCCTAATAATAGATAGTTTTCGGGTTCGTAATCAAAATCAGCTCTCAGCGACCGAAGAGCGCAACGCCTTCTCTTTTCAGCCCTCTTAAGCAGAGGGGCGCCCATTTACGCGTTCGCTCCTCACCCTTTTTTCTTTTTGACCAAACATCAGTGAGAACGATTCTCAACAAACGCATCTTACTCGGTTCGCGTATTCGAAAAAGATTGTCATTCACACTCGCGTGCCTATACCAGGCCGAAGTACCGGACGCGCCAGCCGAAGCATACAAAAAGCGACCCTCCCGTCAGGAGAGTCGCTTTCTAATTGTTCGTATATCTAAAATCAGGCGAGCTTTACTTTGCCATGATCGTCGCAGTGCCCTTCATGCGAATGATGAAGATGTCCATCTACCAGATAATCAACGTGATCGCCATGGGGAACGGCTTCGTGTCCGCATTCCTTTCCATGAACGTGCCCGTCATCATGACCGCCGCAGTTGTGGCCACCGCTACAATCCAGGCAGTGCTCGTCGACATGATCTCCATGCTGATGATGAAGATGACCATCATGGAGATAGTCGATATGATCGCCATGCGTCACGGCAGTGTGTCCGCATGTACTCGAATGCTTGTGATCATGTTGATCGTGTGTCTTGCAGTTACTCATTAAATCACTCCGTTTTGGTAATCAAAACCATTATCGTTGTCGCCGCGGCGCGGCTCTTCGATACCTCTCCCTTATAATCCATCGAAATATTCTCGTCAATCCGTGCCACCACAGATGAAGCCTACGGAGAACCGTATACTTTACGCTTCTAAGGCTCCCATGCGCCTCTCCGCGATCATAAATGCGCGTAAAAAAATATCAGGAGACGATAATCGTTTTCATTTCCACGAGACCAGCACAAGGTGCCGTTCAGGAAAGGCGCATGATAATGGTTTCCGTTCCTGACGCGGACGGTGTTTCGGGAATGAGTTTCATTTCGAATTCACACTCCGAACCGACAAGATCTGATGCCCGGGGTCTCAGCGAAGACAGACTTCACCTGCTCAACCACTGGAGGCTCACCAAGACTCGCCCATGTCCATTTTCCCCAGCCCAAGCGCTGATCCAAACCGACTTGATTCGTGCCGAGTCCACCAAGCTTGATTCGGTCGAGCTTTGCCGAGTTCTCCCGACTACAAACCCGGTCCTCGGATCCAGAAGCTCACGGACACGGGCGTTGCGCGAATTTTCCGCGAATTCCCAGTTGCAACGTTGTTGCAACATTGCCTGATTACTATCTGTCTTGTGAACTGCAGCGACGGGCAATCAGCACAACCGAGGCATTCAGAAAGTTTATTTCGGAGAAGCAAAACAACCACTGGACGAACCTTACTTCCCTAAGGTTCGTTCTTTGGCTATTTCGATTTAAATGCCAGAAAGCTCACATCGGTGCAGGTCCAGACAACCTGGCGACCGTTGTATTCCAAGCGCTCCTTGTAAGGCACAAGTGACAGTTTTTCAAACCGCCACCCGCTATACTCCTCTCGAAGCATCGATACCACAATTTCCTTGGACATGGGAGTCTCCACCCCGGTCGGGACATCCTCTCCGGTATCACAGGCGGTGACCCTTCGGTCCGTCGAGACGGTAACGCGATTCACGCCACCAGGCCTGGTACCACCGATCATTTGACGAAGCAGTCGACGCACACCTTCCACAGAACCGCTGTGCTCGATTACCGATATTGCCATGATGGCATCATAGAAGGACGGATCGATCTCGAGCGCATCCATGTCGGCACAACTACCGACAACACTGTCACTCACACCCATCTCTTGTGCGTAACCTACAAGTTGCTCGATTGCCGAAGCCAACATGTCGCATGCAAAAACTCGACCGCCAAAGCTCCGAATGGCTTGAGCCAGCGCAATGGCATTGCGCCCCACACCACAACCAATGTCCAGCGCGCGCGCATCCTCTATCGCCGACAAAAATTTGGCAATGTTTGCTATCTCCTCGTCCGGCTGAGCTAGCCAACCATCTTTAAACAGCTTATGAGAGGAGTAATAGTTTTCGTGATAGCGAATGGTTTCTTCGCGGGCTTTCTGATTGAGCACCATTATCTTCCGAATCCGAGAATCCAGCATGTCTTACTACTTCGAACCAAGGCATTGGGACAGCATCGGTAAAGTGATAGGATGCCCTCGCCGGCAATACCATATCGCTCGATTGAGCAATTTCGGCATATAGCGACGGTGGCACTCTCATCATCTGTCCATGATTGTCGTACATCTCTTTTTCGACCGTACCCATCGAGTACTCCGGCAGCATCACGACGGGCAGTTTCCTAATTGCGCCGACGCGTCTTAAAGCCGGCTTCAACAGTCCATTAAGCCTGGTGCAGTCATGGCGATCGCCAAGGAAGGATGCCAGCTGCTTTAACGATTCATACAGCGACACCATACCAAGCGCCTCGCGATGCGCCTCCACATACTCTCTGACCCTAGCCTGAAAATCCTCATTGTCCAGCGACCATTCCGTGTGCATGGCATGCTTGAGTATGTTGAAGATCCAGGTTGAAGTAACGCGATGGTTGCCATCTGCAACGCTGTCGAACTCGTTGACAATCACAGGGGCGAACCCACGCTGCGGAATATTGATCACTTCTTCGATCAGTCTCTGCCGCACACAAAGCTCCGTAGCTCTAATCTGGGTTAATGGCAAGTAACCTACATCCAACCAGGAGCTGGAATACCACCCCGAAGCAACCGGGGCGATCCGACTGAGGTAGGTTACATAACTGGCGAAAGATTCGAGTTCAAAAAGGAAAGGTAATAGATTATCCTGATTGAGCCGCCCACGAGCCTGGTCCATAACCCTGCTCACAACGGCGATCGCAAATTTCGAGTAAACGGGAAGCGCGGTATCCGTCCACGCCCGATGAACCAATTTCAAACACGCAAGCTCCGGATTAGCACCGCCGATAGTGGCCGCGCAGTCGGCATACAAACGTTCGAGAAAACTGCGTTGCGCCTGTGCACGGAGCACTGGATCGCCAACGTCGGAAATAGCCTCATAGTCGGCCGTCACGAACTGAAGCCGAGGAATTGCTACATCTTTCCAAGGCCAATACGGATTCTCGTCAACAACCTGCTTCTTCAAAAAGTTCTCGTAACCGGTACTCGAGGGAGCACCCTTCGTATATCGAAACAGATCAAGAAATTGTTCATACGCCAGTGATCCACGATAGCGAAAACTGGAAGTTTTTCCAATTGGAGCCAGAACTGTATGACCCGGGAAAAGCGACATAACGCGCGGAAATTCGCCGGAATACTCGAGTGCCGCCGACACGCGTTTAGAATAAAAGTGATCCCAGCTTCGAACAAGATAGCGAGGCACATCCGACGTGCCCAATGGCGAATCCAGCCAGTCGTACCGCTCGAGGGTAGCCCAGCCTTCATCACCAGCACTCACCATCTCTAGTGACTTCTGCTTCATATAAGCAGACAAATCTGGGTCTCGAAATTTATGTACGAGACGTCTTCCTACAGACTGGAAGCCGTATGCGGCAAGATTAGTCGAAACGACATTTGTCATTGAGCAATGAATACCCGAAAACAATACTGTGCTAAATCACACGCTAGTAATTATCTTTTATAACCTTTGAAATTGTACAGGGAACATGTTTTTAGGTTTGTTATAATGACCCTATTCTGATACCAAATGTAAAACTAAGTAGCCTCCTCCTTTCATGACTTACTCACGAAAAACCAGAGCTCAACGAGCTGTTTTGACGGCCTTGAAAGATGTCGGCAGCGCCACTCCTATGGAGCTTTTCGACAAGATCAACTCGATTGGAAGTGCTCGTCACATCGGACTGACAAGCGTATATCGTGCATTGAACACTCTCGTCGAAACTGGAGAGCTGAAGCGAGAAAGACTTAACGAAACCACTGCTCGTTATGGTTTCAATGACGACACCACTACACACAGCCACCACCTCGTATGCGTAAAGTGCAATGAGAGGCGACCGCTGGCCGAATGCCCGTTTGACTCGAAGGAATTGTTGGTCGAGCAACGATTCACACCGCTTTACCACAACTTTCAAATCTTTGGGCTCTGCTTTTCCTGCGAGCCTGCAAGAGAACCCTTCCAGGCCTGAAGCATTACTAAAGAACACCGATCCAAATGGATCGGTGTTCTAAATCCTTTGGCTGTGCGCGTCTCGACTTACTTCGCCGCATCGTTCAATTCTTCGGCAATTAGACCAATAATGTTGCCGGTAAGATTCGCGGGATATCCATATACCTTTATGACGCTACCAGTCTCGCCCGGCAGTGGGTTCTTCGAGATTGCATCTTGTGCAATCCACTGCATACCAAGCAGATCATGAAACTTGTGTTTTCCACCACATTCACTTTTCTCGTATTGATACAACGGAAGAATGCTGTGAAACAAAAATCCTTGAGATTGAAGAAACTCAGCAATATTGACAGCCGACGGGTGATTGGCTTTTATACTCGCCTTAATGAAGCGCTTGCCCGGACTGGTTTTGATTCGCTCTAATTCGGCAGTCAATTCTTTCTTGTGCTCATCGAGGTCGAAACCTGAATCAAAGTCTATGTAGGTATGGGCATAGTCAGGCTTGAAGTCAACGTGAAAGCGACTTTCAGAGCACGTTTCCGACTTCATCTCTTCATTGATGCGATAGTCGAGATGATCGCTGTATTGCTTCAAAATGTCACGACCGAGATCTACATATCGTTGAGGCAAGAAAACAAATCGCGCCTTCACAAGTTCAGTCGCAATCTGTTTTTCCCCAATAGATGCCTTACCGACAACTTGCCTGGATTGACAAGCTATCAGATCCAAAATTTCATCATCCGACAGATTGTCCAGTCGACCAATTCGCCCTCGCAAATTCTCTAGCTCTCGCACCAACCGACCTTGCAGTTGACCGGCCCAAACGACCGATTCAGGGTGATCAGAAAAGAACACATGCGGATAATGACTGTAGCCAAATCCCAGGAACCGCTTGTAACCGTGCTTGATGTGCGCCGTCTGCGAAGCAAGATTGTGGGTAACCAATTCAGTCACATTGGACACGAAGAAAGCGTTATCGAAAACGCGCTTCGCGCCTTCCACCAGCACGCTGCCGATACCGAATCCGCGGTAGCGCCGATCGACAGCCATACAGTTGAACTCAACTGCATACTCATGGAGAGCGTCTCCGATTATGCCACCAAGAACGGCGCCATCCATCTCGGCTATAAAAAGCCGCCGATAGGGACTCTCCACTGTCTCGACGATACCGTCCGCCGTATACAGCGAAGGGTCTGGATAGGCTTCGTGTCCCGGCGACTGAATGCCTTTCGGACCGAGTGCCGCTTCAAACATAGCGGCTACTTTGACCGCTTTGTCGCGCGTCACTTCAGTCAACTCGACTACGGAAAGTAACGAGCGGACATTCTCTTTCGTTATCGCTGTTCTAGCAACCGTCGTAGTCATCTTTCTCCCTCTATGTTGCAGTCTTTAGCAGGCGCCGACGGCGCTGGGAAACAACGCTTTCACGCGCGTCGCGCAATTGAGCCCGGCTATACCCGTGACGTTGCCACCACCATAGGTACCGGCACCGCACAAAAGCAAATTCTCGATATGACTGCCGTAAGGCTCCACACCTGGCAGATTACGCTTCTCGAAGAAGTACTCTGAGTTCATCGGCAAATGCCAACACATTGCGGTCGACACGCCAAAGTCCGTTTGCAAATCCCCGGGAGCAACCACATAAGAATCTTCGATTACCTGGTCGATATCAGGAGCATGTGGTTTGAGATTCGCTAAAACGGCTTCCAGAATCTTGACTTTGTTGTTCTCATTCCAGGGTTCACTACCATTGAGCACAGGTAAACAGTGAATATCGATATTCATGTGGTGCTGACCAGGCGGCGCTACCGTCTCATCGGTAACTGTGGGAAATGCCATCGTCATCATCAGCCGCGACGGCATCTCGCCACGCTCCACTGACTTAGCATCCGCAATAACATTTGCTACTGGTGGCGCTACCACTATTATCCCGGCATAATTATGAGAAAGAGCATCCAGTTGAGTGAAGGCCGGCAGGCGCTTCAGTTTGAGATGAACCTTGCCCGCAGAAACATTCGTAACCGGTCGTTCGAGATGAGACTTGATCTCCGAAGGAATCTCTTCTGCCGATAAGAGGCGCGATAGTGTCGTCACCGGGTCCAGACCGGAGACAACAACGTCGAAAGCCAAATTCTTGCCGTCTGCCAGCTTCACTCCGACAGCCCTTCCGCGTTCAACCACTATGCTTTCGACCGGAGTCGATAAATAGATCTTGGCTCCATGCGCCTCTGCGCAGCGTGCCAATGAAGCACTGACCATACCCATCCCGCCACGCACTTGCCCCCACGCACCCTGGACACCGCACGTTTCCGCTGTGCCGTGGTGGATGCAGCCAAACACGCTGCCGGGGCTGGAGGCAAAGCCTGGAGTACAAGTTGCCGCAGCGGCTTTCAGATAAGGGTTGGAACAATACGTATCGAAAACATCAAAAAGACTCTGGGAGAAGATTCGCTCAGCTATTGCCGACAAGCCGTTGTCGGAAAGAAGTTTGATCACTTCTGCTTGCGTGGTGGACGTCTCGAAATAAAGCGGACTTACAAGCGCTGCCGCCTTTCCCATGTCGCCCCAGAAGCGCTTCCAACCATCCAGGTCCTCATCGGTGAGATCACCCGCGTTAATCTTACCTTCCGAGCCATCACGAGGAGTAAAGACGAAATTACCGTCGGGAAGAAGGACAATCTCAGCGGGATCGGTCAAGTAAGGCTCCAATCCGAAACTATCAAGACGCAAGTCTTCGATGATACGTCGACGGAACATACCAAAATAACTAGCCGCTACAGAAACAGTGTGCCCCGGAAAGATCTCTTCGTTGACACAAAGTCCGCCGACTCTATCCCTTCGCTCGAAGACCGAGACTTCGAAACCCTCTTTCGCTAGATACGAAGCCAGCGTCAGTCCGTTATGACCACCACCAATAATACCGACTCTCATCTGTTTATCCCTCGAACAAATTCTCGTTGAGCACATCCACAAAGGTGTCTATCTCTGCTTCAGTGTTGTAGATCTGCAAACTGACACGAACGTACTGATCTTCAGAGTTAGCCTTACTCACGCAGTGATCGCCGGTTCTAACCAGAATGTCTTCGCTGTCCAGCAAGAATCCAAGATCCGATACCGATATCTCCTCCACACGGAAGGAGATGATGCCATAACCACCAGGACAACCACATCGACCCGGTCCCGGACCGAACTCGATGCCGGGAAGATCCTTCAGCTTGTCGTAGAGATAGCGAGTAAGCCCGGAGAGATGTGATGCAATACGCTCCACACCCGTATCCAGAATGAATTGAGCCGCCGGAGCCATTGAAAGTATCGAAGCGATATTTGGAGTCCCAGCCTCCAGAAGCTCTCTGATCTCACCTGACTGCCATGAAGTGGACTCGAGATTAATGCCCATTCCGCCGACCTTAACAGGAGCGATCTCTTTCTGCCGACGCTCGTTGATCCAGAGAACACCAGTACCGTTGCCGGCGAACATTTTGTGTCCAGAGAAGGAAAGGAAGTCCACATCCAACGCCTTCGTGTCAACTGGAATGTGCCCCACACTCTGACTGGCGTCAAGGGAGATGGCAACACCAGGACCAACTATTTCTCGTATGTCTTTTACTTCCATGTCCATTCCATAGACATGGTGAATGTGCGACATGGCTATCAGCCTGGTTCTTCCAGATACGCCTTCGCGGATCGTTCGAAGATCATAGTCGCCGACATCATGTATTTCAAAAGGAACTATCTCTATCGATTTACCCAAGTCCCGCAGTATGCGCTGCAGGTTGAGCCAGGGAAATACTGCGGACTTATGATCCTGAAAGCAAACCATGACCTGATCGCCATCGCCGAGATTGTTCAACCCCCAGGCGAGCGCGACAGTATTCAGGCTCTCGGTGGCACCACTCGTAAACACCAGATCTTCCGGTCTGGCATTGATCAACTCTGCAACCTTACGTCTGCTGTTCTCAATGCCGAGCGCCGCTTGCGAAGACAGCCTGTAGGACGACCTACCGGCATTACTACAGTTAACACCATAGTAATCTTGAATCGATTCGACGACAGAAGCCGGCTTCTGTGTGGTCGACGCGTTGTCGAAAAACAGGTAACTCGTTCGTTTTTGAAAAATCGGAAATAGAGCCCGGATGGCCGTAACATCAATATGCTCAGTTTCGGTCGGCACCGCGCAAACCAGCGAAGGTGCCACTACAGCTGATGTCATAGACTATTGCCTATCCTCCATCCGAGCTCAATAACCGTGATCAAAAAACTAACGAGCAGCGCCGGCCAATTCGCGCGCTTTCTTTGCCGACTTTTCAGTAGGCATGGAAGCGTCGCGCCAGGCAACAAATCCACCTACCAGGCTTGCACAATCAACGCCCTTCTCAGAGTAGAAGGCCGCAAATCGCTTCGATTGATCGCCTGTTGGGCAGACGAAGAGAACTTTCTGTCCGTTGGAGAACGGCACTCCAGCGTCAGTAATTTCATCGAGCGCATCGGTCGGAATATTTATAGAACCAGGGATACGCGATGCTTTGAACGCCAACGCACCACGCATATCGACTACCACTAGTGGTTCTTTCGATTCGATCCAACGAAGCGCTTCTGCGCCTGTTACCTGAGGGGCCTTTTCCTGGCGCTCGGGAGAAACTTTGCGAATCGAATCTTCCTTCTCAGCAAGAGCGAACAGTGACGGTCTTGCCTTTTGCAGATAGGAGAGATACCACTCGACACGATCACAAACAATGAATGCTGCTTTCTTACGCTCGGTCAGTTGAGCATCGATCTTACTGAGATACTTGAGCGCGGCCGCAAGGCTCCCGCCGCCCGTAGGGCCAGCCAGAATTCCACACTTACGGATCATCAAAAGCATCGCGTCAAGCGATTCATCCGTATCGACAACGATGATATCGTCGTAGAAATCTTTTCTGAACAGACCGACCTCATACATTTCATCCTGATTACGAATACCCGGCAACAGGTGACCCTTAGCAGCGATGACGCCGATATTCTTCATATCCGGATTTTTCTCTTTCAGCAGCGTTCCGGCACCACGAGTGGAGCCAGTCGTGCCCAATCCGCCGATAAAATAGTCGATGGCACCGATGTCGTTGAAGATTTCAGTTCCAGTCGTATTGTAGTGAGCATGAATGTTCTTCTCATTAGTGTACTGAGAGGTATGGAAATACTTTCCTGGCTCTCTAGCCATCTGCTGCTCGATAAAGGTAATCGGATCATTAGGGTCGGTCGGATCCGGACATTCGGACAAGCCCGGCAGTTCATCTAACTGAGCGCCGAGAAGTTGGAGAATCTGCTTGACCTCTCTAACCTTGATTCTGTTGGTAACGATCTTGAATTCGACACCGTTGATCGAGCAGATAAGCTGCATAGCCTTTGCCATATTGCCGCTCGAAGACTCGATTACGGTCTTTCCTTCGCGAGCGATTTGCTCGATGTCTTCACTGAGAACGTTCCATCCGCTCTTGTCTTTGACAGAACCGAACGGATTAAGTAACTCAAGTTTCGCGTACAGATCGATGTTTTTCAGACCGTGAAGTTCGGGACTGATTTCGAAAAGCGGGGTGTTTCCAATGAGCTCTGTAATGTGTCTGACTAACATAGCGCCTCCGTATGTTTTTGCGATCAACTATTGAAACTGTCGGGATCAGTAAAACCTGCGAATCGGCTTACAGGATCGAGAATTGCTCGTCGAGCACCCACTCAAACCTGTTATTGCGTTGTTTCACCGCTACTTTTCGGGCGATTGGTTCCATCATGGAGTTGGTTGCACTAAAGTCCATGAAGTAACCGGATGTATTGACAAAAACAACGAGATCACCGGGCTCTGGAAGCTGCGCCAGGAAAGTCTTATGGCGATATACCAGATCACTTTCCAAACACAGGTTGCCGGCAAAATACACACCGAAGTTGCCCGGCGCGGAATCGGATGGATTCTGATTCAGCACAATCGGGTCAACAAAAATTTCCTGGTCGAGGAAGGTAACATCCTGCCTCTTCATATTGAGATTGACGAGTTGGTCTCCAGTGCTCGATGGCCGCAAGTTGTTGACCGAAGCAACTGTGATACCAGTCTGCGTTACGAGCGATCGGCCCGGCTCGACCCAGAGTTCAATCATGTTGTCGCGAAGCAGCGAAGCTGCCGTCTTATCAGCCAGGTTGGGAAATTGGTGGGACAAAATTTCATCGAGAAAATCTGGACCAGACTTATCATCGTAATAGTTGTAACTATTGAAGTTGCCGCGCAACTTGCCTTTCTCAGCGAACATGCCGAATGAATTACCTTGCCAGGTCATAGACTGGCCGGTGCCCAGAACCGATTCCTTCAATTCGCTGGTGTACTCATTCCACTCATCTTCACTCTCGAGATAATTGACCTTAAAACCGCCACCAATGCAGAGAACTCGCGGCTCGAAACCTCGAGCGAGCGCTTCCTCGTAAAGCTCGATGCAGTTTTCAATGGCGACAGCTCGTTCTGTAATGCTCACGGTGTCGAGATGGAAGGAGAAGCCCATGAAATCCAGCTGGTCCTCGGCATCTTCGATGATGTCGAAGGCCTGCGGCAATTCACCAACCGTGATACCAAAACGGCTGCCCTTATTCAAAAATCTGGAGTGATCGGCATGAAATCCGGATAGCCGAACCAGAATCTTGGTAGGTTTTTTCAAAGAGAGGAACTGCCTCAGATCGAGAACTTGACGAAGCTCCCAGAGACTGTCGATGCTAATAGTGATGCCGTGTTGCAAGGCAAGTGTCAGAAATTCGCGATTCTTCGGACCGGTCGCTTCAATGCGATCGCCGACGAAGCCCGACGAGAGTCCGTGCCGGAGCTCATTGAGCGATGATACATCCAGACTGGCGTTCTCATGAGCGAGCTGCCGTACCAGAGAATCGGAAGAGTTCGTCTTGTGCGCGAAGAATACACGACCACGCAATCCATGCTTTTGAAACACGCCGTTGAATTCTTCGACATTGTCACGCACTAACTCTGGAAAGAGCAGATTGAGCGGGCTCCCGACTGCACGCACGAGCTCTTGCAACCTACCTGGATCGGCGAGGTAATTCCGAATGACAGCGTGCACCTTCGGAGTCAAGCGCAACGCCTGGTTGGCGGCCCTGGCTGGCATAGCTGTAGTGTCTTTATCGATACTCGTTACCATTTATCTCTTCCTTGTCGGTTCGGGAATGGAGATTCAAGCCCCGTAATTCAACGGTTCTTTGAGCTCATACGATGTTGGATGCATATCCAATCGGAAAGGTATCATGAAAATGATTGCTATTCGCAAGAAGAGAATCGCGTTTTTCATAAAGATTGTCACATAAGGTTGTCATATAAAACAAAACCCTCAGCAGTTGCCACGCTAATCGATATCATGAGGAAGATAAAGGTTTAGAAACCTTGTTACAGCTAGGCTGCTCTAAATGAGAATAGTCAGAAAGTTCTAACTTGCCGGTCGCCCAATCAATCGCCACATGGAGTCCGGTGAGAATGGCTTGAATCCGCTCCAGAGCGCGGTTGTCGGAGATGCGCTCAGCCCGAAGCCTGGCAACGAGCAGTTTGATAATCAAGTTGTTGAGTGCTCGGATTCGGCAATCGTATACAGCGAAGCTGAGCGACAAGATGACGTGCCTGGCATCGGCACTGGCATTGTTGATGCGCGTCAATCGTCTGATACTGGGCTCAGGAAAGCCCTTCAACCAACGGTAGAACCGTTCTGCCACAAAACCACGATCTGGAACCATATCAAATCCAGCCAGAAGCACACACAGCCCCGACCGCTCCATATTCGCTATTGATTCTCAACAAATAGATAGTACTAAATGATAACCTCTTTCGCAATATGCCTCTTGGTAAAAACATCAGCCGTCAGCCAAACTCTCGCCAGGCTGGGCTCTCGCGAAATGTTATATAGATTTGCAATTGATTCTCATTTGCACGCCTGTTCTAGAATATGCAAAGACCCCACCGGGCGGGGTTCTCAGCCCCGGCAATTTGCACATGGTCAGAACTGCGACAGGTTGTACTTTCGCAAGCTCATTCCTTTTGCGAGTAACAACAATGAAAAAACAGGCTGACGCCTGAAACCTGTTAAGCCCCGAACCCTCAGGCGCTACGCACTGGGACCGGTCTCGCTGGCACCGAGCAAGCCCGCTGACTCGCGATCAAGGAGCACAGCGGCACAGGTGCGACAGCTCGCCCCATTACAACTCGTTTTCCAACACGTCAAGCGCCTTATCGCACTGATCGAGCGACTGACTGATAAGCTTTCTAGCTCGTTGAATCGCTGATGCGACACTCCTGTCTTTGTCATGGACCAACGACCGGGTCGCGCCTTCAATGACTCGACGCCCCTCATCGATGAAGGTCATAGAATTCTCGAGCATCTGCAACAGTTGCGCGACAGTGGTTGTGTCCAGATTCGCTTTGCAGTCCTTGCAAAAACCAAAGATATCGAACCGGCTCTCTTGATAGACATAGCCCTTGCGCTCAGCCACTGATTGCCCGAAGCCGCTGAGAAGATCGTCATGGAACTCGATCGTCAACCCGCACTTGGTGCAGATGAGGTGGTCATGATGCTCCTCACCGCTGACCGCTTCCCAAAGCTGTCCTCTGGCACTCATGATACTTCGAATCTCACCCTGCTCAGAGAGCCGCTCCAGCGCTCTATAGATGGTCGAAAGGCTCACCTCTCCGCCTTGCTCGATAATACGATCTCGCAGCTCCTGGGCGCCAATATGCTGCCCTTGGGGGAGGGAAGCGAAAATATCCAGGAGAAGTTCTCTGGGTCTGGTTCTGCTTTTGACCATCAGCCTTGGCGGCACATTGCATTGAGGGAAACGCGACCAACACCTTGGCAGGATGGCAACGTGGTTCTATATATGTTATCTCAACAAGCGTCCTAGTGAGCGATTACTGGATACACATCTTGCGCGCGTGAACGCCAGTATTCAAGCCGCTGCTCGCATCCGGAGACGCCGCCGAACAGTTCATAGAGCAATTGATAACTTGTCAATTCTCCCAGATCTCGCAGGCAAAACTGCTTTAGAACCAGGTCCTCGGCTTCCGTCACCTGACCTGCCTTAATAAGCCTCCTGCCGTTGTCCAGCAGCAAGCTCTTTTCATCGACACTCAGAGTAGGCAATCTTTCCAAACTATTGACTGGCAACGATTCTTGTGAGATCAGATTTTGCAATCTATCGTTCTGATAGCAATCAAGCATCAGATGAATTCTGGGCTCCGAGCCAAAATTGGAAGCACTATGAATTGCTTCTTTAGGATTGAGCTTCCACAAATAGCCACGCGAGAGATGGATCCGACAACCAGGCATGACGATATGGGCACGTGCGTTAGTCACAATCGGTACATGGAGCCGATATCGCTCTACATTTTCCAGGTAAACATAGTCACGATGCTCATGCAAATAGGTCCCGGGCTGCAACTTCAGCAGTCGAGAAGCCATTATATTGAAGCCAAAGCCTTCGAGAAGCCGCTTCAGGACCGGCAAGCGTTCGAGGAGCGGCGTGGGTTTCGGCGCACTGCAGTCCTTCCAGGAGAAGTTATCCTCTTTGCCGTCAGGACTGAGCAAAACCGCAACCATCAAGCCTGGGGAAGCATACTCCGAATAGGGCTCATGCCACTCGACATCCGACGCCAGCACTTCACGCTGAAGCGCATCAAGAATAAAGCCGTCTATCTCGCCCAACTTTGACACGAACGTCAGGTGCTGCTCGAACGACGCCGCATTGTTTTTGCTCTCGAACGATTGCATTCTCCCCACCTCGCTTCTGGACTCGAGAATTATGGATCGCCCGGCGTCGAATAATCAAAGGATTTGCAAACCGTTCTCAACAATTCTTCCAACTTACAAAGAAGCATGTTCAATCCTGTATAAAACCAGACAGTGCCTAGATTAGAGGGATAAAAACGGGTATTGATACTCTAATGGTGGTCAGAGGTTTTTCCCTGAAAAAACGGTTGCATCCATTCCAAATTTTTGGCCCGGTGCTGGCGATTCTGCTGATCGCCCATTGCCCCTCGAATGCAACAAGCCCGGAAAAAACAAAAACCTGGCGATATGTAGCAAGAACGGCTCGTGTTGCCCTATCCAAGAAAGACTACAAGAAGGCGATCGCAGGCTATCAGAATGCAATTACGATGCTGGAGCGCAGCGAACCCCAATCCGAAAAGGTTCTCAATCTCAAATTGATGCTCGTCGAAGTCTACAGACAACAAGGCAACCTGGTCAGTGCTGCCCAGTTGTTAGACCAGGTCGAACTTTCCATCCACAACGAAGACTTCGACCCGCTGCTACCGGCACGCTATTGGCAAAGACGCGCCGATGTAGACTTCACCGGTAGCGCCAACTCCAAAGCCATTTCGGAACTTCAGAACTCATATCGGGTCCTTGAAAAGTACTTCTCGCCCGACTCGCCAATGATGGCGAAATCTTACATATGCCTTCTTGGTATCGCCTGCAATACAAAACAGTATCCGTCCGTCATGGATGCGCTCTTGAAGCTCAAGCAGACCAGCGAGAAGACCAGGAAAGGCGTCGGACTGGACCTGTTCAGGGGCGCGTGTGGAAGAGGCGCAGAATCAATCCACGTCCTCGCCGGACAGTTGATAAAAGATGGAAATACCGCACAGGCGGCTCGCGTCCTGAAGCAATTTTCCGAGACTTGTCCGACCGTCGTTTTTCCGGCCAGCCTCTGGTTATTCTTCCTGGATCAAACAATGAATAAAGGCAAAATCGGCGAAGCTTGCATGGCAATTCCCAGTATCAACAAGCTGTTTGACGAATCGAAAAGCATGCAGCGCGATCTGGAGACGTTACGCATTGAAGTCGCTTGCAGGATAGCATTACAGACACTTTATGGAAGACTAGGAAATCACGACGCAGACGTCGAGGCCCAATGGCAACGAATTCGCGAGATTGAAGAGATAATTGGACATGACGCCAACGGAATGGACCGTTATAGAGGCTACCAAGCCTGCAGCATCTTTTTTGTCAAAGAATTTAAAGATGGAAAACTGTCAGACAAGGGTTTAGCTGCGCTACAGTCCATGAACAACTATACGACTTTCCCTTTGAAGAAGTGTATTTCGCCCGCGACGGACGAAGAGTTCAAAGGCTTTCACGTCAATGCTCGTTTGGAACTTTGCCATTTCTTGCTGATCAGGAATGAACCGCAAAAAGCGCGAACAGTATTAGACTCCCTCAACCACCAGGCTTTGATTGATGTCAATGCAAAAGACAAACTGACTTCACATCGACTCGGCAGGCTGGTTACATGGATGGCGCAAGAATTCGTCGAACAAAAGGATTTGCCTAGTGCGCACAAGGCAGCGCTTGAAGCAAATAAACTGCTTGAGTCTGCCCAACCATCTCCTGACAAAGACAGAGACCTGATCGTTGTAAATCGATTGCTGAATTCCATTACATCACAACTGAAAGAACGCAACCCGTGAAAATCAGGCACCGCATCCTAATCCTAATCGCTCTACCATCAGTCGCACTGCTGGTCACAGTCGGACTGCTTATCTATTCGCTCGCGAGAGTAGACAGTCGTGCAGAGCAAGAAGTCGTGGCCAAACAGGTGGTAGCGTATACGGAAGACATGACAGGAGCGATTGGCCGGCAGATGCTGACCATGGCGAAATCGAACTTGTATGTCCGAGAGCCAGACGCTATGACGCAGCGGGCGCATATTCTCAACGACACAAGACAACTGAAAGAGCTTCTCAAAGACAATCCGGACATGCTCAAGATAGTCAACCGAATCGAGGTGACCTGCATGCGGCTGTTCGATCAGGGAGACGAGCTGTCTGAGGCTTGTCATTTCGATCGACAAAGGATCTATTTGGCTGACTTTCTGAGCCACACAGAGCTTCTTCAGTCGATGGAAGTGAATTACGATCAGGCCGAACAAGACATTCGCATGATTGCCGAAAAGTACGTTCCGATTGCCAGAGAGTTTCAGCCGGAAGCGCTGGCAGAGCGTGCGTTCCTCCGGGGATTTATCCTGGTCGCCGTCATCGTTGCGCTTTCAATAATCGGAATTACGCTTGTAATGCTTCACCGCAGCACACTCAACCGATTGCAGATCCTGATCAACAACATTCGCAATTTTTCCAGAGGCGAGAAGATGGAAGTAGTCTCAGGAGAAGACGAGTTAGCCGAGTTGGACAGAGCTTTTCGAGAGATGTCCGAAGAGAAGAATCGTCTCGACGACATTCGAAAAGCAATGCGATCTATGGTCAATCACGACATTCGCTCTCCACTTACGGCGATAAATCTCCGATTGGATCTGATGCTCTCAAAATACGAGAAAAAACTTGATCCGGAAGTGTTGCTTCAGATCAAGCGCGTATACTCTGAAGCACAGCGGCTCATGCGGCTTTCCTCTACACTCCTGGATGTCGAAAAACTGGAAGACGGAAAAGTCGAACTTGAAAAGCAGATTGTCAGCGCTGAGAGCATCGTCCTGATTTCCGAAACGTCGATCGAAGCAATGGCAGAGCACAAGTCGATCTCGATAAATAATGAAGTCTCCAAGGACTTCTTCATTCTCTGCGACTTCGATCGCACAGTCCAAGTTTTTGTCAATTTTCTCTCCAACGCCCTCAAGTATTCTCCGGTCAACTCCATCGTGGATATCAAAGCTGAGCAAACTTCCCGCGGAACAGTCAGGTTCTCCATACTGGACCAGGGGCCGGGGGTGCCGGAGCACATCGCGGGCAGATTGTTCTCCAAGTTTCAGCAGTTACGGCAGCCTCTCGAGATAAAGCAAGAGGGAAGCGGTCTTGGACTGTACATATGCAAAATGTTGGTTGAAGCACAGGATGGAAGCGTGGGTTACACCCCCAGACAAGAGGGTGGCAGCTGCTTCTGGTTTGAGATTCCGGAAGCAAGAGAAACTTAGTGAAAAGATCTGTCCAAAACTTGCCCGATCACGCATATACACCTTGACAAGTTTTGGCGGGGTGGTTGTAACAACAATGGCTACAGCTTTAGATAACTCAAATCGGTCTATGCCCAACTCGTACGAAGCAACTTTGCTTTCTACACGAGATCAACTGATTAGCGGTCTATACACAAGCTGGGAAGGACTAAAGATTGGTGTTCGAGCAACGGTATACAACGAGCAAAATCTAGATCTCCCCCAGCTCCAACTGGTCGAGAAAACCGCCAAACGCGGCTCCGATCACCACCTCGAAATCGAATCAGACGGGCGAGAACGAGATTACATACTGCATTTGCCTCCGTCTTATGATGGCTCTAAACCGATGCCACTAGTGGTAGTGCTTCACGGTTTCGGTCAAGATGGCGCCAAAATTTCAAATCTTAGCAAAATGTCTGATACTGCTGACCGCGAGGGATTCATCGTGGCGTATCCCAATGCGACAAAATGGTTCGGCACACGGCGGCTTCAGGCTTGGGATATCGACAACGGAGTGGCTCCTCCAGGGACAGATTCCAACGATGTCGGCTTCATAAAGGACCTGGTGTCTACGCTGAAGAGCAACCTGAAGATTGATGACAACCGGGTTTTCGCAGCTGGCTACTCGAATGGTGGCATGCTCGCTTACAAATTAGCGGGCGAGATGTCTGAAACATTCTCGGCAATTGCAGTCGTGAGTAGCGGCTCTAGCGGACGAGAAGCAATACCGGCTAATCCGGTCTCCGTGCTATCAATCCACGGTACCAACGATGCCGTCGTTCCCCTGGGCGGGCTGTCCGAAGGCTATACCATCGAATCTCTCGGTGTTCCTCATGTTCAATCTCAACGAGAATCCTTCGAGACCTGGTCCAAAAGAGCAGGAATCAAAGAACCACCAACATTCGACCAGAATGCATCACTAATGAAGGCTCGCTCTGTCAACAGGGACACCGGTGCCGAAATTGTGACCTATATCGTTCGACGAGGTGGACATGAATGGCCCGGCAGCGATCGTGCAATCAAGCGAGATTCGAAAAGTCCTGAGGCAAAATTTCCTGCAAGCCAAAAGATCTGGGATTTCTTCAAGAGTCATCCAAAAACAAAGGGACCATCTCCTCCCAGCCTGACGCTCCCCAGCCAAACTTGCCAAGATGCGCTATCCATGCGACAGGTCGAAGATATAGATATTGGATATTTCTTGAATCGATACCTGTTTACGTCAAAGAATTCTTAATAAGAACTAGCGCGAACCCCTTGTCATCTCGATAGGCTTGTTGCAACTACTGCACGAGCGGGGGTTTGACCTCCTTCGAAACGTGAGCCCGCACAGCGCGTTCCATACCGCGCGGTTGCGAAGTGGAGAAAGCTCTCACATACATTTGTCGCCTCAGCCCTGTGCTGTCGACTAAGTTCTACTCGCTTGTTTCTCGTCATTCATCAGGAAATCCGACACACTCACCCTCAGCACCTGCATCTCCTGCCCCCTCCACAGCTCCAGTTCTGGCGCAGGATGGTGACTGTGTTACCGATTTCTTCGTGAATGTTGATCAGTCAAGGTGTCCATTTGACATAGGGAATACTATGCCTCAAAAACCGAATCAGCCGAACCGGAGCGGAATGTACCTGTGGATTGCGTTGGGCTTGAGCGTTTTAATCGCGCTCGTGACGGCCCCTCTGCTGTTCAAGGACAAGGTACCGGCCGCCTCTGGCTCCGCCGTTCCGAACACCCCCATGATTACCCAGTCCATCAACCAACTCACCTCTGCGGACTCGTCCAGCATGAGGATGAACGCGGCTCGATGGCTGTCCACGCAGTTCGAGAACAACCCTGGGACTGTAATCCGCTCGCTCGGCGAATCTCTCGCCAACGACCCGGACCCGGTAGTCCGCTCGCAAGCGGCAACTTCGCTCGGACAGGTGGCGAAGCAGGCTCGCGGCAAGTCCAACGGCGAAGACCACGCCACGCGAATAATCGCCACCTTGACGACGCAGTATCATCAAGAGGCGAGCGACACAGTCCGGCGCTGCATCATCGGTGCAGCAGCGGAGGTGGACGGCCCAGAAGCAGGAGCGCTACTGGAAGAGGCAATCCACGATCCTGACCCGGCGGTGAAAGAGGAAGCTCTTCGCGCCAAGGTCGAACGAGAACGGCGCGCGCAGCTCAAAAAGATGGGCTGAGGCGTGCATTCGAGACGAGACTTTTGTTGCAGATCTGCGGCGACACCGCCCGAGATGATTACTAGCGGATCAGACAACAATCCAGAGGTAACAAAGATGACCTGTAACTCCTGCCAAACCATTCCGCTGCCGGCACACGCTCGTCCCGGCACTTGCACCACCTGCAGCACCAAGACCACGAGCACCGCCATCGCGCTGTGCCCGACCTGCAGCAAGAACCAGTCGCGTTGCAACCGCTGCGGACGGAGTATCAGCTCCAACCCGCTGCTTCAAAACGGCTGCGACAAGGACAGTTGCGCGTGCATGTTCTAATTCGATAGTGCCGGCAGTCTGGGCTGGCATTACAGAGTTTTCTTCCAGCTGGTGAATGAACGAGGACGCAACGCGAGGAATCAATGACCCAAACTTTGTCGCCTGGGTTATAGCAATGACCTTGCGCCTCTTCATTCACGATCGGGCAAATCCGCCGGCTACCAAGCGGCGACATTTGCCCGATCGTTCTTTCAATCAACCGTCCGATATGCCATAGTAGCTGCGCGTCGGTCGTCAGTCACCACCGTAAATCGTAGCGGTCTCGATTGTCGGACAAAAACCGTCGAGGTTGAGCCGCCTCAGCTTGGTCAGGACAACCAGCAAAGGGAGAGCTTCGTGTTCCAATGACTACAACACGTAGTCAAAACTATTGCTATCAGCCCCAGGACCAAGCATTCACAGCAAAAGCCAGATACCACCGAGCTTTTGGCTATTTCAGGATATGTGATCGACATTACCGAGAAGACGATCGCAGCGATTACAGCAGCGCCAATGCGCTTGCGGCGAGCATCGCGGCTCCCAGAGGCAATGCATCTTCATTGATATCGAATGTGGCGGTATGAAGGAAACGAATGGGGCCGGGCAATTGAGTTCCTAGCGGGATAAAGCATGACGGCACCTTCTCCGACAGGAAGCTGAAGTCTTCAGCGCCCATTTTCATCTCACCAGGATGAATATTCGCAGTACCGATCATTTCTTTTGCTACTTCGCTGATGATGGAGACGACTTCCGCATCATTGACTACAGCCGGACTTTCTTTGAAATAGCGGAGTTCGTAAGAGCCACCCATCACCTCAGCGATTCGACAGGCATTCTCCATTTCTCTTCTAACGACTTCGTGAGTTTCATTATGGAAATACCTGACCGTTCCCGTCATTTCGACCGAATCAGCGACTATGTTGGGTCTATATGTGGAGCTCTTGATACCACCAATGGTGATAACCGCAGGATCCAGAGCAGAAATTCTACGCGATACGACTGTCTGAATGTTCTGCACAATCTGGGCAGCGATGACGATAGCGTCTATGCCTAATTCCGGCCAGGCGCCATGAACGCCTTTTCCCTGAATCTTGATGTCGAATTGATCGCAAGCAGCTAGCAAAGGTCCAGACTTCAGCGCGATTTGTCCGGTCGGAAGTTCAGGAAAGACATGCAGAGCCACACAACGCTTCACACCATCAAAAGCACCCGCTTTCAACATCAAACTCGCGCCGCTCAAACCGTCTTCGTTAGCGGCTTCTTCGGCTGGTTGAAATACAATCCGAATGCGACCTTTTTTCGGTGGATTCTGGCTCAACAGCTGCGCGGCACCGAGTGCACAGGCGGTGTGAACATCGTGACCACATGCATGCATCACCCCCTTGTTGCAGGAACGATGTGCGATCTCATTGAGCTCTTCGATTGGAAGCGCATCCATGTCCGCCCGGATAGCGACTGTCTCGCCCTCGCCAATATCCACGACTACACCAGTTCCACCGACACCCGTCTGTGGTTTCAAACCAAAACTTGCTAATGTCTTGGCTACGAAATCAGCCGTGCCGTGCTCCTCGAAACTCAGTTCAGGATTTGCATGAATGTGTCGACGATATCGCAAGAGATCTTCGTGAATCTTCCGGGCTCGTTCTAAAAGCTCTCCGGCTGTTGATTTCGTGGCAAGTGTGCTCATCTCTTTTCGGCTCTTCGTCATTAGGGACTAACTGATTTTTCAAACGCCGAGTAATTCTATCGCGTTTAGGCTCACCAGGGAGTGCATTCTTGATATTGCCTAATCTCATATAAACAAATAAAGCTACACGGTTCCGGAAACGATGATTTCTCTGTGCTTAACCGCATTTAACTCCAATACTCTATCAATCCCCATCAGTACCCAAAAACACCATCTCGCCCATATTTCAAAGACGAGTGTTTCAGGTTGACCTGGCCTCCAATGTTAAGTCAGGTTCTATCCAGAAGCATTGAACTACATTTTTCTGGAAACGCGCACCACAGGAAGGCTTCATCAGATAGCAAAAGGAGAATTTACATCACAGGGGTGATGTATCAGCGCGCGCTCTCGAAAAAATGTCGTTCAAACCTAGCGCTTCATAAGGCTCTCCGAAGGTCGGAGCGCTCAACCGAGAACAGAGAGGAGACATCGTTCCATGGGCCGAAACATGTTAGCCAGGGGATTCCTAGCCGCCGCCATGGCGGTAATCGCGACCGGGTCGGTCCACGCCCAGGTCGTGCGCGACGACGAACCGACCATCAGCAAGGGGTTGGTCACCCCTGTACGTCAGTGGCATGACGCATCCAAGGAGGCGCGCGCCGTCGTTCTCCTGCTTCACGGATTCCCGGAGCACAGCCTTCTGTACGACAAGCTCGCGACCACGATGGCCGAAGACGGCTTCATCGTCTACGCTCCGGACATGCGGGGTCTGGGTCGCGCGTACGCGTCCGGTTCGGCAGAGCGCATCGACTACGTGCGCCGCGGCGACTACGACGTAGCGCGACTGGCAGAGCGCATCCGCAAAGAGCACAAAGGTCTGAAGCTCCTCGTAGGAGGGGAGAGCATGGGAGGTGCGCTCGCTATCCGCCTCGCAGCGACGCGACCGGAACTCGCCGATGGCGTAATTCTGTCGGGACCGGCGGTCAAACTCGAGCACCACTACGCGCGGCTCATCCCGCGCAGCCTGCTCAACATCGTGACTCTAGGCAGGGTGAAGGTGGACTTCACCAAGCAGATGGAGCAGTTCTTCTCCTCCGACCCGAAGATCGCGAAGGAGCTGGTCCTGGACCCGCTCGTCCGCAAGAAGTTCGACACGCGGGAACTGCTCGAAGCGAAGAAATTCCCCCGGGAAACGGAGCAGTACGTCAGCCAGATCCCAGCGAAGACGCCCGTCCTGGTCCTCCAGGCTTGCGACGACAAACAGACCAAGCCCAACAGTCTGTACCTGTTCGACGCGAAACTGAAGAGCACCGACATCACCTACGTAATCTACAGCTACGGAGGACACACTATCCTGCAGACCAGTCACATCGACCCGTTCTCCACGAAAACGGTCATGGACTGGCTCAACAAGCAGGTGCCAGCCAGCAAGAAACCGTAACAAAACTTCGGCTGGGTCGCTCGTCGTGAGAGAGCGAAACCAGTAGGAGTCTGGAGGAGGCGACCGCTGAGCCGGTCGCCTCCGATGGAGGTCCGACGCGATGAATTCATACCGCATAGCCAGCGTCCTCTTCGGCATTGGACTGCTGGTCACCCTCGCCGCACTGATCGTGATGCTTCTCGCGATCATTCGGAGTTCGCTGGTCCCACAGGGAATCATCGAACTGGTCGATTCGTTCGGCTACGTCGTGCCGTTCGGCAGAACAACGGTTGCTCTGGTCCTCGGACTCTTTGCCGAGGTGCTTCTGGCACTGATGCGATTCAGCGCCAGCCTGGCGAACCGTAAGAAGCCGCCGACAGACGAGTAGGCCGAACGAGGCAATCTGCAACAACCCTGTGATGGACGGCTCAGCCGCGCCATTTCGCTTCTCCAACCCACGAGACTCTCAGTATGACCGAAAGTGGTCTGCCTCCCCTGATCCGACGCTCCCGCTTCGAGCGCCGCCCGAACCAGGATGGACCCGGGATGACAGCAGTGGCAGGATATGGCGAGTTCGAAGAACGACTGCTCGGCGAGACGAAGTTCGGATTCGACAACTACGACTTCGCCGAAGCGACAACGCTGGACCGTGACCGCCTCGACCGGGTGGCCGGCGAGTTGGTCAGCACCGGTGGCAACGCCTTCATCTTCGGCGGCGCTGGCTCCGGCAAAACACACCTCTCGATTGCCCTGGCGCGACAGGCTGCCCGAGAGCGCAAGACCGTGCGCTACCTCGACGATCGCCCCGACGAACCGCTGACGGAGCCGTGGTTCATGGCGACAGGCCCGTCCGCCGGACCGCGGGTCGACATCGTCACCTGCGACCTCCTCATCGTCGATGAGATCGCAAAACGGCGTCCAGATGCCGCCGCCACCCTCGGTTGCATCCTGATCGAGCGCTACCGCAACAAGCGTTCGACCGTGATCACGACGTGCCGCACCCCTGCGGAGATCATCCAGAGCGACCTGCTGCCATTCCCGACCCTGCTTCCGGAAGACGTGCTGCCGGACAAGGACGACTGGTACCACTGGCTGACGCGCGCATGGGTCAACGCTCCCGGGCGCGAGGACGCCCCCTGCCTCGGAATCTGGCCCTTCGCCACTCTGACCGCGCAGCTCTTCCTCAAGCTCAACATCGGTGTCTACATCCCGCGCGACGGCGGGCTCCGGGAACTGTTGGTGCGCGATCGCGTCTTGCTCCCGCCGGACATCGGCGCAGCGGCGATGTACATGGCGCTGGACTTCGCGCAGTTCGACTGGATCGAGAAGTGGGACCTGCTGATGAAGCGCTTCAAACTCGCTCCGCGACAGCCCGAACGGCAGTGGCACCTCTTCTACCTCAACCAGCGCAGCTACCGGGATCACCCCAAGAACTGGCTGGGACGGGTCGAGAAGAGCCCCAACCCGGCGGTGACCGCGGCCTGGCTGGATGAGCTGGGCGGGACGAACTACAAGCCGGACGCCAGCAAGTAGGCTGCATGGCGGAGCTGACCTGCTCACGCCTCTTGCCTACCGAGTAGTTTCAAACTGATCTGTCGATGACGGGCAAGACAGGTTCAGACTGGCAATGGAGCGGCTATCGGGATTCGCCGCTCCATTGCCAGTCTGTCTTTCCCAACATTCAACCCTGGAGAGCTATGAGCGAACCAACCAATCAACTGACCCAAGGCGACCAAGAGGCAGAGATGGCCAATCGGGCCAAGCGCCTGAGCATCGCCGCCTTCGACTTCAACGAGCAGCCGCTGTTCGACCGCGACACCTTCATCCGACTCGCCGACGGGGAGCTGCTGGAGACCGGTGGCAACGCAGTACTGTTCGGCGGACACGGGACCGGCAAGAGCCACATGACCTACGCACTCGCCGGCAACGCGGTACAGAAGGGTAAGACTGTCCGCGTGATCAACGGCGAGACTCATCGCGACGGTTTCAACCGTCTGCTCGAGCCGCACAACTTCGCGGACCTGCTCCGCGGGGTGTCCCAGCCTTACACCGGACCAAGGCTGGATCTGCTCCACTGCGACCTCCTGATCGTCTCCGATCTTCCGCGCGACACTGCCGAGGGCGCGACTCTTGCCGATATCCTACTGCAGCGCTTCGAGAAGAAGCGCTCGACGGTAATCGCGACCACGCTCGACACCAGCACCATCATCCGGCGCGAAATGTTGGACCTCACCACCGTTCGGGACCGGGTCGCCCAGCGCACGCCCCTGGCGATCAGCAACCACACGGAGCTGGTGTTCCTGAAGTTGAACATCGGCGTGCCGGTGCGAGGTGACCACGTCGTTCGCGATCGCATCTTCTTAGCGACCGCCGCCCAGGTCGAGCTGTTCAACCGGTTCAACGTCGCTCCGTACTGCGCGATCCGCTGCCCCGTGATGTTGAAGGAACTCGACGAGACGCTGGGCACCGGAGAACCGCGCAAACTCCGCCCCTGGCACTTGTTCGTCCTGGGACAACGCTCCTACCGCTATCACCCGAAGTTCTGGATGCGCCGGGGTATCGAGCAGAGCAACTGGCCGCCGGAAGCCGTGAGCTGGCTCGCGGAGCTCGGTCCCAACTACCAACCGCCGGAAGAGGAGTAACCGGACGGGCGGTCGCTGCAATCCTGTCGAGCCGGGCCGTCAACATGATCGCCCCGGCTCGACGTCCGTCCACATCACATTCATGGTCACGCTTACCACTTCAACCATCCGTCCGAGAAAGGACTGATACGCCATGCGACCCTCGACAATCCTCCTCATCCTCTGCATCGTGGGTCTGGTGTACGACGTGCCATTGAGCGGGCTGTTGCTCATCGGTGTGCTCCTGCTGCTCGCCTTCAGCAGGAAGTAGGCAGCGATTTTCGGTCAAGTAAAAACAAAAGACGCTCGGCCCATGCGGTGGGCCGAGCGCTAACCAAGCTAAAACTCCTGCAACGCGTCAGGTGGACCCTGACGCGTATACCTTTGCAGACCAACTCTACTACCTACTGTCGTTTTTCCACCAGCGATTGGTAAATGGTCACTGATGGACGTGGCGACTCGCCCTCCGGGAGCCGTTTTGGAGAACATGTTGTGCCGTTAGTTCTGCGTCTAGTCCTCTGCGAAGCAGCCTCGAAACGTCCGCAAGTGAATGTTTACAGCGATTGTAGCCCGTCAGTGCTGGACGTGGAGACTCGCCATCTGGAGCCGTTTCGCGGAACATGTTGTGCCACTTGTCTTCACCGAAACCATTCCTCACATGGAATACAAAGAAGTCACTCATCAGTCGTATTCCTCCGCGAGCATAAATTCGCAGCCTCTCTTATTCCTCGCAAGGGATACAAATGGGTCACTCATCAGTCGTATTCCTCCGAGGGCATAATTTCGCAGCCCCTTTTATTCCTCGCAGGGAATACAAATGCAAAAAGTAAAAGGGAACCGGATAGACGTTCACTCAGGGAAGGAATAATTCAATCAACACTGCCATCACCTGCGGTGCACACAGTCCATACTTATCCACATCAACAACTATTCAGCCAAATATTGATATTGAGGTGGACAATTTCCCACTGTTTCGCCCTGGTAGAAACGAAGAGCGCGAGCGGTGTGTGCTCGCACTCTTAGTTTTCGTCGGTTGGTTATGCGTGGTAAGTCTTTGCTATAGGAAAGCAATCTGGCTTGGCGACATCGCCTGGACTATCCAACGAGCAGGTTTTGTCTGCGATGTCTGCTAGACGGCTCAGCTTTGTGCCATCTGTCGACGGTGGCCTTGACCCGCTTGTTGCCCTCTTGAATCAAGAGGCTGGAGGGTTTTGAACTAACGAGTTGCTGCTGATCTTTCAGATGGTCGAGGGCTTTGGAAAAACCAGTAAATTCTACTTGGACGATCATTTGGCTCTCTCTCCGAGGGGTGGCGAAGGTTGGCTATGACATTGATGTTACAAATCAGGCAGAACATTTGATATGGAGTAAGACGCAATTGCCCTGCGTAAACACGCAAAACTCACCCAGTTCTGCATCAGCATTGGTTTCAAGATAATCGACTCTCTGCTCCAGACTAGCTACACACACAGACCACTGGACTGCGAACCAGCTACAGAAGCCAGTTTTCACAGCCGCTACCAAGATCGTTCTCACTATTTATTGTAGTATCTCAAAATAAAGCAGAATCACACACGAGGCCCGAGTGGCACTCAGTTGTGTGATTCCGTGTGGTATCAAATGAGACGCCACAGAAATCGCCAGAAATTTCTCTAGCGATCAAGATGCTTGTTGATGAACTGCTCCATCGCCTCGTGATCGGCGAATCCGTCGAGTCGAGAGACCACTTTGCCATCCTTCACGATAAGGATAACCGGACACTGCGTCGCCCCAAGCCATTTGCAGGCAGCGGGCGAAGTGTCTTTGTGAACACGCACAAATCGAGCCTTACCGGTCATCTTGGCTGCGATTTCTTCGAACAACGGCACCTCGGTTGCGCAGTTCTGGCAACCGCCCGACACCAATACGATGGTGGTTCCTATCTGCTCCACCAACGCAGCCTGAAAGTCGGAATCGGAAGCCACGGAAACGTGCGTGGAACCGGAGGTCAGACTGACAGGAGGCTCAGTCACTGACTGGTGCTGTCCGTGGTGATGAAACACCGAAGGCCATACGGTCATGATGAACATCACGACAGCCATCAAGAAGTGCGCGCCGTCTTGTCCGAACGCCAACCAGGAAGGCTTCGAAAAGTCGAGCCGGAGCCGGAAGGCGTAGTACGAGCCGAACCAGAGCCAGTAAGCCCCCAGCGCCACGACTGCCAACCAGTGCTGAGTCGGCTCCGCATACATCCACCACATGCCGAACAGCATGGCGGCGTGCGCGAAGTCGTACCACTGCTTGTTGTAGGTCAGATGCTTTCCGTAGGTCAGACCACGCACCAGATACCATACGAAACCGACAGGGAAGACGACGAGCCACACCAGCTGCGGGACCGGCAACCAGGAGGGCGTCAGGCAAGCCGACATACCGAGGAGACAGATCCCGTGCCAGAACTCGTTCTCCCCGTCATAGTATCCATTGGCACGGCGCATGTAGCCCGGGCTGAACAACCGAAACAAGTAGAAACACACCCCGCTCAAGAAAACGAGCGAGAGCACAACAGAGCTCCATTGCCCCATTGAGGCGAGCTGTTCTGCGTACATAATTTTCTCCTCAAGTTGAGTGATACCGATGCGCAGAACGCACATCGATACGTGGTTTGGGAAGAGTGTCGTGCAACCGGACAGAAAGACAATCAGAAGCGACTCACGCACAGAATGGCACGGAGACCAGGCGCTGACTGATTGATAGCTCTCTGAGACAAAGCGAAAGTGTTACACGACCTCCTGTAGAAACGTTGATGACGAAGATCTGTAGCCTACAAACTGATGTGCTGCGCCCCAAACTTGACATCCCTTGAAATCAGCCCGCCTTTGCATTTCGTAGTAGCTATTACACTTAATATGCATAGCGCAGCCAAGGATCCCCTTCCCAGGGATACGCTCACAAACTGCCGACCGCAAACGTTGCGGGATATGCTTGCCGTTTTTCCAACGGCTCTGTGACTACTTGCGCTTTCGTCTAACTCTGGAAAGGTCATTGCGCGCGATGAGGATTTGAGAATCATCCTCAGAGTATGTGTTTTGATACGTGGTCACGGAGCGCAGATAAAGCCCTTCCGCAACAGCAAGATCTCCGAGCGCTTCATGCACGCGAGCCAGCTTGTGCTCCACGAACGCAACCTGCTCGCTGACACGACCATATGCTTTCTCTTGTATCTCCAATGCCGGTTCGAGATAAGACTTTGCTGATTCATACTTAGACTGTTGGTAGCTGACGAAAGCAAGTTCTATCAACACTGGAGCGACTCCAGGATGTTTTTCTCCATAGGCTGATTTTGCAAATGAGAGCGTCCTTTCCAGGGTCTCGGAAGCCTTCTTCAGATCATCGTGTCTCAGATAATAGCGAACCAGCTTGTTATAGACCTCGATTACCAGCTCCTTGTTCGCCTGCGCCGACTCCAACTCCTCGAGCCGGCGGATGATGCTACTCTCTCCTTCCGGGTCTTGCACGCCAGATCCAAAAGCAACTGTGGTCAACATAGAGATGCCACCATCTGGAGAAAAGACCTCCGAAGCAACAGTAGAACTATAGTTACCGGTGATCGTACTTCGGGAGTCGCTCATGATTTTTTCCGCCATTCGCTAACAGTAGTCGCACAACAAAGGTCGCTTGTCGTCAGCGATCTTCAACGAGTGCTTTCCAAGCTGTGCCTAAGGCTCGATATTGGAAAACAACCGGCAAATTTCTCGCTGTATCGACACAAGTGGATCCTCAGGAACACTTTAAGTTATCTCCTACAGCTGTCAAGGGCTAGTATTTTAATACCGCGAGTCACTCAGTTCGAAGATCACTAAACGCTTTCCACCATCAGTCTTTCGAGCGTCACCTCGGATGGTGGCACAAGAGGAAAAAGTTTTTTTATTTTTCGGGACTTGTCAAAACGACAGGTGTGCGTGGCATGCAGTTCGACACAAGCGCGTCGAAAAGTAAACGGTCGCGGCGACTTCGCTTTGCGACAAGCTCTCGGCTGATTTTCCAACGTCCACCACTAACCCAGTACCAAATCCGGGGTCCTCTGACTTGCCATAGTAGCTACGTTCTCACCAGAAAAACCGACAAGATAAGTCCTGGATCCAAATGTAGAAAAGAGACGAAGGCGGCGTGGTTCGCCGCCTTCGTCTCTCAGAAGCAATTCTCGGTCAGCTCAGCCGCAGACCGAGAAGGTCATACGGCTCGCCGCACCCCGACCGGTTAGTCGAGGAAGTAGTCCTTGTGCAGGGTCGCGGCCGGATCGACGGCGTACTTCGCGAAGTCGGTCACCCCGCTCTTCTTCAACACCTCGGTGTCGACGAAGAAGTGGCCCGTGGTGTCCTTCGCGGTCTGGGTCAGAATCCAGTAGGCCGCGTCCGCGACGATCTCCGGATGCCGGCAGCCCTTGATGGCGTCGTCGCCACCCAGGAGATTGCGCACGGCGGCCGTCGCGATGGCCGTCTCCGGCCACAGCGAGTTGAAGGCCACCTTGTCGGCGAACTCCGCGGCCATGCCGAGCGTACACATGCTCATGCCGTACTTCGAGATCGTGTAGGCCGCGTGCCCCTTGAACCACTTCTTGTCCATGTTGAGCGGGGGCGACATGGTCAGAACGTGCGGGTTGGTCGCCTTGAGCAGGTGCGGGATCGCCGCGCGCGACATGTGGAAGGTGCCGCCGACGTTGATCTCGTGCATCAGCCGGTAGCGCTTCTGGTCGGTCTTGAGCGTGTCGCTCAAGCTGATCGCCGACGCGTTGTTGATCAGAATGTCGATGCCGCCGAACTGCTCGACGACCTTGGCGACGGCCGCCGTGATCTGGTCTTCGAAGCGGATGTCGCACTGAATGGCGAGAGCCTGCCCACCGGCGGTCTTCACCTCCTCCGCGGCCGAGTGGATCGTGCCGGGAAGCTTCGGGTTCTCTTCCGTGGTCTTGGCGAGGATGGCGATCTTGGCTCCGTCTTTGGCGGCCCGGAGAGCGATGGCCTTGCCGATGCCACGGGAAGCACCGGTGATGACGAGCACTTTGTCTTTGAGAGACATGTTGATTCCTTGTTCTTGTTGTCAGCTAATTGCATCAAATTGCGAGACCGCCGCGGCGAACGCCACAGTATGCGGGCTCATTCCGATAGGAGAGCGAAACTATGCGCTCCCATCAGAACCGTTGCGACATAACAAAAACACAGGGTGAAGGCGGTGTGCGCGGAGGCAGCACCGACTTCACCCGATGCACGAACCTACAATAACGACACTGTTCGGCTCTGTGCTATTCACACGAGTTACGATGCATCCACTGGCAATGCACCTGAAAGCGTTACTTCAACAGAAGCTCTTCCGTCACGTACAACCTGACGCCGTCGATCGATTCGTCGCGCTCGATCACGCGCTCTGCTTGAGCAATGACCGTCTCCGACATGTCGACCAGGACACGTAGAGCGGCTGTGCGCGCGGCTTGCATCTGGACGGGCCTGGTGCCGACGTGAGCGGCCGAGTCGGCGAAGAAATCGTAGACGACATCGAGTCGGTCGGCGTCGGACACCTTGTCGGTCACGCCCACCTGTTTCGAAGCACGCTCCGCGAGCTCTCTGGCCTGAGTGGCGAGAATGGCTGCATAGATGCGCACCGAGTCGTCGAGGATGCAGTACGGATGCTTGTCCGTCTGCGCCTTTGCGACCACTTCCGAGGCACGAAGCACGACCGCCCGGGCTCGGGCGAGGAAGCCTTCGATCTCTCTGAATTCTTGGTTCATGGTTTCCGATCATTTTCGCTTACAGAACTGGAAAAACAAAGGGCGCCCCCTGTGGGCGCCCTTCACCAAAACACTTTTGACTCCCTGAGCCGCCTCAAGACTGCCACCACATCTAGTGACTGATCTTGCGCGAGCATACCGGCAACCCGAGCTACGACTTCGGGCAGCCTGAAGCTGACCGGACCTACGCCCGGCAGCAGTACGTCAGGCTTAGCTCCCGGCTCGTTCTGATTGGGAGCATAGCGCCCACCCTTCAGGCCAACTGCCACCACGTGCCGGAAGAGCGCGGGTTCTGCCACGGTCATCGCATCCTTGTGGTCGACAAAACCCGCCCGCCCGTCCTGCCTGGATATCCAGCAGTCGAAGCGCATGGGGTCTTCTGTCGGTCGTTGATCGCGGTGCGTCGCCTTGACCTTGTTGTCGAAGGCCAGTGACCATGACGTGCCACGCACCGGAAGCTTACCGTCGGTGCCTGCATTCCAGAAGCGGCTGGTTCTGATGAGCACCGTGCCGGCGCCTTCGATGACGAACGACACCTGCTTACGCCGGTTCCACAGATTGGCAAAGACACTGCGCGCCACCGTCGACAAAAGGAGCTTCGAGTCGAGACGCACTTCCAGCAACCAGTCCATCGAACCAGTCTCGTCTCCCAGAGCGCCGCTCCAGAAGTTGTAACCAGTGGTGGCCGTCTGCTCGGCGCGAACTTCTGTACAGGCACCAGGCTCCGTGCGCCAGGAGGCGTGCACGTCGTCATCACCCCCAGAACCAGCACCAGCCACTACGATGTGCCCGGGCTTGCCGCCACCGGTCTCGCTGGCGAGACAGTGCGACTCCCAGCCGGTCCCGTCCATGGCGTGGTTGTACCCACCGAAGGAGAGATTGGTGACAGAGCACAATCCCCTGGTGCGGCAGATATGGACCGCGGTGAGGTACGCTTCCGTCCAACCCGGTCGAATGATTTGGCCTTTGTCGAAGACGGTTCTGATAAGCTTGGTACCGTTTTCGGAGGCACGAACCAGGATGACCGGAAGGTCAGGATCTACCTTTCCGAGACTGTCCAGCACCAGACTCCCGTGATTGCGCGGGTCATGGCCAAAGCGTCGTAGCACGTCGGCGTCGCTCGCCCAGGTGAGATAGGGCGAGCCGAGCTCGACACTACCAGTGGTAGCGTCGAGCACAGCGATTATCTTCCTTGCCGATTGCAAGGATTGCTGCGAGAAGCCGGTATCGATGATGATAACGGCGACCTTGTCGTTCACACAAATCCTCCCCCATTTCACTGGGTCAGTAAAAGAGCGCTGTCACTTAGTGACGACGAGACGATCGATCTCCTTGCCGTAAATGTCGATCTGACAGATGGTCAGGGTATCGCCGTCGACATCGCACACCGTGAAGGAGTGCCGATCAGCAATGAGTTTGTGGGTAAACGGTTTCCACTCATCCGGACGCCACATGATTCCGGTGGGGTCGAGCTTTGCGCCACCAGCGCCGGTGACAATGTGGATCACGCCGTCCGGCTTGGTGCAGGTGACACCATCGAACCGTTTGTCGAGGTGGATTTCACCGAAGACATCGCCCATCTCGTCCATCAGACTGCCGTTCTCGAATGGAACCGCGTTGAAGGTGAGCGGGTAGCACCGTTCGTAATAATGGGTGTGTCCATTGAAGACGATGTCGACGCCGTGCTTCTGGAAGAGATCCGCCAAGAGTCGCATGCGCTTCTCGCGACCGTGCCGCGGGTTGGACGTGAAGCCGGGCTGGTGGAAATTGACGAACTTCCATCGAGCACCTTGTGCGGCGATCAGGTCCTTTTCGACCCACTCGCGCAAATAGGATTGCGTCCAGTCCATGTATGCGTTGCCATCGAGAACCAACCAGTGAACATCTCCATAGTCGAATGAGTAGTTACCCATCCGAGGAAACCGTTCGCTGGCAGCTTCCAGGACCTTGGCAATGCGCTCTTTGTTACCCACGAGGTCGGGTATATCGCGCTTCGCCGCAGGGTCGACAACCGGTCCGTTGAGCGGATTGGACCAGTAGGCGAAGTAGGCATAGAGGTCGGGGAAGTCGTCGAAGCTAGGCGTCATGAAGTACTCGGTCTTGCCCACGCAATGGTTACCCAGCGACGTGAACGACATGACTTCCGACAGCATCGGAGCACCGACGCCGTAAGAATTCGAGGTCGCGTTGTAGACCGGGAAGAACCGACGCAGGTACTCAGACATGCGCCCGTGCATATACACGACGTCGCCGGTCAGCGCAAGCAGATCCGGACGATACTCGTTGAAGATGCGGTGAGCGATGCGCGCAGATTCTAGGCTGCCGTTGCCCATGTCGCCAGTGACGACGATACGGTGCGGAGCACCCTTCGGCTTACGAGCCTGGGTCTGGGCCTCGAAGACGACCTTGCCACCGTGAATGACCGAGTACTTGAAGCGCTCACCAGGGTTGAGCCCACTCACGACAGCGGAGAATCGCCGGTGCGGCTGCAGCCCCTCAACGCAGATCGGTGAGTTGACCGGCTCCGATACGGTGAGTTGCCGATCGGAGAACGCTTTCACTTCAAACCCGTGCCTCTCGGCGTGCGGGAAGAAGATGATTTCAACGCAGTCCAATCGCGAAGGATCCGAACCGATCTGTACGACCGGCGGGACGAGGAAAGGATCGTCTTGGAGCGGAAGCACCGCGATCCGGGTGTCGTCCCTGGCGTTGAGCGGTCCAGGCGGGTCCACCGGAATGGCGATGTCTCGCCAGACTTCCGGAATCGGTTCGGGCTTGTGACGAGGTGGCTCCGCAACCTCCCATGACGGCGCAGGCTTCTGAGGTTCTTCGAACTGAACCTCCTCGCCATCGGTTGGCAGGTCCCCGGCGCCCAGGATGCTGTCTTCGTCCTCGGGCTGAAGCGAAGGGGGCGTCGCGGTCTTCTCTACATCGGGAGGAGAAAACCTCTCCCGTACTTCTCGGAGAAGCCTGTTGACGCTGTCGTCGTAGGAGGGCAGCCGGCTCACGCTCGACTCATCCATGAGCTCGTCGTCTTCGTCGCCCTCTTCATCCGGGCGCGGCGGCGGCGCGGCATCAGGATCCGGGCTTCCATCAGGCAGGGTCTCCCGAGGGTTCTTTTTGATGAACCGGCCGGTGAGCACACCCCAGAGCAAAATCACCGAGTTGAACACGATGAAGAAAACGCAGATCAATGCTAGGGTTTCGGCATCCATTGAATTCCCCCGTAATGTGAGGCACGACATGAGCCGTGTCCTTCCCATGTGTGCGATACAAATGGCGATACCCGACGTGGGCACCGCATACGGTGGCGCATCTGAGCTCACGCTACCGGTACGACATTGACCTCCAGGAGGGAGATCATCTGACCCTCTTTCTCCAGCACCTTGAAGGTATAGCCGGAGACAGAGACACTCTCGCCGATACGGGGCTGCCGCCCAAACCTCTCGACTACCATGCCGGCGACTGAGATGCAGTAACCGTTGTATTCGAGCGGCTTCGAGAAAACTTTGCTGAACTCGAACAGGGTGACGTCACCTCGCACCCTGTAGATACCCTCGTTCTCCTTGATGATGTCGCGATGAGGCTTGTCATACTCGTCCCAGAGGTCGCCGACGAGCTGCTCGAGAAGGTCTTCGAGCGCCACTATGCCGATGGTATTACCGAACTCGTCAGTCACCATCACCATCTGCAGACGTTTCTGTTTCATCTCCTCCAGAAGAACGCTGGCCTGCATGGTGTCAGGGACGAAGTGCGCCTGCCGGACAAACCGCGACAACTGGAACGACTCTTGCAGAACAGGCGGGACTGGCAGGACACCGCCGTTGCTGGCCCCGAAGCGACTCATCCAGACATCGAACAGGTCCTTCGTGTTGAGGATACCGATGACACGATGTTCGATTGAGTCGTATACAGGCAGTTTGCCGTGCTTCGTGTCGACAACCATCTTCATTACTTGAGCCAGAGTGTTGTCGCTGCGCAAGTAGTCCACCTGCGCCTTCGGTCTCATAACCTGGCGCACCATCAGGGCCTTCAGCTCCAAGCCTCGAACAAGAAAGTCCGATTCTTGCTTGCCCAGTCGTCCTGCCTTGGCACTCTCTTCGACCATGATTTGGAACTCACGCGCAGACGGGTGCTTGGTCTCTTCGGGCTGACGATCGAACCCCAACAACCTGATGCACAGATTGGAGAGGTAGTTCATCAACCGAAGAAACGGCGTCGTCACCTTGCAGAACGCACGAAAGGGCATTCCGAGCTTGAGAAGCGTCGACTCTGGGAAACGAATGCCGACGAATTTCGGCACCTGTTCACCCAGGATGATGTGAGCGGCACTCAAAGTCGTAAACGAGAGAATCAGACCAATCCAGTGCGGCACATGGGCTCCTTCGTAGCCCGGTATCGCATTCAGTATCAGTGTCAAGCCGGCTGAGACGACGTTCTCTCCCATCCAACCCACAACGAGGCTGGCGAGGGTGATGCCGAGCTGAGCTCCAGCGATACTGTTCTCTATGTCGCGCTGCAGGGACTCGAGCATCTTCGCTCCAGCAGCCCCTGACTTGACCATCTCTTCGACACGGCTCTTTCGCAATCGGATGACTGCGAATTCGGCCGCTACGAACAGACCGTTCATGACAATGAAAAACACGACTATGGCGAACCATAGCACTACTGAGCCCACGCTCATTTAGGCCTCCCGACTATTGATGACATAGGGGCAGCCTGTGTTGGTTAGCAACCAGCACGGCTATCCGCAGAACATCAAACGACCTGATGTATCTCCGCTCTTGGCGAGCGACAGGAGAATATGTCAGGCGAGACGAGCTCTTTGTTTGATGCGAGAAAGTAAATCTGATTGATTTGTACTAGTAGCCTAGTAAACCTAAACGCTTTTTTGTGGGAGGAGCAATAGCTCTTTCAACATAGCAGTTATTGTTTTCTCATCACGGACCAGGGTTTTGTAACAAGCTCTCACAGCTACGATCAAGTTTTTCTTTGATGGTGTTAATCTTGGTCTCTCTTTTTGACACTCCAGATTCGGTATCACCTCACAGGCAGGACACAAGAGCGATCATGCATGCTATTGACATGAGCAAAGCTGGTATAGCCAGGCTAGTTCACGCGAGCCAGTACAATACTGACCTGTCCGAATTTGGTATTGATAAACCATTTGCGCTGGATCGCGGTCACATGGTGCTCGATCAATTAGCAAGAGATTTCGGCAGAGTAGTCCCAATAGTACAGCCCGAGCCAATCTCCATCGACGAGATTTTGCTCGTGCATACACCTGCATATCTGGAATCACTAAAACAGACTTCAACCTGGTTGGAAATTTTCGAGTTTTCCGAAGACGAATACAATCCGAATCTGGCTGTAAAACCTTTGCCAGAGCTATTAGACGATATTCGCATCAAATGCGGTGGCACGAAGCTTGCTTGCCGTCTAGCCCTGGACCTGGGTCTTACAGCCAATCTTGGCGGTGGCTATCATCATGCCTTTCCTGACAGAGGACGCGGGTTTTGCGTGATTCATGACATCGCAATCGCGGTGCGCAGTCTACTCAAACAACAGCTTATCGAAAGAGCGTTGATCCTCGATCTCGATTTCCACCAGGGCGATGGAAGTGCTGTAGTGTTCCAACAAGACCCTGCTGTCTTCACGCTCTCCGTTCACTCGAAGGAAGGATGGCCTGAGGAAAAACAGAAGAGCACACTGGATATCGAAATCAGTCAAAGCGAAACTGATGATTACTTACAACGCACTAAAGATGCCATTCTTTATGCACTGGGAGAATTTCGTCCAGATCTCGTCATTTATGTGGCCGGAAGTGATCCTTACGAGAAAGACGTCCTGCCTGGCACTCGGTTCATCAAGCTTTCTCTCGAGACAATGCTGCAACGAGATAAATTCGTAATCGACACCTTTGCCGATCGCCAAATACCGCTTGCCATGGTATTCGCCGGCGGGTATGGCCCTGATGTCTGGGAAGTGCACTATGGTGCTGTCAAACACCTCCTGATAAAAAGTGGTGACAGCCTGATGACGAGCGGTCTCACGCTAACATGATTGATACATGAGCAACGTCAGTTTCGAAGATCGCCACCATTAGCCGCGCTTCATAAAGACCACATTCGATATTGCCGTTTATTGTCAAGAACACATAAAACCTTAGCCATAAAGCAAATTGCTTGTTGTAAGGGGTTCCTGGCGTTTGATACCGTCAGCTATCGTTAACTATATGTGTTTGCCAAACCAAACATCTCTTACCGAGTGAAACATTGATTCAAACCAGTTCAGCAGACAGTGATGACGAGATCTACGTCGTCAAGGTTCTGCCGAAGTGATTGCTCGATGTTTGACTCATTCATCGAGGAGACTGTCTCGACCAACAACAAGGCGTCATGTCGACGTCCTGGGAGTCGCAGGCCTCTCTTCAGGGCTAGAGTTCAAGTCGATCCAGTGTCAAACGAACATCGCGCAAGCTGATGCTTTCGCAATGATTCAACGCACATGCTGCCTCAGCAGCGATCGCCCAAGGACGAATTCGACGTCCGTTTGACTTCCGTGCGAGGGGTCGAATCGCTCTAGCTCTAATCTCAACAACACATGCCGGATACGACGAAAGTCTCGAATATTCACCGGCAGGAAGGTCACAATGTCACGCAACCGCAAGCGGCGGTCCGCCTCAGCGCAACCGCCCTCCCAGACTCCGCCTCAAAGGCGAGTCAAACAGCAACGCAGCAAAACCCCTCCGCTGGGTAAGCCGCAATCGCCCACCGTCACGGTCAAAGCCCAGCCTCTCTCTGTCCAGCCAGGCCAGGGACAACGGTCGAAGGGCGAACAGGCGAAGGGTCAACCGCCGAAAGGTAAGCGACCGAAGTGGCGGCGCAAGCATGGGGAGCAGGTCGTGCTGCCTCCACCCGCCACCGCCCCGACCCAACGACGCCAGCCTCAGGCGCAGGGGGTGTCCCAGCATCAAGTCCCCAACAAGGCCGCAACTCAGCGGCAGGAGACTCGACGCCCGGCCGAGACGATCCAGGTTGACCTGCAAACGCGGGTCAAGCTTCACTTCCTCGGCTCCGCCGGCGAAGTCTCTGGCTCACTGATCATGCTCGAGGTCGTGCGCCCGAACAAGACCACCCGCGTTCTCCTGGAGGCTGGTCTTCACCAGGAAAACGACAACATCAACCACAGCCGCCGTCTGCCCAACGGACTGTCGCCGAAGGATGTCGACGCAATCGTCATCAGCCACGCTCACATCGACCACTCGGGCTACTTGCCCGTCCTGGTCGAACAGGGCTACAAGGGGCCTGTCTACACGCATGCTGCCACGCGCGACTTGATGCGCTTCTTGCTGCCCGACTCCGGCAACCTGCAAGAGCGAGCGGCCACCCGGGAGAATGAGCGCAATGGTCACGGTCGCCGCGGCAAAGTCACGGCCGCTAAGGTGTACCCGCTCTACACGGCGGCCCAAGCCCGTCGCTGCCTCAACCAGATCAAGACGGTCGAATACGACCGGACCTACCAGATCACGGACGTCGTCGCCATCCGGTTCACGGATGCCGCTCACATTCTGGGCGCTGCCGTCGTCACCGTGGTCGTAGGCAAGGGCAAGAACAGCAAAACCATTTGTTTCACCGGCAACGTCGGTCGAAACGATATGCCGTTCTTGCGCAACCTGACGCCGGTGCTCGATGCTGACTACATCATCAGCGAGTCAACCTACGGCAACAAGCTTCACCAGAAGCGCGACCGGCTCAAGATGCTGGAAGGCATCATCACGGACGGCTTCAATCGGGCTCGCCATCACGACCCGAAGGAAGGCTGCGGCGTCATCATCATCCCGGCCTTCGCGGTCGGTCGTGTCCAAACGGTGCTCTACGACCTCAGGACGCTGATGATGCAGAAGCGGATTCCCAATCTGCAAACCTTCCTCGACAGCCCGATGGCGGTGGAGTCCACGAAGGTCCACCGCAAGTACACCAACCTGTACAATCAGGAGGCGCGCCAACTGGCCAGTCGCGGCATCGATCCGTTCCGCACTCCGCGGTACATGGAATGCCGCGGATGGACGCACTCGCGCATGCTCGACAAACCGGTCAACGAACCGATCATCATCATCGGCTCGAGCGGTATGGCTGCGGGTGGCCGCATCCTCTCCCACATCGAGAAGCGTCTGCATCGGTCCGCAAACACGGTGGTCTTCGTCGGCTACCAGGGCACGGGCGCTCTCGGCTACACGCTGGTCAACGAGAAGCCAACGGAAGTGATGATTCACGACGAGCGCGTACCCGTCAAGGCACGCATCGCCTACATGTCCGACTACTCCGGACACGCCGACTACTCCGAGATGATCAGCTGGTTCAAGATGTTCCGCCGGAAGCCCAAGAAGCTCTTCCTGGTCCACGGCGACCCGGAAGCGCTGAGCGCTTTCAAAGGACACATCGAAGACTCGCTGGGCTGGAAGGATGTCGTCGTAATCCCCGGTCCGCGCAGTTGCTTCGAGCTGAACTGACAACCAGAACCGGCTCTGTTGTGGGAGCGCACAACCCGTGCGCTCCCACACTAGAAGCTTGGTCACAGTGGCGCACCGCTTCTGGTGCGCCACCACACTTTGATCGAGGAGAACCTGCTTGCGCAGGTAAACCCGCAAATCCCTACTCATCTGGAGCCTACTCTTATGAGTAAATCCCGATCCGCAACAACGCGGACAAGAGCTCTCAGGCGTCTCGAGTGTCGCCTCAAAAGAGACCTCGAGACGCTAGCTTATCCTGCCAGACCCTGGGTGCACTCTCGCGCCCTTCCAGGTGGGGAAAATGTGCTCGACGCACTGATCGTCGGCGGTGGTCAATCCGGTCTAGCGATTGCATTCGGTCTGATGCGCGAGAAGGTTACCAATCTTCTCGTCGTCGACCGCAATGCAATCGGCCGGGAGGGTCCATGGCGAAAGTTCGCACGGATGGCGACTCTTCGAACGCCCAAGCACATGATCGGCCCCGACCAGGGCATCATCAGCCTCACGTTTCGAGCATGGTACCAGGCGCTTCATGGTGAGAGCGGCTGGAAACAACTCGGAAACATTCCGACCGAGGTCTGGGCGGATTATCTGAGCTGGTATCGCGATGTTCTGGCACTGCCGGTTCAAAACGATACCGAGCTTGGTGCCATCAACTTCGACGAGAAGTCGCAGTGCTTCGCGGTACCAGCCAAGGGCAAGGATGGCAACACGGTGCTGCACGCCCGCAAGATCGTCCTCGCGACCGGCATCGACGGCAGTGGTCGCTGGGAGACGCCGGATTTCATCCGCGCTCTCCCCCGCAACCTCTGGGCGCACACATCCGAAGACATCGACTTTGCCAGCCTCAAAGGCAAACGAGTCGGTGTTCTTGGCGCTGGCGCTTCAGCATTCGATAATGCCATCTGCGCATTGAAGGCCGGCGCCACCAGCGTCGACCTCTGTTTTCGCAGAGCAAAGTTACCGAATGTCAATCCGTTCCGGTGCCAGGAATATGTCGGTTTTCTCAAGCATCACGCCGATCTCACGGACGAGTTGAAGTGGCAATTCGTGCTGCAGATCTTGCGAATGGGACAGGTACCACCAAAGTCCACCTACCTCGCGGCCGTGGCATTCGACAACTTCCGCCTCCACCCTGAGACAACCTGGGTGGCTGCTGAAGCGAAGGGCGAAGTCATCGTCGTCGACACCGTCAAAGGTAAGCGCGAATACGACTTCCTCATCATCGGAACCGGCTTCATCACCGATCTCTCCAAACGGACCGAACTGGCGTCAATCGCGCACAATATCGCCCTCTGGAAAGACCGCTACTCACCGAAGCCCGGCGACGAGCATGAGGACTTGTCCCGACACCCCTATCTCGGCGAGAACTTCGAGTTCACAGAAAGGGTGCCCGGCCAGGCACCTTATCTCAACTCGATCTTCAGCTTCACGCTCGCCTGTTTCCCAAGTCTGGGATTCGGAGGAGCAAGCATTGCCGGGATGAAGTACAGCCTGCCTCGATTGATTGCCGGAGTAACGAAACAGCTATATCTGGAAGACGCGACGCGCTACCTCGGTACGTTGCGCTGCTTCAACCAGGAAGAGTACTGAGAAAGATGTTCGAAACTCCTGCGAGCAATTCGCAGCAACTCGCGGCAATGCCACAGTCATGACCGACTCCGCCTCACCACGGGGTCGGTCATGCGTGGCAATTGCCCAAATGGCCACAACAACGGAAACCGCGTACTCTCGGTTTCTTTGTTGTCCTCGCTCACCCTACTACCGCTTGTCGTTTTTCTGGATACATAACCATCCGAACTATTCCCCCGAAGGAATAATGGCTTTCCTCAAAGTTAACTACGAGATACGCTATCGACCCGACTAGTACTATGATGGTCAGAACTTCTTCCAAACAGCGTCAGGAAGCGCCTCACGACCAAATCCACCGCATTCGATATTATCGAGGCTCATACTGGAAAGTAATTCCATGACATGGTTTCCGATTACTTGGATCGCAAGATCGCAAGTTTGGATTAAACCAGCGATTGTGGTATTTCAGGGACCCGGAACATCAGAACAGTCACACACTGTGGGTTTGCACAGCCAGGCAAAACCCAGTACTAGTAAGAAACAAGTGATAACCCGAGCGAGGCTTAATTATCCAGATCATGTCCAAATCACTTGTCATGAAGAAAGATATTCTGGCAAATTAAGGCATCAATGACGCGGCGTCATTTCAGGGGTTCCATAAAGCGGCAATTCGGTCATCTCACCCCGTTCAACCAACATAGTCAAACACCCACGCGCTGGGCCGACATCGTACATCCATTAACCCCCTGCCGAATTGCCGCTGACCCGCTTCGAATCAGAAGGCAAGGCCATGCTTCTGGAAAAGCCAAAGAAGTCAGATTTCTGGATCTTCATCGGGAAGGTCCTCTTCCTCAAGGCGTTGATCGTACTCTCCTGCTACTTCATGAGTCAGACGGGAGGCGCAGACAAGGTCATCAGTGGATGCCGCAGTATCTCCGACGCCATCACCTCTGAGTAGCTGCCACCACACGCGAAGTCACTTCTTCCGAATTTGAATTCTGGAAAGAAAAACATGAAAAACAAGCTGTCGATTCTGGGACCAGGCGCTCAACGGACAATCCGCGTTCTGAGGATAATCGCGGGGCTGGCGCTGATTGGCTGGGTAGTTTTCTATCCAACCGACGCGGTGAATTTCCTCAACGCGCGGCTCCCCGAGCGCTACCTCTCATCAGCCCCGACGGTTCTGAGGATCACACTCGATGCGAAAACCTACGACAAGCTCAAACACCAGCAGCAAAGGATCACCGCGGAAAGAAAGGGGAAGACGGAGACATACGAAGGCATCCCGGTCTACGCGCTGTTCCTCGACCCGGATGGTCCGGCGTACTCATTCGTGTTCGAATCCGGAGACAACATCGCGCTGCGATACCGAGAAGGAGGCAAATGGTGTACCAGCGAGTGTAAGTTTTCGGACATGTTGCGCGACAAGGAGGGTCAAGAGGACCTTATCGTCAAGGAAGCCGACGGAACGTTCACTCTAGTCAGCCCGGCTTTCTTTGTCCTGGACGCCGGTTTCCATAGGAAAGCTGTGAGAGTCGACGTCCTCAGACGCGCCAATGCGGACGTTCAAACAGTTGATTTCGGAAACATCCTTCATCAGCGGAGATACCTCTGGTGACCGCATGTCAAAAACACGGGACGAGCTCCGGCGAAGCCGAGGTTCGTTCCTTCGCAGGAAGGCGATACCACAAGGTGGCAGAATTGCCTCCAGACGGACGCCTGGACCTGTCTTTGTCTAGCTCGCCCGTAGTGTGAAAGACGAAGATGCGGTCTTCATCCCAGACCTGGGAAAGCCGTGCGAAGTCTTCTTTGAAGACGTAGGACGCGAACAACGAGAGCACTGTTGAGTTACTCGTTGTGCGCGTCTGCACGGTTCGATTGGAAAAGGCGCCCATGTTGGTCGCCCACACACGTTGTTGTCTTGTTTCGATAAGGACCCAAGAATGAATACAAAATTGAGCCATGCCATCTCTTCCATCAACACACTCCACGTCATCGCACGCACCCTTTCGCTAGCGCCGGTCACCGACGAGACTCGCCGCGTCGCAGTCATCGAGGACAATCAGAAATTTCTTGGGGCTCACGAGGCTGCCTGTGATTCCGTCGTGGCCGCTCTCGACGAAGCTGAAGGTGCCGTCTACACTGCTCTCCGCGAGGTTGACGCTAATCTGCGGCAGGCTCGCCAAGAATACTTCGAGCCGAAAGACAATAACCGCAGCGAAGCGGCTCACAATGTGGCCTCGGCACTCCAAAAGTCCGTCACAGCGAGCACCCGGCGGTAGGAGGTGACGGTACCCGAAGTCTGTCGACGCGATTGCGATCAATTACGGTTCTCTTACTTCCACGGTGCATTATGGCAATTGCTTTTGCGGCACTACTCGGAACGTTTCTCGGATTCGTCGCAGCGTCAACACCATCTCGCCAAGACGGAATGGTGCTGCTTGCCAAAATCGTTTTCGCATTCTTCGTCGCGGGAGTTAGCGGCGCGCTGACTCCATTCGTTCCAGCCGCGCTCTCCATATGGCTGACTCGACTCGACGTCTTCTGCATCCTCTTCATCATCGGAGTCTGCGCTGGCAGAGAACCCTGAGATCTCCAATCACTGTCGTTCTGTTGTTCTTCCCTAAAACGATTTCGTTCAAGGATCAATCGCAATGATGAATCTCTCCTTCCTCGACAACCTGCCACTCTCCAAGGCACAAAAGGAAAAGCTGCGCGGGAAGCGGTACGAAACCGCGGCTGACTTCTACAGGTCGTGCCGCATCCTGCCAGGGGTCGTGATCGAGCAGCTCGACATGAACCCGGGCAACCTCGGCGGCCTGATCAGGGCTCTCGAAGTATTTGTGCCGCATAAGGAGCGCCAGGCGGTGCAGTCCGAACTTGCCGCGATGGGCAGCTAGCGTCTGGCCTGAACAAATGGAGTGTCCGGATTCGTGGCAACAATAGCCCAGGCGAGGTGCTTCAACACCTCCCTAGAACACCGCTACCGAACACACTAAAGTCCCGCTCCTTCACTCACCAAGCTTGTCGATCAGCACCAGGCGGAGGCGCACAGCCTCCAGCCTGGCTGATCCGCAAGCATTTTTCGGAACCATTCTTACTATATCCTTTCGTATCGCGACAGAGGTTTGCTGTGAGACCGGGCTTCTATTATCTGACTACGTATTACTTTCTATAATTGCTCAACAGGACAGCTAATTGAATCCGAGGATGTCAAAAGATTAGTTGAAATAAGTGATGAACCTCACTGTGGGCTGCAC
>CAYQKX010000046.1:0-70000 GCA_964418155.1 uncultured Candidatus Obscuribacterales bacterium | reverse complement strand
CAGGCTTCGACTTCACCCCCGCTACGGTCGGTCAAGTCAACTTCGACAACGGCACCGTCTTCACCTTCGGTGGCGAAAGTGCTACCGGCGGCGACATCCTCTTTAACGGATTGAACATCTCCACTGCTAGCACGCTCAACGGAAACGGCGGTAAGGTCACCCTGATCGCTAACGGCGCTGCCGGTGGAGCTGACGGACTGGTCAACGTTGGTAACATCGACACCAGCAGCTTCGACGGTTTCGGCGGCGACCTCAAGGTTATCGCTGAAGGCGGTTTCGCCCTCGGAACGCTCAACACCACTGGCGCACTCGGTAACGGTGCACAGAACCTCGCCGCAGCTGCTCCAGTTATCCTGGGTGGACCTGTCACCGTTCAGAACGGAATCCAGGGCGGCACAGGTGATTTCACCTTCCTCGCACCTACCGGCAACGGTACGATCGCGAACTCCACAGGAGCGGTCAACCTCACCTCCAATCTGACCTTCGTCGGATTGAATCTGGCAATTATCGCTGCTACCGACATCAATGCAGGCACAGCAACGTTGATCGACCTCTCCAATGTTGGCGGTATCGCAGGCAGCTTGACGCTGATCGCCGGTTACGACTTCACACCGGCGACCCCGGGTCAAGTAACCGACAACAGCACGCTGTTCACGATCGGCGCTCCTAACACGTTGGGTGGCAACATCAACTTGAGCGGTGTCAACGTAATCTCGACCGGTCTCACGGGCGGCAATGTCCTGGCCATCGCAAATGGCGGAACGGCCTCCAGCGGCACCATCAATATCGGCGACATCGACGTTTCCGGAACTAACGTGGGTGGCGGCGTCTTCATGATCGGTGAAGGCGGCATCAACACCGGCGATATTATGACGACTGGCGGTACCAGCGGCGGCGGCATCGCCCTGCAGGTTGCACAGCCCAACATCACCGGCGGAGCAATCACCGTCCAGAACGGAAACTTGGGAGGCACTGGAGTATTCGTACCTGGCGCTCCAGGTACCGGAGCAGTCACGACAGGCCAGCTCAATTCCGGCAACAACGTCCTGATCAGAGCGAACGCTGCTAGCGGCATGACCCTGGCCAACAGCATCAGTGCTCTGAATGGCGTAACCATCGAGAACACTGCCGGTGACGTCACCGTCAACGGTGCAGTGAGCTCTACCAATGGCGTTATCGACCTCGATTCGTCTGGCGCTATCACTGTCGGTTCAACCCTGCATGCAGGAAGTGATGTGACCGTCACCGCTAACGGTGCTGTCGGCATCACGGGAGCAGTGACATCAGATACCGGCGACATCGACATCGATTCGACGACTGCCGGAATCACCACAAGTGCTTTACTGTCGGCAGCTAGCGACGTGTTCGTCTTCGGCAACGGCGCTGTCGCTGTTAACGGTGGCGCAGTCGCGACCGGCGGTTTGATCGACGTCGATTCGACCACGAGCACCATCACAGCAGCGGCTCTGACTGCTGGTACCGATGTCCTCGTCACGGCGAACGGTGCTGTAACTCTCACAGCTATCGCGACCGCCACTACCGGCGATGTCGACATCGACTCCACCACAGGTGGAGTCACCACGGTAGCACTGAGCGCCGGCAGCGATGTGAGCGTGACAGCCAATGGTGCAGTCGCACTCGGCGGTACAGCCACTGCCACTGCGGGAACCATCGACCTCGATTCGACGACAAGCACCATCACCGCTGCCGACCTCACAGCCGGTACTGATGTTCTGGTCACGGCGAACGGCGCTATCTCCCTCGCAGGCACGACAACAGCAACTAACGGTGACGTCAATGTGAATTCAACGACTTCGACCATCAATACAGCTGCAGTGACGGCAGGCAGCGCGGTCTTGCTGACCGCTAACGGCGCTATCACCACGACAGGCGCAGTAGTAGCCGGCACGGGCGACATCGACCTCGGGTCAGTCACGGCCGGCATCACGACTGCAGCCCTCACCGCTGGCAGCGATGTATTCATAACGGCCGCTGGCGCAGGCACCTTCAACGGTGCCGTCACCGCCACCAGTGGCGCGGTCGACATCGACAGCAGCGGCATCACAGCCAATGCTCTGACCGCAGGCACCGACATCCTGATCAACGGTCTCGGTGGCACAGCAACCTTCAATGGTGCTCTTAACGCCGGTAACGACATCTCCGTCGACGGCATCAGCGGATTCAGCAACACCGCTGCAGCCACCTTCACTGCAGGCAACGACATCATTGTTGATGTCGACGCAGGCAACCTTACTGTCAACGGCGCAATGGTATCGGGCGGCGATCTCTCCCTCAACATCAATGATGGTGTCGGAACAGCTCAAGCTCTCGCTATCAACGCCAATTTGACGGCTAACACCGGTATCTTCATCGGCAACCTCGGTATGGACAAGAAGCTCGACACCACAGTGATAGCGGCCAACACCGTTATCACGACCACAGCCAAGACCACTGGACAGGGCGACGTGACCATTCAGATCGGCGCTCCGGATACCAGAGTCGTGAGAAGCTATGGTGGTAGATTCGACATAGTTGAAACTGGTGGAACGGTGAGTCTGTTCGGTAGAAAGGCCAAAGGTCTCAAACCAACAAATACTCTCACCGCCCAAGGTGCCAACCTCACAATCACCGTCAACCGAGACTTGAGGAACGACAGCTTGTTCTTCAATGGTGGCGTTCAAGTCACGGCTGATCCACCCGTTGCGGTTGGAACTCCTACCTACGTCAATGGACAACTGGTCGGCGGCAACAGCAACAACGGCGGAGCTCAGTCTATGACCGACGCACTCGCCCTCAACGCTCCGGTTTCCTTGACCAACGCTATCGAAACAAGCGGTTTGAGCACCAGCAACTTGGCCACACTCACCGGACTCAATAACGTAGCCTCGACAAATGCTGTTCTGGCAACCGTTAACTCCGGCATAGGTCAAGCAGCAGGCTCGGTCCATGAGCGCAATGGAATGCTCTATGGTGGTGTCAGCTCCTTCGGCGAAGACAACTCCTACATGGTCAGCAGCCAGGCACCTAGCGTTCTCACCGACGCTTCCATCTGCTCAGACAGTGATCTCGGTATCGCCGCCGGAGCAGCAGGCGTCACCCGCACCGCACACGGTGACAAAGTGGCCCTGAGGAATGGTCAAGTGCTCTTCGTTCCATTCCAAGATACCGTTGTTGAAACCCAACACGGAACGGTCAACATCGATGCCAATTCAACAGTATTGGTTTCGGTCCACAACGACAAATTGGCTGTATACAACATGGACGACAACCACAAAGGCGCCGTCTCTGTGACAGCTAAAGGAAGTACGATGGCACTGGCTCCCGGAAGCCACCTCACGGTAGCCACTAACAATGGTGACTTCGGACAGGTCAACGCCATCGAAACCATCTCACACCGCAACGTCGAAAGCCGCGATATCCAGGGCACAAGAGTTCACACATCTGAATTCTCCGTCTCCTCGGCAATCATGTCGGTCAAGCCGTTGCAAGCCGTGATGACTTCCAGCCATCCACAAGCAAAGAAAACGGCTTCCAAATTGATCAAGACCACCGCAGTTCTCATGCACTTGAACAGCGGCGAATATCACCACTACTTCAAGCCTGCGATGACTGCAATGGCGAAGTAAGGGTAGTTCAAAACCTAGAAAGAAAAAGACCGGCACGCCAAGGTGTGCCGGTCTTTCGATTTAGTGCAATCAGCTTCACACATCGATTAACACTCGATGAGTTTCCCATCTCCGAGGCTCGGCAAGCAACATCTATCTATCTATCTATCTATCTATCTATCTATCTATCTATCTATCCATCCACCCATCTATCTATGCATGCGTACATGCATGTAAGTGTGTATCCAATTCAATTCAATTCAATTCAATTCAACTCAACTCAACTCAATTCAACTCAATCCGTCTGGTCCGGTCGGGTTCGGTTCGGTTGAATCCGATTGCAATCCACGGCGAAGACCGATATCCCCGTGCCTCTATAGAGGTACGGGAATATTAACAGGATGTCATTAATAAATATTCGAGGTGGTAGCTGAAAGCAAGCTTCGGGACATGCTAAAGTTTTTTCACTTCGGAGTGTCATTCCTGGTCGACGCTCTCTAGTGCCCTGACAACGAGCGTCCTTCGCCGGACAATCTGCACCACATCACTGCATTCTAGCTTGGAGGACCCGTTCTTCTAGGCTGTTTAAGCATGCGCTTTTGTTTTCATACAATGGAGAATTTTTTTGCAAATGGATAATAACGATATTCAAAACTCCTCCAAAAAGTCATCGGCTTCACAGGAAATCATCACTCAGGTCGGCCGCCTGGGTAGAATGATGGCTGTGTTAACTGCAGGCTCGCTGTTTGTATCACCGAACGAGGCACATGCCGCTCCATCGAATGATGGGCACAAACTTAGTTCACTAATGCAAGCGCATCCCGATCTGTCTCGGAAAGAAGTTCGCCAGATAAGGCGAGACCTTCGCCAGGAGAACAGGGCAGCTCGTATTCCGATTCCTAGCATGACACCAGGGTTCGTCCCGAATCCTAATCCCAATTTCCAGGAACCGCGCAACAGCGGTAATGACGCAGCAAGAGCTCAACAACGATTAGAGAAGCGCACCGACAGACTCTCAGCTCAAGTCACGCAGAACAATAACGGCAGTCTGGTTAAGCTCGACAATGGCGCCAACCTTGATATGACTTCAAGCGAGCGCAACATCACATTAGGCGACAAGCTCTTCGGACATGCAACCTCCGCCACAATCACCGTGGGTGGTGAAACAAAAACTGTATCCGCTGGAGACAAAGTCACAGCCGCTGAGTACATCGCAGTAAAACAATCGCTGGGCGGCGACCAATCCATTGTTGTAGACAGCAGCGGTAAAGCGACAGGCGGTCAAGTCGACCTTAACACCATCGCAGCGACAAAGAACACAATGAAGGCCGACAGCTTGACTGTCGCCCAGGGTGTCACCGCAGTTGGTGACTTAGATAGAAACTCTTCCTTTAAATTGGATGGAGATCTGACCAACTTCGGTTCGGTTTATGCAGTCAACTCTGGCAACTCGCACAAAGGTGCCGATATAACTGCAGACAATATAACCAACGCGTCGGGCGCTTTGATTTCATCAAACGCAGGCAGTCAATTCGGCAATAAGGCCGACAGCATAGATCTCAGCCTGACAAGCAACAACTTCTCTAACCTTGGTACGGTTGAGAGCTCCGGCAACCTCACCATCACCGCAAGCAACGTCACCAATGGCGGTACAGTCAGCGCTGCTAAAGATTTGACTTTGGATTCCGCCGCTGCGCTGAATGTCGACAACAACGGCGGAACGATGAGCGCTGGTCAAGCAATCAACGTTCGCCCGTCGAACTACAACGCTGCATTCAACACGGCCCTCGTAGGTGGCGACTACCTCAGTAAGGAGTTCAACCTCAACACCGGACGTGGCACCATCGACGTGGATGTCAACCAGCTCACCGGTCAAGTCAACGGAGCCGGCAACTCGGCACACGTAACAGCCAACACGGAAAATCTCCTCCTCGGAGATATCTGCTTGAAGGGTGACCCGACCTTCTTCAACCTCGGCTCAATCACACTCGGCGGAACGATTAGCGCCAACGAAGCTATCGCCATCATTGCCGAAACAAACATCGTAGCGGCAGCCGCAAGTAACATCGTTATTGACGCAGGGAATGGCACCGGTGGTGGTGCGAACGTTTTCTTGATTGCAGGGTTTGACGTCACGACAGCTAGCGCACTCAACAGTCCCACTATCCCGACGGGCGCACCGGGACCGATTACCGCCGGGCAAACAGTCACTATCGACAATACAGGCTCTGTAGGCGGCAACATTGACCTGCTCAACGCTAACTCCGTGTTGATCAGTTCGGCGGCGGACATCTTCACAAATGAAAATGGTGGCAACGTCACTATGCTCGCGAGAGCGGTCGGAGCTGGGACAGGTAGCATCTTGTTGCCAACGAACTCAGTCGTAGAATCCTATGGATTTGGCACCGGAACCAACGGTAACATTAATATCTCGGCTGGCTCCAATGCCGCAGGCACAACCATTCAACTGGGCACGATAACAGCCAACGGCGGTAACAGCTCAGTCGGCGGAAACATTATTGTCGCCACCAGACAACCGAGCGCAGGAGCTGGAGTAACATTCAATGACCTCGGTCAAATCACCGCAGGCACACTTACCTTCGGCGGGACCAACGTTAGTCCTGGCATCATAATCGGTGCGGGCAACGAATTCATCGCATCCGGAGCCGACCTCACGATTGCGGCTGGTACTGGCGGAATCACAATTAACTCTGCCAACGGCGGACTCTTCACCAACACCGGCACCGTCAACCTGACGACTACTGGTACACTCAACGCCAACTTTTTTGCGATCAACGCATTCACCGGAGCCTCGAATTTCAACTTCAGTGGCAATGCCGGGGTAACTTTGCTATCTCCGTTCAGTATCACTACAGCCGGTGGTGACTGGACAGTCACTTCCAGTAATGGCAATGTCGTGATGGACATTGGTCAAGTCCTCGGGACCGGCGGTGGCGACGTCTCCATCAGCGCTGCCGGAGATGTGACTATAACCGCGAGCTCCTTGGGAGCCGGTCAAATCCTCACGTTTGGGCAAGGCGACTCTGGAAACGTGCTCATCGAAGCAGACTCCAACAACAATGGTGCTGGAGATCTGTTAGCCAGCACTATCGCTATTGTCACATCACCGTTCAACTTTTCAAATCTCGCAGGAAACATTTCGCTTGATTCGGGCGACAATGCCGGAGAAGTACTGCAGATAGGATCTCTGGTCTCCTACGGCGGGGTGAATTCTGGATCCGTCGGAATCGGAACGATCAGCGGAGACGCTGGAGCCGTCACTGTCTTCGGTACAATCGACGCATACGGTGGTATCGTCACTATAGACGCCGACACCAACGATCACAACGTCGTGGTTGACGGCATCTTCGCAAACGCCTTAAACATCGACATCGACACAGCAACGGTGACACTGAACTTTGGCAGCGTCTATACGGACCAGTACAATGTCATCGCATCTCAGGTCATAGCTCCGAACGGAGCTTTGACCATCCAACCGGAGACAATCGGTACATCCATCGGCGTGGCTGGTGGCGCAGGCACGCTCAACATCAGCACCGCAGAATTCAATCAGTTTGTGACACAGAATCTGATAATTGGCGGTAACCCAGGCATTGCGGGAACCATCACAGTCGGCGCTCCGCTAGACGTCAGCGGTCGATTCAACCTTGAGTTTGACTCTGCCACCGGAGTCCAATTCGGCGGCAATGCTCTCACCCTCGGAGATCGAAGCCTCGTCATCCTTTCAGGTGGCAACGTCAACATGGGCACCATAACTGGCGGAGCAGGCACCGTCAGCATCTTCGGATTCGGGCCGCTCAACGTCACAACCGGCACCATTTCAACGACTTCAGGCGACGTTAGTATCAACGGCGACAACTTACTTGTAAATGGCGTTAACACGACAACCGGCAACATATCATTCAACGGTACCAACGTCACGATCACGGGCACCTCGTCCAGCTCTACCGGCGATTTCATCATAACCGCTGACAATGACATTACAGTTGGCCAGGTCACCGTTACTGGAGTTGGTGCCGACATCCTCCTTAAGTCCTTCCTTGGCGATATCACCACCACTGGTGACCTGGTAGCCGATCCAATCAACATGATTGCCGCAGGTAACATCAGTATTGGAGGATCACTCACAGCCAACGACGGTATCTTGGTTCTGGCAGGACAAAACATCACAAGCACCACGAGCTTCGATATCGATGCATCCGATGCAGTGGCAGACGGAGGTGCAGTCACCTTCGTGGCAGGTGCTGACTTCACCGATCTGGGTATACCAAACGACATCACGATCAATGGTGCATCCGCCACCGGCGGCAGTATCGACCTAACCGGAGGCGGCGGACTCGGGACACTCACAACGGAAGCTCTTTCTGGTTCCGCTGGTGATGTCAACTTCGCCGCATTCACAAATGGTGCTGCTGGTGGACGCGTTATTCTTCCGACAAGCTCTCAGTCAATCACCACTGGCGGCATCGATAGCGGTGACTACACCATCGTAGCCGGAGCTATCAGCGGCCAGGGTATCCAGACAGGAACCATCACGACCAACGCCATCTTCGCGGGTAACACCGGAACAGGCAACGTCACTCTAGTCACCTCGGCTCCTGTCGGCGGCGCCACAATCTCACAACCGTCTGGAGTGGTCAACGGCTCATTTCTCGGCGGAAGCCTACAGGGTGGCAGCATCCTGACCGGCAACATCACAGCGAGGGGCTCCAGCGTCACCGCCCAGGGCGGAAGCAACGTTGGTCTGGGTGCAGTTGATGTTTCCGGAAGATCCTTCCTGACGGAGAACGGCGGAAGCCTCGTCGTAGAGGCAACCGGAACCGACACCCTCGACATCGGGTTCGGAGTAGGAAGCAACTACATCACTTCTTTCAACGGCGATGCCGGTGCATTAGGCGGAGACGGTGGATCCATTCAGGTGACCAACCACGGCTCCTCAGGTATCAGAGTCGCTCCAATCAGTATCGTAGTCACCGACGGTGACGGCGGCTCCATCGACCTCGATGCCGAAGACGGTAACATCCAACTAAACGCTGGAATTTTTGCAGTCGACGGAGCAGGCGCTGCAGGAGATGCGGGAGCAATCACTCTTAACGGTAGCGGCGTCACCGCAGTCGGTGGCAACGTCGTATTGAGAAGCAACAACTCGGGTGTTGGAACAATTGGCGGCGCAGTCACAATCACCACCTCAGGCGCCGCTAACTTGAACCTCGGAACGGGCTCTGGACAGATTCAGATCACCACGGGCGGTCTTGGTTCTTCAGTAGACCTGCAGATAGGCGGTACGATCAATCAGACATCTACCGGTGCGCTCAATGCGACAATCATCAACCTGGTGACCAATCTGCCTGGCTCCGATGTAATTCTGAATGGAACCAACAACGGCAACTTCTTGTTCATCAATTCAGCGGATGCTATCACGATCGGCGCCCTCGCCAATCCTCTGGTCGCTCTCAACGCCACAGCTGTCGGTAACATCACCACCGTCGGTAGCGGACTGGTGCAAACCTCTACAGCAACTTTGACTTCGACCGGTGGCAACATCGGTAACAACCAGTTCGCTCGTTTCAACATCAATACATCGTCGCTGACAGCGAATGCTTTCAGTGGCTCTGTATTCCTCAATGACGCCAACGACATCAATATTATTGGCGCCTCCACCGCAGCTAATACATTCGACCTGCAGGCTGGCGGAGCGATCACTCAGACAGCAGGCGGCACAATTGGTGCCAACGATGTAGTTCTCCGCTCGACCGGAAGCACTATAACTCTCACTCAAGCGGTCACAGGTGGACAGAGTGTGAGCCTCCGATCATCCGGCGCCCTGACCAACACGCTAGCTGGCTTAGTCTCAGCTCCAAGCATCGCATTGCGTTCCGACACATCGACGGTCGGTACCGCTCCTGGCTCGCGATTTGAAATAGACAGCGATTTCGTCACGGCTAATGCGACAGGACTGACGGGCTCGGTATTCATTCATGATGCCAACTCCGTGGACATTGGTCCCGGACCGAGTTCTGCCACCTTGATCTTCGATGTTCTCGCTGGCGGCAACATCACCAATAGCGGCACCATCACGGCTGCCAATGTGGTGCTGAATACTGGTGGTGCCTTCAACATCTCCAATTTGATCATCGGTTCGAGCTCCATCAGTTTGACCTCGGTAGGCAGCATCACCAACGGCAACTTGGCCGGAACCCTGATTGCTCCACAGATCAATCTGACCACCGCCGGCAACATCGGAAGCAGTGCGCTGTCGAGATTCTCAATCGATGCAGGCAGCCTCACTTTGACTGCATCAGGCAATGTCTTCGTGTTCGATGGCAATCAGGTCAATATCGGACCGACTGCATCTAGCGCTGGTGGCACTTTCGACATCCTCGCCGGAAGCGATATCACGACCAACGGAACTATCGCCTCCACCAACCTTGTCCTCAGATCGCTCGGCGGCTTCATTGATCTCGGGGCTAACGCCTCCGGTTCAGCCAGCGCCAACCTGAGAGCAGATGGCGACGTCACCACTAGCAGTGGCGCAGTGTTAACCACCCTCGCGGCAACACTCACCTCCGATAATGGCGACATCGGAACTAGTGCAGCTTCACGCTTCGTGGTCGATGCATCCAACCTGGTGGCTAATGCTCCTAACGGCTCGGTATACGTGCAAGACGGCAATACCCTCACCATCGGACCTAGCGCCTCTTCGGCAGCCAACACCTTCGATGTCAGCTCCACCGGAACTCTCACTGTCGGCGGCAGCGTAGCTGCTAACGACATCGTTCTGACCTCTGACACCGGGGCTGTCAACATCACTAGCACACTCAGTGGCAGCAGCCTCTCGGTTACCTCAGCCGCTGACATCACCGGCTCTTCCGTCGGCAGTGTCCTCATCTTCGACGATATTTCGTTGACCTCTACAGCCGGTAGCGTCGGCGTTCCTCTCAATGCAGTCACGATCGATACAACCAACCTGTCCGTCACGGCCAACGGTGGTGTGTTGATCAATGAAATCGACGACGTCACCATCGTCGCTATCTCCTCTGCAGGTGTCGGTGCTGACTTCTCCCTCACTGCGGGTACAGACATCACGGTACAAGCCAATGTCATATCCGGCGCCAACACTACGCTCTCTGCAGGCAACAACATCGGTCTCGGAGCCAATATCTCCGGACCTACAAGCGTTCTCATCAACGCCGGCAACGCCATCACAATCGATAGCGATGTCTCGATCGTTGGTACGAGCTCTGTTACGTTCCTCTCGAACACCGCTACACAGGGTGCCCCGGGTGCTGACCTGACATTGTCCGGTAGCAGCCTCGTTTCACTCAACCAAAACGTCTTGCTCGACGGTGACTTCAACGCTGGTTCACTCAGCGTAGGCGGTCAGATCAATGTCATGGGAGTTGCAGCCTCTGGTGATGTCACCATGGTCGCTGCTCTCGGCACGGTAAGTGCTAACGGCGACATCAGTGGCGACGACATCACCATCACCTCCGGTACCTTCACCACACAAGGTGACATCTTCGCCGGCAACGACATCACCATCAGAACCGCTTCTCTCACCAACGAGAATTCGATCACTGCAACTAATGACCTCAATGTCACTAGCTTCACCCTCGGTGCACTCGCGATCGATGGTGGCACAGGCGGTACTCTCAATGCCACCAACGGTGTGGTCAACATCGACTCCGATCAGGACGTCACCTTCAGCGGTATTCAGACCTTCAACGGAACGACCAACATCGATCCCGCGGTCAACTTCTCGGTCATCGTCAACAACGGTGCCAACATCACCGGCAACGATACCGTCAACCTCAACACCTGCTCGCTTATCCTCAACGGTAACGGCACCATCTCCGGCAATCCTCTTAACTTCAACTGCCCCAACGGCGCTGGCACTATCGCCAACTCCTCCGGCGACGTTGATCTGAGCGGCGTCGGTCTCGTCTACAACGGACAGAGCCTCGCTATCATCGCCTCCGGCAGCGTCATTGGTGGTTCCGCAACCACCATCAACCTCACCGGCACAGGACAAGATGCTGGCGATCTGCTCGTCGTAGCTGGTTTTGACTTCACCCCATCGACTGGCGGTCAGGTCAACAACTCACCAGTTGTCTATACATTCACCGGCTTCACGAGCGCATCTGGCGGTAACGTCGATTTGCAAGGCGTCTCACTGAGCACCAACGGCATTGCCGGATTCGACGCTGGTAACATCACTCTGGTCGCAGCTGCGGGCAACACCGCTGCTGGTACCGTCAAGACCGGTGCTATCACCGCTGACGCGACTGGTGGCGGAGACGGCGGCGACATCCTCGTTATCGCACAAGGCGGCTTCACTATCGGACCGGTTTCCAACACCGGTGCTGCAGCTGGTCTCATCAGCCTCAACGCCGCTACACCTCTCATCGTGGGCGGCGAGATCAGAGTTCAAAACGGTGAACAGGCTGGTCCTGGTCAGTTCGTTGCAGGCGCTCCGCAAGCTGCCGGTACGATCGCCAACTCCAATGGAGATGTCGATCTGACTGGCTTGAGCCTCACCTTCACCGGTTTAGACCTCGCCATCATCGCTTCCGGCGACGTACTCGCTGGAACCGCAACCTCAATAAGTCTGAACAACACAAACGGTGACGCAGGCGATCTTCTCGTAGTCGCAGGCTTCGACTTCACCCCCGCTACGGTCGGTCAAGTCAACTTCGACAACGGCACAGTCTTCACCTTCGGTGGCGAAAGTGTAACCGGCGGCGACATCCTCCTCGGTGGTTTGAACATCTCTACTGCCAGCACCCTCAACGGCAATGGCGGTATGGTCACACTCGTGGCTAACGGCGCTGCCGGCGGAGCTGACGGCATGATCGTCACCGGCAACATCGACACCAGCAGCTTCGACGGTTTCGGTGGCGACGTCAAAGTTATTGCTGAAGGCGGTTTCGCTCTCGGCACCATCAACACCACTGGCGCACTCGGTAACGGTGCTCAGAACCTCGCTGCAGCCGCACCGGTCATCCTCGGTGGACCTGTCACCGTTCAGAACGGTATCCAGGGCGGCGCTGGCGACTTCACATTTCTTGCTCCTACGGGCAACGGTACAATCGCTAACAGCCTCGGCAGCGTCAACCTCACCTCAAACCTGACTTTCGTCGGTTTGAACCTCGCCATCATTGCTGCTAACGACATCAACGCCGGCACTGCCAACTTGATTGACCTGTCCAACCCAGGCGGTGTTGCAGGCAATCTGACATTGATCGCCGGCTACGACTTCACACCAGCTACTGCCGGTCAGGTCAATGACAACAGCACGCTGTTCACCATCGGCGCTCCTAACACCCTCGGGGGCAACATCAACTTCGGCGGACTCAACATTGTCGGCAATGGCAACGTCGGGGGCAGCGTTATCGCTATCGCCAACGGCGGTTCAACCTCCACCGGCGCTATAACCGTCGGCGACGTCGACGTAGCCGGTACGAACGTCGGCGGTAACGTGTACATGATTGGCGAAGGCGGCATCACTACCGGTGACGTAGACACGAGAGGCAACAACCTTGGCGGCGGTATCGAACTCCGAGTTGCACAGCCTTCTATCACAGGCGGCGCAATCACTGTTCAAAATGGCAACCTCGGCGGCACCGGCGTATTCGTACCTGGCGCTGCCGGCACAGGCGCTGTCTCGACCGGAACTCTGGATTCCGGCAACAACGTCCTAATTAGTGCCAATGCCGCTGGCGGCATGACTCTCGCCAACAACATCAATGCCGCGTTTGCCATACAGATAAGCAACACTGCCGGCGACGTCACTATCAATGGAACTGTCGATTCGTCCGTCGGAATAATCGACCTCGATGCCTCCGGTGCACTCACTGTCGGCTCTACCCTCCATGCTGGAAGTAATGTCACCGTCACCGCTAGCGGTGCTGTCGGAATCACAGGAGCCGTAAGCTCCGACAACGGCGACATCGATATCGATTCGAGCGCGGCTGGAGTCACCACCGCTGGTCTCCTCTCCGCGGCTGGCAATGTGTCCGTCACAGGCAACGGCGCAGTAGCCGTCAACGGCGGCGCTGCCGCTACAGCCGGGGTGGTCGATATAGATTCCTCCACTAGCACCATAGCGGCAGCTGCCCTGACCGCAGGTACCGATGTTCTTATCTCAGCTAACACAGCCGTCACCTTGACCGGTACAGCGACCGCCACCACAGGCGATGTCGACATCGACTCCGTCACCGGTGGCGTCACCACGGTCGCACTGAGCGCCGGCAGCGATGTCAACGTCTCCGCCAACGGCGCTGTCGCCCTCGGTGGAGCAGTGACAGCCACTACCGCAGACATCGACCTGGATTCCACGACGAGCACGATCACCGCAGGCGACCTCACCGCCGGCTCCGATGTTTTCGTCACTGCCAACGGCGCTGTCTCCCTCACCGGCACCACGACAGCCACCAACGGCGACGTCGACATCGACTCGACCACTTCAACCGTCAACGCAGCCGCTCTGACAGCTGGCAGCGACGTATTCGTCACCGCTAACGGTGCTGTCACCACCACAGGTGCAGTAGCTGCCGGCACCGGCGACATCGATATCGATTCGACAACTGCAGGCGTCACCACAGCAGCCCTCACCGCTGGTAGCGATGTCTTCGTGACGGCCACTGGCACCGGCACCTTCAATGGTGCAGTGACTGCGACTGCAGGATTGATCGACATCGATACCAACGTTGTCACCGCTAACGCCCTGACCGCAGGTACCAACATCCTGATTGACGGTCTCGGCGGAGCAGCGACCTTCAACGGCGTCGTCAACGCAGGCAACGATATCCTCGTTGATGGCATCAGCGGATTCACCAATGCCACGGCCGCAACCTTCACTGCAGGCAACGACATCACCGTCGATGTCGACGCAGGCAACCTCACCGTCAACGGCGCTATGGTTTCGGGCGGCGACCTCTCCCTCAACATCAACGATGGTGTCGGAACTGCTCAAGCCCTCGCTATCAACGCCAACTTGACGGCTAACACCGGTATCTTCATCGGCAACCTCGGTATGGACAAGCAGCTCGACACCTCAGTGATCGCAACCAACGTCGTTATCACGACCACGGCGAAGACAGCTGGTCAGGGCGACGTAGCCATCCAGATTGGCGCTCCGGATACCAGAGTAGTGAGGAACTACGGTGGTAGGTTCGATATCATTGAAACTGGCGGTACCGTGAGCCTGTTCGGTAGAAAGGCCAAAGGTCTCAAGCCGGTCAATACACTGACCGCACAGGGAGCTAATCTCACAATCACTGTCAACCGCGACTTGCGGAACGATAGCCTGTTCTTCAATGGTGGCGTCCAGGTGACAGCTGACCCACCCGTTGCGCCTGGAACTCCTACGTACGTCAATGGACAACTGGTCGGCGGCGAAAGCAACAACGGCGGCGCTCAGACAATGACTGACGCACTCGCCCTCAACATGCCGGTTTCCTTGACCAATCCCATCGAAACCAGCAACCTGACGACGAACAACCTGAGCACAATGACCGGACTCAACAACGGTCTTGCAACTCTCAATGCCGTCAATAGCCAATCAGTCAGCTCGGTTCAGGCTCGCAACGCAATGCTCTACGGAGCTGTCAACTCCTCCGGGAATGATAACTCCTACATGGTCAGCAGCCAGGCACCAAGCGTTGTTACGGACGCCTCGATCTGCTCCGACAGCGAACTCGGAATCGCCCCCGGAGCTAGCATCGATCGCACCGCCCACGGTGAGAAAGTTTCCGTCAAGAATGGTCAGGTTCTATTCGTTCCTTTCCAAGATACCGTTGTTGAAACCCAGCACGGAACCGTCAACATCGATGCCAATTCGACAGTCTTGGTTTCGGTCCACGGTGATAAGCTGGCTGTATACAACCTTGACGACAACCACAAAGGCGCCGTCTCGGTAATTGCTAGGGGAAGTAAGATGACCTTGGCTCCTGGAAGCCACCTCACAGTTGCCACCGGCAGCGGTGACTTCGGTCACATCAACCCCATCGAGACCATCTCGCACCGCAACGTCGAAAGCCACGATCTCCAGGGCGCCAGAGTTCACACCTCTGAATTCTCGGTCGCTTCGGCAATCATGTCCGTCAAACCGCTGCAAGCAGTGATGACTTCGAATCACCCGCAAGCCAAGAAGACTGCTTCCAAGCTCATCAAGACCACCGCGGTTCTGATGCACTTGAACGGCAGCGAGTATCACCACTACTTCAAGACTGCTATCACCGCAATGGCGAAGTAAGTAATCCGAAAAGCAAAAACGAATTGGGCGGCGCATCAAGGTGCGCCGCCCTTTCGTTTATGCCCAAGAAAGGAAGAGCACTAAGTCTGGAACGCTCTACAGACGAACAAAAGACGCGAGAATGCAACAGCCACATACTCCGAATCTTGTTTAGTAGTTGCTTTCCTAACGATCAAATACCAAGAATGGAGATCACAGGTTGGCTCTCCAGTTCACGATTTAACCAGACTGTGAGCTTTTCGATCAGGCCGGTCAACCTTCCAACGTTATTTTGAAAGTCAGATTCAAACGTCGTCTTGATACTGTCATCACGCAAAGTTTGAACCACACCATCTAGCGACTGGGCGCTCGCCAGCGCTTCCTTCATTGAAGTCAAGTCGTTGATTATCAACACCCAGCTTTCGCCCGTGATTGCCGTATTCGCGCGATGATCGAATGTGGGGACATGACGTTTTATAATCGGTTCGATCAGAGAGAATGCTCGTTCCTCGATATAGACAGACTGCTCGTTCCACGATCGTCCTTTGTATGGTCCCGGGAAAATCTCCAAAAACTCTCCGCCATCGAGCTCAGCCAATACCTCGATAAGTTGAATTTTCATATGCTGTTTCCCACCAAACGAATGCCAATCGCTAAAGCTATCAGACCTGAACTAAACTTTCTACGGTTAAGACATCACTTTGTGTCCGATTCCCTAACATTGGCTGGCGGATGCTTTTTCGATTGCTCGACCGAGCAAGACTTGCTCATTCAAGTGTTGATGCCCATCCTAGGCAAAATCCATAACTGCATGGCGAAGTAGAAAAGAACGACGCCCACGAACACAATCAATTCCATTACTACACTCCGCGCCGTGGGACTTACCATGTTTGACCTCCATATGGGAAATCGATGAAACCGATAATCGATAAATCGCTCCCTATTCATTTTAGATCAATGATAGTCTTTCAGGCTAAGCGGTCGTTTTTGATCGTTCAATGCCTTTTTGACAGATTGCTCGAGGTCCTCGCCAAGCAGCTTGCCGACGCTGTAGGCGCCAAGTATGCCAGCGCCTAGAACAAGCGAGCAGCGCGTCTTCGGCGCTTTGAAAAAGAGCTCCTCAGTGCGACTGCGAGCCAAGAAAGTCGTGGCTTCGAATCCACCCCATTCGGTGGCAACTTTCGCGACTCTTCCAAATCCGGAACCTTTGTCCTTTTGGAAGGCGCCGTATACATCATTGACCACAACGAAGACGCCGGCAGCAGCCAACGCCTTCGAACACCGGATCGCTTTCGACTTAAGCTCCGAATCTACAGTGCCAGGGTTATTAAACATTCTTCTCGCGTCTCTATAGTCAATTGGATCGATGGTGACTGGCCTTGCTGAAGAGGACGGTCCCTTCGGAGGCTCCGGCAGACACTCGATCTTGAACGGACGAATTGTACCGGTCTTCGGATCAATAACGTTAGGATACTTCTCCCGAAGAAAGTCGTTGACAATCTTGTTAGCGACTTCCGGCTGTCCTTGGAGAGCGACAGTGTGGTGTTTATGCGACTCTAGAATTGCAGAGCCTAGAGTACCGCTCATCAACGCGGGTTTTCGAATCGCGACGGTGTCTTTTGACACTCCCAGTTCACCAGCGATGTGCGCTTCTATCAACATTACTCGTGCTTCCGATTCCAGGCACGCTTTGGCTACCTCAAATGCTTTGGGGGACTTCGGATGCGAGGGAGCTGGATCGTAGAGCGGTCCAGTATGATGACCCACCTCGTGCGCGAGCAAGGTAGCGGTTCTCTTGATGGGCGATGATACCACCCCTAGTATCTGCGCAGGCATACCAAAGCGTGGCACAGTATATGATATTTGTCGCGGCATTTGATGATAACACCCAACGTAGTCGATTGCCCTGGTCGAACGAAGATATTGCCAATCATGAGCCTTGAGCTCATCCATCGAAGCAATCAACTGTTTGGCCACTGGACTCCGAAGACTTTCGAGAGCCCTTCGCATGGTGAAGCTATCAGTATGCAACTGATCGGTCAGACCGAGATACAGGCCGCGAGCCGATACTGCCTCTCCAGTCTCTAATAGCCCAGGTATCCTTTTGAATAAACTTCTGGACTCATCGAGCAAGGAAGCGCATTGGTTAGATTCTTCCTTGGGTGCGGTATCACCGGGGCAATGTTCGAAAGGGAGCATGAGACACCAGTAACAGAGTGGGACAATCTGATTCTATGCACGGATGCATCACTCCGCATCCGTAAAAACCCCACTTACTTATTGAAGATCACCCGTCCGTGCGTTCTCAAACTACGCTCCAGATGACCGAAGGAAAAGGTCTATACATGGTATTCAAGTCAAGACTTTAGTTATGCACGTTCTATGAGAGAACTGAAGGCTGGGCTCAGCCTGGCTAATCCTTGCCTACGGCGCCGGCTGACTGAGTCTTGGTCGTGAACAAACCATCCTGCAACGTCGCGCCTTTCCACAAGTTCTCGCCGTCGCCGTCCCATGACTCCCAGCCATCGTTTTGTCCATCACATAGTGCAAGTCCACACTCCGAACGATTTCCAGAAAACACCACACCATATACTCGCGGTTCGTACTCATCATCTCCACTGTCTACGTTGGTCTCGAAAACACTCAATCCGCCTGACTTTAGCGTGTGCTTCAGATTCATGAATCGCCAGGGTAGTTTCCAGTGAGTGAAGGTTTTGTAGTTGGAAGGTTGATCGTATGTAGAGAGCGATAAGCCATCTTTTGTTAAAAACTTTCCGGAGTCAAACATAATCTCGGATACTTTGCCATCCTTGGACAAAATAGAGATTCCCTTTTTATTGAACACAAGAAGATCGTCTTCAATTCTGGTTGGTGTACCCAAGATTTGCTTAGCTGCTGCAACCGGCATGCCCAACGCTATTGGTCCGACTGACTTCGCGGGGACAATCAGCCTGCTATTGTTGCCGCCTGTTGTCTTACAATCCGACGGACTGGAGACAACTAGCACCATTAGTGATACCAACAGCCAATGCGTGTTTTTCATAGTCGTGCCCTCTTGCTACTGTGGCGGGAATTGACCTTCCGCCGTTTCTACAAAAAATTATGGAACACCAATGAAAAACAGTCATTATTACCGTGGCAATTCAATGAGAACTGCCTGTTAACTTCAGGTGAATTACTAGAGTGAGTTAGAAATATCAACAGCCTGGATTAGATCGATGTTTCAAGCGTGCTTCGACTGGCACATCGATAACTAAGTTTTCCGCGCACAATCATCATCCTATTTAAGTCGAAACTTTCAGGCTGATTGGGAAATGGTAAAAACTGTTAGCTCGCTCTGACTAACCGTCAAAGGCTCCTTTACCTCACCTTAACGCCAGCTGTGAAAACATGTTGTGAGTTCGATTTTTTATGACTTACCATCGGTGGGTGAACATGACGATAACTGTCGGCAAACTGGAATTCGAGGGACCATACGACGATCCAGCGCTGATTCGCAACGAGCCGGGCCTGTTCGGAATCGTCTGCGAAGTGGACGACGAGTATGAGCTAATTGAATTGGACGAGATAGATAATCTGCAAAACTGCCTGAGCACTGATGAACACATCAGCAATCTGCGCTTCTACGAAGAGACCTGCAACGGCAAGCTCGCTGCAATAATTCACTACACCGCTGATCTCAGCTCGAAAGAACGACGAGAAATCCGCCAAAGGCTCTTGCTTGAACTCGGCGATACCGAATGCCAAGCCAACCAGGCAGCCTGTTAACTATTTTCCAAAGATCGCAATCGGTTTATGTGATCAGCCTAATCAAGTCGGCAAAAGTTGGTGTGCCGCTTACTACTGCAATTGATAGGCAGGCGAAACTTGAATCTTCGCTGCTCAATACATGTTGGAAGGCACGGCTTCAAAGGTTGTGCGCACGGCTTCGAGATGGTGCTCGATGTCTTGAATTTGATGCCTCCCACTATCGCTGAATGTTTCCCACTGTATCCATAACGGCTTAAACGAAGACCGCCCATGGAGTCTTCTTCCATGGGCGGTACTTGTTTCTGCGGTTGGTCGCCGTCGCGGTCGCTATGCTTTCGACGACGCCAATTCTTTGATTGCAGCCATGCGATCGAAGGTCGGATCGAGGCGATCCTGGCTCTGGAAGGGGATCATCCACCCGGGATACTCTGGCGGCAGTTCGCTTACTTCATCGAGCTTCTTCATCTGAGCATCCGTAAGCTTGATGTCGACAGAACCGATGTTGTCCTCCAGTTGCTTGAGGTTTTTGGCACCAATAATAACTGAGGTCACGACCGACTTGGCTAGCAGCCATGCAAGAGAGATTCTCGCTGCGCTGCAATTGTGTTCTTTCGCGATCGGATTAATCACATCGAGAATTTTCCAAGTGCGCTCTTTGTCGACGATTGGGAAATCGAATTCAGAACGGCGACTGTTCTCAGGCTTTTGATTCTCACGACTGAATTTACCCGAAAGTAATCCACCGGCGAGTGGACTCCAGACTAGCAAGCCAGTCTTTGAGTTTTCCATTAGAGGAACGAGCTCACGCTCCAATTCGCGGCCAGCAATTGAGTAATAAGCCTGGAGAGTGTCAAATCGAGCCAGGTTTTTGAACTCGGACACATCGAGGGCTCGTTGCAATTTCCATGCAGCCCAGTTAGAACATCCGACATAGCGGACTTTGCCTTGATTAACCAGCGTATCCAACGCACGAAGAGTCTCTTCCAATGGCGTTACTACATCAGTTCCGTGGATCTGATAGAGGTCGATGTAATCTGTTTGCAAACGGCGGAGACTAGCATCTACAGCCTCAATAATGTGTTTGCGCGATGCACCGATATCGTTGTGACCGGGTCCCATTCGCCCGTAGCATTTGGTGGCAATCACGACATCCTTCCGCTCGATACCAAGATTGCGAAACGACTGCCCTAGCATCTCTTCGCTGCCACCTTCCGAGTAGACATCGGCGGTATCAAAGAAATTGATCCCTTTGTCGACACAAGCTTTGACGATTTGGTCCGCTTCGTCTTGTTGTGTGCCGCCCATAAATTTGAAAAGACCTTTTCCTCCGTGGAAAGTCATCGCGCCAAAGCAAAGCGTAGACACCAGCAACCCGGTGTCGCCGAGGGTTTTGTATTTCATTGTCGAACTCCTTAGGTTTTCTCTAGCGAATTAAACAGCAGCAAAGTTGGTTTTACCAAATCCACTTTAGTATTAGGCTCACCCTTTTGTTGTGATACCATTCCAAAACATCTTGAATCCATTTTCTTTGTAGAAGTCGGATTTATCAGGTTCTCGCTTGATGAATTGCATAGTCGTCTCAGCTTGCGCAGAGAAAACAGCCAGAATAAATTCATAGGGAAGTTCGCTCACCGCACCATTGGCGATGGCGCTTTCCGTCAAAGTATGAAGTTCGCAGAAGCGTTCTGCAGTAGTCTCGCGCACTTCGGCCTTCAAACCTTCCCAAACCTTTATCTTGTGCAGAGCAGCAAGCCGATCGGGATTCTTCGCACCCCAATCCACGTAGTTGCTCCAGACGTGATATAGCTTCTCTTGCACAGAACCATTTTGTGGATGACCGGACAGCATAGTCTCCGCGAGATCATTCTTGATCTCGGCGTATAGCGCATTTATCAATTCGTCTTTGCCTTTGAAGTAGACGAACAATGTACCCTCAGCCATTCCCGCCGCGCTCGTTATCGAGGCAGTCGAAGCCGATAGACCATTCTTCGCGAAAACTTGCGCGGCAACCGACAAAAGAGTATTACGCTTTTCCTCGCTCTTCGGTCGAGCCATCTAACCTCCATTAATGAGTGAGTATACACTCATTAATTCGCGAGTGTCAAGTCGAATTTGTTCGAGATGTGTTTTGCGGTGGTTTGCGGCGTTGTGCGGTCTTCGGCGTTGTGCGGTCTTCGGTCTTCTGCAGTGTTTTGCGGGGTTTTGCGGCGTTTGCGACACCGGGACTCACTCTCAATCGGTTTCTTAAGCCGACCGCATCCTTAGAATGCAGGATGCCAGTCCTTCTCGTTTTTCTCGTAGGCCTCGCGATAAAGACGCGCCGCTTCGCGAAAATCGCCGTCGTTGCTTTTCGCTTCAGCCTGATTAAACAGACCCTGTCCCGCGCTGCTGCCAAATATGTCCAACGTGTGCGAATTCATCGGATTTTCGTATGCAGCTTTGAACCAGCGCGCCGATTCGGCATAGTTGTGGTGCTCGTTGTAATACTGGGCGAGTTCAATCTGCGAGCCCTCATCGCCTTCCTGAGCCGCCAGAATCAAAAATTTCTCGCCATCCTGGAATTTCGATTGACTCATCAGAGTCTGCCCCAATTGCTTCGATGAGGCACGCAGCACGTACTTATCTTTTGCCTCGGTGGCCGCCTTCCTCAGCCATGCCTCGGCTTCGGCCTTGTTAGGAAGCTCACAGCCTAGTTGAAGCCAGGCGGATTCATCACCTGACTCAGCGGCTTGCCTCATAAGCGCAAGTGCCTCGCGATTCGCCTGGGCACCTTGCTTTGCTTTGGGGTGGGTCTGCTTACTGGTCGCAAGCAATTGCTCCGCCAGAATTCGCTTAGACTCTCCGTTACCCGCGTTCGCAGATAACCTGATCAACTCCATCCCTTTCTTCGAATCCGCCCAGACCAGGTATCCATTGAAATGCAACTTGGCAAGCTCACATTGCGCAGCGGGGTGGTTCTGAGCGGCAGCCTTCTCGTACCAACGTCTCACTGCTAAAGGACAGCCACGATTCATTGGATTTTTGGTTTGGAAAAACTTGCCGAGTTGGTATTGGGCATCTGCATTACCCGAGTTCCCGTTCTTCAACAAATCTGGTGGTGGCGCCACCGGTGTCATATATTTCTCGAGTTGCTCCTCGGCGATCTTCACCTCTTGAGGCGTTCCATAACTGAGCTCGAGGTAACCTTCGCATTTTCGCTCGTCATAGAAATAAAGGGCATGATCGTATTGACGGCCGGATTTTAGTTTAAAATTTTCAGGTTTGTTCATGGACTTATATAAGTGGATTGCATGATTCCCTGCACGAAATTGTTCTGCAATATGGGACAGATCAGCACAAACATTGCGCGCATCAGAATCATTGAGATCTGTGACCTCTTTAAGATGGAGACGCTTTGCTATTTCCTTTGCCTCCGAGTAAGAACTTCCCATGCGCTGGGAATTGAAGACACCAATCTCAGACAATCCTCCAGTAACACCATTAGTGATACCACGGAAGTTGGCGGAGAACGCGACGTCGTCCTGGGTGGCAGCGAATACACGAGCATTGATCGTACTCAAATCACCCATCACCGCAGGTTGTGTCATGTCAAAGAAATAACTATCGATTCCACATCCGCTGAGAATCGAGCTTAAAATGATAATAAACTTCTTGCGTTTCATCGCGATGGCAAACATGGGTTTAACTCACTATAGCATTCTAAAGTGAAACAAACTCAAGGTGGCCTTGCCTAAGTCAAAGGTGGGTGGTTAGTGCTCCTCGTTCGGTGATGCGACATGCCTGTATAATTAAGTGCCCTACACGCGGGTGGTCAATTGCCCAATAACAGCGACAACTGCTACGCTCCCGGTCCTGCAGACAGGACCGTTATTTCAGCTGATGGTCGCGTACTGACTGTACCTGACGGCTGGTTTTTGCTGCCACCTGGCGATGCCGCTTTGACGCGCAGAGTGAAAGCCGCTTGCGAACATTGGGTCGTTCAAGAAAAGAAGGGGCGAAAAATTTTCTCGAGAGGCGTGTGGGCATCGACTGCCACTATCGAGCGCATAAAAGCCGAACTCGTAGAAGAACGATCAACCGAGAAGTATCAGAAGAGAAGGACTGCTGATGCCAGTCGTCGAGAGAAAGCACAGGAAATCTACGAAGGTGACTTCTTCGGCGCGGTAATGGCTTACTTGGATTTTCATCCAAGACATCTGGAGTTGGAAGAACAAATGGCGCGTGCCGTGACGGATCATGCGACTCCCGTCGGAAGCGGTACAGTGGCCCGAACGCAACGCATACCAATCGAAGAACGCGCGGAGTCAGCAGTGATCGCCTGGATGCGGCACAAGACAACCGATTATGAAACACGAACAATTGAAAGAGTTAAAGGGAGACGCAGAGAAGTTCGCAAGTTGCTTGCTAAAACTTCCAAGCAACTGCTAGACCGGTATCGACGAGGAGAAGTCATAATCGATGGACCAATTGAAAGAGCACTGTATACGGTATCAGCTAAGTATTAAGGTTTCCTTGTACTTACAATCGGGACACGAAATAGCCTAGAGTACCTTCAGAGCTGCTTTTGCGATTTGCTCACAAGTAAGTATTTGCCGATTGGTCGATTGATCTTGTGTCCACCCAGGCGAGAGAGAAATGAGGATATGCGATTGCAAGCATCCTTGCTCGTTTCCTCGTTCAACTTAAATCCGGGTGGTGCCTCATTGCTATAGTGCATCCAGGCAATGTACTCATTGGGGACGTGATGCCCGATAAACCCATGATCCAGGGCGGTGACATCTACAACCTTAATTGCTCGCTCAATGGACGCAGCGCGAGCAAAGGCATCAACTCCGGCGTTTGCAGAATCGGCAGCAGACGGATTGAGCCAAACGTTTCGAAAGAGGTCCGGTCTAGTCACCGCAGAAAGCGCAAAGTCCGCGGCTTGCCCCAGACGAGTGTAGCCACCGAACAAACTTTCAGCAGCGCATAACGCCTTATCCTTGCGCGACACCAATAACTGGCCCCTGACACCATCTACAACACCATCCTTCGGCAGGTATCGAGACAAGTAGTGGATGAAAGTCTGCGCATCGAAATCCGGGTTGACGAGAAAAATATCTTTAAAAATGCCCTGGCCTTTTAGCATTCCAATGCCTCTGACGAACAAGCGATTTCCCATGCTATGCGCGACCAGGTTGAATTGCAGGTTATCAGAGCGCTTCAATTCGTTGAGATGCTCTAGAAATTCGTTGAAGTGCTCCTGGCTCCACTCATTATTGCATTCGTCCAGGGAATAACGGCTGAGCTTGCCCGCCGACGGCCAGCTGTAGAGCAAAACTGGAGTTCCTGTGTAGTACGAGAGCTCTGCGGCGCGCTTCGCGGCTTCGGCAAAGGTCATATTAAAGCCGTGGATCGAAACAAAGACTTCCTTCCGCTGGCAGCTCGCCAGCGTCGCTCTGATTTTAGAGTCAAACTCGCCCTTCAAGTCCTCGGCTGTGTGACAGTCGAACTTCCGCAACTTGGGCTCATCCGAGGTCTCGACTTTGTCGAATGTAAGTCCAGTCTTCTGCCACTCTGCAAGCGACGACTCATCATCTCGTGCGATGGAAACATCGACGATACCAGACTGCATCGCACTTACTGTATCGTTCTCCAGCAGACGCTTCGGACCAAAGCCATCACCAACAGGATTACGGTCTGTGACGTAAAAGACTGGCACCTTCAATATGGTCTTTTTGTGCGCAGCCAAAGCGCTTGGACAGCTAAGCGCCACGAAAACGAGAATGATAAGGGCCTCGAAGGCAACTAAACTGGGCTTCATAGAGAACCAATTGCGGGACTTACAGCCTAACATTAGAATGCATCTAATATATTTGAAACTGCTCATGATCTCTTGGCGACGAGGTCCTATCGACGCCATAAGCCTCAGCATCCTAGAGCCCATGCGCTTTCCCTCCAGACCGCGGATTAACTTTCCCATGCCGTCTCTTGCGCCTGTTGGATACAAAATTAACACATAACACATGTCTTCCTTCGCTGACTCGGCCAGGACAAAGTCTAGCAATTGAACTGCTGTAGCCTGGTCCTCGAGCCAGGAAGATGCCTACATAGTCGCAATAATTTTTGCGCAGCGCATTGGAAAACGAGTTCCAATATTGCTGTTTAGTGGCAGAGCCAATCGCATTCGAACAATAGCAATACTGCCTGTGGATGGTTTATTCTTACCATGTTGTGGTCAGCAGCGCAGTCTCAACAATGACCGAACAATGTCGGCGACCTGAAATAGCCAACTTGAACGAACTAAACGGTTCGTTCCGTCAGGTTGGTCAGGTAAATGGCTCGGAAGATCAATTGCCAGACACTGTACCCATCAGGTGTTTATCATGAAGCGATGGTTAGCCGTGGGCATCGGAGTGATGACGACGCTGATCGGAGGCGTGATGATGTTTTGCAAATCTCCATCATTTCGAGGTGAGGCAGAACCGTTAGACTCGCAGCAACAGCAACTCGCCATTCGTCTGAGCGGACATGTTCAGAAACTCGCAGGCGACATCGGTGCGCGCAGCTTGCCTAAAAGTCCAGGTGGACTGGAGAGAGCCGCGATGTACATCGAGGAGCAGTTTGTTGAATCCGGTTTGAAACCGGTTAGACAGAAATTCTCCGTCAGTGGATATTTCGCAGATGGTCTCTTCGGCGCCACCCACGCTACTCAGAGCGCCGACAACATTGAAGTCGAAATTCGAGGTACTTCAAAATCAACTGAAGTAATTGTCGTCGGCGCACATTACGATGCGGTCGAGGATTTCCCCGGCGCCAATGACAATGCAAGCGGCGTCGCCGCGCTGCTGGAAATTGCCGGTCAAATTTCGAAGCAACAACTGCCGCGTACCGTGCGCTTTGTAGCCTTCACTAATGAGGAGCCTCCATTTTTTCGCAGCGACGACATGGGTAGCTATCGATACGCAAAGGCTTGCAAGGAGCGCGGTGACAACATTGTCGCAATGATGTCAATTGAGACGATTGGATACTATTCTGAAGCAGCAAACTCACAAAAGTTTCCAGCGCCACCAATGGCGCTACTTTATCCGACTAAGGGAAATTTCCTGGCATTCGTAGGCAACATGGACTCACGTCCCAAAATGGAAAAGTGCCTATCTTCCTTCACCTCCGCGGTGAGATTCCCGGTGGAGTTGCTTGCGGCACCGGCTTCCTTGTCTGGTGTCGATTTTTCTGATCAACTAAGCTTCTGGAGAGTAGGATACCCCGGCTTCATGGTGACGGACACCGCTCCTTATCGATACCCGCACTATCACACGAAGGACGATACACCCGACAAAATTAATTACGACAGCCTTGCGCTCGTTACGACCGGGCTTTCGAAGGTAGTACACGACATGGCGAGCGATTGAGATGCAAGTCGTGCCGCGCGACTTGCGCGCTTGAGTTCTCGTCAGACTGGAGACATAGTGAGCAGTTGAGATACTCGTCGTGCTGCGCGACTTGCGCGCAAGAGTTCTCGTCATAGAGGCAGACATAGCGAGCAGTTGAGATCGTCGTCGTGCCTTACGACAGGTCTGTAGTGACAACTGCTTTGCCACTCGGACCCACCTGTGCGGTTTTCCAACTTTTCTTAAACCCGTGCTCAAATTTTCCGACGTAGCTTTCGGTCGACAGTGACTAATTAAACACATGACTTCAGGGCTGGAACCATAGTGGTCTCTCCAAACATTCTGCACTTTGCAGTACATGCTCATCGCACTGGTCGTGCACTCTGCCAGATGATCTCGAACATCTCTCGATGCATGTGAATTACACTCCTGTTATTCAAAGAAATAGCGTCCAGTGGCGGTGTGAGCTGGTGAAAAACGACCGTTTGCGGTGTGATGATGAGATTGGTTGTGACCGACATCCCTTCAGGCAAAATCCGCAGCCTTCCTACATATTCATCGGCGATCTCACGCTTTAGTGCCGCAGGAGAATGCACAGTTAGAATTCGCAACGCGACCTGCTTGCGAGCGCGGCGCCGAGCGAACGAGGCAAAAAATTTGTTGTCCAGCTTTTGCCATAGAGCTAGATCTGTTAATACCAGATAGTCCTGATTGGTAGCGATTGATGCCAGCAACTCTTCGTACAAACCCTTGATTGCAGGAAGCCCCTCATAGTGCCGTATCAGAGCTTCTCCACCAGGAAGATTGTAGATTGCAGAGAGCTCCGGCATAGCTTCGTCCAGAGCTTGTAGTTGGCTGATCATCAAGGTTCTGAGCGATTGAGGCGGAGCTGCCACATATCTGGTCTTAAAACCAGTGATCTGCTCCATTATGATGCCCTTACTCTTCAAGTCTTCGATGATCGTGTAGGCGGTCGTTCTCTTGATGCCGGCATTGGCAGAGATTCGAGCGACAGGCGCAGGACCGAGACTAAGAGACGCGAGATAGACCGCCGACTCTTTCTCAGTCAAACCCATTGCTATCAGTGTTTTTTGAAGTTTTGTTGGTTTCACTTTTCGTGCGCAGGACTTCGCTCATAAAAGAATTCGACACAGCTTCCCCAAACGACGGTTTGGGTTGCCACGCCTCGATGAAGGTAATGTTCCCAAAAATCAATAAAACTGTCGAATTTTTCGACAACATATATCACCCATATAGCAGCCCTTGTGGCAGGAAATCGCTATGAGTGTCGACAAATATGACAAATTTCTCATTCCCGCTTACGCTGCTGGAACAGCTCTCGGAAGACAAAATGATGAAAATAGATTTGCATGTAGCCACTCAAGGTTCACAAAACAAAGAGTTAGAACAAACTCTCCAGTCACTCGGTCTCAATCCCGACGCGATGATTGATCGTCACGTCACATTTCTTGGCGACGTTGCTATAAGCGCATGCCCACTGATTGGGCTTCACATGACGAAGAAGTACGACGCTCTCTCGCTAGCGGAAGCGAGGAGCGAGTCCGCCTACGACATGGCGATGGTTCGCCAAAAACTCATTGAGAGCGGTGACGTCGGTTACGCTCATCTTGAAGTGACATTACCCGGTTGCGACATGACAATCAAATCTCAATCGCCTATGCGATTGACACCACCTTGGCCAGTAGCCAAATTTGAGCCAACGTTTTCAGCAAAAAACAAAAAGTGGGACATTCACGTTGCAATTCCTCTCGACACCTTAACTGCCGAACTAGAGGCAACGCTATGCAACTCGGGAATGTATTACATTGAACTATTGAAGATCCGCGATGGTGTCGAGTGCAAGTTTCGCATATACACAATACAAGGTCTCTCCACTCCAACTGAAGGACGCCAACTGTTTAACGCACTATGCGACTGGTTCTACGATGTATCAGCTCGGCATGTGGAAATCAAACAGGAGACCTATATCGACATGTTCCGAGTGGGCGATCCTGAGATTGTTCCACCAACGATTGAATCTGTGGCATTTTTGACTGGAGCATCAAATGGTGCTCTGCATCAAACATCGATTACAGCGCTGGCAGCGACTTCTTGAGCGCATCTCGGCACCGAAGAGCGGCCCAAGTTGCTACAACGCTTTGAGCTCTTACCGCATTGTGGTAGCAACAACTTTCTTTTTCGGATTCACGACAGCATTGATCATGTTGGCGATCGTGATTCTGGAGAGTGCACTTTGCGCCGAGTCTACCAGCGTCGGATATGAAGCAAAACTACCCAGACTTGCTTCGCTCAAAGCGACGGACACTGCCGGTGATACTACACTTGACGTGCCCGTGACAACTACAGAAATACCTGAAATTCTCTCAGGTCCAACGGTAATGAACGTTGGAGTGCCCGCTGCGACCGGAGGATCTGCTGTGATCTTGACGTTGCCACCAAATGTGATGTACGTCGACTTAAAGCCATTGTTGATGGTCACATCGGCGCCTAATGCCGTTACAGTATTGACCGGTGAACTAGCCTTGACACCAGAACCTCTGAACGTGACTAGTCCACCCGTTTCTACCTCGTTGACATTTGCAATCGGGCTTGTCAGCGGTGCACCAAGAGGTCCAGTTGAGATACTGATGGCACCGACCCCGGGCACCGCCGACTTAGCAGAGGTAGCTACCACTGCATCAGTGACGAAAGCGATCTTTCCTTTGGAGCCCGTATTCACTATATCGATAGCGCTGAATGCCTGGATGTTGTTAACGGATAAAGTACCAGAAAGACTTGCTGCATCGAAATCACCAGCTGTGACAGTTGCTGTATCAATGAACATTGAGCCATCGGAAACAACCTCAGCATGATTAGTGGCCTCAAGGTTGTAGGTGCTTTTCTTGGTACTGATTTGACTCAAGTAGATGTCTGGTCCCGTGACGTTAATCTCGCTTATACCCTCAACTTCAAATGCGTTGCCCACAGTGCCGATGCCGCCCACGCTAGATGCGTTGAATATAGGAACAAAGCTGAACGCGCCAGTTAATTTGTACGTGGGATCGGTTGTATTTAGCGTAATCGAGTGTCCTGCGCCCGATATCGAATAGTTACCAAACCTGAATACATTTAGTGTGATGTCAGTGCCTGAAGAAATGTCATTGATTGAAGAAAGCGTAGCGTTAGGCGCATTCACAACGATGAAATCTTTTGCTTCGATAAAATCGGTCACCACTGCACCAGCTGTGACAATATTGATTGCGATTTGCTCTCCAAACGTTCCTGCGGAAAATCGCGGAGTATCGATTCTGAGTGGCGTCGATTGAGTGCCGATGTTACCAGTATTACCGGAAAACTTGATTCGAGAAGACGCAACGATCGGATTGACTAACGGGTCCATCGATATCCCGTTGGCACCTCTGAAATCGAACAAACCTGAAGTAACTAGATCACCTGCAACCTCTATATTGCCGCCGGCATTGAAAAGCGTATTGCCGGTCGTATTGACATCCGCTCCAACACCAAAATTTCCGAAGAAGATATTGGCGCCTTTGGTGATCTTGTTAGCTAGTCCAAACTCAGCGGTGCTAGTTCTGGCACCAAACTGATCGAAAACGATCGGTTGTCCCTTTATCGAGGAAGACGGCTGAATTGTAAAAATGGCAATTCCAGGATCAACGCCGTCCACACCGCCTGTAGTATCGATGGCACCCACTCGGACCGCATCTCCTTTGGCACCGGCATAGATATAAACATTGCCATCGACGCCACCATTCTTGCCACCACTAGAGACAGAGTCACCACCGAGATCAACGACGCCAGAGCCGTCGTTCTTTCCGGCAAAGGCCGCAAAAACAAAGTTGCCACCGTCATCAGCACCAGTCGCATCGGTGCTTCGAGCAACCAGGTTCACTCCATCCCCCAGCAGGATACCGCCTCCAGTCTTGGAAGCCTTGCCGGACAAACTGACCCCGCCAGCGGTACCTGGTGGCACGGTAGGCGAATCAGACCCGCCATTAGCCGTGAAATCAGCGCCTGCGACGAACGTGATGTCGTAGCCCCGCGATGCATCACCAGCCTGGACTGTGATGCTGTCGGCACTAGTGATGTTACCGGAAGCCACCAGCGTCAGTTTCTCAGCGACACTCAGGTTAGCAGAGATATTGATACCACCTGTAGTGTTGTAGAAAGTAGGATCGCCGGTCAAACACACATTCCCAAGATTCAGCATATCGGTGGAGGCAAGCACATGCGCTGCGGTTCCTGTCCCGTTGATAGTCCCTGTCAGTTTGTTGACTTCAACGCTTGCAAGCCCTCGAGCGGAATTGAGATTGAGCTCTCTACTCAAAAGATCGCCACCGGTCACGGTGCTGTTGTATGTGCCACCATAATCGGCACTACGCACATTGATGGCACCATTTAACGCGCTGATGGTCCCACCAGCATTGTTGACCGTCAGTGCAGCTAGCTCAGCACCCTCCAAGTGCACGTCTCCGCCCGAAGATTTGAGTAGACCACTATTGTTGATGGCAGAAGAATTCAGCAGCAATTTACCTGCAGCATTGACGCTTCCGGAATTCCTCAACGTCGCACCGGCAGATACAGTTAAGCCTCCGTCAGAAACGATAGTCCCTTGATTAACGAAATTGCCTGCGGCGGCTAGAGTCAAATCGACGCTGGAATTGATCAACGAACCTGCATGGTTGGTGATGTCATCTGCATGAATCGAACCGCTGTTAATACGTGTGTCGCTCGATAAGGCGTTGACGGTACCGTAATTGTTGAGATCGCCTTGAAGTCTGAAGTCAGAATGTCGGCCAAAGTCACCATAAGTGGTGACATTCGCGGCGACCACGAGGTCCGTAGCTCTCATGACGTCGTTGTTAGCGGTGATCGCACCGAGATCGACTTCACCCCCGACCGCTTTTCCGCTCAAATCGAGAGAAATTTTCTGACCGCCAGAAAGCGCTTGCTTAACCGCGACGTACTCTGCCGGCGTTACTGCGGCCCCTGCGGAGACAGTCTTTGATTCGCCACCGACGGTGATCGCTATAGAATCACTGTTTTCCGAAAAAAGGTTTTTCCCTAGTGTAATGGTCCTGGTGGATGATGTCAGATCCAGATTGACACCGCTGCTTAACCGAACAACGCGACCTGCATCCGAAACTTGTGCAGACTGCCTGCTGATGTTAAGTGCACTTGTGCGGATATCGTGCGGTGCGTGTCTGTTCGATTGGACGTCGGTTGGTGCAACGCTATTCGACTGACGAGGCACGTGCAGAATGTTGGGCTCACCAACCCAGTTACCACCATGTCTTCTTTCCGCCTGGGAACATCCTTCTGGCTGTATGTCTCGCAAGTTCCGGATTCTGTCCGCGGAAATCCTTAAAACTGACCCTATCGGCCGCCTGAGCCGATTGCATTGAACCTAGCAATATAGATCCACCTACGAGTAAAGCGCTGGTAGCAGCGAACAATTTACTAGGTCTGACTGTCGTCCTCATGGATAAATCCTCAGCAATATAAAGTCAACGGTGAACAAGCGCGGCCGACACCACGCTGAATGAAAGATAGCAATGAAGGCTACCCACTTCACTAGTCAAACGGTAGCATGACGGACCAGGCAAGGCCTATACGCATGCCTCTTTAAAACATACTTTTTGTCGCAGGTGCATTGAGTCGCGGCACAAGCGCGTTAGATCTCGACCACCACAAACGCCACGATGACGCCACGGTCGCTTTTCATACTGACGGTGGGAGAGGCGACTCGTCAGGTGAACAAGAGCTGGTTCTGTTTCGGGAGGATCTGTCATGGGTTTTGAAATTTTCGATCTGAACGCTGGCCGTCCGGCCTCGAATTTTGTCGACCTACCGCAACTAGAGGGTTCCGACTATCGAACTTCTGCATTTGATTCTGCAAGTCAATTCCTTCCGGAGCTGGATTTGGTGACGATGGAAGCGGACGAAGCCCCGGCGGAGCCAGAAAGCCTGGATAGAACTCGAGCAACCACTCTGATCAAAGATCTGGGAAGCGCCACCTACAGAGACAGGGAAAACGCCCAGCGCGGACTCGAAAAAATGGGACCGGCAGTTTTGCCACTTCTACACGAGGCCGCCAATTCCAACGAGCCTCTAGAAGTTAGAACTCGCGCGGGAAGAGCAATACAAGCAATCAATTGCACCGATTTGGATTCTCTGCTAACTCGGTATGAGAAGCTGGGCGTTTGGAAAGACAACATACAGAAATTTTCTGAAATGATGGCTAATTGGCGTGGTCCAAAATTGTTGTATGACCAGGAGAAAGTTGAGGAAGTAGCAAAGGGATTGAGTGAGGCCGTGATGAAAAACTCAGATCTCACTCCGCATGTAGCGAAGTACCACGATTTGCTCAACGACTTTTTCGTATCCGGAGCAGGAAAGAAAGCAGGTCTCGGAAATCTCGGCACGCTAATGGCATTTAACTCAATGTTGACAGCGGAGCTAAAGCAGGCGGGTCTAAATCAAGAAATCGTCTTTCTTTGGGACCAGAGCACACCTCCGGATCTTGGGGCAATCTATCAAGTCAGACGCAACAACAAAGTGGTGGAATTCCAGGGAGCATTTACGTCCGGAAACCAACGAGTGTTCAAAGAGTCAAAGTAGGACTTGCAAGCTACGACAAGGCAAATGTAGTGGTGGCACCGCCATTGGTCTCATAGCTTGCTGAATTCGACAGTTGCTCCAGGTAGACATTCAGCGCTGCTCCGGCGAATAACGCAGCCCGTCGACGCATATAACCTTTGCTTAATTTGTTCATTGATGCGCTTCTATACTGATATTCTATCAAGGCTGCCTTCATTAGAACTGCCCAGCCGTTCTGCAAATCGGAGCGCAGATACGATTGCGCTATTTCACGCCACACCACGGAATTCCAGACAATGAAAACTTTAACTAAAACCATCCTGCTCTCTGCCACTCCTCTTGCTGGAACATTGTGCTTGATGCTATCGCCGGCATACGCCGCAAATGGACACGGTGGTGGTCATTCGCTGCGACAGCTCCGACAGAACAACCCTGGGATGGGCAGACAGCAACTGCGGCAGTTGATGCGCAGTGACGCATCCAATAACCGAAGCGCCAACACGATCGGCGGTTCGATGCTCCGGCTCCAAAACAGTCAGTCCTTACCTGTAAATGACATTAGCAACCGCATCAATAGGTTCAACGGACAATCAGCGTTTTTGACGGAAAGAGGCAGAGCACAGGCAGTTACTAGGGGACTGGCACTAGACCTCACGTCTTCGGATCGTTCCATTGTATTGGGTGACAATCTGTTCTCCGAAGGCGAAACATACACAATTAAAGTTGGTCAAGAGGTACGTACACTCACCAGCGGTGCTACGGTCTCGCCTGCTGAGTACGTAGCCCTTCAGCAAGTTATTAACGGCGGACAACAGACACTCGATGTGGATCAGACTGGACGTGGTGTCAGTGGCGCGTTCGCACTGAATAGTATCAGTGATGGTGGCAAAACCATTCGGGCAGCGGAATTGGTAATACCTGAACATGTCACTGCCAGTGGTAATTTTGCACGTCATGCCGATGGGCTGCGAGTAACCAATGACCTCGTCAACTATGGCTCCATCGAGGCCTACTCAACTGATCGACACATCGATACAGCGAAGATAGGGGCACGAGATATCAACAATAATGCTGGTGCCACCATATCAACGAGCTCGGGAGATCTCAATCTCACTCTGTGTGCCGATCGCAACATAAATAATGCTGGTTCAATTTCCAGCTCCGGAAATCTCGAACTTTCTGCCGGTCACGCAATCAACAATACGGGTACAGTCAGTAGCGCAAAAGACATCTCACTAACTGGTAATTCCGATGCAGATCTGGTCATCAACAATAAGGGTGGCACTATCTCTGCACTTAACGGAGCAATCAATGTTCGTTCAGCCGATTACAACGGTCTCGGTAACAGCATCGTTAATGGTGGCGACTTATTTTCGCATGAATTAAACCTGTTTAGCGGTCAAGGAACAACCGACGTAATAGTTAATGAACTCACAGGCGTTGTAAGTTCGAGTGGCGCAGCAGCCCATGTCAGCGCTAACACAGCGACGCTGGTGATCGGCTCCCAATGTCTGGTAGGCGATCCGACTTATTACAACGTCGGCAACATACAAATAGCTGGTGACATCGTTGTCGGAGAGAAGCTTGCCATCATAGCTGGTGGCGACATCACACGAACCAATTCAAATACGACGATAACCGCCATCGATAGCGTCGGTGCCGGGTGCGATATCAACATCATAGCTGGAGCTAATGTTACTGCCGGTTCCGGCGAGACCGGCGGTCCGATTGCAACACAGCCGCCGATAACTCAAAACACCACAGCTCCAGTCTCATTCACCGGTGCGTCGGCCACAGGCGGTAATGTCGACCTAGCAGGGACTGCATTTCTAATAAATGCCGGCGCCACTGGGTTAAACCGTTCCGGCGGGAACATCACCATCGCCGCTTACGCGAATTCCTCTCAGGCAAAAGGTTTGATCAACATTCCCTTTGGCGGTTCGATTGTCACGACCGGCGTCGGCACTGGTGACAATGGCGGAGTCACGATAGTAGGTGGTGGCATTGGCAATACCATTCAACTTGGTGCGCAAATTCTAAGTCATGCCGGTCAAGGTAATACTGGTGCCATCATTATCGCAACTGCACAACCTACGTTCAGCACTGGTACCACAATGACCTTTGATACCGCTGGTAATATCACCACCGGCAACGCGATCGTACCAGCGGCGACCTTCAATGCTGGCGGTATAACGCACAGTTCGAGTGTCACCTCGGCCGCAGGCGACATCACCTACCATGCTGGCGGTTCGATCTCCTTACAAAGTTTTGTCAGGTCAGACACACCGATTGGTACTACCAAGAATGCCGGCGACATCACCATCATCTCGGACAACGGCACCGTCGTGTCCACCTCACTGATCAGCGCAATCGGGCAAGCCACCACACAGGGCGGTGACATCACAATCAGTGGCAACGATGACGTATCGACAGTCTCGCTTATCGGTGTTAACTCTGAAGGCGGCACCAAAGCTGGCAATGTTTCAATCTCGAATACTGGCATCGGTGGAGTCGTCTTAAACGGTATCTTTACAGCAAGTAGCTCGGACGGCGACGGAGGTCAAATCACCGTCACTAGTGGGTCCTTCATCAACTCTACTGCCTCTACAGTTTCAGCAAACAGTCTTAGCTCTGCGGCTGGTGGCACCATCGAGTTAAATGCGACACAGATAGGGGTGCTGGGGGCTACAGTCATCAATGCACTCGGCTCCACCACAAGTTCGATTAACCTGATCGCAACAGTGGCTGGTATCACCACAAATGGCAACAGCTTAACCCTAGAAACCGACGGTAACTTACTCTTAGATCTCGAAAACAATGTCATCAACGCCGATTCCACAAGCACATCGGGCGGTATCATAAGTCTCAAAGCCCTCTCTATGACTAATCCCAACGAATCGGTCGATAACCCGTTAGTCCTCACTGCAAACGGCTTTGATATGGGTAGCGGAGGGCAAATCACTTATATTGAACGAACTGCTATTCCAACTTTCATCGGTAATCCGTTGAAAACGCCCAAAGACGCTGCCCACTTCCTGCGCCTCAATGCGCACGCAGGAGTGAACAACGGTGATGGTGGTTCGGTAACCGTAGATGTAGGAGGAGATCTTTCCGTCGACACGGACTTTCTAGATGTCGGTTTGTCGCAAGGATCCGGCGCCCACAACGGAGGCAACATCAAATTGAGTGCCGGTAGCGTACTCTCGAAGAAAACCGGCAAGCTCATCGTAACCAGCGGCTTGAACGTCGACGGCGCTAACGGCGGCGGCGGTGGAACTATAGACCTCGCCTCTACATACACGAAGGCATTAGTCGTTGGTGGCAAAAAGCAACCTAAGCACGGAATTTTTGGTGCGCTGAGTGCTGCCGGCGGCACGATCAACGTGAAAAATGGTGCGGGAATCAAAGTGCTTGACTCGGTTAGCACCAACCTGCTCAATATGGAAGCCGCTGGTAAAGGAAAAATCACGACGGCAGACGATGTGACGTTGACTGCTACTTTCCGCGCACTGTTGACCTCCGATACCGGCTCCATCGCAGCCAATATCAATTTCGCGGAACTTTTTCTTACGTCTCATTCATCGGCCGAACTCAACAGCGTGAACACTGGTTCGACATTGGTTCGTTTTCCGACAAGTGCCGACAAAGGCTTCAGCCTAGACGCAGTCGGATCAATCTCATATGGTGGTATTCAGGTCGCCGACGGAGACATTTACTTGCACACCACAACCGGACAGATCAACGGACAGAGCTTCGCTAGCTTGTCCGCTACAAATGGGTCAATAACAGTGCATACCGACGACGTCAATAACGGCTCGATTAGCTTCGCCTTTGGTGGTAAGGCTGAGACTGCAGGGAAAAAAGGTGGAGAAGTAATTCTTTCGGTCGGTGCCATTCCGAAAAAGCCTGCTAACTCCGTACCCGATCAATTTGTTCCAGTTTCAGATTTCGTTGTTTCGAATATTGGTAGAGGTAAGACATTTTTCGGCGTTGCTCCGACTGGGATCACAACAGACGGGCAAGGTCCAATCACCATTACGGCGATGAACAAGAATGTAATTTTCAACACAGCAGGAGTCAATCCCGTAGCTGGTGGCAATGACATTTCGTTCATAGGTAACAACGTAATAACTGCAGATCCGCCCTTGAGGAGTCATGTTTCATCAGTAGATCTTGCACTTCCTTCCTCGCTGTCAACCCAGCCCAGCGTTGAAATTCTGCCAACCGCGACGCCAGCCAACACGACAACTGACTCAGCTCTGGCTCCCGGATTCCAGATTCAGAAATCAGTCACTCTTCCGACCGATCTGGTTCGCACTGCTGCTGGTGGCGCGCAGTCGAATGAAGAGCTCAGCTCGTTCGGCGTTATCGAGCCAGTCGCAATCAGCTCACTATATGATAGTTACAGCCCGAGCACAGCAGGTCACAGCGGCACCGTGGATGCGTTCGTCTGGAGCGATAGAACGCTCGGGCTGAGTGAATCCATGATGATCGAACCGAGGCAGGCTTGTCTCGCGGTCGACAGCAATCCCGAAATCGCCTCTAAGGTTGATACGGCTGAGCTAAAGAGCGGTGCCATCCTGTTCAGCCCTGCGAAGGATACAAGCGTCCAAACTCCATTTGGTACGATCGAAATCGCAAAGGGTGCAGTGGCATTCGTAATGATCGACCACGAAAAACTAGCGGTCTACGACCTTCACGACGACAGCAAATCATCAGTTAACATCATATCCGGCGCTCACGTAACGAGCCTGCATCCAGGACGATGTGCCTTCCTGACAAGACATATTCACCACGACTTCGAGCGCTTGAATCCGCTTGAGCGGGTCGGTTACCGCTCGCTGTCCGCTCATGAACGGAACGGAACGAAGATATTTAGCTGTGAGTTCTCGACAGCCCACGCAATCAACTCTATCCGACCACTTCAAGCGGTTTTTGACTCCAATCACCCCAACGCACGACGCATCAGCGATCGGCTGCTGAAAACAACTGCCGTGCTGATGCACCTCGGAGCCAATCGCGAAGAATTCCGAAGTTATGCAAGTCCTGCCCTTGCTGCAATGCGGTAACATCGGTCTGGCGCTCTCACATTACGATGGTATTTCTTTCCTGTGAGTTCAGGCGCGGTCGCTTCTTTGATCTATGAATCTATCGTTGATCATTTAATCCCGTGACGCCACGCTCACTGAATCGTTGCTCAGGATCGTTACTCGCTTAATCTCGTGGCCCAGCGCTCGCTCGGAACACTGATCATTTCATCAATGCGACTCAGAGCTCGTCGGACTGTCGCGGACGGGTGACCGAGGTGGTCAAAGCTCCGGTCCGCGAGCGAGATTTCGCATGTGCATCTCCATTTTCTTCGATCCCCGCCAGCATTGTCTGCGGTCGGCCGCACATGACTTATGGTGCCATGCTTCCAGATTTTCGGAAGACCGTGATATATTGACCTTAGGTTTTTGAGTTGCCACATGATGAAGATAGAATTGCTTTTACTGGTTGCACTTATGCCCTTGTTAGCAGCATGCGGCTCAAACCTCAGTGTCAGTGATCAACCGGAGGGTCATGCGCTCGAAAGTTCGCAAGGCAAGCCTACCCAGCCTCTCACTCCGGTCACTGCTACCGCTGGTGGCAACGTCGTCAATCCAATCAATAACGAATCTCCTCAATCGCCACCAAAATTCAAGCGCGGCGGGCTTCTCAACTCCACTCAGCCGGCTGAGACACAGGCGCCGCCGGATCCATATCTAGCTCGATATGACAAATCGAGGCTTGATAAAGCAGCACACATCCACCGTTGGGTGAATGTCTCAGTGACAGGTGGAATCGAAGCCGTGTCATGGACTCGCTGGACAAGAGGTGCAGTTCAAGTTCGCGTTGCCGTGATGGGACCGCGCGACCAGCTCGCGCATTTTAACAGTGATCACCAGGCATTGATAGTGCACCTGCAGGATAACACTTGTAACTCGATCAAGATGATGACGGTGCCTTTGAACACGCTGAAAACTGAATCACCCAGATCAAAGGGAGAAATCGAGACTATGGTCACGGAAGGTCAGCTTGAGTGTTCGCTTGAGGACTATGAGCGTATCCAACAGTGGATCGTCGAGTGGAATTAGTATCTCCTGATACCGCCTGCGGTGCTCACGGTTGAGTGACTGCTCGAGTGATCAACGACAATTAGAATTGCGCCCTTCTGGGTGACCCATTCAGAGTCCTGCAACAATGAAAATCGTCTGAACGACAATTAGAATTGCAGGTTGATATCGCCTGTAAATGCCCACCAGTGCATGGTGTCGTGGTCTTCGGCTCCCATCTGCTCGATACGAATAAAGAAGGTGACGGCTCGCGAATCAGGTGAAAGCACATAATCTGCGGAATTACTTCATCGATTGACCGGAAGTCGCAACCCGGCGCTACAAGGTTCGAGTAACGACTGGTCCATCATCCGTTGAATACGTTGGGAAATACTGTCAGACAGCTTCTGTCCCGCTCTTCGAAAGCCCATCGACCGAGTTACGTCTGTGATAATTTCTTCTTTGGTGCGTCCGTTCGTATCTCGCAGAACCATTGAAATACACTGGTCGAGTTCTTCTGGCGGTATAGTTTCCGTCGAGAATGAGTAGCCTTCGACGCTTCGACGGCACCTTGGAGCGATTGAAGTTGGCTCGTCTCTCCAGATGAATTCACCTCTACAGAAAGCCTGTTTGGCTTTCAACAAAGAGATGATGACCCGGTCAAGCCTGGAACCGATTTTATTGCCAATGCGCGAGATTTGCCAATGAGCGGCAACACGCTTTTTCAGTTCATCGACATGAATGGGAGCTTCATGCTCCAGCACCCTCTGAATAACCGATTCGACGGTTCGATCTTCTGCTGCGTTGAAAGCCTGGGAATCACCCATTACTTCTATAGGTGTTATGGAGTAGGGATCCATGTTTTCAACAGCTGGTGCCGGCGGTAACACTGCTGGTGATACCACTGCTAGAGGTGCAACGACGGGTAAGTCGGCCGTTTCAGTTCCGACTCCCTTCTCTCGATTCAGCGAGCTCTCTTTGCCTGGCGCAAAATCGATAAGAGGTTCGAGCTGGGATTCCTCTTTCAGCTTTTGCTTTATTTTGTTGACAAACTCGACGACTCGCAAAATCTGAGTATCCCGATTGTGGAACCAATCAGTCGACCAGACTCTGATAAGATGCCAACCAAGACCCTCCAGCACTTGCTGGCGTAGTCGATCTCTATCACGGGCAGTGGCTGCGCTATGGTACGTGGAGCCATCGCATTCTATTCCGATAAGAAATCGTCCCGGGAACTCTTCATCTAAGACTCCGAAATCGACCTTGTATCCGGCTTGCCCCACTTTCGGTACCAGTTGCAAGCCCTTTTGGGTGAGCTCATCGTAGACAGCTTGTTCAAATGGGGTAAATATGAGAGTCTTCTGGTCCGCACAGTTTACTCCCGAAGTCTGTCTCTCTGCGAAGAGTAGAAAGTCCCTTAAGTATCGTGCACCATCGTTAGTGGCGCGTGTCAGATCGATGTCTTCTGCGCGCATTGATGAGAATACTCGCATTCGAAGCTTCGAACGAGTCAAAATTACATTCAGGCGTCTCCATCCATTTTGCCCATTGATCGGACCAAAGTTGTAGCGAACCTTACCGTCAGGTCCTGGGCCGTATGTCACGCTCAGGAATATCACATCTCGATCATCACCCTGAATGGTCTCCAGATTCTTGACGAAAAATTCGCCCTCTCCTTTCTTCGCAAAAAAGTATTCCAGAGACGGATCTTCGCGGCGGCGACGATCGATTTCATCTTTGATGAGAACCATCTGTTTGACGTTAAACGTACCTACACCGAGAGACAGATGAGGAGCAGTTCTTGCATGGTGACAAACGGCGTCGGCTATCGCAGATGCTTCTTTCGGATTTACGCCGGCGCCTTCATAGATCCCCGCCACAAATTCAAATGTTAGACCCCGCTCTGCGACACCTGTATCAGGGCCAGGGAAAGTGAGCAGCTCGCTGTCATAGAATTTTTCATTTGAAAACGCAATCAGTGATTCGTGCCGACTTCTGTAATGCCACTTCAGCTTTCTCACAGGGAACGCGGCAGCGATACATTCATCTAAAACACTCTCCAAATCAGTCAGGCGAAGGTCGTCACGATCATCGGAGGTCACTTCATCGAACGTTTGACCGACGAAGAAATCAGTCGGCGGCAATTGCTTTGGATCGCCGACGACTATCAATTGCCGACCACGAACAATTGCGCCTAGCGCATCTTCAACTGTAATCTGGCTGGCCTCGTCGAAGATCACAACATCAAATGGCGTACTGTTCGGATGAAGGAATTGAGCAGCCGAGATCGGGCTCATCATGAAACACGGTTTGATCGCTCTGATGACAGATGGAACCTGCCGGAACAACTTTCTAAGTGGAAGTTTGCTGCGCGAGCGTAACTGCCGCTGTAGTATGCGAAGCTCGTCCTCGAAGCTTTTCGTTTTAAGTAACTGATCTCGTCTCTGAGAAACATTATGACAAAGACGCTGTTTTGCCAATTCCAGCGACCGCCTGTCCAGACGACGGAATTCAGCTATAAAATCTTCGTGCCTGATCGGTTGAAACCGTCTCAAAATTGGGCGCTCTTCAAACGCCATATCTAGCCATCTTCTGAAGAAAGACCTTTTGAACGATGATTCAAGGTGATAAACATCGAGCTTTTGTTCGTTGAATTTATCAAAAAATGAACCTGCGAAACTGGTCTTGCAGACCTGGACCGACAAATTGTATGCAACCCATTCGTGAATTCTGCGAATGCCCTGCTCCATGCTTTTTAGTCGCTGAGCAAGATCAATGAGATTAGAATTCGGACCTATGAAATTGTCGCGTCCATTCTCAAATTTTGCTCGGTCGCAAATTTCGCTTAGGGTTACACGGAGCCTGTCGATCAGATCGCGAATCTCCAACACACTCTTTTCGACCGAGTCTTTTTGTTTTGTTCCACTTGCGGCTAACGCTATGCCCTGAGGTTTTAACGCATCCTCTAAGATAAACCGTCGGACAGTTACAATCCAATTTGCGAATTCGCGCAACTCATTCCAATTACTGCGAAGATCCTTCCATTTATCTCCGAAGAGGTCGTGTCCGAGCCGGTCTTGCTCAAGTACCTGGAGCATGGATTTGCGGCATTGTAAGGCTACCTCGATGTCTGAGAGCAGATTCTCCAGTGAGTTGGGCTTATAATCCGGGTGGTAGAGTTTCTGAAAGAAGATTCGTTCTTTCCAATAGCTCAGAATAAAGGGGCGATACCATTTTGCAACTTTTTGGCTGTGCGAATTGAAGGTCGGCTCGAAATCCAGATGCAGAATTTCTTCGCGAAAACAACGAGTCACATCCGAAAGTGTGCTTGAGTAGTGCTCTCCACGAACGATCAGATCGGCAACTTCTGGACTGATCGAATTCCAGCTCGCGTTCAACAGAAGACCTTCGCTCGTGCCCGGAGAACGAACAAGTGACGTTCCGATTTCGCAGAGAATCTCCAATTGAGCAAATGTACTAGGGCAGACTGCTCCTAGTTCTTCAGACAGCTTTTCGCTTTTGCTTTGTAGTTTGGTCAAAAGAGAGTCAGCATTATTGATCAGTTCGTAGAGCTGATCTTGCTCTTCTGCCGACATTTTTTTCAGCTCCGACCCGCGCCAGGGGTGAGTCTCAATTGGACCGATTTCTGCCACAAGTTTTGCATGGTGATTGAGAGATCGACAGCTTTCCTCTAGCGTCTCCATCCGACAGTTCGAAATCTCGTCGAAAACAACATTAACGACGGGAGCCGCTTCTAGCAGGCTTATCTCGCCTATTGCTCGGAACGGCGTAATGTTCAATGTGCCAAAAGGATTATGCAGTGCTTGAGAATAATCATTGAGGAAAGAGCGAAGAGAGGAAAGACGAGTAAGATCTCCGTCCTCTGCATGATCGTGAGGGCGACAGTTATCCAGAGCTCTTTGAAATTCCTGATAGACTGACTTTTTGCTGGTGCCCTTGCTGTGCAGCTCCAGACAAAAGTCTTTTAAACCAGCAGTTTCCAGGCGATTGAATACTACTTCGAGCGCGGCAATCTTCTCGCTAACAAATAGAACAGTCTTTCCTTCCGCCAAAAGTTCGGCAATGATATTAGTGATTGTTTGAGACTTCCCTGTTCCAGGCGGTCCCTCGATAACTAAATTTTTACCGCTCCTGACAGCTACGATAGCCTGCTGCTGAGATGAGTCGGCATCGACAACCTGGAAAGTGGTTTCCGGTTTCAGCACTTGATCCAGGTGTTCGTTGTCGTCAGAACTATCGTCGCCAAAGGACTCTGCTTTTCCAGTGCAAAGTGCTTGAATAATCTCGTGCTGCGCGTATACATCTTCTGCTGTTTCCAGCTCTCGGTACATCACAAACTTCTGGAATGCAAAGAAAGACAAGAAAATGTCCTCTGTTACTCTCCAATTGTTCTGCTGCTCAATTGCCTGCTGAAACAGGGCAAAATAAGTCATGGGTTGAAAATCTTCGAAGCTATCGGGAAGAGGTGGAAGCATGAGGCGATGAGAAGTCCGAAGTCTCTCCAATAGCGCCGGATTTAAAACCGGCTCGTCTTGAGTAGCTCTCACCGTGAATTTACTTCCTGCTGTCTCACGTTCAAGCTGCACCGGTAGTAGTACCAGCGGTGCCTTGAGAACCGTGTTGCCGTCCTTTGCGTCAAACCACTGGAGCATACCGAGTGATAAGCAAAGGCTGCTAAATCCTTGCTCTTCGAAAAGACTGGCTGACTTCTGAAAGACTCGCAGGAGATGCAGATTTAGAGCTTCCGTGGATAGCCCTGTTTGAAGTTCAAGATCGAGTTGTCCTGGGTTCGAGGGCTTCTGACCATAAAGCGAGAATTCAACCGACGAATGCTTCGCAGACAATCGTCCTTCAGGCGCCGCTCCGAACGTCATCGATTTTCCGAGAATCTGAAGCGTGCGGAATACGTCAGATGGCTTCTCATCTACAACAGAGATTGTTGTGAGCTTGCTGGGCTTGAAGTTAAGCAATGGATTATGAAGCGTCTGATCGATCAGCTTCTTCTTCCAATTGCTAAGACGCGTGCTCAGGAGGTCTGTCATGTGCCCATCCAATGTACCGCCGAACATCCAATGTAGCGAGCCGGCTCGCTGTTGTCCAGAAAAATATGTATATCGTCGCCTCGCGCACTTGACATCCACTGTAAGTCTGTCACCACGCTCGAAAAGAGAATCGAGAAGAAGGCGCCAGGATGGGAGTATTGACAACTGCTCAAAAGACTGTTCAAGCGACGGACCAGCTTTTGCCATTACAGACAGTGGCATATAATTTTGACTCAATACCGTGCAAAAATGTTGTGCATCTGTACAACCAATCGACGGAGCCAAAGATGCTTCTGGTAATACCTGATGGCCAACATTGCAGCTTCGGCGCGGGAACAGAGTTCAGCACGACTTTGAAGAAATTTCTTCAGGTGAATAACATCTGACGCAACTACCCTTGCCACAAGGCAGTAGTTGAAGCGTATCAACGCCTCGTCAACTACTCCGCAAATCCACCGGGCAACCTCATATTCGATGAGGCACGAACGCTAAGCTTTTCAATTGCCTGATACTGGTTGTTTCTCAACCAAAATCGAAACTATCTCAATGTTGTGATCGACCGTCTTCACAAGGCTCGCGTAGTGGTCTCGTCTGTATTTGAGCAGCGCGTGAAGCTCGGGGTGATTTTCGTCAGTCTCACTCAACTTTGAGTCCCAGCGCTCGCGATGCGATTGAAGTTCGTCGCGCTCCGTTTTCAAATCAACACTTGCTGACCGTAGCCGCTGAGTGAATCGTGTCAGGTCGCGGTTCTTCAGATGCTGCGTCTCGCCTTTCGCGATTTTGATGAAAGTCATTATCGTGTCGCGCTCGAGCTCTGATACGCGCTTTTCGAAGTGCGCAATGGCTCCTTGAGAAGATGCACCGGTCAAATAAACACAGACGGCATCCACTAGTTTAGTCAAAGAATTGAACTCGTCCCGCAAAGAGACTGGCAAAATTGAAAGCATCGAGCGAATGAGATATAGGCGCTCAATCACTGATGCGATCTCGAATAATCTGTCATCATTAGCTCTGTTCTTTCGCCGTTGGTTGTTGAGTGCTGCCTCGAGATCGATGATTGATGCTTCCAGCGTCGTCCGAGTGCTTTCGCTAGACACCGACTCGCCAATCTCAGCATTGGATATCTTGATCGAAAGCTCTGCAACTTTGCTCAGCATGGCGACCAAATCAGAATGCAATTTCACCTCGTATGATTTTGAAACTTCCTGAGCCTCCATCGCTTCTGAAAATTGTACGCGCAATCGTTGAAACGCTCTTTCACTACTAGGATCGATCTTGCCGACGAAATCATTTATCTTACGCCTGAAGTCAAATGCTCGTTTCACACTGATCGTGAGCTCCTCGACACGTCGAAGCTCATCCTGGCTCGGCAGTTTTGTTTGGCTCTGTAGAATTTTGTCCTTTTCTTTCTCGACTAACTCACGAAACTTTTCAGGACTAATCGTGTTAGCAACGGAATAGTCGCGTTCCCTTCTTACCTCATCGTATGCTCCTTCGGCGATGCGCATGAGCAAGATCTTTTCATTAACATTAGACTCAATGCGATCTATGCATTCCAATGGTCTCGAAAAATCCTTTGCCAACACGTTATCTTCACACTCCTCCAATTTGCTCTTAGCGGCCAGTAGAATGCTGTTGTTATCCAGTTGATCTGTTTGAGCGCGAAGCTCGGCAATCTTATCTGTCAGTTCGAGAATTTTTTGTTCTTCTTCTGCGAGTAGCTTTTCGATATCTCCCGATTCGCGCAGAGGAGCAGGATGGGATGCCGACCCGCTCTCCGTTTGCCGCGACTTCGCCTTCTTCTTTCGTTTACCTTTGCGTCGCTGCTGCTCTGCAATTCGAATGGATTTCTTGGTTGTCCGAGCAACAGTTGTTTCAGGCCCGTTTAATTGCTCTCTTAATCTCCCGGCTTTGAGCTCTGCGAAATCAAGCGCCTGCTGCAATTCCATCAACTGTACTTTGATTGTGTCCCGCTTAATCATCACCATACGGCGATTCTTTGCGTCCGAACTAAAGGTAATCCAAATTGGAGTGACGATGTAAGTTCGGACCGAATATCCAATCTCATCAACTGCGCCACGGAGCCCGCGACCTATACCATAGAACAGTCTTCGGACAGCCAAAACTCTCATGTAAAAGACAATGACCAGCGGCGGAACCACCCAGATGCTGATCAGGACTACCAAAACTGTCATTTCAAAAGTCATTGTATGATTTCCGAATTTGACCAGAATTCCATCTTAGCAGGTAACAGTTTGATTTTTTTCGGGTACTCTCATTTGTATGAGTGCAAAAACGAAACGCAAAGTTCACCGAATCGCCGTTCCACCTGATGGTCTGTCGTATTTTCCAGATTTTCTATCTGAGACGGAGGAGACAGAAATTATAGAAACGCTCGCGAACTTGAACTTCGACGACGTTTTATTTCAGGGCTTTCTCGCGAAGAGAAAGATGAAGAAGTACGGTTATGGCTACGAGTTTAAACAACCGGAAGCAAATCTAGAGGAGCCATTTCCAGATTGGCTCATGATGCTTCGAGACAGGGCCGCACACCTCGCGGGATTAGAACCGGAAGATGTGGAACAGTCGCTTGTCGCATGGTATCCGCCAGGCGCCGGTATCGGCTGGCATCGAGATGCGCCGGCGTTCGGTCCGACCGTCATGGGCATTTCATTTGCTTCCAACGATCTAATGCGTTTTAGACGGGAGGCGGACGGCGGCATTGAGCTCTACAAACAGCCAGTCGCGCGAAGATCTTTGTACGTAATGACAGGACCGGCTCGTTCGGTCTGGCAACATAGCCTCGCTCCCGCAAAGGCGCTTCGCTACTCGATCACTTTTCGCACAGTCCGGTCTCAATACCGAGCCTCGACTAAGTGAGAATACTTTCCGTGTTTGACTTCAAGTGCTTAAAATGCAGTTGTGGGCACTATTTCTTCATGAATTCGGTAAGAGCTGCATGCCAAACGCGCCTTATCTCGGTAGCTCCACGATAGCTCGGTTCGATCGGGCTTGGCTTCCAATACCAGAACTGGTCGGCAGCACCACATTCGGCACCATGTCCTCGAAAGTGCTCGTGAACGTCAGCGAGGAGACTCAAATCATCGGCTGATGATTTGACGAGACTATTGAATTGGGTCAGAAACTCTATCGGCAGCTTTTCTGAATAAAGAGGCGATGACGTCGGCAAGATTCCGGTTGCATCGGTTGGATCGAAAACCGTGTTCAGGATGAAGACTGCTTGAGGAAAAATAGCCCTGATGCTGTGGAGTACTTTTTTATAGCGCGATTGTAACTCATTGAACAACGGCGCCATCTTCACGGTTTTACTTCCTTGAGATCTCCGAAATGCACTGAGAAGATCGTTGCCACCAATCGTAATTGTGATAAGCACACGTTTGGAAGCGAAGGCTTTCAATTCGGTCAAGCGTGGCTCAGAGAGGAGGTCTTCGCAGGTTGCACCATCGACCGCAAAATTCTCAAACTGAATTCCCGGAAACATCGTCTTCAGATCTTTCCGTTCAAACTCCGGAAATTGCTTGTCTTCATTGCAAAAAAACAGTGATGCCGATCCACAATCGTCGCGCGTTTTGATTCCAGCGGCCTCAGCATCCTGAGCCGGATAGAAATCAATACTCATCGAGTCTCCAAGAGCGAGATAAAAATCAAACATTCAAAACCCAGTGGAATTCATGTTTTAGGTAGATGCGTAATCGGACCTGACGCGAGCACGTTTAGTCTAGCACTCTAGAGTGACTTATGTTTGATGCAATCAAGTCCGGTGTTGAATCCATTGCCGCGTTCTACAGGATTTCGTTTATCCCATTCGCAATATCCATTTCGGAGCGCTCGCGTAATGCGCACTAGAGCCCGATTAGTGGGATCACGATTGACGATCGATTGTACTGGCGATAGTCTGAAATCAAGCTGATAGCTCCTCACGACGGCGAAGCCCTTGGCGCTGATGGAGGAACCCCTATGAAAAATAACCATGGTCGTGTATTGAGACATGCTGCCCCTGTGTCTCAGCCGGTTGCCACGATGAAATCCAACGAGGACATCGCAAATGACCTCGCAGACCATCTATCTAATACGATAGGAACACCTGATCGGATTTGCCGGGATGATCCAGCCGCGGATATAAAAATTGACGTGATTGTGATCGAACCCTCAAGCGATCGCAACTTCTTTACTTACGTCACGGCTGGTTTAAGTGCGATGCCAATGAATGTGCCTGCCGACATTCAAGATCTGGATCTCGAGTATGCAGAGCTCATGATCTGCCTACCCGAGGATTGGCCGCTTTCTCCAGAAGAACTCCAGGACATGCGGAATCGGTGGCCTTTGCAACAGTTACTGGACACAGCCAAGGCGGTGCGTCGATACAACTCCTGGATTTGTCACTACCACACCGTCGCCTCCGCCGATCCACCAGTTCCATTTGCGGACGATACAGGACTTAGCGCTTTGCTTCTATCCAATCCCTTCAGCAGATTCGAGCTGCACACGGGCCTGGCCTTTTTGGATGATGACGTCGAATTGAATTTGTATAGTCTAATTCCACTATACAAAGAAGAATTGGATTATAAATTAGAGAAAGGCGGAGATGCTCTTATTAAGCGCTTGAAAGCTGCCAATGTTGACGAAGTAATCGATAGGAATCGAGTGAATGTTTGTGCAAAACCGCCCTCGAGTCCATCGAAAAAACGTTAGCGAGAGATCGCTAGCCCGCACCATTTCTGGTATCAGACACAATAATCTTCTACGAAATGATTGAGCGACAGACCGGCATGCAGACCCAATCACCAAACGCTTCAGGAACCGAATTAAGTCACCGCTTTAGTTTTTCTCTAGATTGATTTATGGATTGTGTAACCCATCGCATGGCTTCCGGCCTGGTATTGACGGAATTAGATGCTCGAACATCTTGCGTGCCGATACTGCCCTGATAGCCATTACGACCAAGCGTCCAAGTATATGCCATGTCACCTTTGTCGTTGCGGGCTTGGAAATTCGTCATGCCCGGAATTGATACCACCTGGAAGTTAATGTCCTTTCCGGCAGTTAGCTCGTTGAGGGCCTTTGAGACGTTATGCAATTCTTGAGGACGACGCAACAAAGCGTCGACGTCACGCTCGAATTGTCCTCCACCCTGCCGGGCATGTCGAACCAACGACAGCACAGCGGCTTTCTCTTTGTCGGTTAGTTTGGTCGTGAGACCATCGACAAGTCGCTTGTCATTCGCTGATTCTTTGACTTCCGCATCTCTAGATGCGTAATTCTTAGCCAGGACATCGGAAGACTTTGCCACCTTATCGCCAATTTCCATCATGGCGCCGACGGCAGAGTCGCCGGACTTGTAACTCAGGGGCTTGTCGTTGCTTGAAAACAAAACGGCTTTGTGTTCAGGCACGTTCTGGAAAACTTTCAGACGATGATTGCCACCAACATTCGCATATTCAAACCCAGCAGCACCCGAAAACGATTGGTTCAGCCGAGCGGTCAGCAGCTCCATGGATTGGGCAGGCTGCCCTGCAAAGTTCTTGACCATCTTGTCCAAGCTGGTGGCATCGCCATTGATGACAGCCTTCGCCATACCTTTTAACGCAGTGTCAAAGTAGTTGCCTGGTGAGGCAATCGCATGTTGATCGATTCTATCGAACACAACCTTTTGCGTTTTAGCTTGCGCAGCTTCCAGCCCGGCTGGAGTCGGAATGGTCGAGGGCGGAATAACAGGAAGATGCTCCAGCTGCACTTTGTTCTTGGATAGTTCAGCCAGCTCTGATTTAGTAATGGACCCATCCTTCGTAATCTGCCGATCGATGAGATCGAAGTTTTGAAGCATGAGCTGAGCGCCCAAGGGGTCGGAAGTAGTTAGATGGTTTTTGAAAATTGCATCTTTCTCGAGTTTGCCGTCCTTGTTGTAGTCCATATTGTCGAAATTATCGAGGCCAAAAGACATAACTCGGCTTTTGTTCTCGCGGCTATCTGTCGGTCCGCCTAAGCCAACAAACGGTTTCCCATTCAAGTAATCATTGAACTGTTGATTCCATAATTCTATAACCAGATTTTGCCGAGGCGATAGCGCCGGTCGGTCATCAGTCGTTGAGGCCGGCGATTTATCGCCGACGGTAGTCGCACTGTTTTGGCCGACGTCTATTGCTCCGACGTCGGACGAACCACCTTTCGATGGTTGAGAAGCTTCTATTTTTTCCATTTTCTTCACTCTCCCAAGTGAAATCCGCAACACGAGAATCCCAGTTAAATGTGAGCAATTTGTACCTTCTCAGTGGGGAAACTACGAAAGCCATCGGTCAACAGCGAAAAAATGCTGGGAGATGCTCAGCAGGAGCGCATCTTGCAGAGAAGAATAGTTGGAACCAGAAATTCCTTTGATATAAAATGGTGATGTCCCTGACTGGTACCTGATATGCGTTTGTTGATCATCGGCGGCACTGTTTTTCTAGGTCGCCATTTAGTTACTCTGGCTCTGAAAGCGGGTCATCAGGTCACGACCCTCAACCGAGGCAGTTTTAATCTAGAAGAGCAAATTCACGTCGAACGTCTGCTAGCGGACCGCAACTCAGACTTAGGCGTTCTTTACGGCAGGACCTTTGATGCAGTAATCGACACCTGCGGATATCATCCAGACACAGTTCATCGCTCTTTGAGCACGCTCGCGGGGGCGGTTGGTAGTTACGTTTTCATCTCAACAGTGTCGGCTTTCGGCGATTTTTCAGAGATTGCGCTTTCCGAGGAGAGCCCAATCAAGTATACGAAGCCCGGTGAACAAGGAGATTATGGAAGTCTCAAAGCTGATTGCGAAAAGCTGGTCACCAAATTGATTCCAGATCGTCACCTCATAGTCAGACCAGGACTCATTGCAGGACCTTACGACCCGACCGATCGTTTCACGTATTGGCCGGCACGATTTGCAAAAGGCGGGCGAATCGCTGTGCCAGAGCGCTTGGAGCGCCCGTTGCAGTTTATCGACGTACGAGATCTAGCAGCCTTTGTGTTGGCTCGAACAGAAGCACAGGCGCGCGGCATCTACATTGCGACCGGTCCCAAAGATCGGTTAACCATGGGAGACCTCATGGATGCCTGTCAGCAGACCGCAAAAATAGAATCGCAGATGGTGAAAGTTGAAGATGCCGTTTTACTGAAAGTCGGCATAAAACATTGGACAGAGCTGCCTTTATGGATACCCGAAACCATGAAAAATTTCGCCGGTGTAATGAGGCTAGATCGCAGAAAGGCAGTCGCAGACGGTCTAACTTGCAGACGAATCGAGGCTACGATAGCCGATACATTGGCCTGGGACAAAACCAGAGACCCGGCGCAACCCAGGTTAGCCGGTCTATCGGCGGAACGCGAAGCAGAGTTGCTTCGTCAACCGAAACTCAATCAACGCTTAGGAAGGGCTCCGCTGCCTGGGGCAGGTCTGAAGTGATGCGTTAAATTTGGTCAAAAACAAATGCAGCAGTTGTGAGAATCGCCTGGCAGCCATTCGCATCATGGTGATGCAAACTTCATGCAAAGAGTTTCATGAACCTTCTGTTGATGCTAAAACCAGATGCTGGTCTTGGTTAATAAAGTCCGAGCTCTTCTAGTGTAAGCTACTTTGCTTAAATTGCCTGCTTCCGCCTGACGTTGGACGGAAGCCAAGCGAAAACTGTTCGTACTGGAGATTTTGATCATGAAGAAGTACAAGAAGGGCGGATGCACGCTTGCAGTGGTGGTCGCATTTGCGCTCTCAGCGCAAGCGTCTTCCGCTGCACAGGACAACAATCTATCCTTTCAAAATGCGATTCAGAACGCAAGTCGCAGAGCTTCCTTCACAGGCAACGGTGTTCGAGAGCGAAGTAATCGGATTTTTCAGATGGGCGGCAATACGACGCGACAAGAGCGCAGAATTTTACGAATGGAGAGTCGACCACAGTTAGACACCGCAAGGTCGATTCACACACTGCAGGAGATCCAGGGACGTCCGGTCAATCGCATCACCTCTGTCGATCTAAGCAGACTTCCTTCCGACCTCAATTTGAGATCGAGACGCGATATTTATTCCATCTCCAATCTAGCTGGCAACGTCACAATCAGCAGAGGCGGAGCGCAGGTAGTTGTCGATCAATCAACGAAGCTTACTGCTGCGGAGCTTTCGGCTGTTTATCAGGTTCTCAATGACGGCAATCAGAGCCTTTCATTAGGCAGAAATGGTAGCGCTGATGGTGGCAGCCTCACACTTGATGCTGGTGCGGTTCAAGGGTTGACCAGCCTGTACATACCGAAGGCGGTCACCGTGACAGGCGATTTCACTTCCGCACAAAAGCTCGACATCTCCGGCAATCTTCACAACGCCGGCAACCTCGTGGTGCGTGCAAACGACCCTACGGTTCTCGCGGCAACAATCAGCGCGAATCACATTCGAAACTCTGCGACGGGCAGTATAGCGACTCTAGATGCCGGCTCAGGCATACTGGATCTTAACCTGCATTCGAGCACGGATATCATCAACAGCGGCAAAATTAGCGGCAACGGTAACGTCAGTCTGTCGGCGGGCGGCTCGATTTCTAATATCGCAGAACCCGGCAGCGCGCTGGCGCTGGCGCTGGCTCCGACTATCACTGCCGGCAGTAATCTCAGTTTGCAAAGCAGCACTATCGTCAACAACGGAGTAGTGAATGCCATTGATGGCAACATTAATGTCGCGGACCAACTTCAGTCGCTTAGCGGTCCAAGACTTGTATCAATCAATTCGCACGGTGGTTCGTTCTCCGCGAATAACGGCGACATCCTCATCGGAGATAACAACTTCAGCGCGTCCGATGCAATCATTCTTACGGGTGGCGATTATCTTTCGAACAAGCTAATCGTTAATGCCGGGGCAGGCAGCGCCGATGGTGTCGTCGGTGATGTCACTGGTGAATTAAAAGTTTCTGCTGGCATTGCGCATATTGGCGCATCGACCGCTAATCTGAATCTGGGACAGAGCGTGATCACAGGCGATCCGACATTCTTCAACGACGCTGGCAACATAACTATTTCCGGCAACTTGGTCTTTGGTGAAGCGATTGCCATTTTGGCGAGCGGCGATGTAACGGATGCAGGAGCATCGAGACTGATTCAGGGTATTAACGGAATGACCGGCGCTGGACAACCCATAACGATAGTCGCGGGGGCAACGCTGAAGGCTCTCGGCGGCGCTACCCCAACCAGCACAGCACCAGGCGGTCAAATCACAGCTGGCAGTGTACAGGTCGGGAAGGCTTCCGCCACCGGTGGAGACGTCAAACTAGGCGATACTGCTGTAGTCACTGATGGCGCGGCAAATGGGGACGCCAGTCGAATTGCAATTTATGCCCTGGCGGACAAGACGGGCAACACAGGTAAGGTATCTGTCGCGGTTTTAAGCGCCAGCGGATCGGGTACCGGCTCTAACGGGTCGATCACCGTCGTAGCGGGTGCGACTCAGGGCGTGGCGATAACCACTACCGACGTCATCGCCACAGTCGATGCGGGAGATAGCAGTAATAGCAGCATATCCCTCATCAACGCACAGCCCACACTGAAGCTAACATTCGACACGGCTGGACAGGGCACGGGGAGCGTCAAGGTAGGAAAACTCGCCTCTGGCGGTATTAGTACAAAAAACGTGGTCACCGAAGGCGGTGACATCGAGATCTCTACTGGTGGATTGGCCTCCATCGGAAACGGGGGGGTGACCGTTAGCGCTGGAGGTGCATTAGGCTCAGATGGCGGCAACATCACAGTCACCGGTGGGTCGATCACCAGCGGCGGTGTCATAGCTGCAACAGGGAGCGATGGAGTCGCTGGCGCCGCGGGCGCCAACGGAGGCAACGGAGGCCGCGCCGGCAACATAAACCTGAACGCCACTACCGCTGGTATCCTTACCAATTCCCTAATCGAGGCTAACGGCGGCGCCGGTGGTGCAGCCGGAGGGATAGCATTCGTCGGCGCCAATGGCAACGATGGTGGCAGCGGCGGAGCTGCGGGCAACATCACCATGAATGCAATCGGCGATATCGACATATCTGGTCTGCTCGACAGCACCGGAGGCTTGGGCACATCAGGGTCCTCAGGCGACAATGGAGCCGCTGGTGTCAACGGCGTTGCCGGAGGCGCTGGTGGTCGTGGAGGTAACGGAGGAGCCGGCGGTGAGATCTTGGTCAGTTCTCAAGGCGGCAATGTCACTGCTACAACTCAGTTCCGCTCGATCGGAGGCGGGGGCGGGTCCGGCGGCAGCGGTGCGACTGGCGGTGGAGGCAGCACCGGAACTGGCGGCGCAGGAGGTCTAGGCGGAAATGGTGGTGCTTCCGGTGCTGGCGGTGGCATAACCGTGACTTCATCCGGGACTGGAGACGTAACTGCGCCAAACCTCGTATCATTAGGTTCTCCTGCAGGATTCGGTGGTGCCGGTGGCGCCGGCGGAGCTTCCACTAGTGGATCTGGCGGAAATGGCGGAGCCGGCGGTGTCGGCGGTGTCGGTGGTGGCTCTGGAAATCTGTCTCTAGTCACCGACAGTGGCGACATCGCTATAACTGCAAATCTCCAGACGACCGGTGCAACCGGAGGCGGCGGCGGCGCTGGTGGCACTGGTGGTGTCGGCGGCGGTACCAACTCCAATGGTGGCCAGGGCGGTACTGGTGGTGTGGCCGGAGCCGGTGGTCAATCTGGGTCAATCGACTTAGTTACGTCTACAAAAGCTGGTTCCATCACAGGGAGTATCCCATTCAACATCATCTCCTCCGCAGGCCTGTCGGGGTCGGGAGGCGCTGGCGGTACGGGCGGTGCGATGTCCGGTTCGGGCGGCGTCGGAGGCCTTGGTGGCGCCGGCGGCAATACGTCTGTCGGCGGTGTCCAAGGATCAATTAACGTCACAAGCGCAAATGTCCTGCTACTCTCTCAAATTATCAACACCAATGGTTCGACAGCCGTAGCTGGTGCGGGCGGTACCGGGGGATCGAGCATCAATGGCACCGGCGGAGCCGGTGGTAACGGCGGAGCCGGTCTCAGCGCTCAGGCTGGGGGCTCAGTAACAGTGACTGGTGGAGCAATCACGCTTGGCGAGGTGCACGCCGATGCGACCCGCGCAAGTATCGGAGGGAATGGCGGAGCCGGCGGCAGTTCTTCGACCGCGGCTCAAAATGGTGGTGTCGGTGGAATAGGCGGCGCGGGTGCAACCGGTGGGATCATCACTATAACTGGTGCTTCCATCGTGACCGGAGATATCACGGCTGCTGGTGGCACAGGCGGAGAAGGTGGTGATGGCGGCGATGGCGGTCTCGGAAGTGGTTCTGCCGCGGGCGGAATTGGCGGCAACGGCGGCAACAGCGGCGCACAAGGTGGCGGTGGAAGCATATTCATCAGTACCAAAGGAAAAACTAATCCCGACATCAACGTCACCGGCATCAATGTAGATGCTGGAATTGTCGGATCCGGCAATTCCTCTGGAGACGGAGGCAATGGTGGCGGCTCTAATAACGGTAGCGGAGGCACCGGAGGCTCCGCTGGTTTGGTAGGAGCGTCGGCGCAGGGCGGCACCATTGAGGTGAGTGGAGCCGGCAACGTGATCCTGAACGATGTGTCCGCATTTGGCGGAGCTGGCGGAAGCGGCGGTGCTGGCGGCGATGGGGGCGCTACCGACATAGTCGGAGGGAACGGCGGTAATGGTGCGGCCGGAGTTGCTGGTGGAGTCGGCGGTACAATCACCGTTGGCTCGAAGAAAGGTAACATCGACAATACTTCCTTCTTTAACGCCAATGGTGGCATTGGTTCTACTGGTGGTGATGCTGGGTCCGGAGGAAGTGGTTTCGATGTTACCGGTGGCACAGGTGGTGTCGCAGGCTCCGGTGGAAACGGAGGTATCGGTGGTCAAATCACATTCCTGAACAAGAAGGGTCAAGCTAGTATCAACAACGTCCAGCTCTCAGGGGGTGCTGGTGGTAATGGTGGAGCTGGTGGCTCCGGTGGTGGCAGCAACTCTGGCGCCATCGGTGGTACCGGATCCGTCGCAGCCAATGGCGGGACAGGAGGACGCGGAGGGGACGTGAATTTCGCTGTCAGCTCGCTCGTGGCTAACACCCTCTCCGTGGGTGGTGGTACAGGCGGTAACGGCGGACTGGGAGGACACGGCGGTGACGCCAATTCAGGCGATGGTGGTATATCCGCCGCTGGCGGCGACGGCGGGGCAGCTGGAGACAGTGGCTCGGTAACTGCAACGAAATCCAAAGGCGATATCACTATAAGCAGCGTCAACGCTAGTGCAGCAAGCGGTGGTAACGGCGGCATTGGAGGTGACGGCGGTGATGCCGCCGGCACTCCCGGCGACGGTTCTAACGGCGGAGCCGGTGGCACCGGTGGCACGGGCGGTATCGTCAATCTCTCCTCGAAAGGCCAGGTTCAAGCAGTGATTGTCTCCGCCGGTGGCGATGGCGGTGACGGTGGAGACGGCGGAGACGACGGCATAGCCTCAGCCTCCGGAACTGGCGGTGACGGCGGCAATGGCGGCAACGGCGGCAATGGCGGACAAGTCAGCACCTCCGAAACCCAAGGAACCGCGCCGGACGTATCCGGTGGCACAGGCGGCAACGGCGGACTCGGTGTCGACGGCGGCACCAACGGCGACGGCGGCAGCAACGGAGCTGACGGTACTGTGAGCCCATAGGTCAAACGCATTGGAATGACCGAGGTCCTCTCAAATTTGAGAGGACCTTCTTTTTTGCGAATCGGAGCGATTCGATCGAAAAGTCCGGAAATGAACATCCCTAAAAGCGGTGTTTCGAAAGATAACTTCGTTGGCGACTCTAGAAACTCAGATGGTGATGCTCATTCAACGCAATTCGTGACGCAAATCCGCAATTTATTTGACACCCATACCAGATACACTCTATGCTCATATCTTAGAACCTGCCTTGTTAGCCCCAGGCGGAGTCACAGACATTTGTACGATAAGAAAAACACCTTTATTATTGCACTCGTTGTTGGCACCCTAGTCCAGCAGCAGGCGGCATTGGCCGCCAGTTCGGCCGACTCACTGTTAATAATGAGCAGACCTGGCGGCAACGTTGAGCAGTTCAAACAACGGCTGAACAAGCGAGGACTCACTATTGTCCGTGAAGTGAAATGCAAGAAGGCTGCATTTTCGGTATTTGAAGTGCTACCACGTTCTGGCAGCGCAAGAACAGCATTGCAAGGGGTACAAACATCGGGTGATGTGGACCTGGGCTCGGCCGAGGTTAAGTTCAAATCAGTCTTTCAGCAGTGCGTTCCTTCGATCAACGATCCGAACTACCCGGGACAGTCATATCTGCAATCGATGAAATACAGTGAGATGGACTGCATTCTCGATGCGTTTTCAAAAACACAGGTAACGCAGGCTCGGATAACCCTGATCGATAGTGGGATTAAACCGATTACCGGCGAGCTAGTTAACATTCGCCAGTTCAATTTCTTTGGTGGAACAAAAGGAGTTGAAGAATCACCGTTCGATCCATCACCGGTCACTCATGGAACCGCTGTCTCATCAGTAGCGGCCAGCACAACCAATAATGCGACTTTTCTTGCGAGCCCAGCATCACACGATCAAAACGTCAAGATCACGATGTGTAGAACCACCGATGGTACTGCCCTCAATACCACAGATATAATTGATGCGATGACCTGGTGTATCGATCACCAGAACGAAAGAGGCGGTCCTGGAGTAATAAATTTAAGCATTAATGCGGCTCCGCCTAATACCTTCAACGCATCGCCTGCCATGCAAGGAATAGCGAAAGAGGCTTCCAAATTCGGAGACCTGTTTGTCAATGGTGCCGGCAATACTAATAATTTGGATGATAGCAAACCGACGAAGAGCTTTCGAGTGATTGTCGGTCTCAATGAAAATGACTCCCGATGGGTGGATGCAGTCGACCCTAACAAAGGTTCGGTATTCGGGAAATTCAAGGCAGCATGCCCTTGCACAAATGTTCTTTTCTTGACGGGTGCAACACCAACAACGACCGCATCGAATACAGGCACGTCGCTCGCTACGCCGATGTGGTCCAGCGCCATTGCGCTGTTGATGAGTCTAAATCCAGCACTCGATGCACCGAAAGCAGACAAGCTGCTCCTAAAAACTGGAACGAAAACCGCTGAGAAATACGTCAAACCAGACCTTCGCGCAGCTGTAATCGATGCCCTGAAATTGAAACCCTGATTTTGGGACCTTCGAAAATGGACAATTTTCGAGTGCCTGTGATTTGGGGCCGAACCAAGCTTGCATTTGGTTTCCTATCGCATCTGTGGTGAATCGGACAATGTAACGGAGCAGGTAGGACGCTCGAAGTAGTTCGATCGTGCTTGATTGGGCAGGATTCAGTACCCACACCGAATTATATGCTGGTCGTTGTACGAGGCAGCAGTCTTGCGAATTATGTCGCCAACGTGACCACGTGCTACCGCAGCTGGACTAACTAAGGTCGAGCCTTTGTAACTGCTGGACAGAAGGAAATCTGGGATCGATGTAATCGCTTGCCCGCAATGCTGATGGATCTCGATACTCAATTAGCTTGATTCATAACCATGAGCTGTTCGTTTTCGGGATAGAGAAAAAACTCTTTCGACGACGAATTCAAGTGTTCAAGGATAGATGCATTTTTAACGATCTTCTCGAAAAGACGACGCTCACGCAGAATGCTCGAACGTTGAAGTTGGCGAACAGTCGTCAGGTTTGCCAAAGCCGATACCATTGAAAAATCAGAAAGATTGACTGTGTGACCGCTCTCGAGGGACGAAGATCGCGAGTTGCGGATGGCCACATTCTGAATCGGATGCGGCGCTTTAGAACTGAATATGGTATCGCTGGAAACGACCAGTTGCTGCCCTGTTCGCAACTTAAGAGTTTTGCCAGAAACTGCGACTCGTACATCACCATGCGCAGTATCATGCAGGCACAACAAGCCCGTGCTCGATTGATTTCTAACAATGTAGACAGCCGCACCTTTACCGACTCGAATGTCGACATTTTCAATCGATGTTGTAAGGTCTTCGTCGGGGAGCAGCGCAAATTACATCTTGGACGGATCACTCGAGAGTTCGCCTTTTCGTTCCGCCCACTTTTTGTATGCCGCGTTGCGTGCCGGCGGCGCGGTTACTTCGTAGTGTTGTTTGGTCGTCTGCAAATTAGAGTCTAAGGCGACACGGCGGTCGAACACAAAACACTCGCCGCTCCAGTGCGCTCCACCAACTTCTTCGAAATACTTCAAGATTCCGCCGTCGAGCTGAAACACGTTTGGTAAGTTATGTTCGCGCATGAAGAGTGCAGCCTTCTCGCACCGAATTCCCCCGGTGCAAAATGGAACAATGGTTTTGTCTCGTAGGTTTTCCATGGTATCAGCATCGGTGCCAAGAAATGCACCCGGGAAATCGCTAAAGTGTTCGAGAGGAAAACTCAGCGAATTTTCAAAGGTTCCAATATCGACTTCATAACCGTTGCGAGTGTCGATCAGTACGACATCCCGTCCTTCGTCATCATGTCCTTGATCGAGCCAACGTTTTAGAGTCATCGGATCAACTGCAGGAGCGCGCATTGCTCCCGGATCGATCATCGGATGCTTCATGGTGATGATCTCTTTCTTGATGCGCACAACCATGCGGCGAAAGGGCTGGTGATCGGAGAGCGATTCTTTCGTTTCAATGTCGACGAAATTCTCTGAGAACATAGGGTCCTCACGCAGAAATCTCATAAATTCGTCAATTGCAGATCGCTCACCGGCGATGAACATATTAATACCTTCCGGCGCAAGCAAAATGCTTCCTTTCAAATCAAGCTCGTCACACCGCTTCTTCAGATGAGAGCGGCAAACAGGAAGCTGAGATAACCCGACGAATTTGTAGCCGGCGACGTTGACTATTTCCATATTGCCCAATTATAGCGCGCCTTCAAAAGAACTCTAACTAATGGACGACCGCCTTGGGCGGCGACACTCTTCATTGAGGCATTCCACCAACGAGCTTTCCAAAGATTTTTCCTTGCATCTGTTCACTGAGAACGCTTGTGGTTTCCAGATCTTTGTACATTACGAGACCATTTTTATAACGTGTCAAGATAAATGTGTTCGGTAAGTCTCGAGCCTGATAGTGGATCTGAAGCGCTTTTTTTAGATAAAACGGGTGCTTGTAAAACCCTCTTCTAATGAACGATCGAGCGGAATCTGTGCCTTTTCGTTTGTGAGCCGCCTCAGTAGTCGAAGTGTCCTTCACTACGCCGATTTCAAGCCATCTAACACCATTTTGCCGTGCGATGTTCTCTGCAAACTCGATCAGCTTGTCGGCAACTCCCTTCTCTTCGTGGTCAGGATCTACCACAACATTGTCGATTATTGCCGCGTTAAGGTCGCGGTTAATCGCATTGTTAGAATTGGGGTCCAGATACAACCTGCCAACAACTTTGTCGTCTATCAGAGCAATACAGATGTACGGGAAGCTCAAACCACGGAAATCAGTATACTCGCGTAGCTGTTGCGGCCAAAAACCGGGACTCTTTTCACCACGCGATTTCGGGAAGACTCTCGGATTTGCTGTAAGCCGCACTACATCGGCAGGAAGAGCAATTCGAATCTGAACACTAACATCTCTAAAAGTCTTTGTATCCCAATCGCCACCAATATCCCAGTGCGGTGCTCGAATAAAGTTCGGCGGTGCCGGTTCGATAGGATTTCTATCTTTATCTAGAATAAAATTTCCGAGATGTAGGATGTTTCCGAACGGATCTTTTGCGCCTTGAGACTTACACTTGCATCCGGTGCAGGGTTCCGTAAGCTTGGCTTTAATAATGCTAATGGCTTGAATCTCCTGATTGTCTACGTTCGAGAGCTTTTAACGAACCTATCGATCTCACGGCTTACGGACCGGCTCACATCCGGAACAGGATGTTATAAGGGACGAGACACGCCGGCACGCTCGAAAATTGCTGCCCGAACTCCTTCTGGGCAGGTACTATCTATGGTGCGCGGATTTTTCCGAATTTCCGCGATGCTGGCAAATTTATGAACTAAAAATCGCTCTCTCTGAACCCCCAGGAGACAGGCAGCACCCTGATCCACCAACTTTCCATTTACAGTTATTCGCAACCAATAGTAAGTTCTCGGAAGTCCAAAAACTATAGCTGGAACTGTCGTCGAACGAATTTCCTCAAAATCGACTTGCGCTTTCTTTGCTAGCACTTTGGAGAAGTATCGATCAAGGTCTCTTTTTAGCAGCTTGGAAAAGTCTTCCGCGCTCGGATTGTTCCTTGCTATGGACGTGTTCCTGGCTGACGTGAGAAATCTTTTCCTGTCTTCCAAAGAGTTCTTCGTATCGCCAATCGCGCTATAGGCACCAGATCTCATGATGTACGCAAAGCGATCGGGTCTGACTTTGATCAGCTGGTTCAAGTCGTCAATCGCTTTTGTGTATTCCTTTCGCATAATGAAGGTCCGCGCTCGATACAGATAGGCATCCGGATTAGCTGGTTCCAACTGCAGAACTTTCGAGTAGTCATCAATCGCTTTCTCTTCCTCACCTATGTCTGAAAAAGTTTCGCCTCTGTACAAGTACAATTCCACGCATTGAGGATACTGCTTTACTAGTTCATCAAACTCGGCGATTGCAACAGAATTGTTGGAGACAAACCTGTTGAATAGCGCTTTTTGGAGGGCAGGCGAAAAAGGTTTGTCATCGACCAATTCTCGGCCTAGATCGAATATTCTCTGCCTTGCTTCCGGCGTATTTTCGGATTCGCCACGAGTAAATGCCATATCCATCTGTCTAGGAAAGTCATCAGAATCTATTTTAATAGCCTTTCTCAAATCTTCGATAGTCCTGTCGATCGAGTTTAGATGGGCATTTGCGTTAGCTCGGCCGATGTAACATCCGATCTCTATGGTGGCATCAAGGTTAATTGCTTTATCGAAATCTTCGATTGCTTTTTGAAAGTTTCCAGCCTCAAAGTAAGCTCTGCCGCGGTAATAGAAGACGACTGCGTTCTGCGGCGCCATGTTTATTGAAGTCGTGCAGGCATGGATTGCGTCATTTGTTTTCTTTGTACGGAGGTACAACCTGCCGAGATTCGCATAATAGATAGGGCTATGTGAATCGAGCGAAATAGCTTTAGTAAAGTCGGAAAGCGCTTTCTCAAAGTCCTCCGAACCTTCATAAGCCATCCCTCTTTCGGAATAACCTGGAGCATACGCTGGATTCAACTCAAGGGCCTTGTTGCAGCAGCCAATGTCGGTTTCGAGGTCATTCAGATTGCGGCTTGCGTAGCCAAGTTCAACCAGCGCCTGAATGTTCTTTGGATTTTTCGCGAGGATGTCCTTGTTTTTCTTTTGCATCAGCAGAAAATCGTTTTGCGTAATCGGAATCTTATTTGGTACAACTAAATCGTTAGGCGGTATGTCCAGACCCATTATCAAACTATGATTTACTGCATCATTTTGCGGTCGCAGAAATCCGTACCTGCGTTGTGCGGACGGACTGAATGACTCGTCTCTGGCTTGTCCATGAGCTGGCAGACTCGATTCAACCCCAGAGAGAATCGAGAACGCGCCGATCAGTGCGAGCAATTGAGATTCTCCGCGAGTAAACTGTTGCCTTCGAAAAATAATTCGGCTTCTCCTCAACGCTTGCCCGTATAGCGCATGTCACGGACATGCCTGCCCCTGCTGCGATTGCCGACCGCTCAGTATGCCGACAATATACCATGCGACCACGGCGTCATTCCGAGATCAACCGCAAGGCCTTCCAAGAGGGTAAAATCGTGGGCGAATCAGCATGAGAGAATTTCCCATGAGCAAAGAAAAGTCCGAACACTTTTGCCAGGTCTGTATTTCCGGCGACTTATCAACCATACGGCATATGCTCCGGGAGGACTCCTCGCTGGCCAATTCCTTCGGAACAGTTCATCCCGACCATCGTGAGTTTATGAAACAACAAAACGCGGATGACGGATGGACCGCCCTGCATCTAGCGGCGCACTATGGACAGCTGGAAATAGTCACAGCCTTAATCGAAGCCGGTGCGAAGTTGGACACGCTATCTCGCAATGCCGAAGGCAATACACCCTTGATGGCGGCAGTTGCGGGCGGGAACTTGTCTATAATCCAACTGCTTGTAGAGAAGGGCGCTGACCCTACCCAGTCCGACGCCTCGGGCGAGCACAATGCTTTGACCCTTGCCGAAGCAGAGAACAAGACTGGCATTGCAACTTGGTTACGTGACAGGTCCAACACCACGCATAAGGTCGGTCTCGCCCATGGCGACGATCATACTCATATTTCGAACTAACTGAATTGATGTTCGAGTCGCATACGTTCCTGCTAATACGTAGAGAATTCCTTTGTCTAATTCTTTTCTTCACCGACTAAAAAAACGACGGTCCGAGAGGTTAATCGTCAGCAGTAGAATCACTAAAGCGTGTATTTGTGCGATCGTCCTTTTAATCATAAACATGCCTGCACCAACTTTGTCCCAGACAAAAGTTTTGGAGGGAAACATTGAGATTGACGACGAGGTTTCTGCAATTCCACCTGAGTTCCTCCCTGGCAACAAGTTCGAGCCAGGTCCCGAGCGCGTCGACAACTCAACGTGGTACCGCATTCCTCAATGGTTTTCTGGTCAATGGACAAGCGATGGCGAGCAACAAATCACCAAGAAAAATTTAGTCACAGGTCGAAGCACGCGTGGAAAGCTGCGCGTCGAATTTCCCAAGTTTGTTTTTCTAGGTTGTGTCAAGGACGATGAGGGCACCACGTGGGAACGAGCGCCATTAAACCGATGGCGACTGACACAATACGAAGGACAAGATCCAATCTACTCGATGTTCAGATCGGCCGAAGTTCAGCAACCTGATGCCGAACATATCGCGATAAAAAGCGTTGGAATGAATCTGGTCGTAGACCGGCGCACCAGGAAGATTAGCAAGGCTTCGCAAGTCGAGGCTTTGCAAATTTATTCGAGAAAGTCAGATTCATTGATGACTCTGCAAAACACCTCCAGAATATACGATGAAACCGGAAAAGCAAATCAAGAAAAAGTAGCGACTTCCGAAATGGAAAAGGTGAAGGATATCGATTTGGATAGCTTGAAACTGAAATATCTAAGGCAAGCGTTTCAAGAGTACGCGAAAGAGCACCACGCTTTGCAGGCATCGCCGGCTCCATAGAGCCAGTGTGTGTGAAACTATTCCGTTTCCAGGGCGCACTGTATTCGGTGCGTACCTGGTGAACTGCACCATTTCTTGTACCACGTCAAGCAGAGAATTTCGAATCCTCATTATGGATATGGAAGTGCAGCTGGTCGTGCCCGAATTGGAAGGTTCAATTTCCTTCGTTTTGATAGCCCAGATTCTTGCACCATGGAGGGTTTGCGCAATTTCAACGAGTGTATATCTGAATAATTTCAAAGCATGATAAGCACCGGTCTGCCAGGCTGGACTACAGCTGAAAGTGGCAGCCTCAGAAGGTCTGGTTCATCGCTTGCGATTGCCGTCTCATCTGATGGGGTAAAGGTTGAAGGAGTAAAGTCACCGCCACTGATATCATTTGCAGCAACGGAGTAGTTCATGTGATTGATACAGACATTCTGCCACCGTCGCTATAACTCATCGAACAGTAGAGAGCAGTGACTGCGGTACATGACCGCAGTTCTTCTCTTTTGTAATCCCAAAACTAAATTTGACGGTTCGTCGCGAATATGATCATTCTGTCTGAGCATGTGCAGTTGAACCGCGCTGGTCAGTTGTGCCTAACTCCGGAAACAGTTCAAAATCATTCTTGATTGAGGGCGATGTTGAGATTACGGCGGCCCCGATTTTCCCTCTGCGACATGGCTGGCAACAGATGAATAAATCCAGTCAGCCTATACAGGTTTGTTCAAACAACTAAATTCGCCATTTGCAAAAGACTTATGTTGAGCCCTGCTAGTCCGGCTTGACCAGCCAACCATCGGGAAGCCGAGAGTCTGGAAGGCTGTGGCTTGGAATTCGGTTGTTTTGATTATATCTCTTGATCTGCGCGAGACTTGCCTGGTAAGCCGTCTGAACATCCTGCGGCAATTCCTTCAAAGGAATTCTAAGTTTGTCCACGCAGTTCACGATCAATCCGGGAGCATTTTGCCAGCCGGGCATTTTCACAGCTTCCGTGAGCAGTTGTTTGGCTCTGTCACTGTCTTCTTGGTTCCCCGTCGAAAGAAGTTGACTGGCGTAGAACAGTCTTATATCGCTCTTCAAATTATGTGCGTCACGAAGTTGGTATTTTCGGTCCAGTGCCTTCATGAATCCTGGTTCTCCAGGTTCCGGCAACGTTATCAGGTCGGATGCCGTATCCAGCTCTTCTTGTGTCACAGTGAGGGCGTCAGCCATCTGGATTTTCTCGTCGAAACGTTTCCGCATTTCATCAGTGAGTTTGGGCGCAACACACATGGATGTGAGACCATCGTTCAGTGCCTCTACTGGATCAAGGCATTTCTTCAAAGCCGCCCCTCGAATCTGCCTGATGGCCAAATCCGCACCAAGTCTCACGTCCGGAATATCACTCGTCAAACCTTCTTTTAGCAAGGGGATCGCCTTAAGTCCGAGCGTCTTTGCCCGTTTCTCGGCCGCCTCTCTTACAGCGAAATCTTCGCTGCCAAAATCTTTCAAGACTTGAGCAACTGCTTGTTTGAGGAGTTCTGTCTGGGCATGCTCGATGGCGAGCCCAAACAGGCTCTTGCCGATACTGGGTTCGGGTTCAGGCTTAAACAGCAAATCGTTGTAGTTATACCAATCAGACTTTTCTTTCGGAGCAGCAGCGTTTTCAGATGGTTTGGGTGCTCTATCTGGAACTGGCCGTCGATCGTCTGGCAATGCACCAACTTGCGGCCAGTCTGAAAAGGTCGGCAATGTGCCTGCATCGATCAAAGGTAAATTGTTCTGGTTCCTTATAGCTAACCAATCTGAATTATCGGTGCAGGCAGGCAAACTGGAAAGTTGAAACTGAACAGGGTCTTTTGGCGTGTACAGCTGATCAATGCGATTTTCTCCCATAACATGCTCCTTAGACGTGGTTGCTTCCTTCGTATCCGAGGTTAGGGGAAAGTTGTTGCAATGTCGTTAAGCGGACGCCGCGAATTGATTCAAGCGTCTCCGGTCAACAGCAACGCATGAGATTTCTGAATTATCTATCGAGCTACCTGGACCGCCTTCGACTTTTGGTGGTTTTGTTATCCAAACACTTATCGATTCGAAGACGACGATGGCGACAAGCGCAAAGAACAGTCCTCGAGACGAAACATAACGCTCGTTCTCGGTCGCTGAAAACGATATCAATCCCTTCGAATATCTGAAAGACGTTCTGACAAGATTCCTATCTGCGAAAACTTCCGAAGTTGATGTTTTTCTGCCACATAGATGGCTGGCTTTGAGAAACTCTCAACCTGCGCCTTAACTTCTGATTCTCAAGTTCGTTCATCATGGATAAACATTTTGCCAGTTTGTCGCGCCACTAGCAATGGTGCACCTGCTGCAACGCTTTCACTTCAACACCGATGCGAACTCATTTCTGCAAAAAGTAAAACAATCAGGAGCCTACGATTTTCTGACCGATAGAAAACTTGCCTTTCGAAAGTCGCACTACTTCGTTTTGGTAGGCGAGAGCGTCATCACCGCGGTATCCCCATCCAGATACCGCTCCTCATCCACGACGGCAACGTCAAGCAGATCATCGGCTATACAATCAAACAGCTGTGTCGCAAGCTCCGCATGATTAGGTTCATTCTCCTCAAAAAGAATGAAGAACTTCACCTTGCCACCCTCTTCCAAGAACTTCTGCGCCTTTTGAAGTTTGACATCATAATCATCTCCGTGAACTTTGTAGCTCACTTTGAGCTCTTTCAAGGTCGAAACAGCAGAATTCTCCTCCAAGGCACGCATCCTTTTCTCATGTTCTAGCTTAAACCGACCGAACTCCATTATCTGCGCCACAGGGGGGTTTGCTTCTGGTTCTACGAGAAATAAATCAAAACCTCTCTCGCCTGCAAGAAGCAACGCTTCCTTAGTCGGAACAGTTCCCAACGGCGTTCCTTCAGGATCGAGCAAATGCACCTGTTCATTTACTCTTTCGCCGCTTTGTTGTCCGGGAGCCCGGAACAAGATATCGCGAAGACTTGCTCCGAATGCGGACGTGCCATCCGACTTTTCTTCAACCAACAGCCTTCCTAAAATGTCTCGCAACTCCGAGCTCCTCGTTTTCAGAGCCCTGGATAGTTCGCGGATGGTCGGCACGCAGCCGTTTTGCCGTTCAAGCTCGGCGATTTGCCTGAGCAACCTCTCGAAAGTATTGTCGTCCGAACTCAAAAGCGCACCTATCGAATTGCATCTCCCTATTGTAACCGAGCAGTATTAGCGGAAACAGGTTTTGATGGTGCGAAGTCAAGTGCGCCCCCCCACACACTGGATGACGATTGTCCTGCTCGCTGTTTTTGAGGCAGATTGTATGGCAGGCTAACATCTTCGCGGCCGCAAAATTGAGGAAAACGCGAACCCTGTGCGGCGATGTCTATTGTTATGTTAAAGAACTCGTAAGATTGCGATTCTGCCCCGCATAATCGATCCCCTATCGCTCTACCGGCGATACCAATATGCTTCGACTGCGTGCTTCGCGCTCCGCCTTTCGCAACGAGGATTTCTCGCGCTTCTCTTCTGAATCTCTTTTCGCGATGATCACTTTCCACGAAGAGAAGGAGTTTTCGTTCACTTCTTCGCGCCGACAAAATTCCGCTTGGCTCAAGCCGCTTGCTTTTTGACGCGTCAGTTTGACTCGCCAATACCGTTCTTTCTCCGGATCTCTGGTGTTCTTGTTCGCCATCGTTCTCCGCCGGTGATACTATTTACGCTCAACGACAATCAAACCTCACATCGTTTTCCAGAACAAGAATGGGGTTGCTGCAACGCTTTCCGCAGAAGGAAGGGGGGTTGGTTGTTGCGGTAAATATGAAATCGCGTGCTTGACTCTCGTTGGGGTCGGAGGAACCTTTCCGGGTTTCTCCTGGAGAAAATGCAAACCTTTTTCAATGCTGCCGGAATGGATGTGCTGCAATGCGATTTGCTATATTCCAGGTTGTACAGGCGGCTAGATAGCTTGCAAGGTTCGCAAATAGAGGTAGTTAACGTGACAGATATGATCAAAATTCTTTCCGCACTAGATCCGTTTATTGATGTTTGGCTCAATAAGATTGATCGAGAAACCAACAATTTTTCCGAACGGACTATCGCACACAACGTCAGTTTCAACGACTACCTCTTTTATACGTTTCTGCATCTTTGGGGATTGGCGATAGCCGATCCCTTCAAGTGTGACAGAACACACAATTCGCACATTGTTTTTGTCAACTGAAAATGGGGCCATCGCGATAACCGAAAAGGGGGCCACCCTCATTTAAGGTGTGTGTAAATAGCATTACTACCTGGAAAGTGGGGATTGGTAATGCTGAGAATAGAGATGAAACTCTGTTGCGATCTTTGTGGTGACGGTCTTCAAAGCTCGGAAGTTTGTTTCGAGGAACCGGAGGAAACCGATTGGAGCAGTGTCTGGAAGGAGCTGGAATCACGGTCGGAAAGACTCTGCTGGAATATTCAGTTGAAGTGGATCTGCACCCCATGCGTGTCGCTTGTCGACACTGACGCTGTGTGTTTGTTGCCCTAGTGGCGTTAGGTGTTAGGCAGCGCCTTTCTTTTTCCTTCGTCCAAGACTCTCTTTGAACCGATAACTTTCTCCGTTCATTTCGAGGATGTGGGCGCGGTGCGTGAGTCGATCGAGCAGGGCCGCTGTGAGTTTTTGGGTGCCGAATAATTGAGTCCATTCTGCGAAAGGCAAGTTAGTTGTGATAAGCGTCGAGCGTCGTTCATGCCTATCGTTGATCACTTGAAACAGCAGATTGCCGGCGTCTTTGTGAAAAGGCACCATACCTAGTTCATCGAGAATTAAAAGGTCAATTTTTGATAGGGAGGTCTTCAGCTTAGGTAGTTTGCGGTCGTCATGCGCCTCCAGAAGTTCTGTTGCCAGCGATGCCACGGTGTAAAAGCGAACCCTCTTTCCTAACTGGCGGGCCTTAGCACCAAGTGAAATCGCCAGATGTGTCTTGCCTGTTCCAATGCTTCCAAGCATGATCACGTTAAAAGCTTCGTCCAGATAGCCACCGCGATCTAAATCTAAGATCTGCGATTTATTCAAAGACGGTATGG
>CAYQKX010000045.1:0-72144 GCA_964418155.1 uncultured Candidatus Obscuribacterales bacterium | reverse complement strand
GCACGGAGTCCAGCTTCGCAAAGGTTCAAGGAACCACCGATGAATTTTCTGGGTGTGATTGAGCTGCTAAATACAATAGTAGAGGGCGTGTCGAGTATCACGTCTTCGAATTGCAGATAACAACTCGCAATTGAAACGTTTTTCTGATCGGTCAGGGAGGAAGCCGGTGTGCGCTACCGGCTTCCTCCCTCCTTGAACGATCTTGCGTGCCGCCCGTTTTACTGCTTGTACCGCGCGGTCAGCTTCGACCACGCAGCTTCCACCTCATCCGCGGAGCTCATCTCGCCGCGCCACCGCCGGTAGTGTATGGACATGGGCACGGTCTGATCCTCGCACTTGTTGACGGACGACAGGCTACCGAGGCACGAGAACTCCACGCTGCGCTGACGGATAAAGCGGGTTTCACCCGGCTCTCGTTCTCGTGGCGTGTAAGGAGTCGTGCCGAGCAGCTCGGCTAGCTCTTTCCACGCTTCGTCCCAGTTCAAGTCAGCCGAGTAGAACATGATGTATTGGCCCCATGGCGTCCACAGGATGGTCGGGACCCCTCTGATGCGTTCGATGAACAGACCGCTGTCCGTCTGATGCATCAACGGATGCAGACTCCCCAACCATGTGCAATGAAGCCGGTGTTTTGCTGCCATCGCGCGAATCCGTTCGCCAATCCGCTGGACGGTGCAGAACAGCCTGAAGTCATAGAGAAGGAACTCAGTGGTCAATTTCGACCAGTCCGCAGTTAAATCTTGGGTAGACTTCCTGCCTTCACGACTCCGCTGGACAAAAACGGGGGACGGCAGCGGACGGCTTTCGAAACGGGTGATTGCGTAGACCGGTTCGGACAGCGAGCCCATCTCCATGTCGGGCTGAGGGTCGCCTGCGCCAAGCAGAGTGGCTACCTCTTTCCAAACCTCTTCCCAGCCGGAGCCATCCAGGGAGCTGAAGAGCAAGTACTCTCCCCATGGTGTCCAAAGTACGTTCGGAATTCCGTAGCGACGTTGGATGAACAGTCCCCGATCGGTTTGACGCCAGCTCGGGTTGAGGAGACCTTGCCACTGGAAGGTGCGACCGTGCTTCGTGGCGATCCGGCAGATCTTGTCTCCGATCTGTCGCATCGCGCAGTACAACTCGAAGTCTTTGTGCGGTGCGAGCGTCGCCGGACGGGGTTCAACGCCAGAGTCAGCCCACATCCTCCGAATCAGCCCCCTCGACAGCAGGTACAGCATCGTCAGCTTAGCCAACAACTGCTCCGCGTGTTTCCTGAGAGCCATCTCTTGCTCCATTTGCCCCTGCCAACGGCAGCGAGCGGTTGAGCCGCCACTCGAGCGGCTCGGATATTAAAGTCCCGTCAGCGATGCGACCAAATCAAACAAAACCAGTTTGCCTCGCTGCCTGCTAAAGGCGCACAAACATTAGCGAAGGACTTCATGCGAAGGCTTACTTGGTATTGAATTTGCTCCATTCAACGAGGAAGTGAAAGATAGAAGCACCGTGCCAGAGAGTCTCGATAGTGATCAATAGACCTATCTAGTTCTAGAAGTTTTGTGTTTCACGGTTAACCGTGATTGCAGTTGCCTCTTGCGCTGGTTATTGGGGGTCTCGCATCCGTTTTTCTTTTGTACTGGTGAGGCTAAGCTTGCGATGGGATGGTTGTATTGCCACAACATTGAGCACCCGAAATCCGACTCGCAGAGTTAGCGCAGAGCGACAGTGTTATCGAGTGAACGCGTACGCTAGTTTCCAACTGTGTCTAGCGTAGGCTAACTTACCTACGTGGTTACACGAACATATACGGAGAAGCGCGGAAGAAGACGAGTTTCATCAGACAGGGCAAATCGGTATTCTTTAATCACCTGTTAAACTTTCACCTTTTCGGAGTCGCGAAAACCAGACCAGCAGCAGTTCAATACTATGAAGGGTAACGTGTTGTTGGTTGGAGAACCCAATGTGTTGACGTGTTCTCGTCGGACCGCCTCTATAGGTCGACGGCATGCTCTCCCATTCCAGGCTAAAGCGAAGCTTCGAAAACGCAGGGTTTAACGGTGCGTCTATGTATCTCGATACTGCTACCGTCCAACTAAAATGACGGTACAACCAATGAGGACTTGCTTATGTCTATGCAACTTCTGAAGATGTCTCTTGCTGACGCCGAGCGCGAGGCAGACAGTCTGCGGATCTTCGAGATTGCTTTTTTCATCGGATCCTTCCCCGCCGACAGTCTGGTGCGCACCTGGGTTGCTGACTGCGAGTGTCCGAAGATTAAGGAACTCCTTTTGAAGGTCAAGCCGCTGTCGGATGACACAAGCGCGCTTATCTGGCTTGCCGGTTGGAAAGATCGGCTAGATCACGCGGGCTTGGTGGCGCACGCTATCCGGTCCGCATTGAGAAGTGCGCGCGTCTGACAAGATGCTGGAAATGCAGTAGTCCATGACCGTCCTGCCCTGGCGCAGGGCGGTCGATATTGGATGTTCTAACACACCGGTTCCGAAGCTGCGAACTATCGGAATCTTCACAGTAATCGACTGTCGAGGCGGGTGGTGCCGCATAGAGTTTTTCGCCTTGAAGTCGGCTTCTTCGCGGCTTTATCAGTGCTTTTCGCTCGATCACCGGATAGCAGGTTAGCGAATCTCTCCTACAGTCTGATTGCTGGCAACTGGCGCGAAACAAAGAGAACTCCCGCTTTTGCAGGGTGGCGATGCTGGTGATACCACGGTCTAGCGCAAAAACTGAGTTTGAAGAACCGTACTCATTCAGAGCGATTCTGCCAATTGCGGCGGCAAAACAGTTGCTTTGGATATCAGAGTGTTTGTAGGTTCGGGTTACACCTTTGTGGCTGTTGATTGGTTGAAAACGCGTCCAAAGTTACGTTGACTGAAGACTAAAGAATCCCTTCGAGCCGTCGAGTGACAGCGCGCTGGGGCGTTCTCGTTTTCGTTCGCCATGATGCAGACCCAGGTGCAAGACGACTGTTCGGGCACTGCCTGGAAGGAAAGAGTATTGCGCTTATGAAAAACACAAACACTACTGATGCGGCAGTCGTTGCCGATAACGTACGGGAACTCACAATGGAAGCCCTGATGCAGCAGTTTGAAATGCCGACGGCTCCGAAGCGAAACACGATCGTCGATGGCGAGGTCGTCGGCTCAGTGAAAGGAGGTTTTTTGGTTTCCCTTGGACTCAAAGCCGACATTCTCGTAAAGGACGCGGAACCTGGTGAGTTAGAGGTCGGGAAGACCTACCCCTTCTTCGTGATTGACGAGGATGTCGATGGCGAAGGCGGGATAGCGCTTTCGTTGAAACATGCAAGAATCTGGACGAGAATGGCGAAGCTCGTGGAATCGCGCGACACTGTTACCGCTAAGGTGCATCCTGATCCGAAACGCGGAATCGCTCGTTCTAACAAGACCGACCGAGTGGGTGGCGTCATCGCTTACCTCGACGGGGTCCGCTGCTTCATTCCTCGTAGCGAATTACGACACGTCGGTCGCCTGGAAGATCTATGCGGTAAAGAGCTCAAGGTCAAGGTGATTAGCGCGGATCCGAGCAGGGGTCGCATCGGCGAGGTAATTCTCAGTCAAACCCGAGCGCTTCGAGAGCTGCGATTGGCGCGGCTTGCACAGCTCAAGGTGGGCGACATCGTACCGGGCAAAATCATTCGCATCATTGAAGCGGGTTTACTGGTTGACCTTGGCGGAGATCTGTCCGGTCTCGTCTATCGCACGGAAGTCGGAGGGGCGCGTAACAGCAAACCGTCCAACCATGTGAAGGTAAACGACGACGTCAATGTCAAAGTGCTTGCCGTAAATGCTGAAAAGGGCCAGATCTCGCTGAGCTTGCGTGCGGCTCGGCAGACCGAATTCTTCGCCACCCTGGAAGTGGGTCAGAAGATCACCGGTCGAGTCGCTCGTTTCGAGTCGTACGGCGCATTCATTCAGCTAGGTGGATGTGTTGACGGTCTTTTGCATGTCTCTAACTTTTGCATGGAAGGCGGGCAGCGGGAGACGCTCACCAAAGGCGCGGAGATTGAGGTGGTTATCCGTCGACTTGACGCCGCGACCGGACGAATCGGTTTGACCCGAAAAGCCGGAGATAGCGGGTCCGCGATATCTCTGGCGAAGTAAAGAACACAGGGGAGTGGAGGCGGGCCAAAAGCTTGTCTCCACCGCCTCCTGGTGCTCTTGTCATTTACTCGAGAGCGCTCAGTGACCTCCACGGAGTTAGGCGGGAATTCCGATAGGAGAAGTTGAGCGCCCTGCAGGAATGTATGTGTATCTATGCCACTAGTGGATTGGCAAGTGTGCACTCGTCGGAATAGCTGTCGCGTTTTGGCAGAACTCATCCTCCTCAGGTCTTTGATGTTTGGTGTTTGGTGTTTTGAAACACGACAAGGGATAGTAGAATTGGGGGCAAGCGAAACGTAGATCGGGGAAGGACTGGTTGGGCCAGTCCTTCCCCGTCTACGTACAGACCGAACTCCGACGTCAGTCCTCGATGGACACGAGGGTGATGTTGTCTGCTTCTGGGAAGTCACCCCAGTCGTTGTCGTCGCTCGAGCCACATCCTTCCATCACCACCTCGATGCACGCATCAGGCAGCTTGGCGGCAAGATTTTCGACTGTTCTGGCAACGCAGGTATTGGTGTCAACGCCGCAGAACACGAACGACGCGTGTTTTGCTGCTCTCCTGCCGCCAGTTGCCTCGATGACCTCGGCCGAGCCGTCGTGCCTGTTCTTCGCCTGTTCGACGGCCGAGTTGTATTCGCGCACCAAGTCCTGAAGTGAAGGAAGAAGCCCTTGGTCGTTCATGGTCAAGAAGATGATCAGAGAGCCGGCTTCCATGGCCTCGCTGACCAGCTGTTCCACTACTGAGACTTGTTCGTCGTTGGTCTCAACCTCGAAGTCGGGCTCCATGTCCACAACCACGAGGATTTTTTCGTCGAAGTCTATCATTTGCTTTCTCCTCGCGGGTTGGGGGTGAAGCACACGCTGTTGAGCGCCCTGCGTCTGTTCATCAGACGGCAGAGTTCCACGCGATGCGATGCATCATGTGGAAACTTGCTAGATAGGGCGCTTCTCTATTAGTTGTGTGATATTGCCTGTAGAAGCATGAATTGGAAAGTTGTCTTTAACTTAGGCCTTGAGTTCATAATTTCCAATCTCAAGTCAATATTCTCGTGAGACCTTTGGAAAGGAGAGTGTGAGAGGCTTTTGAGTATTGCGAGCAGTGCATTTGCGTCTTTTGCAATTCGTAATCTTCACACTGATATGGAGTGTTGCAGTCAGCGTATCTTGAATGTATTGATACTGCCAATACAGCAAACGTGTCTCGCCAGTCTTTTAGGATGCATCCAGAGCTCCTCCATGCGTGCATGTGTGGACTGTGAGGGGAGTTGCGACTGATCCGTTCGAGTCCCGGTGCGCTCTATAGCGCAGGACCGTGTTTGATGAATGAGCAGTCGAGGGCGGCTGAAAAACCGCAAGCGGTCAGCAAGACCCTTTGAAACAGCAGTGAAATTTAAAACGACAAAAGGTAGTAGGGTGACGGTTAGAGGAAAACCCGGCCGGAGCCGGGCGGTCCTCAAGAAATGGAACATGTCCGTGTTGAGATACGAAAAGGTGTAGTAAGTGTGGGTTCAAAAAACCGTACGACGGAAACAGAGTCCCCAGCTCTGTTTCCGTTCGTGTGGCTTCGCTTCATTGAGCGATTTCAGCGCAGTTTATCTGCGAGGCGGAGTTCTCCGGCCTCGCAACCGGTTGTCCGTCCACACTTCAGGAAGCGGTTCCAAGCGCGTTACTTGGGCTCCGCTTCGCCGGGTTTCGGGTCGCCAGGCTCCGCGTCCTCGGGTTTCGCGTCCGACTTGCCGTCTTCGGTCTTCCTGGGGATGTTGCTGAACGCGCCGTAGATGGCGGAGCCCAGTCCGAGGGCCAGGATCAGCAGGACGTAGACGCCCAGGAAGTGGATGGTCACGACCTTGGTGGCGAGGATCATAACCGCCATGCACACCATCGCGGGAAGCAGGAACGCGAAAACCGATCCCTTGGCCGAGCCGAAGTCACCCGATTTGTCCGTCCTCGCGTGTTCGCTGCCGAAGAAGGATTTTGCGACCTTGTAGCTCGCGACCACCGACGTCACGACCAGCGCGATGCCGATGAAGGCGGAGATGCCGTGTTCCAGAACTTGTTCCAACATGATTGACTCCAACTTGTTGTTTTTGGGATTCGTTTATGGGCGATGTTCAGGGCGAGAGCTCAAGCTCAGACCGAACCGGGCTATCGGCGGATATAACAACCACGCCGACTCCGTTAGATCCAGCCGGGGAAGCTGGTTCTGAGCGGAAATTTGTTGCTTCCTACTACTGATTGGACGTATCGGTAGTAGGAGGAGTCGAGTCCCGATTGCCTTCCTTGGCCGCCTTTTCGTCGATGAACAGGACAAACTGTTTCACCACGGCGTCGACTCCGAAGAAGTTCGGTGGGAGAGGCTTGTTCCTGGTGACGATCGGCAGACCGACAGCATTGTCCGGTAAGGAGAACCACCGACCCGGCGGGAGCAGCGGCTCCATCTGGACTCCAGGGGCGTTACGAGAGTCCAGTCTTCCTTCGGCGATGGCTCGCAATCGATTGAGTTGCCGCCGTGCCATGATCATCTCGCCGACTCCAGGCGGTCCTGCGAACCGGTACGCGAGCGTCTTGTCCTGGCTGCCGTGGGTCTGTCCTGCGTTAGCTTCCCTCGCGGTGGTCAGTGTGTCCCACTTGAGCGCGGCATCCTTCACCGCCGCTCCGAATTCGGCTTGTTCCGGGCTCATGTTGTATCCTCGTTAGCACAAAGGCGGGATGGGTGATGTTGACTCAGGCGAAGCCGGCGTCAGTCATGCGTTGCTTGTACTCGCGCTCCATGCGTCCGTCGAAGAAGGGCTGCTTGGCCTCCTCCTTCAGACTAGCCACCAGGGCTTCGGCGTCGAGCTCCGTGATCTTCAGATGGACGACATCTTCCGGCCAGGCGGGGATGCGGTCATCGGTAGCCACCAAAAGTTCGCCGGCTTCGAGGTCGATGAACACGGTGTAACCGCGAATACCTCGCGACCCGCAGGATGATTGGAGGGCCCAGCGCTTGTCTCGCCAGGCGCGGCCGTAGTTGTCGCTGTAACCGCGTCGGCCATTGGCTCGAAAAGCCAACTCCGGAACCTGTGCCCACAGGTGTTGTTGACTCTTGACGTAAGCGTTGATGCCTTCGATGAGTGCGGTGCGCTGCGCTTCCAGCGCGGACCGTGCCTCTTTCAGGCTGGGTGTTGGGGATGACATGAAAGTCCTCCTGGTTTGTTTAGACTGGACACAGCTGTTTCGACAAGGCGTCACAACCACATTCTCGCCTGGGCACGAGGAAGAGTGTGGTAGAGACAGTTGTTGTGAACCTTTGCCGTTTTTTTCGAAATGAAGCTGTATCCAGAGAAAGCACTGAAAACCCTAGATGGTTAGCGCTGAGCGTTTCAACACAAACGGGTAGTTATTGCAATAATCGAACCGCGGAAACCCTCTGCGTTAGCCAGTCCTTCGATTAAATGTGTTGAACATTCTTTTAGTACAGACGACTCTCGCAACTGATATTAGATTTCGCCGTTGGATTGTGTTGATCGCAACAGTGTTATGAACCGCCGATCTGCTTCGTCCAGCAGGGCTGTTTCAAGCAAATCCGGTCGCCTTAGGAAAGTCCGCCTGATTGCTTCCTGCCGTCTCCAGGCGGCAATTGCTTTGTGATTGCCGGAGCGCACTATTTCCGGAACGAGCATGCCCCTGAACTCGACTGGTTTTGTGTACTGAGGTCCTTCCAGCAGTCCGTCGGCAAACGACTCTGTTTCTACCGAAAGGTGCTTCCCGACGACGCCTGGTACCAGCCGTCCGACGGCGTCGATAATGATGAGCGCGGCGAGTTCTCCGCCGGTGATCACAAAATCACCTATGGAGTACTCATGAGTAGCCAACGTTCTGATTCTTTCGTCAAATCCTTCATAGTGCCCGCAAAGGATTGTTATGTGTTTTTCATCAGAAAGTCGCTTTGCGTCTGCGTGAACGAAAGGCTGTCCTTGAGGAGTCATGAGCAGAACAGGCGAGTCTGCAGGTCTTTCTATCGCTTCGAATGCCGCGAAGAAGGGCTCCGGTTTTAAAACCATCCCGGCTCCGCCACCATATGGAGTATCATCGACCTTGCGGTAACTGTCGGTCGCAAACTCCCTGGGATTCCGCGTGGCGACAGCCAATCTTTCAGCCTTGATGCCGCGGCCGATAATACTCGTGTTGGCGTAGGTTTCGATAAGCTCCGGAAACAGAGTTATCACATGAAAAGTAAGCACGATTTGTAGCCGAATGACTCAACCAGGAGATCATACTGTTCTTCCAGCGATTCCGGCTCCAGGTTCTCCCAAAAGACTTAATATGAAATACGTTGCTAGTATGATTAGCCTGATTTAAACAAGGGAAGTTCAGAATTAGGAGCCGCATATTTACTACGCTCTTGTTTGCGAACGTATGAGGAGAACCAGCTTTGGATTCTAGCTGGGAAAAACTGAAGTTCGAAGCCGATCAAGCCGTCAGCTTGGGCAATTTTGCCAAGGCAGCCACCCTTTGGCAGCAGGCCCTTGAGCAGCTCGACTACGTAGAGGATAAAGACGCTCGCGTAGCCTTGACCCTGGACCAGTTGGCTGATTCACTCTGCCAGCTCGGCAAGCGTGCTCAAGCGATTCCGATTCGGTGTCACCTCGTCACTATTCGTGAGAATGCGCTAGGCACGGACCATATTGAAGTGGCTAATTCGCTCAATAGCCTGGCCGAGCTCTACTATTCGATGGGTCGATTCACCGAGGCGCAGCCTTTGTCCGAGCGTATTATGGACATTTACGAAAAGATTTTCGGTAGCGAGCATCTTGGACTGGCGATGATCTCGACTTTCCTTGCGCTTATCTATCATGGACAAAAACAATACGAAAAGGCAGAGATATTTTACAAGCGAGCGATGAATATCAAGCAAAAGGTGCTTGGTTATAACCACGCTGAGATCGGCTTGTTGATGGAGAATTACAGCGCGTTGCTGTATGCGACAGGCAGGCATGAAGAAGCCGACCAGATGTTTTCCAAGGTTGGCACTGCTTCGGGTCTCTGGCGATTGGTCGCTGCACAGCACACCGAGCAGGCGGCGCGTGGTAAGTCCGGGCTCAAGACTACATTTACGAAAAAACAGTCCTAGTCTTAAGACTCCAGTAGTTAGCATAAGGTTGGCTTTCAGAACCTTTTGTTGGGTTTGGATAAACAAAGGTGAGCGACATGGTGGAATACGCAATCAATGAAGCGAAGGGTGAGAACTTCAATGTTCTTACAACCAAGGGTGGTGTCCCGGTTAAGATGTGGACACGCGGAGTGGCTTTGGAGGATGCAGCGGCGCAACAGCTTGCCAACATTGCCGTGATGCCGTTCGTCCACAAGTGGATTGCAGCGATGCCGGACGTGCATTGGGGTATGGGTGCCACTGTAGGTAGTGTCATTGCTACTCGTCGGGCGATCATTCCTGCGGCGGTCGGTGTCGACATCGGCTGCGGCATGGTCGCTGTAAGGACGAGTCTGAAGGCGGAACAACTTCCAGATGACCTGAGCGAGTTGCGCTCCAAGATCGAGGCTGCCGTCCCTCACGGACGGACTAACAATGGTGGACCGGGCGACAAGGGTGCATGGAACGACCCGCCCGGTCCGGTCACTGAGGAGTGGGCCAAGCTCAAGCCTGGATACGATCGCATTCTCGAGCGTCATCCAAAAATCGATCGAGGCAACCATATCAACCATCTGGCAACGCTCGGCACAGGCAATCACTTCATCGAAGTCTGTCTGGACGGGGAAAATCGGGTTTGGTTCATGCTTCACTCCGGATCTCGGGGGGTGGGTAATCGCATCGGTACGTATTTTATCGAGCTGGCGAAGAAAGACATGGAGCGATGGTTCATCAATCTCCCGGATACTAATCTCGCCTATTTACCGGAAGGCAGCGAACATTTCGATGACTACGTACAGGCGGTTCACTGGGCGCAAGACTTCGCCATGGCGAATCGCCGCACCATGCTCGACTCAGTGGTCTCGGCCGCCAGGGGGGCTGGAGTGCCGTCGTTCGAGGTCGGGCTCGAAGTGATCAACTGTCATCACAACTACGTTGCAATCGAGAATCACTACGGCGACAACGTGTTCGTTACGCGAAAAGGAGCTGTAAGAGCCAGAAAAGGCGACTTCGGCATCATTCCTGGGTCTATGGGGGCTCGTTCGTACATCGTGCAAGGAAAAGGCAACGAGCAGAGTTTTCATAGCTGCTCTCATGGCGCGGGGCGAGCGATGTCTCGCGAGGAAGCGAAGCGCCGCTTTACCCTGGAAGACCACAAAAAGGCGACAGAGGGTATTGAGTGCCGCAAAGACGCAGAAGTTATCGATGAGACGCCAGCGGCCTACAAGCCGATCGATAAAGTTATGGAGGCGCAGAAAGACCTGGTCGATGTAGTCTACGAGCTCAGGCAAATTGTTTGTGTGAAAGGCTAGGAACAACTTCAACAACTTTGCGTCGATAGAGCTACGCATAGGTGGCCGGGGTGGTGTGACGTCTCCCCGGCTGCTCTTTTTGTTTTCTTTCGTTCGCCCGAGCGACAACTGAGATGCGGAATGTTGCTCCCCGAAGAGCTTTCGCAACTTCTTGCGAACAATGTTAGGCAAGCCGCAGTTAAATAGGGCAGTGACTTCGATCTGTGCGGACGAAAAAGACCGGGGAGGAAATCCGGTCTTCTCGTCCCATCAAATCGAAGTTGTCTTCTATGTTCTAGCTTGTGATGCCTTTTTTGAAACGACCTGAATTGCGCGGAGCAGTTGAGTATCCTTCTCTTTGTCAATGCTATCGGCGACGTGCAAGTCCGGCTGCAAGCCTTCGAGCTTGTTTTTGCCTCCACGACCGCAGCCAAGGAAGCTGCCTTTTGGCGTGAAGTAGTGGACGCAAGTAACAGAGAGGAAGGTGCCATTAGCGATGGCGAGCCCGGTTTGTGCGATGCCCTTGCCGAAGGTGCGAGTACCAACTATAGTGCTGCGCTTGTTGTCCTTTAATGCACCGGCAATCATTTCAGCGGCGCTGGCGGTGTTGCCGTTGACCAGCACAACCATGGGGCGATTCGCGGCGATCGGTTGCAGGCGTTCTATTCGGTTGACCTTAACCACCTTGCCACCTGATCTGCGGACGACTTCGAGACAATCGCGCTTGGCAGTGTAGGTTTCAGTGTAGTAACCGCCAGTTTCACGTACTCTCAGCGTCACGAGCGGTCCCTCAGCGATAAATGCTGTGGCGAGCTTGAGGCAATCCTCTACCGCACCGCCAGGATTGTTGCGCAAGTCGAGCACTATCGCTGCACGGTGAGCGGTTTTTTGCAGTATCTGCATGGCTCGATCGGCGGTCTTGATTTGTACGAAGTCTCTGATGACGATGTGCGCGACATCTTTGTTGGATGGCTCGAGCACTACATTTTGCATTCGTACGTCTGCAGGTGTCAAGCACAATCGCAAAATCCGGTTGCCTCTTCTGACAACAAGGTTGACCGCCTGGTTCGCTTTCGCACGGAGAATTTCTTGTAATTGGCAGCCTGACATGTTTGTCGAATCCTTGTCTGCGACACTAAGGATGGTGTCATTTGCATGCAGTCCGGCTTTTAGTGCTGGACTTTCAGGCATCACTGACTTTACAGCGAGAAATTGTTTGTCACCTTCTCCTCTGACTGTTTTCAACATGATTCCAATGCCGACAAAGCGCCCATTCTGCAGCTTTAGTTGCTGAAGGTATTCCTCAGGTCCGAGAAGAAATGTGTAGGGATCGCCAATTGCAGACAGCATTTTGTTGGCGAAGAAAACGGCGTCTTTATTGGTCTTTATGGCGTTGTCGTAGCAGTGTTCGAACTTACTCCAATTCTTCAGCTGGGACGGATCGTAGGTATTTTCGAGCGCGGCCTTCCATGTGCGATGATAGAGCTCGACCGGGGAGGCGAAGAAGTAGTCGAGCCAAAACCAGCCCACATAGAGGGTTGCGATGACGACCGAGCCGAGCATGAATGACCATAGCGGTTTTTTCGCTGCGGCTCTGCGTGCTGCGGAAAAAGCGTCGAGGCAGCGGCCGGAGATCCGTGTCGCGACAGCACTGGTCAAACCGGCAATAACGGCACCATTTTCGAGGGTGTGCTTTTGCATTGAATGTTCTCCATACTCCATGCCTCTGTTCTACCTTTTCGGAGGTGGGCCGAAATAGTGACTTAAGTCACATTTCGGAGGCACTCACGTCATCAAAACACTTATGGATACAGCCAATATCAATGCCAGCTGCTTTCATAGTAGATATGAAATCCAGGCGTGCTAGTTGATCTTTGAAATCGGGTCTGGCTAGCATTCTCGACCGTCTCGGAAAAGGCGCTGTCGGAGCCGGTATTGCAGTCGATAACTGCGAACGGCATGGTGATGATTAAAGCAAAAAACCATCTTGTATGTGACTGATGTACGCTGATATGTTTGATCTACAACTCTTTCAACTACAAATGCCTGGAGAAACAATCGAAGAATCTGCTCTGAGAGTAAAAACATCTAGATAACTTTCACGGGCAGTGCACGTCGATGGTATCCGAGCTCGCTCAGAACGGCATGATTGCTTGTTCTCGCAGCTGGCTTCGCAACAACGCACCGCGGATCGTTGTCACAACGATAGCGAGTTTCGGACGCTCGTTAACCGCACCGCGCGTCAGCGCCGCATCGTCCGAACCTGACACCAACCTGTACTCGAACGCTGGAGACAACATGCCTGTGCTCTTCCTCGGAACCGAACTCGGCAAGCCAGTCGATCTGAAGCGGACCGGCGACCACCTCATCTCGCAGGTGACCGCCCTGTGGACCGCGGGTTCGTCGCCCGATGACCGCAAGCTCGCGGACTTCTGCACGCACGAGAAGGGGCAACTGCTCGTGCTGACGGCCGACGTCGTGCAATGCGCCGCCCGCGTCGATGAGCTGCGGATGCGCACGTTCACGCCCCACCCGAGCGCTAACTTCAAGGCGCTGCCGGCGGCGGCCGACAATCTGCTCGACTCGATCACCCACACGCTGAACGCCGCCGTCGCCAGCCTGCAAGCCGCCTCCCAGCTCCTCGTCGCCGCGGAGCAGGCCGCTCCCGACCGGGCGAAGGCTGTCCTGGCGTCGGGCTGCCTCAGCCGCATCGACCGTCTCCGCGGCCAGGTCCGCGTGCTGCTCGACGGCATCGACCTGATCACGGTCGAGAACATCTTCCTGGACTTCGCGTGTAACAACATCGTCGAATAACGGCAAGGCGGCCGTACCGACGCGCGAATCGGAGGTGGCGTGCGGAGCACGCCTCTTCCCGGTTCGCGTTAATCCACGAAGCTCTTATAGACTACAGTAGGTCGGCACGTCCGGACCTCCGGACCTCCGGACCTCCGGACCTCCGGCCTCTGACCCGTGAAGCACGTCCTAGTGATCCGCACCATGGCGTTCCTCAAGCCGGAGCTTGCGATCGAGAATGAAAGTACCGCACGGATAGAGCGCGGCGACGAACACTTCGAGCGCCTTCATACCGCCCCACTTGTGCTCAACCAGCGCACGCACCATGGCAATCAAATAGATGATGAAAAGAAAGCCGTGAATGCTTCCGGCTACGGTGACAGCCAGAGGGTAGCCAGCCAGGTACTTAAGCGGCATTGCGATAAAGACCAAGACGATAAAGGATATTCCTTCAGCGATTCCGACTACTCTCAATTGACGAATGGTGCTCATGGTTCCTCCAGGCTCTGTCGAGATCCATCCATTTCCTCGAGGATGTAGCATACAATGATTGACGAGCTTCGAACGCGGATCTGAGAACCTTGACTTCCAAGTCGCTACAACCCGACGCTCTATTGGTTGTCAAAATCGTATTGTGTATGTCGAATCGACAAGTCACAGATGTTTGGGTCCAGAGACGAGATCGCTCGACTGGTGCGCAACCACAGCAGACTCTTGAACAGGCTGATTGGGCGGATTTCCACTAGCGCTCCTGCGCTTGCGAATTTTAGAGCAGATCCGTTCAAGAACAATTAACACCGACGCCAAGTATCGGCACAAGGAGGGCGGTTTGGATAACCTTGAATCTTGACGAAGATCAATGCCGATGCCCCTGCACCAGACAATGACCTACTCAAGTCGGTGGCGGTCCGAAATTGATCTTCTCATCAAACATGTTTGCAGCAAAAATCAAAACCCCGATACACAGCAAAGACAGCACGACGGCAATCCCTAAACCGAGCCACTTTGAACTGCTTCTCTCTGTCTGATCTGTCATTAAGTGCGCTCGAAGTTCTGTAGCAAATCTGCGACGGTCTATTTTTTATAGTAAACGAGAATCTAGAAATTCAGTAAGTCTTTAGAGGAATTGCTGTGAAATTTCAAGACGTTGATAAGATCTGACCTGCGCGGACTTACGAGAGTGAGTCTTACCAATGCAATTTACCCACTGGCAGAAGAGTTTTCTCTCCAACTTAATTGCGCTGTGACGAAAATGACTAGGAACAAGATCAGCCGGGAGTGCCCAGAACAAGGCGTATTCATTTTTTTTCTTTTTCAGATGCACCTCCGCAGAGAAGAGCTGATGCGCATTCCATACGAAGAACTCAATCCTGATGCCAACTCGAGAATTTGTATAGAACTCAATAATTTCTCATAAAGAAGCCGTATCGTGATGCTCCAACAACACAACAGATCACCTGGAGTGCTTGTGACCAGAGCATTCGATTGCGAGGTATCAAATGAAGGCCAATCCATACTTACTTGAGGCCTTGAGTCTTGAGCAGATGCACCGCATTACCGGCGGTGGCGTTGACGATATCACGACCGGTGTCTCTGGGTCTAATTTTACAACAGGAGTCGAGAACGGGAGTTTCCCCTCGGACTTTGAAATCGACAATGCAACTCTAATACAGCGATGTCGTCGGTCAATCCAGTGTCGACCACGCTCGACCGCTAATCAATGGAAGAAGACGTCGCACATAAGTTTGTGATTAGGTGACAGCGAGGTAGACAAATGAAGACTAAACCAAATTTAGGAAAGGTTCTAACTCTTTATGAGATGACGAAGACAACCGGTGGCATGGACATCAAGCCGCCATCGTGGAATCCGATCAGTCCACCGCAAAACGGTTCGCCTGATCCCAACGAAGACCCGAGGGAATTTATTGGTCCACCTTACATACCGAGGCCAGCCAATCCTTTTGCGCCACCGCCATCAGATCTTTCCGATCTTATGAAAGCCACAAGTGATTTGTCCTCCTTCGGGAGAAGCGGCATACCGACAATGCTCGGAGACTAGGCTCTTGAAACAGAACTTACTAAGAATCTAGACTTTCGTGCACCGCTCCGCCGCGCGATGAACGAAGTGAAGAGCCGAAAGATATTCGCTGACTTACAAGTTAGGCACTAATTCTTCTTGAATTGGTGCCTAACTCAGATTTAAGCGCTCAGGGCCGGCGGAAATGCAGATGGTGGCTATGTAATTTACCCGGTCGATGCTCCTCCACAACTTCATCTGTTAGAAGGGCACTATGGGCAATACCTACACAATGACAGTATTGAGACGAAAAACACCTCTGAAAGGCTCAGAGGGCGTTCATTCGGCTTAATAGACAGGAATGTAACTAAGCGCATCGCTTGCCATAAAGCTGATGTGTTCGAGTCCGTTTCAAGATCTCCAGAAATCGAAATTCCCTTGGATTCTGGCTGAATCAACTCGGTAAAAGTTCGGACTTCAATAAATCCTCCTAAAAACAGAGTATTGTGCTGACGACTCTTAAGCGACGAGCTTTCCAAGTTGGGGTAGCAGATAGTCCAGCCGTCAAACTCGATGAACAGGCTAATAGTGACCGGCCTCGATAAACGCCGGTCACTATTAGCAGATTACCAGCTGGTTAGAACTGGAGATGGGTAGGGAAGCCTAGTAAAGATAAGAATCTCGGCTTGCGGTCGATTAGACCGACGATGTCGACTCAGCGTCTAGCCAAAACGCCCACCCTGTATCGAGTCTCGACGAGCCCTTCGGTTTGTGTTACCGCTGTCTATCGAGTGATCTACAAGCGGTGGCAGAGGCGAAGCGAAACCATTATGTTGGTCGAGTAGACTTGAATGGTCATCACCGCCCACGATCGGCTGCTCCTGATGGCGCCGAGCGCCACCGATAGTTTTTTTCATTTCTTCAATAGTCAAACCCACAAAATCAGGACTAATAGCTTTCATTTGAATACCTCACAGTTGAATGCTCCAAGAACAACAGCGGAACTCTGTAGTTGGAAACACAATACACATAGTTTATGAGGAATCTTTGAGGTTCAAAAAGCTCTTACTCTATTCTGACGACAAGAGCTGTGTCGCTGCCCAACCCAAGTAAGACTCCGGTTCAGTTGATCGATAAGGAATCTGCATTAAAGGTTTGCCATCACAAAATCAAGATAATGGTGGCATACCCTCGTGGATAAGAACGGAATAAGTCCATGTAGAGCTATGGACCAAGCATTGCTCTATAAAAAGTTGACAGAGAAATTCGACGATTCGGCTCCGTATGGTCTTTTCCCGGCTCCCAAGAGTTATCTACACTTACCTGTTTCGATTTCGAATCATATCCTTTGACGAGGACGACATGCCAACAACCGAGATGTCCACCAGCCCCGCCTGCAGTGCCATTGCCCGAATCTTCGAAGAAGGGTGATTGTGATGTATGTATCTGCACTATCTTAGGCCAGGGCTCCTTGGTCAAGACCGATTCCAGATCGGTCTCACTCGATACAAAATTAGCTTTACCCGATTTTGCCTGCAGGAGTTTACTGCCAACGACGCGCTGAGACTCATCCTTGCCTGTGATTTGTCCATAAATAGATCCGATATCGCCTGCATAAAGATTAGGGTGCCGGGCAGGATAGAGATTATTTCGATTTGTCAGTTCCATGATTCGTGTATTGTCTTTGACTCGGAACAGACGGTCGCCAGTATCGCCATGCCTGGCAGGCCACTGCTCATAGACGATCTCACCCTTGGTGACTGCACGCTGAAGCGGATCTGTTGTTTGTCTCTGCCAGAATATGTTAACCATAACCTGATCAGATATCTGTCCGAGCCAAGAGTTTTCTCCCTGCGATGGGGGAAAACTCCCTACCGGTGGAAGTTTGAGGCTTCTCAGTGGCGGTCGTATTGTGGTACCGTCGGCAGTTACATAGACGCCGTTCACTCCGACATCGGCAATCATCTTTGCAAACAGGTAGGGGGTCTCTGATATTAGACTTCCCCTTAGTGCCGTGACGTTACATGTAAATCGCGAGCCCTGCTCTTGCCGTCCGGGATGCGCGACATGCCAAGCCAATTGCACCGCCAGAATCTCTTTTTCGACTTTGTTGAAGGGACCATTTCTCTCATTATCGGCGAACAACCTACCAATCTGATCATACGTTTTCTCAACTTCTACAGAAGATAGTTCAGAGCGTTTAGAGAATGCATCTATACTCTCCTCAAAAATGGCTTTGACCTGGACTGACAGGATTTCCGACTCTTTGGCAAACGCTAGTATTCGGTCTCTCGTCGAAACAGGTGCCCCGCACTCAGCACCCTCGACTTCGAAATCCTGCAGCATTTCTAATTCTTCACTGGCGGCACCGCCAGTAGTGCTGCACTTCCGATCGGCCGCTCGTTCTTCACTAAGAGTTCGTCCGACAAATAGCGACAAATGTCCACTAGAGAATCCAGTCATTGTACTCTCTTCGGTCTTGACTGGCGTGCCTTTTGATGCGGAATCAAAAATCTCGTCGAGAAATCGACAGCGACTCGAAGTCGAAGAACCCGGCTCAAAACTATTTGTATCATTCGTTGTGATTCGGTCAGCCATCAGCAACTCCGCTTAGATTCAAATTCTCATCAGAGAAACATCGCGTACAAATAGTATCGATTCCGTCTGAGCTTCTTGTGAGTTCTATGGGTAATCAACGTGACTGCAGCAGAATGTTTTCCATATCATCAAGCGGATCCTCTTCGATCAAAGTCCCCCGTCCTATAAGGCCGTAGAATTTATTGTTTCTCGAAGAGCTCTCGTAGATAAGTTAGAATCTCAGACGTAGATTCGGTTTGTACTCTACGAGATGAATCAAAGAGCACAATTCAGCAACTTAGGCAGCAAAACTCATCAATTCCTGCTAGCAGGATGTCTAGTGGCGTCGCTTCTCTCTAGTTGCAGTCTTTCCGAGTGGTCTAAGCTTCATCATCAGAGACTCTACGTCCGCCTTCGTCAGATTGCCAATCATGATTTAGCTGACGGCAACAACAGCTCGGCCCGTCTCCATTTTGGGCTTGCAGAGAAGGAGCTCGAGGCGGCTAATTCCGGCGATGACATATTCAGGCAAAAACGTCTGTTGGAAATTGGGCGAATGGATCTACTTAACGGCTCGCCGGACGCGGCCCTGCAGGCATACAGCCAAATTAGAATTCAATCGCTGAGTGGAGAAGCGGCCGCCGGAAAAGGATTTTGCTACCTGGCTCGCAACCAATTGGGGGCGGCTCGCCAGCAGTTCAATAAAGCGCTGCAATGCTACCGGGATAATCGCTACACACCGAGTATAAAACCGTTTCCCATGGACGGATGCCCCGATTGCTGCAGATGGGGACTCGATTTATGCGATTCAGGACCGGACAAAGTGATGAGTCCAGCCGTTATTGCCGGACGGCCTCTGCCGAGCGCATGTTTGGCCAACAGGCTCTTGTTTGCTCGAACCATCTCTTTTCATAAACAAGGCGCCAACCAAAATCAAGATAAGCACGCCTCGGATGAAGCCAGTAGGCCTGGCATGAACTCAACTTTGCAGAAGTCGTGGACAACGTTGATAGAAGGAGGTCAAGCCGCACTGAACAGGAGGGATTTTGAGAAAGCCGAAAGATACTTCCTAAGCGCGATAAGACTACTGCAAAGAAACAACGATAACAGTATCAGACGAATGGAGTCTCTCCACTGCCTGACAAACCTTTATACGAAATGGGAGCGAAGAGACAAAGCCCTTCCATTTTTCAGAGAAGAGGTGCAGGTGAAAAGAATGAAGCTCGGCCCCAGAGATGCTGGGCTCATCGATCCAATACGTTCTTACGGTTTGGCTTGTCTGAGAGAAGGAGATCTTAGCAACGCCGACGAGATGCTGAGCGAAGCAAAGGAACTTTGCCACGCCAACGGTCAGGTAGATCGAATATGTGCGCGCTTACACTCGAATCTCGCCGAGCTAAGAATCGCGCAAAGACGATTTCGGGATGCAGAGTTGGAGGCTCAACGATCGCTCATGATGCTCAGTAAACTGAATGAGCATCATGAAGTTCGGCTGGCCGTCCCCAACTTTATGATGGCCAAAGCACTGATTGGACAAAACCGAGTTGATGAGGTGAGCGAGTACATGAGGCGTTGTCAAGTTGCTGTGACAGCGCCTGACGATTCTGAATTTATCAAATTAGACATTCAGCTCACTCGGGCTGAGCTAGATAATATGCGCGGCAAAAGACCTTCAGAGCAGGTGATTCGCGAGGTAAGAAGGCTTCTTCAAGGTCTCGGCAGATATCAGTCAACGGGAACACAGAAAATTCTGCTTCGATTCGAAGCACGACTTAAGGCTCTGGAATGTGGACCGCAAAGGGGGTGAGACAAGTAGCCAAGCTCCTACCGGAACGACTTACTCATCAGGGATGGGTGCTTGTACTGGTACCACTAATTTTCGAAGTGGTATTGATAAGCGTTCTCAGCTTTTTTTTGTTACAACTCGAATGCGAGGCAGCGTCAATCGAGAGATCCCGCAACATAGTGATGGAGACAGAGACACTGCAACGACTTTGCCTAGAGATGGGTACCACATTGGCCGCCTACGCGGTATCAAAGAATCCAGAGAATGCCACTCAATTTCTCGACGTAAAATCCAGAGTCCTCATTCAACTTGGTCTGCTGCGCGATACCGTTGACGACGATCCCGCGGCAGTCTCAGCGGTCGCCCGCATCAGCGAATCAGTTCAGAATGAGGTGGCACACTCACAATCGCTACTGAACGAAATTGAGAACGACAATAACATCAAGCCCAGACATTTGGAAGAGATAAATGCCAACATTTTGCAATTGTCCGACGGCTTTTCCAACATAATCAAACAACAGAGAGAGCTTTTGAAAAGCTATCCGGAAGTGGAGGGGCGATTGCGCCATGCTGTTGAGCAATGGGCGTTCATCGGGGTCGGCATGAACATCCTTATCGCGATAGCGCTGGCAGCCTATTTCAACTCCACGACAACGAGGAGAATGAACCAACTGGTAGATAACACTGAGCGATTGGGTAGGTCCGAGCGACTTTTATCACCACTGGAAGGGAATGACGAGATCGCTCGGTTAGACAATGTCTTCAGAAGGATGGCTCATCTCTTGATCGAATCCGCTCGCAAGGAACGGACAATCTTTGAAAACTCGATCGATGTAATTTGCACTCTCGACGAAGATCTTAAGTTTACAGCGGTCAACCAAGCTAGTCGAAAACAGTGGGCGTACGATCAAGATTACCTGGTTGGGCGACGCTTGGTCGACATAATGTCTAATTCGGATTCTAAGATGTCCGATGCCTTCAGGCAGGCTATTCAAAGTAGTCATATAGATCACGCGGTTGAAATCGCGATCAAATCCAAGAGCGGTGATTTGGTTGATACTCTCTGGAGTATTAGATGGTCTGACACGGAAAGTCAGTTTTTCTGCGTCTCTCACGATTTAACGGAGCGCAAGCGCCTTGACCAGATACGAAGAGACCTTGTCGCTATGGTGTCGCACGATCTGCGTTCGCCGCTGACCTCCATTATTGTTGGTCTACAGCACTTAGGATCTACAGCCGGAGCGGAATTGAAGGACCCTGTCAAACCCTACCTTGACCGAATAGAAACCAGTGCATCGCAAATGGTGCGTCTCGTAAATGATTTTCTTGATCTGGAAAAAATCCAATCGGATCTACTTAGCCTGGACATTGACCGGACCAACCTCGATGTTATCGTAGCGACATCGATTCAATCGATTAGCTCTCTGGCAGAGGCAAAAAATGTTAGCATCGAAGCGGAATTCGTAGACTTCGATTTGATGGTCGATGGCGCTCGCATTGTTCAAGTCCTAGTGAATTTGCTTAGCAACGCCATTAAATACTCACCAAGAGGAGGGGAGATTGTGGTACTGGCAAAACCTATTGAAGACGGAATCGAGATCTCGGTTACGGATAGAGGTCCTGGAATACCAGAGGAAGTCCAAGAAGCTATCTTCGATCGATTTTTTCAAGTCGATGATAACCCATCTACGTCAGCCTATCCCAGCACAGGACTGGGTCTATCCATCTGTAGCAATCTTGTAAGACTTCATGGCGGCGACATCGGTGTTCGTTCGACCTTGGGCGAGGGTTCGACTTTCTGGTTCAGACTGCCACGACATGCTTGTTGCTATTTGATTGATTCCGAAGCGCGATAGCCAACGCCGTGAACTGTTTGAATGATCGAAGTACCATCAGGATTGGCGATTTTACGCCGTAGTGTCTTCACACAGGTTCGCACAGCATCAACGCTTGCATCAGTACCAGTTTTCCAAACTCTGTCCAATATAGCGTCAAGGCTGAATGTTTGATCTTTATGTCTCATCAAAAATTCCAGAAGATTATATTCGAGCGGTACAAGAGCAACCTCCTCACCACCCTTGGTGACGCGCCTGGTGTCAAGCTCGATCGTTATGTCCAGCAATTGCAGGCTGGCGCCCGTATAGGTATGTGGTCGCCTGAGCAGCGCTCTTATCCTCGAGCACAGTTCGCCCTCGTCAAACGGCTTCGTCAAATAATCATCCGCACCGCTATCAAGCCCCTCGCTCTTCTGAGCCGGCAAATCACGCCCAGTCAGCATAAGGACCGGCATCTTGCCACCACTACTCCTGTAGCTCTTACAAACATCGATGCCATTAACGATCGGTAATTCGAGGTCGAGTATCAGTATGTCGAATTTGAAGTAGTCGAGCTTTTCCAGAGCGTCTTTCCCATCCATGCTAAACTCGACCTGATGGCCCTGGTCCTTCAAGCAATCGAGGACGTTTCCGAGCAGGGTCGGATCATCTTCTACGACTAGAATCTTGGCCATACGAATTCACCACTGCAAGCTGGATCATCGATCATAATATTCCCATCACAGTGATTCAATGACAAGTCACTTTACTAAGCAAACCTTCTGCGCCGAAGTTCAAGATTGCCAATAAACTTTGTGTTACGGGAAATACGATATCGCCCAACTAAAGCAAGATTCTGAGGTAGCAATACAAAACTGTTTCTCGACATGCTCTTTAGTTTGGCGGTGACTCAAGACAATCAGTGCTTTAGAGACACATCGGTCAGCTTGGCAAATGGTTCGAGGACGAGTTCAAGGACGGTTTTATTGCGAATTACTATTTCAGTCTGTGCGGTCATTCCGTTGGTCAAACTGATGTTGCGCCCTCTAGCTACCACCCAGTCTCGGCTGGGCTCTATTCGAACATTGAAGTAAGAACCGATGTCCTTGTCTTGTTGTGGTTGCGACTCGATCTCGACGACCTTACCATGGATGATACCGTAGTCCTGGTAGGGGAACGCGTCGAGCTTGATTTTGGCAGTCTGATTGAGCTGTATGAATCCAAAATCGCGATTGGCGACATGGGCTTCGACAAGGTAGCCGGCATGTGAGGGAACAATGGTCATCAGCCCTTCACCACGCGCCACTACCTGTCCGTCAGTCGTTATCTTTATGGCTGTTACGGTGCCGTCAACAGGTGCATGAATTTCGGCAATGTCGTACGTGTGTTTTGACGATCCTAAAGCAACTTCGAGCACTTTGATTCTATTGTCACAATCAGCAAGTGCATCTGTCTCCTGCTGGAAGGCTGCTCTCGTGCGGGCCAATGCAGCTTGAAAGTTTGCGCGGGAAAGGTTAAGTTTGCGTTCGATGTCTCGAAACTGCAACTTTGTATTGCTCATGTCTATATTTATTCGCTCCACCTCGGCTTCTGATTGGCGAATAGCCGCCAAAGATGCCGCCTTAACCTCGATAAGACTCAACTGATTTTGAGAGACTCTATTCTCTTCGGACGATATTCTCGCGTCCGTCTGAAGAACGGCCTGCTCAGCCTCATCCAGCCTTTTGGAGGCATCGAGAAGGGCCACACGAGATATCGCACCGCCATTATATATCGCCTCAAAACAGCGAACCTGCTCCTTCGTTTTGGCAACGGAGTCCATAAGCTTTTGTCGGGCTGCTTTTGCCTGCGCGACCTGACGTTTTAATTCTTCTACGTACTCTTGTGTTGCGCGCTCCTTGGTTGCAAACTCAATTTTTTTGTGCTTGATGAAGGATTCGAGACTCTTACGCTGCTCAGAAAGCCTGTCTAGTTTCGCTTTCAGATTGATTCGATCAGAATCCATCCCAATTGCAGACGATTTCTCCGTAAAGTCAAGCTTGTCTTCCTGAAGCTTTTTATAGGCGGAATAGAGCTCACTAATTTCACTACCGACGGTGGCAGTATCATACTCAGCATCGGGAAACTTTCCAGGGTTCTCAACGGCAGCATTCAAGGCTTCGGCGGCACTGAGATGTCGGCTACGTTCTGATTTACAAAGCTTTAGCTCGTGTTGCGTCCGTTGCACATCCGCAGCCAGCGGCACTCGATCCATCAGAGCCAATCTATCGCCCTGTCTGACATGCTGCCCCTCCTTTGCAAATATTTTCAGTATGGTGCCATCGCTCGGCGGCTGAATGGTTTTCACATCGCCTCTTGGAATAAGCGTACCTGGTGATTGTGCCACCAAATCGATCCGCGCGACAGCACTCCAGACAACCAAGGCGGCGGTCAATCCGCTGATTACGTGAAGTGCGGCACAACAGCGTCGAGCAGGATACTCAAGCCTTTCTACACCTGGGAACTGCACGTCATGCACATTTGCTGGAGGAACCACGCAAACCTTTCGTTCTAAGCTCAAAGTATCGATGACTTTCACCTCTCGTTTGTCCGGCCCGCTCGTTCAAGGCGACTGCTCTATAAGTTAAGATGTTGACTGAAGAGCTGGTAATAGAGTCCCTTGTGTTCTATTAGCTCCTGGTGGGTGCCGGTTTCGATAATCCGTCCACTATCCATGACTAGGAGCCGATCAGCGCTCGTAACGGTTGAAAGCCTGTGAGCGATGACGAACGTAGTAGTTTCGCCGCGTAGTTCTTGAATTGCCTTTTGAATGTGCCGCTCCGATTCTGAATCCAATGCACTGGTAGCTTCATCAAATATCAGAATACTTGGACGCTTAACAAGCGCCCTCGCGATTGCCAGCCGTTGGCGTTGACCGCCTGAGAGATTGTATCCATCTTCGCCAACAAGCGTTTCGTATCCATGGGGCAGTGTTTGAATAAAATCGTGAATACCAGCAATTGTGGAGGCCTCTATGATCCTATCCAGAGTGGCTTCTGGTTCGTACAAAGACAAGTTCTCGCGAACTGTTCCTAAAAAAAGGTGTTCTCTCTGCGACACCACACCGATATGATTGCGGAGGTCCTGCAACGATACGAATTGCAGACTCTTGCCGTCGACTGATACCGAACCTGATACCGGATGGTACAATCCCTGAAGCAATCGAATAAGCGTTGTCTTGCCTGAACCGCTTCGTCCAACGATTCCGATCATTTCGCCTGACCTGGCCCGAAATGATACCTCGGACAAAGTGTCCGTTTGAATTACCTCGTTATATCTAAAAGTGACCCTGTCGAAAACCACATCTCCGGCGATCGATGGAAGCGGGATCTTACTTTGCGGAAATGGCTCTTCCGGCGCAGCTTCCATCACATCTCCCAGCCTTTCCATCGCAATCTGGACATTTTGAACCTGATCCCATACCGAAACTAGATTCAGAACAGACTGTGATAGACGAGCGACTATCATTTGCAACGCGACGAGTTGACCAATAGAAATCTGCTCTTCAATTACCAATGTCGCCCCCAACCACAAGAGCAGTAACTCGCCAGACAGGCTGATAAACCGCGCCACCACACCTATAAGACTTGAGGCCAACACAAGTCTAAAGCCAACCATCTGGGCATCAAGAAAGAGACTTTCCCACTTCCAGCGACGCTCATTCTCTGCTGCTCCAGCTTTTATGTTTTCGATTCCCTTTACGGTCTCGAGCAGGCTGGATTGTACTTTTGTATTCTTCTCAAAAGCGATCCGGTTAAATTGTTTGAGATACGGTCGCGTAGCCACCATCAATATGGCATATAAGAACAAGAATCCAAATGAAGCGCACGCGTATTTGATGTTGTAGCAGAACAACACGCCGAGACAGATTATAAACGTGATTGCGTCGAGAACTATTGTGACCCCAGGACCTGTCAAAAAGCTGGTGATCGTGCGATTTTGCTCGAATCGAGTGATTATGTCCGCAGTCGTGCGTTCTTGAAAAAAACGAAACGGTAAGCTGAGCAGATGGCGATAAAAATTGATTATCAGCTCCTGATCAATACGCATAGTGACGTAGCTGAGAAGAAAGGCCCTGAGGTAACTTATCGCTGTTTGAATCAATGAGACGATAAGCATTCCAATCAGAACCGCATTCAACATGCTCAGGTTTTGTTGAACGATAACCTTATCGATAATTATCTGCGAAAAGATCGGTTGAACAAGCAGTAACAACTGACTCGCAAACGAAGCCATGAAGACATCGCGAATCTTGTCCTTGAACTGAAGGGAAAAGTGAAGCAACATTTGAATCGAACTGCTGGTCTCGGCCCAAACGGGCCCCTTCGTCGTCGGCGCCAGCTCCAGTATGACTCCTGAATAGGATCGACAAAATTGCTCCTTATCAATCGTAAGTGCGTCGGAGGCTGGGTCCCCAATAATTGCTCGGTCCGAACTTATCTCATATAGGACTACATAGTGGTTGTCGTTCCAAAAACAGACTACAGGTAATTTCAGCTGCTCCAGACCTTCGTACGGTGTTCTTATACCTCTTACAACAAATCCGAGCTGCTCTGCCGCTTCAGCCAGTCTAGCCATGGTGGTTCCATATATGGTTGCGCCGCAGAGTTGTCTGATGTGGTTCAAATTTGGTCGTTGCCCATAAAACCAGCAGACCATTGCCAGGCAGGTGGCGCCACAATCCATTTTGCTCTGCTGCTGAATGTGAGGGTAGCTGCGCGTCAATCGTCTGAGATTGGTGAAAAAACGCTCGGAAGGTGGTGTCTCTTCCGGGTTGGCGCCAAGCGCTTCAGCAGCGATATTGCTTTGTCGTTTCAAAAGACAGTTGTATATTTTCATCGCGCACCCGAGTGGAGGTTTAGTTACTGGGTTAAGTGGGCGTTTCGGCATGGCAGCACTAAGGCCAGAGCGCGACCCAGCTGCCTACTGCTCTCAATATCAAAACTGATTTCATCAGGATACTTACACCTCATGAGAAATTCATGAGGTGTATAGAACCACCGAAATTTACTGGCTTTGGTGGTTTATTGGCGGTCTTTCAGAACAGAGTCTGTTTAGTGGGACCCCGGATGATGAAGAACCTCGTCAATCTCTCTGCGCTACGCCCGTTAATGTTTGCCACACTATCTTTCGACTCTAGTTCAGCAAGTCTCAATAGGAGTTGTGGTACTGGATATGGTGCATGTGGTGACAAGCTTTAATCCATTGCATCAGACTCCTGTAGGAGCCAATCTTTAATCCATTGCATCAGACTCCTGTAGGAGCCAATATTTTCTATGGGCATCTGACATGTCGGACAGCTTTTTTTGATGATCGGTGTTGGATGCCATGGCTTAGACCCTTCTTGTAGTTGTCGCTCGATGTAGGAGTTTTCTTGCCGAATCGAGCGTCCGTTTCTTCGAGAGCTTTCCGAAGCAATTCCCAAAGGAAAGGGTCTCTGTTTGCATGTACGGTGCTGAGAGCTGCCCAATATTTCGGTAATGATGGACGAGAAGCACCAGGTTAAACATTGCGCTATAGGGGCATGAATCATTCGAATGATTCAGTGCGAGCATCAAATATGAAAAAGAGTCATGTTCGAAATTTAGACCAGGCGTTACTTTCGCTGTTTTTGGCAGCCTTTTGTGCCGTATCGGCTCAGGCAGAGACTGGAGCTGAGAAGGCTGAGGAAAGTTCTTCCACGCCGAAAGAGACTTCGTCAACTCCAGCGACAGAGCCTAGTATCACTTCCGGAAAAACGGAAGTTGATGCCACGAAGTCTACAGCTCACAAGCTCTTCATGTGGAAAGCCACAAAGGGCCATCAATCGGTTTATCTGCTCGGAACAATCCACGTTGCCAGACCAGAGTTCTATCCGCTACCGCCGCAGATCGACACAGCAATGAATGTTTCAGACGCTCTGATTGTCGAATTGGCCCTAGATCGAATCGACAAAGGCGAGCTGCAAAAACTCGTGCACGATCAGGCAGCATATCCGCCTGGAGACTGCCTCGAGAAGCATTTGACGCAGAAGACCAAGGATGCTTTGAACTCGTATCTTACTTGGGCGGGCGAGTCAATGGCGATGTACAACGACTATCGACCATGGATGGTGATAATTCTCCTTGAGGCCGGAGCCTTGAAGCGAGAAGGTTTTGGCGGTGACTTGGGAATCGACCAATACCTTCTAAACAAAGCGAAGAAAAGCGGAAAAACCGTTCTTGAGTTAGAAACCAGCGCATCGCAAATCAAAGTCTTGAGTAGTTCGTCTGATGCAGACCAAGACAAGATGCTGCTTTTGTCGTTGACGAATTTGAAAAAATTATCGGAAAACATTCAGTTGTATGAGAATTCATGGAAAAGCGGTGATGTAGCGACTTTCACAAAGATTTTCGAGGAGTCTTCGAAGAACGATGCTCTGGAGTCATTTCAGAAGGAGTTGATTGACAAACGAAACATCGCCATGGCGGCGAAACTAGACGAATTGACAAAGGGCAAGAACAGCGTCTTAGTCGCGGTCGGAGCCGCGCACTTGACAGGTAGCTATGGTCTTCCGGCTTTGCTGAAAGTCAAAGGATACGACGTTGAGCAGGTATCTGGAAATGGACCAATGCCAATGATGCCGGCGGTAGCCGGACGCCCGAATAAGCTGCAGGCGTTGTTTTATCCAGAAGGTTTATTTAGTGTTGCGCTGCCGGGGACTCCGTCAGTGAAGTACGCGAACATCGCTGGGATGAGGAGTGTCGATTACACGTATCCAGAGTTTAGTGGCGTGTATCAAGTCTCATACGTCGTGTTTCCACAAGCGATTGACTCCCCTGTCATTCAAAACAAAATGTACGATGCGATTGCCGCAGATCTTGTGAAGAAGACGAAGGGAACTCTTGTTCGAAGCTATGCCACGACACAGCAAGGTCATCCAGCAAGGCAGATCGATATCAAAACTGGGGCGTCGACCACTGTTGGTTCCAAACCTCAATCAGTGATGATGCGTCTGAAGCTTATCGCCTCAGGCAAACGATTTTACATCATAGGCGGAACTGGTACGGCTGCCTGGCTCAGTTCCCCTGCAGTCAACAATTTTATTAATTCGCTCTCGATTCGCAGTGAACAAACAGCATTGCAGAAGCACCATCAGCAAGTGCAGAAAAGCAAGAGCGACGATTTCCAGCGCGATTTCGAAGCGAGGCGCAAAGAATTCGATCGTAAATTTGCGGAGAGTCGATCCAATACGCGAAAAAGTTTCGAAGGTGCGCGAGCACAGCACGAGCGGATGTGGGGCAAGTAATCTGTCGTAGCTAAGACTTGATCTGACGCCTAGCCAGGCCGTCAGACAGTCAGGTAGTTCGTCGATAGCAAATGTCCATGTCGCAATTGTCGAGCCAAGTGGAGTCATCTCCATTGTCAAACGCCAAACTGAAAGTCCCTAGGAGCGCGATCCCATAAGCAGGCGCCAGCATAGTAATTCAAAGAATTGGGAGACAGCGAACACCTGGGGCAGGATGTGAAGGAGAAGTTGTTGAGAAGACCGAGAGCGAATCCGCATAGTGGCTTCTGCGTAAGCTCAAATGTATAAGAACCAAATATGCCAGCTTTCTTGGCTGCCCTTCATTAAGACGCGATGAGCAAGACGCCAATCCAGGAGCAGCGGATCGCCTGAGCTAGTTTCGGGTGCAACAATAAACGTTTATCCTAGCCGAGTCGGGGCAGGGGTAGACTTTGCCGCTCGTCGAAATGATTCGTAGGAGGTCTCACCCAAATGGGTGAGGCGTGGCGAAGTCTCAATGATTCGCCAAACTTACTGGTATCACTTCGTTTTCAGCAATCGTCGACAGCTACTTTTCCGCTTGCCTTCTATCGATAGGGACAAAATAATCATCCATCGCTCGAGATGGACTAGTCCGAAAGTAGGATGGCAGGTTGTCGAGGCTGCGATTTACTGTTTACAGGACCTCCGTGGCTACTAAATCGGCTCGCGGGTGAATGAGTATGAGCAAGTCAAAAGAATCAATCCCGGTTTACTCGGGCGTTATCGTTTTCTCCCCGCTCGAACGGCTTTCCTCTGTACTGGCGCATTGTATGCGCAGTTCCAGTGTCTCAGACAAACGGATCTCGTTTACTCGGGCGCGAAGTTCTAACGTTTGTCGACCCGGATCATTTCCTGCGAGAGTACGTTCTGCCAAAGGCAATCAGATAGCTGAACTCGGACCGACGCTATGGGTTCTCTTCATCATGTTATTCTTGCCGCTAATGGCGTTGGGAACACTAGGCTTCCGGTACGCGCTGTTCGTCAGCGCGGCCAGGTTAGCGGCTTCATCGGGATCACAATGTTTCACGTTTCTCGCTGACCCTGCGCCACCACAAGATCGCTCGGCCGTCAGCACGGCACAGCAGATTGCAAACCAAGCGGCCAGCGCATTTACCGGCATCGCGTTAACTGAGGTCAATTGCTACATCGTCACCGCCCCACTTGCAGGTGGTGCTCTTAGCAAACAAGCCGTCCCCCTATCCAGTCCAGCCGATACCAGTACCAGTACGTATAACTTCGAAGTAGTGCTGAAGGGTCAGCTGGCACCATTAGTTCCGCTCCCTTCATCATGGTTTATGCAAATTCCAGGTCTCAGTACTCCGATCTCGACCTCCGCCAAAGCATCCGTATTGTTCGAATCGACCCAGGGGTTGACCCAATGAGAAGAGTGAGAACCTGCCGCCCCAGATCACAAATGCGATCCGCTCGACGCCATCATGGAGTCAGCTCTCTGGAAATTACAATTTCCTCTTTCCTCATGGTCGTTCTCAGCGCACTCGGTCTGGACGTGGGGCTGATCATGTTGGGAATGTCGCTCAATGATTCGGCCTGTCGTGATGCTACCCGAGCTGCCGCACAACAAACCTCGCAGATCAAGGCAATTCAGGCAGCGAGGTCGCAATTGAAAGTTCATGAAACTGATGGCTATTTGGTATCGAAACCGGTGCTCACGTCCACTGCGAGTCCACACTTCGAATACAACGATTTCGGAGGAAATCCACCTGAGAACACTTCGCCCTATGTGACTGTGACAACAACAACCGTTATACGCTGCCCAGCTCCGATTTTCTTTTTCGGTACTTCGTTCGTCCAGAACGGAACTATTCAATTCAACCGCCGTTACACGTTTCCGATTATAAAAACGCCAATTTACGAGCAAGCGCAGTTATGAGATCAGACCGACGAAAAATAAATAATGCTCATCGCACTCGCGGGCAAGCCGTCTTGATTTTGATTTTTGTTATTGCAATCTTTGTTATAGCTCCTCTTTCATTGGTTACCGCAGAAATTGCACGCTATACTCTGGCAAAACAACAACTGAAGGCTTGCGTCGAAAGTTGTGCGCTCGCAGCCGGAGCAACGAACGCAAGCGCGAATAGCGTCGATCCCTTGATCACGCAACAATCCGCCATGTCCACAGCATTGGCGATGTTTCGTCAAAATAGCATACTGGATCAATCATTGGTTAGCGCCAGCCAATCGTCTACACTTCCGCTCAATGTCGGTGCCAACGAGTCGCTAGTGCATTTCCAATTTCTTGATCCGATTACCAGAGCACCAGTGCCGCTAGGAAGCACCAGCGGCAAGATCATTCAGGCGACAGGAGCATTCGGAATTGTTCCGATGTTTGGTAGATTCCTTGGTTGGCAGGGTGTCCTGCCGATAGTCGAGTCGTCTAATGGCGGTCTGCCGAAATTAGATATCGTCCTTTGCTTCGACATATCCAGTTCGATGGATGACTTCACACCGGTGTCTATCGTCGAAAGATATAAAACTGACTCGACCAACAGTTATAGAATTCTGGGCCAGGGAAACCTGTACGATGCGTTTCGCTGCACAAAGTCCACCGGCACAGCCCTCAACGCAACCTGTCCCCAGAATCTCGATTCAACCGACGGAATCTATCGCTTCAGCCCTTCGAATCGCGGAACCAATAATGGGGCTGGCGCGCCGAACGCTTCTTCCACCAGATTCACCGATGTTGTAGTCAACATTGATGGGACAAACAATTTCAGCGCCGGCAAGATTGTAACCGTTGGTGGTGTCACCTACGTCTTCCCAGCAAATACGGTCGGCTGCTTAGTCGAAGCTGCGCGCGGTAACCTCGAGTCTGTTGCCGTCGCAAACAGTGCCAAGGTTCCATACCAGAGCTGGGGAATCACACCCAAGCAGGGTTACTATCAGGCATATGTCCAGGCTGCGCTCGTCAATAGGCGCCCAATCAACGATGCAATCGCTGCGGCAAAAAACTTTTTTACTGTCATGAACAATGACTGTGATGTTCATCTGGGACTCGTGACATTCGGAAGCAACATCGGTGATTCTTCAACTTCAGTCTGCCCCTCCGACATCGGTTATAGCACCATTGGCAATATCACCGACGTTCCCTGGACCTACACGTCGAATAACTTTCCAGCAGATCCAGTGTCACCCAAACCTCCTAACCCAGAGATCGATCTCGATCCCAGACCCGGTCCAACTTACAGCAACTTCACCCAGGTGGAATACGCTGTTCAACCGCTACTTGCCTACGGGGGTACCAACATAGCCGGAGCGCTTGACTGCGCCAACAAACAGTTGCGCTCTACAGCTCAGGGTGGACGGGGTCTGGCTAGAGCCGGAGCAACAAAAGCGATCGTGCTCTTCACGGATGGAATGCCAACGGTAACCAGTTTCAGCGGTGATGCAACCCAGGATGCCAGAACACAAGCTAGCATCTGCAACCAATATGGAATACCCGTCTATTGCATCGGCTTGTGCATGGTGCCCTCCCTTCAATCCAGCCAGACCGCCGTATTGACCGATACCAACAATAACCCCTCGAGTGGTGGCATCGCGGGAATATCAGGACACGGAGCCCAGTATTATCAAGTAACCGAAACATCCGAGCTCAGCGTAGCCTTTCGAAACGTTGCCAGATCGCTTGTGCAACTTGTTCGATAGGTCATCGCGGTTCAAGAGAGGAGAACCGATGCCAGAAAATGGTATACAAAACTTCGCCACATGGCACCAACCTGACGAGAGAACTGAAGAAGGGTTGACTGCCGAAGCTCGTTGGAACGGAGAGGAGCGGCGATGTGGATTAGTGACCGCATGGAAAGCGTTTGCTTACTTGAGCAGTCTGAATCGGGATCATCTCCGAAAATCAGACCGTTGGACAGAGCGTTTTCTGACGGGCGCGCTTTGCGTTCTGGGGGCAATATTGGTCACGCCTCAGAAATACGTTGTAGCTATGATTATTGCGTGCGATCTTTTTCTCGCCATCGCCTTACTCATGTTTATCACAAATCGATTTGGCATCCTGATTCTGCTCCGTCCGAAAGAAGCTGCAATCGTTTGGGACCTTATACTCGGATTCTGTATCTTGACGCTCTTTCTCATCGCACAAGTTACAGCGATTTACTTCCTCATTCGCAACTTGACGGGCTTGCACTGAGCTTTGAGCCGTTTTGCCTTGTGAGGCTTGCAACGCGCTAATCCGGCGGTCACAGGAGCTGTCACATTCGATTGCAACCGACGGATATGCAAACAGCACTGCTTATACAAATCGCGGCCGTCTACTGGAGCACCTATACGGAAGAGATTGTGTTCTTGCTGACTATAGCGATGCACATAAGCCTGATCCCAAGCGCTTCCTGGCCCGGCGCTGGTTAATCCTCGTGATTCTGCGAAATTCATTTCAGTTCGGAGGTTCAAATCCGCTCGCCATGGACGCGCTGACGCAATAGACCGGGAGAAGTCTGCTATGGCTGGTATGGCAAGATACCAATAACTAACGGTATGATATGCACAACGACCGGGAGAGCTTGCTTTTGATTGGCAAGACTGAATTACTAAAGAGAATCACCATTGAATCAGGTAAGTGCGGGGGGCGTCCATGCATCCGCGGAACTCGAATGCGCGTTGCGGATGTTCTTCAGTTGCTGAGTTCTGGTGCCGACTATGCGGAGATTCTTAGAGATTATCCTTCTCTTGAACATGAGTACATCCTGGCGTGTCTTGAGTATGCGGTGCGGCAAACGGATCACACGATACTTCAGTCTGAAGCCAAACTCGAATGCTTTGGAGTTTAGTTTGGACGTACCAGAGAACCAATCGATACTCGAACAAGACCGCCAATGCGCGTCGCGCATCCAATTTCTATTGAGGGTTTCACCAAGACTGCCAGTTCCAATTTATCGGCAACTTTTCGACCAGCTGAAAGAGGCAATTGAAACTTTGCAGCTCATGCCTGGAGAGCTGCTTCCATCCAGTCGCGAGTTGGCTTCCGTCTTGGGCGTATCGAGAAAGACCATTAGTCGCTGCTATGAAGAACTTCTCAGCCAGGGGTTCATAACCTCCGAATCTGGCGTCGGCACGTTTGTCAGGCAATTAGCCAAAACGGACTCTCTGCCAACTGACGCAAAATTGATAGCCGGTCGCCGGCTGACTGAATACGCCGAACGTTTAATGAGCTATCCCTCAGGACCAACTAACCAGGGCGAGTTTCCGGAATTACATTTCGGCGCCCCACCTCCGGAAGAGCTGCCAATCAAGACCTGGCGTCAGGTTCTGCTGAAGCAGCTGAGAGAATGTGACCTAACGCAGGTCTATTATGACACTGACCCATTCGGATACCTCCCCCTTCGCAGCGCGCTTGCTTCTTACCTGTTTCGCTCAAGGGCTCTTGAGTGTGACCCTGAACAAATAATAGTTTTTTCGCATGCACTCAGCCCCCTCAAGCTGTTTGCACAAATTGTCGTCGAGCAAAACAATTCAGTTGTGGTGGAGAACCCTGGATTTCCTTTTGCAAGGCGGTTATTCTCCTCCTTGGGAGCGCAAATCATCCCCGTAGGTGTAGACGGCGGGGGGCTTCGAGTTGAAGAGCTCCAATCGATTCCAGAAAAGCCGAGCCTGATCTACGTAACACCATCTCACCAAGACCCGACTGGAGCGATGTTGATACTGGAGCGCCGCACACAATTACTAAATTGGGCGAAGGACCACAATTGCCTGATTCTGGAGGACGACTATGATTGCGAATTTCGTCACACAGGGTCGACTCTTCCCGCTTTGATGGCGTTAGACAGGAATGAAACCGTGGCTTACATCGGCGACATGTGGAAAACACTATTTCCGCTGATCAATATCGGGTATCTAGTCTTACCGAAAGGTCTAGTTGATATCTTTCGGCAGGCTCAGTCTCTCAGCTGGACAAAGATAAGCACTAGTCTTCCGTTCTACGACCAGCTCGCAATCACAGAGTTCATCAACGAGGGACATTTTGAGCGTCATGTCAGAAAGACGAAAACCACTTACGCAAATCGATATAGAAACTTGGTCCTCGGATTGACGCGTTTTTTCGGCGATGTTGTGACGTGGGCCAATGAAAGCGGCGGCATGCAGCTCTTAGTAAAATTCAACACCGAGATAAACGACGCCATCGTCCTCGAGACCGCCAAATTGGCTGGACTGTCAGTTATCCCGACAACATCGTATTACTGCGAGCAACCTGCCGGCAAAGAGTTTCTAATCGCTTTCGTGATGCTTGAAGAGGACGATATGACTACCCGACTCGGGCGCTGGGCACGTCTTTTGCGTGGCTAAAGCTTCATGGCGCATTCCTTGGTCACGGTGAAGCCCAGAAGGCCGCGATTGACGTTGAACTGCCGCGGCATGCGGCTGCCCGTGCCAATAACGCTGCCGTTTACTTTGCCACCTTATTTGATACCGCCGCTGATGATCATCTCAGTTCTTTCACTCTATCTCTTGCTACTACCAAATTAAGTATGTCTACCCCATAAATCGACAGGTTAAATGCTTGGCTTGTCGATACTACAGACAGCAATCTGCGAACTTAAATATACTCAGGTGGCGGAGGATAAGAATACACCGGTCTTGGTGCCAATCATGAGTGTTGCTGTCATTGTCAGGACTCTCCCGGCTGAAAACGGCGGCATGTCTTGATCATTTGCTGGTGAGTACTGTTGAAACATACCGGGCAACCGCGCCTCCCTCCTAGGAAAGCGCGGCTATTGAACTAAGGCTATCTTGGCTATTCTCCTCAAGATAGATCGGCGTTTGCTCGTCCGGATTCGCATAGTGGCCGTTTTGGAGTTGTCTCGGGAACTTGCAATCCGCGATTGAAACTATAGTCTTCCTCGAGAATCAGTCCCGGGTGGAAATGAATCCTGCGGGGTCGAACGTTTTACCACCTACCAGACGGCAACCGGTTGAGCGATTACCCGCGTATCGCGCGACGCATGCAGTCGGCGACCTCGCCGACGATGTCTTCACGGTCCATACACTGGCAGACCCGCAGCATCGCCAGCGTTTCGGTCGCGCAGGGCTCCATCTCGGGGAGCAGGGCGCTTATGCGCGGGCAGTCCTCCGCCACCTTCCGTACGGGGTGGTTCAGCGGGAAGCTGCCGATCAGGAAGGCGATCTGGTCGATATCGAAATTGCTGGCGGTCTGTTCTGCGTGGGCGAGGTGAGTTTTCAGTCGGTCGGACATTGGAGATTTCCTGTGTGTGTGTGTGTGTGTGTGTGAACTGTTCGGTTTGACGGTTCGTCCCGCGACAAGGCACCGGAAATGGTGCCTGTTCTTGGTTTTGTTTCGGGCGGAATTTCAGACTAAGCCATCGAAGTATTTCATCGCAGCTTCCACCACCACGAAGGCTGGGGAGGACACAACAAATTGACTTTTCGATTCATGTTAAGTTTTCCTGAAAGTAGCGTTTTGAAAAAGAAACTAGAACTTCGGCGAGAGCTTCTAACCGAGCCCGTTCGTCCTTTTCTCAATATGTTGGTGGGGGCAATTCTTGGATTAAAGGAACGGCAGCGGCTTCTTCACCCATTGCAATCGCACCGACAAGGACCAACAGTGAGATTGAAGCAGCATGGTTCGCTGGGGACTTGCGGATTAAACAGCTTCAAGACACCACTGCCGGTACCGGATTGCTTAGCGGATTCTGACCAGCCAATGTCGAAAGTGCGCATCGAATAGTCTCCAACATCATCGTAACCAGTCTGCACGAGATCACCTTCAAGCACGAGTTCATACTCTCTTGACGCGATTAGAAACAGCTCCAGTCCTTGTTCGACACCAAAGGCGATTGCTCCGGTGAGTCCGTGAAGACCTTCGCGATGATCCTGTTGCAACTTGGCACAATCGCGGCGCCAGTAGGTGATTGAAAACCTGAGCCTGTCATTGGATTTTTCATTTTTAGAGTCAGGCTGACGTTGGCCTCCATCGGATTGAGCTTGCGGGGAAGTAACAGCAGAATGGTTTGATTGGTTCATACGTGTTTCCAGTTTCGTTTGAGAGTTCTATAACACGAGATTCTGTTCGATCGATGTGCTCCGATGCGCCGCCCAGAAACTTGCCGTCCTTAAGTTGTCCAAGAGTGAGTCAACGTCGGACGAATTACCGACAAGCAGCCAGCAGTTACCTGCATCTAGTCGCTCGTTAACAAAGAGATCTGCTTGGTGTTGCTGTTAATGATGCTCCTTGAGGCTAGAGAAGGTAGTCTTGAGTCAGTGTGACAAAGTCTCCTGGTAATACTCAAGTATGAATTGTTCGGAGCGCTGTATGGCTCTGCTCGCGGAGACTCACTGTCTTCGGCAAATTTGGACTACATTCGCTTGGATTTGAACTCAAAGATTTTTGAGTGGAATGCATGGCCTGCTTCTCGGTGGACGCCTTTGAATTGGGTTAGTGGACTCCGCTCGGACAATAAGCTGTCGGTCGGGGAAGAAGTTTAATGGGATAAGCGGGTCTCAGCATCGTATGGTGCGGCAGTTTCAAAAGATGAAACGGATGGTTGAAGGCGAATCTTTTTGGCATTAAAAATAGTCTTTCAGTCGTTTTTGCCCAAACCACATTTATTATTTATTGAGATGGTCCTGGGACCAGCCTCGAGACTTCCAAGGCGCCAGTCCGAGCGCCGCTAGCACACACTCTGAATTATCTACAAAAATGCATTGCCTAATAAATCAGGCAGACATAGTATCGGTATAATTCGAATTCCAGTTTCTATCCAAATCAAGAAAGAATCACTAAGCACTATAAAGTAAATGCAAACGAATCCCTTTCGACACAGAGCTGATAAGCCCTGTGCGTTAGCACTCAACTTTGTTGTGAGTTTGATTTTTTTGGTACATGCCGCACCTGCTTAGTCGAATAGCGACCAGGGGAATCGGTCGGCATTGCCGACGAGGTCTTGGAGATCTCATGTAAACAGTCTCCTCATCTGCCTGTTAGAAGTCGACTGATGAACTAATAGGTTTTTTGCAGAAGAATCGGCTTCGATTTTTCCGCCAGCCATTTCGTCCTATTTCCCTACACAACGGAGTTCCAATGAGAAAGCAAATTATAAATTGGATTAAACGACAGTTCGAATGGCACCGTCTGTGGCGGCAGTTATTCGATCTGACATGGATATCGAAGGTCGGTCGCGACTGTGCCGACACTTGCCGGATGGCATCTTTCAAAGCCTTTGAGGCCTGGGTGTCTGCGGCTCAAGAGCGATACGACGCCAGCGACCTCGACGGCGCAATTGATGCGGTGAGATGTGCTTCAGCAAGCTTTGCGCGATTGAATGATGCGGCCCGCAAGCGACTATACGCTCTTGCTCAGTCAGCTCGCAGCGAGGAGTATCGAATGCGCGTCGCTCAGTTGTGTCAATAAGACTAGAGGCGCTGACGGCAGCCAGGTTGCTGATTCGTGGAGAACATTTCTCATGCAACTCAAGTTGGAGATAGGTTCTGGGTAAAGTTCTTGACACCATGCCATGACTGGCACAGAGTTGGATTGCCAGCGATCGAGTTCGAGGCTGTCGAAGCAGTGTTGTCGCAAGAAAATGTCGATTGACGCTGTTCTGTTTATCACAGTCGTGGAGGGGCAACCCTCTGCGACTGTGGTTTTAGCGTGATGGTTGTTATACTAAATCAGGTGGTGGAAGCCATTTGCAGTTTGCAGTTTGCAGGTAGCCCGTCAGTGCCGGACGTGGAGACTCAGCATCTGGAGCCGTTTTGCAGAAAATGCTCTGCCGCTGGTCCTCAGCGAAACCAGCCTCAAAACGTCCGCAAGTGAACGTTTACTTTGTGGGACGAGGGATGATTTCTGTGAAACTAAAGAGCGTAGTAGGTAATGCGGTTGAGAGGCGAGGTCTTGGGGCTGAGTGCGACCCCGTCTCCGCCCTCGTGTTCGGTGACATCTCGGTCGCGATACAATCGGCGAGAAGCTGGTGTGGGTCGACCGAGACTGACGTATCGCTCGGACTTGGACCTTGAGACCCGCCGTGGGAAAGGGTGGGACTAGGCGCACTTCCATGCGGTTGATTCGTTCTTGGGCTTCGAAACCGCCTTGTTCCGAGTTGATGAATGTGACTTTTACGATGTCGCCGCGCTTGGCATTAGACCGCAGCATGGTGGATGTCCTTCTCCCGCATGGAGCGCGGGCTAGACGAACTAGAAATGATCAAAAAAAGGTAAAAAAGCGGGTTAGGGGTTGTGGTGGATGGGCGGGCACGGGAGGCCGGTGGTGACCGGCCTCCGCGTGCTGCTTAGATGACGTTTTCGTTGCGCAGGACCGACAGAATCATCTCGACTCGGTCCTCGGGCGTGGGGAGCAGCGGGATGTCGAACACCCGCGCGCCCGTCTCCTCGTATACCCGACGCGCGATGGGGTTGACGCGCAGGGTGAACGCGGAGTCCTCGTAGCGGATGCCGTCGTCCTCCCACGGGACGGGGGCGAGGACGAACGCGTACTGGACCAGACCGTTCGGCAGGTCCGCGAGGAAGGACGGTTCTTCGCACCCGGTCGCTTCGCAGTAGTAGCGCCCGTCGTACGCACCGCGGTCGGTGAAGACGAACTTCGTACCGCTCATCGCGATGGCGACCTCGTGCTCCCGCTGGCGGATTACGACTTCGCGCCGGAATCCGATCGGGTTGATGACCGGGCAGAGCTTGCCCTCCTGAATCACCTCGGTCGCCTTCTCGTTGATGGTCTTGAACCCGCGCTTCCGGAGCAGGCTGATCTGCTTCGTCTTGCCGATGTTCGGACCACCAATCAAAGCAGCTCTTACTAGCATTGCCTAATTTCCTTAATAAGCAGGTGAAGAAGATGTTGTCGTGCAAGAGGCCGAGTGCAGAGCTCGCAACTCGCATGCAGTTACTTCTTCTGCCGATGTTCTCTGTGACCAGAGGCACACTCACAGGCAGATCGCCCTGCGCTTCCGACGCAAGGACTTGTTAGACTGGCTATTCGAAACTATTAACTACTTGTGGTTTGAGAAGCCTCTCAACTAGTTGTGGAATCGCAAGCGATACCAAAAATATAGGTAGAGCGGTGATTGAATATCAAAGTCGGTGCTGGAAAACCCCAGTCCCTGGAACTTCTTGTGCCATAAGCATTTTCAAACACTATTGAGCTTGAATTAATATCGTTTCATTGTTTATGTTTCTCTAAGCACCGTATCTGATGCCAAAGTGGCTATGCAAGCAGTGTTTTGTGATATCAAGAGGATCAAGAAGATTCGTGCTTGCTGGATCTCGACAAGCAAATGCCGGTGCCGCTTTTGGAAGCTTGCAGTTTTGCTCGTTCCGCTTCACCGAGTAATGTCGCGACGTCAATTGCGTCGTCAGGTATGCATGCTATACCGATCGAGACGAACATGCCTCCAGCACCTTCTTTCCGATCGAGAGGGCTCGTGGCTAGAGATTTGAAGATCCGTTCTGCTATGCGATGGGCTTTTTCGGCCCGAATTCCTGGCAACATTACAGCGAAATCGCGGTCGTCGTAGTGAGCAAGCACGTTGCGACCGCTAGTCGCTTGGTCGACTCGCTCAGCTAGCTCTTGCACTTCGCCGGCGGAAAGCACGGTCTTGCCTCGGGCTAACGTAGCGCGTGTTGGCTGAATCTCCATAATCAGTACCGATATCGCCGACGACGCGCACTTGATCTGTACGCCGAGGAGGAACAAGAGCGCCGGGTAAGAAAAGATCCCCGATTCACCGGAAACCATTGCTCTCCTTACCGAGTCTATCAATCCGCTGTCGATCTGCTTAGGCTGCAAATCAAGATGCGAGGCGGGATGTGCTGATACGAGTGCGATAACATTTTGCTTGAGCAGGTTGGCGACAACAGGAACCCACTGTGATCTGAGTAAATTGAGGTCGCTGACGATGTCTTCCAGAGTTTCCCGACCGTCGAGTTCGATATAAAACTGCTTGAGGAGCGTCATGCTGAGAGGCTCACCTCGAGCCATGGTTTCCTCGAACTCCTCTTCACTCAAATCTTCATTGACGTGCTGCAGAATTGAATTCATCCTGATACCAGCTTTCATCAGGTATGACGTGTTGTCGAGCAAGAGAACGCCTTCGAGAAGCAGCATCTCCAGTCCACGATTGATTGTTTTTTCGTCCGTCATCAGCTTCGGTTCGAAGTTGAAATCGCCGTCGGACCAACAGACGACCTGCAAAAAGCAGTCTTCGCCTGTGCCTTTGGAGCCTTCGGCATGGACCGGTACGCCCTTCACAAAGTAGATATCCGCCCAGGTGGTTGGATGGCGTTGGATTTTCAATCGTCCAGACATGGCGCCCATGCTTATCGATTGCACCAGGTTGGTGAAATGAACCAGTTTGAGATTGCCCTTCAGCATCTCTTCGCGCGGCATCAACGCGCTCATGTTGTCTTCCACCGGGATATTGGTGAAGGTATGGAGATTTAGCTCAGGTACCGTGGCTCTAGGAACGCTCTTTGGTGCTGGCGCTGAAAATGATTCAACCGCAGGTGTCATCTGGACGTTCACTTGCGGTGCGCTCGTCAATGAGTCCTGCCCCACCTGGCTCACTTGAGTCAGAGAGTCCTGTCCCATGAGATTGACTTGTGGTGCGTTTGTCAGTGATTCATGCCCGACTTGTGACTGGGCTGTCCGCAGAGCCGTGGGCTTGAGCCCTAGTGCTTCCAGCATGCGATCTCGCACGGGAGCGACTTCGTTGCTTTTTAGTTGCCAGAGCTCCTGTGTCTCTTCTGATCCGCGGCTGATGAACATCTGCCAGTCGCACTGCTCGGCCTCATGGACGAGTGAGATGGCATAGTTGTCGGTGTTGTTGACAGTCCAGCCAAGATAGAACTTTGCGCCGCTTTCCTGCGAAGCGGCTTCGATGAGCGATCGAAGATCGGAGGCTGTCGGCTTATCTGAGAGAACCTTGAGTCTCTGAGAACCTTCAGACTGGTTGAGCATTGGTCCAACTGTTCGTGATCGGGATCCAGTTCATTGTACCCAGCCCATGGTAATTAACCTGGAAGAAGGAGCTGCGTCTGTTGGAAGGTTAGCAGTGTCACATAATATCGGGCTCGTAACCCGGCTGGGGCTGGAGCTCTCGATTTGGTTTTCAAGAGAAAGTTTTGGCAAAACCCTTATCCCTGGAGTGTTACGGGCGATAGACATTAACCAGTTATTAAATCGGGACATTCGCGCAAGTTGATGGTTGAGTCTTTGTTCCGGTTGCAATATCGAAATGTGAGTTGATTCGACGGTATTGCCAGAGTAAGTGCGATAAACTCTTGTGTCTGCGGACATGAGGACGTGCTGCCGGTTTGGGTGACGACCTTCGTTCCGTTTGAATGTGGCGGCGCTGCCGCTGGAGAAGCGCACATATGTGAGGAACAGGCCATGCTGAAATCGGAAGCCGAAAGAGTAATTAGAAAAGCCATCGAAGAGAGCGACGCTCAATTCACCGAAGAGCAAATCAAGGCTTTGAGCCAGATGATGCTGAAGATATCCGCCACCACCGTCGAAGAGGCTTTTGCAAGTTGGAAGCCGGGTGGCGGTGGTGGAAGACCGCAATTTTTCGCTTAATTCAGACCGGCAATTACCCAACTTCTAAGAGGTTCTAGAGGACCATGTGCCCTATGTCGACCGCATTAACCGCCATTGATAAGGCAAAACAGCTTCAGGATGAGATTGTGGAGCTCAGGCGTCACATACATCAACATCCCGAGCTGAGCTTCGAAGAAAATGAGACGGCTCGACTTGCATCTAACCGGCTCAAAGACCTGGGCTTTCAGGTGAAAGACAAGGTCGGCAAAACTGGCGTGACTGCTGATTACGGCAAGGGCACTTTGATTGCGATTCGCGCGGACATGGACGGATTGCCGATTGCGGAGGCTAATAAGGCTTCGTACTGTTCGAAGAATCCTGGGGTTATGCATGCTTGTGGTCACGATGCTCACGTTAGTTGCGCGTTGGCCGCGGCGAAGATACTCTCGACCGAGAAGCTGGGCGGCGCGATTCGCATGCTGATGCAACCGGCCGAGGAGTATGGCGACGAAGAGGGCGTGTCCGGAGCCGTGCGCATGCTCGAAGATGGCGCGCTTGAAGGGGTTAGCGCCGTTATCGGGCAGCATATCGATGCCAGCTTGCCGGCAGGAAAGGTGGGAATCCTCAACGGACCAGTCATGGCCGCGGTAGACGGATTCTCGCTCACCATCAAAGGCAAGGGCGGACATGGCGCTTATCCGGAGACTACGATTGATGCCATTGTCATTGGTGCGCAAGTGGTCGAGATTGTTCAGCAAATCGTCTCCAGGCGGGTTTCGGCGCTCGAACCTGCCGTAGTGACGATCGGTTCCTTTCGGAGCTCGAGCACTCGTGGCAACGTGATTGCCGAAGAGGTGAACATGGAGGGCACGATCAGGAGCTTCAACCAGGCGACTGGAGCTCTTCTGCGCGCCGAACTGGAACGGGCCGCCAGCGTTGCGAGAGTGCTCGGTGGTGACTACGAGCTCAAGTTCCACCTCGGCTATCCGGCGACCGTCAACAACGACGAGATCGCTGGTGTGATGAGGGCGGCTGCGATTGACCTCATCGGTCCAGGCAATGTGATTGATATTAGACCGAAGACCTGGAGCGAAGACTTTTCTTTCTTCGCGCAGAAAGCTCCAGCGGCATTTATGTTTTTGGGAGCAGAGATCGAAGGAGATCGCCGCAGTCACCACAGTCCGAATTTCGATATTGACGAATCCGGATTGTACATAGGAACCGCGATTTTGGCAGAGACTGCAAAGCGGCTGATCGGTCATTTTAACGAAAGGAATTAAGATGTCGTGATGCCCACAACGGCTTCATTCACGCAGGCTTACTTAAGATTGCGATGAACAAAAATCTGGACAGATGCAAGCCTTATCCGTTCGAGAGGCTCGGGGAGTTGCTTGCCAATAGCGTGCCTGATTCGTCGAAGAGAGCGATTCGTTGGTCGATAGGCGAACCGGCTCATCCGGCGCCGGAGTTCGTCAAGACGACTCTGACTGAGCATTTGTCCGGGTTGAGCAATTATCCGCTTACTATGGGGTCTGACGCCCTCAGAGAGGCGATAGCGAGCTGGCTGACTTGGCGATTCAAGCTTCCGGCGAGAGCTGTCGACCCGGCTACGCAAGTGCTGCCCGTGTCGGGGACGCGCGAGGCGTTGTTTTCGTTTGCCCAAGCCGTGGTCAACGGCGGTGGTGAGAGCCTTGTTGCTATGCCGAATCCGTTTTACCAGATTTACGAAGGCGCCGCATTGCTGGCTGGTGCCGCCCCTTTTCTTATTGATCTGGACAGTGATAATGGCTTTCTTCCCGATTTTCAAACGGTCGGCGAGGAAGTGTGGAAGCGGGTGCAATTGATCTATGTTTGCTCTCCGTCCAATCCTGCCGGATCTTGCCTGAGTATGGAAAAGTGGCACGAACTCTTGCGCTTGGCTGATCGCTTTGGCTTCGTAATTGCATCGGACGAATGTTATTCTGAGATTTATCTGGATGAGGGAAAAGCACCAATCGGGCTTCTAGAGGCTGCAACCGAGTTTGGTAACGTTGACTTCAAGAACTGCGTCGTCTTTCACAGCTTGTCCAAGCGCTCGAATCTACCCGGTTTGCGCTCCGGATTCGTGGCGGGCTGCAGGGACGTTCTTTCCAAATACCGTCTGTATAGAACCTACCATGGATGCGCCTTACCGCCTCCTACGCAAGCGGCCAGCGTTGTGGCATGGCAAGACGAGGACCATGTGCGCGATAATCGAAAGCTTTACAGGCAGAAGTTTGACGCGGTTTTGAATATTCTCGATCCTGTTATGGAAGTTGAATGCCCGCAAGCCTCTTTCTATCTCTGGCCCGCTTCAGGTATGGATGACACGATTTTTGCAAAACAGCTTTTCGAAGAAGAAAATCTGCTGGTGCTGCCAGGCTCTTACATCTCACGGACTAATGGCGGCAAAGACCCGGGGAAGGGGCGATTGAGAATGGCTCTGGTTGCTCCCTACGAAGAATGTGTCGAGGGCGCGCAACGATTGGCCTCTTTCATGAAGCGTCGTAAATGACCGCCAATAATGATGGCGGGCGATTCGGTTATTGGTGTCGAAAACGGAGCTTGTATGTCTGACATAAAACAAATCATTGAAGAGTCCTTTGAAAATCGAGCCTCGATCAAACCGAGCAATGTCGAGAAAACGCTTCGTGACGCCGTGACCGAGGCTCTTGCCATGCTTGATGCCGGTACTTGTCGAGTCGCCGAAAAGGTAGATGGATGCTGGACTGTCAACGAATGGCTCAAAAAGGCGGTCTTGCTGTCTTTCCGTATCGAAGACAACGCTATTATGCCTGGTGCCTATACCAATTACTGGGACAAGGTTCCGAGCAAGTTCGCCAATTACACGGAAGATCAGTTCCAGGCGGGTGGGTTCCGAATTGTGCCACCGGCAGCGGTGCGGAGAGGTTGTTACATCGCTTCCGATGTTGTTGTGATGCCATCCTTCATCAATATTGGCGCCTATGTCGATTCGGGAACGATGGTGGACACATGGGCGACAGTTGGCTCCTGTGCCCAGATCGGAAAGAACGTTCATCTATCAGGTGGAGCGGGTATAGGCGGCGTGCTGGAGCCGTTGCAAGCCAGTCCGACAATCATCGAGGACAACTGCTTCATCGGCGCCCGGTCTGAGGTGGTGGAAGGTGTTGTGGTCGAAGAGGGATCGGTTATCTCCATGGGCGTTTTTCTCGGGCAAAGCACCAGGATCTACAATCGCGAAACCGGCGAAATTACATACGGTCGTGTGCCGGCCGGTTCTGTGGTAGTGTCCGGTAATTTGCCAAGTCAAGATGGAAGTTGCAGCCTTTATTGCGCTGTCATAGTGAAGCAGGTGGATGCGAAAACACGCAGCAAAGTCAGTCTTAATGAGCTTCTACGAACCCCTTGAGCTGAGACCGTCGGGTTGGGCCGCGAAGCAATCGGGGTAAGTTGATTGAGATGGTGCGCGCCCAGCAAAGGAGATTGCCAGTGTCAGATTCGCTAGATCTAACCATAGAGCTGGTGCGAAAACCTTCAATCAGTCCGGACGATGCAGGTTGTCTGGATGTCGTTATTCGTCGATTGCGCGGAATGGAGTTTTCCGTTCAGCGGCTGGATTTCGGCACCACTTCAAACTTGTGGGCGACACATGGCGAGGGCGGTCCATTGTTGGCGTTCGTCGGGCACACAGACGTCGTCCCTCCAGGACCACTGCTAGACTGGGAATCGCCGCCCTTTGACCCGGAAGAGAGAGAAGGCAAGCTCTATGGGCGCGGAACTGCCGACATGAAGAGCGGCATTGCGGCTTTTGTTACTGCCGTGGAGCGCTTCTTGGGCAAGAAGAAAGAGCACGCTGGGACATTGGCGTTCTTATTAACCAGTGACGAAGAGGCTGATGCCAGCGACGGCACTATAAAAGTCGTCGAGCACCTGGAGTCTCGTGGTTTAAAAATCGACTACTGTCTGGTCGGTGAGCCCAGCTCCGCAAGCGTTGTCGGCGACACGATCAAGAACGGGAGAAGGGGCTCGCTTCACTGCCGGCTCAAGTTCATCGGGCAGCAGGGGCACGTGGCTTATCCCGAGAAAGCTCTAAATCCTGTTCATGCGGCTCTTGGTGCATTGCACGAGCTAGCATCTACCCACTGGGATGATGGCAATGAGTTTTTCCCTCCAACATCTTTTCAAATCTCCAACATCAACGCAGGGACTGGCGCGGATAACGTCATTCCAGGCTTACTCGAAGTGATATCCAACTTCCGTTTTTCAACGGAGCAAACGGAAGAGAAGCTGAGGATGGCTACCGAAGCAATTCTTGACAAGCATAAGGTTAATTATGAGGTGAGTTGGCGGTTGTCCGGTCATCCCTTTTTGACTGCTGGTGGAAGGCTGTTGGAGTGCGTCAAAGAGTCAGTGAAAGAGGTTGTCAATATCGATCCTCTCCTCTCGACATCTGGTGGTACCTCCGATGGTCGCTTAATCGCCCCGACCGGAGCTGAGGTAGTTGAGCTCGGTGTAATCAACTCCTCTATACATCAGATAAACGAGTACGTCGATATAAAAGACCTCGATACGCTAAGCGAGATTTTTGAAAGAGTCTTAGAGAAAATGTTGCGCTAGCGCACTTGTCAATATCACTTATGATTGTGTCTTAGCGCTGTTGGCGTAACCTCAATTATTTGTTAGACGGTGTTCAGTGATTTGACTACCTGCTGTACTTCACAGTTTTATGCATTAGAGTCTGGGATGCTCATTTTCGGGTCTTTGTCTGAACAAGGTGAGTAGATGTTTAACCGAGAGCACCCCGTTCTGGGGTGTTACAAACCGGCTCCCGACCTTTATCTCCCCGTACAGGCTTGTTATTAGTAGTCATGTTTCTCAGTCTACTTTGCCCTGCTACCACCGCCTAGAACCAAGTCAGGCCGCCAGTTTTCAATCTCGCCCACAGGAGTGACATCCTCAGTTGAGGTCCGTCTATCCGCAGGCTTTGGTGGAGAAAACCCTGATGAGGACTGGATGCTTGTCAAGAGCGGTGTTGCGACTGTCTTGCACTCGTCTCATCTACTTGTTGCGGACTGGTGTAGCTGTAGACGACCAGCAGCTCGTCGTGAGCGTTCGCTGTAGCTGGCTTTCTCGCTCGGGACAGCCGACTCTCACACAATTGCACGCTACGGAGGAGGTCGTATGACTGCGACTGCCGATAAGAAAAAGGTGATTCGCGAACACGGATTGCCTTGCCAACCGGGGACCCTGTCCCTTGAGCTCACGGGCGAATGGCAGGTCCTTCGTGTAGAAGGACGTTATGCCGCGCCTAACCTCTACATCATGGAGGACGATAGCGGACCGAAGATGACGACGCAATTCCAGGTGGTGCCTACCGCTTCACCGGTGGACACAGCCAGAGTGACGAACGGCAATGTGTATCTGGGCTCCTACTCGGTGCCGGGCAACATGTTGCATGTCTTCGGACCGAACTCGGCGCTGAATAATTAGGTGTTTTTCCCAGACTTGCTCTGGCTTCGCGGTCGCTGCCCGCGGGTCAGTTCGAAGTCGGGCTGCCGGCGCAACGCTGAGTGTTGACGCCAGGCTGAAGATTGTGGGTTTCTGCGTTGTGGCTGGGTCCACAAGCTCTAACCGCCTGATTCGCATCGAGCATTACCCAAGAGCAGCCGGGTCGTCACCGACTACGGATGCTCAATCGCTCTCATGGTGAGAGCGCTCGCGATCAGGTTTCCATCGGGGTGGTTCGAAAGTTCCACCCCTGAAATTCTGAAAGGGATTCAACGTGACTCAATCCAACGACCTGTTCTTCCCCCCGCGTTTCGCGGTTCTTCCCGACCGACCGCTCCCGGCTCTGCCCGCGGACTGGACCTCGCCGCTCGCCGGGTTCGTCGTGCAGGCTCACAAGCGGCCTTCGCAACTCCTCGTCCGCGACAACAGCGGCGAGGAAGCCACCTACGGCGACGGGCTGATCGCCTCCATCGCGCTGGGGCTCACTCTCGACCCCATCCTTCGCGAGGACGGCGAGTACGTCGGTCTCCTGCTCCCGCCGTCCAAGGCCGGCATGTTCGCCAACCTGGCGACCAGCTTCATCGGCAAGGTGCCGATCAATCTCAACTACAGTTCCGGCAACGATCCGATCAACTCGGCGATCAAGCAGACCGGGCTGAAGAAGGTGCTGACGTCGAAGAAGGTGCTGGAGCGCTTCAAGATCGACGCCGAGCCGATCTTCCTCGAAGACATCGTCCCAACGGTCTCGCGCTGGACGAAGGCGCAGGCGTGGGGCTACTCGCGCCTGCCTCTCGCTCTGATGCGTCACGTCCTGCCCGGTCTGGGCCGTGGGCTGGAGGACGTCAACACGATCATGTTCACCTCCGGGTCGACCGGTGAGCCGAAGGGCGTCGTGCTGACCAACGGCAACTTCTGCTGGAACGCGCTGCAGTTGTGGCTCCACGCCCAGGTCGGCTCGGGCGAGAACATGCTCGGCTGCCTGCCGTACTTCCACTCCTACGGCTACGGCGTCACGCAGTGCGCGGCGCTGATGCTCGGCATGTCCGTGTTCGCCTACAACAACCCGCTGGACGCCCGCGGCCTGTGCAAGTTCGTCGGCGAGAACAAGATCTCGATCATGGCGAGCACGCCGACCTTCATGCGCAACTACCTGAAGCGTTGCGAGAAGGAGCAGTTCGCCTCGATGAAGATGCTCATGCTCGGCTCCGAGAAGCTCAAGGAGGAGCTGGCGGCCGACATCCGCAAGCAGCTCGGCTTCGAGGCGCTGGAAGGCTACGGCATGACCGAGCTCGCTCCGGTCGTCTCGAGCTGCGTGCATCTGCTGGTCAAGTCGCCGGCCACCGGTCTCGACATCTCCGGCAACCGTCCCGGCTCGGTCGGTCAGGCCGTGCCCGGTACCGCCTTCGCGGTGGTGGACCCCAAGACCGGCAAGCTCCTGCCGCGCGGTCGGGCCAACGAAGGGCGCATCTTCTGCACCGGCCCGCAGCTGATGCGGGGCTACTTCAACAAGCCGGTCGAGACCGCCAACGTGATCCAGAACGGCTGGTACTACTCCGGCGACGTCGGCGCGGTCGACGAAGACGGGTTCATCTTCCTCACCGACCGTGAGAGCCGCTTCGCCAAGGTCGGCCCCGAGATGGTGCCGCTTATCCTGGTCGAGAAGGCCCTGCGCGAGAAGGCCGGCTGCAACGAGATCGACCTGCAGGTCGTCGGCATCCCCGACGAGAGCAAGGGCGAGAAGGTGGTGGTGCTCTACATCCCGGAGACCATCAACCCCGGTGAGCTCACCAAGGCGCTGACCGCGACCGGGATGCATACGCTGTGGATTCCGAAGGCCGCCGACTTCCACCGGGTCGAAGGGCCTTTCCCGACTGCCGGCATCGGCAAGCTCGACATGAAGGCCATCAAGAAGATGGCGCTCGCGCTTGACGGCCAGTCGTAATTCCCATCCTCCAGTTACAGGAACTCGTCTCTCATGGAACACAACTACATTCGAATCCTCGCTCTGGCGGACAGCAGCTCGTTTCTGCTGGACCCGTCGAAGTTCGATTTCTGGACCTGGACGATCATCGCCAGCGTCTTGCTCTTCCTCGGAGCGACGTGCGCACTCGCCCTGCGCGTCCGCTACTGGTGGAAGGAAGGCCGTAAGCTCGTCGAGGAGCCCGGGCACATCACTCCGCGCGCTCCCGCCTTCGCTCGCGTCGCGCGGTACTTGGTGAGCAAAGCCTTCTGCGGTCGGTTCGTCGGACCGATGAAGAAGATCGGCTGGCACAACACGAAGTACAAGGGGCGTCTGATCGTGCTCGTCAACCACCAGACCGAGCGCGATGCCATGGTCATCCCGTTGGGGATGCGGTTCCGCGTCGTGCGGGCCCTGATGGCGGTCACCCAGCTCTTCGGCATCCGCGTCCCGGCGGCTGCCTGGATGGGCATCGTCGCCGTCCACCACGACAAGAACCCGATGGCCTCCCTGCGCGGCATGATCAAGGTCTTGCAGAAGGACGAAGACTCCGACTGCATCGTCTTCCCGCAAGGGGAGTTGGTCCGTGACAATCACCTCGACCGGAAGATGTTCTTCGACGGGTCGATGATGATCGCCAAGAAGACGGCCGATAAGAGCAAGCGCCCGGTCGCTGTCCTTCCGGCGGCGATCGCCTACGACCGCAACCCTGACCACGCTTCGTGGTTCCAGCGTTTGGTCGAGTGGCTCGGCTGGAAGAACTTCCGCTCGTTCTTCGGTGACACCGTCTACGGTGGCGCTGTGGCGTTCGGCGAGCCCATCCCGGTCGAGTCGCTGCCGGACGACTACCACGAGGCCATGACGGTGGTCTTCGACCGCATCGTCGAGCTGTCCGCCAAGGCGCACGAGTCGCTCAAGCGCCCCGGCGACAAGCCCGCGCCGACCACGTGAAGCCGTCAGGCTAGTCGCTGCAGGAGTCGGAAGACCGGTAGGAGCGCAGCAGCGAGCTCTTGCCGGTCCACGACGCCTGAGGTGATTGGCTGAAGCGAAGAGCAAGTTGCCTGGCCGCTCCGGCCGGGCGACTTGCCCCTCTCGCCTCGAGATTCACTTGTATGATAGAAGGTAGTAAAAACGGACCGAGTAACGGAGGGCGTAGAGTAGAGAGGATTAGTGCTGGGCGTGGAGGCTCGGCATCTGGAGCTGTTTCTCTGAGCATTCTGGGTGCACTACTTCGTCGTTTGTTTCAGTCAAGGCTGCCTTGAAACGTCCGCAAGTGAATGGTTTAAGAGACGGAAATTTGTTTGGGGCGGGCCGGTGTGTATTGGCTGATTCGCCTCAGTCGGACGGAGTTCTGCTGCTATGCGTATAAGCACGCACGAGAACTCCGCCCGACGCTTCGCCCTTTCGTCCGATCGATTTCCTGTTAACGCTTGTACGGAACGGCGAGATGACGAGCGCAGGAAATGCGACAAAGCGAGGAGCGTGTTTCTCGAGGTGCGCTCTCGGCGCCGGTAGCTGAGACGACATCCGGTAAGCCCCGCTAAAGAATTAGTCGGAGTTCCTCGGTTGGAGCCATGCATACGTGGTCGTCGCCAGGATGTCCTTCGCGTTGACCTTAATGTTGTAAGACGCGCAGTAGATTCCATCAGCATCGGCGCTGAGAAGGCGTAGTTGTTTTGCGTCCCGAATTACAAGGAGCGTGGGCTCCTCTGGTTGGTCGGGGAGCTGCTTCACGAGAATTGCCAGGACTCCGAAAGTCAAATCCGACGCTTCGGCTAGATCGTTCTTCAGCATTGCAAGGTAACTGGCTCTGGCTCCGTTCTCGTCGAAACTGAAGTGCTGCATCGTGCGAAGACCTGAGTATCCGTCACTCCAGAATGTGGCGCGGTGGAGCATCTGTTTCGCTACTGATAGCTTTTCTGAAGGCTTGCAGCCTGAGACCGGATTCAGTCCGACGCCAGCGTTGTATTTCAGGGACGGTTGGAAGTAAGCGGCAACGGCTCCCAGTCCGGCGACGAGTGCGGTGTACTCGAGGTCGGCGAATGAGACCAGAAGTGCAGCGGCGAGCGCGAAGCTGCCTCCTTTCAGGATCCCGAACGCGACTCGCAGGAATGAGATTTGCCATCGTCCGTCTCGCGAAGGCGTTTTCAAGCTGGACAGAAGACCGATCAGCACGCCAGTCGCGGTTGCCAGTCCGACCAAGAGTGTCGTGAATTGACCTTCTCGCAGCAGTATGTTGCTCAGAGTGTAACCGAGGACGAAGAAGAGAACGGCTGTGGGTTGATGCATGTCTGACTCCATCGTTTGAGTGTTGTTCGGGGATTGACACACGACTTGTGCGGGCGTTTGAACGTTGACGTGGGCATTACGCGCTACGCCAGAAAGACCGCTACCGATCCAGAGGTCTCGGCTGGTCGCAGGGCCTCAGTTTTGTAGTTGAATAGCCAGCGCTGACAGCGCGATTGGCTCAAACGAATTTGCTGGTCCTCTGTTTTTGTGCAGAGGCATTTTGACTGGTGGTGACTGCACCGTCAGTGGTGGCGGTCATTGGTTCAAAAGATGCGGGCTAACTTGAGGGCGATTGAAGGCGGGCGTTTTGTTGCTCTTGAGTGAGGTCAATCAATTCGATAAGTACATGGTTTGTACAAGTATATGAAAAATAAACCGTCCAGCTCAATGTCAGATACCTATAGTCCAAGCTAATTGTTGGTAAACCGGCTGGACTTTCAGCAGCGTAACCGCGATGGTCGAAATCGGGTAGCAATGATAAAAACAGGGTCAATTGATATTCCTGGTATCAATCAGCAGGATTGAGGTCTGAAAGCCAATTCTAGAGGCTTGTGTGTCTTGCGTGATTAGAAAGTGTGATTTGGAATTGGTTGAAAACCTATTTTGACACCTTGATATTGCTGCTAGATAGCGTATGAAAAATGGTGTTTGCGATTTCAACTTGCTTAACGCTGATTGCTTCTTAAATATCATGACCATTACTTTGAATTACAACCCAATCGTTCGTTTCGAGTAACTAGCGCCTCTGCAGTAGCCAGACCATAGCCCTAAGTTCAAATGCCTGATCGACTCTTTGTCGTTCGAGGCGTTTTGCGCTTATGAAGCCATATTCCAAGTTCAAACCAGTCTCGGTCAACGGGAAAGGAGTACACGGACCACTGTCCTCGGGTCACTCACGTGCTTTGAGGATCCAACCAACCTGCAACTAGCCTCGAGTTTCATTACCAATCGCAATCTCGTCAACGGAGAAAAGAACATGATGAGGAACTGTTTTACCGTCAATCTCAGGGGCAACGCCATCACCTCGGAGACCGGCATCAGCCGACGCTACGGCTGCACCAATCAGGGCATCGCGACCTGGATCGGCACCCCGGACAGCAATGTTCCGAGCGAGGTGATTGAGCTGGACCCATTGCTCCTCGCCGATCCGAGCAGGTGCTTCGACGACCGCAGCAACAAGACGGTCGTGTTGTGGGAGTGCTGCACGGACCGCCGACTCGCGGATGGGTGGCGGCTCCAGCCGACCGACAATGGGGACGACGAAGTCATCGTTCTCGTTCGCAGTGACCGACCGATCGACGGTATCGAACTGGGGGCGAGCGGCATCTCTGTCAAGTACGGTCAATCCGGGCTGACCCCGGGTGGTCCCAAGTACGAGGCGGAGCGCACCTACGAGCGCTTGTTCAGGCTCGTGCCGGGTGATTCTGTCGAGCTGGTCACGCGTGGCAAGCCGGCTTATGTCCTCGGTGCTGCCGTTCACCGTGGGAAGGTCGCCAACATCAAGATCACCAACGACGGTAAGGTCAAAGGGCCTGACCGTGAGGGCGAACGTCTGCAGATCTCCTGCGTCGAGACCGCCCAGTGGGAGGGTGACGCTCCCGGCTTCCGTCCGACCTGCCTCGTCGCCGAGATTGGTCTCGCGCTCTGGACGCTGTTCTTCTCCCTGCTCCTCACGAGCGCGCTGTTCCCCGCCAAGGTAGGCGCGCTCTCCGGCATGGCCATCGCGCTCGCGTCGGTCTTCGTCTTGGGGCTGTGGGTGCTGATCGACTACGGCCGGGTGGTTGCGGAGCGCAAGTTTGCGCCCGGGTGTGGCGCGCCGACCGCCGGCGCGTGATCGCGAAGTGAGAGAAACCGCGAGTTGAGAATCTCGAGGCGGTCCGGGCGAGGCAGCCCGGACCGCCTATCGGCGTCGTCATTGGGCAGTGACCGCTCTCGCTCCAGGAGTGGCTACTGTGACAATGCGCTGACGGGAAGTGTTTTCTTGCTACCACCGTGAAGTTGCTCTTGCGGAAGATTCAAGATGCAACAGGCAACGGTGGCAGTCTGATCAACACAAACATTTTGGCGCCGCCTTTGGGGGTGGTTTGCGTTGATAGCGAACTCTGCAAATCAGGCTGAGCGCGCCATTGGCCTGATTCTACGACTCTACAAGAGGAGCGAGACAATGTTCGAATACCTGAAAGACCTTCCGCTGACGGAAAAGCAGAAGCAGCAGATCACGGAGCAAGGCTACGAGAACGGCAACACCCTGTACTTCATGTGCAAGGCCACGCCGGTGGCGATCAAGGAATGGCTGGAGCTCGAGAGCCTTGAGGCGCTGGAAGCCGCGCTCTGGGAGCGGATGTCCGAGGACGATCGCAGGAAGATGACGGCCTCCCTGCCCTACGCCGCCGACAACGACCTGCTTAACCCGGGGCGCTCCGCCCTGGAGTGACGACTGCTTGCTCGTCCATCTGAAGTAAAAGCGTAGGTGGGGCATGCGCGGCACTATATCCGACCTCGCGCCCGGACGGGCAAGCGATACCAGATGTAGTGCTTTGTGATGAAGATACTAGGGGGAGTAGTATAACTGGCGCAGGTGAACGCAGAAGTGCGGTAAATGTTCACAGATGGACGTGGCGACTCGCCCTCTGGTACCGTTTTGCAGAACATGTCATGTTCTTCCGCTGGTCCTCCGCGAAGCTGCCTCGAAACGTCCGCAAGTGAACGGTTGCCGGGTGAAAGTAGCAGAGCGCTTGTTGTGCGCAGTCTAAGGCTTGGGCTCGGCCAGCTGCGATAACCCTCGGGCAAGAAGCAATGACAGATTCATTGATGCTCAAGACGAACTTCGCGATATCGAGGACTGGACATCCTGTCTGTGGCTGCTTACTGGGACCGCCGAGGTCTCCCGGCATAAGGCGTTTTCGAATGGAAGCATTGCTGAACAAGTGGCTGTGCGTCCATGCTCAAAGCGCTCCTTAGCCGGACTTTGGGTCGCGTTGAAGCGCTTCGTAGCCCTTCTGTATCGATTCGCGCAAAACTGGATTTGACACTTTGGGCAGTGCTTCTTCATACAGGCGAATGGCATCTGAACGTTTTCCCTGGTGACTGTAGAGTCCTGCCCTTTGTGCAAGTGTAGACGCTAATGAATCATCCTTGGTCGTCTCCTTGCTGCTGCGGCAGAGCCCTTCTGATTCGAGATACAAGCGCTCCGCCTCTGGAAAGTCATGGTCATGATACCAGGCGATATGAGCCAGGCGATTGAGTAGGCCTGCGGTCAGTAACCCTCGTTTCTTTCCTTCAATTGTTGTCAGAGAGTACCGTAAGTACTTGCGCGCCTGATCTATTCGATTCAATACGAAGCAAGCGTCGATCAGGTCGTCCAATGCTTGTCCGGATTGTAACTGTCTTCTCTCGATTAGGCGGTTCGCCGCAGTCGATGCCTGGTCTAGAGCCGAATTCGCTTGTTGACGCTGATTTGCGTCCAGTCTCAGTTTGGTGGCGGCCGCGCCCGCGACGAACTTGTACGGATCCCAAAGGGCGTTGTCGAATCCGGTCAGGAGTTTGATCGCCCGACCGTACTCGAAATCCGCTAGTTCCACGTCTCCTCGCTCTCGATGGAGTCGAGCCAGCTCCATGAGGGTTGGTACCAAAGTTGGTGTCAGTGCGTGGGCGAAGTTGTTGTCGAGTCCGTCAATGCAAAGCTTGATAGCAGAATCCGTCAAGGTTTTTGCTTGAGCAGTCGGCTGCGCCTTCTCGAGACTGTAGAAATAACGAGCTCTGGTCACCTCTGCGGCTAGACCGACATGGGTCTTGGCCAATCGGTCGTTAATCAGTCCCTGTGCCTCGTTGATGTAATTAATCGCCAGTTGGCTGCCTCCATAATCAAGTAGTCTGGACGCCTCGTCGACTAGCCGCTGAGCGATCAGATTCCTTGTCGATTCCATTCTCTCGGGAAACAAAGCCATAGTGGTGGAAAGAAGATTCTCGATTTCGGCTTTGTGTGGCTTGCCTTGACTTATCAACGTGATGCATCTAACCAGCATGGTATCCAGATTGAGGACTGACTTTTCTCCGTTAGCGCTCTGCTCGATAGCCGCCGCTTCGGCATTTTCCCCTCGTGCCCTCAAAAGGCTGGCGTATTCGTCGCAGATTCTGGCGCTCTGGGCGTCCACGGTAGCGAGCGTCAACATGTCCGGCGAAATCAGGCTGCGATAGATGTCCTCAGCCCGTCTTGCCTGACCGGAGCTGATATAGGTTTTTGCAAGTTGCATGTTTGCATCTAGCAGAGCCGATTTTCTGGCTTCTGGTGGGTTCTTCGCTACCAGAGACTGGTAGTGTTTGATTGCTTGAAGTAGACATCCTTCAGCGTCTTTGAATTTTCTCTCACGATTGTACAGATCTGCAAGAACCACAAGTGTTTGTGGCACCTGGAGCGAGTGTTGCGTGGTGCCTGCTAAATCGATCGCGGCTTGCAGTTTTTCCTCGGCCCTTCTAAAGTCATTGCGTTGAGCATCCTGCATGCTTTCTCGGATAAGTTGCAGGAAGCGACCATTACTGTCCCGGAAATAGTCGTGCCAGATTAGACTGTAACCGGTCAGCCAGCAAAGACAACCGAAGGAGACTATCGCGATAGTGAACGCTTGTGATTGAGCTATCTTTTCGAACATACCTGTCCTTTGCTTCCAACGAGATTATATTGGCAATTCACCGTCTCGTCGGGGCGAATTCATGTCAAGGTTAAATTTCAAGCTCGGTCAGAAAGCGCTGGTGTTGGTCTTGATACCGCTGTTCCTCGATGTGGTATTCCTTTCGACGCTACTCTATATGTTGGACCAATCCCGAATAGCCTCGCAAGAGGAAGAGCATGCCAGGCTAATCGTGATCAAGGCTGGTACGTTGACGCAACATCTGGCGGAAGCTGCTGGTGCCCTGGCGGGCTATCAGCATTCGCGTAGCCTGACTTTTCTCGAGCGCTATCAGCAGCGTTGTAAAGACTCGGAGGCAGATCTCGGCTCTTTGCGAAAGGCGGTGCGGCAAGACAACTTCCGCGAGCACGAGATTCTGACGCGCATTGAGCAGTCGACCGCAAATCTTTTCTCCTGTCTCAAGGAGGGCTACAAGATCGTAGAGGATGGATTTTCTGAGTCCTCGAATCCGCTGACGTTGAGCCGCAGAACCAATCAAGCGATTCTGAATCTCAAAGACGCATGCGATCAGATGGTCGGTTTTCAAATGCTTGGACGAACGGACATTCTCAGCAGTACTCAGCAAGCGCATAGTGCTGTTCTTATGAATGCGATCATTTTTGGCATCATTGGTAATGTCGCCGTCGCGATCTCGTTGACACTGTATTTCAACAGCGGTATCACCAGTCGATTGAAACAGCTGATGGGCAATACGGAGCGTCTGTCGAGGCACGAGGAGCTCATGCCCTGTTTAACCGGCAGCGATGAAATCGCTCTTCTGGACAAGTCCTTCCATACGATGGCCGATAAGTTGGCTGAAGCAGAGAAGCTTAAGAAAGACTTGATGGCCATGGTCAGTCATGACTTAAGAACACCCATAACCTCAGGATTGATTTTTCTCGAGATGCTGGATGAGGGTTTGTATGGTGTGCAAACCCCGGAGTGCAAGAACGCTACATCGCGTATTCAGTCTGCGTTAAAACGGTTGGTAATGTTGGTAAATGAGCTTCTGGACTTCGAGAAGATTCAAGCTTCCGGTTTTAGGCTCAGTTGTCACGACAGCAGTACGACGCGTATCATCGAGCGCTCACTCGAGTCAGTCTCCGAGACGGCGCGACTGGTTGGTGTTACATTCGATACCGCGGGTGTTGTCGAGCTTCCGGTTCGGTGTGATGAGGATCGGCTTGTACAGGTGATAGTCAATTTGACTGCTAATGCGATCAAGTTCTCACCTGCCAATGGCGAAATATTTTTGTCGACACAAGTGAATGATGGCAAAGTCGTTTTGAAAGTGCGCGATCAAGGTCCTGGAGTTCCGGAAGAGATGCGCGACCGAATCTTCGAAGAATTTCAGCAGGTGAAAGGGCAGTCTCGAGGCGGATTTGGGCTTGGTCTTGCGATCGCTCGAAGAATCGTTGACGCCCATAATGGTCGGATCTACGTGATTCCGTATGAGAAAGAGGGCAGTGTATTCGTCGTCGAGATTCCAGGCGGATAGTCGCGTCTCTTTTCGGTTGGATCTTTGCAGTGGCACTGACGGAGCTTGACAAAACTGCAAGTGGGTTCGGTGTAGCCCGGGCGGCTGAGCGCGGACGTCAACAGTCGAATGATTTCAGTCTGGCCAATCGTTCGTTGGACCGACTCGAGTTGCCTCTTGCCGCGGATAAATTGAGCAGATTTGTTCCTATCCGAGAGCGGTTTTGTCGATGCGAACAGATCAGTCGTGGAACTCTGCCGCTTTGACAAAATCTTGCCACATACGACGCATAGCCTTATATGGCGTATGAACGATCGAGGTGGGCTCAAATGATTAATGCTTTTCACTGCTCTTCAGAAGCGGATGATGTGGACGACAAGCAACATTCTTGTAAGTTGAACTCGGAGTGTCTTAGTCAACTGTCGCTCGAATCAATACGAAAGGTGCTCAATAACTCGGTTGTTGATAGATCGCACGGCCAAGTTGGTCTGGTCTATCCTGACTATGTCGATTTTAATTGTTCGGAAGTTTCGCAGGCAGAGGAGTTGCATGAAAAGATCACTGCTGCGGATCTGGACGATATGAAGGCAGGAAAGTTTTCCGCTGGTAGCATGGAAATCTTGATGGAGTCTCTTCGAACCGGATTTTTTCAAGGTCTCCATAAACAGATGGATGGTATCAATCAGGAGTTGGAGGTGGGGAAGAGCGACTTTCGTCTGTGTGGGTTTCTCGATAAATCCAATGATGGTAAGGGTCTAACGCTATGGCTCTTCCTCAAGAAAGAAGGTGAGCAAGTTCGGGATCTGGTAATGGATTTGGATAAAAACCTTGAAAGGAGCCAATATGCAGAGCGAGGTATCAGCATAACGATCAAAGCGAAGCTGCGTCCCGCTGATGCTGTGCCGTCCGGACAGAGCGAGAGTTCCAGCGGTCCTAACATCTCAATCGGTTCTCGGTCTGCCAAGTTGTTAGCCGCAGCGCCGAAAGAAGGCTCGGGTATCGCCGGAACAGAGGATGTCAAAAAAGACGGTGATAAGAAAACGCCTTTCAAATCATTGATTGAATCCGACCATGAATCGTTTCAGTTTTTAGCGCGTGAATTTAGGCATCAAAATGAGGCTTCTAATATCGCGCGCTCGTCCGGCACAGACCGACCACTGCAGTTGAAGGATTATTCACAGTCTTCTTTCTGGCTGATCGATCTCTATAGGGATGCTTCAAAGGCAGTAGATGAAACGGTTAGAGACATAACTCGTCCAAAGAAGTGAGGTTTTCGGGAAGGAAAGAGCCGCTGGCGTTGCTGCTGTGTGGTAACGCCTGTGTGCTCTGGCTGCTGAAAGACCGGCTTCACAGGGACTGTCGGATTCATTCAGCTGTTCTCAAGCGAGTTCGGTTGTTTAGTCCTCGGAAATGCACCAGAGCACAGGATTCCGGCCCGAATGGCAGAGTCACTGGAACCGCCGGCGTCTCCCCGACATTGAGCAACTTAAAACAACTTCTCGTCCGAGACAGGTTAATCACCACGAGTTGCGTATACGCAATCGACTTTATTCTCGACCGTGATAGTTGAGGCGGTATCCGAGCCTCGGTGTCGTCTCGATGAATGACTCTCGACCTGGTAAGTCGACCTTGTCTCGCAGTCTTTTGATACAGCTAATCAAACCTCCCGGCGATGAGTTTGCTGCTCCCCAGACTTCTTCCAAAAGAGTTGCCGTGGTCAAGTATTCGCCTCTGGCGCGGATTATCAAGTCGAGGACCTGCACCTCACGCCGAAGCAGTTGAACCTGGCGTTGTCCAATTGTTAGAACTAATTTCTCGAGGTCTAGACTCAGGTCACCATATTCGGTGGCGCGTTTCTTTACGGGGGAGCGTCGAAGCAACGCGTTGAGCCTCGCCTTTAGCTCTCTCATTTCAAAAGGTTTTGTCAGATAATCGTCAGCTCCGCAGTCGAGACCTTTTTCTTTGTCGTCTGTATCTTGTTTTCCGGTCAATAGTAAAACAGCGATGGAGCCGCCTCTGTCGCGGTATTCGCACAAAACATCAATGCCGTCTCTGTCGGGTAGATTCCAATCGAGGATGACGACATCGTATGTGTAAAAGCGCAAGAGCTCGGCAGCTTGCACTCCTGATTCGGTTGATTCCACGCTGTGCTCATTCTTGAGCGCGGTGGTCACCATCGATAGGAGTGTTTCATCATCGTCAACGACAAGAATTTTGGCCATAACGATTTGGATCCACCTCTCCGCGGACGCTAGCATTCTCTCACGGATCCAATCTGTAGCCACCACCGTAGACCGTTTTAATTAGAGATTTTTCTCCTGGTTTGTCTATCTTTTGGCGAAGGCGCTTAATGCACGACGTGACCGCGGCATCGGTGGTGTCGGCTGACGAGCTCCAGACGTGATCAAACAGCTCTTGTATTGAGAATACGCGATCTGGATTCCTGACCAGGAACTCAATCAGTTTGTACTCGTTGGGGGTCAAGGTAATCTCTTTCCCCTCTCGAATAACCGCATTGTCCCCAGTTTTTAGAGTCATGTCCCGGACTGCCAAGCTCAGACCGGTAAAAGGTTTACCTCCACGTCTAAGCAGCGCTCGGATGCGAGCGGATAGCTCTTTTGCTGCGAACGGCTTGGTGAGATAATCGTCGGCTCCGCATTGTAAGCCGCTTTCCGTATTGTCAATTCCTTGGCGAGCCGTGAGCATCAGTATGGCAACGGATAGTCCATCCTCTCGAGCGTGTTTGCAGAGCTCAATCCCTGAGCGACTGGGGAGCTCCCAGTCCAGGACAGCCAAATCGAAGGCGCCTGTGCGCAGAAGGTCCCAGCCGAGATCTCCGCACGCTGCGTGCGTGAGAACATGGCCTTCGTTGCTCAGCCATTTGGTTAACATGTCTGCCAGTGTTTGATCGTCTTCGACCAGGAGGATTTTTGCCATGTCCGAATTTTCTCATCGATCGCCTCAAATGGAGGCATGAGCCCTTTATTAGATTTTCGGCGATTTTGACTTATTTTGATTAGTATCCCTTATGTCCTATTTTTCCTCACCTATTTTCACTCGATACGGTTTAAATATTCCTCTTTGAAAGGTTTGCTGCAGCAAGGAAAAATCAACAGTTGTCGGGACTATCATCAGTCGAAAAAATTCCTTTTGAGATATTGATGGTCTTACGGAGTAATTCCCCCACGTCTACTGAGCATTTATTTTTTCGGGGGTGTCGGCAAATTGGTCAACTGCGTATACAGTCAGAGAAGCCGAGGTTCCGCTCACCGAAAACGACTGGGGATTTTTTCATGGGCAGAGAACAAGATCAGTTCGTCAAGACAGTTGAACAAGCGTTGGACGGTGGCGACATCAATTGCGCCTTTCGTCAAGTTTCAGATGACATCAGCAAGGGGCGTGACGCCGACGCAGCCAACAAGTTGCTTAGCGAAGTAACTACCGATTTGCATAAAAACGGCAAATTGCCGTCTCTGGCGCGTGCCTTCACTGCCGCCAATTTCGACAAGCTCGATCTCGATGGCGATGGTGTCATAGAAGATCATGAGTTGAAAAAGATTGACGAATCGCCGCTGTACAATCGCTCGATGAGCGCGCTGGATGTCCAGATGATCAAGTATATGCGCGCCAATTTCAAAGGTATCTCAGAGTCATACAACGACTGGGGTCGAGATTCCGGTATCTCGAAGAACGATCTGCCGGCATTCGAGACGAAGCAGCTCGCGCAAATGGACAAAGCGTTGAAGGCGCAGGCCATCGACCAGGTTTTTGGTAAGGCGGAAAACTTCAACAAAGTCGATTCCAACCGCGATGGCTATATGTCGGATGCTGAGATAAAGACGGCCATGAAGGGTCGTGCGCTTTCTGGGCAGGAGCGTGACTTGCTCACTTACATGCTGAGCAATCGAAAGGAAATTTCGAAAGCTTCCAACGATGAGAAGCTTTGGGAAAGCAAGATTCACAAGAAAGATGTCGCCGCTTTCTCCGCGAAAAATCAGCTGCCTGGCATGCCGGAGTCGCTTGCGACCAGTAACTATTACTCGCGTCCCGCGCTGGAGCGTCTTGATACCAAGTTCGTCCCAGACTTGATAGTTCAGTTCGGCAACGCTTACCTGAAGTCTCTGGATCTGGACAACAATGGCTATGTGACCAGGAAAGAGATTGAGCGATTTTCTACACTGGGATGGAACAAAGGTCTCGACCCCGGTGTGGAGAAAGCGATGCGCGAGTTGGACCATTCGCTAGAACTCGTTCAACGCTCGCATAAGGATGAGTTTGGCTATAAAGATACGAAAGGCGTCACGCAAAAAGATCTGGAGACTTATCGCGATCATCAAAAGGCCAACCTGAAAGAGCTTCCTCAAGAGCCGGGTGATCATAATCTGTCGCTCACCATTGGTGGTGTCAAGCGAGACTATACTGTTCACATTCCTCCCGGTTATGATGCGAAGAATCCACTTCCAGTCGTTTATTTCTATCATTACTTCACAGGTAATGCCGAAGAGCTCGCCAAGTACACCAGTATGAACGAAGCCGCAGACCGCGACAAATTTGTAGTCGTCTACCCGAATGCCGAAGGCTGGGTGCCTAATAAATTGCGACAATGGAATCTGAACAACAATCCATCGTATCGAGTCGACGAAGTCGCCTTTGCTAAAGCGATGATGGATACAGTCGAAGGACAGCTCAATGTTGATAAGAAGCGCTGCTACATTGCCGGATATTCTAACGGCGGTATGCTCGCCCATGAGCTTGCTGCCAAGTTCTCCGACCGCATAGCGGCCCTGGCTGTGGTCGGTGGATGCCAGAATCCGGGTGTGCCTAATCCGTCCGAGGGCATGCCTGTCTTGATGATGCACGGCACGAAAGACAAGCTCGTACCATACAACGGCAGATCGTTCACGCCTTTGTTTCCCAAGATGAAATCGGTGGAGGAAGGCAAGAAATTCTGGTGTCAGGCCAATGGCGCCGACATGCTTGCTTCGCGCGAGAAAGTCGGCGACAACACCACCGAGATCTATCGCAATGAGAAGAATGGCAAAGAGGTGAAGTTGATCACGATGGCTGGTGCCGGGCATGGATGGCCTGGTACGAATCACAGTATCGATGGTAATCCTGCCAAAGGAATCAATGCGACCGACGAGATCGTAAAATTCCTCTTGAGCAAATCGAAGTCGAAGTAACTGTCTTGATCCGCAGCGTGCCGCGACAGGATCCGCCTGGTTGCTTTACGCGCGTACTGACCATTTCGACTGCGGTGCTTCCGGTCGCCCGCTTCAATTTGTGCGGCGAGTGTAGAATATAGCGACTCGAGTGATAGAGGAAGTCATGCAGCTTGTTGAGTGCGTGCCCAATTTCAGTGAAGGTCAGGACAAAACCAAGATTCAGGCGATCGCCGGGGCGATATCCAGTGTTGCCGGCGTGAGTTTGTTGCACGTCGACTCCGGATTTAGCACCAATCGAACAGTGATAACATTCGTCGGTCATCCGGAAGCCATTTTTGAAGCTGCTTTTCGTGGAATCGAGCAAGCTGCAAAAGTGATAGACATGCGATCGCACAAAGGCGAGCATGCAAGAATAGGCGCGACGGATGTCTGTCCACTGGTGCCCATCAACGACATATCCATGGAAGAATGCGTCAGATTGGCGGAGAGGCTGGGTGAACGCGTTGGGCGAGAGTTAGGCATTCCGGTTTATCTCTATGCAGAGGCAGCTCGCTTAGAAGAGCGACGGAATCTGGCCAACGTTCGCCAGGGGGAGTATGAAGGGCTTCCCGTCAAGATGCAGTCGGAATCTTTCAAGCCGGATTACGGCCCTCTCCAATTCAATGCCAGATCTGGTGCCACCGTAATTGGTGCCAGGCAGTTCTTGATCGCTTACAATGTCAATTTGAACTCGACTTCCAAAAAGCTGGCATCAGAAATCGCCGGTATCATGCGGGAATCCGGACGGTTTCAACGCGACCGCAATGGCGAGATATTGACTGCCGCCGACGGAACCCGGCTTACCGTGAAAGGTACGCTGAAAGCTTGCCGTGCCGTCGGTTGGTATGTCGAGGAGTTCAAAAGGGCTCAGGTATCAATTAATCTGATCGACTACACAGTGACCTCCATGCATCATGCTTTTGATGAAGTATGCCGAATTGCCGAGCAGCTTGGGCTTCGTGTGACGGGAAGTGAGCTTATCGGCCTCGTGCCGCTTCAGCCGATGCTTGAAGCCGGTAGGCATTACTTGAATAAGCAGGGTGCCAATCCCAAAGTGTCTGATGAAGAGCTCATCGAAATCGCAGTCGAGTCGCTCGGTCTTTCGGAGCTTTCGCCATTTGATCCCCTCAAGAAAATCGTCGAATATGTAATTGCCGCCAATCTCAACGATCCGGATTTGCTACTTAACAACAAGCGCGACTGATGCGGGCTGACGAAAGTTGTCAAACCACCTTGGCTCTTGTTCTCGATATTGTGTTTTATCGGTCGGACAGGTCCGGATTTTTCTCTGGATTCAATTTTGATGGCAACAATGTACTTGTATTGTCACCCCAATGTATCTTCAGTTGGTACTATAGTGCCATTGTCCCTATCGCGACTTTGTTGGAAAAATTATGACCAAGACCAGTTCCAAAGCACCAAAACCGGCCGCGACAGCAGCTCGCTCCCAATCTTCGAAAAAGGCTAGTTCGAAGTCCGGCACCAAAGCTGCCAGCAAAGTGAAGGTAGCAACGAAGAAACCGGCAGCAAAAGTGGCTAAGTCCAAAGTCGCGAAAAAGCCGGTTAAGCCAACTCCCAAAGCCAAAGCCAAAACCAAAGTCGTAGCGAAGCCGATAGCTAAGGCTAAGTCGGTTCCGCCAAAGGCTTCGACCACGAAGCCCGCGAAGCAGCATGAAAAATTGCCGGTATTTCTGGGATTGTCCGCGAAATATTCGTCTGCGGCTAGCGCCCGTGTTCACGTCATACCAGTGCCCTATGAAGCGACGACCAGCTATGGGAAAGGGACAGCGAACGGTCCTCGTGCCATACTCGAAGCGAGCCAGGAAGTCGAGCTTTTCGACGACGAACTCTGGACAGAGCCGTTCAAGATCGGCGTACACACTGCTGATCCGATTGTCATGAATAAGGTGGAGGCTGGTGCGCATCAACCGTTCCAGTCTCTCTATCAAGCCGTCAAGCCGCTGGTAGACACGGACAAGTTTCCTCTCGTGCTCGGCGGAGAGCACTCGCTCACTCTGGGCGCCGTCAAGGCTTGTGCCGAGCGCTACAAAGATCTCTCTATCCTGCAAATAGACGCGCATTGCGACTTGCGTCCGACATATGACGGTAACCCCTATTCTCATGCGTCGGTCAGCTACAGACTTTACGAGGCGCTTCCCGATCCGCTCATAACTCAGGTCGGAATTCGCAACGTCAGTTGGCAGGAAGCTCGCTGGATGGAGACCGAAAGCCCAAAGATCAACATTTTCTGGGCCCGGATGCAAGACAAGTGGAACTTCCACGAAATCGTAAATACACTTTCGGACAATGTCTATCTGACGATAGATGTCGACGGACTTGATTCAAGCGTGATGCCATCGACAGGTACGCCCGAGCCAGGCGGCATGAGCTGGTATCAGTTGATGGAGCTGATCAAGCATCTCTGTGTTCGCAAGAACGTCGTGGGTGCAGATATCGTAGAACTGGCGCCCATTCCCGGTCTACATGCTCCAGATTTTATGGTGGCAAAGCTGGCTTACAAGCTGATCGGCTATCGTTTTGCTCTCGACCTCGGCGTCAGCAAGAAGTACGTTTAGAAGGTCGTTCAATGCCACAAAATAAAGAGAGAGACCTTTCGGTCTCTCCAGTTAATTTTTGCTAGCCGCTTACTGTATGCTGACAGTTAGTTATTAATTGCCCCGATTTGGAGACCACCTCCACCATCTCTCAATCGACACCGATTACTTCTTTAGAGAAACAACTCGACCACCCCAGTCAAGTTAGCCATAAGATTTGCGCTTAGAAGCTCCTTCGGAATCACCCTCATGTTTCCTCCGGATCTTAAGATGAAATCCTCAACAACACCCCTGCGTCTCGGAGATCACGCTCATCGATTGGTAAGTAAATCTATGCGCGTCGAAAACTTTTTGGACAGATTTTTGGAAATTAATTGCGATTAATTTATAGTGAAAAAAACTGCGACCTATCAAGATTGGATGAAGCTGGCTTTGAAAGAGGCGCGGCTGACTGAGATAGATGTGCCTGTGGGCTGTCTGGTACTCAGAGAAGGACAACCGCTTGTGAGGGCTCACAACGAGCGAGAACGTTGTCTGGATCCGACTGCTCACGCAGAGATTCTAGCCTTGCGCGCGGCTGCGCGGGAGCTATCCAGTTGGCGCCTAACTGGGTGCATCATGGTGGTCACCCTGGAGCCCTGTGCAATGTGTGCGGAGGCAATAATCCAATCGCGAATCTCAACGCTGGTCTTTGGCGCCCATGATGCTCAATCTGGAGCCTGTGGCTCCCGGTTCAATCTCTTCGTGGCTGGGCGTACTTATCCATTGCCTGAGATAATCGGTGGTATAGAAGAAATGGAATGCGAGCGCTTGCTTGTCGACTTTTTTCAGAGCCGCAGGCGTCGGGACGGGTGATTGATGAAGAGACGAATTGCTCGGAGCGCCTTACATACGTGTTTGGCACTGCAACTGCTCTTGCCCGGACCGGCGTTGGCGTCGTCGATGGATGTTGTCGACAAAAAAGACAACAAGGCTCCCGAGAAGAAATTTCTGCAAGATCCATCTTTGAAGCGGGTCTACGATTCGCTTGAGCACGTGCGCGCTGATGAAGCGCTTGCAACCCTGGCGAGGCTGATACAGTCGAGGGCGAGGGCGGGGTTGAAAACCAAATCCGATCGGCTAGTAATGACGAGGCTCCTGCTACTTGCTGCTTACGGTTTTCTCGTTGATGAAAATCATTTGGCCGCTGCCAATTTGTGTAGAATAGCTGTGGTACTGAGTCCGGATGACGCAACAGCGTTGTGCTATTTGTCGCACTCTTACCGGGCGATTCTCGATTTCGAAAGCTATAAAAAAACGGTGGCTCGCATCGAGAAGATGCCGAGGACTGTCGAGACCTACCAGGTTCTGATGCGCTATGCCAAGCTCTTAGGGCAGGATGACCTATGCAATCAGTATATCGCCGAGGTAGAGAAGCTTGATCCTGAAAGAAAAAACGTGCTATTGCAAATCGCGATTGCCCGCTATCGAATCAATGACGGCTTCGGAGAGCAAGCACTAGAGCGCTTTGACAGTGCCGCTGCTTGCGCAGATAATGACTACTGTCGAGAAATAATGAAGGCCGACGCCGCGCTCATGATTATGGATGGCGCTGCGCAAGAGGCTCATCTCAGGTCCGCCGGCAAGATCTATCCTTACGATACGACCTGGCGTGTGAAGTTATCTGATTTTTGTATGCTTCACGGCAAGGAGGGAGAAGGGATTGATCTCTTGCAGGAAGCGCTAGATTGCAAGCGCTTTAGCGGGCATGCCTGGTACAGCGGCATTCGGTACATGAAAGACAAAGGCCGTTTTGTCGAGGCACTGAATGCGGTGCAGCGTTTGGAGAAGCTCAATTTTCAGAGCCCAAACAGTTTGTGTATGAGAGCGGAGATAAGCATGGCGAGCGGCGATGCGGTCAATGGTCGCAAGAACTACAACAAGGCAATTGCATTGAATCCATACGCATCGAGTTCGTACGAAGGCTTGATCTACTCTTACAGTGGAGCAGGGTTGACCGGTGATGCTGTGACGGCTGCAAGGCGCTATGTAAAAGCTTTTCCCTCTTCTTTCCGAGCGCATCTTGCACTTGCAAACATGCTGTCTCTAGATGGAAAAGTGGACGAAGCCGCCAAGGAGGCCTTGGCTGGCCTGAGGTTTTTGCCCAGTGTAGAGACCGATGAATTCGGAATTCCAGTAGGCAAAGCAAATGAGAAATTCTCTGGGCAAGCGGTTAGACCACTTGTGTCCGGACTAAATCTTTACGCTGCGCAGCAAGCCGCAAAAGCAAAGGCTATTCTCGGCTGCAAACAGTACAGCGAAGAGAAGTTCCAAGAGGCGCAGAATAATGCCAGATTTTTCAATTTCATGAAGTTTAACCCCGATCTGCCGCCTTACTTGACGCTTATGGTGTTGCGTCCGGGAAGATTGAAGTTCGCGCCCGCGCTGGGTGATAAAGACCCGGCTATTCATGTCGCTCTTGCCGATATGCTTTTCGAACTCAGGCAATTCGATCAATGTATTGCGGAATACCGCAAAGCGAGCGAGCTTGATCCGGATAACTCGGACATCAATTCTTGTATGTTGCACGTCATCTCTCAGACAGGCGATTGGGGAGCGGCAGCCAAAGAGAATATTGCGCTTTCGCAGAAGATAATCAACAAAGTCCCGAAATTTTTTGGTAGTAACGACGACAAGAAAAAATGATGCCGATAGTTGATTGAGTTGCGCTGCCAAACAGTCTTCGACCAACTCAGGCTCTCAGGTGTTTAGTATTGATCGGGAGTAAGCCGCTGATCCCAATCACGCGTAAGCTTGTCGCTTTGCTGCACCTGGATCACTTTCCAGCTTCCTGTAATCATGCCGTCCGCGCAGTCGTCCAGGTGTCTGGCTTGTTCCTCTCTGTGCGTGCTTTTCAGCAGACTGGCGTAGCTCTTGAGTATGCCCAGCGTCTCAGGATGGTCAGGTCCGAATAATCGCTGCTTCATCGTCATCGCGCGTTGGTAGTAGGATTCGGCATGATCGTATTTGCGCTGCACATGGAAAAGCGTCGCAAGGTTGTGGAGTGCGCACGCCAAATCTTTGCTTTCGCGACCTTGAGAGACTTCGAAAACATCGACGGCCTGGCGGGCCATCTTCTCGGCTCTTGGATAGTCGCAAATTGCGTAGTATAACTTTGCGAGATTGCTCGCAGACTGAGCAACTGCGGAATGATTTTTGCCCAGCACCTTGAGTTTGATATCGTAGGACTTTTGGTAACAGCGCTCGGCGTCTTTGAATTTGTTGTTGCGTAGAGACAGCTCCCCGAGCGACTCTAGCGTGTAGCAGTGCTCGTAATTGTTTTCATCATTTCCGCGTACGACGGGCAGGCTCATGATCCAAATGCGCTCCGCCTCGAGTGTATCGCCGCGTTGCATTGCGCGTTCTGCCTCAGCTTTGAACTGTCCGAATTTCATGTTAGGCGCTACCAAGAACTCGTCGGTGGTCTGCGGCGGGCGAGGTGTGGACGGGCTGTCCAACTTGCCCTCCGATACCGGTCTCTGCTGATAGGCTTCATAAGATCCCGTCTTGCGCCACTGCTTTTTGGTAGGCATGCTGGCGCTGGTCATGAGCTGTGCGGCTTCTGCTGACCGTCCCATCGATTGGAGCAGGTCAGCGTAGCTCGAGAGCAGTTGTTGTACTTCGGGATTGTGCGAACCTAACGCCGCGGTTTTTATCGATACAGCACGCTTGTAGAGGCTCTCTGCTTCGGCATTTTTGTTCTTCAGGTGATGAATTCGAGCCATGTTGCCGGCAATTGCTCCGACGTCGTGGTGCGCTGGACCGAGCACTTTTTCATAGACTTTCAGCGCTCTCATGCCGTGTTCGAGCGCTTCGTCAAGGCGATTGAGGAACCACAGGCACTCCGCCAGTTTTTCCAGAGTGAATGCCAAGCGTCGATCGTTGTCGCCGAAGTCCTCTGCTTCTTCGAGCGCAAGCATCCATGTCGCTTCTGCAAATTCGTACTTGCCCTGGAGCGTTGCCTTGTCGGCGCTGGCGACGTGCTTGTTCCAATCCGCTGATTTCTTGTTGGAAGCTATCGACATGAGTCTAACAACCGGGAAGGTCTTTACCTGAGGTAAGGGATTTGGTTCGAGCTACAACCGGACTGAGTATCCCGTGGGATGCTGAGACATGCTGAGGTGAGCCGGTAATATGTTTTTACCCTATCACACTAATTCATATCAGATGTTATCAACCGCAATGGGAGCCGTCAAAACCTTGACGTGACTGCTTTCGAACTCTTGATACGTGTGATGGTAGTATTACAGGAAGTAGTATCCGAGTTAAACAACAAATCGACCGCTGAAACCGCTCCGTACGAGCGGTTTCAGCGGTCGCATTTCGGGAGTAAGTCGATGGCACTCAGCTTAGTGCACGAAAACCGTTATCGTCGAGAACGATTTGCCACCAGAGTTCGCCGGTTGGCGAATCTGGATAATCCCTGTTCCGCGACGCAGAGTCGTGACCCTGGTGCTTCCTGGGAGTTGGAAGAACAGCGGACCCTTGAAGTCGGTTGGCAGGGCGAGAACACTGACGTTCTGGGTGTTGCCGTTTTTCTTGACTACCGTAATCGTGCCGCCTCGAAGGACATTGACGATGGCGGGCGGACGATCGGCATCGACGACCACGTTGATTAAGCCGAGCCCAGCGCGCGCATGGGGTATTGCGATAGGACGATAGGTGCCAGCATCGGTGCCAAGGGCAAGCGCTGCTAGAAAAACAAACAGTAATGCACGCTTCATGTGAAGCTCCATCTCTGATTTTCGGCAGTAACATGGCAGGAGGAGCGGTTGGATCCGTACTGCACCGGCGCTTCGTTGAACCACATGTCGCAGTTCAACGAGCGCTCGGTAAAACGGCGTTGAATCGTTGTGAGCCAATCTCCGCGACGCTTCACTGGAGCAGTCGCCTCTACTCTATCGGCACAACCGATCGTGGAGCGCTAACCACCGAGAAGTCGTCAGGGTGGCGAAATTCGTGGTCTTCTAGTCACGGCGACGAGGCTGTTGAAGTCGCCAGCGCAGGAGGGACAACACTGGTTGTGGACGTGCCGGCGTCATCATTCGTCGGAGGCGTCGATTCCTTCGCTGTCGCTTGCGTGGCAACCACTATGCCGTCCGCCCGCGTCTCGGCCGGCTGATCATGCTCGTCGAGGAACCATTGCGCATTCAATGCTGCCATGCACCCGGCACCGCTGGCGGTGATTGCTTGCTTGTACTTCTCGTCCTGAACGTCGCCAGCCGCGAAGACTCCTGGGATGCTGGTCGCGGTTTCGGTGGCTTTGATAAATCCGCGCTCGGTGAGTTCGAGTTGCCCCTTGAACAGAGAAGTATTCGGCTCATGTCCGATAGCGACGAAGATACCATCGAGCGTGATCTCGCTCAAATCACCAGTCTTGATGTTCTTCAGGCGAACACCTCTGACTCTGCCGGAGCCGCCATCCAAGATCTCTTCCACGACCGAATCAAGCACGAACTTGATCTTGGCGTTGTCCTGCGCGCGCTTGAGCATGATTGGGGAGGCACGAAATTTGTCGCGCCGATGAATCACGGTCACGCTCTTCGCAAATCGTGTCAGGAAGACCGCTTCTTCCATTGCCGCATCGCCGCCGCCGACTACAGCAACATCTTTGCCTCGGAAGAAGAAACCGTCGCAGGTCGCGCAGACAGACACGCCTCTACCCATGAGCGTTTTTTCGGAGGCGATACCAATGCTCCTTGAGCGAGCGCCGGTGGTGATGATGAGCGTCTCGGCCAGGATTTCCTGCGCGTCGGTCACGATCGCGAAGGGGCGTGAGTCGAGCCGAACAGTATGAGCATTCTCGGAGACGAACACAGTCCCGAAGCGGAGAGCTTGCTTGCGCATGTTTTCCATCAGCTCAGGGCCCTGAACCCCATCGGGAAAGCCAGGGAAGTTTTCAACTTCGGAAGTGGTCATCAATTGCCCTCCCGAAGAAACACCTTCGATAACAATCGGGTTGAGCTGGCCTCGGGCCGCATAAATCGCAGCAGTCAATCCAGCAGGACCGCCGCCGAGAATCGCGAGTTTCGTTGTTAGTGCCATGAGTTTTATTCCTGGTGAAACGA
>CAYQKX010000044.1:0-72367 GCA_964418155.1 uncultured Candidatus Obscuribacterales bacterium | reverse complement strand
CGAAGCCTCTTCCTATTATGCCGCGCTCGTAGCCGAGGTCGGCGTGGACGCTGCCATGACTTACACCGGCGTCAAAGGGCTTCAGCAAGCCGGCAAACTAGCGGTCAAAGCCGGACAGCTCGCCACGAAAGAAGCAAGCAAGCAGTTGATGAAGCAGGCTGTGAAATCAGCTCTTGCCGGAGTCATGGAGTTCACCCTGGGTGCAAGCGGTCCATGGTTGCACACCGCCAAGGCCCGATATGAATCGGATGTCGGCAAATGGCTCAATAAGCGGCGAGGCGAAGCATTTGTCGTGATGGCCGGCTACAGCCTCATCTCCTTCGGCAAAAATTCGGTTGCCTGGGCCGGCAGACAAACCGGCATGCTGTCCGCCGCTCCGAAGGCGACTGAGATGCTCGTCGGGCAAGCGAAAGCGTGGAAAGATCTAAGCGCCATGGGTAAAGCAGGTCGTGTGCTCGAGACCTCGCAAAGCCTGGGGACGCAGGCTTACTTCCTGGGGCTTTCCGGAAGAGAGTTCATCAACATCGCTGGCTTCAAGCAAGGGATTTTTGGCGACGGCAAAGGCGATTCGCTCGAGAATACGCGCACCAACTTCATCGGGCGCAAGGCTCGAGAACGTATCTCCGCTATTGAGAATCGGACCGGCTCTGAGATCTTTGCCGACGAGAAGGGCGGTTCGAAACAATCGGATTACGGCAAACACTTCTTGCTTAGCGAAGGTAAGACCTTGTCCTCGGGTAAGCCGAAAGAGACAGCCGATGCCATCATCAAGACGATGACTGATGCTGCCGCTGTTCTTCGCCTTGATCCAAAAGACAAAGGTCGCGAAGCGACAGTCACCAAACTCGGTGACACATACAGGACGGCGAAAACTCCAGAGGAGAAGCAAGCTGCTGCTATTGCGCTCCTGGATCTGAGCCGCAAAGCCGGAGTCATCGATCATAATGCCTCGATCGCAGGACATAGAACAGCGGATTTGCTCGATTTCCTCACGAAGGAGCAGGCCGAGGGCAGTCCGGAAAGGAGGATCGCGGCTGCGAAGGCGCGTTTTGCCTTTGCTGAGATTCCGGGACAGGATTATGCCGGAGTTTGCGAGACGTTACTGAAGGACAAAGGCGCCTCCACCGACGTGAAGATGCAGGCAATAGCAGGCTTGGGCATGAGTATGTGGGCAGCGCAGGATGCCGAGAAAAGTTTCGAGAGCGCAGCCGAGTTCATGGATTACTGGAGCCGCAGCCATGGACGCTCGCAGGTAGAGTTGCAGGAAAAGCTCACTGCCATCGCCAATGGCTCATCGGGCGAGGAAAGTGCCGACCTCAGAGCCTTTGCCGGCAATGTCCTGTTCGCCCTCAATCGTCACGACACGTCCGATCGAGCCTTCCTTCTCGATAGTGCCTTCAGGGATTGGGCTGCTGGACGAGCGAAAGGGGACGGCGAATATGCTAAAGCTTTTGTCGCCGAAATGCGGAAAGATCTTGTTTTTACCCCGCCGAATAATCCAATACAGTACGCCGATGCCCGTTCGCATCAATTAATGGCTGCCACCGTCCTTGCTACCATCAAGAATCCTGGATTGTCGCCGAGCGAGTGGAATACGGCCCAGGACGAGGTCAATAACGCCCTTGCCGATTGCGTTAGCTTCCGAGCTCCGGATGTGGCTGTTCAGGCGTTGGCTCGATTAGGTGGCGATCGCCTCAAGTCGTTGCCTCGCGATGTGCAGGACAGAGTGCGGATCAATGCCGTCAATATCTTGAGAATGGAGAACAGTAGCGACCCGAATTTGGGCAATCCACTGCAGTGTAAACTAACGCTTCTCGAGATGCTGCCCAATATTCTCGCGCATGCCAATCCGTCCCAGCGTCAGCATGCCGTGGCTTCCGTGACCAGTCTGATCAAACAGGGCGATAAGAATTATGCCGGCAGCAGTCCTGAAATGAGAATTGCTGCTATCCATGCGCTCGCGTCGATGGGTGACAGGGGCGGCGAACAGGTGCTCCGTGACTTGCTGGTTTTCAAGGATGGCGAGCCCTTAGAGCCGTCTGCCGACGTTCGAATCGCCGCATTGCAGAATCTGCATCGAATGATCTTGCCTGAAAACCGCGACAATAATGAGAAGTTTAAAGCCTATCTCAAAGAGTACAAGGCGAAAGAATCCGACCCGAGAGCCAATCAAATTGCTGAAGCTTTGAGTATTGTTCGCGAGATTCGCCCGATTCCGCAGGATGGCGACAAAGAGACCGAGCGGCGTGAGGTGCGGTATTACGATGAATTCGGTACGCCTGACCGAATGCACATGTCTATCAATCGTTTTCTCGATCAAAATTTCGCCAAGCTCAACAAGCAAGACTACGACAAGAAGATCGCTGACAACACCAAGAGTTACGACAGCAGTTTTGGTCTCCTTTCCTATGCGAGCGATACCTGGTCATGGCAGTACAAACACGGGCACTGGGCACCAGGTCAGGGAAAAGGCGCGGTGGAGTACAATCGCGACGAGCGCGAGAAAGTCGCGTACGAGTATGCAAGCGATTTGTATCGCCTGGCGCGCTGGTCCAAAGGCGAGTTCAAGAATGACAAGCTGCCCGCCAACGAAAAGAACATCAAAGACGAAGACCATAGGCTGGATGTGCAAAAGCAAGCGATTCGAACGCTGGCCTATCTAATTCGTCACAGCGGCAACGCCGACCCTGGTGAGCACGCCAACGGTCCAGGCGTTATGTATCCGGATGTTGGCGAAATTCCAATGATCGATTACAAGGGAAAAAACTTCCTGCGAGATCTCGACAGGAATGAGTGCACCGCGGTTGCAGCCAAGGCTTTAGCCGATCTGTGCAAACCGGGTCAGGGCGATGGCGTTCGTGTCCAGGCCTCGAAGTACCTGATCGAGCTGATCAAAAACCCGGATATCAGCCCTCAAGCGAGATTGCAACTGGCTCGTGGACTCAACCACCTTTACGATTTTTCTGCCGAAAAACTGAAATCCACGGACCATTCGCAAGCAATCATTAGCAAGGAAGAAGCGGCGCTCATTACAGCGGATGCGCTCAAGGCACATCGTGCCGGACGTTTGCCGGAAGACGAGGGAGAGCCAGGAGATTCCGAGGAGAAAAAGCGATGGCAACGGGATGTCGAAGCCAGCAGAAAGGTTCAGGACGAGCTCATGCTGGGCCTGGTCTGGACTCATGAAAATCGGCAGGTAAAGCGGGTTATCGAAGACATTATCCACAAGACCAAGGATGATAATCTCAAGCGCAGAGCCGAGCTCATGTTGGATCGAACCATGGGAGTGGCTGTCAGAGACCGAGAATACAGCAGAGGGGAGAGAGCTCTGGAGTCCGGTAAATCGCCTGCCGATCGGGCCCGGCAAGTGCAAGACTCGCTTGATGCTGTCCGCAATGGCGCCAGCGCCTATGAGGCTGTCGAGCACATCTTCAGAGCATCGTACGGACGCGGATTCGATGAGAAGGACGAGCGCCTTCCGGTATTGACCGCGGCGCTCAATCACAACGACGAGCTGATTCGCTGTGCGGCAGCATTCGCTCTCACCTCCGCCCATGCGAGAAAGACCATACCAGGCGCTCTTCAAGGTCAAGCATTGAAGACACTGGCGGACCTGTCTAAGCATTCGACCAATCCGCATGTTAAGTCCGAGGCCAATATCAAACTCAAGGAGTTGACGCTCGAAACCAACCGCGCCTTTTACCAGTCTAAAAACAAATCGGAAAAACCCGCGTCGACAAAGGAGGAGCGAGACCGGACAGATAGTCTCAAGAGGCGCGTCGACTTCTTCGAGAAATTGGACTCGGAAGCAGCAAAGGACAGGCAGGGCGTCAAGTCTATCTTCTACGAATGCGCAACCGGTGCTCAAAACGCTTCTATTCCGCAAAGGACAGCAGAGTTGAAGAACCTTGTCGAGGGTAAATCTACAGGCGATCCGGTGCGTGCGATCTTCCGCGCCTGCCTATCACGCGCTGATGATCCGGAGTTGAAGGATCAGGGTCTACTCAACGCAAGAGAATCAGACGAACGGATTCCCTTGCTGAGGCAGCTTGCCGAATCAACGGACGAACGGACACGAGTAGCGGCCAACATGATGCTGGCGCGCTTCGCGCCAAGTGTCACCGATCGGGTTGCATCTTTCAATGCCCTGGCTAATACCGAGGGCTACAGTACATCTGATGTTTTGCGCTTGGATGCAGGTAAGGAGCTGGATGGACTGACGACTGTTTTTGCCCAGCAGCGCTTCGGCAATCTCAATTTCGACGGCAAAGTCAAAGCGGCCAGGGAGAATGTCGTCAAATCGAAAGCCCTGGAAGCGGAGCTTTCTAAGCCTCCTGCCGAAGTGAAAGCGGATGCGCTCAAGAAGCAGATCAAGGAATTGTGCGGTTTTCAAAATCCGATATTGACGCCGGACGATCCTCGCATGAGGGTTGTTTTGAGAGCCACCGAATATGGTGACACCGAGAATCCCGAACATAAGGAGATTCGGCGAATAGCTGTGCAGGCGGTGCTGGAGTCGCACGCCGGTCGCTTTCGCGAAACAAAACAGTTCATCGAAATGAACTCCATGCTGGAGACGAGCTATAAACTTACTCAGGAAAAGTACCCGGGTGCGCAACCTGATAAGGTGCCGGAGGTTAACGAGAAGCTATCGCTCATGCGTGATGGACACACTGTGGCCGGTCAATTCTATTTGCAGAATGAACAGCCTTTGTTTGCGAAACATGAATTCCAGAAAGCGCTCGAATTCGAGAATCGTCGAACTCCACGTGATAAGCAAGGCAAATTCGAGTCCACGGCTCAAGCCAAGATGTTGATTTCCACAATAGATAATTTGAAAACCGCCTCCAGTGATCAGGAGGATTTCGAACGAGATAGAAAACGTAAAGCTAGCGACGAGTACAGCAGGAATTCCGAAGTTCGAATAGCGGATGTTCTAACCGCCTACCCTCAGCTCAAAGATATAGCGGAAGCTGGAACAACCACTGATGCAGCAGTCGAGTCTCTCGACGCGAGGACATCGGAGCTGGTTAAGGATGGTAAGTACTCAGAAGCTCGTGATCTGCTAGTGGCATACAATAAGTTGCTTGAAGCGTCCGATACCACAGGTGGTGCCAATCACGCCAAGATCGTGGGGATCTATAGCAGCGCAATTTACAATCTGGGCGGCAAAGGACAGGCGACAGTAACCCTGGACATAAAAGACGAAAGTATCAGGTTGGCTATCCGCGAGGATGAGCTCAGAATGCGGTATGGCTCTAGTGGAGACTCTGCTATCTCGGCGCAGAGAGATATTGCCAGGGACGTTCTACATAGCTTTAGAAGCACTTCGACCAAGGCTGACCCTGAGGAATTGAAGCGGCTTTCCGGTCGCCTCGCCCTTCTGGAGAAGCAAGTCGATCAAATGAGTAATGGCGATCCTATCGATTTGGCACCGCGGTTGAGCGGTCCGGTTGTCGATGTTCAGGCCAAGATCAGGGCTGGTTTGCCGCTGTCGTTGGATCAAACCATAACTGCATATGGCGAAGCTGTGAAGAAGGGCGATGCTGCGGGGGTTGCTCAGGCGCTCGACATGCTGACGGCGCCTGGAATGCCTGCGTTGAGGAGCGGCGATCGCAGATTGAAACTGCTTCAGGATGCATCTAAGTTCGGGGACGATTCCAAGCTGACACCGGCGGACAGAGAGGTTAGACGTAAGGCGGAGCTTCAACTGACCCGATTCCGAGCGCAGGAAGCGTTGACTACGCGCAATTTCTCGCAAGCGCTCAAGGAAGCGGAGAGTGCGGTCAAACTAGCTGGCGGTGATACCGCTAAAGAAGTAACTCCCGAGTTGATGACTCAATATCGGCTTTTGACCAGGGTTTTAGACGCCCAAATGAAGGTGAACTTCTTCGAAAGCACGGACTATACGGCTGCCGAAACCCAAGCTAAGCGAATTCTAGATATCGAGCGCACTTTGTCCGGCGGGGAAACAAACACAGGCGTCAAGCGCGCATTCGCTACGTTGACCAATCTGCGCTCTCGGCAGGTCCAGGAGAGTTATGACGAACAGGATTGGCCCAAAGCCGAGGGCATCCGCGCAGAGATCCGTGAGCGTCACATCAAGGACGTCAATAATGTCTTCAAGAAGGAGCTCGATGCGCGCGAAGAGCGAGCACGAGACGAATACAAGTCGGCCTCGAAGAAAGAGCTTGGCACCTATCAAGAACAGCAGCGCGATTTGCGATCCTTCTTCGATCTTCTCGATGTACTTGTGTATCGCGGGAAATTCGATGACGCTCGCAAATTGGCTTCTGACCGAGCAGAGGCTGTGTCAAAGCGTGGCGGTCTTGATTTCGCCGGTCGCCCGCCAATTGAGATGGCGGTGTGGGACTTGAAGATCGCGGCGCAGATGTTGAGTGAGAGAAACCAGCATCAGGTGAAGGGCATGGTGCTCGTCGAGGTCGCGAAATTCATGGAGAAAGAGGCTGAGCTGGAAGAAAAGGTTCACGACGAAAAGTACGGAAAGGACAGCTACAAAGGGATTGTCGATATTCTTCATCTGCCGTTCTTGCGGGAGTATATGAATGACATCGGCGCGGATGAGAAAAAGGCTATCGAAGCGAGCATCGAGCGCCTCGAGAAAAAGTATCTGCTTGGGAAACATGCGGTGAAGTCGAAGTAGGTTCTCATCAAGCGTATTCCTTCTACGGAATACTGATCAGGCGCATTGCTCCGAGGGTACAGTTTCGACGTTCCTGGTATTCCTTTCAGTGAATACTCATCAGCCTTCCTGGGCGTAAATAACGTACTTTCGAGTACGCGAGCCGCGATAACCGTTTCCTGGCAGGCGTATGTCACCGTATTTGGTACCGATGATGATGCTCGCAAACTGTGGAAAAGGACCGACTGAGTTGTGTAAATGCACAGTCCATCAGGGGTTTAATATCCAAACAATAGATTGTGCTATATGTGCGGAAACTAATAATTGCTAGATCATGGTGGTTTTAGTTATAGATCGAAGTCTTGAAACTCTTATTCTTGCTGCCTTTGAGGCTGTAGCACTGGAGAGGAATAGTTATTGATATCAATATGAGATTTTGCTTAGTATTTGTTATCAACTCCATCCGACTCGGCGTAATACCTCTACAACTCGAACACCAAGCAAACTAGAGCAAAACGAATATAAAACGTGCCATCAGCGCGTTGAATGTTCTAATAGGCTCTGTGACCTGGTTGTTGAAGAGTGGAATTACGTCGTCGGCGTTCTCACCGAAGGGGGCAACGGACAAGAAGAGTCTGCGAGATTCGCGATTGAGCGTCGTATCTACCCGAAGTGATGTTCCATCCCAACCCAGTTCACGAGAACCAGCCATGAAGAACCTGCTCGTTCGTATGTTCCGACCCGTCGCCGAAGTGGTCGCCACCATCGTCGTCTGCCTGTTCATCGTCGTCCTGTTCGGCGGCTTGGGCGCGAGCCTGAGCGAGAACAACCGGTTCCGCGGGACGGCGTGATGCAAGCTGACCCCTGGGTGGCGCACAGCGCCACCGACTGATTGACGGGCTCGCGGGGTGCCCTGTACGGGCACCCCGCACCAATTTTTCTCGACCGTTATGATACTAAATAAGATAATAGAGCCGGACCGAAGTAAAACCTTTTCGAGCGGGCGTCCGCTCGAAAAGGTTTACAGCCACCAAGCAGCTTCTGCCAGACGCGTCTTTGTGTAGCACCCGGCAGCGGTTGTGACCGCTTTTGCTACAAGCGTCATCTGCAGTTTGAATGCTCAGAGGCGCTCCCCGTCGGGCGGAGCGTTTGGGTGTTTGGTCCCGCGCCCATCAGAGCTCGCTTGCGGCTGTTGGTCAGCCTCTAAGCGAGCCCTGTTGCTGGCCCGTCGCCTAGTTCTGGTTCGGCTTCCCGTCGCTCTTGGGAGCGTTCTTCGGGGCGGCCTCCATCTTCGGGGTGGCGTTGTTCTTCGGGGCGGCGTCGTTCTTCGGGGTGGCGTCGTTCTTCGGGGCGGCGTCGTTCTTCGGGGCGGCGTCGTTCTTCGGGGCGGCGTCGTTCTTCGGGGTGGCGTCGTTCGTCGGCGCGTCCTTGGTCGGCTGGGCCGGCTGAGCGGGCTGCGCGGGCTGGCCCGGCTTCTTCTTCTCGAAGAGCGGGACGAGCTTGGTCGCCGGGTCCAGGCACTTGTCGATCACCTGCTTCAACTGCGCCTCGGAGAGCGCGCCCTTGGCTCCGCCCGCCGAAATCGTGCCGTTGGCATCGGGCCGCAGGAAGATCGTCGCGGGAATCGAGGTGATCCCGAACAGGTCAGCCACGTCCGGGTTGTCGTCCACGTTGATCGAGACGAACTTGACCTTGCCGGCGTAGTCGCCCGACACCTTCTCGAAGACCGGCTTGAACTGCTGGCAGGGTCCGCACCAGTCGGCGTGGAAGTCGATGATCACCGGCACGGTAGACTCCATCACCTCCTTGATGAAGGTCTGGTCGGTGACGACGGTGACGTGGGCGTTGGCGGCCGGCTTCGCGGCGGGCTGTGGTCCCTTGTCGAAGAAGATCAGGTTGACGGCGATGGCCGCGGCCGCGACGGCGACGAGGATGCCGATGACGTACTTGGTAGGAATCTTCATGTTGAACCCCTTGGGTTGGGTCGTCCAGTCTGTTGGACGAGGTGGTGAAGTTGGACCGAGTCTGTTCTCGCTCGAGTACAGCCATTCGGTCGTGAATACAGGCGGAGCTAGGCCCTAACGGTCGCCGGGTTGGACCGTTTTTGTCGGCACCGCCTGAGGTGTCGACTGGGGCGCGGGTGTCTCGTGTCGGTCGGAGTGGAGCGTACGAACCAGAAGTCGCAGGAGCAGGAGGATGACGATCAGGTAGAGCAACCTCGTCCTGCGCATCTCGTGGTGTGATCTGCGCATTTCGATCTCCATGTCTGGAGCGTTTCGACGTCGAGCAATATCCAACTGGTGCCGACGAGGCACAGAACAGTTCGCTGAGAGCTTGATAGTTTGGATCTTGGTGCTGGGCTTACTCGACAAAAAGAAAAAAGCGGTGTCACACAACCTATCCCTCCGCTGTGTTTCAAAACAAGACGAAAATGCCTCAGGTATATTGTGTTTACTTAATCAACAGGCAGCGCGAGTGAGATCGTGACAGTGATACCTGATATTGATTTATATCTTGTTAGCACGGATTAAAACTGCTGGCTTCTGATCAGATTTAAGTGTTAAAACGGTTTTAAGACTTGAATAGAAGAGTGCGCCTTACCTAGGTTGGAGAGTGATATTCCCCAAACTCCGACGAGCAAGTCACAGCAAAATTCAGGTCTGAAGATCCTCCCACCGTTCACTCGATTCTGCGCAAGCAGATCGGGGATTCTTCGCTGAGTTGTCGGAGCAGATTTTGCCGCGGCTCTTTCGTACCAGGGCACGTCGACTAGTTTCGACGCAGTGCTCTCATCCGCAGGAGATTTATGCCCGAGGAAAAGTTCCAAAGGAGTGTTGCATGAAACCCCCCAAGTTGGCTCTGTTGGAGTTGTCCCATCATGAAGTGCCCGATGAAAGTTTGCATCGTAGGCGGCGGCACACGCGCCTGCGAACACGTGGAGGCTATGCGTAGTCTTCGCGACCTCGAGGTGGTAGGCGTCTTCGACCCTAGTGTGGCTGCCGCGAAGCAGTGGCTAGGTCGCATGCGCGTGCCGTACTACAACGACCTCGACCTCATGTTACGTGATCTGCAACCGGATTTTGGACTCGTATCCGGTCCTCATGACGTGCACCTCGAATCGGTGCAGGCGCTGGCTCATCACGGCGTTCACGTCTTCAAAGAGAAACCGCTGGCGCGCAACCTCAGGGAAGCGCATCTCATGCGGAACGCGGTCCAATCCGGCGGCGTGAAGCTGTTCGTCGCGATGCAGCGTCGCTTCAGCGGGATGTTCGCGATGGTGCCTAGAGTGTTGAATCACATCGGCACGGTGCGCAGGTTCTCCGCCTGTTACACGCTCAACAGTTCGACCCCATGCGTCGGCTGGCGTGCGTCGAAGCATCGAGCAGGAGGTGGCTGTATTCTCGATATGGGTTACCACCTCATCGATGTCGCACTCTGGTACTTCGGGATGCCGAGCTCGGTCAGGTGCCGGTTCGAGCTGGAGGGTGAGGATTCAGTCGAGAACGAGGCCACGATCGAAGTCACGTTTCCTTCCGGTGTCGTCGGTGAGCTGTTCATCTCGCGGCGCGCTGCGCCTAAGCGGGAGCACGTCTCTATCGAAGGCACCGACGGGAAGCTAGAGGTCGATCGCGGGCACGTCATCGTCGTCTGTCCGGAGAGCGCCAGTGCGCTTAACTGGAGCGACCTCCAAGACTGGGGCGGGGTCCTGACCCGGCAACTGACAGGATTTATCGACCATATGCGGGGCGGTCCCGCATACGGCATGGAAGCACACCATCACCTCAGTCACGTCGCGTTCGTCGAAGCCTGCTACCAGAGCCAGGCTCAGGGCGTTCGTGTGGATCCGCGTGCGTTAATCCGACCGGAGGAGTGTCATGTCTGAACAGCTAGCACTTCTGGGCGGCAACCGCGCGGTCACGCACGGTCAGCCGCGTTTCGTATGGCCAATCCTGACGGACGCGACCGACCGCGCCGTCCTCCGTCAGATGCGGGAGACCATCAGCATCTACGACCGGTCCGGTGTCTTCGCGCGCTTCGAAGACGCCTGGTCGGCGCGTCACAAACGGAGCCGCAGCCTGCTCACCAACTCGGGCACGTCGGCTCTCCACTCGGTGTACGTCGGCGCAGACCTGAAGCGTGGTGACCAGGTCATCGCGCCGGCTTACACCTTCCACGCTACCGTGAGCCCGCTCTTCCAGACAGGAGCGGTGCCGGTCCTGGCGGACTGCGACGCCACCGGCAACATCGACTGTGGACACGTCGAGGCGCTCATCGGTAGCCGCACCCGCGCGGTGGTGGTCACCCACATGTGGGGAGTGCCGGCCGACATGCCGCGGCTCTCGAGCATCTGCGCCCGGCACGGGCTGATGCTGTTCGAGGACTGCTCGCATGCCCATGGCGCTACCTACGGTGGCAATCCGGTCGGCGGCAAGGACAGCACGGCCGCTGCCTGGTCGCTGCAGGGGCAGAAGATCATCACCGGTGGCGAGGGCGGCATCCTCTCCACCGATGACGATCGGCTCTACCACCGCGCCACGCTCTTCGGTCACTACAACAAGCGCTGCGTGAAAGAGATTCCGAGGGGCTCGGATCTGCAGCGTTTTGCGGTGACCGGGATGGGTCTCAAGCTTCGGGCACATCCCCTGGCCATCGCCATGGCCGAGGAGCAGCTCGGACACCTGGATGGGTGGCTCCGAGAGAAGCGTCGCTTCGCCAGGATCATGAGCGAGCGATTGGGCAAACTCAGGGGGCTGCGGGCTCCAGTCGTGCCGGAGGGCTGTGATCCAGCCTGGTACGCCTTCGTCCTGCAGTACCAGCCTGAGGAGCTCGATGGGCTTCCCGTCGAGCGCTTCCATGCAGCCTTGCTCGCCGAGGGCGCAGTGGAAGCTGACCTTCCCGGCTCAACCTGCCCGTTGAGCTGGTTCCCCTTGTACCAGGAGCCGCACCAACTGTTTCCGGATGCTGTCCCGGAGCAGCCATGCTACAAGCGCGGTCAGTTTCCCACGGCCGAACGATTCTCGAGTAACGCCATCAAGCTTCCCGTCTGGGTCAACCCAGAGGACGGCGAGGTGGTGGAGCAGTACATAGCTTCGTTCGAGAAGGTCGTTGGTGGCTATAAGCAGTTGCTCTAGGCCCGCCCTAATCGGGTAAGGCTCACCCGCTGCCCATCAGGGCGGCGGGTCGCTTGATTCTTCCTGCCGAGAGCAGATTCGCTGCTCTCGGTCAACACACCATACACGGAGTTCAACATGTCTCAGGCAATTCTGACGCGTCTCGGGGCGATCGAAAACCGCGGCCTCGCGCTGTGCGGCCGCTCGGTCGATCTCGTCTCGCTGGCGCGTGTCCCGCTCGCCGAAGGTCCGGTGGCGCTCGCCCGCGCGTTCACCATCCGCCGGCTGGCCGAGCTGGTGAAGAGCAATGGCGTGAGCGCCATCCAGACGCTGCGCAAGGGTAAGGTCGGCAACCCGCCGGACGTCGATGTGCGGCGCGACTACGAAATCTTCCTCGAGCGCAACGACGGCTACGCTACGGCGTCGGCTTTGAAGTGCGAAGTCACCGCGGATGCTTTCTTCGTGGTCGCGGAGCTGCTGCTCAAGTCCGGCGACGACGCCGTCGCGCGCGCCGAGCTGCTGCTCGGCGAAAATCCGCCCACGCCGGACCTGACGTTCGACGTCAAGGCGCGGCTCGATGCGGCGCAGCAGCGTGCCCTGCAGTTGGTGCGGCTGTCCACCGACCTGGTCGCCCGGCTCCGGATGCCGGCCGCGGCCGAGCCGCGCGTCCACGGGCGTGCCTTCAAGGCCAACTTCCTGCGGGGGCTGGTCAAGTCCAACGCGCTGAGCGGCCTGCAGGTGCTGAGCGACGATGTCGTCAGCGACCCGCCGGTCGTCTCGCTCGACGCGGACTTCCGCGCCTTCGCTCGGCGTAACGAGGAGATCGCCGGGCGCGAGGGCCTGGACCCGAAGGCGACGGCCGACGCCGCCTTCCTGGTCGTGTCCCTGCTGCTCGACACCGCCGAGCAGGCCGGCAAGGACGCCGAGGCGCTGATCGACTTCTGATCCGCGCGTTAGAGGGTCCGGGCGGCAGAAGTTCTGCGGCCGGCCGGACCCGTCGCGGGGAGGTAAATCTTTCGTCCAGTTCGCCAGGCAGGGAACAGCCGACTTAGCGGTTGGCTGTTCCGTGTCGCGCACTATCGGTGGTGCGCTTCCGAGCTGCTTGAAAAACCTCCGGAAGCTCAAGCGCAGGTCACCTCCTGCGCTCGAGTTTCTTGACCGGAGAGATATTATAAAAAGTAGTAGAAGCATTTTGTTTTTTTGTTTTTTGTTTTTTGTTTTGGTTTAGTGGTGGACGTTTGTACAGAGGGGCTGGTTGCTGAGCCGATTGCAAATATCGCAGGAAGAGCTTAGGCAAGGTATTTTCGAACCTGTCTGGGAAGTTTTTCGTTGATCGTTAATCAATTCAACTCTTTGCGCAAGAATATTCGACTGTGACCGTCGGGGTAGTTCGGCAGCTCTCCGAATACTTCGTAACCGCATTTTCTGTAAAACGGCAGAGCCTGGAAGCTATAGGTGTCGACAAATGCATATCGGCAGCCACGTTTGAGTGCTTCGCCTTCCGCCGCTTGCAACAGTTGTGTTCCAAGACCTTTGCTCCTCGCTGTGGCGTGAACGGCAAGAAGGCTGATTCTCAGCCAGTCCCAGTGTGTAGACCCTTGTAGTCCTGCCAGCACTCTTCCAGAGCGATTGTCTCTGATAAAAACATTCAGCGGTTTCGGATCGTAAACGAGCCCACAGTCCTTGTTGTACTCATTCAGCATCGCACTTACTTCTGCAATGTTTTGCTGTTTGGAAATGGTTTCGATACTAATGGCGGTATCAGTCATGAATCATCGATGCCTCGAGACGTTTATTACCATAGCATTTTTTCGAGTGTACCCAACAGCCGCAAGTTGTTTCGCTCCATAAACACTTGCATCATTCAGGCGTGATTGAAGTCAAAGCAAAGTTCTTAAATTGGACTGGTTGCCAGGGTGTCAAAAATCCACATGGAAAACCCGAATTGCAGTCGTCGCGGACCTGAATGGTTTTCTATTATCGCGCAACAATAATCGAGAAGCGTTGGCCTAAAAGCGGCATGGATTGGTAAACTATGCATCGATCAGATCCAACTTGAGTAGCGACATGGAATGGGACACATCCAGCTTTGGTAATGAGAGCGCGCAGACTTGGCTACAAGACCTGGCCGCTTCGAAAACGGGCGATCCAATTCGCCAGGCGATAGAAGTGGTTGATCGAGCCGATAAATTTGTCGACGCCCAGGATGCCGAGCGCGCTATAGCAGCGTGTGAGCTCGTGGCTTCCTCCAGAGGTTTTCCTTCTGATAACATCCCTTCTGAAGCACAACTCTGGATTAAGTCGCAGAAATACAGAGCGCCGGACTCGTTGTCTATGAAAGCGATACTTGTGGTCGCACGGATTATGACCGGTTCTGAGCTTCGTGATCTTTGGGATGGAACGGACGCAGCAGACGCCTGGCTCAATGCCGTTCGCGACCTTCAGGCGCGGCTCAGTAAGAGTGAAAACCGTCCGCTCACGACTCAAGATGCTAACGCGTTGTCCACCGCCAACGTCGACAGCTACTTCAATGAGGCGGTAGACTTTGTTGCAGAGGGCAACCACGAAGCTGCTGTTGAAAAATATAATGCAGCAATAGCCTTGGAACCCGCATTTGTCGTTGGTTTTATCGGTCGAGGGACCTCCTACCTTGCGCTCGGTCGCTTTGAAGATGCGCTTACCGACTTGAATCGCGCCATCGATCTCGAGCCTGAGATCACGGAGGCGTACCATTTGCGTGCGCAGGCGTACTTCCAGACTGGTAAGACTGGTAGAGCGATTGCCGATCTGACGATCTTGATCAACATGGATTCTACGCGCGCTGACGGCTACTTTATGCGCGGCATTGCAAACGCAGATATGGGACGATTTCCCAAAGCAATCGAAGATTTTTCGAAAGCGATTGAACTCGACCCGGAGCTAGTCAATGCCTACGTGCACCGCTCGAGGTGTTATGAGAGGACGGGACGGTTCGATCTTGCCGGCAAAGATCTTAAGCATTACGAACGTCTGACGGGCTCTACGCGTTCACTCTGAGAGGGAAACAGCCAGGAAGGTCGTAAATCCCAGACGTCCAGTGCACGTCTGAGGTAGGACTCGTGACAAGGCGTTGCGCTACTGTCGCAGCGGTTTCAGTGCGAAAGCGGTCGAAAATTATGTACGAGTGCTAATATCAACCCATCAAACGGGGAATACAGAAGTTGGAGGTGCTTCCATGTTTAATGACTTTACCGCACGCACAGCTGCTGTTTTTGTTGCTTTCACTCTAGTGCTCGGCCTTCGTCCGGCATTGAGTCAAGGTCTACCGCCAGACGCCCCGGCCTCACCGCCGTCTCAAAGTTCTGAAGCGCCTCAACAATCAGTCGCCCCTGCTCAACCTGCTGCCGACGCGATTCAGGTCAGTCCCGGACCGCTTGAAGAGCAGCGTAAAAAGCTGCTCGATACTATCATGACTGCAAAAGGATTTGGATTCGGAATCGCTGCCTACATCAATGCCTTCAAGGCGCTCGATGAACAGGTAAAGTCCGGCGCCGACGAGGCGACAATCAAGGGAAGACTCGATTCAATAGTCAGCGGCTTGGACGAGCAGCTTAAGCGCAGCCAGCAGCTAAAGGTTCAGCGACCGGCTCCGCCTATCTCTGCGTCCTCTCCTCCGCCATCGTCCATGTCCGGCGGCGGACAGTTCTCTGGAGGGGGCGGGAATACTGATGCCTTGATAGACAAAATCAAAAATAAGTGGTTCGGAGGCGAGATTCCGGATTCAATCAAGAAAAAACTTCCTGCCAATTTCGATCCGAGTATGCTCGACAGCGACCAGGCCAGGGAAATCTTGAAAAAATACACCGGTGGTAAATGAACCTCTAATGGCACGATCGCTGATTGTAGTGATACTATCAGCGGTACTATTGGTGGGGCAATCGGCGCTTGCCCAGAGTAAGTATGTTTTTCAGCAAGGCAGCAGGCAAGCTGTCGAAGTATCCCCGGAGCAACAGAAGAGCGCGAGCGGGAGCTACTCCCATCGTGGCGGCATGGGCGGACGTGGAGCTGTAGTGGTGACCGGGGCCGCCCAACCGACGTCCTCGCGCCAGGCTCCTGCTAACTGGCGTCAGCTCGATGCGGCCGAGAGTGGTTCTCGCCAACCAGGGCAAGTGTGGAGCAGCGCAGTGCAGCAACGGAGCTTCAGCAGTGCAACACACCAGTCCGAGCAGGTGTGGAACAGTCCTGGACGACAGCAGGGATATAGAACGCCGCCCCGATCCGGGCACAAGCAGACGGCGCCTCAACGTGGCATTAGTGTGCCGACTCGCGGAAAGAGCGACTACGTCGACGTCGTGCAGGTAGGCAACGTCCAGCGCAGGTTCACGGTCCATCTGCCGACCAGTTTCAATCGTTCCAAGCCGACTCCCGTCGTGCTGGTGTTCTCGGGCTTAGGCATGTCGGGCGATTCGATGATCGCAGTTACCGGATTGAGCGGCATCGCTAATCGCAATGACTTTATCGTTGTTTATGGCGAGAGCTACAACGGCGAATGGGAAGACGGCATGAAGAATCGGCGAGCCGACGACGTGGGCTATGTCAACGCAGTACTGGCAAAATTGTCTCAGACAGCCAGTCTAGATACCCATCGTGTCTATGCCGTCGGCTTGAGCAATGGCGGCTATTTTGCTCAGCTCCTTGCTTGCGCAATGCCGGACAAGATAGCGGCGGTGGCCGTAGTCGCTTCAACTGGAATGGAAGCGGCGCTCAAGCGCAGTGCGACCGAGCGTCCTATACCAATCGTCTTTTTCATCGGCACCGAAGACCCGCTTATTAACTGGGGTGACGGCAAAGCCAAAAATCTCGGAAAATATGCCTCAAAGGTTGGATTCTCCCAGATCGATCCAGGGTTAATGGCTCTGGTACAGCTAGGCGGCTGGTACAGCGTGCCTGACGTGATTGGCTTCTGGACGGCGCACAATCGCTGTCAGGGCAATGCTCAAACCACATACATGCCTGATCTCGATCCTCGTGACGGTATGCGCGTCAAGCGAGAGACTTGGGGAAGTCGCGGTAGCGATGTCGTTCTTTACACAATAGAGGGTGGAGGTCATACCTGGCCTGGCTGTCTGTTCTTGGCTGGACGGCGGCAGAGCAGTTGCTGTCAGGATATAAACACAGGCGAAGTATTGTGGGAGTTTTTCAAGAATCAATCACGGTAGTGATTTGATTGTGGCGGTTTGAACTCCAATTTTAGTTCTGGTACTAAATTTGGTGCATAAATTTCGGGGTCGTGGAGTTCAGGTGTCGCTTGACAAGTGGTGTCCAGGGCTCGTTTCCCAATATCATATGACAACACTAGCTTAGTCTAAATGGTGATATGGACGTTGATTCTGGCTAATTTCTGATCATCTCGACTATGCAAATTGTCTAGTTGTCATGAGGGTTTCGGGCAATCCCGGCTACGTGCTGGTTAAACAGTTGATCTCACGTATATTAGTGTCGGATCATTTATCGCTGTTGAGTTGTAAAAATCGCGGTATCACGGGTAACGTCTGGCGTAAACAACCATTTCGACTGAACGCTAAGGACCCAACGAGCAAAGGCAATATCTGCACACACTCAGGTTAACTACCGAGACGCCCCAATGGTGTTCCATTGATGCGGAGTGCAATTTGTTGCTGGTGGTTGCTCGCTCGGCATTCTGTCGCGACGATGCTCGTCATCGTCGGCCCACGCTTGTATGGAGAATCCACCATTCTCTTCTGACATGCCCGATTGTTCGACCTAACAACGGCAGCGAATCGCTTGCCGTCCTTCTAACAGGAGATCAGACCATGATCGCTACTGAAGTTCTCGGTGCCTACACGCGACTCTTGACCCAGATGGACAAGGTGGTCATCGGCTACGCCGAGATCAAGCGCATGTCCATCGCGGCCCTGCTCGCGGACCAGCACGTGTTGCTGGAAGGCAACCCCGGTACGGCGAAGTCGCTGTTCGTGGAAGTGTTCCAACGCGCCATCAGTAATTCGCTGAAGGCGCGCATCCAGATGACCGCCGACGTCAAGCCGATGGACCTCGTCGGTGTCCGCATCTTCAACCCGCTCAAAGGCCGCTTCATGATCCAGCGCGGCCCGCTGTGCGGGAAGAACTTCGTCCTCGTCGACGAGATCAACCGCGCCCCCGGCAAGACGCTTTCCGCCGTGCTGTCAGCGATGCAGGAGCGCGTCGTCTACATCAGCGGCCGCGAAATCGAACTGCCCGACCCGTACTTCGTCATGGCGACGCAGAACCCGATCGAGCAGGAAGGTGTGTTCCCGCTTCCGGAAGCGGCCATCGACCGCTTCGCTGCCAAGCTGCTCGTGCCCTATGCCACGGCGGAGGAGGAGAAGGCCATCCTGAAGAACAAGGCGCTCGACATGCGCAATCCGCAGAGCGTCATCGAACCGGTGATCGGACTCGAGGAGCTCGTCCGGATTCGCGAAGGCATCAAGGAGAACGTCTTCGTCTCCGACGCCGCGATCGACTACATCGTCGCCCTGGTCCGCGCCACTCGTCCGGAGTGTCCGGAACATGGCGTCATCGTCAAGAAGGACGGTGAATTCGAGATGATGATCGACTGCGGCGGCTCCGTTCGCGGACAGCTCGCGATTCGCGGTCTGGCGCGCGTCATGGCCGCAATCAAGGGGCGCAGCTACGTGCTGCCCGAGGACATCCGGGAGGTCGCGCCGGCCTGTATGCGTCACCGCATCGCCATGTCCTTCGAGGCGCGCGCCGAGGGCAAGACCGCCGAGGTCGCGGTGAAGAAGATCCTCGACAAGACCGACTTCAAAGACAAGGACGCTTACTACGTCCCGAAGGCGGCTTAACTTTTGGACCGACTGGAGCAGGGACGGGGCGCCGGGTCGCAAATCTGCTTCGGCAGAGGCCAGTTGGCGCCCCTCCATGTTCGTCCGAATAACGCTCGAAAGAGCTCAACCTAAGTCACTTTCAGGAGAACGTGCAATGAAGATCGACCCCGAGGTTATGGGTGTCGTTCGCGAAATTGCTCGTCGTGTCGTGTCGGTGAAGCTGCCAATCGGCCTGATGAAAACGCATCAGCGTATGACAGGCTCGAGGCTCTCGATTCACCGCGGCGACGGCGACAACTTCGATGGGCACGACATCTACGTGCCCGGTGAGGACGACCCCCGCACCATCGACTGGAACGCCACCGCTCTCACCGGCGGTCAACAGGTTCTGGTCGCCTTGTTCAAAGAAGACGCGCACATCAAGAGTACCATCCTCTGTGACGTGTCGCCACCCATGGACTTCGGCAGTACGCGCGTGACGAAGCGCGTCCTCGCCGCCGAGCTAAGCGCATGCGCAGTGCGTTCGCTCGCCAGCACACACGAGCCGGTCTCGATCGTGACCTACTCGCATTCCGGTGTCGAGCGCCGAGTTCCGAGCAGTTCGGCATCGTCGATGATGCTGCCTGCCATCGTGCATGTGCTCGACTCTCGGCACACGCCTCGTCCCGGCAAGACCGACGGCCTCGGCAAGGCGCTTGGGCTGGTCTCGCGCAGTCCGTCTATCGTGTTCGTCATCAGCGACTTCCTCTCCGCAACAGACGCGGACTGGCAGTCGCTCAAGCGCATCGGTCGACGGCACAGGCTCATCTGCTTCTACGTGCAGGACAAGCGCGAGCGGGAGCTGCCCCGGGTCTTCTTGCCGGCGCTCTACACCGTGCAAGACACGTCCGGTGTCGCTCGAGACCTGTGGGTCACGCGCGGCCGGGCTCGGCGACACAAGCAGAACTTCGAGGCACACGAGGCCAGGATCCTCGCTCGACTCAAGGAATGCCGCGCTACGTCCATCGTCGTCAGCACGCATGAGGGCGACACTGCGTCGTCTCGCGTGCTCTCCCAACTCCAATCACCCGTTCGCTGAGGAGCTATCATGTCACTGAAATGGTGCGCCCTGACGGGTGCTCTGATGTTGGGCTTCGTCTACCTGACCTACCAACACAAGGCGGTCTCCACAGACCCGCCCGGCGTCAAGACGCGCTGGTGGGACGGCACGTTGGCGTCGAAGGAGACCGTCCGCCCGGACGGCAGCGTCGAGAACCGCACCGAATACGGTGACGACGGCAAAACCGTCGTCTCGTTCAGGGAGTGGAATTCGGAAGGCGTTATCTGGCACTCCAAGATGCGGCAGAAGGACGGTCGCGTCGAAGAGAAGCACTTCGCCGACGACGGCAAGACCATCCGCAGGTACACACTGTGGAACGGCGACGAGAAGACCTTCTTCATCCGTCGCGAATACGGTTATAACGGCAAGATGAACTCCGAGACGATCATGACCGAAGACGGTCTCGTGGTCCAGGAGGAGCGTAACTTCAACGACGACGGCACGCTTTTCCTGGAGCGAAAGGTGCTCGACAACGCCGACCAGGAGACGAAGATCTTCAGTCGAGACGGCAAGGTCGCTCGTCGCAGCCTCTTCAAGGGCTCGGGCGACCTGTGGGAAGAGCGCTACCACGCCAACGGCAAAGTCGCCGAGCGCACGAAAATGATCCGTCTCGACGGCAGCTCCGAGACGGAAGCGTTCACCGAAGAGGGCAAGCTGCTCTGGACCCGAGCCGTCGAGAAGCCGGGGAAGAAGCGCATGATCCTCACCGTCTGGGACGGTGACAAGGTCAAGCTGCGCAAGTTCACTAACCTGAACACCTACACGCTCGAGACGGTGGAGGAGTACTCGCGCGAGACCGGCAAGGTCACGCGTCGCATCTGGCTGGCTGGCGACAACCAGCCCACCAAGGTGGAGAAGTTCCGTGCCGACGGGACTCTCGAGAAGGTGCTCACCATCGACCCGACGAAGGAGAACTTCCCCGTCACCAAGACGGTCGAATACGATGAAACCGGAAGCAAGGTGACCTCCGAAAAGGAGGGCGGCGAACCTGAAAAGTTCGACCGCGGCATCCTGTCCGACGGTTTCGCATACGTCATTCAAGGAGTTGACTAATGACTTTTGCTGAACCACTCTTGTTCGGTCTGCTCCTGCTGCTCCCCGCGCTCTTGTTCCTGAAGAAGCGGGGGTACCTGGGCTACTCCGACCATCGACTGCTCAAGGCTAGCTTCTCGCCGTTCTTGTGGCTCGTGGGCAAGCTCCCGATCGCGCTGGCCACCATCGGGCTGGTAGCGCTGGTGGCGGCTCTCGCTCGCCCGCAGATCCCTGGCGACCCGATTCATCAGCGGATTCCCGGCCGGGATATCATCCTGGCCGTGGACATCTCGTACTCGATGACCTTCCCGTGGAAGGGTGAGCTGGCTCCGTCGGAGACCCCGTCGGACCTGGCTTTCAAGACCGACTTCAACGAGCGCCGCCGCGAACACAAAGGCCTGAAGTTCGTGGTGCCGAAGGAAGGATTGCAGCGAATCCATCCGACGCAAGTCGCGCTCCTGAACTTCATCGAGAATCGCTGGCGCAACAAGACGGGTGATCGAATCGGTCTCATCTACTTCGACACCCACCCTCGCTACGGTTGGCCGATCACCGACGACCTCCGGATGCTTTACCGCAAGGCTCAGTTCATCCAGAACAACATCGGCACCGGCACCAACTTCGGCAGGAATCCTCCCGGTCCGTTCGACCTCGCAGCCGAGCACTTCAAGGAGTCCGGCCAGGCGAAGTCGCGCGTACTCATCCTGGTCACCGACGGTGAGGATGACATCGACCCGGATACCGAGCGCCGGCTCATCCAGATCCTTCAAGACAACAAGATTCGCCTTTACCTCGTCGGTATCGGCGAAACGCTGGCCCAGAAAGAGGTCGGTATCGTGAAGCTCGCCAACAAGTTTGGCGGGCACATCTTCCGCGTGGAAGATACCGAATCTCTCAATCGGTGCTTTGCGACAATCGACCAACTCGAGAAGTCCGAGGTGACAATCTCCCAGCAGGAGACGCGTGATGACGTGTTCTTCTACTTCGCCTGGGCAGCGCTTGCGGCGCTGGGATTGTTCCTCGTCTCGGAAATCTTTATCCTGACGAGGTGACACATGCGAACCACAGCCAAATTCCTGGGGAGGCTCATCGTCTCCCTGGCCATCGCTTGTGCATTCGGATACGGCTTCTACGGGTTGATCACTTACGCCCTGCCGATGTCCAAGCACAACCTGACCCAGGCCCGTACCAGTTACGTGGCCGACGAATCGGAAATCCTGCTTAACGGAGCAGCGGCCGCCTATGACGACGGGCGGCTGGCGGAGTCAGCCAAGGTCCTGGAGATGGCGCTGGAAAAACTCATCAACCGCAAGGGTGAGTACAGCGCCGCCCAGCGAGCCAAGCTCGAGCGGATCTTCTTCCTGCTCGGCAAGACCTACCACCGCATGGAGATGTTCGACAAGGCGATCCAGAACTACGAGGACACCTTGCGGATGAATCCCAATCACCTTCCCGCCAAGTACAACCTGGAGATGATCCAGATGGAAGGCGGCGGTGGTGGCGAAGGTGGCAAGAAACCCCAATCCGGCAAGACCCAGCCGAAGATTTAAGGAGCACCACATGTATTACTTGAATCCGGAGCTGGCTAAGTTCATTCCGGTGGCGGCGCTTGTCGTGCCGCTACTGGTGTGGCTCAACTACCGGCGAAAGAAAGCTCTCCAGGAGGAGTTCGGCAACCGGACCCTCCTGTCGGGGACCTCGAAGCCGCTCTCGCGAGCGCGCTACATCGTTCGAGGTCTCGCAACGACCGCCGCGGCGTGCCTTATCATCGCGGCACTTTGCCGCCCCATCCTCAACAGGGGTGAGAAGACCATCGCCGAAGGCACAGTGGACGTCATCGCCGTAGTCGACGTCAGCCGCAGCATGGCGGCGATGGACTACGACGGCAAGGTCCCGCAGAGCGCGGTGGCCAAACGCACGATTGAGGTGCCTCGCAAGCTCAACCGAACGGTCTTGCGCGGGCTCGAGCCCGAGGACGAGCCTGCTCCTGCGCCGGCTCCTCAGCAGCCTCAGGGCGCGGAGGATACTGGTACCCGGCTCGAGATGGTGCGCCACATCCTGCAAGACTACATGGTGAAAACTCTCGACGGTAATCACCTGGGTCTGGTCAGCTACGCCGGGGAGTCCTTTCCCCAGGCGTTCTTAACGAAGGATACGCGTGCACTTAACTGGATCATCGACCGAGGTCTGACGATCAGCAGCGCTCCGGGTGAGGGAAGCGCCATGGGCAAGGCGCTTCACCTGTCGCTCGCCATGTTCGACGCGGACTCTCCGGCCGATCACGAGCGACTGCTCATCCTCTTCTCGGACGGCGGCAACGACGACAAGCCCGAGGTGCTAATTGACTTCGCGCGCCAGGCCAAGGTGCGCGGCATCAAGGTGATCGTGGTGGCGATGGGCAACGTGATGCCTTCCAAGATCCCGGTCAGCAAGCTCGCCCCGGACGACGACGTGGCCATCGCGCTCAAGGCCAACGGCAAGCGTTGGTTGGAAACCGAAGGTCAGGTCGAGAAGAGCGGGATGAATGCCTCGCTTCTGCAGGCACTGGCCAACCAAGCAGGAGGCCAGTTCATCCATCTGCAGAACATGTCCGACCTCAACCTGCTCGATCACGTCGGGAAGAAGGCGACAGCTAAAAGCGTGGGCAGCGTCGAGCTGTTCCCATGGCTCATCGGCCTGGCGCTTATCTGTCTCACGCTTTCAATCACCGTCACTCACCAGTGGCGAAGGAGGACCGCGTCATGAAGCGAATTGTACTGATCACACTGGCGGCGCTTCTGCTCGGCGGCCTCGGCTACCTGGGTTGGTGGCTGACACGTCCGAGCTGGCCGCAGTTCGCTGCTGCCGCCAACAACGAGCCGCAGGCGATCGTCAAGATCGAGCGCGACTACGCGCATCACCTAGGTGACCTGATTCAAGTGGACGTCTTCGTTCGGCAGCAACCGGGCACCACAATCGACCTGAAGTCGCTGTCCGTAGGCGGCGACTTCGAGCTGTCCGCGAAGCAAGAAGTCAGCGAGAAGAAGCTGGAAGACGGCTCTGTCGTCTATCGCTTCCACCTCAAGATGCAGAGCTTCAAGGTGCAGAAGAAGCAGGTGATGACAGGCTCTTTCGGTTGGAGGGCGGGTGACCAGCGCCGAGAGCTCACGCTCGAACCGCTCGCCATCTACACCTCCAACACCTACGACGGGCGCAAGAAGCTCATGGAAGGACCCGATGCGCGCGTGTCCTTCTGGACCTACGGAATGCGGCATATCGTGCCGCTCGCGGCGTCCAGTATCATCTTCCTGGTACTGGTCGTGGTGGCGTTCCGTCGGGCCATTCTGGCGGTGCTCAACCGCCCGGTCGTGGTGGACGAGGAGCGCGAGCGAGTCGTCGAACTTCTGCGTATCCTCGAGTCTGGCAACATGACGAAGGATCAGCACCTGGAGTTGGATGCCTTGATTCGCCACCACTTCAAGGTCGGCCCGATTCCCTGCAGCGAACTCGACGGGCGGGGGTTGAACTCGGATCTCGTCGCTTTCCTCAAGGCGAACGAGCCAGGCATCTACGCGGAAGACGCACTCGACCCGCACGGACAGGAGACCGTCTGGGGCCACGCCCGGAAGCTGATCGCGAAGAAGTGCTGGTGACAATCGGCGGACGGCCTGCACGAGGTAAGCCGTCCGCAATCGTAATCCCATAGCCCGCGCCCGCAAGCGGTCTGTGGGAGGACGAGGCAGAATGACCGATCGGAGCTCGCACTGGCGAGACGATCGGTCCTCTTTTGCTCCTTTGGGGAACTACGAAGCGATATAGTATATATTGCTGATTTGGGTATTGGGTTAGTGCCGGACGTTACGAATTGCACTGGGAGCTGGTTTTGGAAACTTGTTTCGACGCATGTTCCGTCAATCGTCCTCACCGAGATGACCTCAAAACGTCCGCCAGTGAACGTCTACTGATTTGGTAAAGGGGTTAGTTGTGGACGTCTGTACATCAGCCGAAATAGCCAGGTCAAGGCACGAAACGTCTGCGATTAAACTTACACCTGATCGATTTGGTATAGGGTTCAGTGATGGATGACGAATGGCAATCTGAAGCAGGTCTTCGGAGCCAGCCAATGGTCCTCACAAAGGGGACTACGCAGTATGTGTTGACGAGGCGACTGCCGATATGTGTCGGCAAGGCGGCTTTTGATATGTGTTTGCGAGGCGACTCACCGCAAGATCTCACGAAGGTTTTTCTTTTATGTCATAGGAATGTTATGTCGAGGCGTTATTCTGTTTTTTGTAAGTATTGCGGCGTTCAAATACAGGAGAAGTCTGCGGCTAAGGACAGTGCTTGAGGCGGAACGGAGCCGCCTCAGGCCTGGTCTTTTTGTGTTGTTTTTTACAAGTGCCGCGGTTGTTAGCCTAGGTCTTTTTTATTTTTGATCTCTTAATTCCTGATTGTTAGCCCTTATCCTTTCGTGTCAGGGCTTCAATGGCGCGTCGCGCACTCTGTCTGTACCTCGGATCATTGATCATTCGCCAGATGCCGGCTGCTTGTCCCGGGTTCGAGTTCTCTAAACTCAGTAGCTCTTGGAAGAGTGGTAATGCTGCTCGCCTGTCACCATCCAGTGTGTTGGAATCAGCGAACATCTCGATAAAGAAGGCGCGCGCCGCTTCGTTAGCAGGTCCCTCGAATCTTTTCTCCAGCTGTTTTAATTCCGTGGAGGTGAACCCGATCAGAGCTGAAATGTATGGACGTTCGCCTTCTTCCGATCGAAAACGATCATGGAGCGCTCGGACTTCGTCGACCGATAGTGGTGGCGTTTCTGATAGCAGTCTGAGCATTTGTCTTCCGAAGCGGTTCTCTGCGTTTTCATCGCTTGTTGCCAGCATAAGTAGCTGTCGAGCCAATTCTGTTTTTTTTGTGCGACTAGACTTCTCTTCTTTTTCGTCCGGTATAAGCAAATCGTAGATTGCCTTGAACTGACTGGCTGTAGCTGAGGCGAGTAACTGCTCTATAGCCGGAACGAACGCTGGATCTGTTTTTGCCTTTTTGAGTAAATCGACGAGAAGCGGTCTAGTTTTCTCTTCTTCGTACAATCGTTGAGCGCGCTCGATTCCGTCGTTCGAGCTCAGCTGGATGAGTGTTCTCGCGAGTGCATGCGTCGTCGGATCGTTGAGCATTCCGAGCACCCATTTAGAGCTTTGTCTCTCGTCTGTGAGTACTGCTTCTATGCGAGCTATTTCCTTGCTGCTGCCGTTCTTCAAGACCTCTCGAAAATATTCTGTCGCACCTGCGAACTTCGGATCCTTCGCGAGTCTGAAGAACTTGGTGCAGGACTGTTCTGAAGTCAGACTCTTCAAGGCATCCAAAGCTTGGTCCTTGGTTTTGGGATCAAGCAGTGCATCGGAGACCAGTTTGAATGCCTCGCCGCTCGTGTCTTTGGCACCCAGGACTCTTGCTATGTTTCCGAGTATTCGCTGGTTGCCGGGCTCGGCACTGGATTGCACAAGCCCCGAGAACATGGTTCCAAGTGCTTTTTCCCGTTCGTCTTTCGGCGCGGTCATTATACGGAGCATCTCGTGTGTACCGCGTTCTCTGCCCATACTCAGCGCATTTATCAGCGCATTGCCTCGCGCTTGAGTGGCCGGATTGGCGAGCAAGTCGACAACGAGTTTGGCACCACCAGCGGTGTCCGGATTGGCCGCTAGGTCGAGAATTGCGGCTGCGGAAATCGATGGTTGTGGTGGGGGCGGGAGGTCCGGATCATTAGGAGTTCGTGGTAAATCTCGCATCTCTAAGAGCTGTGCTACCGCCTTGAGCTTGCTATTGCTGTCGGCGATCTGGAAGATCGCTTGAAGGGGCGGCCCGGCAGGGCGAGCTGTCTTTGTCAGAATGGTCACGGCGAGCGCCGAGTCTCTCTTGAATAGATCGAACAGCCGTTCTCCGAGTTGGCGTTGCTGAGGATCTTCGGAGCCCAGATTGGTCACCATCTCGGACAGTTGCGCGCGGACTGTCGGGTGTCGACCTGCCAGCTCTAAAATCTTCATCGCTCTGAATCTGCTCTCGTCTTTCGAGGGATCGTCGGGATCGCTTTCCAGCGATGTTTTCAACATCGCGATTGCATCCGATGATAGCCCCGATTGGAGCAAACTTACAGCGCGTCCTCGTTCTACTGTGTCTGTGCGATTGATCCAGCCGTAGTATTTGTCGGTTTCAAGTGGTTTTCCATCACTGGTTGTATTAAGCATGTCGAGCAGCCGTTTGCCGAGAGCTGATTCAATCGGGTGGTTAGAGGCCAACATCGACATCAGACCGGCCGCACCGCTGTCGGTCCGAAGCATATCGCACAACACTACAGCAGCGGTGCTTGTTGTTTTGTCGCCATAGACTTTCAGAAACTCTTTCATCTGCTCGGCATTTTGCATCTGGGTCAAAAATGCTTTCGTCAACTCTGGCTTTTGCTTCAAGAATGCAGTGGCGTCGGCTGCGAGCTTGGCGTTGTCTTTGTTGGTAAATATTTTGGTTAGCCGAACCAGATCCTCGGGTGATTTCGCGTTAGCAAGTAGAGCCCTCGCGAGATCTCTTGTTTCTGCATTGGCATAGAGAATTTCGAGTTCAGCAGCGTTAGTAGGGTCTACGTCACCAGCCTTTTTGTTGCTGTCTCGCAGCGAATTTCCTAGTGATCCCCTCTCCTCGCCCGGAGTGGCCATACCGAGAAATAATCTGCGGGCGGCGATTTCATTCTGTCCACCTGGCAACGTCAGATCTCGAACAACTTGACGGTAAAACTCCTGTTTGGCTGGATCCACCCGCAATTCGAGTAGTCTTCTCACGGCTATTGGATCGTCGAGGATGCGCATAGCCTTGGTCAGTTCGGTGATCTCTTCTGGCTTGGCGGTTTTCAGATGTTCGATCACCTTGGTATATAAGTCTTTATCACTTCTCCTAGTCTGCATGAGAAGGTCAATGGCTCTGGATCCATCCGGTCCATTCATCAGGCGCGAGAGCGATTGTATGGAATCAGCTGGCGATGCCGAGCCTACTGCAGACATGATCGAGTTGAAAGTTTGAATATCAGTGCTGCGAAATGCGCTGATGGCGAATGATCTCTCGTCATTGCTTCCACCCAGTAGCTTCAGGAATGTGGTTAAGCCTTCGGTTTTTCCATTTAGCGAAGTTGCGTATTCCAGCATCTCATTGGCCGCATCAAGGGTGCGATTCCTGCGTCTGGGGTCGGCTGCGGCATCTGCTCGTAGCTGCAAAAGATGTCTGATACCGGGGGCGGTGATCGGATCTGCCAACAGCTTGTGAGCGTTTTCGCGTTGGACTCGATCTGAAATCGACAAAAGTTGTAGCGCTTCTTTTCGCTCCTGGTTGGTCCCGGTGAGCATTTTGGTCAGGTTCTCTGCCATTGTTTTGTCTGCAGGCAGCGAACTACCCATGAGGTCGAATAGTTCGCCAGCAGCTGTGGGAGAGTTGAGCAACGTGTCTAAAAGCGGCTTTTTCTCAGGGGTTTCGACGAGATCCAGTATTCTGGAAATGTGTTCGGGATTGGCGAATTTGTTGATCATATCCAGAACATCATTTCGCTGAGCGGCATCCAGCAGAGCCGAAGCGCGCTCGAACAGTTCCGGATTCGTATAGTTCAAGTCGAGCAATCGGCTCGCGCTGGTCGAATCGCCTGATGCGATAAGCTCTTTGAGCTGGTTAAATTGTTCGGGCGTTCCAGTCTCCTTTAATTCGAGCATCGCGGCCATATGCTCCGGCGTGAATGGAAATGGTGCGCAGAGCATAGTGAGTGCGTCATCTCTTGTTGCCGGTTGTTTTAACATTCCAATCATGTCTGTGAAGAGCTGATTGTCAGCCGACTTGTCGCTAGTCATGCATCTGAGCAACAACTCGGCCGCCGAGTTGTGTTTTGGGTCGTCGCTCTTCAAGAGATCGACTATCTCCTTGACTGCATCGGTATTGGTACCACTTTTAATAAGCTCTAGCAGACCGTGTCTGTGATCGACGAACTCTAGTTTGGACAGAACTGCACTTAAGGCGCTCTTGTCTAATGGTGGTTTGTCGCGATTGGCAAGCTCTAGAATCAGCTTGGCGTCGTCGACTTTGTAAGAATCGATGTTTCCCTTGTCCTGGGAAAACATCTTCGATAGCGCTTCCGCGAGTGCCTTATCGACGGGGTTGTTTGATTGCTGTAAGGCGGCGATCGATCTTACAACTTCTGCAGGTGGTGGGATGGGCGGCGGATCATCGTCTGCTATTGGGATTTCCGTATCGCCCATTCGAGATGCCTTGTCATCGGTACTCGATCGCACATCATCCCCATCATCACACAGTGTCAGTGTGCCGAATATCGGTGAGATGATGTCCTCAGGTTTGCTCTTGGTTTTTTCAATGCTCGTGCTCCACAACGCAACCACGTCAATGCCGGATGGTGTCGAAAATTTTTCAAACGACGCGGTCGAGTCTGAAGCGCCTGTGCGCTCCGTTGTCATGCCCAATTCCTCATCACTTTTTAGTAACGAGCTTGACCAGCCTCAAGCCTCGATTTTAGTATTGACCGCCAAAGTTACGCCAGAGTTACGTGAGCTTTCATGTGCATTTTTTTGCCTGATAACGTCATGCCCGACCGACTCGAAAACTGATGTAGTTGGAGAGACAGATCCTGTCAAAGCTCGGGAGGCATGGCGAATGATGAATGACAGCCGCTATCGCAGCAGTACATTCAGATTGCTCGGCTTCAGCAGGCAATAGTGACGAAGCGGATTCTGGTTGCATCCGCCCTGCGTCGCCGATTTGCCGCATCCTTTCCATCTGGATACAGCCGTCGGTGTCAGGATTGGGACAATCAGGCTGGACTCAACCGACCGGAGCTAGTTCAGATCAGTCCTGGTTGATGTCGTGAGAACCTGTGGCCAGTTTGATAGGAGCTTTTCACGATAAAAAACGGAGTTATCAGGTTGGCGCTGAACCCCGATAATCAGGTCTGATTCTTCGGAAAATGGTCCAGTTTGAAATAACGGACGTTCTCGAAGTGTTCGTGGGAGAATTATTTTCCACTCTTTTTGTCGGTTGACTTCTTGGGAAAACATTGTCATTGCACGGCTTTGGACATTTCCTGCGGGCGAGTATCACATGCAAAGCCGATGGGATCGGCACGAAGATCCCTGGTAAGATCAGCACGTTTCACCCAAGATACCCCTCGAGGACGCTTCCATGAGCGCTTTTTTTCCAAGGAACTTTCGAAAACGATATCCGGTAATCAAGTCAGCCAAAGGCGTTTGGATTACCGATACCGACGAGAAGACCTATCTGGATGGGTGCAGCGGCGCTGTAGTTGCCAACCTCGGCTTCGGTGTCAAGGAAATTTCGGATGCGATAACGAAACAGGTCGAACAAGCGCCGTTCGCGCACACTTCGCAGTTTCTCTCAGAGGCGGCGCTTCAGCTTGCCGATAGAATTATTGAGTTGGCTCCTTCGCCGTTTCAGAATGGTGGGCGCGTATACTTTGCCTCCGGTGGCTCCGAGGCGGTCGAGACCGCGCTCAAGATGGCGAGAGGGTTCTTCGTCGAGACCGGTGAGCCAACTCGAAATATCGTCATTTCTCGTTGGCCTGGATATCATGGAGCGACTTTGGGAGCGCTCTCGGCGACCGGGCATCTTGCTCGTCGCAAGCCATATTTGCCTGTCCTCAAGGCCCCTGCAATGATCCATACTGATTACCGCTATCGTTGTCAGTGTGGTGCCGGACCCGAGTCCTGCTACAACGATCGCTGCTCTATCCAACGTGCCGATGAGCTGGAAGAAGCGATTCTTCTGCATGGTCCCAACAACGTAATGGCTTTTATCGGAGAACCGATTATTGGAGCCGCTCTCGGAGCTGCTGTTCCTGGGAAAAACTACTGGCAGCGCATAAGAGAGATTTGCACCAAATACGGTGTGCTGTTGATCGCGGATGAAGTGATGACCGGACTCGGTCGCACTGGTGCCAACTTTGCCATGCAGCATTTTAGTGCTGACCCAGATATTATTGCTTTAGGAAAAGGTGTGGCAGCCGGATATCAGCCGCTCAGTGCGATCTTGGCCAGTGCGAAGGTGTCTGCCGCTTTCGAAGCTGGCAGCGGAATCTTCGAGCACGGGTTCACCTATAGCGGGCACCCAACGTCGTGCGCAGCCGGGCTGGCAGCGGTACAGTATGTCATTGACAATCAACTCGTCACGCATGTGGCTAAGCGCGAATACGATTTCTTTCTCCGTCTCGAGACTCTTAAGAAGTGGGACTTCGTTGGCGACGTAAGAGGTAAAGGATATCTGGCTGGTATCGAACTCGTAAAAGGTCGAGACACCAAGGAGCCGTTCCCGGCGTCCTTCAAGGCTAATGCTGTTCTTTCTGAGCTGGCTCGGGAAGAAGGTTTGCTTGTTTACCCGGGCTCTGGGTTTATCGACGGCTCCCTTGGCGATCACATCATGATTGCGCCTCCATTCGTAATCAAGGAAGAAGAGATGGAGGAGCTGTTCAAGCGGCTCGAAGCTGCCCTGACTCGATTTGCTGTGTTGGTCGGCGACACATTCCCGAGAGCGGAGCTGAAACAGACGCTTCTGAGTGTGTGAGATTTCGATCGAAATACCCGACAACCTCAACAATCTAGTAATCAATCCTTTGTAAAAGCGGGATGATGATCTAGCTTATGGCGTGTTGCTGCGAGTGGCTCTCTGTTTTTTCGTCGAGGAGCATGACGAGGACACTTGATTGACTGCGTGCGTCATCGAACGGATGCCTGAGGGTCGGTCAGTGAAAAAATCGCAGCACACCGTTCTTGTTGTCGATGGTATAGCGCCAGTCGCTGAAGAATGGTTGCCCCAGCAGTCCGTGTGGATGATTGAGCATCCCGGAGTTGGCACTTGTCAGCACTGATACCATGTGTCCGCGCTGCACGATGGGGCCCAATCGCAGTTCATCCACAGGGAAGCTAATCGCTTCTTGCATTCCTCCGACGCCGCTCATCATCATATGCTGTCCATCGGCGGGAACCTCTATCTGGAGCTGCCTGATGTTGTTTGCCGTGAGCATAGTCATTGCGGCACCAGTATCGACGATCATGCCGGACTTTAGTCCGCCGGGCATTTCTACATCGACGACCAGGTGGTTGCCTATCCTTCGGAATGGCACAGAAAATGGGTCTTTTGCGAGATTGCGTTCAGTGGGTTTGCGAAAGTAGATGCAACTTCCCTTGTTGTCGAACTCGTACTCGAGATTCTCGAAGAAGGGTTGTCCCAAAAGGGGATAATGATCCCATTCATCTGCAACCGTGCATCTGACGCGCTTCTTTATTCCGCCGACTTTGATCTCGAGATAGACTACGTGAGCGGCAACCAGGCCGCCAATGCCACCGCTGATAGTGCTGCGTGCTTTCTCTGGGATTCGAAGTCCCAGCGCCTCCAGCTGATTGCGACCCAGGAACACGCCAGCGGCGCCTGTGTCAAACTTCATTTCAATGGGGCGACCGTTGATCGCACCGTTGACGATAATGTCGTCGTGACCAGAGCGTTTGAAGTAGACCTTCGACGAGTCAGGTATGATATCTGGCCTCGCTTCGGCATCTTCGTCCATATCGTCGCGGGTGAATTTATGCTCTCTCTTGAACATCAGCGCATCTGGACGGACTGTATCCGGAGTTTTTACCTGTTTGACATCATCCAATTTGATCAAATTCTGTTGCGCTAACTTGGCTGCCTCGGAGCCTGGGAAGCGCATGACGATGTCTTGATACAGTCTCGCAGCGGTTTTTACATCATGAGAGTGATGATAGGCAATGGCTTTGTAATAGATTGCCATGGAGTCATTGGGAGAGATTCCTAGTCGCTGATCGAAGTATTTGATCGCAGCGGCAAAATCCTTTTTCTTCAGCATCGTCATGCCGTAATCGAAGTATTGATCGGCGCCGGCTGAAGGTGAAAAAAGTACGAGCATGGCTGTGGCGATTGTCAATACTCGCGTCAACGGTGCGGTCTTGCTCGGTCTTGGCGTTGACAAATCTCAAATCCTCACGTGCGAAAATTTTCGTCCATCAGAGGTATGGAAAAACAAAATGTGCTCCCCTTGCCCTCTTCGCTTTGCACCCAGATGCGCCCCTTATGTTTTTCAACAAGCGATTTGCAGATTGCAAGCCCGAGACCAAAGCCTCGACGCTTTGTCTCCTTCGGTTGGTTGAGTTGTCTGTAGCGTTCAAAAATGGCTGATTGCAGTTGTTTTGGAATTCCAGGCCCACGATCTTTGATTCTAAATACGACGCCTGCACCTTCTAGACCGGCTGAGATTGTCACTATGGAGCCACCAGGGGAAAACTTTATGGCATTGCCGACCAGGTTGACGATAACCTGGACAATTCGGTCTTCGTCGGCCCAGAAGACATCGTTGGTGACTTCCTTGTCGATTTCGACATTGGCGCCTTTAGCGGCAGCCTGACTGGCGTATATCGCTCGATCTACGACAACGTTGGTGGTTGTCTCCTGTAAGTCCGGTTCGAACTCGCCCGAATCGATCTTCTCGGCATCAAGCAGATCGACTACCAGCGATATGAGCAGATCGGCGCTTGATTGGGCTCTGTCGATGGCGCGATTGCCCTGGTCGGATACCGGTCCATATGCGCCTTCCGATGCCATGGTCAGAAAGCCGCGAATCGAGGTCAAGGGGGTGCGCAAGTCGTGACTGACCATGGCCACGAAGTCTTGTCTCAGTCGGTCAAGGCGTGAGCGTTCCGTGATGTCCTGGACGTGGACGAAATTGAGCTGAGCGTCGAATTCATTGACGATGATTTCAGCTGGAAATGTTTCGCCGCCCTTTCGTCGCGCCATTACCGGTACCGGCTTCGGATTGACTTGCAAGAACTGTAAGTCTGGAAACAGTTCTGTAATCTTCTTGCTCACTAGCTCCTCGGTTTGATACCCGAAGAACTCTTCGATTAGCTTGTTGAGCGCTTCTATGCGCTGTTGTCCGTTGACTACCAGCAGTCCCAACGGAATGCTGTACAGAATGTCGCGAGTTTTGCTTTGTTGCACCGAGAGTGTTGTCTTGAGCGTCTTGATGACCGACTCATGCCGTTTGACGAGTTCGCTCAATTCTTCGTAAGTGAGAGGTGTTGCGGGCTTGTCTGAGTTAGTCATGAGTTCACTATTGTTGATGCCTGAGACTAATGTACCCGCCTTACAACCGATGGCGCACACCACCGGGTAAATTGACGCGGATAGTGCGATAAATTTCGAGATTGCCGCTTTTCAGGGCAACGCGAATGCGAGTGTCCAAGTAAACATCACAGTCAGAGCTCGCACCAGGCGCGCCTGGCGGCGGTGCAATCAGTTGTTGCGCAGGAGCGGCCGGTTGCTATGCCTATCGTGAAAGACAGAGATGCATATTCAGCCCGGTCCAGTCCGGAGCTTAGCGGGAGCGTCGCTAAAGCTCCGACTGAGTAACGATTTCCAGCAGAGGAATGGCGATGCAAAACGTGCTTCCTTTTCCTTCCTCGCTTTCAACCCAGATTGTTCCTTTGTGTTTTTCAATAAGGGTCTTGCATATGGCGAGCCCCAGACCGACGCCGCGTCGCTTTGTCGCTTTGGGCTGTTCAAGTTGGCGATATCGCTCGAAAATCGCGGAATGCATATGCTTTGGGATGCCCGGTCCCTGGTCTCTGACCCGAAGCACGACTCGCGTCCCTTCGATGCCGCCAAGCACCGTGACTGTAGAACCGGCAGGGGAATACTTCACGGCATTAGCGATAAGATTGACGAGGACCTGAACAATGCGGTCTTCGTCGGCGTTGAAGACGTCGTTAACCACATCTTTTTCGAGTGTAATGTCGCCTGATTTAGCGGCACCCTGGCTCGCGAAGATTGCGCGATCGGCGACGGTGTTGGTGCTTGTCTGCTGCAACTCTGGTTGGAAGTCGCCCGAATCAATTTTTTCCGCGTCCAGAAGGTCGTTTACCATTGAAATAAGCAGCTCGGCGCTTGACTCGGCTCGCGCCACGGCGCGTCGGCCAACGGTCGACATATCGCCATATGAGCCTTGCTCACACATCTGCAGAAACAGTCTGATAGCCGTGAGTGGCGTTCGCAAATCGTGACTAACCATCGCGAGGAAGTCCTGGCGGAGCTGTTCTAGTCTGTGCCGTTCCGTAATATCTTGGACATGCACCACATCAAGAGTTGCATCGTACATGTTGACGTAAATCTCGGCGGGAAAAGCTTCGCCGGATTTCTTTCTAGCCAGGACTTTCTGCCCTTTAACATTGGGGTCGAGTATGTCGAGATCCGGAAAAAGCAGACTGAGGCGTTGACCGACAAGCTCGTCTTGTCTATATTCGAAGAGGTGCTGAATGAGTTTGTTCACCACCTCAATTCGCTGTTGCTTATTGACGAGCAGCAACCCGAGCGGGATTCCGTACAGAATTTTGTTGACGCGGTCGGTGTATGTTGCGATCACCGTCGCTTGTTTTTTCACAAGCTCGCTGAGTTCGTCATAGGAAAGCTTTGAATTGCCTGGACCAACCATGATGCTTTCGCCTACCGCGCCATTCGTCTTCTTCTAGCTCACAGGTAGAAGGTACAGGAGGAGAGAATATCACCTACACGGAAATATTTGATATTTGATTTGGTATCAAAACTATTTGAGTCAGGGGTGGTGCTCAAATCTCAGGCGGTTGTTAGCTTTTATAACTCAGTTGTAATCGAGTTGCAGTTGTTGTTGGAACGTTGCTATCGCCTGTTATGCGCTACCGTCCCGAGCTGCACTCAGTGATGCAAATACGAAAAGAAAAATCTGCAAGAATCAGGCGACTCGCTGCGGATCCTTATCACTAGCCGATTTTCGGACAACGAGTTGTCTCGCTGAATTATTGCTTATGTACCGGCCATTTCTTTACTGTGGAAATGCACAACTCTTTCAAACAACCGTCGTAAAAGCACCCAAAGAAGCCGATTCGCCGACTCGATAACATGATGTTTCAACCTGGTCAGGTTGAAACGTCGGTGGTCGTGTCGGCGGGTTTCGCTTGTTTTGCGGTGCTCTGACGACACCACGGTTGCGACCGTGGTTTCTCTTTCTCGGGAGCCCCTACCATGATTCGACGACATCGAGGACTGCGGAGCGCGACCAGTGTGGTCGGCCTGGCGTTCATGCTGATGGCGCTGGTTCTGCCCAACTTCGCCTGCACCCGTAGCTACGACAACAAGCAGTCCGGCAGCACGAACAACGCCGCGGCCACCCCGCAGCAGAGACAGCGACCCGACGCGGCCGGACCGCAGCAGCAGGCGTCGCCGCAGGACGTTTACCATACCGCCTGGGACGCCACCCGACAGTTGTTCTACGACACGGACAAGCTCCAGAAGTGGAACGAACTCGTCCACAAGTACTGCGGCGAGATCAAGACGGACGAGGACGCCGTCAAGTTCGCCAACAAGGCGTTCGAGACGCTGGACGACCCGTTCACCGTCCTGCACACTCCGAAAGAGTGGGCTGAGCTACAGGAGAAGATGACCGGTATCACGTCCGGCATCGGCGTGCAGTGGGTCGGAGTCAAGACTGGCGCAGACGGCAAGCCGGTCCTGTCGGCCAACAAGGTTCCCTACCCGAAGGCTGACGCCGACGGCAATCCTGTCATCAGCGGCGTGTCCGCCGATGGTCCGGCGAAGGAAGCCGGTCTTATGAAAGGCGATGCGCTCATCTCCGTCAACGGGGTTAAGCTCTCCGGACTGGATCTGGATCAGTTGAAGAAGGCGATGAAGGACCGTGCCGGAACGACGGCCAAGCTCGTCTACCGGCGTGACGGCAAGGACGTGTCGGTCGATATCGTGCGCCGGCAGATGCAAGTCCCGACGCAAGACCTGCCCACCAAGCGGTTCGGCGGCGGAAAGATCGGCTACATCTTCCTGCCCAGTTTTCTCAGCAACGACACCGTCAAGCAGTTGCAAAACGCGCTCACCAAGCTCTCGGACTGCGACGCCTACATCCTGGACGAACGGCACAACCTCGGGGGGCAGGTCACCATCTGCGTCCAGGCGGCCGGACTGTTCATGGACAAGGGTGTCGTAACCAAGATGCGCAAGCGCGCGGGGCAGATGGGTTACATCTCGACCGATTACGTCCTCACCGACAAGGAAATCGAGATCATCACGACCGCGGAAGCGACCGGCGAAAGCCACACGGAACGCATGCCGCGTCCCAGCAATATGACCGGCAAGAAGCCGCTGGTTCTAATTACCGACAACGTCGCCATGTCCGCTTCCGAGATGCTCGCAGGAGCGCTCAAGGACAGCGGAGTGGCGATTCTCGTCGGTGAGACGACATGGGGTAAGGGTGTCGGTCAGGAGATCATCCCCCTGGTCAACGGCACCGCACTGCGCATCACGGACACGCGGTTCTTCACTCCCAGCGGTCTCTGGCCGGGCGATGGGCACAAGGAGCGGCACGGGGTCGCTCCGCATCACCAGGTCAAGTTGTCAAACCCGGAAAAAATCTTCTCGGAGGAGGACGAGCAGCTTAACTTCGCCATCAAGCTGCTGAGCGACAAGATCACCGTCAAGTAGGCGGTGACAAGAACGTAACTTCGCAGTGAGAGCGGCGCCGGTCGCCGCTCTGCTGCAATTTGTCGGAAAGGAAGCGGTATCATCATGTTTCTCAACGGCGTGTTGGCAGGTCGGCTCAAAGCCCTTTGTTGTTGTCCGATGCTCGTGGACCCGATTGATCAGTTCTTCGACGTGTGGATGGATTCGCGCACGTCGCTCGACGGCTGCTATGGTGTCCTCGAGTGGCTGTGCAGCCGGCTCGATGCGCATGGCGAGTACCATACCGCCGAGGTTCTCATCATGGAGGGGGACAAGCTTCTCCGGAAAGAAGCTGACAGGCGGCGCCGGTCCAAGGCAACGGCTATGGTCGTCGTCGGTGGTCTTGTCGGGTTCGGAATCGGAATATTGAGTGGAGGGCGTCGGGCGGCCTGACACTTGTCGGAGGGGTGAACCGCCGTGAGCGGTTCGCCTCCGGGATCGTTGGTATCGCCTCGACCCGCTCGGCGTGAGTGGGTCTGCCGGCCTGCCGGTGGAAGGGTGGCATTCGCGCCACCCTTCCACCGCCGGGCTGCCCCGTTGTCGATGTGTTCCTTGATCGTCCAGTCACACACAGGCAGAGGATTTCAGTCATGAAGTGTTTCACCTTCGATTTGAACGAGTACGGCGGCCGGATGTACGGCAACACCGAGCCTGGCATGACCAGGAATTACTACGCATACAACTCCGGCATTCTCACGCACATCGCAGTGACCGGCTCGGCGGTGATCGACCCGGCCCTGCTCCAGGATGGCCTCCACACCCACGACCGGCGGTCGAAGAACCAAGTGGTGGTCTGGGAATGCAGCATCGAGACGCCGGTCGCGGTCGACGGGAAGCCAATCGCAACGGACGAGAAGTTGCGTTTCGTCCCGACGAAGGGCGATGCCGGCGCGCTGGTCGAGGTCAACGCCCCCTTCGAAACGACCGTCGCCGATGGGTGGGCCGGTTCGCTGGTGGAGGGTTTGGCGGTCTACGACTGGTCCTTGACGGGCCGACCGCTCAAGCCCGAATGTCGCAATCGGCTTCTCCGGCTCGAACCTGGCGAATCGACGGTGGTTACGGTCAGGATGCCGACAGGCCGGATTTTCGGAATTTCGATTGGCTCCGAGAAGCTGGTGGACTTCCGACTCACCTACGACGGCAAGAAGCTACATGTCCAGCAGGAAAGCGTGCGGCCGAACAAGGTCGAGTTCAGCGCCGCTCACCTGCTTGCTGACCTGTACGTCATGCTCATGATCATGGGCATCTGCGGCATGGTCGGGGTGTTCATTATGCTCACCGATCGCGAGTTCAGCTTGCCGGTCCTTCTGTACTCCCTCATGGCCGGCGCGGCGCTCGCGTTGGTGATCAAGGCCGGCAAGGCGATTTCCCTCTTCATCAACCGCCCGTTCGCCAACAAATCCGACACGTGACGACGTGAGTCGGGCGGCGTCGCGGCTGGCGACACCGGCTCACAACGAGCGCAAGCGCCCGGTTAACGGCTGGTCTTGATGTTCAAGATCGGCGGTCAGGCAACGCTCACCCCGCGAGGGATAGCGTTGCCTTGTCCTTTGTTTTGTTATACGAGGGAATGTAGTAGAAATGAAATTGAATCGAAACGGACAGCACTGGGGTGTTTCAGTGCTGTCCGTGACAAACATGATCGAACCATCAGGCAGCTTCCGAGCGTCGCTTGTTTTGGCCTCGGCCAGAACGTGAGCGCCAAGAGCTGCCTGTTAAATCACGAACCGCTTAGCGGCGGCGGCGGTTGCGGCGACGCCAGTTGGCGGGCGGCTTGCAGCCGGGTCCGCTGGGCTTGTTGTCGCCAGGGAAGGGGTCGACCTTACCGAGCGGGGCGTCCGGACCGATGACCCCGGCCTTCTGGAGGTTGGCGCGCGAGGCGTACTCGAGGGTGAGGCGCGCGACTTCCGCGCCGCGTTCGAAGGACTCGATGTGGACCTTGTGCTTCTGGACGTCGCCGAACTCGGTGCCCATGTCGTGGCCGGCCGGACCCGCCATCGTCTTGGGACCACAGCTGGTGGGACCGCAGCCCTCGGCACCGAAGGGGATGTGGGAGCCTCCCATCAGCTCCATGTAGTTATTGGCCTCGGCGAAGAAGACCACCGAGATGACGCCGACATTCTGCGGCTTGTCCATCTGGGCGGCGTAGCTGTCGCGCCGGTCGCCGAAGCGGAACTTGGCCACCTCCTCGTTGTTGAGCCGGAAGCCAGGGATGTCGAGGGTCTGTCCGGGGTTGAGGATGTAGCCGCCGTCCTTCGAGCTCGCGGTCTTGCCGGTCATCACGCTCAGACCGTCCACCGAGACTACCGCCAGGTACCGCTGACCCCAGTTGAACGGGACGGTGGCCCGGAGGACGTAGTCGGTATCCCAGGGAGAGGCGACGTACTTCTTCCCGTTGTGGAGGTGCTCGGTGAGGGGTTGGCCGTTGGTGACGACTTGCAGGCTGAAGCCATGGTCGATGCGGTGCATATGCATTTGCTCCGTGTTGAGATGCGATGCCTTTGTCTACGTAGATAAAAGGCGCACTGTGCTGCGATGTATGAACTGCAGCAAGATGACAACGTCTTCCGTCACACTTCGAGAGCCTAGGCGAAAAGCTGATACTTGGCTGGAACTGAGGCTCTTACGTGTGAAACACCCAAACAAAACGGAAACCGGAAGACACTACAGGATGAAATTTCAAGCCCGACAGCTTCAACAACTGTTGCAGCTATGTGAATATTGCGACCGGTGATGTTTTTAGGGACATGGCAGGTTCTGGACAGCTGCTCGGCGATTCAGATGTGAAAACTATTCGTTTGCTGAAGTTTCGCTTTTGATATTGAGGCCCGCTTTGTATCTGCAATGTCAAGTTGGGCGCATATCCTTTAGTGGTGCGATTCTCTGGTGCCTTTGCATCTTCGGGTTCACTGTATCGCTTACCGGCTTGAGCAGTCTGATCTCGTTGACATCCAAAAGTAAAGTGCTTGCGTGAGCTGCGAATCAATTTCACATGTGATACCGCCGCAGGTTGCTTGGCGTTTTTTTGACCGGCAATGCCAAGCTGCATTAAGAGCCAGCTTTCTGATACCGGAAGTTGATCGGCAGTACCTTTATATATGTGCCAAGTATTTCCGCCCATCCTGACATGCAGTTTTTGACTTTCTATGCCAACCTGCTTCAGAAGCCAGCTTTCCGATACTGAAGTTGCTCAGGAATCCTTTTATAGATGTCCAAAAATATTTCGCTCTCCCTGACATGCCACCACATACAAAGGCATATATTCTGGCAACCTCTTATTCGAAAGATCACAAATTGGCAACTAAAGAGCTAAGTGTTAGAAAGCCTCTGTTTGACAGCCTTTTCGTCGGTTGCAATGGTTGAGGGTGCTGCAGTAATTCACCAAAACCTTGACATCGTGCGGTTTTTGACAGTCGTAAGATCAAAAGTAATAGGTCGCGGTATCACGAAACACTACCAAGCAGTGGGCTCTTCATTAAATCTTCAAGTTGACAACCCGTTTGAGTACCCCATTATTAGCGCCGTCAAAGGTACTCCTGACTTCCTGAAAAGCCTATCATTCGGGAAAAATCAGAGGAAGTTAAGAGTCTGGAAAGAGTGGTACGGAAAGGGGTTCGAGAGATAGGTTGTCAATAATTGCTCCCAGTCGACCACTTCCTTAGGATGAACTCAGAAATCGCTCAACCCCCACCAGAGAAAAAGAAGAAACGCGAAGATAACAGAAAGAAACACCACCCGCAGTACCGCAAACCAACAATTGTCCAAGTACTCAATCAGAGGAAAAGGCATAAACAGACGAAAGGCAGAGTGATGTAAGTCACCTGCAGTGCGGTTTTCGAATGGGTGTGTACCTGATGTGAATCTTCCTTTCCTCCTTAACTTCCGTTCTCGCTCACGCGAGGGCATCTCTTCGAGTAGCGAAGCCTGGTCTATCGCGCCTGCTTCGGGAGCAGGAGACCGCAGGTTCAAATCCTGTCTCGAAGACTTCGAGTGCGAACCATAAAGACGTTGCGATTTCACAAAGATTGCAATCGATTTATGAGTCACGACTCGCGCTGCGAATGGTTGAGATATAGCATCGAATGCAAAACGACGGGGTGGCCGAGTCTGGTCTAAGGCACCTCTCTGCAAAAGAGGTATTCATGGGTTCGAATCCCATCCCCGTTTCTTGACCGCTCCTGTAGCTCAACGGATAGCAGCAGCGGTTTTCTAAACCGCAGGTTGAAGGTTCGAATCCTTCCAGGAGCACTTGAGAAGGCACCGATTGCGGTGCCTTACATAGGAACGAATTTCACGCACGGATACCCAAGTGGATAAAGGGGCCTGTCTGTAAAACAGGTGGCTTACGCCTACGCTGGTTCGAATCCAGCTCCGTGCATTCGTCTCTGGAGAGGTGGCTGAGTGGGTTAAGGCAGTCGGTTGGAAGCCGACCGTGTCCTTTCGAAAGAGAAGACACCGCGGGTTCGAATCCGGCGCTCTCCGTTTATATAGAACGAAACTTATCCTCGTAGCTCAGTGGTAGAGCGCCGTCTTGACGTGACGGATGTCGAAGGTTCAATTCCTTCCGAGGGTACTGACATGCTGAAGTGGCGGAACACATGGCAGACGCGCCAGCTTGAGGGGCTGGTGGTGGCAACACCGACTGAGGGTTCGAATCCCTCCTTCAGCACTGATACACGTCGGGGTGGCGGAACTTTGGCAGACGCGCTGGTCTCAGAAGCCAGTAGTGGCAACACTATATTGAGGGTTCGAATCCCTTCCCCGGCACTATGCTCCCATCGTCTAACGGCTCAGGATGCCAGCCTCTCAAGCTGGAGATGTGGGGTTCGAATCCCCCTGGGATCATTTAGAAGGAATCTATAGATCATTTCAATCACGGTCCCATCGTCTAACGGCTCAGGACGCCAGCCTTTCAAGCTGGAGATGTGGGGTTCGAATCCCCCTGGGATCATTTAGAAGGAATCTATAGATCATTTCAATCACGGTCCCATCGTCTAACGGCTCAGGACGCCAGCCTTTCAAGCTGGAGATGTGGGGTTCGAATCCCCCTGGGATCATTTAGAAGGATTACTCCGGGTAGCGCTGGCGGAATCATGCTCTCGTAGCTCAATGGAAGAGCGCCGGGCTTCGAACCCGGGGGTTGGGGGTTCGAATCCCTCCGGGAGTACTACCACCATCGGTGGTGCAGCCACTGTCGTAGCAATCGAGGTCATTCCTGGTAGGACCACCGCCCTGGCCAAAGGGGGTGATGCAGGTTCAAGCCCTGTCGGGAGCACGCTGCTCCTGTCGTCCAAGTGAATGACGCGAAAGGAGTCCGGTCTGTACAGCCGGAATCCGGGAAAGACACCTTCCCTGGCACGGAAGGAGATGCAGGTTCAAATCCTGCCAGTGGCAACTCGCTCTCATAGCTCATCGGCAGAGCACCGTTTTGGTAAGGCGGGGAGGGAGGTTCGATTCCTCCTGAGAGCTTTCGACAATCCGGCGCGCAGGCCAATCGCGCAGGTTCGCCCAGTTTGTTACCTGTGCGTATGTCGCGCAGGCCTTTCTCCTCAAACCACAGGACAGACCATGAACAAGGAAAGCCTCAACCTCAAGGCCATCTGGTACGACGCGGAGAACGACCGCTTCCAGTTCGGTCACCTGACCGAGAGCGTGGCGACGATCGGCGCACGCTTGGCGCGGGCGTTAATCCGGGACGAGGACTACATGTTGTTCCACGGCGAGTGCCGGGGCGGCGGGTCCACGGAGACCTACCCGGTGAAGCTGTCGGTCAACTACGTGACGGAGATGTTGCGCTTTGTGGCCACCTACGACTGGTTCTGGGACGAGGTCGACTGGCGCAGCTACCTCTGCGACCACGAGCCGGACCGGGACAGCATCACGCCTGGCCGATTCTGGACCGACGTGATCGGGTTGCGGCAGGCGGCGATGGAGCTCGAAATCCGAGCCTCCGCGCTGCCGGCCGAGGTCACGTGGATCCGGGACGAGCTGTGGTCGTCCGCGCAACAACTCCGGGAGCAAGCCGAGAACCTGCTCGGATGCTGCTTGCCCGAGTACAGATGGTGAGGCTTTCCTTGGCGGTGAGAAGCGAACGCGCCCCAGTCACCTGGGGCGTTTCGCCGGGGTAGCTAAATTGGCAAAGCACCGGTCTTTTAAACCGGACACTGTGGGTTCGAGTCCCACCCCCGGCACTCATTTACTGATTCCAGAGTAGCTCAACTGGTAGAGCACCCGGCTGTTAACCGGGCGGTTGTGGGTTCGAGTCCCACCTCTGGAGCTGCGGCGACTCGGAGTCGTCGCCTCAACGGACAAGATGGTGGTTGCGGGCGGACCGTTCGCCTACGAGCGCCGCGCCTCTTGCCTGTTCCGCATCGGTTCGCCTCTCACGGCGATTGATTTGCGGCGGGAGCACAGTCCTCTCAGCCTTCCGGGACGCCGGAAGGACTGGGTAGGAGCCCGTTATTGGACGGCAGGGTGCAGATGTGGTGGCTCGGGCAGGGACCCGAGTTTCATCGACCACATCGCTGCCGTTCCTAGCTGGCTACATCGCTGCGTCGTGGGTACCGCAACCCCACGCGATGCGAGTCAGCACGCCGGATGTGTCCGCTAAGGCATGAGATGACATGCCTCAAGCGCTGGCCTACGGACCTGGGGGAGACACACGACGGACCCGTGATGCCGGTCCGTCAGCCCCTTGGAGGTCCCACCGCGTTGCTGCCTGGCCGACTGCTCGCAGCAGTTCCAGGTGGTGACGGGTTAAGCGTCCACGGACGCACCGGGGATGTCCACCACGGGTCGCATCGCCTGTGGTGCCCGTAAATCGACGAGGGTAGACATCAAGCGGAGCGGAGGCCGTCCCTGCGGCTCTCTGCCCCGCTTCCCTCGTCGACTCACCGGACGCTAGCTCAACGGCAGAGCACGCCCCTGATAAGGGCGTGAACCAGGTTCAATTCCTGGGCGTCCGACTTCGCCACTATATATGGTGGCCCATTCCCAAGTGGAGCAACGGCAGCTCGCCAGCCTCATAAGCTGGAGGTCGTGGGTTCGAATCCCACCTTGGGTACTCATTGTCCAGGTAACTCAGGTGGTGGAGTAGCCGGTTGAAACCCTGCTCTGGACACTCATGCTGGCGTAGCTCAGATGGTAGAGCTCCGGTCTCTTAAACCGAGGATCGTGGGTTCGAGCCCCACCGCCAGCACTCCTGATGAACCTTAGACGAATCGCTGGTGTAGCTCAGATGGTAGAGCTCCGGTCTCTTAAACCGGGGGTCGTGGGTTCGATGCCCACCACCAGCACTCGCTCCCGTCGTCTAGAGTTGGGACACCGGCATCAACCACATCAAGCCGGGCATGAAGGGGTTCAAATCACCCCGGGAGCACTTACCTGTCGGGCGCTGATAGTAGCCCGACGACGCGCGAGCGCCTTGTTGGCGACCGCGCGTCAACGTCTCTCCGCCTGCGCTATCGCGCTTGCGGGTCGCACACTCCGGAGGATTGCAGAATGAGCAAGAACAAGACGCAGGTGGTGGTGGCGAAGGGCGCGCGGGTCAACGGCACGGTCGAGGAGGTCCGCCCGTTCGGCGCGATCGTCCGCTTCGACGGCGGGTCGGGGCTGCTGCACGTGAGCCGGCTGGCCGGTGGGTCCCGTCGGTCGCGCGACCGGCGGCTGAGCCGGCTCGAGCCGGGCGAGGCGGTCGTCGTGGACGTGTCGGACGTCCAAGGCGGCAAGACCAGCCTGTCCGAGCTGTACCGCGACGACGCGGTCATCAAGGAGCTGAAGGAGGGCTCCGAGGTGACCGGGACGGTCGTGCACAAGCTCGACTTCGCGCTGATCGTGTCGATCGACGCGGGCGTGGCGGCGGGCTACGACGGCTTCGTCCACGCGTCGGAGCTGGCCGGCGCGGACCGCAAGACGCGGGACGAGCGGCACGCGTTCGCCAACATCGGCGAGAGCGTGACGCTGGCCGTGCTGCACGTCGGGCGCGACGACAAGGGCGACCTGAGCCTCAAGCTCAGCGAAGGCCTCGTCGTGGTCCGGCGCAAGCTCGCGACGTCGTTCGCGGTCGGCTCGGTGCACACCGGCTCCGTGGTCCGGGTCACGCAGGACGGCTACGTCGTCTCGTTCGGCGAGTTCTGCGGGCTCCTGCCCCAGAGCGAGCTGGGCGGCGCGAAGCCCGGCAGCGTGCGGATCGGCGGGAACGTGAAGACGAAGGTGCTCGCCGTGGACGAGCGCCTCAACATCACGCTCACGCGCAAGGGGCTGTAAGCGGCGCGCGCCCTGTCCCAACCCAGGGGACGTTAAAACCACCGGAGTCACAGGAACTCCGGTTAATGCTGGGTCCCGGTTAGGGACAAAATCCTGATACCACAGGCGGTGCTCGCTCTGCCCGAGCACCGCCTAAGCCTGCGGCAGAGGCACCAAGGCCCCGCCTCAGAAGGGGCGTCACTCCGGGATAGTCTAACTGGCAGGACACGTGGCTCTGAACCACGAGATTCCAGGTTCGAATCCTGGTCCCGGAGCTGGCAGTCGGTTGGCGTTAGCGGGACGCAGCCTTCATGCCGATTTCTCACAACCTCAATATGGAGGGTCGCAAATGCACAGCGAGCTGACCGCGCCTCACACCTGAGTGCGCGTCGCCAACCTGACACCGGCACATAGCTGGTGCGGGCGGCGCGCCCAGGGGAGGTCGCGTCGTTATGTCCCGTTCCTACAAGCACTTGCCCATCTGTGGCATCGCCGGTCATTCCGATAAGAAGGACAAGCGCATCGCCAACCGTCGCGTGCGCACCAACGTCCGTCGCCGCATCCGCACCGCCGAGACCCTCGACGACTTCGACACGCTGCCTCGTCTGCGTGAGCTGTCCGACGTCTGGGGCTTCAGCAAGGACGGGCACAGCTGGTTCGGCCATCTCGCCGACCGCCGTCCCGCTCTTTACCGCGAGCTGATGCGCAAGTGATCTCCGCCCGCCACCTCCCCCAAGGTGGCGGGCAACACGCTCCTATCGTTCAGTCCGGACAAGGACATCACCCTGTCACGGTGAAGACGCGGGTTCAAATCCCGCTGGGGGCGCTCGTCGACGAATCTCTTCCTCATCTCCTCTTATCTACAAGGTGTGGCTCGTCAGAGAGTGGTTGGTTGTCGATGTTGTGTCGATGACTGTTGCAATCATCTTTGTCGGGCATTGGCAGGCGCGTAACCTGAGTCTTCTCAGATGACGCCGTCAGCCGGACAGCACCCTGCAAGGCAAGTGGGCGTTCGAATTGGCGAACGCTCATGGCTGCCTTGATTTCGCACCATCCTGCGAGGAGAGATTCATGAACGGTCAGAGCATCAAGGGTTTCGCGTTGCTGTTCGCCGAAGGCAACCGCCTCATCGAGTGCCGCATGGTCGGGTCCCGGAGCGAACTCCCGAGCGCTGGTGACAGGCTCGAGCTGTTCGAACGCGACACGCACACGCGAGCAACGGAGCGCTGCACGCGACCCTGCTGCGCCGTCGAGCCCAAGACGTCCTATGGTGTGGTCAGCTTGACCACCAAGGGCGCGGGTTGGGACGGTTTGACCACCGCCACTGCCGACCGGGAGTGGGTCGAGAGCCAGTGCACCATGCACGATTGGTGCAACCTGTTCGACTCGTATAGCCTGGCCGGCTATTTGCGCCTCGACTTCGTCGACGACCCGATGCCCGAGGAGGTCATCATCGTCGAGGTGCAAAAGGGCCAGGTGGGCTAGTCCCACCTGCGCCGCCCCGTCGTTGACTTTGAGTGTGCCACCACTTGCGGTGTCAGCCCGCACTTGACCGCGATTCGAGCTTCGTCTCGGTTCGCGGCAAGCGGGTGTCGCACTCGCCGGCGTTGAGCGGGACAGCCTGAGCTTCGTCTCGGCTGTCCTCGCCATCTGCCCTGAGCTGTAACCCTGAGGGGGGTCGTACCCGTCACAGTCGATGTAACGGCAGCTGGGTTGCCGTTCATCGGCTGTCTTCCACTGGCGTAGCTAAATGGCACAGCACCGGTCTCTTAAACCGGACATTGTGGGTTCGAGTCCCACCGCCAGTACTCGCGCTCCCATCGTCTAGCCTGGTTCTAGGACATCAGCCTTTCAAGCTGGAGACGTGGGTTCAAATCCCACTGGGAGTACCTTATTCCGGGTTTGTCTAATTGGTAGGACACGTGGCTTTGAACCACGCCGTTCAGGTTCGAATCCTGAGCCCGGAGCTTTCACATGGTCGTGTTGTAACGGTAGCCTGCTGGTCTCCAAAACCATGCGGTGGGGGTTCGAATCCTCCCGACCATGCTCTGCCTCTGTCAGCGTCTGATATCACATATGGTGCATGTGTTGTAACGGTAGCATGTGAGCTTGTGAGCCTCACGGAGCGGGTTCGATTCCCGTCTTGCACCCTTGGAGAGGTGGCTGAGTGGACTAAAGCACCCGTTTCGAAAGCGGGCGTGTGGTCTCAACAACCCGCCGGGGGGTCGAATCCCACCCTCTCCGTTTATACCTTCATAGCTCAACGGGAGAGCGTCCGGTCGGCATCCGGAAGATGCGGGTTCGATTCCCGCCGGTATCCACTTTTGACGGCCGGTAGCTCAGCGGAAGAGCACGTCCCTGATAAGGACGGGGTCCCTGGTTCCATTCCAGGTCGGCCGATTTCAACAAAGCCTCTGTCGTCCAGCGGTCCAGGATACCTGGCTTCCAACCAGGGGACGTGGGTTCGAATCCCACCAGAGGCTCTGTGTGCGTGGTGTAACTGGTAGCACAGGGGACTGTGAATCCCCGGGAGCTGGGTTCAAATCCCGCCGCACACCTTCCCGATTTGCTCAGGTAGCTCAGCCCGGTAGAGCGGCTGGCTGAAAACCAGCGCGTCGCAGGTTCAAATCCTGCCCTGAGCACTGCACCGTATAAGGTGCATATTCCTCCGAGTAGCGCAGTGGTAGCGCGCCTGCTTTGGGAGCAGGATGTCGCAGGTTCGAATCCTGTCTCGGAGACTGTAGTGCAAGTTGGAACGAAGGACACCGACCCATTCCGGTCTTTCCTGGCGCTGGAAAGACAATCAAGGAGAACGTCCATGAACGCCTGCATGTTGCATGCCTTCCACTAGGGTCAGCGCCCTCGTGTTCCGTGTCCTCTAACTTCGGGTGGTTTATCAACACCAACTCAAAGTTCCACGAAGTCTTTCGTTCCGGCCTCCACCACGTTTACGGTACGCGTCGCGTGAAGCTGTACGGCTCTGCCCGAGCCCTGCTCTACGGTCAGGCGTACGCCGAGGCGCACGACCAGTCCGTGGTGCACGCTGTCGACCGGAGCTCGGTCAAGCTCTTCAACTCCGCGACATGTCACGCTTCAGACGGGGCGACCGTAAAGGCATTCCACAAAAGTCTGGTCACGGCAGGGGACCAGGCTACCGTCAAGCTCTTCCACCGGGCAGTGGGGGAGTTCTTCGGTCACGTCAAAGTGAAGGCGTATCACCGCAGTCGGCTCACGCTTCACAGCTGGACGACTGCCGAGATCTTCGACAAGGCGCGGATCGAATACGACCTGCGCGAATGTGTCGACGACCCCGCCTACTACTTCGACCTGCCGCCGACTCCACCTCGAGGCGTCTACCCGTTGCGGAAGCGACACCGCAACTACGGTGAACGCTGGGAGCGTCTCGACTGGTGGAATTGGTAATTCGTTTTTTGGCGCCGACCGGATTAGCCCAATCCGGTCGGCGCATTCATGTCTCACAACAAGCGGAGTTCTATGGAAAGCATCGAAATTGTTCCCGTTCGGGAACTCGCGTACGCCGTGTCGAGGATGCTCGAGGCGAAGGCGCTGCTGGCGCTAGCCCGCCACAACCTCGAGATCGCGCAGTCCAACGTGAAGCTGGTCATCGACCGGCTCAACGAGCTGTACCGCGAGCGTCGCGCTCTGCGCGCCGAAGCGCGCTTCATGCGCGACACCCCGGTCAAGGACGCGGGCTGGGAAGAGGAGTCGAACATCCTCTTCAGTCTCGCGGATGCGCTGGAAGACGAGTACTGGCGCGTCGAAGGTCGCGAGTACTACCGGGCGTACTTCCGCCTCTGGGACTGCGAGAAAGAGGTCGCGGACCGGCGGCTGGAGGCCCGTGACGCCGGCAAGGAAGTGTACAAGCTGGTCGTCGCGCACCGGGAAGGTCGGCTCGTCGAGGACGGGCTGCTCGACCCGCTGTGGGACTTCTGCGACTGCTGCTACTGCGTCGACCACGACTACGACTACGACTTCGACGACGAGTTCGGCTACATCGACCGCATCGCCGACGCGCAAGAGGAAGCGGCGTGGAAGGCGGAAGAGGCGGTCGAAGAGAAGTCCGAGCGCGCGGATCGCAAGGCGCGCACGAAGAAGGCGGATCAGCGTCGGCGCAGTCGTCGCTCGAAGCGTCGCGACGTCAACTGGCGCCGCGACTGACCGCCACCCGGGGTCAGTACCATAGGCTCAGGCAGCTCGCTTCGGTGGGCTGCCGCAATCGCCGGCGTAGCTCAATTGGCAGAGCGGCGGTTTTGTAAACCGCTGGTTGTGGGTTCGATTCCCGCCGCCGGCTCTCTTGCCCTCGTAGTTCAGCGGAAGAACGCCACACTCCTAAGGTGGACGTCGAAGGTTCGAATCCTTCCGGGGGTATTGCTTACATGCTGAAGTGGCGGAATCTGGCAGACGCGCCAGTCTCAAAAACTGGAGACGAAAGTCACTCTGTGGGTTCGACTCCCACCTTCAGCACTTGCTCAGCTCGATGCGGAAAGCCGCTTCCAGCAGAGCGTTTGGGACACGCCGGACGGCGAACGCATTCCTGCCCAGGTGTGTTCGTTAGCACGTTTGGCGTCGTCGACTGGCTCCTTGACTGTGGTAATGGTGAGCATCAATTCGGATGCTAACTCTTCTGCGAGGCGGATGCAATCACTGCACGCCAGGACGCAAGCCCGTCTTAGCCACGTGAGCGTGGAGAGGCGGGAGCACTTGCGTTCTGTGTTGAGGCGCGCCCGTGGCGCCATGTCGGTCGCGTGGGTCGTTGACTCCGTTCGCTTGTGTCGGAAACCAAAACCACTGAAGGAGACTGAGTATGAACAGCATGAACAAGGTCGCGTACGTCACTTACAACAACATGGGCAACGATCTGGCCGCTGGGTGGCACGAGCGCGATGGGAAGCGCGCTCTGGTCATCATCAACAGCAAGGGCCAGCGGTCGGCTGCGTACCAGCCCGACCGCTGGAGCGCCTCGGAGGTGGGCGCGGTGAACAGGGAAGTCACCGACCTCTGGGATGAGCTGGACAGGATGCTCCCAGAGCTGGATCACATCGTCGTGTACGTCGGAGCAAACGGGTCGGAGGAGGCGATCCGGCGGGCGGCAGTGATGCCACCCGAGAAGGTGACCTTCGTGCTCTGCGACTGTAACCTGAGGGAGAAGGAGCGCGTCATCTGCACGTCAGGGATGAGCACAGCCAGGACGGTCATGTGCGAGTGCGGGGGGCGACACACGATGAGGGCGTTGTTCGAGAGGTACATCAAGTCCGGCACCGTGGGCTAACCCGGTAGCCGGCCCGTGCGCAGTGGTTACGCCACCGCGCACGGTGTCTTTTGTTTTGCGATTTTACTACTAGAGAATATCGTAAAGCTATTTCTCGGTTCTCGGTGGGTAGTGAGTTAGTGGTGGATGTTTGTACATCAGCTAAAAGCCTGTTGCCAAGCCGACTCGCCGCGACATGTTTCGTCTCACAAAGTCTCAGAAAAGAAACTCGTGCATGTTCGATTAAATGACTCTGGCAACGACTTCAAGAGATTGGTATTAGTACTTCGATATGAAAAAGATGGAGAAATATCTCCCATTGCTAATACCTCTCGATATTATTAGCAGTTGCGAATAGAAAAACCGATGAAAGTATACTGATTGCTAGTATCGCAGAAAGTGCTTAGGCAGCTACTTCGAACCGGATCAATAAATCGCCAGATCACGACACGAAACGTCTGCGACTTAGTCTATAGGCTTGGTTCTAAATGGTCAGTGCGGTGAAGAGTGGTTGTTCGATTGAGCTCATCTTCCTGCTGAAGCTTTCATATGTGGTATCACTTTTCTGCCGAGATGATTGAACAGTGCGTCATGATGTTTTAATGCTGCCGCTTTATCCGTGCTTATCGCTTTAGTGGCTGTGGCGACTTGAAGTAGTTGCTCGAAAGGTAGTGGCTTAAGACCGCCGGCTTCTCTGGCTATGTTCATCTGGTGAAGTTTGTAGAGGTTGTTGATTGTGTCCAGTCGTGACTCGGATTTGAGCCAGTCTCTGTATGCTTCTGGGGTCTTAATTTCAGCGCCGGTCGCGGGTTCTTTAAACGGCTTGTACGGCTCCCTGGATTTAGATGCGGCATGAGCCTTTCGCAATCCAGCATCCCATGCGTTATGCATGCTGTTAAGGAAGTTACGCTCTTGCTTGGACAAGAAGTCTCGCAGGTAGTCTCTGGTTAATCCATCTCGCATTGCTTCCAAACGTCTGCCATTGAAGTCGCGCATCTGACCTTCCAAAACATCAAATTTACCTTTGGCCGATGCCAATGTTTCGCGCATACCAGGCGGTACGGAAGGATCGGTATGGGGATTGAAACCAGGATTTTGGAGTTTCAGATATTGTTCGTATTGTGCCCTCTGCGCGGCAGGAAGGTGGTCGGGATCGAACTTCGGACTAATGTGCTGATCGCGTGCGAATACTTCGCGGACAGCGGCATCCGGGATTCGCCTCAGGCTTTCTGCGCGGGCTGCGTCCACGGCTTTTGTATACTCCGGCGATTCCGGTCCATGCTTTCTCAACGCATCTCTGACCGCTCCAGTTTCTGCTGGCCCTCGTTGCTGCTGGAAGCGGGCGATTGCACCTTCACGCAGTGCATTTCTTTCAAAAACGTGCTTCTCCATGAATCTGTAGAGGTCTTCATATTGAATCATCGTGTCAGCACGGTTGTGCGTTTTGCCGTCATCGCGAGGGCGTGTGTAGCGATCTACCAATTCTCTATATGTCGGCGGTTTCTCTCCGCGCCCCAATGCGGCGGACTTTTGTTGATGGAGCATGTACATCTCGGCAAGAAGCTCACTGCGACTGTTCCAGTATTGAGCGTTCTCTTTCAAGGATTCCGGCGAGCCATCAAAAACAGGTTTTGAAACTGTGTCACAAACTAAATCTCTGTGTCCGCGGTAGTCGTTATCTTGCAATCCGCCTACCTTTCCCATCTCTTTGATCCTGGCATGATAGGGATGGCTAGGGTCTTTCAATACTTCGGCAATCCACTTGACGGCCTGGTCGGACCGACGAAAATCGCCTACGTCTGGGAATTTGTCCATATCAATCAGAGACTTTCTCCATTGAGTCTCAATATCTCTGGGCGTCGCGGTACTTCCTTTGGTATAAAGTGTCTTGAGGTCGAAGAGATGTCCCGTTTCATGTGTGTGTGTGCTCAGGAAGTGATGGTCGGTTTCGCCAACGCGCACTCGAATTCTTGTGAAAAATGGATCTCTGGTATATTCGGTGAAATCTCCGCGTATACCGCCCAACTGTGCAGCGAGCTCGACCTCGGATGGACGCAGTCCGAGCTTATTGATATTTTCCAATACCTGATCGATGGCTTTCTTGGGAATTGGCGGTCCTTCCGGAATGACGAGCTTGACTCCGCGAGTTTTGCCGGTGTGCTCGTAATCTGGCTGTTCGTGCCGATCGGCAGCGGGAACATCTCGGTTGCCTGTGATCATGTATTCGCCCGGTGGATATGTTCCTGTGATTTCGATAAACTTCACCAGGGCATTGCCTTTGTCCAGCGCTGATCGCACTTTCTCTCCTGCATTTAGCGCAGCGGCTTCTTGCTCGGCCAATTTTGTTCGATACTTCTCATCGATTGCGCGTTCGTGAGCCTGGATGATCTTGTCGTCTTGACCGGCTAGCCGCTTGCGCTCGGCAACTTTCTCGGCTTCGATCTGTCGCTGTGTTTCGCTAAGTGCCTCTTGTGCTTTTTGAGACTCTTGTTGGGCCACACCGTGCTCTTTCTTGATCTGGTCGTAGATCTTCTGGGTGCTGTCATTTAACTTGATTTCGTCGAATTGTGTCTGGGCGGCCCGTTTTTTCTCAGCAATCTCGCCGAGCTCTTTGCCTACCTTGCCGTCACTATCGCGAAAACCAGGCTCATTACGGCGTTTGGTAAGTTCTGCCTCACGCGCGTTCAGGTCATTTATTTTTTGCTCCGTCATTACTTTGCGCTTGAGATCGGGTAATGAAGGGTCATGCGGATTTGCTGGTTTGGCCTTTTGGTCTTTTCCGTCCGTGGCGTGGCTTCTTGCATCAGCGGCCGTGCGTGCGTCCGTTGTCCGTCTGCCACCGCCGGGTGATGCGGGTGAGTCGAGGATTGGGTCGATTCGTGTACTCCCTGGCTTAGGAGTGAAATCAAGTCCTTTGGGTCGGCGCGGAGTGCCACCAGGTGTGGTGCCGGCCGGCTCCCCTGCCCCTCGCGTCCACTCCACGCGCAATCCGTTCTTCGTCACCTCGACGAATCCGTCGCCTGTCATAGTGATTTTGCTTCCGCGTTTTTCTGCGCTCTGCATGTAGTTGCGCTCGTGGGCGAAACCTTTCGACTGGTACTGCATCTTGAGAGAGTCACCGGTTCGAATGGGACCTTGAGGCATTCTTGCAGTGAAACCACGATGCATAGCGCTCAAGCCTACGCCAACGAAAAACGATGTCAGTCTGTTGCCTTCCTCGAGATGATATCCGAGTGCCTTGGCGCCCTCGTGTACACCTTTCTCCGCTGCAACAGCCCCTGTAGCGAAGATTCCTTGCGTCAACGTCTCCTTGCCTAGCACACGCATGAATCCGGCGAAGCCCGGATTTTTTGCGGCCAAAACATCGAGCTTTGCAACGCTCCGTGCGAGTGCGTCGAGGGCACCTCTGTTCTCCGCCACAAAAGCTGCTTTCGCTGCCGGAGACATTCTGGCGAATCCTTCTCCCAACTTGGCACCAATGCCGCCGCTTGCCCAGCCCATCAATGTACCTGCTGCGAGTTCACCTGCATACGGCATTGCCACATCCCAGCCAAAATGCATATTGCGGCTCGAGCCGTCGGTGTTGAGGACCTGTTCTCCACGGGTGTAACGACCGACGCGCGATCCGTCGCTGCGCATGCCGGCTTTGTATTGCAGCTCCATTGCTCCTTCTGCAGCGATCATTCCCGCTGCGGTGGCCGCTGCTGCCATCACGAGAGGGGTAGCGGTGCCGCCTGAAAAGACAATCGCTGCGGTTGCCAGTACTGCTCCTGCGGTGGCAGCACCGAGGACGATACCGTCTGTTTTGAGCCATGTCTGGAAATCGCTGACGTCTTTGAACTCAGGTGTTTCGAGTTTCGAAAGAAGTTTTTCTACCTGTTGTCGGGGACTTCCTGCGTGCAAGGTTCTAAGTTCTTCAAGGATTTTTTCTCTTTGAGGATTGTTCGAACCGACATAATCTTCCAGTCCGGTTGAGATGGCGTTGAGCTTCTTGTTCAGTTCGGTAATTTTGGCTGAGTGATCCGGCATTTTGTAGTCTTTGTCGACCAGTCTCAAAATGTCGTCCATTGCTTTGGATCGCTTCTCGAGCTCCTTGCGCGATTCCGGATCGGAAATCTTTCCTTCTTTTAGTTGCTCGTCAATAGCTCCTTTTACGGTTCGTAGATCCTTTATCTCTTCGCTGGTTACGCTGTCGAGGGCGGCTCGGATCTTTCCTGCTCTCTCCTGGGCATCTTGGATAAACTTATCGAACTTGTCGCCCTTCTTCTGGAATGCTTCCAATTGAGATGAAAGTACTTGTAATTGATCAGATACCGACTGAGAGACGCCTTGCAAGCGCTTTACGGTAGGATGTTGATCTATTCCTGCCAGTCCTTCACTGCGCGTAATGGCGGCATCCAGGAAGGGTTGGTTGTCCGGATGATTTCTTTTTTCGATGCCGCGCAGCATCTTCAATCCCGTTGCTACACCTTCGCGATCGCCTATGTCCGGGTTGAAGCGAAGCCCTTTGTGTTGAGTCTCTCCCAGCGCATTTAGCCTCGCCAGTGGATTGGCGCTGGCACCTTCGCCCGTCATCCGAAGAGCCGCCGAAATGTCTGGAGCCAGAGCTAAACCCGCGCGCCCGTGCTGTCTTACAAAATCGACTGCCAGATGGTCTGCTTGTCGTAAGCGTCCATCTGCCATGTGACGCGCGAACTGTCGGTTAGCATTGGCGATGTCGAAAAGTTGAACCCGCCCCGCCGCATCTTGTACGGCTTTTTCTTGAAGCCTGGTTACCTGTTCGAGGGCGGCTACACCAAATAGATGACCTTCTTGCTTGTCTATAAAACGGCGTTGTGCATCGCTCAGACCGACATAGCTACCTAGTTTTTTGAACCATCCCACCCCGTCAACAGAATGCTCCGACATATGTTTGATCGCTTCTTTTTTAAATTTCTCGAGAGCATCCAACTCTGTTTTGGCTGTTGCTAACTGGGTCTTCGCATCCTTCTCCATCTTTAGTATCTGATCGTCGAAGGTGGGGCTGGTTAAAGCCCGGGCAAGCGAATCGTTCTCCGAAATTGTCGTATTGTTCATCAGCGCGAGGACGGTCGTGGCGTCCAGCGGCTTGTCTGTTGCGGAGATACGTCCGCGGAGTTCCGGAGTAAGTTCGTTGAACGTTTTTGCATCGATGCTTTCTGTGGACAGGTCTTTAATCACTCTGCCTGCGGCCATGAACTCGACTGTGCCCGCGATGTGATCTCTGAGCTCCGGAGGCAGTTGGTTGAATGTGGTGGCATCAATTGTTTTGCCTGACAAAGAGACGGGAGCCTCGCCTTTCTTCCTCTCATCGGCGGATCCGGTCAATTGAAGGCGAAGATTGGAGGGGAGAGCGTTGAACTGTTCGGCTGTCAACTCCTTGCCGCGCAGCTGGTCCGCGGTGACTTTCGTGCCGGCAGCCATTTCGCGTTCTGAGCCGGTAAGCGTGGCGCGAATGTCGGCAGGCAATTTGTTGAGCACTGCGGCATCCAGGGTGCGACCAGTGAATGAGAGCTTCTCCCCAGGTTGCATCTCAGCGTCTGACCCGGTTAGGGCGCGTCTCAGCTCAGGCGCGAGCTTGTTGAAGTTGGCGTTCGGAATGGTTTTGCCTGCCAGATCAGGTACGGCATAACCCTCCGACAGATAATGAGAAGTGCCGTTGAGAGCGCGTCTTGAAGCGTCGCTCAGTGAGTTGAACGTGACGGCATCGAGTGATTTACCTTTCAATGCCTCGGCCGGAACGTCGGTGTTTTTGCCGAGAACACCGGTTCCGGACATGATGTATTTTCTGACGTCGGGCGGTAGTGCATTGAATGTCTCCGCGGAGATGCGCTTACCTTCCAGATTGAGACGCTCTGGTTCTTTGAGCTTGTCCGCGGTGCCGAATAACTGCTTTCTCACATCTTCAGGCAAAGCGTTGAAAGTCTTTGCGTCTACAGTTCGACCCTCTAGTGATAAGGACCGGTTATCTGCCAATTTCCCTTCGAACTTAGTGAGCTCTCTGCGAGTTTCGGGCGATAGTGCGTTAAACATAGCCAGTCGATCCGCGACAGCCCCAACTGTTTTTGCGCCATAGTTGTCTATTGCACCGCGTGTGAGTTCCAGCAATGCCTTATCTGGGATGTCGCTGGCACCGCGGTGGTAGAACGTGGCGGCCAGTCTGGCTGCTTCAGTAGATTGAGGTGGATGCGGGCGTTCGTCCAGACTGAGACGGTGCATCACCCGTGGTGCCACGGCATGTATGATGGCGTTGTCCGGACTACTGTCCTGGAGTCGATTGAGGCGGTGTACCCAGTTTGCTCTGTCCGGAGCTTGAGTAAGTCCCCAATCAGTGTTGGCGAACGTCAGGAAAGCCTGCATCTTCCTGGCTGGATCGGTGGCATGCTCGGCTACCGAGAGCAAAGCATTAGCAGCTCCTCTCTGAATCTGTCCGACTTTGTCTGCAACTTGTTTTTTCTCGCCGGCGTCGTGATAACTTTTTTCGTAGTCGCGTTCCAGTCTGTGCTTGCCTGACTCGCTGCCTAATTGGCGAAGTGCGGTGATCGTGTCTGGTGATATATGCTTCGGTCCTACTGCAGCAATTACTTCGAGGGCGCGGATGCGATCATCGGCCGGGCGGCTCCTGTCCAGGGCTACGGTCGCCATTGCAGTCGTCAGGTTGTGACCGACTTCCGGCGGAAATTTGTCTTTATTGCGCTCGAGTGAAGTGCGCAGCTCGGGTGACATATTGTCGCTTAGCGCTTTCACATCATCGAAATTTAGTTTGCCGGCCATCGCCATCATACCGTTGATAGCGCTTTCTCTGGTGGGTCGGTCAAGGCCTGGTCCCAGTCCCGAACGGAGATTCTCGCGGACATGATCTGGAATGGTGGGACCGAGCGCGGCGACCATTCCGAGAGTTTCTCGGCGGCGAGACTGGTCGGGTAGCAGAGTCTGCGGGAATATAGTCAGAGCGTCGATCGCGGCTTCTCTTAGATTTGGATGATCAGACGCGATCTTGACCATCGTATCTCGGGCGGACCTGGCGAGTTCGTCATTGAATCCGGCCGTATGGTTGTGGCGACCAGCACCGCCGGCGAAGCCGGCCAGTATGGACATGGCTTCCGGATTGCCTTTGGCCGCTAGATCTTTGAACGTCTGGACGTGGTCTTTAAATTCTTTGCCAATATTACCGTCACCCAATCGTTGATTGTGTTCGGATGAAGCGCCGCGCAAATAGTCATAAACGAGCATTCCGGAGGCAGCGTTGCCTGACTCTTTCGAGTGGGTAATGCTGCGGAACAATCCGTTGAGAGCAGCTGACGCATCGCTGGCGGCGGCGGTGGTCTCCGCTCGACTGTCTTTGTCTACTTTCTTCGTGAATATGTCGTCGAATGTACCCCGGATCTCTTTTGCAAGGGGATTCTCGATGTTGCTGCGTTTGATTACATCCGTAAGAGCAAGACCCATAGCCGCCGCTTCGCTCGTCGAAAGAGGTCGACCGGATTTCACTCCTTCGCGTAGGGCTTTGACGGCGTCGGTCTTCAATGCGTCGGACTGCTCGGCGCTCAGCTTCGAGAGGTCGGGGCTTAGCAATCGCTTGTGTTGGTCGCCATTCTCGTCGAGGATCTTCCGATAGCCGTCTAGACCTTTTTTGTCGCCACTGAGAAGCATCGTGGCAAGTGCTTCTCGTGCATGAGGATTAGCCGGCTTGTCTCCGTCGGGCTTTGACATGGCAATCAGCTCGCGCATCGCCTGCGGTGCACGCGCGGGATCTTCCATCTGTTTTAACTTTACTGCTACATCCAGCAGTTTTGCGCGATCGACCGCTTCTTTATTTCCTTCTGCGACCTCGCGATCCAGCTTCTCTTTGGCCGTTTTCAACTCTGTTTCGGACGATTTGAGCGTGAGTCCGCGGGTGATATCGTCTGTTTTTAATTCGTTGAGTTTCGCTTTCGCGGGAGAATCATCACCGCTCAATCCTTTTGTCTTCAGTTCGGCGAGCGCTTTGTCGGCGTCTTTTCCACCTGCTGAAAGTGTTTTCTCCAGCTCCAGAAGTTTGTCTGGACCACCCAGTTTTTTGCTCAGATGGTCGAGATATGTCAGAGCCTCTTTATTGCCTCCTTCGTCTAGTCTGCGAAGTTCTGCCAGTCTAGCAACGGCCTGCGCGGGATCCGATGTGTCCTGCAGATCAAGCATTGCCTTCAGCGGTTTCAAGGTTCTTAGTTGCTCGCCGAGTTCATCGCGTCCTGATTTCTTGTTCAGACCTTCGAGCTCTTTGACAGCGGATTCGCGTGCTATCATCCTATCCAGGGCGGTCGGCTGATCTGCTACGAATCGACGCATCTCGCCGAACGCTTGTCCAGGTAGGGCCGCAGTTTCATTCTGCGCCATGGCTACTGCATTGTGTACTTCCGCGCCTCTCCCGTTAGCGCTGAATGCGGCCAATACCTTTGTGGCGTTTTCTTGCGAGTAGTGGTGCGAGTTTGCGCTTTTGCCTAGACCCTCTGGATTCAAACCTGAAGGCTGAGCCATTTTTGCAATGTCTTTCAGTGCTTCGGTGAGGTGGCGCCGCGCCTCCTGTTTTTGATTCTCCCCACCATTGGCTTCTGTTCTGGTCAATATGTCGGAAGCCGATTTAGCAAGCAACGAACGGTCCACGAGCTTCATATCGAGCAAGCGTCGTTGTACCAGGGGATCGCTAGATGTGCGCGCCATCTCAACGAGATCTGCCATTGCCCGCTGACGACCTTCAGCGGAGGTGGCCTTGAAATAGTTGTGGGTGAGTGCGTCTTCTGGTCTGCCGTTGTCTTTGATTCCAGCGACAACTTCCGGTAGAAGTGTTGCGGCCGAACTATATGTTTTTGACTCGAGCTTAGTAGGGTCGCTAGAAAAAACTTCCGGATTCTTGGCTGCTAGACTCAGCGCGGGCAGCGTCTCACGGGCTACTCCGCGCTCCATACCGACGCCGCCGGCAACGGGAATCGCGTCTCCATCTCCTCCGCCTTCACTGCCACCACCCGCTGGAATGGCTGCACGGTGCCCGCCCTCGGCACCGCCTGGAGCTGGCAACTGCCCCTCTCCGAGTTCTCCGCCACCACCGGGAGTGATTGCAGGACGGCGTCCGCCGCCGCCGCCGGGAGCAGGCAGTCCGTCTCGGGTGCCGCCTTCTGCAGCCGGTGCTCCGGGTCTTCCCGGTTGACCTGTTGTGGAAGTCAGTTCGTCACGAAGTTGGCCTGGTCTGCCGCTGCGGCTGGAAATTACCCGGCCATGCGGATCATGTATGGTTATCTGATCGTTTTCTTGGACCAGCTTTTGTCCATTCGGTAGCTCTGCGACGTCACGACCATTCAAACTATAGGTCAGAGTCTTGTTTGGATGCAGCTTGAGGTCTTTCACGGTGCACGATTCACCGTCGCATTGCGCTTGCCATTCGTTATTAGCAGGATCGAGTTGTGTGAATGTGCGACCGTCGAAGGTCGTTATTTGTGTTCCATCCTCACTGACTGTTGGCTCATAGAGTGTCTTTTCGCTTTCTCTCGGCTCAGTCGGAGTCGTGGTTCTGTCGCTCTCGTACTTGTCTTGGACGGTGTAGGATGGTATCCACTCTCGTGGAGCCGGCGGTCTATCTTGTACGGGATCGTCTGTTTCCAGCATGCAAAACCTCTTCACGACGCAGCGAACCGTAAGCGGTCGGTTAGGTAAGATTGGGTTTTAGACTAAGCGAGTGGTATGACAAAAATTGGGGACTGAATCTCTAGTTGTCAGACTTCATTTGTCTTCGGTTGGCATTGTTTGAATCGTTGATTAAGGACCTGGCTGGCGGCGTCTACCATTCCTCGATAACAATAGAGCCATGCCAGGCGAGAACTCCAGGCGCCGATGTGTGCCCGCTTGTCTGGACAATCTTTACTCGTCTCATCGTCAATGGCTTGCTGAAGCCATTTTTCTGCAGATTTAGCTGTGTTTGTGATTAGAAGCAGCGAGATAAGTCGGTCAAAGACTGGTAGATGAGCTGCACTACAGGTGGTGCTTTGCTGAGTGTTAATACTCTCGATAGTGCGTTTGCAAATTTTCAAGGCTCTTCGGTAGTTACCCTGAGTCTTGAGAACATCTATAAGCAGCGAAGTTATCTTGATTTCGAGAGTGGTGGCGAGCGGCTCGTAGTGAGAGTCCTGGAGCATTTTCAGGGCTCTGCTGAGAGTGATGTCTGCTTTTCTATATTGATGTTGCTTATAGTAAAACAAGGCCAAGTTGTAGTAACAACCGATCAATACCAGGCTGTCGGAACCGGGCGACGCCTCTGCTTCCTTGCAGGCTTTCAAAAACATTCGGCCGGCTATTCGATAATTGCCGTTTTTGAAGGCTCTGGCGCCAACCGCGATGTGGTGTAATCCGTCTGGCATCTATTACTTTGCAGAATCTAATTGCGACTCCTCTTTCGCTTGATTGGGCGTCGCATCGTTGAGCGTGGCCAGCTCGAGAAACCATGACGTTGTCTTTGTACACGCATCTTCGTCTGTTAGGACTATGTCCGGCAACAATGTATCCAACATGTGTCTCCTCCCCGAGAACCTAGTATTCGCATACTACCTGGCAATTGTTGAAGAAAAATTGAATCGGTGGTATCAATTTTTGATATTTTGAGGCGGCTTTCTTTCGGCACCTATTAGAGCGCGGGTGGGTAGTGCTTTTTCGTGGACGATGACTATTGATATTAAATATGGCTGGGGACCTGAGACTTCGAGATTACCTCGGAACATGGCGCAAACACGCCGCTTTCGAGAGGCCTCACTACATAAATGATGAAACGATTTGAGCTACTAGATCTTAGCGTAGAAAAAAATTAGAAGCCGAAGCAACGAGGTCTCCTCTGGAGACATTCGTTGCCCCGACCCGCGGTTCTCGCTTGACCAGGTTGTCGACGATGGACTGGACGGGGAATGAGCAATGGCAGCGGCAGTGTGTTCCGCCACCCTGCTCATTTATCCGGCCTAGCCGTCTTCAACTGGTCGGCTGGACTTCTTGAAGCGATGGCGTGTCGCTAACAGCGCTATCGCTTTCACCAGCGTCAGTGCCCCCGCGATGGTGGCACCGATGGTGAGGGACCAGAGCAAGACCGGCAGCGAGAACTTGTGATCGAGAATCATGAGCATGACGCCGACGTAGACGCAGGCGAAGAGCAGCGTCAGCCACGTGAGCAGACCGTCTAACAGATCGCTGACGCTGAACTCCGCCTCACCGGGGCGTTCGTTCTCCTGCTCGATGTTGACGTTGACGCCGTCGAAGCTGAGACGGATATCGACCAGCTTGTCGAAGCCGATCGGTTGTCCGAGCAGCTGACCTGTCTTGCTCGTGACGGTAATCACCGTGGACTCGCCCGTTTTCAGCCGGAGGAGACGGTGGCGGCACTGGAGGCCCAGAGCCCGACCGGTCATAGCCCGCTCGTAGACCCCGAGGCCTTCCTGGACCAGACCGGGGGAGCCCTCGGCCATGGACGTAGCGAAGTCCGACTGCAGTTCGATCAGTGCCTCGTCTTCGCCCTTAGTCGGTATCAGGCGGGCGCGAAGCGATTGAGGCGAAGTTTCGACGCTGCAGTTCCACAGCACCACTTTGCTGAGTGTCGGTTGGTCGAAGGTGTGGATACCGACCTGAATCAGCGCGGGGTCGATTTCGAGCGTACCTGTGACATCGAGGTTGGACACAATGCCGGTGTTGCCGACCGTGTAGTCCCTCGTCATGCCGGATTCGACGAAGCTGCCGATCCGACCGAAGCCGTTGGCGATGCGTGCAGTGAAGCACTTCATGAAAGTTCTCTGTGATCTGAGTCGAACAGTCGGGCGGCCAGCGGAAGGTGGTGGCGCCTTTGACACCACCATCCGCTGGACCGACCAACCCGCTTCCCGCCGCCACTTGATGAAGGCAGCCGGTTTGGCCGGCTACCTTCATCGGGCAGTCAACATAAGAGGTGTGCCACACCTTCTGAGTCGACTTGATGCCATGTCGGCGGGAACACGTTACTTATGGCCTTCCGTGAAACGACGGCGCACGTCCTCGGGCGCGGGGTCGTAGCGCAGCGGCTCGCCCTGACAGCTGGCTTTGCCCTTCGTGGCGCTGCGCAGCTGGGTGACGTAGCCGAACGTCGGCTCGAGCGGGATCTCGGCGCTGATGGTCGCCGAGTCCGTCTGCACGTCGGTGCTCACCACCTGCCCCCTCAATCGGCGGATGTCGCCGATGACCGCGCCGATGTACTCGGGCGGCAGGTCGAAGTCCATCTTGAGGACGGGCTCGAGGAGGATGGGGTGAGCCGACTTGCAGGCCGCCTGCAGACCTTCGGCGGCGGCGATCGAGAAGGCCGTGTCGTTGCTGTCCACAGCGTGCATCTTGCCATCAAGGAGGCTGACCTTGATGTCCACCAGCGGGTAACCCCCCAGCGGACCACTGCCCATCGCTTCCTTCAGTCCACGCTCCACCGCTCGCACGAAGTTGGCGGAGACCACACCGCCGGTGGTGCAGTCTTCGAACTCGAAGCCGCTCCCCCTCTCGGCGGGCTCGACCTGAATGGTGATCTGGGCGAACATGCCCCGACCGCCGTTCTGCTTCTGGAGCTTCTCCTCATGGACCACGCGATGCGAGATGGTCTCGCGGTAGCCGACCTGCGGACGGCCGGTACGCACGACGATGCCCATCTCGGCCAGCAGGGCGACCTTGATCTCGAGGTGAAGCTCCCCGAGACCGGCGATGATGATCTGGGCGGTCTCCTTGTCCGTCCAGTAACGGAAGCTCGGGTCGGCCCGTTGCAGTCGGGCCAGCCCGAAGATGACCTGCTCGACGGCCTCTCGGTTGCCGCTCTCCGGCTCCAGCGCGAGGCTGATGACCGGGTCGGGGCACACGATGGACTCGAGGAACAGGGGCTTCTCGCGGGTGCAGAGCGTGTCGCCGGTGTTGGTCTCCTTGAGACCGATGACGCCGCCGATCTCACCAGCGCCCAGCTGTTCCACAGCGATGCGTTGGTCAGCCTGCATCCGGTAGATGTGACCCACGCGCTCCATGCGCTTCAGGCGTGGGTTGTAGACCTGCTTGCCGCTCTTGAGGATGCCGGAGTACACACGGACGAAGATCAGGTCGCCGTGCTCGTCATCGACGAGTTTGAACGCCAGCGCCGACAGCGGCTCGGAGTCGTCGGTTCGACGCGTGATGACCGTGTCCTTCGACTCGACGCTGGTGCCCTTGATGTCGGGAACTTCCAGCGGCGAGGGGAGGTAGTTCACCACCGCGTCAAGCAGAGGCTGCACGCCCTGCTTCTTGAAGGCGCTTCCGCAGAGCACCGGTACGAGGGTCAGGGCGATGGTCGATTTGCGCAGGGACAGGCGCAACTCGTCCTCACCGATCTCGATCCCTTCGACGAACTTGACGGTCAGGTCGTCATCGTTGTCGATGATGGTCTGGACCAGCTCGTCGCGGTAGATCTCGACGTCGTCCTGCATGCTAGCGGGGACCGCCTCGATGCTGAACGTCCTGCCGGTGTCGTCGGTGGTGTCCCACACCATCGCCTTGCGGCTCAGGAGGTCCACCACGCCGCCGAACTCAGCCTTCTGCCCGATGGGCAGCTGGCAGATGGCGACCTTCGCCTTCAACTCCACTCGCAGCTGTCGGATGGCCTTCTCGAAGTCGGCCCCGATGGTGTCGAGCTTATTGATGAAGACGACGCGCGGAACCTTGTAGCGATTCGCCTGCCGCCAGACCGTCCTGGTCTGCGGCTGGACGCCACCCTTCGCGCACAGCAGGACGACCACGCCGTCGAGCACCCGCATGCTGCGTTCGACTTCCATCGTGAAGTCGACGTGGCCGGGGGTGTCGATGAGGGTGAGGTCGAACTTGTGCTCGCCGACCGTCCACTGTGCCGCGACCGCGGCGGACTGGATGGTGATGCCCTTCTCCTGCTCGAGTCGCATGAAGTCGGTGGTCGTGTTGCCTCTGTCCACGTCGCCGAGCGTGTGCTGGGCACCGGAGAGGAAGAGGATCCGTTCGGTGGTTGTCGTTTTGCCGGCGTCGACGTGAGCGACGATGCCGAAGTTGCGGGTGCGGGTCAGTTTGTTGGTGGTAGCGGTCATGATTGTCTCCAGGCTGCGCTCAGGCAGCGGTTTGTTAGGCGCAGAGTGGCTGGAGGCAAACATGACCGGGTTGGTCGTGTCGCCCTAATCCAGCCCCTTCGCGCGCTCGTTGATGGTGTGTGTGCCGACGTTGTTGACGGGGAAGCGACCAGGTCGCCTCATTGGGAAATCCCCAGCGAGGAGCGGTTTGGCGCTGGCGTCGCCAGCGCGTATGACATTCATTGGTGTTGTCTCCTTAACAGGTGGTCTGTGAATTGGATTGGCGACAGTCGGTGTTGAGTGGTGGTGGTGTCGTGTTCAGTCCTTTCGATAGCGGAAACGGGAGATGCATTCATCATAAGAACTTCGGACCGCGTCAATCCAGACGCGCAGCCGATCGAGATTCTGGTCTGATTTGAGTTAGATAAACTCGGGCTAATTAATGCTTTTCGATGATTTTGGGGGCATGTTTCGGTGTAATCGCTACTTTTGTCCGACAAATTTGGTGTCGTAATTCGATTAAACACACCCCCGTTTTTTTCGATGTCGCTAGCGCTGCTATTCAAGTCGAAATGTGGCTTAGCACGAATCTTCGTCTGCAAAAAAACTATTATATTGTGGTATCGCGCATAGTGTATCGCGTCGTTCATTCTTGCTGAAGCCACTTTTAAAACTTTGAATATTGTGGTGCAATGCGTAGTCAAGATGATCGATTTCACCTAGTGTCCTAATTGTTGATATCAGGCTATTTCTCTTGTTTCCATCGTTACTAAATACCTTCAAAATTCGAGAAGAGCTGCATCATCTCTTTGGTCTCCAACACTTCGATTTTGGTATCAGGCATGCGCACCAGTCGAACTATAAATGTTCGTGTTTCTGCGTGAAACTTTTGTTGAATATTCGCAAGAGTCTGTTCTAATCAGTCTTTTGTTCAAATGGGCATGGTTTGATCGGACGACGCAAGTGTGCCACAGTCAATTCATCATCCTCCAGAAATAAAGGAGAGACCCGCAAAACAAGGTTGTCTTCGCAGGTTTTCTATCGAAGTAAGCGAGTTGAGCACTGAATATAGTGCCGCTCAATTGACCGTCTGCTTAAGAATCTAGCTTGAGCAGTGCCTGGCTACGTAGCCGTTACGTCTGCCATCGCAGGCGATACCTACTATCAGTCGCGATCCGCGACAAAACAGGAGACAAACATGGTGACGGATGATAAAGGCAAAAGTGACGAGCGGTTCAACGAAGTAAAGGCTTGCTTAGCGGTAATCTGGATTAGTGGTCTGCTGTCCCTGGGTACCGCATTTCTCACTTCGCTACCTCCGTTAGCGAGCATCGCCGTGTGTTTGCTGCCGCCAGTAGTACTTTTCTGTTACTTTCAGCGACGGAGGCGCACTTAAAGCTATAAAACCTCAATCGGCTGACTGATTGCCGCTTGCCGCATGAGCAACCGGCGCTTCGCAGATGATGGGTTGGTATCCACTTGCTCTGACGAACTCGATCCGAAGGTGGAACGCAAAGGCAGCAGCCATGCTGGTCTTTGCGTGACATCTTAAAGTACTATCGAAGACAGCAAGATTTTTGGAAGCCGTATTGGGTTAGTGCTGGACGTGACGAATTGCACTGGAAGCTGGTTTTGGAAACTTGTTGCGACGCATGTTCCGTCAATCGTCTTCACCGAGACGGAGCTGAATAAGTAAGTGAAACACCCCCTGAGCAAGCCTGTTGCACAAAGGATGTTTCGCTTTTCGGCAGATTAGCAATTGAACTGAACTAACCGAACTGATAATCGGAAAGCAGAGCGTGGGGAGGCTCGCTCGCACCGAGGCTCGCTAGCTATCTCAAACTACGAATGCCTTCAACGCCAGTGCGCGAACCTTGGTCTCACAGGAGCCTCAGACATGAGACAAGGGCGGTGCCGCCCAGCAACCCACTCTTCATGCGCTCGGAGGTGAGCTTCAATTGGGCTATTGCGTTGAAATCAAAGGGATCTCCGAGCGAGCGCGAATTCCTTTTCAGTATGGAGATCCAGGTTGTTTCCCCGGCGGGCAGCCAGATGAGCCGATGCCGGCATGGCGTCCTCTCAGATAGTCGGTGTCCGTAGATTCCGAACCGGCGGCACATCCAGCCCGGCACACCCTCAGTCATGGTCATGTCGAAGTCCGATATGATATCGAGCAATGTCACGTCGTCGTCGTCTTCTTGTTGAGGCATTATTCGGTATTGTCCATAAGCTTGAGGTAAGCACTCGATGTGACATTGATGTATCTCCACTCTGTTATGTACACGGTCGACGCTGGTTTTGGCGTCAAGCAAAAGCGATGGGTCGATCTCGATCGTGCCGGATTCGTCGAGGTTTGTCACGATGGTAGATTCACCGACGACGTACTCCCTGACTATCCCGCTGTCGACAGATTTAGAGACCGTTCCGCCGAAAACATGAATGCGCACTGTGAAACAATTCATCATAGGCTCCAAGAAAAAGTTGGGCGTTGGGCAACTTTGGCTGCTGGTGGTCACAGACTGACGCGGCTTCAGTAAACCGACTTAAGAAGGCGACGAGCACAACGGGCATGCGCCTCGCGAAATGCATGCATAGGTCGAAATATGTGAGGCACGGAATCTTTCTTCGATGGCAGTGTCTGTTTCAATCCTTTCGATGGTTGGACGTGGGCTGCCTCAGAATATGAGATTACACTGCGTCAATCAAATCACGACAGGCAATCTATAACGCATGATTCGCTCCGATAGGGCCAGGCTCAGTGAGTACTTTTCGCCGATTGAGGGCCGATTTTCGCACCACCGACTTTTGATGTTTTTCAAGTAGTATCGAAATTCTGTTAAACCTGAAGGCTCTTTTGGAGCTGTCGCTGGCGTTGCTGTGCCAGCTGAAATGTTACTCTCGGTAGTATTACGCGCCCGAGAAGCGAGGAGCGCGACGACCTGAACGCGCAGATCAACGACAACGAGAAGGTCGAGACCATCCGCGAGGATCTGCGGATCCGGCGCGCGGATGTTCTGACCAAGGCGCAGAGGCAGTCAACGTGTTCGGCCAGCAGGCCCGGTCCATCGAGAAGGTGGTCGCAGGCTGCAAGGAAGCCGTCTACCAGCGGGGCGGTGTGATGCCGAAGACCATCATCGCCATCACGCCGTGACCGCGTGACCAACGCCCCGTGATCGCCTGATCGGTGCAACAACAACCAACGGCCGGAGACCACGTCCCAGGACCGTTCACTCGTCGAAGTGTGGAGGCATGCCAGTTGGCATGTTCCGTGTTCTTACTCGATTCATTCTCTAACTGCAAAGGATGTAGTCCGACAAACACAAGGCTTGCGCTGCGACGAGGTTCGTAGTGGCGCTCCCGCGGAAAAATAACCAGTGCTTTCTTCAACACACTAAACAGCAAAAAGGCTCACATGAACCCGAAATTTGGTCGACCGCTCGTCTTAGCCGACTCCAGTCGCTACTCCTTCAAATAGCCCTGCTTGGGCGTGAGTAAACTCATACCAAATAATATAATACGAGAATAAGTAGTAAACTAATTTCGAAAAGAGCAGGAGGGAACCCCCCCGCTCATCGTGCTGAAACGGTTTGTCCCCACAGTCGCAAGAGCACGTACTGCGATGTGGTTTCGTTGTTGCCCGCTACTTCGCGGAGTCGGTGGAATCACCCTTGCCGGTGGAATCACCGTTGTCGCTGGCGTCACCCTTGTTGGTGTCGATCTTCGGTTGCTCAGTCTCGGCCGGATCGCGCCCGAACTCGTAATACGAGCCGAGCTTGATGTGCAGGTTGTGCTGGCCGTTGACGAAGCGCTTGAACCCGGAGGTCTGGGGGATGAACCAGCATATCAGCGCGCCGAGCAGGCAGGCGACGGCGGCTACGCCGGCTGAGGTCCACTCGCGCTCGCGGATCCAGTAGCCGCCCGCCAGCAGGCAGAAGAAGAGGGTTGGCAGAATGGCGGCCACGAGGGTACTTCTGTTGCCGCAGCCGAAAACAAACCCGAAGGCCAGTCCGACGCCGATGGCGATAAGCAGGGGTAGCTGTGGATGCATGCGAATTCCTTCAGTTAGCGGTGGTTAGCGGAATGGGAGCGAAGACAACAGTCTTCGCTCCCATTGGAACAGAGTGACGAGACCGGTCTCCACGGGGAGACCGGTCTCTGGGGAGCACGGGTGGGCGCCGCTCAGACGAGCCACGCCTTCGCTCAGTGAGCCACGACACTTTCGACCCCGTCATGGCCCGAGTCCGCTCAGGCGGCGATCAGCGACTTCTCCCAGTGGGAAACGACACCTTCGACGGCCTCGTCCTCGTCGTCCGTGATGTTGTAGAGGTGGATGTCCTCCTCGTTGATCAGCCCCTCCGCCAGCATCGACTCCTTGATGAAGACGTCGAGGGGATTCCAGAACCGCGTGCCGATGAGGTAGACCGGCACTTTGGTGGCCATGCGGCACTGGACGTGGACCAGCACTTCCGACAGCTCGTCCAGCGTGCCGAAGCCGCCCTTGACGTGGATGAACCCGACGCTGTTCTCGATGAACATCGTCTTGCGGGTCGGGAAGAACCGGTGCTGCAGGTTGACGTTGCCGTACGGGTGCGGCTTCTCCTCGTGGGGGAGCTTCAGGCAGACGCTGACGGCCTCGCCGCCCGCGTCGCGAGCGCCGTGGGCCGAGCCTTCCATGGCACCCGGACCGCCGCCCTGAATCACGCACAGGCGCTTCTTCGAGCGGGTCACGATCTTGTGACCGAGGCGGTAGGCCTGCTGGTAGTCGAGGCTTCCGGGCTTGCGGCGAGCCGTGCCGAACACGCTGACGCCCTTCTTCCCGAACTTCTTCATGGCGTCGAAACCGCGCGCCATCTCCTCCGCGTAGAGGGCGAGGAACTGTTCCGGGCGAACGTCCGCCCCGAACTCGGTCAAATCTTTGGACAGAAACATGGTGATACCCTTCCGGTTTTTTGGGCCGCCCTCAATTGGGCAGCGCACATCGAGAAAACGTGGGCGACTAACCCACAGACATTGCTCTCTTTTAGACACCGCACCTGGTGTCAGCGCTCGAGCACTACGTTGAGGCCACTGAACGTGGCCGTGAAGTCTTCAACGGTCATGATCACGGTGTTGCTATCCATTCCTGGATCGCGCCACCATCGACCGCTGTTGACGTACGCTTGCTCCGAATCGTATAGACCGGCCTGGTCCCGCACGGTTACGAACCCGTACTTGGACTGATGCTTGCCATCAGCGGTCTTGTTTGTCGGACTGTAGCCTATGATGCTGGCTTCATGCGCACCACCGTGCTTGACCACGGTAGCGGCGAGTTTGCCCTGGGCTACAGATTTCCTGAGTAGTTCATGCACGAGCGCCGCGTCTCTGGGTTCGTACATGTTGGCGATCGTTTGCTTCACGTGAGGCAGAAGCGCGCTTGTGATCAGGTTCTTCGCTAGCGGTGAGGCTTTCGGCAGAGCGCCATCGAGGATCTCCTTGAAGACCGACTCGATGTGCCCGTCGTCGAATGCCCACCAAACACGCTTCAACCGATGGGTCCGCGAATCCATCACCATTCGCAACCCCTCACTGTTCATCGACCCGTGGTCTGTCCTGTCTTCGGGCAGAATACGCTCGTCCAGCTTGTAGAAGTAGCGCTGAGCCAGTCGGTTGAGCTGGTGCGCCTCCATATAGAGAGCGTAGGCACGGGTCAGGATCGCCGCCCACGTACCCGAGTCCACCGTCACCTCCGCGTACAGTAGCCGTGCATCAGTAATGTCGTCCACGACGTACTTGACGCCCGGTTCGCGCGGGAAAATGACTGTGTAGGTGCGCACACCTGTGGTGTTGACACCGTTGTCGGTGATGCATCTGCGAATCTCTTCCGGGTCGAGCGCCGCACGCGAACCGATGCCCGAGAGGAAGTAGCAGTTGCCTCTACCGACTTGTTGCACAGCCTGCATCTTCGCAAGGCTCTCGCTCTTCGTTCCGCTCGGATAGAGGTTGCGGTTGACGTTAGCGAGGAATTCTTCTGCGGAGCGGAATCGATCATCGATTGCGTCCGCAAGAGGCGTGCGAATCAGTCCCGGTTTGTAGCCTGACAGGGCTTGGAGATTGATTCGCTCGGCTCCTGCGGAGAGTGTCGTGAAATTGTCGCGCAGCACGCACAATGCGATGGCTTCTTTGCCTTTGATGGAGTGGTCCATCATCGCTCTTTCGACGTCGGCAAGTGTGAAGGAGTCTTGCCCTGTCTTATCGAGCTTTTTGCTGATGTTTGTCACCAGCTTGGCCAGCTCTTCGCTGCCTTTGGTCGGCGGGTTCGCCATCTTCTGAGCCGGAGCCTGTGTCATAGGCGGTGGCGATGAGACGGAGAGCAGCACGAACGGGACAGCCAAAAGAACGCCCAGTCTGATGAGCTTCGACATAAGTAGCCTTGGGTTGCAGAGATGAGAGATTCAGGTCTCTTCGACTCTTTTGTTTGTTTTGATCAATCGCACCGCGGTCAGGCGCATGTGATGCCGATGATGATGACTCTGATCGCTAACTGGCTGGGCATCGAGCCGTCCTCGCGTCCTGAAGCTATTCCGCTTCAGTTCATGGATTAAACTCATTGTGGTCTTGATTGGCCCGTGGAGTTTTTAGCGCGAAAAAGGAAAGCGGTATTCACCATTCAAGCTATCACAACACTTCCATTAACCAACAGCCTTAAGAAGCTGATTTAAACCAATCTCTCCTATTGCAATAAGGCTGATCGATATAGAGTAATATCTCTTGCTTTCGCATCGATAATTGCTTCTCCGCGTGGACCTGGTAACGGTTTCTTGAAAACGATTGCGCTCGACTGTGGATATCTGTAACGCTGACTTCATATCCACGCAGTGCTGTCTCTGATTTCTCGATAATCAAGTCTTTGTCCTGTTGCAAGACGTAAGTGCAACTTGCAGGCAAGTGCATAGTAAGACGCGCTTCGTTAGAGCGCCTCGCGTTGGTGTCGGGTTCGGTCGGGTCGCATCTGTGTTTTACCGTCGTGATACCACTTAACAGACAGATTTCAGTTATGAAAGCTTGGCTCTCTATGCTGACGTGGCCTCTTCTATTCTGCGGTTGTGCAGAGCGCTCCGATAACCGTAATGAATGGAGGCACACCCCTGGTGCTGATTATGTCGAAGCCGATTGGGACAATATCCATGACGATTCCGATGCGGCGAAAAAATTGCCCGGGTTTCGTCATATTCGCTACCTCCGCAGATTCAATATTGGGGTCGGTGTTCGAACAGTTGTTGGTGGCGTCGAATTGCACTCGCCTCTAGCGATGGCGAGCCTGTCTACTCCAACCCCGAATGGTGGCTTTGTGCCACCATTCGGCATACAATTGTTGTACTACATAAGTGCGTAGGCTTTGTTCGATGTTAAGTGTTCATCAGTGAAGGTTCAATGCGGCGTTGTTGTTGTTGTTGTTGTTGTTGTTGTTGTTGTTGTTGTTGTTGTTGTTGTT
>CAYQKX010000043.1:0-72418 GCA_964418155.1 uncultured Candidatus Obscuribacterales bacterium | reverse complement strand
CTGCAGGAGATGCTTAAACCTTACCTCGAAAGCACCGAGACAAGCGAGGTCTCCAGTTAAATGGTTAGAGCCTGTACTGATTATCAAGAGGAGCTTTCGGCTCTGCTCGACGACGAGCTGGACGAAAGCACAAATACCGACGTCACCAATCATTTGACTGAGTGCAGCGATTGCGCGTCGCGTTTTGAGACTATTAAGTCCTTAAGCAGCTTGCTAATCAAGGAATGTACAAATATCATCGAAATCCCAGACCTGTGGGACAAGCTAAAAGATGACTTACCGTCCTTATGTTCCGTCATCGACGAAGATCTTTCCGCATACTTGGACGGAGAGCTCCCCAGTGCGGCACAGGAAGGTGTTAAGCATCATCTAGATGACTGCAAACCCTGCTTGGAGAAGTTCAAACAGCTCAACGCCACCAATCAGGCGCTGTCGAAAGGTCTCTCGCTACCAGACGGAATCGAAATAGATATCTGGTCCGCTATAAAGAACAAGCTTGACACGGACTGCGATGGTGTACGAGACGATTTATCCGCTTATGCCGATCAGGAAGTGGACAGCACACGTCATCGTTTCATTACTTCGCACCTGATTGAGTGCGTTCCCTGCCGTCAGAACTACGAAAAGATAACGGTTGTAGGCGACTTACTCAAAGAGCATTACAAGCCGCAAATTCCCGAAAATCTCAATCTATGGCCGGGAATCAAAGTAAAAATGCAGGTGGTCCCCTTTACACCGCGCCAAAGTAAGAGTAAGAAGAAAGTACGACCTCGATTTGCAGTTATGGTTGGAGCAGCTGCTGCTGTAGTTGGTCTTTTAGGTTCTCTAGCTTTGTGGCTATCGCTTCCTGACGACTTTCAATTTCCAACCGTTTCTCCAGAGCAGTACCTGATAGAATCTTCTTTCCAAGAACCGACAGATTCGGCTGAGGCAGTGGTTTATGAATGACAGACGTGTAAAATTAGCGACGCTTGCCGTTTTCATATTCAGCGCTTATCCAAGCTCAGCCAGGGCCGATGATGGCTGTGGACATTGCAATATCGACTACAGTAAGTTGAATCTCAATCAAGAGCAGACAGTCAAGATCCAGCAATGCGATCAGGATTGGTTTCAGGAGTATCAGCAGACGCAGCCTGAAATTCAAAATCTCCAGCAGAAGTTCAAGCGACTACTGTCGAGTTCCAAACCTGATGCGACTGAGATCATGCTCGTTCAACAGCAGATCGAAGCGAAGAAGAGCAAACTCAAGCTCAAGGCTACACAGGTTCTATTGAAAAAACAGCAAGTGCTGGATGAGAATCAAAAGAAAGCATTCGACGGACAAATTCAGACGGAGCTCGTAAGGCGGCGTCAACAGGGCACCGGCGTCGACAATAGCGCGCAACCGGTGCGCTGGAAGCGTATCTGGAATGACGTCCAGAATGTTTTCACCCAGGGGCAGGAGCCTCGATAGGGCACCGCATCTCCTCACCACTGACGACCGACACTCGCTTATCAGGGCGTGTTTCAACGCGCTGATATTCTGTAATAGCTTCGGCGTGAAACTGTTTTTGGTACTACGGTATCAAACTTTCTGAAACATTTGACTGCGAACATATGAAACTTCCGCTGCGAGGCTTTCATATGGCGCAAGAACAAACCATTTTGTCTCCGGATTCCGCCTGAAACAAAATCAACCCAGGATCGAGACAATAAGGACGATCGCTTCAGCCCTCATGCGGCGCGATTCTCCAGCTTGTCTGAGAACCGAATGGTTAACACGATGACACCAGATTTGATGACAACGATGGTCAGAACGATCGACCGCCAGCAGCAGAAAAATCGGGTCGGGAGAAAATGCTAGATAGCCTCGAGCAACGCAACAAACCAAGCTCAAGAGATTTACGAGAACATGATCAAAGATAGTACGGATGACTCTATTAAGGTCACGCCACTGGAGCGCCTTTCCTCCATGTATGAGCGAACAGGACAAAACGATCTAGCAAAGAAAGCCAAGCAAGACCTTGAGCCAATCAAGAAAAAGCTTCCGCCTTCTCACTTCAAGAGCACTGAGAGTTTGATTATCAGTAAATAGAACTGCGATTTCGCCACAACCGCGTTGCGCCGAGCCGGGAACGTTCGCTTAAGTCGCCTACAATTCCAGCGACAGTCTCAACTGACGTCGAGTTCTGCTTGATTAACGTCGGAGCGAGTTATCTATGTGGAACAATAGGTATCTCCTCTTCGATTACTCAATGCCGCCGGATAGCTGTCCCAAATGCCTTAAGCCCAAGAACGAGCAATCAACTGGCTCGATAACCCAGTGGATTAGTTTCTGCCGGTGCGCACCTGTAGACTGCATGAACGATTATGCTCAGCCGGTCGAGAAGGTGCGATGTGCGACTTGCGGGAAGTCAATTACGCAGGCAAAACCTGGATCTCTCACCCAATGGATCTTCAAAGACGACGCCTGCAGTTGCTCACGACCGGAACCGATTGAATCAAGACAGGACAGTTTCAAACAGCCGGCGTTTGTTGGACTTGACGATCTAGAGAATGAGACTGAGGTAGCTGTCGAGGAGGAGAAATTCCCATTCGATCGATACAAACCTATCTCCATACTGGGTCGAGGTGAGAGTGGTGCGGTTTATCTCAGTCGCGATCGTCTTCTCGGTAAGCGGGTCGCAGTCAAGGTTTTACGAAAATGCGATCGAGAAGCGCTTCTGTCGTTCCAAAACGAGGCCAAGACGACGAGCAAGCTAACTCATGCCAACATCATTCGTATTCTCGATTTTGGATGCACCTCAGGTGGAACACCATATATGGTGATGGATTACGTGAAGGGTTCCACGCTCGAGGCATTTCTCAAAGTCAACGAGACGCTTGATCTAAAGAGTTGTGTGACTATCTTCACTCATATCGCAGAGGCTCTGGAGTATGCTCACGATGCCGCCGTTCTGCACCGCGATATAAAGCCTAGTAATATCCTGGTGTCGCAAGACGATGGACAACTTCATGCCAGCCTTATCGACTTCGGCGTGGCAAAAATGCAAGCCCATTTCGAAAACACAACTCAGATCGATGGCACTGCACTCGTCGGCACACCAGCTTACATGAGTCCCGATCAAGCTAAAGGTAGAGAGTTCGACCACAGAAGCGACATATACTCTCTCGGCTGCGTTTTCTTCGAATGTTTAACAGGCAGACTCCCTTATCTGGCGCAAAGTCCTCTCGAAACAATTTCGATGCACGCGCACGAGGAGATACCGTCGCTATCCAACCTCTATCCTAGAAGCGACACAATCGCCTACCTCGATGAGATAATACACAAGTGCCTCAATAAGGATCCAGATCAACGCTACAGCAGCGTCGAAGAGTTTCGCGCTGCACTGCAGGAGATACCAGCTCTGCAGAGGTGGGATCAACAATCGGCACAGATGCACGCGGTTCCAAACCAGGCGCCCTTACGCCGCTTGAGCCCGCTTTTTATTGTGATTCTCGGTTGTTCTTGCATACTGGTTTCGTTCGTAGCATCGCTTGCATGGTACCTCCTTTCCTCCAATATCGCTTCGGACAAGACTGCGGTGAGTGATGCAAGACGACGCGACGATGGCATCATTTCGCTAGACAACAGTCGACTCGACGTGACCTCGGGCGTCGATCGCGACTTAAAAGAACTCAGGAGCTATCCTAATCCAATTGAAAGTGTTCACTTCATGGACTGCAAGATTACAGCACAGGGGCTTAAGTACATTCAGAAAAAGAAGATCAAAGACATTTCGGTAGACACCGGATCCGAGGTCAGCGATTCTTTGGTAAAGGGAATCTCTAAGCTGACGGATCTCCGAAAAGTACACCTGGCGACAAAGCGAAGGATCGCTCCGGCTACGCTAGGATTGCTCGCAGATATTCCGGAGTTAGAGGAGCTTTACCTCACAGATATGTTGGTCGACAAAGAAACATTTAAAGCGCTCGCTAAATGTACCCACCTCCAGAACCTGAAACTCCAAGATTGTCCTGGAATCGATAGAGAAGGGCTTCAGCAGCTTAAGGAGCTGCCCTCGCTAAACGCAATAGAGCTTTCCATGAGTCACATTTCGGCACAGATCATCGACGGATTAAGCGATTTGCCCCAGTTAAAAATGTTGGACTTGTCCGGCACTGACGTCTCCGAAAAGGATCTATCTCGACTGGAAAACAGCAAGAGCCTGCAACATCTCTCCCTCCTGTTTTGTCCAAACATATCCAAAGAAGCGGTCGAATCTTTTTCCAAACGCACGAAAGTCGACGTGTATTCGAACAGCGATCAAACCCAAGACGTGTGGTCGAAATCGCTGAAAGAGACCCTGCAATATTGAACTACGGCTAACTTGCGCGAAAAGCAAACTTGTGACAAGAGCAAACTTGCCAGAAAGGGAGTTTTTGCAAAAAAAAAAAATTCCGATGCTCGAAAAAACTCAGAGTACAAATGGAGCACATTCGTCAACCACCCCGCGAAGTCCAATTCGAAATCGAAATACACTGGTTCAAAAAGGCTCTCGATCGTCAACGATCCTTTGACGCGTTACTTCTTCTCCAACTAGCTAGAAACACGACCATTCGCCAAGCCCCTTTCCAAAAGAGGCAAAGCGCGCTACGTTATTCCGTTCGGCAAATTTACTTACGTCTCATTGCCACAGAACGAGGCTTGACGTGATACCTAAAGCCTTCAGAAGACGAGAGGTGGAGTAGGATAGCAGAGGTCTTCACTAAATCGTTAGCGAGTTTTGCAGATCGTTTCGTTCGCCTCTGCATTACTTCGTTAAGCGGATGGACCGTTGATATCAGCGACGGCATTGAGAATTCACTCAAGAAAGCACATCCGCCGGAGCTGAGACTATTTTTGACTACGTTACGATGAAGAACCGACTCAACCGGGTTGACCTGTGCGAAATCGACCGGGTCATGAGCGGATAAGTGGATGTGGCGACCAGGCGCCAGGCTAACTGTCTTACCCTGGTGCTCGACGACTACACTCTCTTTATGCCGATCGTGTAGATCAAAAACAGAAAGCGACTTTTCGTTGGCAACAATCAAGACGAGCGCTCCGGATGAAACTCTCACGACACCGTGGGCAGTTGATATGACCGTATCTTTTGTGGCAGCAAGTAATTTTTGTCCGTTGGTAATCTCGAGCAAATCGCTGTCAGAGTTTTGCAATGTGGACGAGGGCTGCCCAATGTCACCAATAATATCTACCTCGAGATCAAATGCACTCGGCAAAAGAACCACGGAGTCATCTACCCTGTTGACGGAATCAGAAACTGGCGGGACGCCGCTATTGAGACCGAGCCAATTGTAATCTAGCGTTTTCGGGTTGAGAGTCGAGAAGCTCTCGATAGGCGCTGTCGATTGATGCGACATCGCAGGCGGTGCAATTGATTCGATTGACCCCTGACTAGTTTCGACCGGAGATGAGTTTGTCAAACTACCTGTCACAGGTGGATCGGCGGTGAGAGTAACTGCGCCCTCGAAGGAGATGCTCTTTTTGTGCAAGGCATTCGAAATCGATATGTTCGCATCCTTGGCGTTGAACGTATTGATACCATCACGCTTTGACGCTGTGACGAAAACTTTGTTACCAGGTCCGCCGAATAGGATTTGACCGGAGCCGACGATGTTGTAGATCACAGTGCGAGGAGGCTTAGTGGATGGCAGTAGCACTTGTGGCGCACCCAGTTGAAGCAGGACGTTGCCGAATCCGCCGTTCGTCGCGAAAGCTTCAATCTTGGCACCATGCCCGATGGCAATCGAATCGACATTCTTCTCACTTCCAGTGTTGATCAATCCGATGTTCGGGTCAGAGCCGTTGGCAGTGATGTCAACGTCGGCGGCGACTCGCAGTTCGCCAGATCCATTTGTCAACAAAATAGACCCGTCTGTGGTAACAACATTGCCTGAGATGAGGAGACTTCCGTCGGTGGCAAACTCGAAGTCATTTGCAGAATTCGATTGCAGCAGCTCGACGGCGCTTGACCCAGTCCGCTTCACATGGGCCGCCCCGGAAGATTCTATTGAGACCTTAGCGATGCCGCCGACGGTGAAAGGCGTTGCCGAACCAGTTCCAATCGAAGCGCCTGAGACGGTGACAAGATTGATTGTTGCTGCAGCCAACGATCCCGCGAATTGGCTATTTGTCAGATTGATGCCGGACGTAAGAGTCAACGCATCCACGGCATTTATGTCACCTACCACGTTGAATCCGGCCATAGCCTTGAGAGAGATCGCAGAGGCTGACAAATCGGCAGGGCTGGAAAACAACCCCCCGGCGTCCACGAGCAGTGCCGATCCTGCTCCGGAGAGAGTCAAATTAGAATTTATGTTGACCGCACCGGTGGAGACAATCGACACCGAGCCAGTATCACCTTGTATCGTTCCGAGATTGACTGTATTAGAAGAGTGAATTGAAAAATCATGCGTGCCGATATCGAAAGTTGCCGACGTTGTCGACACGGAGCCACCATTACTGAGATCCAGATTGCCTGTCAGTGTGATGTTGCCAGACGCCGATATAGCACCCGAGCCAGAGAGGGAGCCGAGCGCCAGAGTTCCGGTGTTGAAGCTAGCGAGTTCGGATATGCTCAGGTTCAAACCTCCTGCAACATTACCGATGTTGATTGGCCGGCTGCTCGTCACTGGACGAATAGAGATAACGCTGTTTGCCAATTGCGATGAGAATGAACTGTTGAATGCCATATCATCGACAGTCAGTATCAGATTGCTTGAAGCGCTCGAGATACCGGGCGAGCCCGAAGTTATATTCAGCGCGCCTGCGGTGATGTTACCCTGCAATGCAACTGCACCACTCGATTGAGTAGAAATTTGTACGTTGCCGTGCCCGGCTTGGATCGTTCCAACGGTCAAAGTAGATGTCGCCCCGACAACCGAGACATCACCATCGGCACCACCTCCAGCACCAGTTGTGGTGATCGTGCCGGTACCTAAATCGATTGGGTCGTTGTCCAACGTAAGATTCGCTGGCATTTCGATTGTTACATCGCCACCGTCGCCTATGCCTGACGCACGAGTATCGAGGATCAAGCCAGCAGCATTAATTTGAGCATCCTTTGTTCCGTTGCATATGATAGAGACAGACCCTCCAGAGCCGCTCGTTGGTTTAGTAGAAATTCCGTCAGTAACGCTGATGCTGACAGTTCCGTTGGCGGACAAGGAGAGATCGCCACCGCCAGTAGTGACGGCTTTGGCCACGAGATACAAGAACAATCCGGAATTGTGCATGCCGATATGGCCACCACGAGTGGTCATCGTGTTCGATTGTCCGGTGCCCAGGTTGACGTTAATCTCGTTGCGATTAATCAAAGTAATGTCGCCCAAAGCGCGAATCATCTGAGCGCCCTGACCGATAGCCAGCACCCCTCCAGAGCCGGATGGGACGTCGCCCTGCGCCCCGAACGAACCACCATTGATTATGGAACCGGTTGAATCGAACTGAACACCGCCGCCAGTACCGTCAATTACGTTCGGATTGATGCCTGTAGTGATCGTAATGGCGCCACCAGATGTTCCGGTACCAGCATCGGCAACGAGACTACCAAGCTGGATAATGTTGCCGGTGACGGTAATATTGCCGTTAGCCGCCGAGCCGCTTGCAGCGGTATTTATTATCGAGTCTTTAGGAAGAAGCACTCTGCCGCCGGCAGCGTCACCAACTGGGCTTACTCAGGGACAGGTCCGGAATGCTAACAGATTGACGTGGGCACCAGCATGATTGGAGCCCGTACCGTTGGTCAGTATCTGCAGACCAGGGCTTGCTTCGAAATTAATAGTACCGCCAGTGGGGCTATTGCCTATCACTCGAACAGTCTCGCCGATAGCAAGGGGCGTGCCAGAAGGAACATCTCCCGTTCCTACCGCACCGGCAGAAGTCGTCATGTCGACGCCAGAGACAATCGTGATCTCCTGCCCTACGCCTCCGGCTGACCGAGCGACAATCTTGGTGAGACCTGCGGTACTTGTGATGTTGCCGTCAGACAGAATTGCAAGTCGCTCGCCAACTACTATGTCACCAGTAATCAAAATCGTGCCGATGTTGAAATAGGTCGGATCCCCGTCGAGTTTCTGTGTGCCGATAATCAGCTCATCGGTTTGGGCGCGGACATGGACTCCGGTTCCACGAGAGTTGACCTGACCTGTCAAATTACCGACATTGACATCAGTCACGCCTTCTCCGGTGAATAGATTCAATTCTTTGGAAAACAGATCACCGCCAGCCAAGCTGGTACCGAATGATGCGTCATAATGACTGTTTCTAACATTGATCGCGTTCTGAGCCCTAATCACACCATCTGTATTATCTACGGACAATGACGTGAGCTGCGAATTGTCGATGTTCACATCTCCAAAGGTGGAGACGATTTGCCCAGAGTTGCCGACAACGGGCGAGTCTATGTTCAAAGCGCTGGAGGAAGATACGCTTCCTGAGTTTGAGAACTTCTCCCCGGATGTGAGGGTCAGATTACCGTCGACAGCAATTGTTCCTTGATTGATCAGGGTTCCTCTGGCCTGGAGTTCCAGATCCGCGTCTGATGAAATTACAGAGCCGTCTGCATTTAGAATGTCCCTGGCGGCAAACCGGACAGATGAACGACTATTGTTGGATGTTATGTTGACCGTGCCGTAGTTGGTCAGATCTCCCCGCAGCTGGAAGTCTGACCGGCGTGTTAAAGAACCATATGCGGTGACGGCAGCAGGAACGACGAGATCGTCGGCTTTCATTGAGTGCTTGCCATCGCTCAGTCCCTCGAGGTTAACAGAGCCGCCGATGGCGCCGCCATCTCGGCCGATGATAATCTCCTGGGTACCTGCTGAAAGGACTTGCTTAGCAGCAACATACTCCGCGGCCGTTACATCACTTCCGGCTGCAACAGTTCTACTCGTATCGCCAACCTTGATCTCGATAGACTGAACGTCACCAAACAGTTTTTCACCAAGAGTAATACTTGAATCGGTTGACGTCAGATCGAGATCGATACCGCGTACCAATTCGATTTTCTGGCCGTCTACGAGTTGCATCGACCGAGCACTGTTGAGAGGCTCGTGTCTGCGAAAACGCGCAGTGGCGTGCAGGCTATCGGCAGATGGCACAACACGATTGGCACTACGAACGGTGTCTGTATTTTGATTTGAAAGGTCGCGACGAACGTTTTGTCTCGCTGCCCGGCGATCTGACTGCTGGATGGAGCGAAGCTCCTTCACTGCGGCGCGGTTGTCATTAGCCGCAAAGGCAGACTGTGAAGCCTGCGCAATTAATGAACACAGGATAACAGCCGACCATTTTCTGGCGTAAACCCTTATGTTCCGAACGCACTTTCTGCTCATGAGAATCAAGGTCCTGCTGGCAGGATAACCCTTCCCGACGCCCCGCGGCTACCGGAGGTCAAAGTTTAGCAGCGCAGATTAAACGCTATATTAGATTGGCCTATACTCAAATAGATTTCGTAACAGATTTCTCTAAACTACGATTCCACCGAAAACACAACTTCGACTGTGACAGTGGTGCCGTGTGGAGATGAGTTGAAACTGATCTTGCATGGATAAATGAAATTTACAAGCTCCGAGCGTTCTCGAATGATGCTTGTTCCACCGCTTCTCTCAATGGCGGCAATGTCAAATCCACGTCCATTATCGGTTATTTCCATGAGAAGAACACCATGGTGCACAAGAAACCTGGCGGTAGCAAATGAAGCCGAAGCATGTTTTCCAATGTTATTGAAACACTCTTGCCCGATACGATACAGATGCAAGAGCACCTCGTCCGTCAGTTCAGGGAATTCACCTATACACTCGAAAGAAGCGGCAATTCCAGTCTTGCTCGAGAAAGTGGAGCAGAGTTCTTCCATCAGAATCGGAAGACCCAAATCCTTCAGATCGCGGGGATAGATATCGTGACATACGCCACGAAGGTTGTCCGAAATCTCTGTTAATAGCCGCAAAATCTCATCTCGAGGCAAGCCTTGCCCAGAGGCTAGAGAACGCTCGAGCAGCATGATATTTCCAAGAACAGCATCGTGCAGGTCACGGGCCACCTGGCTCAAAATCGCCTCTTGCTGATTCACGATTTTCTGAACAAGTGCATGGCGCTCTGCCACTAGAGATCGGACGGAACGTGTCAAGCTCAAACCGCCATGTACCAGTCGTGTCGATTCTGGAAGAAGATCATAATCGCCTTGCGATCGAACAATCAAGTCTTTGAGCAAACTCCTCGCAAGTGTATTCATCTCGCTTTCGCTAACCGGCACTTCGTCCATGCACCAGTTTTTCTGAACCGAGTTATAACGTAATCGGAGCTTCGAGCGCGAAGGTAGCTCTGCCTGCTCGAGGTTCGGAAGCTCGATCGCAGGAAGCATGAAGAACTCTAGCTGACCGCGATTTGCCCGCACAGACAGAGACCAAAAGTAAGTAGAGACTAACAATCGTTCGCTTCGAGACTTGAGCTCTGCACCACCTGCAATACTAGCTTCGAACTCCTCTTTACCCTGCACGGTGATCATAAGCGGTTCATGAGCTATACCGGCATTAAACTCTTTGGCAAGTAATTCGAACAGCTGTTTCAAAGATTTCATCAAGTCGGAGGTAGCAACACCTCTTCGCGACAGACTTCCGGAATAACCCAGTTTTTCGAGAATCTCACCGATACCGAAGGCAGCCACGACCTTACCTTTCCGCTTCCAGGTTACCGTATCCATTTTCGACGGCCCAGGCAATCAGCTCTTCCCGACTATCGAGTGAGAGTTTATCCAGGATCTGCTCGACCTGCTTGCGCACCGTCTCTGGTGCGGTAAATCTTTCCTTACCGATGTCTTTGTACTTCATGCCGCGCGCTATAAGCGTCAGCAAGTGCTCTTCTGCTCTGGTAAGCTTGCCGTCATTCTTGTGCAGAAGACTGGCGGAAACAATCTGTTCAGACGCCGTCATTACAGAACGGATACTTTTTACGACAACTTCCAGCGGTTCGGATTTGAGAAGAAATCCATGTACCCCACTTTTGAGAATAAGATCGCGAATCGCGGTTCGGTTGTCACCGCTGAATACGATTACTTTCGATAGCGCGGCCTGAGTAAAAGCGTTCGACAAAGACTTGGGTCCAAGCGAATCCGGCAGATGAAGATCGAGCAGCACCACATCAGGCGCGAATGCTCGCATTTTGGCGAATCCATCTTCCTGGGTCCCGGCAGTGGCAACCACTTCGATGTCTGCAGTAGAGGCCAGCTCAGCGGCGAGGCCCTTCTGGGTAGCCTCATGATCCTCGACTATGAGCACAGTAATCTTCTTTTCGGCCACGGCTCAATCCACAATTGCTTCAACTTACAATCTTCCTTTCGTCCGGAAATTTGAATCAGGCTTGCTCGAATTATCCGGCACAGAAATATTGAATCGCGAGTATAGTCACGTTATCACGCGCGCCCAGAACCAGGGTTCTCTCCAATAGCTTGTCGCAGGCTTCTTCGGGACTCTGGGATTTACTCACGATTTTAGCGATCTCAGGATCACGTAGCTCCGAGTTGAGACCGTCACTGCAAAGCACAATCCAGTCGCCTCGACGCGGAATGACTTCTGTTTTATCGACTTCTATGTCAAGTTGATGTCCTAGACATCGAGTCAGTAAATTCTTGAATGGGCTATGCCAGGCCTGATCCTGCGTAAGCTGATTGCGCATCACCATCTCCATTACCACTGAATGATCGATAGTCAGTGTTTCCGCATTTCCATTGCGAACGAGGTAGGCTCGAGAGTCGCCGACATGAGCAATCTCAACCTTACCGTCGGTCGTATGCGTCGCCACAACCACAGTCGTTCCCATGCGCGTCAGAACGTCATCTGATATCGATTCATCGTATATGGTGAGATTGGCGTCTTCGACTGTTTTTGCTAACCACTCACGAGCATTGTCAGCTTGATGGCGTTGCGATTGATCGTCTTTCCAGCGGCTTTCAATCGTCTCTACGGCAAGGCGACTGGCGACAGACCCATTGCGTGCACCACCCATCCCGTCGGCAACAGCGAAAAGACACGAATCAGGGCTGACATAGAAGTTGTCTTGATTTTCAGCTCTGATTCGACCTCGATTGGACACCGCGGCGGCGCGCCACGATAGTTTCGACATAAAGATTGCCTCGGTTTTTTTGCCCTGATGCGCGTGAGCGCTACCTACATTACTATCGTATCCAGAGACACGATGGAAGTGAATTCCCGAAAACGGGTAAATTCGAAATGACCTATTTTATGAGAAAGATCCTTGAAAATGGAACAATCCGGTCAAAGGAAACTACCAGAAAGCGCAGGTCAGCCTGGCAAGGGAGAGCCGGAAATCCTTGCCAACGAACACAGGGATCCATTAATTGGGAGCGCACTGACTGGAGGCTATAGCATCGTCGAGCTCCTGGGTACCGGAGGCTGGAGCAGAGTATATAAAGCCAGTCGCGAGGGAAGCGATTCATTCGTTGCGGTGAAGGTCTTACATTCACACCTGCTATTCGATAGAGAGAGTGTAGTTCGTTTCGAGAGAGAAGCTAGATCCGGCGCTGGTCTGGATCACGACAACATTTGTCGTGTGTTCGATTACAATCGATTGAACACAGGTCAACCATACATTGTGATGGAATATCTTGATGGCGAGAGCCTGAGTTCGACGCTGAGGAGAAGAGGAAAGCTTCCTGCTCATGAAGCTCTTCCATTGTTTATCGATTGCTGCAGCGCGCTCAAGGCCGCACACGACCAGGGAATCATTCACCGGGATATCAAACCCGCCAACATTTTTCTAGTGGAGAGTCGCTCTCGAGTTAAACTTCTAGACTTTGGAATGGCCAAAATCATTGTGGAAGGGCATCTCGATTTAACTCAGACTGGCACCGCATTTGGTACTGTTCAATACATGAGTCCAGAGCAGGCGCTGGGCGAGCCAGTTGACCGCCGAAGCGACCTTTATGCGCTCGGTTGCGTCATGTACGAAACCTTGAGCGGTCGAAAAGTTTTTGAAGGACGAACAGCTTTTGGAGTGATGGAACAGCACGTTCGGAGCGTTCCTCGCCGATTCAAAGACTTCGATCCGAATCTGGACATACGGGCAGAAGTCGAACATGTGATCATGAAGACGCTGGCCAAGAGCCCGGACAAGAGACCTCAGGACGCCGGAGAATTGCACGCAGAGCTCGAAGTATGCCTTGCTGACAATATGGAACAACTTAGTACCCACGAGAGGAAGCTTATTCCAGGCAAGTTGCTGGCGGCGTTGCTCGCGTTTTTGCTGATCGCCCTTTTCGGCGTCGTCACCTTTTTCGCACGATAACTGTCTCCTGAAGTTCGTTAAAATCGTCCGAGAATTGCTGCCAATTGACGTCAAAAGCAGGTTCATCATCAAGCAGAGACAAAAGCCCGACAGTCCAAACGACATACAACTCCGCAGGTGTCACCCGTATCCGCCAAATGTTTTACATTCGACAGCTAAGGTCTTCCCAAGACTTGCGGCGTTTTGTACGGTCGACCCGATGAATCGACGATGCCACCGTTAGGACCGAGCTTGATGAAAAGCTGCGGAGAATGACCAATGCCAAGGTTTCCATAAGGGATGTAGCCCTCTTGACCGTCATAAACCAAGCCCTCGCTACTCTCTACGACGGGCGTTCGAGCGTAGCGGAAAGACCGCGTTCTACCCGGTAATTTTCGCACTGCGGCTCCAGCACGAGGTACACCAAGGGTGCACGAAACGAATCGGCGCCGCTCCGTGTCATTCTGCCGTGTAACCTGCGATTTTGTTTCTTTCGTGCCGGTTGCGCTTTCATAAGCCTGCCCCGGCGCCTGTTGCAACATAATAAATGTGATTCCAAAAACTGCGAATCCATACCTCACGATTAAGTCCATTTCCAATAGTTTCCTCAAAAAAAATGCATGACTACCGGACGCAGGCACGGGGATTCGGTTCCAATCTCGGTTATGGAGTTAATGTTTGCGGGCTGAAAACTTTTGTGATGGCAGCGCCCGAAAGACAGTTGTAATCATCAATATCCTCAGTCGGATGTATTATGATAAATCCGGAAAAGCGGTCCGCCTGTTGCGGCTCGGTGCCGCGTTGCTGGCTAATTCAAGGAGGTACGCATGGCTAATCTAAAGGGAGCAAAAGTAGCCCTGGTAATTGCACCATCAGCGTTTCGGGACGAAGAGCTATTTGTGCCGAAAGACTTATTAGAGCAGGCCGGGGCCACGACAATCATCGCCTCCACCAAGTTAGGTGAAGCGACAGGAATGCTCGGCGCGACAGCACAAGTGGAAAAAGAGATCGCCAACCTCAAAAGCGAAGAGCTGGACGCCCTCATCGTGATCGGCGGCATGGGCTCGCCAGAATTTTTGTGGAACGAGAAGAGCTTGCACGAATTGCTCGGCCAATTGAGCAAGGATGGCAAAGTCATAGGGGCAATCTGTTTGTCCGGTGCCGTCCTTGCCAATGCCGGTCTACTTTCCGGAAAGAAGGCTACGGTTTGGGCATGCCCTGAATCGCTCGAAGCTCTCGAGAAAGGCAAGGCCACTTTTGTAGATCAGCCGGTAGTTCAGGACGGCAAATTTATAACTGCAAATGGTCCTGACGCAGCCAATGAATTCGGTGAGTTGATAATTGCCGAGCTCAGCAAGGTAAGAGTGTAGGAAAAAATATCTTCAACAGTTCGAAAGGCTGGGCCATGTGCCCTGCCCGACAGTTTAAGGAAGAGAACCTCAAAGGGTTCTATCTAATGTGGAAACAGACAATGATCAAAGAGCGACTCAAAAATATCGTGGAGAAGGCCTTCGTTCAGGCCAGTCGGGACGGCAAAATGGGCGAACTGTCCGAATGTCCAGAACCAATTATCATCGAACGTCCTAAACTTCCAGAGCACGGAGATCTCGCCTGTGGCGTCGCGTTAAAACTGGCACGCCATGCGAAATCTTCGCCGGTCGCTATTGCAAACACTTTGGCCGAGTATATCAAGACCTTGCCTGAAGCGCAGAACGGCTGCATATCCAATTTTGAAGTAGCCAACCCGGGATTTATCAACTTTCGCCTGGGGAAAAGCTGGCTAGCCGATGTAATCCACGAGGTCCATAAACAGAAAGCCAATTACGGTCGCGAGCTAGTAGGCGACAACAAACGTGTTTTGATCGAATATGTCTCTGCTAATCCAACCGGCTCCTTACATATTGGACACGGACGCAATGCGGTTTTTGGAAGCTGCCTCGCCAATCTATTCGCATTTGCAGGCTACAAAGTAGAGCAGGAGTTTTACGTCAACGATGCCGGTGCTCAAATCGCAGCGCTGGGGAAATGCGCATTGGCAGCGTATCAGCGCAAACTCGGTCAATCCGTCGACTATCCGGAAGCCGGATACCCAGAGGAGTCGCTCAGCGAATACATTGACATTGTGATTGAGAGAAACGGTGATAAATACCTCGCTCTATCAGGCGATGAAGCGATCCTGGCGGTCGGCAATGAAACAAAGTGCGTAATTCAGAAAGCGCAAGAAGATCTGCTGGAGAAGCTTGGAGTCAAGTTCGAGCGCTGGTTCTCCGAGGAATCACTGCACAAAGCTCACAAAGTGGACCAGGCCATGGCGGTTCTAGCGTCAAATAACCACTCCTACGAAGCCGACGGAGCGCTCTGGTTAAAGTCAAAGGAGCTAGGCGACGAGCGCGACCGCGTTCTGCGCAAGAGCAGCGGTGACTACACATACCTCGCCAACGATGCCGCCTACCACCTCGATAAATTCAACAGGGGCTACGACCTCATGGTCAACATCTGGGGAGCTGATCATCACGGTCAGGTGCCAGGATTGAAGGCCGTCGTTACAGCTTTGGGATTCGATCCCAAAAAACTCGAGGTCGTGCTCACCCAGATCGTCAATCTCAATCGGGACGGAAAAGCCGTACGTATGTCCAAACGCCGAGGCACCGTCGTCATGCTTGATGAGGTCATGGATGAGGTCGGCGTCGATGCCGTCAGATATTACCTGGCTGAATCCAACCCCAACAATCCGATAAACTTCGACCTCGAGCTAGCGAAGAAGCAAAGCAAGGACAATCCCGCCTTCTATCTGCAATATGCTCACGCCCGTTGCTGCTCGATTTTGAGAAGGGCCCTGGAGCCTGCAAAAGACCTCGAAAGCGGCGAGCTGAAAGATCCGATAGTGACAGAGCAAATGCTCACAGAGTGGGAAAATGAGTACGCCCACGGAGCAAAACTTTTCCTTGCCGGATTCGAAGAAGACGAAGCAAAATTCGGCTATCAAAAGAGCCTGGTCATGCGCCTGGAGGCGCTCCCTCAGGAAGTGCGCGAAGCTGCGACAAGCTGGCAGCCAGGCAGACTGGCAAGTTTCGGATATGAAGTCGCGAAGGATTTGATGAAGACCTACGAGGAATCACGCGTCATAACTGCCGATTTATCGGTAACGAAAGCCAGATTGGGACTGATAATGGCTACCAGGCAGGTACTCGCCAACGTGCTCAAAATCATAGGTGTGTCGGCTCCGGAAAGAATGTAATTTCCGAAAATATGCCGAAACGCTACCCGAAACCTGAAAGCAGTGCTAGGCTAGTTCTAGAGGCACTATTTAGGGACTAGCTAATCAGTTCTACAGTTTCGCAAAAGGCAGTTAGACTCCTTACAGTCGGCTTGCCGTGGCACAAAGAGCGTGTATCCATCGCGCTCCGTCCGAACTTATAGACGCAGGTAAGCTTATGCAAGATGAATTCAAACTCGAGCTGACTCAGGAAGAAGGCTTTTTGCTTCTTACGGGGGCGAGATTGTTCGACAAGCTGGTTGCGGGAGTGACAATTCACTCTCAAGAGAAAGATGAGCTTATCAGAGAGGTGATCAATAAGCTGTCTTCAATTATCAGTCCACAAATGGAAGCGATGTCGAATGAACTCGCAGACGCCATTGTCGACTCAGTTCTCGGCTGCGGAGAGCTCGACGAAAGCGAACTGGAAGAGCTCGAGCTCGCTTGCCTGGAATCGGATCTCGAAGAAATGCTGATAGACGAATTTTTCAACAACCCACCTCCAAAACAGCTTTCCATTGAAGGTCTCGGCTGCGACAGAGAGATGATTGATTCAGACGATGACTATAGAGTCATCCGCAACAACGATTCGATGTCCAAGAATGCGTCAAGAAAAAAACAGGCGAATACGCCACCATTCTATGTAGAGGATGAGGAAGAGGTCTGCATCAACGACAAATCGATGATCAGAAAGTTCGAGAAATTCCTGGCGGATCAGACGTTTGCCTACCCCATGTACACAGTCGAAGACAAGCTTCCAGTCCTGGAGAAGGCACTAGTTAAGCATAAAACCGCAAAAGTAAATTACTACTGCATTGAAAGAGAAACTGTCGATCCAGTCACGCTCGATCCGCTTGTACTCCTTCAAGAAGAAGGCATGTGGCTCGTCGTCGCATACTGTCACGAGCGAGATGAAATTTTCATCTTCAGAGCAGATCGAATGAAAGATGTGAGAGAAACCGACAGAAAATTCGAAACGCCACAAGACATTAATGACCTGCGCTGTCAGATGTTGGCCTCGTACAAGTAAGGTTTTTGCGGCCACTTTGCGCATTTAACTATCAATTGGCAACCGTCGGTTTTTGCCCACAGGCTGCCCGTTTACACTAGTCGCGAAGTGTATTTCGATATCGAACCACATTCTGAAACCCCAGAGAGGAGGATCGTCAAGCGCGGTCATCAAGCACAGGCGCACCCGAAATCCAGCCCGTTTTGGACGTCGACTAAAGGGCTTCGGCAGGATTCAGAAAGCACAATTTCCGGGATCTGTCGCACCGAAAGTGGTGCCCAACAAATCTCTTCGCGCAGTCCGGCAATGGCAGCGATTGATCGAATGCAATTGTCATACCGCTAAACTTATTCAGAATCATTGCCACTTCTTGAAATAGTTATGTTTCCCTGAATTGCAAGTCCGATCGATCTCGCAAGTAAATTGAATGGAACAATAGCAGTCTTTATTCATCTATTACTACAACCTCCTTGTTCACAATCCGCACAATATAAGAGTTATGGAAATTCTACTAATCGATACCGAGATAATTGCAGCTCTGCTCTCCCTATCAGCAATGGAAATTGTGCTTGGGATAGACAACATTATTTTCATATCTATATTGTCATCGAGATTGCCCGAGCATGAGAGAGCAAAAGCCAGGCTAATCGGACTTGGACTGGCAATGCTGTCTCGCATTGCGTTACTCTTTTCACTAGCCTGGGTGATGAGCTTGAAACAGCCACTGTTTTCCGCACTCAATCACGCTTTCTCCGGAAGAGATATTCTGCTTCTGGGCGGTGGAGCGTTCCTGGTCGCAAAGGCAACACGTGAGATTCACGAACGAATAGAGGGAGGCGACGATGAACACAATGCTGGTAAGCACGCCTCTTTCATTGGTACCTTGATTCAGATAATGATACTGGATTTGGTATTCTCTCTCGATTCCGTGATCACGGCTGTAGGAATGGTAGATCAGCTCTGGATAATGGTTACAGCGGTTATCGTGTCAGTTTTGATCATGATGATATTCTCCAGATCGGTAAGCGAGTTCATTTTGAAACACCCAACGGTAAAGATGTTGGCACTGAGCTTCTTACTCTTAATTGGTGTGGTGCTTGTCGGTGATGGATTAGGTCATCACATCTCGAAAGGATACATATACGCGGCCATGGCTTTCTCGATTTTTGTCGAGATGCTCAACCTCGCCGCTTCCAGAAGAAAGCGGTCTGCGCTCAACGATTCGGATTCGCTTGGGCATTGACCTCCATAGGTCTATAACATCTTCTTCAGTAACAGATCCCTCGGAAGCGAAATTCGATACACTGTCATTCGATACTGGAAGGGGTACGACTAATGGCGCAAAAGGTGGCAATCGGAAGCGATCACGCTGGTTTCGAGGCGAAGGAAGAGGTCAAGAAATACCTCGCCGACGAAGGCATCGAGTTCGAGGATTTCGGAACATTCTCAAAAGATTCATGCGACTATCCGGATTATGCTCGCAAGGTCGCAGAGGCAGTTTCCAGAGGTCAGTGCCTTCGAGGTGTGCTCTGCTGCGGGTCGGGAATCGGCGTCTCGATAGTAGCCAACAAGGTGCGCGGAATCAGAGCGGCGCTCTGTCACGAGGCCGAGACAGCGAAGCTCTCACGCCAGCACAATGATTCCAATGTTATCTGTTTTGCCGGACGGACAACACCTAAAGAGATGATCCGCGAGATGCTCGAGGTTTGGTTCGCAACCGACTTCGAAGGTGGTCGCCATAAGACTCGCGTCGACAAAATTGAACAACCACGAGCCGGCGAGACTCTAGAGGCGTCCGCTCACGAAGGCGAGACACAGAGCTGGTACTCGATTCACTGAGCTGGTGAAATTCCTCATCGCACCGTCAGCTTACAAGGGAAGTTTATCAGCCTCACAGCTGGCGCACGCTATCGCGTCCGGCATCCAAAGACGAAATCCGCATGCGCTAGTCGATCTGGTCCCAATCGCAGACGGAGGAGACGGCACGATAGAAGCGCTTCGCACCGCGCTCGGTGGCACGCTCAACTTCACGGAAGTATTGGGTGCCGTCGGTCAACCGACAAAAGCAGTATGGCTTGTCTTAGACGAGAGCGATAGCGGTCGTAAGACGGAGATCTCTCCACTTTCAAATGCCATGAGGTCCCCGTATGAACGAACGAATGAACAGATACATAAGTCAATAATTGGCTCTCACCGGGATCGGGGCTCCAAGATTGAATCCGAAAAATCGAACCAACGTGGAAGACGATCGCAAATAGCCGTAGTAGAACTTGCTTCGGCGTGCGGGCTTGCCGCACTTCAAGACCGGCTGGCGGCGCTCGAGGCGAACACGATGGGGCTTGGCCAAGTTTTGCAGGCATGTCTCGATCACGGATATAGAAACATCGTTGTGACCGTTGGAGGAAGCGCCTCTACAGATGGTGGCATGGGAGTCCTTTCTGTCCTGGGAGCAAAGTTCTACGACAGAGCCGGACAAATCCTGCCGTGCGGCGGAGGCTGGCTTGGACAGATTGACTCAATAGATCTTTCGGAACTCGATGAAAGATGCGAAAGCACGAATCTTCGAGTAGCAACCGATGTCAGAAATCCTCTTCTGGGGATGGAGGGGGCGGCACACGTTTTCGGACCGCAAAAAGGAGCGTCTATCGAAGACGTTCGTCTCCTGGAAGACGGATTGCAGCAGTACGCCGACAGGCTAGAGCAGGCGACAGCACGGATTGCACGGCACCAGCCTGGCGCTGGTGCCGCCGGTGGTACCGCATTTGGAATGGCTTGCGCCCTTGGCGCTTCAATAATTCCCGGTTTCGAATGGCTCGCCGAACTGATAAATCTCGAGGAGCGAGTCAGCAACGCTGACGTCGTCGTGAGCGCCGAAGGTCATCTGGACAACCAATCAATCAGTGGCAAAGCCACCGGTGAATTGGCATCCTTGTGCCGGAGGTACGGCAAACCATTTATTATGCTGCCGGCGATTTCCGACGCCACAGTCGACTGGTCTAAGTACGGAATAACAGCTGTTTTTCCCACAGCAAAGCCAGGGAACCTCGCCACTATATATGATGTCGAGCTATCGGCTGAGCTAATCTCTCGCGAGACGAAGTGATCTTGCATCGACACACCGAACAGCTCATTGTCTCTTGACCGCGTCGTTGCGCTCCAAATCATCAACACCTCCCGAAGTGATATCGACACGACAGCTTTTCGGCAACTGTTCGACAAGCTCGGCGCGTTGCGCCCTGGTGATGCCAGGGCAGATGACATTCAAAGCACCAATTCGTTTGTCCCCTTTCACCTTCATAAGGATAGAGGGAAGCACGGTGCAGTACTTCAAATTCAGGTGCGAAACAGGCAGACTCAAGAGTTGCTCAATTTCATGGGCCGACACATTTGTCTGAGCAAGCTCACATAAGCCGATTTTTTTCGACTTTCTCAACGCTTCGTATGCGCTATCATCGACCGTACAGCTTTCAAAACAAACAGCGTTCAACTTAGGCACCGACAGAAGCGATTCTATACCTCGCTCGGAAATTTTCAGATGCCCAATCTCCAACATCTCCAGACTCTGGCTTCCCCTCATGACCTCGATCGATGCCTCGGTCAGTTTTTTACCCCCGTACCGAAGCTTGCGTAGTCTTGGTACGGTCGTCAGTGGTTGCAAACCAGCATCAGTTATATCTGAAGTTGACGGACCCATGATCTCGAGTCGTCGCAATCCTCTGACCTTTGCCAATTGCTTGATTCCGGCATCGGAAATCCGACAGACGTTGAGGTTAAGATCGTGAATCTCGCAATCGGAAAGAACCGCAAGTTCCTCACCAGTCAAGTTGCCTTCGCTGGAGTCAAGAACTTCAATCTTTTTGTACTGCCTCAAGAGCTCCAACTTGGATTCACTGCTTAATAGATGTATTTCCACCCAACCAGAGGGGCGTTGTTCGATTAGCATTTGGTTCCGCCACTCGTCGTTATCAATGTTCTCGGAATAGAAATGCGACTTCGCTGGAGCAGCGGGCTGGAGGAAGCCACCCATTAGCTGAAACAAAAGAATGCCACTAACAATGACTACCGAGGCAATGACTGCAAACTTAATTACCAATGGGCGAGGGTTGCCCCTCATGGGCTGTTGCTCGGCATCGACAACGGGTTCGAAGAGACTCGCACTCTCTATACGAATAGACTTCAACTCTTTTTCGAGCGCAGAAAACGATTGAACTCTGTCGTTCGGATCAACCTTAATACAGTTTTGTATGGTCCGCTCAAGCGCATCAGGAAATTCGGTTCCAGTCACATCCCGCAGTGGCGGGGCCGTTCCCGATTTCTGCAGCATCAGTGTTTCCAGAGCATTCTCGCCATGAAAAGGCGATCGACCGGTCAGACATTTATACATTAAACAGCCCATCGAATAAATATCGCTACGCTCGTCGATGTCATCTCGGCGTCCTTCGCTTTGTTCGGGCGAGCTGTACAGCGGTGTCCCAACCGCAGCACCGCTCCGGGTGAGGCGCTGATCAGCATCTTTGAGTTTGGCTAATCCAAAATCGACGATCTTGATCTTCTTAGATTCACGATTTTCGTCAAATTCCACTATCACGTTACTGGGCTTCAAGTCACGGTGCAGAATTCCTTTACCATGCGAATGACTCATGCCACGACAGATCTCGGTAAATATATAGAGCGCCTCAGGCAATTCCAGAGGCTTTCGTCGCACGATCGCGCTAAGACTCTCTCCTGCTAAGTATTCCAACACCAGATAGGGACGATTGGTTTCCGAGACTCCAAAATCTAGAGTTGAGACTATGTTGGGATGTTCGAGTCTGCCGGCTAGTTTCGCCTCTTGTTGAAAGCGCCTGATCTCAGCAGGCGATAACTCTTCTTTGATGACCTTGATCGCAACAAATTTGTCGAGCGATTTGTCCTTCGCCTTTACTACGCTTCCTACGCCGCCGCTACCTAACGGCCCGACATAGTCGTAACGACTCGATATAACCTTTGAATGCCACAACTCATTAGTCATTCGCGACGAGCAAACGCACTAATCTACTTCTTACCGAACAGACTCTTCAGATGCGAAGAGAATCCACTCGCGGCCACGACGCTTTTACTGGCCGAGGCATTAGCAGCTGTCGCAGCAGCGTCGGACGCTTGGGTCGCAAGCTGATCAGCGGACGGAGCAGCTGCAATGGCAGCATCAGGTGCATTCGCAACTGGTGTCGGATTTGATGCCATTACCTTGAGCGGCTTACTTGCATCGCCAAGGGTCGGACTAAAGCCGGCTGGCGCATTTGCTGGACCATAGCCAGTTTCCGGGACGAAGGAAACTTGCTGCATCTGTCCTTGAACTGGCTGCGCTGGTGGCATTGGCGCCTGCGGCACAGCTTGAGCCTGAGGTACATACTGAGGCATCGCCCCGTACGAATCCGGCTGAGTTCCATAACTAGACACGTTGGAGCCGCTGAGTCCATCAGAGCGAATGTCTTGCGGAGCAGCAGTCATACCGCCATTGGCGGCCGGTTGAGCAGCAGCGCTTGGATCAACAGCCGACGGATCGACGGTCGAACTAGCCACACTGCCCGACGGATCAGCAGCACCAGGAATGCTCAGTTCTTGACCAGGATGAATTAATCGAGGATTGGCACCGATGATGTCCTGATTAGCTTGATACAGATCGCCCCACTTGCTGCCCTTACCGAGCAACTCGTGCGAAATATCCCAGAGGTTATCACCAGGCTTCACGACGTAGCTCGAGATCGTAGTGGAGCCATTGGAGGCAATCTCCGCGCCGCCACCTGGAAGATTGAGCGTCGTACCCGGATATATAAGATCAGGATTCTGACCGATCGAATTTTGATTAAGTTGATAAATCTCTTGCCACTTGGAGCCGTCTCCAAGATGTTGCTTGGCTATGTTCCAGAGACTATCGCCCTTGTGAATCGTGTACTGCGCAGCAGCTCCATCGGAAACAGCTCCGTCGGATGCTGCCAGCTGAGTGCCGTCCGCGACACCATCGACTTGTTCGACTTGCTGCGGTTGACTGGTCGCACTTTCGCTGCGATGCGAAACATGTTTCGCACTATGACCAGAAGCCTTATGTAGTGCTGATTCGGCAGCCTTGTGAGACGAGGCAGTACCGGCGGTTTTAGACGCATCGGCACCAGTCCTGGTGATTGAAGAAGAAGGATCTGATACCATCTGCGGAGCATCGCCACTAGCCCCATCCAGGCTCAGCTGCTGAGCTTTCAATCCGGTAGAAGACGAAGCGGATTGCCCGCCAAGCTGTGAAGATTGCTGACCTGAGGCAGGGAATGCAGACTTGAATTGACTATCACTTCCGCCCAGGCTCGGTTTGAACGACGAAGGCTCCATGGCGATCATATTATTTCCGGCACCACCGGCGCCACCAAGCTCACTGCCGACATATCCGGACGGTCCGTAGTTGACCGGAGCGGCAGCGGCGTCACCCATCGGCATATTGTTCGCCGCAGGTGAGGTCATACTGTAACCGACATCTTGACCAATGTTGGGAGAGAAGCCCTCCTTCATATATGCGGAATTAGGCACGCCCTCGAATCGCGCGTTGTTCAAGAAGCTATTGGGCTGCTGGAACATTCCGGAGGCACCGCTTATGCCCTGATTAGCTGACGCGGAAGTTAAGCCTTGAATGCTGCTGGCGGCTGAGCTCGTAGGCACCGGCGATTTAGCCGCCAGGTTGATGGTATTGAATGTGCCACCACTGCTGACCCGGTCGGAGAACAGTCGAGTATTGCCTGCCACATGGTTGGCAGAGCCAGGATCTGTCAAATTCGGTCCGGAAAGCGTGCCGTTAGGAGTCTGACCGACTGGTGCTGCTCCTGGCGCATTTTCAAATGCGGCGCTGTAGGGACTGCCTTCGCCGCCAACATTCAGGTTGTTCTGAAGACCATTTTGGAGTGGATCAAGCGAGTTCTTGGCTAGGGCACCATATGGTGAAGAGTGACCCAATGAGAGATTGAGTTTCGCAGACAATAGATCGGAGGAGAACATAGGTTGAGCTAGCCCACTCAAGTTGCCAAATATCGGTGCATTGGCAGGCAACATCGTAAGGCTGACCGGTATGTGCTCACTTCCCATCTGGAAAGCTGCAGCAGCGTGGTTGGCAAAATTGGTCGGATTGAAGATGTCGAAGAATGACATCGGATTGAGGAAGAAGTTGGCTAAGAACTCGAACAACGAGTTGACCAGCCCCATCGCACCAGGCATCTTCAGAATCATTTGAATCAGCGGAGAGATAGGTTCGTTAGCACCCGTGAGCACGCCAGCCACGAGACCGCCATCAGAACCAGGCGCCATCGGCATGAGAGCGCTAGCTTCCACTCCAGGCATCGGTGCACTGGTGAGACCAGATATGTCAAACCCAGAGAGCGCCTTGGTCACAGCCGCTCCACCATCGCCTGATGCCTGAAAGAATTGGTGAGCCTTTGATACGTCAAGACCAGAGAACTGCGAATTGAGACTCTGACCGCCGAGCTCGCTTCCTGGAGCTCCGGACAAAGCACCTCCGGCACCGGCATCGCCGGCCGGTCCAAGGGCTGAATCAGTTGGTCTAAAGTTCATATAACAGCGCTTCCCTGCGTCCTGAAAATCGGCTCCTTCCTGACTCTAATTTAGCCGTGCCACGCCTCTACGCCAATGGTGGAATTCCCATGTGGTGCGAACCTCAAATGGGAACAACACGCCCTTGATAACTGGCTTCTTGAGATATTGCAATTCGCCTTTTTCAGCAACCACTGACCTATGGATGGATGCGGTTCGCTGAACACTAAAATCGCCACTGATATGTGATTGAGAAACCTTTTAAGTGGTCTGTGCAGAAAATCGCTTCAATCCAGGCCATCTTTCAAGTTGTTTCAGGTCTCTAAGGCGTAAAACCATCTAAAATGAGCTTGAGAAGCGGCTGGTGTCAGCAAGTCGACAACGGCGGATTTTTTATTTCAGTCACCAAAACAGGCGAAGAAACAGAGATGGCAGCATTTTCCAGAAAACTGACGGTTGGGATATTGGCGTCGGCGCTCGCGGCAAGCTCGTTTGTCCCGCTAACCGCTCAGGCGGAAAATTTAATCGCAGTCAATCAGGCCCCAGTGCCTCAGGCTGAGACCCCCGCCCCTGTAACACCTCCTGTCAGCCTCACTTCGACTGCACTCAACCAGAAGGGCGACTCATATAAGATGTCGCCGGATGGCACGACATGGCGAGAGTACCTCGAGACATTGCGTGTCTTTCTCTCAGACGGCAGAACGCTCCGTGCGCCCGCTGCGAGCGTTATCCGCGATAATCGTTCGCTCAAAGACGTGCAGGCAAGAGTGCTCGACGCAGGCGGCGCCAGAGTCTGGACTTTTCCAGGTACGCAGGTCAATCACAGTTTGATTATTCAATCGGCGGTCGGTTCACCGGAAGGGATTATTGGAGCAAAAGCGACGATCGTCGAAGTTCCTGACTCAGTCAATATAACTGCCGCCAAAATTGTCAGATCCTTCACCACAACGACGAAACAAGTGAAAGTCGGCAGACGCAAGGTCGTGGATAAGGTAATTCGAGTAGAAGGACCCAGCCTTCTTGCCGTAGCAGGTCTCGACCGGGTCTCTGGTGTCGTCTACCTTTCAGGCTATCGTCCAGTCAACGGCGCATGGATGGCGACGACAGAGCCGTTCTCCCAGATCCCATCGCACTTCTTGCAGAATTTGTCAGGGCAAGCCAGTTTTTCCGGCAATGATCTCATCCTATCGGTCAGCCCACAGTCAGCTCCTCAGGGGGCTGCCGTGTCCGGTCTACCCAAGCCCAAGTCTTCGGCCTACCAAATTGTGCTCAAATTTCAGGGTGGCCATTTTGTCCTGGGAGGAAGTCCTGGCAAAGACATGCCGCTCTCGATCGTGAGTTATTTTGTTCAGTGCCTGAGGCTCAACCGTATGGACCTCGCCAAGGCTTGGCTTGCCGATCCTGCATTGGCGAGCATTCCAAAATACACCAAGCTGATAGGCAAGAATGCAGAAGCATACAAGCTTGTCCCAATGTCTCAACCACCGAGCGGCGCCGCGAGATACAGACTGGTGACATATAACAAGTACGACCTGATTTTCGATGTCGGCCGAGTAAAGAAAGACCTGATGATTAAGGGAATTTTCATCGCACCGCCGGATTCGCTGTCCAAGAGCCTCTCCGGCACCATGATTGGCGCAACGCCCCCTGCACCACCAGCGGAGACGACCCAGCCGACGGTTACTCCAGCGGCGCAGCCTCCGGAACATCATGATTAGTTCAGGGTGTTTCAAAAGTAATGATCTATTACATAAAATGGGAATATTAGTATCTTGAATCTCTTGAAGGGTTCCTAAATTGCGTCAAACCAACAGCGATATACAAGGACGCAAGCTGGAAACGGAACGCGACCTGACCCTCGACGAACGAGGGTATTTTGGCGCAGCTCAGACTTTTCTGACCTATTCCTATCGAGAAAACCTATTCGCCCAACTCGACAGACTGGTCGAGGCTGGAAAAACGGTGGATGGATTAATCATCGACCTCATGCAAACGGGCTTCTCATTACCTCTCGACGCACTGGCCAAATTCGCCCAATATGCCAAAAGGCTTCTGAAGCCATCCGGAGTCCTCCTGTTCGTTAAGGCAGACGGAGCAATCACCCTCTCGAAAGATGACACGTCAGGCGCGCTCACACTCAATGTCTATGACAGTCCTTTCGGCATCTTCGCACGGCACCCGCTTCTTGCGGACTACGTCTGCGCCACCGTTTCCGGAATAGATCGCCGCAGATTGCGTGGCGGTGGGAGCACGTTGGCGACACACATACTCTATAACTCCGTGCCGGTCGTGCGAGAAGAAGGTCGGGAGGTGAAGAACGACTTCACCTTACCAGCCCCGCAGAATTGGGTTCTCCAGCTGATCGACGACTACTCTTCGGTCGAGTCGGTAGTCCGCACGCTCGAAGCCCGCAATCAACTACCCGCCGATGAGACGCTTCGAATACTTCAAGAGATGGAATCGCAGAGATTTATCTATCCAATATTCGCGCGCGTTCAATTTCTCTCGAACTGCTATCACAATCGCAAGCGCTTTCGCCTTGGGCGATACATGGTGGCAGCCGGCATCCTCACCGAGTCCGAGTTGCAAGACCTACTGGAGCAGCAACAGGAAGAAGGCTGGGGTAAACAGCAAAAGACCTATCTAGGTCTATTGGCTGTGAGACAAGGTTTCATTTCAACCAGAGAGTTGGAAGTTTTACTCGACGATCAATACCTCTACGGCGGCTACAATGCCGATCGAATGAAGGATCCGGCGAGCAAAGAACGCGCGATGAATACGGACTCCATGCGCGATTCCATGATCGGAAGTCTAGGCGCAATAGACACAGCCGGTCTATTGCAGTCTCTGTCGACAGCGAAGAAGACAGGGTTGCTCTCAGTAGAAAACAGAGACAAATCTTGCACCGTTGCCTTCAGCATGGGTAAGCCGACACACGCCAAGATGAACCATCTAACCGGCATCGACGCAATGACGGAATTCCTGGTGGATTGGTCGGAAGGCATCTTCGTGTTCAAAGACAAAGCAACCTCTCCCGAGCTCGATGATACATGCGCCCTCAGTCAATCCCTAGACAAGATGCTCTTGGATTCAGCGCTTTACCAAGATCAGCTCAATCAAATTCTCGGCAATCTTCCATCCGGAAAGAACACGATTTTGGAAAGAGTCTGGAATTTCGAGACGCTGTGGTCAAAAACGCTTGAGAAAAAACTCAAGTACATGGATGAATCGACACCGTCGGATGAGGACAAGCAGAACATAATCGCATTGGTCCAGCTTATCGACGGGCTATCTACGATCGATGAAGTGACTCGATCCTTCGACATCTGGCCAGGTTACATGATTATGAAAGCGATTCAACTTTTGATCGACAATAAGTTGGTCTCGATTCAGCAAGCAAGCCTATTTCGTCCACTGACAGTGTTCCAAAAAATCACCGGTGAAATTCAAGAAGTGATAGGGAAAGAGGATAACCGCGCCATTCTGGAAGCGAGCCTGCATTATGTGCATGGAGACTCGCCGGCGTCCAATCGTTTCAACATCGATCACGAAGGCAGAGTGTCCGTCAACTTGAGCCAGGTCAAACGCGCCGGCGCTCCCGTATCAGCAGTGCTGCTAGAACTGAGGCGCTGGATGGAAGCCTACCTGGCATATTGTCGAAGACAGAGCGACCCAGCCGTAATCGATGAGATAGTCACTCGCATCATCGACTCTCATCGCGCTTAAAGATATAGACAAAAGCCCTTTACTAGAGTTGGCGCAAGGCATGCGTCGCAAATTCGAATCGGTTTAAAGAGTGTAGACAATCACACTATGGCGTTGGAGCTAAGCTAAAATAGTTGCTTCGTCAATTCTCTAGTAGGTAGCAAAGCATGAATTTCGAGCTCGTAAAGGCGACCCTGACACAGGCGAAGGGAGACATCGTTGTAGTCGGAGTATACAAGGGCGAAGACGCCGGTAAAGCTCTCAAATCGCTCGATGCGAAGCTGCCTAAGGCTCTAGAGGACGGTATCAAGAAGCATCTCGAAAGCGAAGGATTCAAAGGGAAAGTATCAGAAATTGTATGTCTTCCGACCTTCGGACATATTGATTGTCCGAAATTGATGATCGTCGGTCTGGGGAGCAAAGAGGAGTTCAACCCCAATATCATCAGAAAGACTTCAGCGAGTGTAGCCCGCAAAGTGAAGGGTCACGGTGGCACAGCCAAGGTGATCATGATCTTGCCCCACGAGGTGAAGGCGACCAAGGCGCGGTCCGGCAAGTCCCCCGCAAAAGCCACCATCGACGGTGGCGCACTCGCCAAAGCTGCAGTCGAAGGCTGGATCCTCGGCAAATTTGAATTTGACAAATACAAGTCCCAGAAAGACAAAAGCGATCAGCCTACCGGCAAACGCGCTGCGTCCGTCAAGAAGGGCGACATTTCCCTCGCACTGACCGGTATCACTATAGACACGAAGGCATTTCAAAAAGCGGTCAAAGAGGCGACTGCGGTTGCCGAAGCCACAATCTTCGCCAGAGCCTTGGTCGACGAGCCGCCAGTCTATATGACTCCGACGCGACTCTCAATTGAAGCGAAAGATATTGCAAAGGATCATGGATTGACCTGCACAGTGCTGAGCACTCCACAAATAGAGAAGCTCGGCATGGGATGTTTTCTTGGTGTTGCCCGTGGTGCCGATGAACCGCCTAAGTTCATCGTAATGAAATACACGGCTCCGAAGGCGAAGAAAACGGTCGCGATAATAGGAAAAGGAATTACATTCGACTCCGGCGGACTTTCACTGAAGCCGGCGCAGAGCATGGAACGCATGAAGTACGACATGTCCGGAGCCGCATGCGTACTCGGTGTGATGCGCGTAGTAGGTGCGCTCAAGCCGAACGTGTCGGTACTCGCCGTGGTGGCTGCTACAGAAAATATGCCAAGTGGCAAGGCTCTCCACCCCGGAGACGTAATCACGGCAATGAACGGAAAGACTGTCGAGGTCAATAACACCGATGCCGAGGGTCGCCTGGTACTCGCCGACGCACTCACCTATGCCATCGGTCAGAAAGCTGACGAACTCATCGATGTGGCCACCCTCACGGGCGCAGTCGTCACGGCCCTGGGTCGGGCGGCCGCAGGCATCATGGGGACGAATCAGGATCTGATCGAAAAGATTATGCAAGCTGGACAAGATTCAGGTGAGCGATTCTGGCAGCTGCCACTCTTCGACGAGTACAAACAGGCCCTGCACAGCGACGTCGCAGATTTGATGAACGCCGGCTCCCGAGGAGAGGCCGGAAGCTCCTGCGGCGGCATGTTCCTCAAGGAGTTCGTCGAGAACAAACCCTGGGCCCATTTAGATATTGCCGGCGTCGCCTGGTCGGAAAAGAACAAAGACGAGCTGAATAAAGGTGGAACCGGCTTTGGAGTCAGAACCTTATCCAGGTATCTGATGTCACATTAGATCGAAACTTTTGTTTTGCAGGACAAAGCTCAATCATATAATGGAAATTCGGAAGGCGTTTCCAAATACCCGATTACTCACACGAACAGTATCCAGATTAACCGCGCCTGTTTAGCTTTCGGAATTCAAAAAAAATTATTTTCAAAAAAATTGAACTTTTTCCCTCGGATTTACGTTAGTAAGAATAGAAGGCAGCCACGACAAGTTGACAGGTCTGCCACCACTTAAGTAGATTTACCGTTGTATAAGGAGATGCGCAATGAAATTTGCCGTAGCTTTGTTCGCTCTTACACTGCTTGCTCAGACTGCCACCCCAACCTTCGCTCAGACATCCGATTCCAGCAAAACAGCAAATGTTCCAATAGAAGGCAAAACCAATATCTATGCGCTAGGTGGCGCGGATGGTGCCGCCCGAGTAAGGCCAAAGTTCACGGACGAGCAGAAAGAGAAGTTCTATGAGATGAAGAACAAAATGCTCTCCGAAGTCGGTCCTAAAAAGGTGGCGTTGGCAGAAGAGCAGCGACTGCTCAAAGACTTGCTGACACAAGACAGCCTGGATCGTAAGGCTATTCTTGGAGCTCAAGATAAGATCAATTCGCTTCGCACAGACTTAGCTAACGTGCATCTGGTCTATCGCATGGATATACAAGCGCAGCTCACGCCGGAGCAGCGCAAAGCGATTCGCTACCATGGTCTCAAAAGCGGAAAAAATCATGGCAAGCGCCATCAGAGTGGCAAGCTGAATAGACGCGATCCTCGAGCGACCGGACAAGAAAGCACCACTACAGGCGCAGCACCAGATTCGGTGACATCTTACGCCAACATATAATTAACTTGTTCAGCCTGATTAAAGTTCCTGCATCGCAACCAGCAATGCAGGACCTTTTGTTGAAAGAGGTCCTCTCCGGAGTTTGGCCGAATTCACTCTATCCAATCAACTGGAAGAAAATCTCGCACTTCGCCAAGTTGGCAAAAGAGCCACGAGCACCAAGTGCTTGAGGCAAAAACGGACCTATGCGTCAAAGTTAATTTAGACAGCGAATTACACTTCGTCCTCTTCGATCACTCTCAGCCTGTATCCAACGCCAGGCTCTGTAATCAGATACTTCGGGCGAGCCGGTTGCTCTTCCAGCTTCTGGCGGAGCTGCCCGAGATAAACCCGCAAATAGTGTCCCTGCTTGGCATGACCGGGTCCCCAGATTTCTCGCAACAACACTTGCTGAGTAACAACTCTATCAGCGTTGTTGACGAGCATCCGAAGAATTTGATACTCGATAGGGGTGAGATGAACCTCCTCACCATTGACGACAACGCTTCGCTTTGCCAGATCGATTTTCAGTGATCCTGTCACGAACACAGGTTCTTCAACGGCTACCGCCTTTTCAGTATGACGAAAGGCGACCTTGATGCGAGCCATGAGCTCCAGAATGCCGAACGGCTTGGTGACATAATCATCGGCGCCTGCTTCCAAAGCATCGATTTTGTCTTGCTCCCTACTGCGGGCGGATAAAACAATGATGGGCACAGAAGTCCACTCACGCGCTCGTTTCGTAAAAGTGACGCCGTCCAGGTCCGGAAGACCGAGATCGAGAATGACAAGCTCCGGCTTTTTCTCCGCAAGCAGTGTCAGACCTTCCTCGCCCTTTGGCGTCTCCAACAGGTTATAGCCGTGATTAACCAGCGAGATTCGCAAAAAACGCCGAATTTCTGGCTCGTCTTCAACTATAAGAATGGTTGCATTGCTAGACATCGATCTCTTTCTTCACAGTACCTACAAATATTAACCGTCCGTCAAGACCTCAGGCTCATCATCACGAACAGGCAATTGAAATTTAATCGCGACTCCATCCTTCACACCTTCTCGACAAGAGATGGCGCCGCCGTGTAGCTGGACAATCGACTGACAGATAGCCAGTCCTAGTCCGGCCCCGTCTTCTCTATGGCTTCCTCTGTAGAACTTCTCGAAGATTTTCTTTTCCTCGCCCGCTGAAATCGGTTTTCCACTGTTGAATACTTCAACATCTACGAACTCCCCACGCCTTCCGGCAGAGATTCGATACTTCTCATCGGGTGCATACTTCAAACAGTTTTCTACCAGATTGACGAACACCTTCTGGATCAAAAGGCCATCAACAAACAGCATCGGCGCATCTTTTTCGATTTCGATATCGATCTTGACGCCCATTAGCCGGCGCTCGAGAGCCGTCAACGCATCACCAATAAGCTCTTCTAACGAATACCAGTCCTGTTGCAGGACCAGAGATGCCGACTCCAGGCTTGTCATTTCAAGTAGATTACCAACTTGACGGTCCAGGCGCTCGCTCTCCCTACAAATTGAGATGGCCAGCTCTTGCCGCTCGTTCTCTTTCAGCTCGCGTGCATCCGCATCGCACAGACTGCTGGCAGCACCCATGATAGTAGAAAGCGGGCTGCGCAAATCGTGAGACACTGATCGTAGAAGCGTATTCTTCAGCCGCTCTGTCTCCATCCGGGCCTCAGTCTCTGCGATTCGCGCCGATTGTTTTCGCGTAGTGAACGACAGTTCGTTGATCACAATAGATATGATCAAGAAAACAGCGAGGATGAGCAAGTAGTCGAAATCCTTCGGAGTCTTTTCAAAAAGCGGGTGGATGAAGATAACCACTAATGATATCACCGTCAGAGTCGCAGTCGCCATCGAAGCCCAACGATCGAACTTCAGCGCCGCCAGCACCACGCCAAGCAAATAAGGCATTACGAAGATGGCGGAATGCACAGGTAGTGACAGGGCCTTATCAGCGCGCTCCAGAAGGAGCGCCGAAACAGTAGTAAGCACAACGACACCCAGTACTCCGAACAACTGTCCACGAAATCGAGAGCCCTTGCCGCTTTCAACTTTGACAGTTACTGAAGTACTGGATATCGCATTCTCCGGTTTTTCGATCCTTTCCACTAGAGGACCTTTTTCTCTGGAAAAACCAACCCAGCCAATTACACGACCAACTATATCATTCGATAGTCATCACCTCCCGAGCTAAACCACCTTTGACGTGAGCTCTCCTTCGAAGCCCACGTCAGGCGGCTTCGGACGCGTATTCGGCGCAAACCTTTTCAATCGTCTTTCTTGCCCGTATCGCCACGTACGGATTCTCATCATCTTCGAGGCGACGAAGTATCTTGATCGATACATTCGGGTTTTCAGCAATTCTGTATCGAACATCAACGTCTTCATCCTGACACATTGCAACCAAGATGGAATACGGAGTGTTTGCGTTGTCTACAACCGCCTGACGGACTTCGACATGCGGGCTGTCGGCGAGCTCGGTGAGAGTATGGGAGCTCACTCTTGGGTGTTCGGCAATTCTTTCCAACACCTCCTTATCTAATGAAATCGCTAGCCGTGCCAACACGGAGGCAGGAGCATCAGGGTCACGCACAATCAATCTTGCCAGTCGGCTTGCGCCTTCGTCTGAGTCTTCCGGCATATTCGTGAATTGAGTAGTCCAGCAGCCTCTTTCCTTTCTGTGCAATCTCTCGCGTAGCTCATTTGCAAGCTCCTCACGAATGTGTTCGGGAGACTCGCTTAGGTATCTCCCCAGACTTTTTAAATAAATGAGCATTTCCATGTCTCTCTGCCTCCGGGTCATTACTCTTTCAATCTAGTACCGGTGGGCGTAAAGGAAACATCAAGAAAAAGAGCTTCTTCGTCACCCCTTGGTTAAATAGGTTGCGAGAATCGCCGCTGTCGGAAAAAGCAGCGAGCGCCCCGCTGGCTAGGCGGAGCGCTAACTGGGAGTTCTCATGACGATTAGCTTACAAGGGGTAATGACTGAGCTAAACAGGAAAAACCCTGAGCCTGTCATAGTATTTGCGTCCTAAGTCGTAATCTCCTCCAATAAAAGTTGCTACATATTTGCTGTACAGGTTCGCCAGGTTGTCACGCTGTGATATTCTTGACAATCCACTCCGTTTAAACCCTAAGTAGCATCAAAAATGGCATCCAAAAGTCAACCAAACCAACAACCAGATCTCAAACCAACGACACCGGATCCAGTATCAGCAACTGAAGCGCTAGTACTCAATCGAATACACACGCTGGAAGCAGAACTGGCCAAATTGCGGAAAGAACATCAACAGTTCAAAAGCGCACCGACTTGCGACAACAAGATTCTTCCCGACACCCATATCTCGCTTGACCTGGCCTTGCAGCGCCAGGTCTTGATGCTTACCGAAGCGATGCCGCATATGGTCTGGATCTCCGATACTGAAGGGCGGACCGTTTATGCGAACAATCGGTTCTACGAGTTCACTGGACTGGGAGCCAACTTGGACGATGGATGGGCCTGGGTGAATGTCTTACATCCAGATGATCTTAAGGAGGCGCTGGACCGAGGCAATGAGGCGGCTCTCTGCGATCAAAGCTTCTCGATGGAGCTCAGATGCAAAAACTTGAAAGGCGAATACTTCTGGCATTTGATGCATAGTATTCCGTTTCACGACCCGGATACCAATTCAACAAAATGGTTTGGAACGACAACCAACATTCAAGAACAAAAGAAGGCTCAAGAACAACTAGCTGCAAGCGAGGCTCAGCTTCGCACCTTAGCGGATGCAATTCCTCACATCGTTTTTGCCGCGGAACCGGACGGTTCAATTACATTCTGGAACCACCGCTGGTTTGAATACAGTGGATTGACTCAAGAGCAGAGCAATTCCTCCGGCTGGACGTTGCTTATTCACTCACAAGATCGTGAGAAGTATCTGGACGAATGGAACAAGGCACTGAAATCAGGCGATACCTTCGAGTTCGAATTTCGACTGAAGAGAGCGGTTGGGGTCAACAACATCTCCACTCAAGGCTATCTCTGGCATCTGGCAAGAGCGGTTGCGATGCGGGATAGCTATGGCAGATTCATACGCTGGTTTGGAACGTGGACCGAAATCGAAGGGCAAAAACGCAATCAGCTCGACCCAGGTAACTAAAGGGTTTTAGCCGTTAAGTGGCATCGTTTTTGCAATAGGCGCTGGGCTTTTGCCGCTGTGACTCTCACCATTGTTCATGAAGCACAGAACACCGAATCCGACCGACATCAACACCATCGCGACAACCATGAATGCAGCCAGGCTGCCGGCTCTTTCTTTATCGTCGTAAACCATAATCTCCTCCAGCACAATCTTGGACAGCATTGCCAGCAGTCCCACTCAACCACAAATAACCATTGCGCTCGGCGCCTTTCAAACTTAACGAAGTCCGATTAGCGATCCCCAACAAAACGCTAGACGAGTTATGAGGTTTCATGTTCCAAAAAAAACTGTTTAGAGAGAGGTAACGACACTTAAATGTGATCAGGGTTAACGCCGCCAACTCAGTTGGTGAAAGGTTGTGAGGGTTTCGATCAGAAATAAATACCTAGAAAGAGTGAAAAAAAAAACACTTTAGAGGGATGCATGATCGTAAATACTACCTCCGGCGGGGGTTAGAAATGTTGCTACTGTGATGGTTATATTGAAGTGGGGATGTTTTAAAGGTGCTTATGTGAACAATTCAGACGAATTCGATAACCTCGTGCTATCACTGTGCGAGGTCATTAGAGACTGTAGAAAAAAACAAAACCTCTCTCAAAGTGAACTCTCGAGACGCAGCGGTTTGCACCGCTCGTACATAGGAGATCTTGAGCGTGGCGCACGAAACTTATCCGTGAAAAATATGTTTCGACTGGCAGTGGCTTTGGACGTATCGGCCACAGAACTAGTAAAAATGGCAGAAGAGCGAATGTCAGAGCAAAATGTCGTCATCGATATGGCGTCTAGAGCGACGAATTCGGTTCCTACTATTTAAACTTCTTAAAACGAAACTCTCTCTGTCAATTCAACTGTAAGTAACAGACACTCCCAGTAGTGGCAGATATCTACTCGGACTGACTAATTAGATTCGCAACAGGAGTCGCCATCACATCCTTTTGAATTCTTGACCGCATCAAGAATGCTTCGCTCCTGGCCCAAGGCGTTGCACGGTTGGTACGAACTATACGCGCACTGGCGCTGGCAGAGTACAGTGTGACAGAGCGGCGGATGGAGACTCAACTGTAGCCACTTAGCGAACCGCCTGACAGGCTGGGTCGTATCGACATGAAAATATCGGTTGGATTCACGGCAAGAAGAATTGTGCTCGAAGCCTTTGTTCGCGTTGCCGTTCGCACTTTTGCTACAGCAGTCGCCTTTACCAGAGATTATCGATGCGAGCCGTTGTTCGGGATTTTGTTCGGGAGACGAAACCGTGAATGGTCGGCGGATCCTGAGTGAACTGTATTCACTGGCGAAGACTGCATCCTGAGAAACAACAGTAAAGTAAATTATCAGGACAATGGCTAGCCTTCGCAACACGCTCTCCTAAAAACGCAGGAATCTGCAGGCGGGACAATGTAAACCTGAACCTCTTAGTGCCGTGCTGAGTCCGACATTGAGGATTGTGCTGAAGGCGGCACCAGTTGCGCGCCTTCGAAATGCTGGTTGCTGAACGCCGACTACCGGCGGACGTGAATTAACAATTGAAAGGCCGCTGTTAAGCGCACCGGATCCGGTATTACCCATCGCCGAATTCTGACTGGTTTGCAATTGGAAAGGGCCGTTCGAATCAACCGGGAGAAGCGGTGGGCGGTCTTGCGCCTGCTCGAGAATCGGGGCATCGCTTTGACGTACACCAAGAACCGGCGGATCGTAGGTCGGGACATCACTCGGACGAACGCCGAGGACTGGAGGATCATAAGCCGGAGCAGTAAACATCCTCGGTGGGTAACTGAAGCTACTCGGTCGCCGCTGTGCCAAGTCCTTAGAATCACCGCTGGTAAGACGCGTTTCCATTGCCTCTACCGCCTCCAGTAGCGATTTATCCTGTGGCAACATAGCGAGCCCAGCCCGATACTGAGTAAGAGCATCGATGAAGTCCCCTCTCCCCTCAGCCAGCGCGCCGAGATTATAAAAGCAATCGGCATTGCGAGGGTCGAGCACAACTGCTTCGCGAAAGCAGCGATCGGCCTCCTGCAGATTTCCAGAACTGTGATGTCGGCTGCCTTCCTTGAGAAGCTGTTTGCACCTGGCGGCACGGGCCGAGCGAAAGTTTGGGGCGGTCGAAGGCGAAGAGTCACGGGAAGTAGGGCGATAGTCATCGTACTTAGCCTGCATAGGTGAACCAAGCAATGAGGCAGCAGCCCTCTTTTTAGCCTGGTTCTGAGCGACAGATTGCCATCGCGGTTTAGTCGAAGCCTTTTGTCCACCGACTTCAGCCGAGGCAAAGGATGCGGTTAAAACCGAACAGGTAAAGGTCAGCGCTAGTAAGAAAAATGTTCGCCCGACTGCCTTTGTGGAAGATTGTCTGGTTATCATCCTGGACATCGAAGCCTCCTGGCGAGCACCAACGGTCCATTGTATGTTATTCCCACGCACTTAGCTCGCCAAGCGCCGGTTGCGCGGCTAGGCGGTTTAACCTGGCACCGATCGACGTATGAGCCGTCCGTTTGTTTCCCGTATCCTTCAAAACTCACTAAAACCAGTCGTCGTGATTCTTGTACGATCCGGAGCTCATGAGTTTATCCATATTCGTCGTGGTAGCCGGTGTTGGATTGTCGGTGAGGGCACGATTTATCACTGAAAAACTGGACCGAAGCTGATTGGCGAAGTCCACCGACTCAAAAGCCGCCGGCAGAAGTCGAGGATCGACCTTGTACCAGTCGGGATAGTCCTTGACGGTTTTGATGAAGGGCACAGCCCAGAATTCGTCCAGCCCGAGAACAACGGCATAAGGCAGGAAGCGATAGAAGATGCCAGGGTCGTCGGCAGCGAGCTTTTCTAGTTCTTTTCGATCGCCGAATCTGAGCATATGCTGAAAGCGACGCAATTGGACTAATGCAGTAACTCCTTTCGGCGTTCTTTGAGGCATCGCGCGAGCAGACAAAAGCAGGATGATGCCTGAAATTGCCGTTCCTAGAGCGGCGGACTGCCCTGTCACGTGAGCGGCGGAGGCGAGCATGAGCCCCAGTCCAGCCGTCAAGACTACCGCACCCACAGAGACGAAGTTCTTGCGGTCAATCTCCGGATCTCGAGCGAATAGCTTCTCGTTGATTAGAGCGTTGTAGACCTTCCGTTTTATCGATGGAATATATTCAACGAATCCGCCTTTCAATGCGGAAAGATACGTCGTTTGTGACATTCCGAATAGAGCCGTCAGAAAGAGCTGTTCGTGCGGTCTGAGTTGTGGATCTCTCGATGATTTCAAAAGAGTGAACTCATAATCTCTGTTCGATAGATAGAGAAAGCCGTTGTATGGGAGCACTCGAATACTAAGATATCCTCTGGCGGCCAGGTCAATGACAGTCGACACGATATCCTGCAAGTCGCAGCTTTCATCTATCAATGTTCCGGCTTCGGCAGCCGACAAGTATTCCGGCGGATACCAGCTTGTCGCCTCCTCGCCCTTCACGGCGCCCGGGTCGCGCCCGAACAACCACCACCAGGCAAATAAAGCTATCGCAGTCCCCACTGGTAAAACGAAGACTTGATAGTAGCGCTGTAACAACCACACGACATTATAGAGCACCGAATGTGGTACCACCGAATCGACCGGAAGATCGACATCGAGAATCATCGACTGCGCCGGCTTGAGGTTGGTCGCCGTGAATGTGATGGCAGCACCGCTCGTTGTGACATTGACAGGCGTGCGCTTCGTTCCCTTACCAACGGAGCCTTCCGCTTTGACGGATGTCATCGCCGTTCCGTCGGGAACATTGATGACGACGGTGCTCTTGTTGATAGGAAATGGGGTTTGCTCACCTGTGACATTGAGCAGGAGCTGTGGTCTGCCACCCACGAAGTTGACTGCATTGTTGACCTGATACTCAATCTTGATATGGTGGCTGTTCGTAAACGGTTCGGAATCTTGGTCACCAATTCGAACGTAGAAGTAGCGATTTGAGATCCAACTGTGGAATGGAACGTCCTGTTTCTCATCGAGAACAACGTTTTTTACCAGGATATCGACCGCATGACGCCCTTTCGGCGTGTCATACCAAACCGGGAGGATTCTGTAAAACTGTGTCCGACGTCCCTTTGCAGGAAAAGATATGTCGTAGTCTTCGCTCACATCTACATCGCCGGAGCGACTCACCGTCACATTCGACTTAAACTCTCGAATCACCTGTGCTTGCGCGCTCTCGTTAACAAAAAGCGACAAGAATATGAACAGTACAGATAGCAGTGCAGACCTGACAGCTATGGACTCGATCCCTTTCAACATGCCTCGCCCCCATTTTGACGATTTGTTCCTGACGAACTTGTGATGAAAAGAGGCACCACAGGTCTTCTGCGGCTAATTATAGACAATTCGCTAGACATCAAGAGTTGAACCGGCGATTATTAACTAGGGGCTCAAGTTAGATACATATACGAGTAAGGCTCTTAGAATCTAGTATCCTTTAGTTTATAGCCTCAAGTAACTGTGATGCCGAAAAACCACTTAGCCGTTCTCATCTCCAGTTCGATTCTTGCGGCTGCAACCGCCGCGCCTGCACTGTCGCAGCAGGCATTGACGATTGCGGCACCGCCCTTGAAGGAAGAAGTATCGAAACAGCCGCAGGAGGGTAAGGTCGAAGCCCACGACTTTGTCTTCAACTCATCCGCGTGGGAGAAATATTATCGCAACGGTGTGAGTGCCCTTGACGATAGACGGTTTGATCATGCAGAGCAGATGCTGCTCAAATCAATCAAAGAGGCCAAAGGCGTAGGCACAACCGCAAAAGATCTTACGCTAAGTAGACTGGCGCTTGCCGATTTGTATCTGAAGCAGCACAGATTTACGGAAGCGCACAGCCTGTATGAATCGACCTTGCCAAAAGCTGAGAGCAACTTTGGTTCCAATTCCGAAGAGATGGCAAAGTCGTTGTATGGATTGGCATACACCGAACTCAAGTTCGACAAGGAAAAGCTGGCTAAAGAACATGCCGAAGCAGCCATACGAATTCTCAAAAACACGGATAAAACCGACACACAATTATTTGGAATGTGCTTGCACACCATGGGTCTGGTCATGGCGAAGCATGGTTGGGCCGATGACGCAAAGCCTCTGTGCGCGATGTCGCGAAAAATTCTAGAACGCCACCCAGGAACGCGTAAGTTAGACTTAGCCGAGATTCTCAGAGAACAATCGCTCTTTTTTCACTCTCTGGGCGATCGACACACAGCACATGATCTGTATGAGACGTCATACCAGATTCGAGAAAAAGCGGTCAGCACCACCCAGCCACCATCAATAGTCGGTGAAGTTCGGTTCGAGTGGGAGCCTGGCTCGACACGAGCGCAAGAAATTATCGACAACGATTTCCCTTTCCGCTATATGTCTGCGCACGGAATTCGTGTCGCCTGTACGATTGTGGATCTATGGGAGCTTTTGACGATTCTTGTTACTGTAACGAACGTCGGAGATCATCAGGAAGAGTTTGAACTCGGTCGGATTGTGCTGGAGAGAGCGAGCCACGGAACCATTCAAACACAAAACAGAGAAATTCCTACTGTCGATCCGAATCGCATTGATAGAATTCAAAAAGAACGTAACATGTGGGACCTCACACATACACGTCCCTGGCTAGCCAACATTCAAAAGACAAGAACAGTGCGCGGACTGGTACCACCGAATGGTCACGATCTGTTCATGGGTCCAAATGTGTTCGGTGTTTACGGTGACTGGAAAGCGATATCGCATATAGTACCAGAAAGAGTAGGCGTTCTGCCATCTCGAGAGGGATTGGTTGCGGCCGAGAGCACGGCGGTAGATCTGCCGGGACTGGTTCGCCCGAGTAAAGCGAAGTTAGTCGGACTGACACCGGTATGGCTAGAACCATTTGAATCACGGACGGGAGAGCAGTTCTATTTGTATCCCAGAGATGCCGATATCATTATCAAGATACCGGTTGGAAATGCCATTTTCGAGTTTCCGTTCCGAACTAGAAAGTTCAAACTGCCAAGATCTATATAGATAGCCGTTCACCACTACAGTCAACCAGCGCACCGCCTGTAATGCCCAGTGGCACCCTTCGTTCCTGAAAAATTGTGATATTTTTGGTGGTTTTGCACAGCCTGGAAGCCTCTCGCTGTGGATATTTTCGGTAATTTGTTAAATCAAAAAAATCGATGTCCAAAAGATTGAACTGCAAGTATAGACTCTGGAGCTTAGCGAGCACATTGAGTAAAGGGGCTGGGGAGCCACCTGAATTCTACACAGGTCCCTATCTATGTTGGTTTCCTTAGGAGGAACGCCCCATGTCTCAGACTAACTCAGATGCAAATGATTTGGCCATTGTTGTCGGCGGAGCAGCAGGTTCTGCTGCGCGCACAGCACTATCGAACGAATTCGCCGCTGGTACTTTCGGCAAAGCAGCAGCTGACATGCTCAAGAACTTGAAGAATGGAGATTCAACAAGTCCACCGCAATCAGATAATGGCACAAAACCGAGTCACAAAAACGGCTCTTCGTCCGACTCGTCTCCTGCTCCTTCAGACACGACAAATCCCGGACAAAAACCGAAACAAGAAGGCGGAATACTTAACGAGTTACTCGGGCAGACCAAGCCTTCGGACAAGAACGATAGATCGGGTTCTATCGACAATCTGAGCAACAAAGTGACCGACGCTGTGAAAAACGGCATCGAGAAGGGTGGACAGTACGTCGAGAGCTTCATGAGAAAGGTCACCGATGCGGATCGAAAAGAAGCTAAAGATGTTCTCGAGAAAAGTATAGATCCGGTGATCAAAGGCGCAGACAGACAAACCCTCAAGGATCTGCAAGCGGCAATTATTGATGGCAACGCAGAAAATCTTGCTAAGGCGCTAAAGCCACTTGCGGGCAAACCCGAGGAGCTTGCGAGTTTTCTTAAATCGCTCAATAAACAACTCAGTGGAGTGGAACTCTCCACCGACAGTAAAGGCAATGTTCTCGTATACGAAAAGGGCGGAAACACCGCTGTTTCAGTAAATCCAGCGACAGGTGCCACCGAGGTGCGTCCGATTGAAAGACAGCCAGACGGTAGCATTGTGCTGAAGCCAGGCGAGATCATCAATCGCAACGCCAAGGATGTGATGAAAACCATAGGCGACGAAGCAACGCGCGACATTGTCATGCCCCGTTCTTTTTACAAACATTGGGACGAGCAGAGGATTATACCGCTGGATGGCAAGAACAAATCCGGTGGTGGCGGTGGCGGTGGTGGTGACAGCGGGATTCTTCCCAACCTGAATAAGCTTCTTAAACCAATAGCACCATCTACGCCACCCAAACCAGGAGATTCGAAATAACAGCATTTGAGCTTAACCGCTCATAATTCAGGGGAATCCGGCAGATGTCATCGCGAAAGACCGCCGCTACAAGTTGATCGTAATGACGTCTGCCGGATAACCCTGAAGTTTCTATACCGACTAAGAGGACTGCCAAAATGTTTACCACGTTTGATGTTTCAAAGGTGAAAGCAGAATTGAAATTGCAAGCGCAGGGCATTGACAGCAAGCAGTCATACTGCGCGGATCTGCTCTCCGCACCGAAATCTTACTATTCAAGTACCGCGACGTTCTACAACGAGGCTTCGCGACAACAAGTCTTCCGCGTGAACTTTGATGATAAAGCAAGCACGACGATATATAACGATCCGGATACTGATCCTCGTCTCAAAGCAGCTCTAGCGCACCGTATCATCATGGAAAAGACAGGAATATTTGCGGACGAAATGGAAAGAAAGGCTTTCGCGTTTTTCAACAACGCCATCGTCCGCGGTGACCTCGAATTGCTTACACAGGTAATCTGCGCATTACTCGTCGCGGACCCGGAAAGAGGCGAGTGCTTTGCAGACTCGACTTCAGCGCTGCTCATGGATGCTGGAGCTGGAATTATGCTCACCAAATCTGGTATCAATCAAGTCTTGCTACACGCTTATCATGGCAATTGCGCAGTCGCAATTGATACCGAGAGGCTTTCAGCTTCGGTAGTTCCAATTACGACCGAATGGGACGGCACGGTCAATGTCATTGATGCTGAAGTCTTGTCTCCCACGTCGGAAGACCTATTGGAAAGGATAAGAGAGCAGTGCGTCATAAGAGTTCTTCTCAAGCACGAAATCGATGGTGACGACAGCAATACTCTCGAAGTACCGGCGGTATACGGACAAGCAGCCTGATTTTCTTCTTGTCAGGGAAATCGTGACATCTTGATTTGTGAGCGTTCACTCGCATTGAGTGCGAGCGCACTTGCGGGAGGTGGAACAGAGCCATTGCGTTGTTGCAATGGAGTTACTGTTACCTTGAATCGCGTCGAAGTTCATGCTGCTTTCGCTGGAGAAACCTTGATGTTTGCAGGGGAAATATAAGCCGAAATGTCACGACCAGTTTTTGGTTTTGATTTTAGGCATGCCTGGAATAGTGCATTGTTTTTCCAGCGTTCTGGTTCTAATGTACACCAGCGGTTAGCGGCATAGAATTGCAAATACTTCCGCGCTAAGCCTCCATGAAGTCTAATTACGTACCCAGTCAACAAGTCGACTTCTTCAATTCTTCCGTTTGAAGGCGCGGGATTGCTCGCTTGTGAAACTACCTCTAAGCGCCTATATCGATCACCCGAAACCAGCCTAACTAGCGGGAAATCTACCTGAAGAGCCAACAGTGACTCACTCAACTTCGGAATTGTTAACTGGGTTACCTCTAGCAATCGATTAAAGGTGATCGCTTCTTCAATCGGAATTGCATCATAGACATGAGCAAGTTCTGGTGGAAGTGTAGGCGCATGAATTTCCACTTCTTCGACCTCTGCAGAATTCGCCTGACGTTGAATTTCAAACACATCCTCCTCTGCCCGCGGATGGGCGAACTGCGGTGTTGCCCGCGAGCGTTTGCGAAAGATCGAAAGGAAGGCAATCGAACTGAACTCCTGAAAGTCCCCGGTCATCTGATCGACAAGTACCATCGCTATCTTCTTGATGATCTCGTCAGCAGTCGAGTCCGCGACTCCGGTGACATCCGCAAGCTCACCCTTTTGAAAATCAACTCCATTCGTCCGTAGGAACACAGCAACTAGATAGGGCCTGAGTTTTTTCGCATGCTCAAACATAGTCCCTGCTGTGACCCAACATTCTCTGTGGCACTCACCACACTTCGTCTTTCTCGTTCGGATATCGTGCGATAGAACGTTTCCGCACGTACATTGGAACCCATCACCTTGACGATAAAGATCAATTACGTACGCGGTGGCATCCGCTTCTGTTTTTACCGTCCGTCTAAATGCTGTTACTAGCCGCTTGATGCGTCGAACACGTACTTTCTTCGACTTTCTGGATTGTTCATTTTTCATTTGCGCTTCCTCCATGCTGTTAAATCCATACTTCTAGAAACGTATTTCGGAGCGAAAAGTTCAATTTGGTTGGTGGTTATTGAAAAACCGCCTGCAGTAAGGTTTTCGAGCCACGGTCTGATTTACCGATTCAAAAGTGCTTTCCGATATCGGAAAGCACTTTTGAATCGATTGATATCTGAGAATCCCTTGGTCAGCCGTTTGAGCGAGTTCGGTCTGATTCGCCCCGCAGGATGGTACTTGGCAAAATCATATCTTTTGCGGCAGATCTACCGAATAGACAAATCAGCACACCCTGGTGTATTTGCCGCATTCAGCAGACTAGTTCGAACAATGATCTGAAGACACAGGTTCGTCGATTTGTGCGTCGATGAATGGATTCAGTTTCCAATCGCAGAGTAGGAGTACTCGACAAAATCATCTATGTTTTCAAAAATACTATACTGTCGAATTTTCGACGGACCTGAATTGGCGACTAGTCGCTCTCCCTTCATACTGACAGCGTAGGCTTCTGTCGGGACAGCGTTCTCGATGAGAGGGAACTCCCAACTTTCGACTACAAGCGTATGGCGGCTAAATTCCTTGTAGGTGAAATCAACTCCTCTTACTCGGGCCCATTTTAAAATTGTCTTGACGTGCTGTGGACTTGGATTTCTCACGATGAACCGGGAAGAAGGGTTTCTCATATTAACGATGAAATGCGGGAAATCTCTATCGCGCTCTCCTACCCACGCAGCATAGTCAATCTTATCGATTCGGCTATTTGGCTTCGTTTTTTGTACTTCACCAGCAAGGGCTCCCAAAGACATCGTGGGAATGAATTCGTATTTCGAGATGCAACGCCCATAGAGCAGCCCACCGACCACCGCCATCGCACTTGAGAAAAAGCAAACAACAATCAGAGATCTTCGGCGCATTTTTCTACTCTAACAGCTCCAGCTAGAGCTCAGCTGTTTCTTCGCAACTATGACTTGTTTGAATGCACTGCAGGAAGCCATCCTTATATGTTGGGAAGTGCAATTTGATGTCCAATTCTCGAATCAGTTTTTCAGAATTGATCTGGCGGTTGGAGCGTAATGTGTAGTGGACTTCCTCGATCGGAACCGAATCAGGTATCGGAATGTTCAATTGACCACACAACCATTCAACGACCTCAAGTTGAGTGGCGGGATTCTTGTCGCCTACGACATAGAGGCTGCCGGGCATTGCTTTGGCAAAGACGGATTCGATGATCATCGCAAGATCAAAAAGATGAATACGGGATGAATAGCGCGAACCGTCTCCGGGAAGCTTGTACGCACCCTTCAAGAGACTTAGATGCAACCCGTATTTCGGACCATAAAGAGAAGGTGCTCTCAAGATAACAGCTCCTTTGGAACGCCAGATTTGCTCTGCCTCTAGCCGCCGCGCGCTCAATGGATCAGATGTATCAACAGATGACTCCTCTGTGACGACACCGGTTGTGCCACCATATACGGAGGTGCTTGAAATGTAGACGATTTTTCTTGCATCGATGATCTGTCGCGAAAGTATTTCATCGGAAAAGCCGTCTGGAGGAAAACTTACAAGTACATCGGAGTTTTGCGAAATGACTTGAATATGGGAACCAGTATTCAACGTTTCAGGAAAAGTGGTGCGCTCATCAGCACCAGAATTCGATTGCTCTGCGAGATCGGTTCCGATAAGAACGGGTTCTATACCGATCGAGCGCAACTCTTGTAACCGGCTTGCGCTCCTCGTAGTTCCGTAGCGTATTTCGTATCTACCGTCGCAACGCACAACGGCATTCGCCACATTGCCGACTCCGAGCAACAGTATGTCAGTCAAACTAGCTCTCCCAACCCAACTCTTTCAAGGCAGAGTCGAGATCGATACGGCTGCGCTGGCAGTAGTGAAGCGCGATAATCGCTTTGCCTTCTTCCAGTTTTCTCCGGCCGATGAGGTCGTTGCACTTCAAGGCACCATCTGCGGTGTGGCGGTCGAGTTTACCAGCCTTAACTAGAATGTTCACGATCTGACCACCGTGCTTGTCTCTGACCTTGCTTGCCGTTTCGTGATCGAAATCACTGACGAGCTGAGCCTTCTTGAGAAGCTGAAGCGCGTTAGTCGATTCTGAGGTTTCGCCTGTCGTGTCTTGAGACTTTCTACCAACGCCGAATACTTCCAGGCAAAGTGCATCGATTGCATCGTCCTTGGTCATGGCTCCCGACCTGATACTCTCTTGCAATTTCAGTGCCTGACGGATCACCGGACCACGAATAATGGCAGCTTCGACAAGAATTTGTCCGAGAGGCGGAGCGAGATGCTTCAAGTCGGCTGGCGTCAACGGTGCAGCGATAAGCTTGGGATCCACCGCTCCACCACGTATGTGCGCACGGCGCACGGCTTCGGCAGCTTGGGCTGTCGACAGGCTGCCGGACCTGACCAACTCCTGCAACTGCAGAGCGGCGTCAATCGTGCTTTCGGGAACCAGTCCGGCTTCCACGAGGAATTGCCCGAGCCTGACGTTGGGGCGCGGTTTGCCGGGATCAGGCGGTGCAGGCGGTACCGGCTGTACAGCTTGCACACCAGACTCCAGATATCCAGGCTGCGCGCCTGGCTGGACTCCTGCAGTCGGTGCATAGCCCGGCGGGTAGCCATACTGCTGCTGGTAACCTTGCGGATAGCCTGGCGGATAGTAACCTTGCGGATAACCGGGATAACCGGCCGGATACTGATATCCTGCTTGATACGGATAGCCTGGCGGGTAAGCTGGTGGTACTGGCAGCGTGGGCTGAACTCCGCTCATCGTCTCGGGGGAGGTCGTAACAGCCGGGACCGGCTCTTGAACAGCCGGCGCCTCCACCCTTGGTGGATCTTGCCTGACCTCCTGTCTTAATGGCTCGGTCTTCTTGGGCTCTGGATTCTTCGCAACTTCTTGCGCAGCTTCTTGTGCGACTTTGACTTCCGGTTCTGGCACAACCGGCGGGACTATCGCCCATTCGTTGTCCGGGTCGATAGGGGCGCTAGGCTGCCCCTCGAAAAAACCAAGCGGCGCTTTTCCGACTTCAATTTTCTCATTGCCAGAAAGAAAAGCACTGCCGAACTCCGGCTTTTCTGGCAAATTCGTATTAGTCCTTGATGCGGCGCTCCTTCCTGCAGAAACCGGCCGAGCTCCACCAAAGTCAGTCTCAACCTCTTCTGGAATGGACAGCATTAAAACGTCGTACAACAGCTCGACATCATCAAACGGCGAGCTCCACACGACTCTAGATTTGCCACCCTCTCCTTCGTACAGCGTCCATATCGGGTCGCCGCCGGCCAACTCCAGACGAATAGTGAGACTGTATCTCACACCGGTCATCTTGTTCTGCCAGGGTAACTCGACCGTGCATCCCTTCGCCTTTTTCGCTTCTTCTGACAGACTGCGAACATCTGCAACTTTGGGAGCATGCAGCAACGCAGTCAGTCGAACATGTTTTTTAGGTCTATACATCGCAAACTCAACCAGAGACTGTCTTATCAGACACCCAACCAAACCGAGGTCCAAATAGTACTTTACCCACCAGTCGACGCCGTTCTACTCTTGAAATCAAAAATACGTTTCAAACAATAATCAGAATATCGATTACGGTATCTCTTCGAACTATCCGGTAGAGAGTCGCCCTGGCCGCCACGGAACAGCTGTGTCGGAGGGCTTCACTGAGGATCGCTACTTGCATTGAGAGGCATCTGAATCTTTTTCACAAGTTTGGATACGAGAGCAGCGGTGCGGCGATGAAAAATCCGCCAGACTGTCGCCGCCACATATGACCGCGGCACAGGTCGGATTCGCTGAGCGAAACTAATACTGAGAAGCGTACGGATCTTTGTCGTAAGACGGATAGGACAACGTCGGCGCGGTATAGCTGTGCTGTGAATATGATGGCGGCGAGCTTGATGCACTTTGAGGTATGGACACCAGAGGGCTAGAAGGCGAACGATGCGTCAAGGGGATGTTGAGGTCGGCTACAACCTGCAAGTGCCCCTGTGGCAAGTTTCGCGCGTAAAAAGTGTGTTGAGTCTTGCCTACGAAAAAGCGGACGCCACCATTTCCGGTGTACGTTCGCACCACACCCTCAAATTGGTCAGGAGATTTGCTCCAGCCGCCATTGGCCTGTCTGTACAGGACATTGCCTCGCATCAGAACGCCATCTTCGACATCGGCTGGAACGGGGCAAAACTGCTCCCACTCAGCTCTCATTCGACCGACCAGAACCTGCACGTGCTCCTGACCGTAGAGCCAGGCTCCTCGATATCGGTCCATAGCGGTGTTGAGGTCGATGTATCGTCTACCTGACTGGGCATCGGCTTTAAGATAGGAATCAGACGCATTGGCGCTGAACGTCTCTTGCTGCTTTGGCATTTCGTCGTAAGCAGCCGCGCTCTTAACTTCACCGGTAAGAAGAATTCCAGACAGTTGCCGTCCCCCCGTCGCTCGTAGCTACAACTTAAAGTGTTCCTCTCCATGAGGAGTATGCACATGGAGATACCTTCGTGAAACCTCCTCTGCCTCCTCATTTTTTCCTTGTTTCCTTAACAGCGCCGAAAGAGATACAGGCAGCTCATATAGGCGGCGTTTTGCATCGCGAGGCAGTGTTTCATAACTGGCAAATGCCTTTCTATATGCCGATTCCGCTTCTTTGACTTGATTGTGGCTCTGATAGAAATGACCTAATTCGACGAGACAATCGGTTAGCAGGTATTCGTCCTTCGGAGACCGTTTTTCCTCAATAGCAACAGCTTCCTTGTATAGAGTTAGAGCAGCTTCGGTCTTACCAAGCTTATCGTTGCCCTTTGCGAGATTTAGCAACGCCGGAGTATTCTTGTGATGCCCCTCTCCATGAACGTGCTTGCCGAGCTCGAACGCGGACGTGTAGTGCTTGTGAGCTTTTTCATGCTGCTTCGTGTGAGCGCAGGATAGTCCCAGGTAGTGGTGGATCGGAATGAGATCACTCTTTCTGTCGTCCTTCATTTCGTTAGCAAGGGCAAGTGCGCGCTCCAGGTACCGGATCGCTTCGTCAAATTCCTGGCATTCGTAACAACTGATACCGAGGGTGGTGAGATCGCGGACGATCTCGATATGTTTTTCACCATAATGCTTTTGGTCTATATCCAGCGCCTGATTGAGCAGCTCGATCGACTCTTTGTAACGCTTTTCTCCGGCGTACAGCCTGGCGAGGTTGTGCATCGTGACAGCAAGCTCCGGTGCATCGGGCTTGAGAACAGCGCGCTTGATTTCCAGCGATTTCTGAAACCACTCTTCGGCTTCGTGCCGCCTGTGAAGCGCGTCGCAGACGATAGCAAGATTACCCATCGTCTCCGCAATCAACACATCGTCCCTTTTCAACAATCGTTGCCTGATATCCAAGGCGCGATGCAGATTAGTAAACGACTTCTCGTACTCTCCGGTGCGCGTGTAAAGGTGATTGAGCTGATTGAGAGTTGTCGCCAGATTGAGTTCCTGTGATTTTTCTTGATCCGCGACCGTAGCAGCTTCCTGCCAGTTCTTGCGGGACAACTCCAGATCACCTTTGATGAAAGCCTCTTCGGCCTTTCTCTCAAGAGACTCCCATTTCGCATTCAATGATGCGGCACTCTCGGGTGTAGCACCAGATTCGGTGGCATGAATCGAGGTCGGCATCAAGGCGAGCATTGCCAGCGAAAGAATGGTGCAAATACCCCGACTTCGGGTGCGGGCAGTTTGCTTTCTAATCATGCAGCCATATCCTCGAGTTTTGCAGGAGGACTATATTAGCGCATTTAATAAAATCTTACATTCTTCCCCAGAAGGGATTGATCAAGTGCGAGAACGACGTAACCGACCGGCGAGACGTCTCATTGTTGAAATAGAGAATGTCTGTTTCATGCTGTTCTTTCGGACTGCAGTTGTCATAAAGCAGCGTGTCCATCAATGTCGGCTTTTTGAAAAACGGCATGAGGAACTGCTCCGTCGATTCAAACACTTCACCGTCATTAAAGGTCTCGTAGTCGACGATTCGAAGATTGGTGACGTCGAAGGCGTACTCGTCAAGCTTGTCCAGTTCGTTGAGACGCCAGGTGACACAGCGCGCATCGTTGTGTTCGGAAGTCAACAGTTTGCCTGCGGATTGATAGCTCTCGAGGGCACCATGTTTTCCCGAGACGAATGTGCGGGCTTCGCCCTTGTATACATAAGCGGTGATGATAACTTCGTCCTTGCCTTTGACGACTTGAACACATCCGGCACCACCGGTAGACTTGAGGTCATCTATCGCCATGAGGAATGTTCTGCGTGGCGCGCGACTCATCGAGCGTATGTTGCTCTGACCGTAGAGGGTTGAAGCCATACCATTAGCGGTGGCATTGTTAAGCAAACTGAGGTTGAAGGTACAATCGACCTCTTTCAGAACCATCAAGAGCTCAGCGAATGCGCCTTCTCCAAGCGTCGCTTGCTTGTGCCCACGACGGCGAAAGCTGCAACATATCCCGCGACCATCCAGAGTTATCAGCGTGGCTCGAGCCTTAAGATTGTCGGATGCTACGTGCAGCGCGCAGGTGACGCCTCTTGCCTGGATGTAATGAAACAGTTGACGAAATCGAATATGTCTGGCGAGTATAACTTTCAATCCGAACATATCTCGATCGAAGGATACGCCCCCGACGAAACGACGACAGTCTCCTTTGTGCGTCTTCGGATTGGTCAGCGAACGGCGAAGTCGGTGTGCGTCTTGCCTTTTTTCAAAAGCGCGCAGGCGGTTCAACATAGAGCGTGTTCCCTCTTCGAGCGGCCGGTCAAAACACAAGCACCAAGCCATATTACCCAGCGGACTTTATATATTAGCTTCTAATTGTGAACCTTTCGTGTCAATCAAAACTTTCCAAAACGCTTTCGATGCGGAAATTCCCACTGTGAGCGCGTCTTTCGGAATCCTTTCGGATTATCATGCAGTCAAGTACTGAAGCCGAATCGTGAGATCTCCGTGAGATTGGTCAAGTAGAAACCCGCATCAGAAGTGCAAAACAGCATATTGCACTTCTACATTAGCAAATGATGGAATCTACAGTCCACCCCAAGCCTTTACAGAAAGGACAAACAGTCCATTCATCAGGGTCTTGCGAGCTATTGTAGAAGATGCGTTCAGGACCGCATTGTCTACAGCCTGATGCATTTTCAGGTTGCTTCGGTAGGAGCTCGCGAAGCTCGGGTAATTGCAGCTCTTTTGCACCGCTCACCACCCCGAAGGCGATTTGTTCGATGTCTTCGGTAACACGCGGATCGCGACGGTCCCCCGAGAGTCCGTCATAGTCCCACACAATAACCTTACCGTCGAATCTCAGGAAAATCGCCACACCAGAACGATTGGTCAACAAGACAGCATCGTTGTGCAAGAGCACTTCATTGATTGATTTTCGGCTGGCGATCTGTTGAGATTGCACAAGAGAAAGTCGAGCAATCAGCTCTGGTCCAATCGTTAGACTCGTCGTCGTCGACACCGAATCTGGCGCGTAATCGTCGTCAATAGACATACGTATCGAGACCATCTCCCATTTTTAAGAGAGTGACTGGGTCGGACCAGGTTCCAGCAGGATTTTTCTTTGCATCCAGACAGCGCACCCTCACCTCGTAGTAAGCCGGCTTCGGGAAAAGGGAAGATTGCAATTCTACGACACCCCTGTTCTGATCGACGTTGAGCGTCGAATGAACTGGATTCGCTCTAGTGCCCATCAGGTAATTGTCGAAAAAGAAGTTTGGTCTGGTCACCTCGATTTCCGCATATCGAGCGCTTGCAACTTTGGATCCATCGAAAACAAACATTACCTTTTCGTCCTTGATTACATATTCACCAGTGTTCAAGGGTTTCGTATCATGGAGTGCAGCATATGGGATCACGCGGTCGCGTCTTACTAGTTTGATGTTACTCACCTCGATTGTATCGGCCGGGAACAGCCGGATAACGAGCGAAGTTATCTTTCCGGCGGAGTACCACCTAAAGAAATTGGAGAGCTGCATACTAAAATGGTCGCCGTTCTTGAGTTTGGCAACGTTAATCGCGATTACAGACCAATTTTCAAGTCGTTCTTTATCGCTCGCAAGTGAATTCCATCCGATAGCCATAGGCACAAGCGCGCCCTTATCGCCCGGCTTCAAGGTGCCCTTCAAATCAAACTCAAGAAAGTCATACTGCAGCGGGTGGATGTTCAATTTGTCGATCTGTAACCTTGCACCATCTTCGGTATTATGAATGGTGATACCGTCCCCTCTTACTTCGCTGGTTCCTTTGCCATCAAAACTCCAGGTCGAGCCTACGGCCTTGGAAATCTCTGATGCACGAACCGGAAGCGATAACTGTTCAGGAAGATTTTCTTCACCACCCCAATCTATTTGATGATACTTCAAATCTTTCCGACTCCATACATACGGTCGCCGAATATGCTCGTCTCTCGACAACGCGCGAAAACGTGAGCTGTTAATCACCTCATAGGGTCCGAAAATGAATGGCTCGAAAGTAATGATTTTTTCTGACAGCGAGTGTTCAGTGAAGGGCGGTCTGAGCATGTGGTGGAAGGTAGAACCATTGAAATTTTGATGAGCGCCTTTGTAGTCTTTAGGTATGCCAAGGACGACGATTTTCGACTGCTCGTTACCGCCTTCGGCTTCTGCCAGTTTCACTGTTTCATCCTGAATCTTCTGCATTTCGTGGCCGGCTGCCTGCCAGATCAGATTGGAGTTGTAGGTTGCCCAGCCCAGCACGGCAGTCATCACCAGAAATACCAGCCCGCTTGTGATACCGAGATTGGTATTGGCCTCGCGTGGTAGGCTGTATCTGGCATTTGCCTTCGTAGGGTGAAAAAGAAGCACCGGCCATAGTGCACTATATGCCACGGTGAAGAAGAACAACAATCTGCTTGTTTCCAGCCCGTTGCCCAGTCCCCAAAGCTCGGACAGAGGCACGATAGAGACTATCATCCAGATGACGACAAAGAGCAGCCATCGAGTTGGATTGGCCTGAGCGATAAGACGAATCACAACGATGCAAAGACAGGCAACCAGAGCGATAGAAAGAAACCACTGAGGAAACATCATCGATGTCGTCAAACTCGGCGGAATTGGCAAAAGAAAACGCAAAATATTGTTCAAATTAAACCAGCGCAGTAAGAGAGTCCAATCCAGTGATCCTCCCAAACTTCCGCCGAAACCACCGGGGAGCGTCCCCAGAGCCTGATTTCTCATGACTAAATAGATAGCGCTGACCAGGAAGAACGGCCACATTTTTCTGCAAGCGAGCGCGAGACGGACGGATAATCTCCAGCGATGATCATCGGGTAATGCACCATCTGTAATATCATCGGACGGCTTATCGTCAGCCGTTTTGTCCGTTTCACTCTTCTCTGTCGGCGCCTCCTCCGTGGGATCCTCCTCATCCTTATATCCTTCGGTACGAACTTTCTGCTTTCTTTTGCGCTTTGCTTTCTTGAACTCCTTTTCCATGTGCGCGACCTGACGCGCCGATGGTGCCTTTTTGGGTTTTGCAGGATCTTCATGTGGCTGGTCGGTTTTTTGAATAACAGGAGGCTTCGTCCTGGAAAACAGCTCCTTGAATTGCTCCTCTTGGGGCCAAGTCATGTAGTACGAAAATGCAAGAACCGGCAAGCCGATTGAGATCTCGTTGCTTAGCAGAGCACAAGCAAAACAAATCAATGCGATGAAGTAGGGTGCTTGTCGCTTTTCCTGATGGTTTATCACCAGAAGTAGCATCGTTAGAAGAAAGAAGGGACCCGCGAGAATGTCGGCCCGTCCCGATATCCAGGTGACGTCTTCAACATGAAGAGGGGAGACGGCAAAGAGCAGTGCCGAAAAAAATGCAACCCAGCTGGAATTCGAATCCGGCCAACTCCTTGTCATTCGCCTCATAAGCGCGAACAACAGGTATACGGTACTTATATATAGACACAGACTGGTCAGGTGATAGCCTAACGCGTTGTCCTTCCAGAACAAGAAATCAAAGAGAAAGGTGAAGCCTAAAAGCGGTCTGTAAAATCCGAAACTGGGAAGTTGCAGATAGTTGCTCGTAAAATTTCTCCAGATGAGCTCATAGTGCCCATCATGCATTACATTATGGGCAAAATTGACCTGCCAGATATCATCAGCGACGAACCAGGCGCTAAGCGCAGGGTAAAAACACACAGCGACAACAACAAAGAGAATTGCTAACTGGACAATGGTCCGCTTTTGAGGTTTATTAAATTTTGCCATCACCCAAAAGTATTCCACGCGGAAGACAGCTTAAGATCCCATTAGAGATGCACCAGACAATGAAGGCAAGAGGGAACAGATGGCGACCGATAATAAGACACACTCGATTCAGGCGATTCGTATCGAACAATATGGCGGAGCGGACGTTCTCAGACTCAAGGAGATTACATTACCTTCACCAGGTGCAGGACAAGCACTGGTTCGATTGAAAGCAGCCGGCCTCAACTTTATCGACATCTACCGTCGACGTGGCGATTACCCGGTGGAGTTACCCTACACTCCAGGTCTAGAAGCCGCAGGTGTCGTGGAAGAGGTAGGCGAAGGTGTAACGGAGGTAGCAAAGGGAGATCGTGTTTGCTACACCGGTCAGCCCGGTGCATACGCTGAAGCCGCCCTCGTAGATGCCGACAAGTTGATACCGCTACCGGATTCGTTGTCATTTTCACAAGGAGCGGCATTGCCACTTCAAGGCATGACAGCTCACTATTTGATTAATGAATATCACAAACCAAGACCGGATATGCCGGTGTTGATCCACGCTGCCGCAGGCGGAATGGGCCTCCTGCTTGTTCAGTGGGCCAGGCATCTTCGTGCAATGGTAATCGGCACGGTTTCCACCGCAGAGAAGGCCGAACTGGCAATGCAAGCCGGATGCGATCACGTCATCAACTACACGGAGCAGGACTTCGTCACAGAAGTGAAGCGCATCACCGGTAATGGCGGCGCCGAACTCATAATTGACGGAGTGGGAAAAGATACTTTTCCAGGTGATCTCGAAGCGGTATCACTTCGTGGCACAATCGTAATTTTCGGATCCGCTAGCGGCAAAGCCGAGCCAGTCAGTCCTAACCTCTTTCAACAAAAATCAATCAGAGTTTGCGGTGGCAGCCTGTTCAATTTCATGCTTGATCGCAACGAGCTTCTGATGCGGGCTCACGACGTAATCCATGCCGTCCAAGCCGGCTGGCTGAAACTGAATGTGCATCACGAGTTTGCTCTGAAAGAGGCCGACAAGGCACATAAACTTCTCGAGAGTCGGCAATCAACAGGCAAAATCGTGTTGACGATGAACTAATTTCAAGGCAGGTGTACAGCCGCATTGCTTGGCGAACGTACTCCCTTTTTCTACAGCACCTATTTCGACATCGGAATACACTAAGCGCCATGATTGAACTTCTCACTCCGCGTCCATTCTTCGCGTGCTGCTGGACAAGTAAAACAGCCGGCTGCCAAGAGATCCGGGGACGTGACAAGCACTCAGATCAACCCGCTCCAAACTAAAGTTGATTTCGCTACTCTCGTGCAGAGCGCTTGATCTCACGTTCGTGAGCGCGCCCGCTCTGGTCTTCTTCGCATACCTTGCAATCCACATTTCATCTTGGTGTACTAGACACATTAAGTATATTTCGGATATCATCCCGCAAAGCTATACGCTGCCTTTAACTGGCAGGCGTGTGGCGTTTTGCAACTCAACTTCGATTGCTGGTGGCAACACCAGAGGTAACCGAATCACAATTGAGATTACTTAAGTCAACCGGTGGACGCAATCAGAGCGAACACTTGGGTTGTCTGTTTTGTCGTGAGCTATTGGAGGGCATCAGGCTATGCGCAACGCAAGATTGAACCAGGCGGCCAATCTGTTATTCACTCGTTTCCTTCCCGTGACAGCAGGCACCTGCCTCCTTGTGTCGGTCAATCCCTGCGAGGCCCGCGGCGGCGACGATACCGCACGCCTGGCACGATTGCAAAACAGAGAGAATCGAGTACAACACTCGCGACGGGAAGAACGCCAGGCTACTAACACAGCGCTCAATCCATTCACGCAGGGCGGATTCACGGCAGCGTTCAGCGCTCACGTGACGAGGCAGACAACTGGTCTCGGTTCTCGACAATTTGACCTGGATCTCTCGTCGAATCTCAAAAACATTCAGTTGGGATCGAAACTATTTGATGGACAGGAAAACGTCACCATTAATGTCGGCGGAGCGAGTGAAACATTCACACCTGGACAGCAAGTAACAGCAGCGCAATTTGTCGCGGTTCAACAAGTTCTCGCCAAAGGACCGCAGTCTATCTCGATTAGCGCGAGTGGTACCGCGACGGGTGGCGTTTTCTCACTTAACGACTCCGCTTCATCGAGAGTCGGTGATGTCGTCGTTCCTCAAAACGTTTCGGCGGTGAGTTATTTTAACAATAACCGTTCTCTTAATTTTGCAGGCGACTTGACCAACAACGGCTCTATACTTGGTGTTTCGACAGACAACAAAGTACGGTCCGGAACGATATCGGCAGACGATATCACCAATACCGGTACCATAACCACCGACCTCCACGGCACATCCCTCGAGTCAATGAAAGGGACGGTCAACCACCTCGACCTGACTCTATTGGCGGAAAACTCTCTCAATAATACCGGTACGATATCTTCGAGCGGCAACTTGACAGTGGCGACAGCTAACGGCGCCATAACGAATGCGGCACCAGCCGTAGTATCAGCAGCGAAACAGCTCAACATATTCGTAGGCGACGGTAAGCTTAACAACAGCGGCGTGATTAATGCCGTCGATGGTAATCTCAACATCGCGACGTCAAAACTGGCGACAGACTTAAATATAGATGGAGCAGGCGGAACCTTCTCCGCCGACCACGGCGAGATTAACATCCGAGACAATACCAACACGGATGACAACGCCACCAATCTCAACGGCGGCACCTATTTGTCCGACAAGCTCAACATACACGGCGGAGCTGGTTCAATCAACACATATGTAGATGAGATAAGCGGACAGTTGAATACCGACGGTCTCGCCGCGCATGTACTGACTACCGATGGTACCCTGACACTGGGCTCCAACTGCCTCACCGGAGATCCGACATTTGCTAACACCGCCGGCGATATCATCATCAACGGAGCTGTAACCGCCGGAGAAAGCATCACGATATTGGCGGCCGGCAACATCATCGCGACAGGCACAGCCTACATCAGCACCGCCAACTCGACAGGCACGATCGGAACTCCAGCGACCGATGTCACACTGGTCGCGGGAGCTACAGTCACCAACCCTGGTGGCTCGAATACGACAGGCATTCCGATCCCAGGCGTCGGTATCGGCACGGGCAACCAGGCGACGGTCAACTTCACGGGAGGATTAGGTGGCAACATCGACTTCACCGGAAGCAAGTATCTAGGATATCTTATTGATACGAGTTCGACCCTACAGGGCGGCGGCAATCAGCAAGACAACGGAGGCGACGTCATCCTCGCCGCCTTCTCGACCAGCGTCGATAACGGACGAATTCTCTTTCCCGACGGGCGTCTTGCAATCAGAACGTCCAGCTTGTACAACAACTCAGGCGACGTTTCACTGATCGCCGGCAACGCATCGACCAGTACAAAGACGGCGGCGATCAGAACCGGCATCATCAATACGCAAGCTGACCTCAGCCTGGGCAACAATGATGGCGATGTTCGCGTATTCGCTGCTCAACCCGAGACCTCAGACGGCAATGTCACACCAATCACGTACGACTCGACAGGCGCACGCGTCGGTGTCACCGGATATGAGTTCGACCCGGCCAATCTTAACTTGACCGGCGGTACGATTGTCCTCAACGGTGCGATTCTTGCCGGTGATGCAAACGCAGACATCATCACAGCACAATCAGGTGTCGGCGGAATTTTTCAGAGCGGAGAAGGAAGAGTTCAAGCTGGACGCGTCACGCTCACTGCCGGCACCGGAGGTATCGGTGGAGGGCTCGCATCGAAGAAAGCCACCCGCGTGCTCACCGAAACTGATACTCTCAACCTCAATAGCGGTAGCAGCGCATTCGTCAACAACCTAGGCGACGTCACGCTCGGAACCGCAACACTTCCAGGCGGCACCGGTGGCGATGGCGGTACTTTCGACGTCAGCACCACCGCGGATGGCGAGGGTGACGGACAAATCACAGTAAGAAACGGCGATTCCATCGCCGCGACAAGCGGACTACTGGCGTTCATCAATCTCACTTCGTCTGGCGACATCGCTGGTACATCCGGCATCAGAACGCCAGGCGGCGCGACTCTGGTCGCCAACACGGTCAACCTTGCAGATGTGAATCCTGCCGATGGCGTTGTCGGCCTGGGATTCGGCACTATTGGACAAAACGCAGCAAATCCAATCAACGTAGATGCTAATTTCGTAGGAGCAAACACGCAGGGAAGCGTCTTCGTTCTCTCTGATGGAGCGGTCACTATTCTGGATTCTTCGGCAGGCAACCTCGACACATTCGACGTGCGCACGACAGCAGACATTGGTGGCAATGGTTCGATCACGATCGCAGGAACAATTGCATCGGCATTCGGAAGAATAGGAACGATTTTCCTGGCCTCTACGGAGACTGGAGCCGGTACCGGCGGTATCGTCACGAACGCACCGCTAGTGGCGGAAACCGTACGTTTGCGCGATGACAACAACGCTAGCGGCAACGGTGACGGCAACGCCAGCATCGGTACGGCGGACGCTCCAATTCTAGTTCAAGCCTCCATTCTCAACGTGGATACAACCGGTCCAGAAATAAACATCGTCAACACGATTGCGACAGGAATGGACCTCAACGCCGTCGGGACCAACGTACTCAGACCAGGCACATTCACGCTGACCTCGTCGAGTACAATTCATACGACAGGAACGGTCTTCGTCAATACGGCAGCAAACCTTATTGTGGGCGGCAAATCGACCTCGAGCGGCAACATCATACTGGGCGGCGATATCGATGTGTCAGGCGGTACCGCGACACTAACCGCCAGCGGCAACATAACTCGCGAGGATAACAACAACGACATCATCGCAACAAACACAATTTTGACTTCCACCGCCGGCAGTATCGGCACCGATTTGATACCGCTCACGATGCTCACCACCAACCTGACTGCCAATGCCGTAGGCAATGTTTACATCGCCAACGAAGATGTCGGCACTCTCAACTTGGTTAGCACAACTGCCAAGGGTCAGTTCTCGCTGGTATCGGATGGAGCGATCAACGTCAACACGGACATCCTGACTGCAGCCGGAATCAAAATTGAAACTACGGGTAGCACTGTCACCGACGACATCACGATAAACGGTTTGCTGGGCAGCACGAAGACCACTTCCTACGTGGAAATCACTTCCGATGGACTTGGAGATATCATCTTTCCGAATATCAACAATGTAATTGGCGCCAAAGTTCGAATTGATCTCTCGACCGGCGGCGGCTTTATTGGCACTCAGGCGGCCCCAGTTATTGTGCAGACGCCAGGACTGTCGGCGAATACTGACGGAGCACCTGGAGAAGTAAATCTCGTCGCGCTGGCATCTAAGAAGGTGCCGACGACGCTGTTCAATTCGGGGTCCGAAGGAGACTTTTTCCTTGCCTCAACAGGCTCGATCAATCTCACCAATCTAGTGACAGTCAATGGCAATATCGGCGTGCTCGCCGCAGGAAAGACCGGCAATATAACCACTCAGCAGAATTCAATCATTCAGATAGCTGAGCCCGCCAACCGGACGAACCAGCCTGTATCGATCCTACTTGCCTCGACCAGTACGAAGGGCGTGATTACGCTCGCACCGGGGACCACCGTCGCCACTTACCTGACAGGAGTAAAAACCGGTGCAGGCCAGGGTGACATAACCATTCAAACAGCACCGCTCAACGGAGCCCCAGCCGGAACCAACCCAGGCAACGTCACAATAACGACAATGGGCACTGGCGCGGTCTTATTCGGAGACACGACAATCACAGCCCTCGCACCCAACAACATCTTGAACGCCCTCGATGCAGACATAATTTTCCAGGCCGGACAACGTCCAGGTTCGATAGTATTGGGTGGCGGAGTGACTATCACAGCAGACCCACCTGTGACAGCAACAACGACTGCACCAACGACGCAGTCTGTTTCACTGTCCGCTCAAAATCACCTGGCGACGACTCTTGCAGCGATGATTCCATCCATGCAAACAAACGAATCCACGGCGTCATCCTCAGAAGCGACACCATCGGCAATGGCGGTCAGCTCAAAACCGGTCGCCGGCCAGACAATGCCAAACATCGGAACCTCACTCAATGGCTTCGCAAACCTCGACTCATCACTCGCTACAATCGAGACAGCACTCAGCCTCGCCGCACCAGCCAAACAGGGCTGGCTCAGCGACACTGAACTCTCGTCCGGTGAAATTCCTGCCGCAATCGTAAGCGATCGACAAACAGGCGTCACAGGTGACTCGAGCTGTGCCACCATTGCAACGCTAGTCACGGTTCCGACATCGGTAAAACTCAGCAGCGGAAGAACACTATCAGGCTCAGTTCAAAATCATGGGACACAACCGAGCACCAGCCTCTACCGCGGGTCTGCACTGTTTGCACCCAAGGTTGATACCGTGATCGAAACCGCCGTCGGAAACATCCGGATCGGAGCAAACTCACTCGCTCTCGTGATGGCATTTGCAAATGGACTAGCCGTGTATGATCTTGACGATGTCCGCAAAGGCTCCGTCGAAGTCACGGCTGCCGGTCATTCGATCAAATTGTCGCCTGGACAGCACCTCTACATAACCGGCGACAACGTCAGATCATTCGCCGATATCAATCCGGCTCAATTGATCGGCTATCGCGGAATAACGAGCCGCAAGCTCAACAACGGTCATACCGCTTTCTCAGCCGAATTCTCGGTTCCTCATGCCATCCATGCGGTCAAGCCGCTGAAAGAGTTGGTTAGATCCAACCATCCAGAAGCACAGAAGATCTCTCGCCACCTATTGAAGACAACCGCAGCAATTATGCAATTGCGCGGCAACTCCGAATATCAGCAGATGTTCAGAGCGGCAAAAACTGCCTACGCCAGGTAATAAAGAGATAACTGAACTTAAAGCCGGCCTCAGAACGAGGCCGGCTTTTCACTTATAATTGCACGGTCATAACAGGAGTGCGACATGTTGAAGGGAAAGAAGGTCGGCGTAATCGGCGTTGGCAAACTGGGAGAAGCTCTCATCGCAGGGCTATTGAAGCAGGGTGATCTGCTAGCCGCCGATATTTCAGGCTCCGTAGCTCACGAGCAATCGATGGAAAGGGTGAAGAAAAAACTGTCGATAAACATGTCGCTCGATAATCGCAAAACCGCCCAGGGCAAGGATATTCTTCTTCTTGCCGTAAAACCACAAAACATGCACAGCGTCCTCACCGAAATCGACGACATCCTGACCCCTGACCAGCTAGTCGTCTCCGTCGCGGCATCCGTCACGACAAAGTTTATCGAACAACGACTCACAAAAGAGATTCCCGTTATCCGGACCATGCCCAATACGCCAGCGGTCAACAATGCAGGGATGACCGGTCTGTGCGCGGGAAAACATGCCACGCCTGAGCATCAGAAGCTCGCCGAGACCGTATTCAAATCGGTCGGCGAGACAGTCTTCCTCGACGAAAGTCTGATGGACGGAGTAACCGCGCTTTCGGCAAGCGGGCCGGCATACTTGTATGTGATCATCGAATCACTCGCAGAGGCAGGAGTGAAGCTCGGAATTCCAAGAGACACCTCTACTTTTCTTGCAGCACAGACCATGTATGGTGCCGCCAAAATGGTATTAGAATCAAAAGCGCATCCTGCTCTACTGAAAGACATGGTGACCACACCGGCAGGCTGCACTATCGACGGGTTGATGGAATTAGAAGAAGGAAAGATTCGAGTAACACTCATCAAAGCAGTCGTGAAAGCCGCCGAGCGCGCGCGAGAGCTGGTCAACACACAAAACTCGACTGGTGCATGATGGCTAACGATAAGTTTCAGACACCGCGCAATTCGTTTGGCAAAATCAATATTCGCGAGCTTTGATAACGAGTCCTGATGGCGGCGCCATTTCTGATACTTTTAACCCTACTTCCGTGGCCAGCCACATGGCTGGGAATGTATTATTTCAAGAGCATGGTTGCAAGTTTTGCACTATATCACGGTGCCTGTCTCCTGCCCTGCATCATTAAATCACGACGCTCATGGATAAAACAGCTCAAGACACCGTCACGTGCCAATCTGTTCGTCATAGCAGTGGCAGCGATGGTACTGCCTCTGATGGCAATTGAAATATATCACTTGAGTGGCAGTTCAATTATCGAGAAAGAGACTGCACTCTCTCATTTGGCAGAGCGCGGATTTCATCGCCATCTATTGATACCACTGGCAGTGTACTTCATATTCATCAATGCCACTTTGGAAGAGCTTTTCTGGCGAGGATTCATCGTACAGGAATTGGGACGATACAATCGACCGCAGTTTCGGTTAGGAAGCTTCTGGACATTTATCGCTTTTGCCTCTTGGCACTATGTCGTTTTCAGCGCCTTTTTCAATCCCGGAGTAACCGAGCTGATTCTTATCGCGCTGGTTTTCGTCGGAGCCTTCTTCGAATGGGTGTTCAGGAGAACGAAGACGCTCGTCACAGCAATTCTCTGGCACATGGTCTTCGATCTTTCCGTGATTGGAGTTCTATATGCCGTTCTTTCCGACGTCTAGCCAGGGGCTGATGCTACAAGAACTGTGACATCAGATTGAGAGTTTTCTCAACTTGGTTATATGCGTTAAACGAGAGCGTGGCGGCATTCGAGAGGTCTATCAGATAGCTCATTGCATGATTTTTATTTCCGAAGCGCCCTTTGGGCGCCCTTCTTGAATCTTCCTCGTGTTACGCTGTTTAGCATCTGTCTCAGCAGCCACCTTCCCGACGGAAGGTTCGAAACAGTTTTCGTTTAAACCAGTATAAGGACGAGCGCCTAATGTCATCATTGCTTGTAGTTGGCTCCGTTGCAATCGATTCAATCAAGACCCCATTTGGAGAAAGAGGGCGATGCCTGGGTGGCTCTGCCACTCACTTCTCGGTCTCCGCATCCTTCCTCACCGACGTAGCCGTGGTCGCCGTCATTGGAGAAGACTTCACGGCGCAAGACGAAGCTGTCTTCCACGAACGGCGGGTCGACACGAGCGGTTTGATTCGAATCAAAGGCGGCAAAACCTTCTTCTGGGCCGGCGAGTACGGCTTTGATCTGAACACTGCTCACACGCTGGATACGCAACTCAACGTGTTCGCCGACTTCAAGCCTACCCTCTCCGATCAACACAAGAATGCTCCGTACCTTTTCCTCGGCAACATTCAACCGACTCTGCAAAGGGAAGTAAGAGAGCAATCCAATGCGAAGTTCGTCGCTATGGACACCATGAACCTCTGGATTGATACCACGCGTGACGAACTCGCAAAGACAATCAAAGTTGTCGATGCCCTGATCATCAATGACGCCGAAACGAGACAGTTGACCGGCGAGCACAACCTGATGAAGGCGGCAAAGAGCGTTTTATCAATGGGTCCGAAGATGCTTCTGGTGAAGCGCGGAGAATACGGCGCCGCTTTTTTCACCAAGGATTCATACTTTGCAATCCCAGCCTATCCGCTGGAAGACGTGTTCGACCCGACAGGCGCAGGAGACAGCTTTGCAGGCGGATTCATGGGTTACCTCTCGCAAGCCGACCAGATAGATGATGCAACAATCAGGCGAGCCATCGTATACGGTTCTATCATGGCATCGTTCACGGTCGAGCAGTTTAGCTGTGACCGGCTCCGTAAGCTGCAACCCAATGAAGTTCTAGCTCGACTCGACCAGTTCCAAGACTTCACTCAATTCGATCTGGATCCAGGAATGGGTATTGTGGTGCATGAGGAGCTTGCACCTGGAGCAGTTTAGACTTTCACGAACAACAACTTATTCGACAAGCCCCTGACTTCAAGGTCAGAAGCGCCGCTTCTAGCAAAAAAACGCCAGAAAATATGAGCCAGACTTCCAGGTCATGTCAATGAGCAGTAATACAATTCCGAAATTAGCTCAAACAGAGCGGTTAAGTAGGAAGTGACACTTCTGGTCGCATTTTGGAGATGTGCCAGCACGAAGTCATGTCAAACACTGAAGGAAAACTCCTGGCTTAACTCGAGTTAACTGATCTTTCTGCAATGAAACAAATCAGGCTAGTTCTGAATGCCCGGGGTTTAATCCCTAAAATCAGGTCTCAATCTGGCAATCGACCAGCATTTCCTTAATCCTACTGATACCATCAGCAGTGAGCTTTGTGTTTTTCACGGAAAGCTTTTTCAATGACTCTAAGTGCTTCAGGGCTTCAATACCAGAGTCGTCGATCTTGGTATCGTCCAACCAGAGCTTCTCCAAATTATCCAGCCCTCTAAGATACGTCAGCGCCTGACTACTGATGCTCGACGAGCTCAGGTCCAGCTCCTTCAGCTCAGTGAGCTTCTGAAGATAAGCCAGATCCCAATCATTCATCGTCGCATCGGTCAGATCGACGGAGTAAAGCGATGACGGTGTAAAGGCAGAGACGAAGGACAGATCGACATTTTTGTCGGTTCGGACTTCTAATTGGATTCGCTTGTCGACGGGCAATCTGATAACGCCTTTGGCTTCGGTCAACGACTCCCAGTAGTCCGGATCATCCTCGGATTCAATCAAAAATTCACCAAACGATTTTCCTGAAGGCAGCCTGATGACATTCGGGTCATCCTCAACCTCGTCGCCGTCCTCATCTTCATCTTCTTCATCGTCCTCCTCTTCCTCATCATCCTTGCCTCTGACGATCTTGAGTTGCGGAGGAGAGGACGGAGCGGAATCAACCGGCTTCGATTCCACTCTGGACAACGTGGAAGTCGAGGGGGGTGGCGCACTTGCAGCGATCAAACCGCCGGTGAGCACCGCTGCGATTCCAATTTGCAACAGCAAGCGAGCAAGGTCGATCTCCATACCATGATCGGGGCGCAAAGGCACAGGCGGTTGATATATCGGTGCGTAGGCGAGCGGTAAGCCCTTAGGACCAGCCTCTTTCCAGGGCGGGTTCAAACCCATAATCGCAATCACGATTACGCCAAGAAGAAAGGCGAGCTTTTGTTTGCTATTCAACTTGAGGTCTCCACCGACACTACAACAATTCAATCGGGAACTATCTTACACAAACCGACCCCGGCGGCTCATAGCTAGCTCACAAATCTAAAACATTGGTATTCTTTATAGGGCTCGGCATACTCCGATGGAGCCGCCGGCGAAGGTCCAATCCACCACTTGGAATCAGGACTGGAGAGGCACGTGCCGAACTGTTCGAAAGCACGCCCAGAGCAATTTTCAGCATAGTCAAGAGAGGCAAAAATGACCACTACCTTGCAATATCAATCCGGATTTGGCAACCACTTTGCCACCGAGGCTGAGCCAGGTGCCCTGCCTCAAGGACAGAATTCGCCCCAGGCAGTTGCTTATGGACTTTATGCGGAGCAATTGAGCGGCTCGTCATTTCTCGCGCATCGCCATGAGAATCAGCGGACCTGGCTCTACAAGATTCGTCCGTCGGTGGTCCATTCTAAGTTCAGCCCGCTCCCCAACACGCTTTTGTGTAGTCGCCCGTTTCAAGAGATTGAGGCACCACCCGATCAAATGCGCTGGAATCCCGTACCGATTCCAAAGGCCAAAACCGATTTCGTAGAGGGGCTTGTTACGTTTGCAGGCAACGGAGACAGCGCTAGTTTGAGAGGTTCTGCCGTTCATATTTACGCTGCCAACAAGTCTATGGACGACAGCTTCTTCTACAATGCCGACGGCGATCTCCTGATTGTCCCGGAAAAGGGTACGCTCGAGATCGCCACTGAGTTTGGCATTATGAGCGTCGCTCCCTGGGAAATCTGCGTAATTCCGCGAGGCATCAAATTCCAAGTCAAGCTCATTGATGATACCGCCCGCGGTTATGTTTGTGAAAACTACGGACCAGCGTTTCGTCTACCGTACCTGGGTCCAATCGGCTCCAACGGACTGGCCAACCCACGAGACTTCCTGGCGCCGATGGCGGCATACAAAAATGAGCGCGGTACATTCCGATTGATTGCAAAATTTCACGGCAAGCTCTGGCAAGCCGAAATTAATCGCAATCCGCTCGACGTCGTAGCCTGGCATGGCAACTACTATCCGTACAAATATGACCTGCGTCTGTTTAACGTGATCAACACCGTAAGTTTCGATCACCCCGATCCCTCGATATTCACCGTGCTTTCTTCACCGTCCGAGTATGCGGGATTGTCCAACGTTGACTTCGTCATATTCCCACCACGCTGGATGGTTGCCGACAAAACGTTCCGTCCGCCCTATTACCACAGGAATTGCATGAGTGAATATATGGGCTTGATCGAAGGCGTATACGATGCCAAGCTCGAAGGATTCGTCCCTGGTGGAGGCAGCCTTCACAATTGCATGTCCGCGCACGGACCGGATGCCGAGACATTCGACCGAGCGACGAGCGCTGAGTTGAAGCCACAAAAAATCGACAATACCATGGCAATTATGTTCGAAAGTTCGCTTGTGTACGCACCGACAAAATTTGCTTTAGAGTCTGGACTTCTCCAGGACAACTACTTGTCATGTTGGCAAGACTTGGACTCAAAATTCGAGGCTACTGCAACCGCATCAAAGAAGTGACGAGTCTGATAAACAGGAATATGAGCTGTTTTACCAAGAACATAAAAACAACGAAAAAACAGTTGTTACGTGGCATAAGATAAGAAGTAAACACACACCGGGATTCCAAAGTAGTTACATGTACAAACCGCAACCAAAACAAGAAGACCATTCATCCAACCGACAAAAGCTTCCACCCGAGCAAGGGTGCCCTTCGATGGCGAAGGTCAAATTCATGCTCGAAGAGGCGACCAGCCGGCGAGGCTGCCTGGTTGAACTCCCATGGCAAGCCGGTGAAGCTGCATTCGTGCTCACCTGTCAATGGGAAAAGACGGTCGAGGAGCCGGTCTGGACGCTGTACGAACAAGAACAAGGCGTCGCCAACAAGGTTGTTTGGACCCAGTCGTTCGCTCCGGGAGACCTGGAGTTCATGTACGACATCCTGGTGATGTCAGCACCGAAGAACACTTCATTATCCTCATACACGCAAATCCCGGATCTGCTGAAGCCGGTGGGCGAAGTCCAACAGGAAGAGGTTAGCTTTAATCAGAACAACTCTGGCGATCTGGGCGCTGGATTTCCAGCATCCGCCCCCCTGCCACAGCCCGGCGGTATGATGGGCGGTGGAATGCCTGGCGCAATGCCTGGCGCAATGCCTGGCGCAATGCCTGGCGCGATGCCTGCCGGTCTGCCCGGGGGTATGCCCGGCTCCATGCCGGACCCAAATCTTCCTCAGTATCCGCCGCAGAACATCTCCGGTCCCAATCCACAATATAACTCCGCCGCTTATCAGCAGGGTATGCAGGGCTACATGCCGCAGCAACAGCAAATGCCGCCCTACGGGTATCAACAACCCGGACAAATGCAGTATCCGCCTCAGCAGTTTCAACAAATGCCGCCTCAAATGCCGATGCAGCAGATGCCCCCTGGATATCCGCCCCAACCTGGATATCCTCAGCAGATGATGAATGCGCCGGTTGATCCGGGTCCGAAAATAAATATCGACTACCATCTTCTCGACAAACGTCCAAACTTACTCCTGGGTACTATGCTGACCGGCGCGGGGCTGATTAGCGAGCCCACGCTCGAAGCTGCATTGAAGTTACAGGAACTGATCCGAGACGAGCGCATGTCGCCCGAACGCGCACCGCACGTACTGAGGCGCTTGCACGCCATGGGCGGCAACATCGACCAATATCTCACACCGGATGACACTTCCTTAGAGCTGCCCAAAGAAGGAGGCGCGCCTCAGAAGCCACGTCCGCAACAAGCAGCACCACCATCAGCTGCCGGTGCAGGTGCAGGAGGCAGCGCACAGGCTTCCAATGTTAGTGTTCCGGCAGGCAGCAAGCGCAATCTCAAGCCCGCCTTCGACTTACTACAGACGGCCGGTATTCTATCGGAAGAAGATATCAAAGTAGCTCTGGAAGTGCGCAAAAAACATGGAGGTGACTTGGTTGGCATCCTCGAAGCAGCCAGCAAAGTTAGCCGAAAGACCGTGGATGCGGCTTTTATCTGCCTTCCATTAATCCGGGAAGGTCTTCTCAAAGTCGAGCAATGTATCATCGCTCTCAACTACTGCAGCCGCATGCGTGTTGGATTCGATGAAGCGCTAGATGAAATGGGCTGGCAGAACCCACGCACGCTCAGACAAGACCTACCCCTATAAATTCAATTCTGAATTGGGAGATCTCGAATGGCAAAACAAGGCAAAGCACTTGAAGATCCTTTCGAGCACAGTCGAGCCGCTCAGAAATACGAAAGCTCAGGCGATCAGTATCGAGCCGAAGAGTCATTCCAAAGGGCGATTAAACATGCCGATGCGCTTCCACTGGACGAATATAGAGAAAATCTCGCCACTGTCATGAAGGAACTTTCGAAGGGCCGCCCTTCAAAACTCCTAGAGGACGCGCTAGATATAGAGGTCGTGACGAACGCATATCACGAATTGATTGCGATGCCTTTTCTAACGCGGGTTCAATTGGCCGGTTTTTATGCGCGCATCGGCAAGTGTGATCTGGCCCGTGCCACATGCCGACAGGCTTTCGAACGAGGGTTAGAAGCGGAAACACTACGTTGCCCTACGGTCGCTATTATGGAACGCCGGGCTCATCAACTCGCCGCGGCGCTGGAAGACATGATCGGTCCGCAAGAATCAGAGCGCATCTTTCACGAGCTGTTCCAGAGACTTGATATCAATCGTGATGGTTACGTTGACGAAGATGAGCTGAAAAAGGCACTTCTCGACATCGATATCGATGAAGAGGGTCACTCGCTCATCCGTTTTTTGCTGCACAATTATGAAAGCGTCATGCAATCATCGAAGGATCAATTGTGGTTCGCTGATTATCTCGGAATAAGCAAGTCGGATTTGGCAAGCTATCAAAGAAGACGAGACCATCAACTTCGGAAGTTCAGTCCCTGATCTAGGCGAGCTGGGTATATCTCGAAAGGACCATCACTTAACTGGCGAATCCTGAATGGGAAAAACGATACTAGTACTGGACAAAGATCAACAGTTCCGCAAGCTTATCGTTCCACTCTTTGAAAGCCGCGGTCATAAAGTCGTCCAAGCTGACAATGGAAGATCGGGAAAAGATGCAGTCGAACATGAGAAGCCTGATCTTATTGTCGTAGGCTCTCCATTGCCGGATGTAAGCGGCATTCATTGGGTTGAGCAGATTAGAAACATTGGTCATCAGATGGAAATCGTCTTTGTGGCCGGGGATAAAACCGAGCTACAAGAAGTGCGGTCAGTGCTCAAAGATTGGAACATCTGCATGAGCGCGAGCAAGCCACTCATCCCCTTTGTGTTCGGCGCACAAGTCGAATGTCAGTTCGCAAGTGACAAGAGCGCAGAAGCGCAGAAGAAAAAACTGAAAGACTTCGAGACGATGTTCCTGGCACTCGTGTCAAAGTATGCGCGCGTGCTTCCCGAAAAGCTAACAGCTCTGGCGCAGGCTATCGACAAGTCGAAAGCAGATCCGACAAGTAAAGAACTTCTCGAAGAGGTTCGCGGAGAAGCGCACAAAATCAAGGGCACTGGAGGTTCGCTCGGATTTCGAAAAGTCGGCGAGCATATGGACTTTATCGAAACCTCCGCCGTCATTATGCTCGAAAAGAATGACAATGAGCGCGACATGATGTGGGCCGAGATCGATCGACGTCTGGTGGAAGCTCAGATCGACGGAGAACAAGAAGCTAAGGATGTTATGGATATGGTGCAGGGCAAGGAGGACGATTCGCCTTCCGAGCATCAACCTGCGATGGCGCGCATCATGGTGGTTGACGAAGATGTCGGCTTCCTCGAGATTGTCGAGCAACTCGGAAAAGAACGGCTGGTGGAGATAGTGAAAGCCACCACCCAAGACGATGCGCTCAGCAAGGCTGCTATCTATCCTCTCGATGCCGCCCTAATTAACATCGTCCCTGAGACGCCTGAGACAGGCTTTCAACTGGCGAGAGATCTGAGAGCACTACCAGGCTACGATAACCTCCCGCTTGCTTTCATCTCTGGGAACGCACTTGTGAAAGACCGCGTCGAAGGCGCTCATGCCGGTGCGTCTCTCTATCTGGATAAACCGTTCGAATCTGATTCACTCGAGAAAGCTGTTCACCACCTCGTTGCCATCAGACAAGGTGGACGACCTCGCGTTCTGGTGTGCGACGACGATGAATTTTTCGGTAACACCGTAGCGCTGGTCTTGCGCAACGAAGGCATGATAGTGAGAACGCTCAACGATCCGAACAGCATCATCGAAACGATGCAGGAGTTTCCTCCCGATATGTTGCTCCTAGACGTGATGATGCCGGGAGTAACGGGTTTCGAGGTCTGCCGCATGCTAAGGTTGATTCCTCGTTGGCAAGATCTGCCCATCATCTTTCTCACCGGTCAAACCGGCGTCGAAGCACGAGTCGAAGCATTCCGCTGTGGCGGTGATGATTATCTGCCCAAACCGGTCGTCAACGAAGAGCTTTTGACACGAGTGAAAGTGAGACTCGATAGAGCAAAGATGCTTAAAGAACGATCCGACAAAGACACGATCACCGGATTGCTCTTGAGGAGAGCGTTTTCAGAACAGCTGTCGGCAATTCTCGCAGAGTCCCAACGCATCAAATCCAACTTCAGCATCTGCTTGCTGGATGTGGATCACTTCAAAAAGGTCAACGACACACACGGACACCTCGCCGGCGATCGAGTACTTGCTGGACTCGGACAGCTTTTATCTAGAAGATTTCGAGTCGATGATCTCAGAGGACGCTGGGGTGGTGAGGAGTTCATCCTGGCGTTCCGGCGCGAGAAAAAGGAAATTATTCACAAAGCTGTCACGCGTGCTCTGGAAGAGTTTCGTGAGACACCTTTTAAAAGCGACGATGGACAGGAGTTCTTCTGTAGTTTCAGCGGAGGTCTGGCCACTTTCCCAGACGACGGCGAATCAATTTTCGAACTGGTGCAAGCCTCGGACAAACGTCTTTACCGCGCAAAAAAAGAAGGTCGCAATCGCATCATAGTAGAAGGCGAAGTAGAAGCCGCCGCAAGCCACTAAGAGTAGTATCAAGTCATTCCCTCTAGAGAATGCTGCGTTTATTGCCTCCGAGTAATGAACTTCGGCTTTCATCAGACGCATGTCAAACTCTATTTCGGCATCGATATAGACTAGACTCAGATCTCTCATCCTCGCCGACCACATCAAAGTCCCGACATCGGTTTTAAAACAAAAAATGCCC
>CAYQKX010000042.1:0-72567 GCA_964418155.1 uncultured Candidatus Obscuribacterales bacterium | reverse complement strand
ACCCGGACCATCGGGCTCCATCTGCGCAAGGGCTGGAGTGGCGGCAAGCGCTATTGCGGAAACGATTGCAAAGCTGGACAAGAAGGACTTTGTTGACTTCAACATTAGAATGACCTCAACCAATAATTTCGTGCGCTGACAATGTTTAAGACGAACCTGTCGATCAAAAAGTTCAATCCTTAACCAAAATTCTTCAATTTATTTTTCTCAGGCTATAACGTGAGGCATATCGGGGTTGCATAATCTAGTACCGCCCGCACATATTGGTCGTGGTCCATATTGTCGCAATGACCCGGAAGCCGCATCAGATGAACATTACCCCAGAACAAGTTCCCGTAAACCAACAGATCGCTAAAGCAGCAACACCTGTTACATCGAGCAGCAACTTTCGCTGGGTGATAATCTCGCTCGGTTTCTTGATAACCCTAATAAATTATCTTGACCGATCTGCTCTGTCTTATGCTCATAGCGCTCTCAAATCTGAATTCGGGTTTACGAATTCAGATTTCGGACTTGTTGCCGGTGCCTTCGGCATTGGCTACATGATAATGACAACGGGCGGCGGCATACTGGTTGATCGTTACGGTGCTCACAAAGTCTGGGCAGGTGCTGCGCTGCTTTGGTCGTTTTGCACGGCGATTATGGGTTTAGCGATAAACATGCCGATTTTGTTCGCGTTTCGAACAATGCTTGGATTGGCAGAAGGTCCTCATTTTCCGTCGCTGACGAGGGTAGTAGCTGACTGGTTGCCTACTAACGAGCGGGCCAGGGCCACAGCTATAGGGCTTGCTGCCGTTCCTCTCGCCAATGTCATTGGCGCTCCCTTGATAATCCAGCTCATTAGTAGTTTTGGATGGAAGGTGATGTTCGCCATTCTTGGCACGATGGGTATTGCCTGGGCATTTATATGGTTTTTCATCTATCGTGACTATCCAGAGAATTCGAAACATGTTTCTGATAGCGAACTCCAGCTGATTAGAGATGGTGCCCCGGTCGATCGAAGCCGCTCCAGTCAGGAGATTCGCTCGCACGAATTGCATTCGGGCACCACCACCTGGCGATTTATGCTGCTTAACCCGTCGTTGATGTCCAATAATTTCGCTTTCTTCGCCTTCGGATATACATTGTTCTTTGCCTTGACCTGGCTGCCAGCCTATTTCGAGAAGCAGTTCCATTTACAATTGAAGGAACTTCAAGTCTTTCTTATAGCGCCTTGGCTGACAGCCGCAATCCTACTGGCTCTGGCAGGGTATCTTTCGGATTGGCTCTGGCAAAGGACAGGCAGTATGCGGATCGCTCGTTCTCACATGATCTGGACCTGTCAGCTCATATCTGGTCTTTGCTTCATTCCCGTGCTATTCGCCGGTGACAACCTTGCGCTCGCTCTGACTATGATTTCGCTTGGAATCGGCTTCGGATTGATGCCGAACGCCTGTTTCTACGCGCTAAATTGCGATCTGGCCAAAGATAGAGCTGCCACAAGTCTTGGTCTCATGGACAGTTTCTTCGCGCTTGCCGGAATACTCGCTCCCATGCTCACGGGCTGGCTAGCTGACCGCACGGGCGGCTTCAATGCAGCCTTCTCCTTGCTCATCTTCTTCACGCTGTCGTCTGTTATTGCTGTTCTTGTCTTCCAAAAGCCAGATCGCGTAGAAAACTAATAGTACGGCTGCACTCAGTCCGGTTTCGACTCTATCGAACGTTTTTCAATGTCCTTTAGCAGGCGCTGGGAAAACTCATATTCGTCTTCTAGTACGAGCATCTTGCCTCTGAGGTCGGCGACTTCATCTTGGAGCAGATAAAGCTTCTGCTTGATCTCTTTGATTTCGTTGTTGGCAACCTTGCGCCCGGCAATCCGATCGGCAATCGAGATGACAAGTGGGCGAAACATCAGTATAGCCAGCACGAAAGGCAAAACAATCAGCCCCGCTACACCAAGTATTACCAGGATTGATGTTTCCATTGTCTGCCGTCGTCTCCGTTGGAAGCAGCCCACAGGGGCCCTACTTCAAATGTACATCATCTAATCATTGTGGATCGCAAACGGTAAAAGTTGGCTAATTTCTAATGCAAAATTCGCTTCCAGGCGCTACAAAGAGACGCTATATATCCATCCGAATCTCTTCTTGAGAAGACTCCGATCTACGCCTCCAGAGGCCTTATATGCAACTGCGCTTATTAGTATCGTATATGGTGTCGGTCTCCGCGATCTCCGGATCCCTACTGGGGCTTGGCACCGTCTGTAGTGCCGAAGCTCGCTCGGCGGTCAAGCCTGGGCATTCATTCACCGGCTACTCGCACCACTACGGCGACCATTTGCACGGTCGGAAGACCGCCTCCGGGCAGAGGCACGATAAGTTTAAAATGACGGCGGCCCACCGTTCGCTGCCGTTCGGCACTCACCTCAAGGTCACTAACACTCGTAACGGGAAGTCTTGCGTAGTGGTTGTCAACGACAGAGGACCCTTCGGCTCGGAGAGTTTGGTTCTCGATGTTTCCAAGGCTGCAGCTCACAAATTGGGTTTTCCCGGTGGAGGTAAAATTCCTATCGAATGTTGCGTGATCGATCCGAAAGAAGGAGCAAAGGCAATCGCTAAAGTCGACGAGTCCAGTGCTCCCCTCTGTGATGAGAAATTGGAGTCCAAAGCTGTTGCTGTAAAACCTAAGTCAGATGCTCTCGATAGCAAACGCGCGGAAAGGGCTGTGGTTGCCACTGCTCAAGTCCCCACACCGGCCGCCTTGAAGCCAAAAGTCTCAGAACCGTCGAAAATTATCGCCGCTCAAACTGCAAAAATTACACCTGTCCCTCAACCCAAAGAGGCAGATGCAGATGCAACCACCTTCCTGCTTGTAATCAACGAAGCTATCGAGGTCGATCCGGCAGAGTTGACGGCGAATGCCGCGATGAGCTCCGCGCAGAAGTCGCCATCGGCAGGAGTGCCGAAGCCGGAACAGTCGCCGACTATCTTTGTTAAGGTAGATGATCGCCAGTCCGGCAAGGCACAGCAAAAAACAGGGGCGATCAGGAGTATCGCTGACCGACCTGAGAATCCTCTGCTTTAAAACGCAAAAATGGGCTTCGTTTACGTCGAATTTTCGAAACCAGCTCGAAGGAGCGCCAGCGTCCCGCTGTTCCAGAGCGCGCCGAACACGTTTTCGGCTAATCCTTTACTTCGAGGCGGGCGCTGATACAATCAAATATACCTATTTGATCGCGCCGTTTTGGAGCATTACTATTGCAGGAGCCCGATCGCTACCAGAGGCTCAAGAGCTTTAATGACGTCAAACCTGTTTTTGACAGTGTTTGGATGTTCATTCGTGTGACCATGTCCAGCATCACTCTTGTGATGTGTCTGGCTGTTTGCGTTCTCACAATGCTGGTTTGTATCCATCTGGCCAGGGTGCCTAACATTTCGCTACTGGAAAATTACCACCCGGGAGCGACGATATCGATCTATGACATCAACGACAAGCTTATTTGCGTCTTCCCAGAGAGAGAAAAACGTGAACTCGTATCGCTCAAGAATATTTCGAATAATCTTGTTCTTTCTGTCCTCGCCCAGGAAGACCATTATTTCTACGAGCACCACGGAGTCAGTGCAGAAGGGGTATTGCGCGCGGCATTAGCCAACATTACTGCGCGAAAGCAAGTGCAGGGCGGCTCGACACTTACTCAGCAGCTCGTGAAGAACGTATTTTTTCCCGACGAAGACAGAACTATTCCTCTGAAGCTGGCAGAGGGTCTTGTTGCATCACAGATTGAAAATCGGTATTCGAAAGAGAAAATTTTAGAGCTTTATCTCAACCAGATTTACTTCGGTCAGGGAGCCTACGGCGCGGAGCAAGCCGCAAAGACATATTTTGCTAAATCCGCCAAACAGTTGACCATTGGTGAGTCAGCATTCCTCGCTGGTTTGATTAAATCTCCGTCTGTGTTGGGAGAGCCGTCGCATCGAACTCAAGCTCTCAAACAACAGAAATCTGTGGTGCGAAAGCTAGTCGACTATGGTTTCATTACACAACGCGATGCCTGGGATGCGACGCATGAGAAGATGATCTTCAAGAAGGCTGCACCGGTTCAAGAGGTAAAAACCTTTGTTCCTAAGTATCCGTATTACTCGAGTTATGTGGCGCAAATGGTGACCGATTCAATACAGACCGGCAGGCATGCCGGTCTCAGGGTTTACACTTATCTGGATCAATCGGCTCAGAGAGTGGCGGAAAAATCCCTTAACGACTATCAGCATCGCCTCCCTGCTGGACTAGATCAATCCGCGCTTGTTTCGATGCGATTGAAAGACGGAGCAGTTTTGGCGATGGTTGGTGGAATCGGTCCCTATCTGGACAATCAATGGAATTCCGCAGTTCATCCTCACACTATGGGCTCGGCCTTCAAGCCGTTTGTATACTTGACGGCATTCGAACAACACATACTTACACCATCAAGCTCGATTTCCGACTCACCGCTGATGGTGCTCGACGTCGGCGATACAATCTGGGAGCCAAGCAACTTTGACAAGAAGTTCATGGGCATGATTTCAGTGGAACAGGCTCTCGCTTTTTCACGAAATGTTTGCAGCGTACGTGTTGCACAGCAGACAGGCATCCCTCTGATAATCGACACCGCCAGGCGAGCCGGGATAACAGAGCCTTTGGCACCGACTCTGGCGCTGTCGCTCGGTAGCTCTGCCGCATCTCCGTTGTCCATGGCTTGCGCCTATGGAACACTTGCTCGTGGCGGTTTGTTCGTCCCTCCCCAATTTATCAGGAGAATTGACGACGAGCATGGCAAGGCTATTATGAGCTTCGATTCGCCGAATCCCGTTCGGGTACTGGACAAAGATGCAACGGTTCAGATTGTCGAGATTTTGAAAAAGGTGGTTTACGGCGGTACCGGCACGCAGGCACGTTTATCGGGCATCCCCTGTGCAGGCAAAACCGGCACCGCCAATGATGCTAAAGATCTCTGGTTCGTCGGATTCACGCCGGACCTTGTCACCGCCGTCTGGACTGGTAACTCGCAGCACAAATCTGTTGCTGGAGGGCGCAACGTCACTGGCGGCACCATCTCTGCGGTCATGTGGAGAAAGTATAATCAAGCTTTTTACTCGAGCCATTCTCGACCGGCGTACTCTTTAATTGGGGGGGACGATAAGTCGCTTACTCCACTGAGCGCTGGTAAATCTGTCCAACCGATTATCGCTTCTCCGGACATGCAGGCGGCACGACCAAGGCGGGGAAGCTATCGTGCACCGAAAGCGGTGGCACCCTCCGCGAAATCACAACACGGAACCGGGATAACAGAGTATCACTGGGATAACTGAGTTCGAGCACTGTTCTATATTGATAGATCTCCGCAATATCAAAAGCCCGTTGTCTGAAATATATCGGTCCGCGTCCCGAAACCCAATAGCCACGATCGCTGAATTGATGGCACGTTAAATGCCGTACGTGGTAATACGCAAGTTCTCTTGACTACCCGTTTTCGCAGAGTAAGATCACAAACAGGAAACCCGTGGTCGGTTCACGAGCAGGGATAAATGTTATACCATCATCCACCATCTGAAGAACTCAGGCAGACGTTTCAAGACCTGAATGTCAGGTCGACAGCTTCGGCAAAAGCTATTCACCAACAGAAGTGTGCTTGTTGCCATACGAAAGCACCGGATCGCAACCATCGTGAGTTGAAGTTTTTGGCGATTGTAGTATTTGCAATTACGCTGATGCTGGTCGCGTTGAATGCGTATCAAAGAGATATTCGAGCACAAAACGATCTTTCTCTTGATTCAGATCTTGGTCCCGGCGCAACCAAGGCCGCGGAGTCGTCGTTTCCGCAGAAGACACCCACTCTCAACGGACCGATTGTTTACGTTCCGGTCGCAACGGCCTCTCCGGCAGTGGTTCGTCCCAGTGAACCCGCGCTACAATATATCGCTGTGCCATTTGAAACATCCAGAGTACGGTTGAAGCATGTAGTTGGTCGTTAGACCTTCGCGAATGATTTCGTCGAAACAGAACAAAGCAATCGAGTTGAAACTTCGTCTTTGCACTGAAGATGATGTGGCGATTTTCTTTAAGCAACAAAGCGACGTGATCTCTCAACGGATGGCTGCCTTTGTAGGCGAAGAGAAAGATGACATCACGCAGTTCACAAAGAAGTGGACGAAGATTCTGAGCGACGACTCGATGGAAAAAAGAACGATCGTTGTCGATGGCCGGATTGTCGGATATCTAGCCTCGTTTTATCGAGCGGGACAGCCGGAGGTCTGTTACTGGCTCGGCAAGGAGTTCTGGGGACGAGGAATTGCCACGCACGCGCTCAAGTGCTTCTTGTCAGAGTTTCATCTCCGTCCCCTGTTCGCCAGGGCCGCTCTGGCAAACATCGGTTCGATTCGAGTGCTCGAGAAGTGCGGCTTTGTCTGCACCGGCCGAGGCAAATACTTTGCTCTCGCTCACGGACACGAAGTCGATGAGGTAGTTATGCAATTGACTGCAATCGACGGACTTCCTCCGTGAGTTCGATCAATTGCGCTACTTCGGTAGCTTGTCGATGGTCACACCGAACTCGCCTATCACTGTTCCGGATTTGTCTTTCATTTGGACCCAACGGATGTATTCGGGAACAGGTAGTTTTGCTTTTTCGTAGACATCTTTGACATTTTTCTCGAAGTCCGCACTCTTTGCCGATTCCAGTTTGATACCATTAGGCAAACCTGTCGATATGTCATCGCACATGCTGTCGGCCGCCTTGACGCCGCCGGCTTTTAGCTGATGTTCTATTGCCGCTGCAACCAACGCCTTCCCGTCCTCATCGAGATTGACTTTGTTACCTTGCGACAGAAACTTAGCGGTGGCTTCAGCTACCTTAAGACGTGCCTTTGCCTTTTGTTCTGGAGTTTGGGTCTTGAATTCTTCCTCTTTTGGCGCATCTTTCGGTGGATCCATGCCACAGAAGAGTTCCAAGTTGTTGCCACCATTTGCATTGGAATTTTTTGAAGCAGATTTGTGCATGGCGTTGAATTCCGGATCGGCCATGTTCGGCCTGATTGCATCGGATGCGGTGCCGCTGCTTTTTCCAGCACCATCATTGGCATCATAAGGTTTATTGAATTCGAATTGTTGTTGAGCTTGCATCGTTGTTCTTCCATGTTAACCATGAAAAGTTCTATCCGAGACAGATTGCATTCCGACACTTGTTGTTTAGATATTGGCAAATTATTTTTCTAGCCGGGCTCACTGATACCACTCGGATGGTAATACGCAAACGTGCCACCACCGCGCCAGCCAGAGAGCTTGGAGACACCGGTGGGATCACCGCCGACGACGTTTTTCAGTCTGGACACGGGGCAATCAAGAAAGTAATCACCGCGTTCTACGGCAAGCCATCGTCTCGACATTTTGTGTGCCACCGCCGCTGTGGTGCCGCTGCCTGCGAAGAGATCTATTACGAGATCTCCCGATTCAGTAGTGAGGGCGAGTAGTCTGTATAAAAGATGCTCGGGCTTTTTGCTGCGAGAGAACAGCACTCCGCCTTCGTTTGCAAGATCTGCTTTTGGTATTTCTGCGTGAGACCAGAAATCCGTGAGCTTATTCCGTTTGATTATGGTGCCGTCTTGCACCGAGCTTGAGTCCTTTAGCCAGGCACACAGCTCCCGGTTGAAGTAGTACAGAGTCTTTTGGCTATCCTTGTATCTCCCTCGTTGGGGAACATATTCAAGACTGTAAAGTGTCTCTTTTGATAAACCCGCAATGATACTGCTCTGAAAAGAACTTTCCTTCTGGACGTTCTGGGTTCGGAAGATTTTATCGAAACTATCTATAAATTGAGAATCAATTTCCGATCTTCGTTTTTCGAAATCCTTCAGGGAGATGCTTCGAATTTGAAATCGATTGTGCTCGTAAAGACGTGCAGGAGAATCCGTCTGTGTCTCAATCTCTTTGATTAACCGACGTTGTCCCTCATCAACCAGAACTTTGCAGTATCGCTTCATCACCTCTCGGTTGATTGGTCGTTCATATCCGACATCGTTCAGCTTTCGTTTGTCAAGGCTGTAGATGAGGATATACTCCTTCGTGTTGAGTATTACAGAACCCTGACCTAAACCAGCGCTTCCTGATCGCTCATAGGCGACGCACGCGACAAAATACTTCTCGCCCACTATCCTGTCCATCAGCACTCGCAAATATGGCATTTCAGAATCATCAATGCTAAGGCAAATGGAACCATCTGTGGTGAGTAGCGGCACCACTCTCGAAATTACGTTTTCCATCATCGAAAGCCATTCTGATCTCTCGAAATTATCTTTGTAAGAGTAGTGGGTGTTGCCTGTATTGTATGGCGGATCTATGTAGAACAAGCGAACCTTGCCCTTCAGGCTGTTCTGAATGGTGTCCAAAAAGGTGATGTTATCGCAGTTGTATAGTGCACCGTCGATCCTCAAATCTGACTGCAGCTCATTCAGCAAGCGTGCCCTTAGTTGCGCACCGAGATGTCTAGTGTCAACAGTGCAATCGCCGTTACGGTGACTCGATCGACTCGTCCACTCGCTGAACATGGCGGGGACGGCTGCGACCAGATGCGCCAGCTGTTGTGGTACTGCATCCAGTGTCATGCAAAATTCGAGACACAACTTCTGATCGGTGAGATCAGGCGGCCAACTTTGCAGTTCGGCTGCTATGCTGTTTTTCTCTGGTTCTGTCGGGCCCATCGACTCTCCGCCGGTCGCGCCCTAAAAGTCGGCCGATTTTGGTGCCCGTGGGAAGGGAATCACGTCGCGAATATTGCCCATGCCAGTCACAAATTGTACAGTCCGCTCCAGACCCAGACCGAAGCCTGCGTGAGGTACCGTACCGAACCGACGGAGGTCGAGATACCACCAGTACTCTTCGGGATCGAGATCGCAGGCCTTCATCCGATCGATCAGAACGTCCAGTCGCTCCTCTCTCTGACTACCGCCAATGATCTCACCCACTTTCGGGACCAGCACGTCCATCGCTCGTACAGTTTTTCCGTCATCATTGAGCCGCATGTAAAATGCTTTGATGTCTTTCGGATAGTCATAAACGATGACCGGCTTTTTGAACTTCGTTTCGGTCAAATAGCGTTCGTGTTCGGATTGCAAATCGATGCCCCAGCTGACGGGGAATTCAAAATTTTGACCGGATTTCAATAAAATGTCGACTGCCTCAGTGTAGGAAATGCGGACGAAATCACTGTCCACGATATGCTTGAGAGTTTCGAGCACCGTTTTGTCGATCCACTGATTAAAGAAGTCCATATCCTGACCGCAATTGGTCATGACGTCCGTGAAAATCGTCTTTAGAAAGCTCTCAGCGCACTCCATGTCGCCTTCCAGATCGCAGAAGGCCATCTCCGGTTCAATCATCCAGAATTCAGCCAGATGTCGCGAAGTATTGGAGTTCTCCGCGCGGAATGTTGGACCGAATGTGTATACGTTGCTCAACGCGGTGGCATAAATCTCGGCTTCGAGCTGTCCGCTGACGGTGAGATGGGTGGCTCGTCCGAAAAAATCCTGCTCGAAGTCTATATCACCTTTGGTGCCATTTTCGCCTTCTTTTCGAGGAGGATTTTTCAGATCAAGGCAGGTCACATTGAACATTTGACCGGCGCCTTCGCAGTCCGAAGCCGTAATGATCGGAGTGTGCACATACAAGAAGCCACGCGATTGGAAGAAATTGTGAATGGAACGAGACACCTCATTCCGCACTCTCGCGATTGCCCCGAACGTATTGGTCCTCGGTCTCAGGTGCGCTATTGAACGCAAGAATTCCATTGAAGTTGCCTTCTTCTGCAGTGGATAGGTCGCTGAATCGGAATAGCCCACAACCACTATAGATTCGGCTTTGACTTCGGTAGTTTGTCCTTTGCCAGGTGACTCGATCACTTCACCTACAACTTCGATGCTGCTTCCGATGCCGGTCTTCAGTATTTCGCTCTCGTAGTTGGGCAGGACCGCTTCAGCTAGCACCTGCACACTCTTCATGCATGAGCCGTCATTCAATTCGATAAAGGAGAATCCTCCTTTCGAGTCGCGTCGAGTGCGAACCCAACCACAAAGTTTTATCTTCTTACCGATGCTGTCTTTATCCAGCGCTTCTTTCACTCGAATTTTTTTCAATTCTTCCACTTTTGTGGTCATATTGCGGCTCCTTTTAGCTCCTTCAAGGATTTGCTACTATCCGAAATTCATCTATCGTTTTCTGATGAAAAATACGCCGTCGCGCACCGTCAGCAATACCTTATCTACTCGACTATCGTTGGCAATGTGATCGTTGAAATCGCAGATTGCTTTTGCATCGTCAGTCTTTGGATCAAGGACCCCACCGCTCCACAAAACGTTGTCCACCAGGATAATGCCGCCGGAATTCATTTTTGCAAGAATAGCTTCGTAGTAGTTTTTGTAATTGGTTTTGTCGGCGTCGATAAATGCCATGTCGATTGGTCCATCAATCTTTTCGATTGACTGCAGGGCGGGCCCTTCCATGACTTCGATTTTTTTACCGTGCTCGCTCTTGGCAAAATACTTTCTTGCGAGCGCGAGACATGTGGGATCCAGGTCTAGTGTTATGAGTCGACCACCCTCTGACAGCCCCTCTGCCATTGAAAGGCTGGCGTAACCGGTGAACGTGCCGACTTCAACGACGGTTTTTGCTGCTGTGACCTTGACCATCATTTTGAGGATCTGCCCTTCAATCGGTCCCGTCAGCATCTGAGGCATGTCCATCTGCTCATAGGTTTCTCTTTGCAGCTGCTCCAGGACGTCGGCGTGTTTTTCCGTCTTTGACTGGGCGTATTCTTCGATGCCCGGCTTCATTACCGTCAACATGGGCTTATCCTCCATTCAATCAGTGATTTATATCAGATCAGCCCGAAAAAGGGAGCCAAACTCCGGATTTATTAACGCTTGCACATAGCTTTGAGTGCGACAGGTTGCAGTGTTGAACTTGCCGCGGCAAACTGTGGCAAAATTCATAGTGTGCATTTAGGGAGCACAAATCACGAATGTCGGCATCAAAGTCTTCGCGCCGCTCTTTTATCAAAACACTGCTGTCCTCCGTGGGTGCTCTGAGCTCACTTGAATTGGGTGCATTTTGTCAAGCAAAGCAAGCGGAAGTCTTCAAGGGAACATCCGTATTCAATCGGATCTTGTCGAAGTCGAGTCACTGGCGCACATTGCCGATCGGGGTGTTGATGGGCAAAATTGCAAGAGAGCTCGAGGGGACTCCCTATCAATCGCACACACTAGAGCTATCAGTTGATCATGAGATCTGCTCGGTCAATTTAGAAGGTCTGGATTGCGTGACGTTCTTTGAAACTACGCTAGGTTTCGCTCGCATGTTGAAGAAAGGGGGCAGCACGCCAGAAGCGCTTCTGAATGAAGTGGCCTTCACCCGATATCGAGGCGGCGTTGCCGGCGATTTCAGCTCTCGCCTCCATTACACAAGTGATTGGCTGTTCGACAACCAAGTTAAGCATACAATTCAACTGCTTGCCGATTTACCTGGAAGCGAGTTGTTTCGACCGCAGGTCGGCTTCATGTCCATTCATTTCGGCAGTTACCCTCAATTGGTGGCTCATCCCGATATGATCGAGAACATTCGGAATCAGGAAGAGAAAATCAACAGCCGCTCGTTCGAGTTCATCCCTCTCAACAAACTTTCAGAAGCAGAGCCGATGTTGAGAACAGGGGATATAGTCGGACTCTGTACAAACCAGCCTGGTCTCGACATATCGCATACCGGCCTGGTCTATTGCGGTGATGATGGAATTCCGCATTTTATGCATGCTTCATCGCTAAAGAGTAATTATAAGGTGACGCTACAGGCGGTGCCAATCAGCAAAACCTGGGTCTCGTCCAAGACTATCACAGGTGCAATCTTTGCAAGACCGCTTGAGCCTTAGTTTCACCTGCAGCCCGCATTCCTCTGGCGCGGCATGTCTGTTCTTAGCGAGCAAATCATTGCCATTGCCTGCAATGCGTATTTTAGGCTAGGACGCTGTTCAATGTTTGCAGGTGTAATCCATTTTGAGCTAGCTACAGCATCTCCGCTTCTAATCCGGATTCTTTTGAAATGCTGGAGGGAAACTTCCGGCGACGAGAGCGCAAAGAGTCATCACGATATAAACTGGGTATAAGAATTGAGAATAAGCGATTGGCATAGTTGTTTTATTAGAAGTACCGAAGTGATTGTGTATCGTCTGCACGGAGAAGATTGGTACACCTCGACATGAAACGCGAACAGCGGAATCCAAATCGATGAATGAGATTTCAACCGAGCCTCAGAATAGGAAAGGGGAATATCAAGTCGGATCTGTCGTGTTCAACAGATATCGAATTGAGGAGTATCTATCTTGTGGCGGGCAGGGGCGCGTTTACAAAGCGCTGGATTTAGATCTCAACATCGTTGTAGCGCTCAAGGTGTTGATTGCCGATAAATGTTCCGGCAAAGAATATATTCGATTTCAGGCAGAGGCTCGAACTGTCAGTAAGTTAAATCATCCCGGCATAGCCCGGGTATTCGACTTTGGTCTTGTTGGATCAGTTCCGTATCTAACAATGGAATTCGTTGACGGACAGACGTTGGACCGACTCTTGGAAATCGAGCCCATCGAGAACATCGAGTTCATCGACATCTTTACCCAAGTATGCCAGGCTCTTTCTGTAGCACATAAACAAGGCATCGTTCACCGAGACATCAAACCATCGAATATTGTCGTATCGAAAAGCACCAACAATACGGTATCGGCGAAGATTCTGGATTTTGGAGTTGCGAAATGGATCGACCAACCCATAGCTGAAGGCGGGGCCTTAACACCCTCCGGGCAGATCGTTGGAAGTCCTTTATACATGAGTCCGGAGCAAAGTAGAGGTGAGCATGTGTCACCGATATCGGACATCTATTCTGTAGGCTGCGTGATGTGGGAATGCCTGAGCGGGGCGTCGCCACTTCGGGCGGATACGGCCTTCGAGACCGTGCTATTGCATCAAAACAAATCTCCAGGATCGCTCAAGGATTGTACCAGGAAGCGCATTTCGGAAGAGCTATCTTCCACAATAGAGAAAATGCTATCTAAGGAGCCACATCTGCGTCCGGATCTGGACGCAGATGTTATCCCCGTTCTCGAGCGCGAAGTCGAAAGTTCGAACCTTGAGGAGCCTTCTGGGGAGCCTGTGTCCGAGGTCCGATCTTTCAGGAAAAGCAATTTTCTATTTGTTGTTCTTGCCTTATTGACTGTTTCTATCGCTTTGTCTAGCCCTTTCTTCATGCGACCAGAACAGGCACCACTGATGAAGACATCATTTTTCGAGATACCGACAAAACCTGCGTTTGACGAGTTTGAAAGCAGTCGCAAAAAATCTACGATTGCGTTCCCCATCGACCACGGAATTGTGAGAGCAGGACCCGCCGACGGAACTGATGCCAGGTTGAAGGTCCTCGAATACAATCCAAGAGTTACTGCTCTTATTCTCTGCTCGAGTGCAATCACCAATCAATCAATGTCGACAATCGCTACTTTGCCGAGGTTGACTGATCTGAATCTGAGGAATACCGATATCTCTAGTCTTGAAGGTCTGGAGCAGATGAAGACTTTGACTTCGCTTGATCTAACATCCACGAAGATTGCCGATGAGGACCTCGCATCTATCACTCAGCTCGAGCATTTAAAGAACCTTGTGCTCAATAATACTAGTATCAGTGATGACTCTTTGAAGTATATCGAGCAAGTGAATGGACTCTCGATTTTGCATGCCTCGGGCACCGGACTCCTCTTCGTGAAACCTTTCCGCTTGCCGGAATCGCTTTTAGAAATGGATCTGTCCGAGACCAACATCTCGATAGACGCACTCAGAGCCATCCTCTCGAATACACCCCAGCTGCGCAGAGTCGTGCTTACGAATTGCCCGAATGTTTCGCCAGCGGCTCAACGAGAGCTCGAATGCGAGTTTCCTGATGTCGGGTTGCTGTCGCACAGTTCCAAAGTCGATCGGCTTTCCTCCCTGGCAGACCGAGCTTATGAAAAACATGATCGCAAATCGGCGATTCGATATCGCAAAGAGTGTGTCGATCTGCTCGTGGCTCGGCGCGGCAAGGACGACAAACGCCTGCTTAACCTCTATATCGCCTTGGGGAATTACCATTGGTTGGACGGTGATTATGACGGCGCGAAGGATTGGTTTGTTAAGGCCGATAGGCATGCTTCAGCGAAAGAATCACCTGTTGTTTCGCTTCTTGTGACTGAGCACATCAACTCTCTGGATTATGTTCGAACCCGTAAAGTGACCACGGCGCTCAATAAGCGTTTTGTTCAGGCCTTCCGCATGGCAGAGAAGATTTTTGAAAACAACGCGCTGGAACTTGGTACAAGGGCAAGAACACTGGCTGAAGTCTACAGTAAATCTGGCAACTGGGTTGAGGCGGAGCGCTGGTTCAAAAAGTCCTTCGGCATATATCGGCGATTTAAAACTTCGCCAGAAAGTGCGGAGTATTGGACGCTTGGCGTTCTTCATCTGAGTTTTGCCGATTACTGCATGCGTCGAAGAAGCTTCTCGGACGCGGCCAAACATTACGAACTTGGAATTCCTATGATCGCGAAAGTGGCTAATCGAATGAAGTTGCGAGCGAATCTGGTCACCAGTTACATTGGCTATACCGCCGCATACACGCGCATGGGCAATATTCGGAAGGCTGTCGAGATGAATCAGAGAGCAATCGCCCTTGTCGAACTGGATAAAGGCCTCAGCAATTTTTTTCTACCTCGAATTTTGAGGCAACGCCAATCGCTCGAATTACTAGGAAAGACTACTAGAAATTCCAATCGCAATTAGGCGTGGGCTGGCTGGCAGGCTGGCTGGCAGCGCTCGCCAGCGTTTCGCTGGCACCGCCCGCCATCGTCTGGTTGGCGTCGAGCCTGACGCAACCAGTTTTGCCCAAGTCTGCGAATTGATTCGAAACGCGCAGCACGGGACCGCGAGCGTCTCGCTGGCATCGAGCAAGATCGGCACCATCGAGTCGGTGTTCTAACTTGCCTCGGACATAAAGGCAAGGTCCTAGCATCAATGAGCGCCGTAACGTTCCTGTAACATGTTTCGTGTAACTATGTAGTACTTGTTGTTTGTCGCAATACCAATATGTTCAGCCTCCGGCTTGGCGCTGGCGGTCGTGTTTTGTTTAACTACCGGTTTTGCGAAGTTTCTACTGCACGGATCGGGTATACATACAATGATTGGCGGTTCACCAGAGAGTCGAGATTTCCTTCCAGCGGTTACTATTGAATTTGTTGGCGCTGCCTGTAGTGTCAAGCCCTCAATCACTGGTTGTGAGCACGATTGGATTCGCAAGATAGAACAGAGCTTTAACGACAGACGGAGAAACGTGGAGTCTATTTCCAAGATTTGCGGTCAAGTTGATACCAACCTTTCGTCTGAAGCTGTCGAAGTCGATTTGGTTTCACGCTTTCTGTCGCAGTCCCCCATGTCGCCCCTGGTGGAATTGTTCAACTATTGCTGACGCTGACCAAGAGGGGACATGATCGAGGATTTTGCCGACATCCTTCCTTCCAAGGATCCAGTCAGGTCCAATCGGGATGATGCTACGCGGCTCTGCTTTGTAGACCTTGTCAGTTTTACAGATCGTTTGCAAAAACAGATCGAACCCAATGCTGGCGCTGCACTACCAGCGGAAATTGGTAGTGATGCGGGGATGCCGGTCGAATCATCCGATATGCGCTTGAGAGCGGAGTCTCTCGACGGCAAACTCATGTTTTTGATTTATCCGAACGAAGAGGCTGCGCTCGCACGTAAAGAGATTGCTAGCGTCGGATATACATACCAATCGAATGGTTCCGTGATTTCAGAGACAAGAGTATTTTCTGGCGGCAACGGCACCACCCCGAAATTTACGACCGAGACAACGATCGACAAAAGTAAGAACACCTTGACCGTCACAAGCGAGTTCAACGGCAAGACAAGTATCGCATCATTCGCTGACAATGGGCTTCCTACTGGACTTGTTTTACTCAGTGCCGCGTCAGGGGAAAAACTGCAGTTTATCTTCGAGAATGGCAAAATCAAGAAGGTTTTGCTCAGCAACGACAACGATGGCAGCGTTGAAGAGTTAAAAGGAGAGAAGTTCGACAATGCAGTCGAAAAGTGCCGCGAGGCAATGCGAATTATCGCGCGGGACAACGGCTTCGATTTGAGAGAGGGCACCGTATCTGATACCGGAAGCCTCGAGTCTTCTTCCTTCGTCGATGGTAACTCAGGACCGGAATCCTTCTTCGTAAGCTTGGAGACCCCTTTTCTGGGAGACGATCCTGAAGAAAAGAAGTCAACCGAGACACCTGAAAAACCCGCCGCCGAGAAAGCTCCCGAGACCACTGCTGATAAGTTGCGAATAGCCACCGACAAGCTCGCGGCGGCTGAGAAATCCGGCGATGTCATCGCCCGGCAGGACGCGCTGGTAGCAATCGCGAAGCTCGAATCAACCAGCCCCGAGGCGCGCAAGTTACTTCTGGATTACCCGGGTGAACCTTGCGATGCGACTAAAGCCGGGCGTGTCGAGTATGCGCGTTTGCTTGCCAATGACGAGGGATACAAACTGTTCTGGGAAACGGAAAAATATCCGCTTCGCAAAGAGATGTTCATGGCTGCCCTGGACGTAATTAACGCTAACCGGAGTAAAGATGGACTCAACGCTCAGGATGCCGGCTTTTGCATCAAGAGTGCACACTTCGCCTCGATCCATGCCAAGGACGATCCGAATTTCGCAAGCAAGTTCGTCGATGTGCTCAGCAAAGAGATGGACGGCAAAGGTCGCACCGCGGTAATGACCGGGATATTCAATAATGCCACCGCCTTGACCATTGATGCGGTGCGAGAGATTTACTTGAGAGGAGTCAACGAGCCACTGTTTGCCGAACAGTTGGAACGCATACAAGAGCGCTTGAGGATCGCCGATTATCGGGATGCAGCCCATCAGCTCCTTATTGATCTTACAACAGGAATTGGTGACGCAAAGGCAATACCAGGCAAGCCTTCGCGTGCAGATAAGGCAGCCGATTTGCTGGATTCCGAAGCGGAGTTCTTCATTTTTAGTCGTAAACCTGAGCGAGTTAAGGCGATGGTGGACGACCTATACAAGCTCTTTAAGCTCAGGAATAAACCAGGAGAAAAGAACGGTGAGCATGACAAGACTCTTGTTACTTTGGCAAGGGTTGCAGCTCACTTGCCTGCAGCCGACATAAAGCCTGAAATTTTTCAGGCGATCGCGCAGGGCTATAAAGACGCATCGGGCGATCGCAACAGCCCGGCTTTCAAAGATGCTCGTGTAGCGATGCTGGCCGTTGCTAAGTACTGGACCCGCGACGATGCTCTGACTTACCTAAAGGATTTGACCCCCGATACAATTCAGGACCTAAAATCTGTCATCGATGTAATACCACCAGCGGTGAAGCGTCATCTCACTACAGCTCTGTCCGAAAGATACGAAAAAACTTTCGGAAAGTCAGGGGATACAGCGGAGCTCAAGCTGATCGGCGACGCCATGCGTGTGCTCAAAGACTCGGCGACGCCGATACAACTGCTCAAGGTTTTCGGCAAAGATTCGATTGAAGTAAAAGATTCAATCAGGGTGAAAAACTCGTTTCCGGACATCAACACCTTCAAGACGCTCTGGGAGAAACACATACCTGATTGGGGATTTCCTGAGGAGCTGAAGGATGAATCCGTCAAGAGGGGGGAAGTCTCTGAGCATGAACTTGGCAGTGCGTTAGCGTTTCGTTTTCTCTCTGGTAAGGACCCAGATGGGCTTCGCAAGCTGCGAGACATCGTATTTGATAATTCCTCTCCGACCACGGCTGACGTATGGTGTAGAACCGAGTTTGTTGTTGCGATTGCGAAAATCGAGTCTGGGCACCAAAGCGGCGACAACGAGATAAAGATGAGTGGTCTCGTCGACTTGATGGCGCTTCGCAGAAGTAATACCTGTAACGCTGGTGTCAAACCGCTAATAGATCGATACATCAAGGGTGAGCAGGAAAAAGGGCGCATCACGGAGCAGCAAGTCGTTCAGTCTTTTCAACTTGTGCAGCGCAGGTTCATGGCTGGTTTCAATGACGCGACTTCGGCGGTTGTCGATATTGTCAACCCGAATAGCAATGTCGAAGAGATCAAGCGTGCACTCGACCGTTTTTTGTCAGCCTCGCGTGACGCTGATTTGCCGATAGTAACTGCATCTCATATTCACGACATTGCTGTTGCTCGTTATTTCGATCGCGCAGTTGCCGCGCTGGATTCCCCTGAAGGTTTGAAAAATCCGAAGCAGATTCAGGCATTGCGGGATGCGCTTGAGAGTATCAAAAAAGGTGATTTGTCAATTGATCGGACCTTGCTCGGTGCGTTTGGCGGTCGAGATAAAGTGCAGCAGTTAATCGATAAGCTTGATCCTGCCAAACCGAATGATGCAGCAGCCGTTCGCGACATTGTTAAACAGACGCTAAATACGACAGTTCGGGCGTTGCTGACCGATGCCGATTCGCTGCGCCGACTTCCTTTAACGCCTCAGGACTTGATGCGCGCCGACTTGCTTTGTAACCCTGAGACCGCCGACTATATTCGCGATTTCGGAACCGTCAAGCGCATGCAGGAGACGCTGGAGCGGCTGAGCGTACCTGCCAAACCGAATACCGACTACGCTGATTTGAAGCGAGTCTTAACCGAGTTGGCAGATAAACCAGTCGGTGGCCGTGGGCATCAATTAGTGAACCTTTTCGGTGGCAGAGACAAGATTCGACAGTATCTTGCAGAACTCAATGATCCGCAGAAAGCAGATGCTGTGGTTGCCTGTCTGAAAGCGTCAGTCGGGTCGAAACCGATAATGGATATGTTGGCCCATTTTGATCGCCTTCGCGATAACCCCGGTCTCCTCACCGATGTCAGTGTACATGCAACTATAGATAAACAAGTATGGAATTCGTGCGCTGATTCGCTAGCAACGGTCGTTAGTCCTTTTGACACGGGACAACCGCTGCCTGAGCAAGTGGTCCGACTGAAAAGCGCTGCCGACAAATTTTTCCTGACCGCCACTACTAGCGGTGATCCGCAGCTCAAAAGTGCGGCTGCCTGGGTGAGCGCATACAGTGGTCTTACACAACTAAGTATGACAAATCTCGGCTTTGTCAGCCCAAGCGATCGTATCGACTTTGCCAAGTCCGGACTGTCAGAGCTGTTGCGAACTGCGGATTATCCGGACAACAAAGCGCTCATAGAGGCGCTCGGAGGAAAGGAAGCCCTCGAGCAGTTGATCAAGGATGTAGACAAATTAGGCTGGGGCACAGTCCAGCCTCGACTCAAAAAGATTCTGGATCTTCCGTTAGTCAGCGAGCGGTTGAGTGAAGGCGCTTCCATGCAGCAACTCCTGTTTTCAGGCAAGGCGTTTCGAGAACTGAAATTAACTCCAGAACAGCTCTTACGTTCGTCGATTCTTACTAATCCGGAGACGATGAGCCGAGTTCGCGAAGCTTTGACTGTCGCCCGTTTTCTGAATGCACTCGAGGCAGGCGTCGACACAGAGGCGAGATGCCGTGAGTTGAGTAGATTAGCGGACGAAGTAAGCCTGCTGCAGTACAGCAAGACCGGCGGCAAACAACTGTTGCTCGCTTTAGGTGGCGAAAAGAAAATCGAAGCTCTCAAGGCGCAGCTTAAAGACCTCGATCAATGCAGGGAGTATCGATACGACTCCAAGAACCGCGATCTTTACGAAAAACAAGCTATCCGGACCGACAAAGCTATCAAAGAGTTGACGACCTCCGCGACCAGAGATGAATTCAAGAATGCGTTTGCCAACCAAGTCAGCGGCACTCGTCCCCTTGAGGTCGTACAATCTCCTGTTCAGATCCTCAGACCTTCACTCTCACCAGAAGACTTGGCTCGCGCTGTCGATCTTGTCAACACTAGACGCGTGGCTATCAATGGTGAGTTCAGCAAGCTCGAAGAGCTTTTCCTGACTCGTGGTACTACAGCCGATGCCCGAGAAGAATCGCTAAAGAAACTCGAGCAGATGGCGATTTCGAAATTCGCAAAAGGCGGAGATGACTTGCGTCTCCTTGGTGTTCCTGATCTACGAGCGGTCCATCAACTGCTCAAGATTCAAGAAGCAAAAACTCCGGAGGGCAAGGTTAAAGCGATAGAAGACTTGATTGCATTAGTCAGTCCAGCTAACCCTCTAGCTCAGAGACTCGTCTCTCAACTGGAGACGAAAAAAGCAAATGGTGAACCGGATTTGCTCAGTCTGATGCGTATGCTCGAGCGAGGCACAGCTGAAGAAAAGAGTGCGGCGCTCGATATTCTACGCCTGCGGATGCCAGTTGCTGAGACCGAAATCGATGTCCTGAGAACACAGGCAATCATGCGCGACCTTCTGCAGACCGAAAAACCTACGGTCGATCAGGTCGACAAAGTCAGGAAGCGACTTGAAGATGAAGTAAGTGCCGGCAACGTCAGCGCGGTTGATTGGCTCGAGTGGGCTGATGTTAGCCGGCACGTCCTCAGACTGTCCGCTACCGGCGGTGGTCCATCTACACAAGCTGATCGTGTCGATGCTGTAAAGGCTCTGAATGCGTTAGCGAAGGAGGGCAACCCTCATGCACAACAAGCTCTATATGTGGTTTTGGCGAGCACTACTGACGGTGGCAAGCCGACCGTTCAAACAGATGATGGATTCGCGCACAACCATCCACTAGCCTTCAATTTCAAGCGACCACTGTTCCCAGACATGAGCCACCTCAAGGGCGGATTGGACGAACGCCTCGATCTGGCGAGACTAGCACTGGACGGTATCGAGGTCGGACGCCGATTGCGCCCTGAAATGACGTCGGAACAGGCGCGTGTTCTGGCTCTTGCACTCGGTAGTTTCGGTGCGATGAACAACAGGGACCTGGCGCAGCGTGCCAGCGAAATCTTGGATTTAGCCTGGCGTAATTCTGATAATGCTCCTCGTGTGATGGATGGAGCATTGCGAGCATTCATGGACAAGAGACCTGGTGCCTTCGATCGCCGAGCTATCGCGGATTTCTTGATCAAGCAAGCCGATCAACCAGCTTTCGCCGCGAGATTCGGCACCATCATTCAGGATGCCGGTCTTGGAGACAAAGATTCGCTTTATGTTCTAACCGGAGTGCTGGCGAGGAGCCGGAGTTGTCATCCAGATGTCCTGGCACTGGCCACCAAAGCTGCCACTAGATTTGGTGACAGAGCGGAGCTGCGCCAGGATTTCCTGAAAATTATGCTTGAGTACAGCAAAAACAATACTGATTTCGGAATTTTGCTTCCTACGATGGGCGAGGTTGCTGCGAAGGACGCTGGTACGCGCACCCTGGAGAGTAATCTGTCGCCCCTGGTCAAGGATGTACGTACTGAGATTGCACGCCAGCTCAAGCAGACTTTCGAGTACGCACACAAGGAAGGACCGGTTCCTCGTCAAGTCTATCAGAGCGCGCTGAAAGGCCTGCTCAACATGTGCAATCACCTCCGACCGCAGGATGTAGATCTGCTCACTCGGGAGATTACTCCTGAGCTTGCCGAGGCCTTGAAGTCGATTAGGTCGCCTAAGGAAATGGCGGAAATCGCCGATCTCTTCGTACAAAAAATGTTTGCCGTGCTCAATGATCCCACAAGACAAAAGGAATGGATTGCGGCACTCGAATCCCTTGGTCATCTGGGCCCGTGTCTGCAAGTCAACGAGAATGCGAATCACGTTCGAGACATCGTTAGGTTCATGAATATTCGAGGTGCCGGCAGTCGTGATGCCCAGTTGGCGGCTGGCAAGACTCTGTTACTGATCACCGCCAATGGTGCTACTCCGCAAGTCAAGGAGGAGGCGGCCAAAGTATTTGCTCAGTGCGGTTGGGCAAAGGAGCTTGGACCCGACGTCTCGAAAGCATTGGTTGAGTATGCGCAAGGCAAAGACGTCTCCCCAGAAATGGTCGGCAAGATTTCAGAGCTCGTGTATGGCTTGAATATCAAGCCTCCAATTACACATCTGTTGCGAATGTTGCAAGTGACAGATGTGCCGCAAGCTCAGATCGATAAGGCAATCGAGAAGTTGGGCAAGGGAGATCGAAATCTAGGTGAAGAGCGGTTCCGGCAGCTGCTCGCCCAAGTTCAATCTTACAACAGTCTTCCTAAAGCTCTTCAAGATCTGATCAAGTCTGGTGGCACCGATGTCTCTAAAATAACAGCGGCGGATCTGATGACCGGTACGATGAACAAGCCGGAAGACATAACGCCGACCAAGATCAAAGAGATGTTGGGTCAGCTCGAGAAGGATGGCGCCTTGACAGGCAACTATGCTCTTTTTAACGAGCAGACAGTCAATCAGCGATTGAAAGCCCTTACCGACTCCATGCTGAAGACGGTGGGAGATCGATCCGGACTGTCTCCCGACGAGGCGCACCGCCGGTTGATTGCATTACGCACGAGCACCACCGTACGGGCTAGCGCTGGACTGGATGATCTCGCGGTTCAAAACGTAAACACTAATCGTAAAGCGACGATGGACGACCTTTGCGCGACAACCAAAAAAGGTCACGATACATCGTATTGGTGGTATGCAGCCGCCGTTGTTGGCTACCCGATTGCCAGGCAGGTAAATCAAGGCAAAGTCAAAGAAAAACAGGATGGTCTCATAACTGAACTCCGCAACCTCGATGCAGAGACCGCCGCCTTGGTCGGCGACATGCGTCGACTGAATGCACTGGTGCAATCGCTAGACCTTGCTCGCGGCGTCGGTACCCACTTCATGTTGACCGCCAATGCAGACAGAGCGGCGGCCGATGTATTGATTCTCGACATGGCGACGGAACACAATCCGTCTACTCTTGCGGCGTTCTCGCCGCTAACTTATAACGCGCTGGTGGGCACCGGCACTCAAGCCTGGGAGCGCGGAGCGTGGGGGCGCTTGTACAACAACGGATTAACCTCGAGCCCTATTTTGCCTACATATTCATACGGAATGCCCCAGGTCCTCGGCGAAGTGAAGCGCACCTTTGGTCTGCCCCTGTGGACAGATAGAACCTACATCGGCACTAATTATGACTTCAATTCACTAAGAGCTGGGCAGCAACGGCTAGTGATTAATGATGCTCTCCGCGCGATTAACACCCATCCATCCATAGCCCGAAGCACGTTTGCGGCATCAGAGATAAGTAAATATTGGGGCGAAGTTCAGGTGCTAGCTCAGGTCGGTATCGCAGGCGATACTAGAAGTGAGAAGATGGTCAACCATGTTCGCGGTTTGATTAGTCGCGAAATGCAAGGTCCGGCGCGCGATTTGGCTATGGAAATCATACGTGAGCCCGATTTTGACAAGCTCGGACCGCTCGTGGATCGTTTGAAACAAATGAATCAAGATGGCGATCCTGTTGCGCGCTTTTTTATGGAGCGCCTGCAGAGCCAGAACTTCTTCGCGATCTGGGAAAAGGCTAAATTGACCGGGGATGCCGCGGATAGAGAAAAGGCAATCAAAGAATTGCGCATTGGTGTTGGCATCATTCCAATGGAAGGTTTGCAACCGGCGATAGAGAAAATCCAGTTGGAGTTGCCGAAGCTGAAGGAGACATGCGAAGAGCTAAAGCAGGTAAGGGATGCCTGCCAGGATTCCACTGCCAAAGCGATTCTGGACGACAAGGTTAAGCAACTCGAAAAGATCATTCAGACGTTCGACCCACAGGGTGAACCGATGAAGCAGTTCCGAGAAATGATTCGTCTCCTAAATACGGATAGCTTTAGTGAAACAGACTTTGGGACGTGGCTTCGCGATAAGGTCGTACCTACGCTGGCAGTAATTGGCTATGCTGCATTTGTCGCGGTCTCGACATTCGGAGCTGGCACACCACTTGCGATTGCGGGCATGGTTATGATTGCTGGTGGTGGCATTCTAATTAGAGAAGGATATGCTGAACTCTCGTATCAACTTGATTGGAATGGCACCGGAGGCTCTCAAGCTGGCGATGCCTACAGACGATATCAGAATGAAAAGGGACTACGTGAGTCAGGTTACATGGTCTACAACGCCAGGACTGGTCAGTTCGTCCCGGGACCGACTTGGGAAAAGGTAGCTGAAACATACGGCAAACAGTTCGCTACCGATATGGTACTCCAGTTGGTGCTACTCGGATACGGACATGTTCTGGGCAAAGGCCTTTCGTGGATTACCGGTGCAGCCACTGCGGCCGAGCAGCAGGCAGCTAAAGCCGGCATGGTCAACATCCTCAAGCAATGTGAAACTTCCAGTAAAGGATTGCATGCTGCAATGTCCGGACTTCCCAAAGCAGAATGGCCGCTGGTATATCGCTGGCTCGCCGAGTGCGGTCATCAAGGCGGATTTGGTATTGGATCACATGCTACGCAAGACGCGATTCAGAAAGATGCTGATAAGCATAATTTTTATTCAGAGCTCACCGCTGCGGTCCTTGTTCTTACTGTATTCACCGCAGGAAGATCAGGATATAGAAACGTAAAAGACTTCGGCAGCATTATGCCGCGTTTTCGCGGTCGAGACAACCTCGAGATACCCGTCGACAAAGTTGCGTTCATGAAAGAGTTCGCTGGCCGAATCGAAAAAAATAACCTGAAAGATGTCGTAAAATTTGAAGAGTTGCCTAACGGAAATGTGCGGGCAACTCTTCACGGCAAGTCGATCACACTGAATTTTGTTTCTCCGGATGCCGCCGTCAGTGGTGCCACAAAACCAACATTCGAAGGTGCAGCTGGCAGGCCCGCAGGAGAAGGGAGCAAGTTGCCGCGGGATTTAGTTGAAGGAAAGTTGATCGAAGTAGACGGTGTGTGTCGCAAGCAGGTAGAAGATGCTCGCGTCGAAATAGAGCAGTCTATAGGCAAGGCTAATTTACCGGATGCGGTCGCAGGCAAACTTCGAGAGCTTGTCGGAGAGCGTCCACGTTCTGATGCTAATCCTCAGATAATGACGGAGTACGCGCGGAGATTGGCGCTGGTCCATGATATCGTCAAGATGACCCCAGAGCTTCGTCAGCACTTTGTCGATCCAGCGTTGAAGAACAACGCCTCTCCTAGCGAGCTCAGAAGACTCGCTGATACGGCACGACTTACCTCTGATCTGATCGCGAGCGGTGTTCCATGGGAGGTCGTCAATAAGTATCCGCCGGAAGTCTTAGCCGAGGTTCAGCCGTTCATCGATATGTTGCCGCCCTCAATCAGGAAAGCATTCATCGACCCTGTCATAATGCGCGGTTTGAATCCAAAAGAATTTCATGCCGCTTTTGCCGAAGCTGTCGAATTGGCGCGACTTTCTCGACCGGATCAGATTCGTGATGTAGCTGTCAAATTAGAGACGGCGACAGGCGATCGTGCTCAGCAGTTGACGCAATTACTGATGGAAACAGCGCGCCAGATAGGTATTTCACCTGCCTATGCCGAGGCCATAAAGCTTGCTCCTGAAAAACGCACCGCGGATCAGAACACTCTGGTGGAAGCGGTCGAGCGAGTCAAGTCTGCTCTCAAAATTTCAGACGAAGTATGGAACACTCAGGTAAAACCAGCTCTCACGAAGCCGGATATTTCCATCGAGACTTTCAACAAGGTTGTGGCCGGCCTGCGAAAACCAGTTGTAGAAGAGTTGGCAAAGGCTCCGGAAATCTTTGATCCGCCCAGACCGGAAAATTTCGGTGATCTGAAACCATTCAAGGTCAAGACGGACGTGATGTCGGACAAGGTGGCGTCTGTCAAGAAAGTGCAGGAAGCAGCCGAGCAAGCTGAAGCGGCTGCAAAGGAAATGACCCTTCGGGAAGGTGAATTCAATCTCCTTCTCCAGCCTGAGATTCAACGATTACAATTCGAATTTCCAGATCTCAATTTCTCCGATTGCCACACGATTGCCATGGCACGACTGGCTTGCGGTAGTTCTGAGGCAAGTCTTCAAAAAGCACACGATCAGCTACTGCAGGCCAAGGCTCGGATGCAAGGGGCAGATGCTCACCTCTCAGCCGAGCTGACCCGCTTCACAGAGAGCGTGGCAGGCACCATGAATGACTTCAACACTGCGCAGAAAGGACAGACCGTTCGGCTGGCGGTGAAGTACAGCGCTGATCCCCAGGCCGTTGCTGGGTATCAATCCAAAACTGGCGAGCTGATCTTGACACCAGATATTCTTAAACTTAGTCCTGAGCAATTCGGTGCCTTCATGGCTCGGGAGATGAGCGCAGCCAGGACTGACTTCGAGCTTGCCTTTCAGCTCGCCTTTAATCACCTTCCGCCTGCAACGCAGAAAGATCTGCAGAAGGTCGACACGGACAAACTGCAAGCCGACTTCAAAGCACGTACCGGAAGAGAGTTGAACAACCGTACGCTTAGTGATGCCCTTAATGCGGCCCGGAGTGGGAAAATAAAACCTGACGGTACGCTCGTGCCTCAGTTGGAAGCATCGGCGAAATCGACGAAAGTTGCTGACTACGCCAAACTTGACCTCCTGGCGAACAGGGTCTCTGCCGCCCACGCTGAGGTTCAACAAGGCAAGGTCAACCAGATTCTTGATAGGCTCGCCAGAGACGCGGCATATGCGCGCGATGTCTTTGGCGAGCCGCTGCCCACTGAGGTTCGTGCACTGGTCGAACAGTTGGGTCGTGGAGAATCAGTGGATGTCGTCACCGCCAAGAAGGTGTTAACCGAAGCGCTCTATGCGAACATGGCTAAGATCAATGCACGTATGAAGTCGCTATTTGAAGGGATGACGTCTCGTGAAAAACTAGCGATTGCTGAAGGACAGGCGGGCGGCAACAATGTAAAAGTGGCCACTGATTCGCGAGCAAAACTCCAGAAGGAGTTGAGAAAAGAGTTGGCCGGCAACGAACCCTGGAAGGTGCGCGCCCGCGAATTGTTAGAAGCGACAAGAAATATGAGCGAGCGCGAGGCTGATTTCGTCCTCAACTTGCTTCGGTTACGTGCTTTGAGGGAATCCAAGATCGATCAGTTCAAGAAGGAGACAACTCCTGAACTGGATCGCTATCTCGAGACTCTCGACCTCATACTCGCAGGCGGACCCACGATGCCTACGATCAAAGAGGTCGCGGTGCCCGGCAAGACTCGCCAGAATATCGAACTTGTGCGCGATTTGACGGCGCAGCTCAAGACGGTTGGACGAGACTCTAATAGAGCTCAAAAAGAAGCGATTCTCGGACAATGCATAAAGGATTTGATTCCAATTCAGCCTGTAATCGTTATGAGTAAACCTGAGCTTGCTGAAAGAGCGCTTCAAGTTCGTGATCAATTGAATGCTGCATTGAATGGGCGCGGCAGTGAATTCAAGGGACTAACTAAAGAGCAGTTATCGAAAATGAGAGATGGGTTGGATGAGACCCTGAGCTACAATCTTGGAAAGAATGGTAAGGGCGCTGAACAGGCTACCAGTTCTTTGTCTAAGTTCATGGATCGCGTCAACGAATCGATCCAAGCTATCGAGGCGGTCAGGACGCTTGTCGCAGAAGGTAAGGTTGATCGAGCCAACGCTCTGGCGGATGCTTATGCTTGTGCCAATCTGTTTCCAAACGCGGCTTTCCCTTTTAAAGCCTTGACACAAGCTGCTCTTAATCCGAATGTGCCGCTCGACGTTCTTCAGTTCGTCTCCGCACAATATAAAGCCGCCACCGAAGGCTTCGAAGGGCTTTACAAGCAACATAACCTTGGTGGAGATACAAACAATAGCCTATCGGTTTTGTATGCCATGGCTCGGGGCCTACCCGGCTATGAGACGTGGATCTACATACCGACAGGGAAGCAATCGACTGCCGATCACGGAAACATTGATGGTATCTTCTTCGATACCATGACAGGTCAAGTCAGGCCGATCGACTTTTTTGCTATTCAAAAGGAAAACAAGAAAGAACTGCAAGGCAAGGATTTCTGGGCGAAGGACGACAAGAACATTGGCGATGGTCCTGCAATTGTCACGAGCACGGATTGCATGGTGGCAGCTCAGAAATACATTATCGACTTTATGAAATCAACTGAAGCGATGGCAAAAGCAATGGGACCCAAGCTGGAGCCAGGTGCGACTTGGAGAGGGCGGGATCATCTTGGACAACCGATTGATCGTACTAACGATAAGACATTCCCAGTGGCAGGCTCGACCGGTTTTACTCCTGAATTCGTTAGGAAGGTTGGCTTCCTTCCTTTCAAGCCTGGCAGAAACCCTGAAGTTTGTGAAGTAACTCCAAAAGATGTGGCAGCAGAGCTCAAGGTCTGTCAGGACTACTACAAGAAGCTGTGTGACTATATGGTGGATGTTCATGCCCGTGACGGTGCCGTCCCAGCACATGTCGTTAATCTTGCCATGGGCGTTCAGAACCTGATGAGTATGCTCAAAATGGCAGACATCGCATATGGTGCCTTGACACTGCGGCTGATCGATCCAGTGTCTCCCACAGCGCCCAAGGCGCAGGCGAATCCGGATGGCAGTGCGACCGTTGTTTTCAATTCGGTTTTGAATACTTCGTCTAGAATCAAAGACTTTCAGGGCAACATTCTCGTTGACCAGGGACAAGGGTTCATTCCTGCTTTGAAGTTGCACCCGGACGGTCGTATTACTGCGGTTGCAGTAGCTAAGGACAGTGGCACAATTCTAGATGCCATAAGAATGAAATTAGATCATTTCTCAACCGCTTGTCTCGAAGCGCCCACTCCTGCTAACGCTGAAGCGCTGGCTGGAATCAGGAGAGACCTCCTGTTCGTGCAGAGGGAAATCGCGAGCGGGAAAGCGGACTTTACAAAACCTCCGCTCGATAAATATGTGCCTGCTGGATTCGAAGTGCGGCCGAACGGTAAGATGATGACCAAGGCAAGCAAAAAAGAAAACCCCATGGGAACTCTTCCAGAGTTACTACAAGTATCCATTGATAGACTGAATGCTAGCTGCGTCCAAAGTCCTACCGCTGCAAATCTCGAGGCTCTCGCTCGTCTTAAATCAGAACTCGCCTTCATCGAAAGCGAATTGGCAGCCAAGCGCAAACTCGATTATTCCAAGCCTCCGCTGGTGGATCTTGTGAAACGATTGGGCGGTAAATAGCATGTAACCTGACTAGGATTTGCGAGTGAGAATCGAACGATTCGATCTAATCGTTCCAAGTAAACTCGACCGAATTCGGTCTAAGTGCTCTGAACAAATCTGATTCCAGAATTAGTCATTTCTTTTCAGCTGATCGAAGTCAGATTCAATCTAAGTGTTTGTAGTAACTTGTTGGGACGAGTTTGTTTTGCTCCATAGGATCGAGTCCGAATTCGGCCTGAATCATGGCGTAACACAGACGGCAAATTGCAGACATATTAAGAATATTGGTGTATTCCAGCTTGATGTCAAGCGGTCTGGCGTATCATACCTGAATACCGTCGTTCGCTTTACCAGCTCCAATGTTCAAACAAAAACCGAAGACCAGGATTCGCCTTAACCCAAGTTGTCCTGATTGCGGGTTTGCAAACCAGTCCTCGACCTGTTCTAACTGTCAGCTCGATCTCGAGGACCCCGACGAGCACAGCAAAAGTAAGTCCTTCGAAAAAGAGCATCCATTTGCAAAGAGCGACGAAATAGACAACAGTCGATCGCGTTCAGGCTTGTCAGTTATACCGATCAGACCGGTGGAGCCGAGGTCAAGTTCGACGTCGAAACGTCAAAGTGGCGAAGAGCGATCGACAAAAAAGGATGGTGAAGAATATGCTGCTATGCAAGCCAATGTTCAGCAAAATCCAGTGCGATTCGCAGGTTTTCTTAGACGAGCCCTCGCACTTTGCATAGATCAAGGCATTCTTTTCACAATTCAGATATTCATACTCGTTATCGGCTCGGCCCAGTGGTTCTGCCTAGATTCGACTAAGTATTTGTCATTGCAGATTGGCTTTGTGATCGCTCTCGTAGTCTCAGAGATGATTTTCCACTACTGGCTTTACACCGCGCTCTTTGAGCACTCAGCTCTGCAATCCACCCCGGGAAAATTCTTGCTCGGATTGTATGTGACGGATACCAGGGGCAAACGCGTCAAGTTCTTCGGCTCTACGCTTCGCCTTATCGTCCAATATCTCATAGTCGGTACGCTGACTATTGTCACTGGCTTCCTTTGTATTGCCGCTCAAAAAAATCCAACCACCATCAGTCTGGTCTTGCCGCTGCAGTTAATCTATTTTGTTTCCGTCCTCTCATGTTTTTGCATGGTCATTTTCGACTCGAGACGCCAAACACTCTGTGACAGAGTCTGCAATCGAATAGTCGTCTTTCGACCTGATTATCCTGATACGTCGGAAAAACCGTTAATTGAAAAACTTTCTATGACACTGAGGGCGATACCGGGTCTACTGCAGGCTTTTCCGAAACGGACATTGAATATTTTCTGCGCCAGCAGCACGGGTTTCATCTTGCTGTTGGTAATTGTGCTGAGCCAACCAGTTGTTCTCTTGGCGCAAACAGAAAAAACACTCGCTTCTATTTCAAGGGAGCGCTTGCCGACGAAAAAATTCGACTCGCGTATTCCACTCTTGTACACGTTCCTGGCACAACACAGCTTTTCCGATGCACTGACCGAGCACCTCTATACGCGAGCGATTGAAACGTCTCAGGGGGCGAATTACTACAAGCAGCGAGGATATTATTTTCTTTCAAAGGGGAATCTGTCGGCTGCAGAATCGGATTTTGATAAGGCACTTGATCGGGCGATAAATTGTGATCAGGCTGGCGAGGTTGCTAATGCTTGGTTTGCACTGTCCAGGGTCAGAGAGAGTCAAGGCAAAAAGCCGGAAGCAATTGAGCTGTGCATTAAGGCGCTTCAACTAAATCCATACGATCAAGAGATAATCAACTACCTGAAACCCAGTTCAGCTAAGGGGATCAATTTCGCTGCGCTTGAACAATGCATCGAAGGATCGAAATACAAATCGATCGGTCTTGTGCCTGACTTTGGATCCGGCGAGCAAGGACTCAAGCAGTCCGTTGCAGAATTCGATCGAGTGCTGAAAGCATTTCCTCGCTGTACCGAAGCTCATCTTGCTAAAGCGTGGTGCTTCTCCTCTCTTGAGATTCCAAACAAGAAGGCGGCGGAGACCAGCTTGAAAAGCGCTATTTCAACTGACGATTTAAGTTGCGAAGCAAAGATAAAGTATGCCGAATTTCTGAATGGCGAACATCGGTATAAAGAGGCTGAACATCAGCTAGCTCTTGCACAAACTCTCAAGGATAGCTGCCAAATACATGCAGTCAGATCTGAGGTCTTCAAATCAGAGAACAAATACGATCTTTCCGTCACTGAGATATCGATAGCGATCTCAATGAGACCGAACGATGAAAATCTGCTCGAGAAAAGAGCTGATTTATTTGCGAGTCAAAGTAAGTACAAAGAGTCCATGCGTGATCTGGATGTTGCGATTGAATTGAGTGAAGGATACACAAACAAAATCGTGGATCTAACTATGAAAAAAGCAGATATCTTGATCCAGAATCAGCAATTCGAAAATGCGCTTGCAGTCTATGATAAGGTGATTCCATTTGACAGCGGCATATTGGAGAAGAAGGGCACGTTGCTCTCACAGATGGGACGAGTCAGCGATGCGATGGAATGTTTTACTCAATTGATTTCTGCGCTGGAAAGGGAGTCTGCGTGGCAATCGTGGTGGCGACGATTGACATTCCTGTCGACCGATATTGGTGCTGCATTATCGACAAGCAATCAAATTCGAATTGAGTCTGCCTACACTGAGCGTGCAAGATTGCATGTGTTGCTAGGACAATTCGAAAAAGCATTGCAAGACCAGCAGCATGCTGCGGCCCTGTCTCCTGGTATCTACGGATCCGACCTTGGTGCAGTTGCTGCAGCGTATGCAGGGAAACTTCTTGATGAAGGTAAGTTTCAAGAAGCACTGACCATGGAAGATTCTCTCCTGAACAAATACTCTTCCTTCACGGGAACAGAATTTGCCAATGTTTTGTGCGAGAAGGGTCTGTACCGAGATGCAGCCGATTGGCTTCTGAAGGTCAGGGCCGTTAAAGCGGATCCCGAATCACTGCTTCGATATGCTGCTGTTCTTCGAAAAATTTCCGAGCCAGGGAAAGCTACGCCACAAGAGCTTCAAGCTATTCGTGCCGCCATTGCTGCTGCCTCGAAGTTGATCTCTGAAGAGGCATCGTCCGACAATTATTCGTTAAGAGCGAAAGCCTATCTTTTCGCTCATCAACCTGATCGAGCTCTCAAAGACATCAATAAGGCTCTCTTATTAGAAAATAACTATAGTAATCATGATGTAAAATCCAGAATTCTTATTGTGAAACGTAGTTATAGAGCTGCTTTAGCAGAGTTGGATAGATCCTGGAGTGACTATACGAAAGAGTTTGATGATCCAGGAGATCGAGATGAATTCGATGGTTACGAGCGCGCCGCAGCTCTTTTCGCGCTTGATCAGGATGTTGCGGCCAACACTCTTTTAGCGAAGCTCGCAAAAAAGCTATCACCGGGCGAGCGCTTTCTGATCAGGGGTTCCGTGCTGGCCGACGCTGGACGCCGAGAAGACTCTCTACTCGCATTTTCGCAAGCAAAAAAATTGGGTAAGTTTGAAAATCCACTCGAGTCATTGCATTTCTAGTGTGATAACTATTGGAGAAACTGGATTTGATTGGCCTATCTGGAAAGGTTGACTATGAGCTGGTTCTGGCTCGATCTGGTTGCTACTGTTTGACTTCGAAATTGAGATTCTTGTGAACTTTTTCAGAATGATAGTCGAAATTGCAAATTTCTGTTGACTTCCGGCTTAGGCGATCATAGAATGCCACCATATCGAAACATTTTTGCCGTTCCTGTGTCGTGCTTCTCCCGCTCAATGCAGTAGATGCACTTCGTCTTTGAATCGATTACTAGCAGATCGCAAGAAAATCCTATGCTTGACCGCTTCCGCTTCGACGGAAGTATGTTTCTTTGCAAAAGGAGGTTTTGAACAATTTTGGTCAAGCCTTAGCCGTGGTGTCACTTTAGACACCATGTTGAACTTCGTTACCAAAAACAAGATCGCATTTTACTAAACATAAGTGTGTGGGCATTCCCCAGTCATTCGGACTCGCGGGGCTTACGTCGCCAATCGATGAAGAGAGACTCGTAAAGGTTTTGCTTCGTGGAGGTTGTGCGTGGTCTCACTGCGTGAGCAGTGAGCGTAGGTTCGCGATGTTCAACCAACGTTGGTTGAGAACTAACTCGGGCTGTCTCGGTGCACACCTGAGCGGGCTGTCTACGCCTAGGAGGTACGTCATGACCGTGCAAAATTTTGAACAAGGTAATTCTTCTCAAGACAACAATCAAATTCAGAGACTGGACTTTAACAGTTCTGACAAGAGTTTCAACAATGAGTTTCATGCAATGAAACAGAGGAGCGATGATAAAGACTCGTCTTTGAAAGACTTTGGTCCTCAGGTTCAACTGTTCGATAACATAACAAATTTACCAACAGACAAGACAATTAGTGCGGAGCGCAATCCGGAAAGTGCAATGCATCGACAACTCGAGCCTTGGCGACTCGACGACCGATTTGGTGCTCGGCTAGAGCGTCTTGGCCATCACAACATCAAACAAGGCGATCGGAAGATCAAGCTGGGCAATCTGAAAAATGCGGAAGGCGATGCCATTGTAATGGACAGCAATGAAAAACTGAAAACTGCGGACGGAAAAGTAGATTCAGCTGTCAAGAAAATTCAGCGAGGCAACGAGTTAGTGCGAACATCTGTCAACGGCATCCAGGAAGGACAGACAAAGATCACTGATGCTGATGCGAAAATCGCAAGCGGTCAAAACAAAGTCACCACAGGCGATGCGAAGATAGTTAGTGGACAGAGCAAAGTTGTTCTGGGTGACGGCAAAATAGAAAGCGGTGGGAAGAAAGTGCAACAAGCCGACGCCAAAATTGCCGGTGGCGAAGAGAAGGTGGCAAGCGCCTCTAAGCAGATTGCCCAGGGCGAGGTGAAAATCGCTCGTGGTGAAAAGAAAATTGAAGGTGGCAACGAGAAAGTAAAGGCCGGAGACACGAAAATTGCTAGCGGCGAAGATAAGGTCAAACGCGGCGACTCAAAAATCGCTAGCGGCAATGACAACATTAAGCGTGGTGATGCCAAAGTCAAGGGAGGTCAAGACAAGCTAGCCAGTGGCGAGCAGCACATCAAGAACGGTGCCGATAAAGTCGAGCGAGGTGATAAGAAAGTTGCGAGTGGCCAGGCCAAGGTCAAGCAAGGTGATACCACGATTGCAGGTGGTGAACAAAAGGTTGCTCGAGGAGAAGCTATTATCAAAAGCGGTGAGGACAAAATAAGTCGCGGTGATAAGAAGATAAAGAGCGGCGAAGACAAAGTCACTCGCGGCGATGAGAAGATCGCCTCCGGAAAAGACAAGGAGCTTCGCGGTAACGAAAAAATTAGGAGTGGTGAGGCGAAAGTCGCTACCGGCGAACAGAAAGTAAAAAGCGGTGAATCTAAGATTGTCAAAGGCGACGAGAAGATTCATTCTGGACAGAAAAAGGTCCAACAGGGCGATGACAAAATCGCATCCGGTGATCGCAAAGTGGCGCAGGGCGAAGTGAAGATTGCCTCGGGAGACAACAAGATTGCCCAAGGAAGTCAAAAAGTCGCATCTGGTCAAGACAAGATTAGTAATGGCGAAAAGAAGATTGCATCCGGCGAAGCCAAGATCAATCAAGGCGATCAGAGAATCGCAGACGGAGCCGACAAGAACAAGCGGGGCGATGAGAAGATTGCCAGCGGAAGCGACAAGATTGCTCGTGGTGATACCAAAATTGCAGCCGGCGAACAAAAAGTGCATGCCGGTGATCTGAAGGTTGCCGCCGGGACAGAAAAGATTAAGCAGGGCGATCTCCGCATCAAATCAGGAGAAGCGAAAGTTGCATCCGGCGATAAGAAGATTGCCGACGGGACTACTCTCGAGCAGACCGGATTGAACAACTTGAAAGAGGCTCAAGAGAAAAACAAAAAAGCCGACGCTCTGGAAGTAGATTCCAAACGCAATACGACCGAAGGACAAGGAAAGATAGCTCAAGGTGAGAGCAACATCAAGGGCGGCGCAGAGAAGGTCAAGAATGGTAATGAGCAGCTCGAAGCCGGCGAGAAAAAAGAGAAGGACGCCGAGCAGAAGAGAAAACAAGCTGAGAAGCTCAAAGAACAAGCCAAACTCGAAGGCGCTGGTGCCGATGAGCTTATCAAAAATGGTGAGCGCCTCAAAGAATTGGCCGGCTGTAATGAAGAGCTGCTAAAGCAAGCCGAAAAAGAGATCAAGCTCGGTCAAGAGAAAAAGCAGCTGGAGCAAGAATTGAAGCAAAAAGCTGAGGAAAAATCCAAGGCTGCCGATGTAGACGCCAAAAAAGCGCTTGAGCTTAAACAAGCAGGTACGCAGACGATAGCTGAAGGTAAGAGTCAGATTGCACTCGGACAGAAGCAAGTTGCGGATGGGAAGTCGCAGGTAAGTCTGGGTACCCAACAGCTGGCCGATTCGCGCAACCTACGCCAGGAAGCCACAAAACAAGCAACCCTTGGCCAAGGTCAGCTGAAGGAAGGTCGAGCCCTCAAGCAAGCCGGATCCATCGAAAAGGCACAAGGAAAGTCCGAAGTCGCCGACGGACAAAAGGTGAAGAAGGTCGGACAAGAGGAGGTCGCTGAAGGACTTCGACTCCGTCGCGAGGGCAATCAAGAAATCGTCTCAGGGCGTGCTCTCAAAGCCGAAGGACAGCAGGAGGTCCGAGACGGGCGCAACCTGAAGGAGGAGGCCAAATGCGATACCGCCGAAGGTCAGAAGCTGAAAGAGCAAGGTAAGCAGGAAGTCCTGGACGGCAAGAAGCTAAAACAGGAGGGCACCGTAGAAGTCGCTGACGGTGAGCAGCTCAAGAAGGATGGTGAAGGAGAGAAAAAGCAAGGTACGCAGCTAAAAACCGAAGGTATCAGCGAAGCTAAAGAAGGGCGTACTTTGAAGGAGAGTGGGCGCAAGGAGATTGCGGAAGGCGATGCGCTAAAACAACAAGGTCGTCAGGAACTCGTCGAAGGAGAAAACTTGAAGGCGCAAGGCAAACGCGAGATTGAAGAAGGGCAGTCGTTGAAGAAGCAAGGAAAACAAGACGGTATCGAAGGTGAACAACTGAAGAAGGACGGTTTTGTCGAAATTGCAGACGGAAAAGCGCTTAAGAAAACCGGTGAGGTTGAGGTTGCTACCGGTACTCCAATCAAAAAAGAAGGTCTTGCCGAGGTCGCCAAAGGGAAGGCTCAGAAAGCCGAAGGATTGACCGAGGTAAAGCAGGGTGAAGACCTGAGGAAGCAGGGTAGGGACGAAATTTCCCTTGGCAAAAGACAAAAGGAAGAGGGAGGACGTGATATTGCAGACGGTGCCAAGCTCAAGAAAACCGGACAACAAGAAGTTGCTGAAGGAACCAGTCTTAGAAATAATGGTCGAGCTGAGATTGCCGATGGACAGTCGGTCAAGAAAACCGGTCTCGAGGAAATCAAAGAAGGCAACACCCTGAAGAGGGATGGACAAGCCGAAGTCACCAGAGGCGATGCGTTGAAGCTCCAGGGTAAGGATGAGATAGCCCAAGGAAAGCTGCTTCGCCAGGACGGACAGAAAGAGATCGCCGATGGTCAGACTCTCAAAAAAGAAGGTGCAACGGAGATCGCTGATGGCGGCAATCTGAAGCAGGAGGGACTGAGTGAAATCGCTGGTGGTACCAATCTCAAAGCGGAGGGCGAAAAGCAGATTGGTGAGAACATGATCTCCAAAGTCGCAGGCGAGCACATGGTTGCGGAAGGGCAAACCGAGCTTACCGCAGCCGAAAAAGAGCGCAACGAGGCCCTGGGCAGACGGAAAGAAGGTGAAGACCTGAAGCAACTCGGGAAGGAATTGGTCGATAGAGGTACTGCGCAGAAGGCGCTCGGAATGCTGCAAGTCCGTCTTGGGCGACAACTGCAACGAGGATTTTGTCACTTGCCTCCACCGTCCAGATGTTTTGAACCAGGGAAGCAAGGGCGTTATATGCCGGCCAATCCCCATCCTCTCCTGATTCGTCAGGCAGCATAACAAGCACCGAGCGTGCGGCGAGCATTCATTTTAGCCGCCGCACGCTCGGTTGATACGACACGACACGGTCGAATGGAAGCCTGTTGCACTAAGAGTCAAAGAGTCAGAAGGGTAGAGTTATGAATCAAAATTTAGCGCACGCAAAAAGCGTTTGCCAGTTGTTCGATCTGGTGGTTGCCACCGTATCTGGTCCTATGAATCAACGCTTGTCGGAGACCGGTCAAACTTCCGGAAGTCAGTTTATCGCTGTCGACCAGTTCGCGAGCGATATCTTACACATTGCCACTGCCGTTTACGCTACTGGTGGCATGACCTCGAGTCAATGTGCTTTTTTCTCGGAGTTATACGACCACGCCGCGCGGAGAGATCTTGCTACAAAGGTGGATGAGTTTCAATCCTGGTGCGCCGGATTGGCAAACTCCAATAAGCTATATTGCGAGCCGCCGACAGCATCGCTCAATCTCCTCCGCGGATACGATGCCGTCAATCGAACCATGATCGCCAGGATGTACAAAGAGCTCGTCATGAAAATCGTGACTGTCGTTTTAACGCAGGTAACCGCCCCTTGTTCCCGAGAAATTGCGCTCGTCCAGGATTTTGATAACTTTTGGGCCGAGGTTGTGATGGCAACCAGGTCTCCGCAAAGATGCCTTCAGCCTGAGAGCATTGTGCTGATTTCAGAATTAAACAAAGCTGTCGCTGAATTCGTGATTCCTGCGCGCGAAGTGATAAATTCTGTAGCTCAGCTATCACAGATAGAAGGATTAGGCGATACGGAAGGCTTTATCAGGAAGACGTTTACGAACTACTGTGCCCAAGCAGTGCTAGTTGATTCTGTAGTTGATGAGAGAGAGCTTGAGCTTTTTCACGATCTGGCTCCAACGCTAATGTATTTCGGTTCGAACGGAAGTCTGCAAAGTCTCAGACAGATGTTTCAAGGGGCCTCGAAAAACATCATGCCGAATGAGGTTCCTCTATTGGTAAGTATTCTCGATATCTTCGATAGCTCGATGAACACCAATTATGGTGGCAGGGCCAGATCCCTTTACGTGAAACTGGCAAAGACCGCGTTTAGCGCCGATATGAATGTGTGTCGGGAAGAGACACAATGGTTGGGCCAATTCCAGCAGACGCTATATCCGTTAGCGTCTGCTTGCTAAAAGCGTGCCTAAATCTTGCCGCTCTGCGGCTGACGATTTTGCAGAAGTTCGTAAGTCTTCGCGAGTTCGGAATTGACATCGTCGATCAACGGAGAATCAGGAAAGTTCTTTTTGAGAACGCTCAAGCATTCTTTCTTGTATTTTATGGCTGTCGGGATATCACCGTCTTGCACATATAGATTTGCCAATAGATTAAGTGTCTCGGCAACTGCGTTACTACCTACGCCGCGCGCACACTCGAGACTTCCCTCTTCGTATTGTTTAAGCTCCGCCTTCTTTCCGAGTCTGTGGCATACCGTACACATCCCGAGGCAGTATTCTCTTGCTGCCAGATCCGAATAGCTCGATGATTATTTATCTGGTACCTGCGGTCAGGGCGTTGGCATTGCTGCCAGATCCCAATAGCTCGATGATTTGAAACCTATCGATCAATAGAGTTCCTGGGGGCAATTTATTGCATTCGGCGAGGTCTCTTATCTCTTCGTTCATGCCTTCATTCGATACCCTGCGTTCCAGCTTTATACCAACGAGCAAGACAAGCCTTTCAGTTTTATGATCAGCAGCCGATCTTGTGATGTCAAATGCTCGCCTGCGAAAGACTGCTTTAGGGTGCCTGGCAAAGTATTGCGGAAAATGGTAGTTTGTTGACTGACGGGTCAGTAAATTAATATCAACAGAATCTAAGTGAGGCGGACCTTGACCAACACACTTAAGCGCGGACCGGGAAGACCTCGCAATCTTGAGCTAACGAGCCAGAGATGCGAGGAGATTCTTACTGTCGCGACCGAATCGTTCGCGAGTAAGGGCTTTGCTAGCACCGACGTTCAGGAGATAGCCGATCGTCTCGGTATAGCAAAAGGCACTGTCTACCATTATTTCCCCAGTAAAGAGCAACTCTTTTTGGCTGCAGTAGATCGCGGAATGGCAGCGTTGAGCCAAGAAATCAATGGATCGATCATTGCTGGAGAAGACCCAGTCATGCAAATCGCCAGAGCGATTCGTGCGTTTCTCAAGTTCTTCGACCAGAATCCTCAGATGATTGAGCTGATCGTGCAAGAGCGTGCCGAATTTCGGGATCGCAAAAAGCCGACTTACTTGGAGCACAGGGAGCGCAACATTCGACCCTGGCATGAGCTGTTTCGGTCGCTTTCATCCAGCGGTCGATTTCGCGAGATAAATGAGGATGAGGTAACGCAGACAATTTCCAATCTTCTGTATGGCTCGATCTTCACCACGTATTTTGCAAGGCATGGTCAGACTTTCGAGTCGCTTGCCTCGCAAGTTTTGGCTCTCGTTTTTGCTGGAATCATGAGCGATTCTGAGCGGCCGAACTTGCCTCGCTATCTGGACTTTGAGGCCTGAACCAATGCTCGTTTTTGATTCAATTGATTTGAAACCACGATTTAGAGGAAACCATGCGACAGTTGACCCCCAGGAAAGAGAAGACAGACACATTGGACGATTCCAACTCGGAGGGAGCGAGGAGTAGAATGGTCTCGTTCGGAAAAGCGAATTGGAAGGTCTTGTTGCTAGTTACGACCATTGTTGTCGTCGCCCTTCTCGGGATTCGCATATTTCAAAATTTTTCGAAACCGATCAAGGATGATGGCGACCAGGCCGTGCTCACCGTAGCAGTGGAGCCGATCGTGATGAAGCCTGTGCATCGGACGTTGAAGCTCTCCGGTACCGTCTGGGCCTGGGACCCGCTCACCATAGGCGCTGAAGTCGGTGGGCTCAGAATTGAGTCGGTCACAATCGAAGAAGGCGACAACGTCCAGAAAGGCGAAGTCCTCGCTAGACTCAACTCGTCCGTTATCAATGCGCAACTCCTCAGAGAAAAAGCGCGACTCAAACGAGCCTTGATCAATCTCGATAAAACCAAACAGCCCAATCGTCCGATGGATATCAACCGCATTAAAGCGATAGTGGCACAGGCATCGGCCGTGGTATCACAAGAGGAGGCCAACGTCGTAAGAGCAAAGGCCAATCTTCGTAACGCGAAGCTCAGTACGGTTCGATATCGGGCGCTAAAGAAGGAAGGCGCTGTCTCCACTGAAGACCTGGATAATAGGGAGACGCAAGAGGCGACGGCCGATGCCGATCATCGCAACGCTCTGGAGCGCCTGGAAGCGGCTCTGTTTGCGAAAACTCAAGCAACGGAAAACCTGAAGCTAGCACTCGAAGGTGGCATGAAGCAGGACATCGATATGGCCCATGCTGATATCGCCGAGACACAGGCGAGCGTTAAGCAACTGGAGGCGCAGCTCGCCCAAACGGTGATTCGCGCGCCGGCTAGTGGCCTGATCACGAAGAGGCTCGCGCATATTGGTGATGTCACAACGGCCAACGAAGATCTCTTTCACATGGTGCGTGACAATCGCTTTGAAATACGGGCACAGGTGCCGGAACAAGACCTTCGTAGTCTGAGCCGTGGACAACAGGTGAAGTTCGAGGGCGCCGGTTGCGACAATCTCCTGGGCAAGATCCGCGAAATCAGTCCGCTTGTCGACGCGAACACCAGGCTCGCGACCGTACGAGTTGATATCATATATGATGCCAGAAGCGGTGTGAGACCAGGGATGTTTGTGAGTGGTCTCGTCGATCTCGGTGAAGTTACGGCACTTGTCGTGCCCTCTATATCGGTGATTGATAAGGACGGACGCAAGATAGCCTATGTGCTCGATAAGGACAGAGCTTTTTCCCGAGAGTTAAAACTAGGAGAACGGGCAGGCAACTTCATTGAGGTAACAGGAGGACTTCGACCCGGTGAGGAAGTCGTCACTACAGGCAGTGGCTTCCTGAAAGATGGCGACATTGTCCGGCTGGAGAAGAAGGGGCAATGAATCTAAGGTATATCTCGGCCTGGTCTATAAAAAATCCTGTTCCAGTTCTCGTCCTTTTTCTGGCGATGACTGTAGCCGGTATCGCCTGTTTTTTTCAACTCGGTATCGACGAGTCTCCAAACATCGACATTCCAATTGTTTCAATTACCGTCAATCAGGTTGGTGCTGCACCACCGGAATTGGAATCGCAAGTGACCCGCAAAATCGAAGATGCGGTCGCTGGTATAGGCAATGTCAAACACATTGTCTCCAAGGTCAACGAAGGCGTATCTGCGACGACAATTGAATTCGAACTGGAGACCAACGCTGACCGCGCAGTCAATGATGTTCGAAATGAGGTCGCCAAGATCCGAACGCAACTCCCTCCCGGAATCGATGAGCCGATCGTTCAGCGACTTGATTTCGTCGGTGGTCCGTTCGTGACATATTCGGTCTCGTCTGACAAGCGAACCGTGGAAGAGTTGAGCTGGATCACTGACAATGAGATCTCACGTGCTTTGCTCGGTATCAAAGGTGTGGGTCAGGTCGAGCGCGCCGGCGGAGTCGATCGCGAGATTCGCGTCAACCTCAATCCGGCACGGCTGGAGTCTCTTGGAATAACAGCCGACATGGTCAGTCTGCAGGTACGAGGTGTCAACACCAATCTGCCTGGTGGACGAGGGGAAATAGGTTCTCAGGAAGAGTCGGTGCGAACCCTCGGAAGTGCGCCATCTGCTGAAAAGCTGGCTGCGACCAGGATTGCACTTGCCGGAGATCGCTGGGCACGTCTCGATACCCTGGGCACCATCGAAGACGCGTCATCCGATCAGCGCCAGATGGCGATGATCGACAATAAGCCGGTAGTCGCCTTTTCGATAGTTCGAAGCAGCGGCGCCAACATGGTCAATGTCGAGGAAGCGGTCGACAAAAAGTTGGAATTGCTCGAAAAGACCCTTCCACCCGATCTCAAAATCAAGAAAATTAGAAGCCAGACAATCTTCGTTCACCACTCTTACCATGCCGCTCTCGATTCGCTGCTCATTGGCGGCGGTCTGGCTGTTTTTGTAGTTTGGCTCTTCCTTAAGGACTGGCGTTCTGCCGTAATCTCTTCTCTAGCCATGCCGCTTTCACTGATACCGACTTTCGCAGTCATGAAAATCGCCGGCTTCACGATGAACAACATGTCTCTCTTGGGCCTGGCCCTCGTAATTGGCGTATTGGTGGACGATGCCATCGTAGAGATTGAAAACATCGTCCGACATATGAGTATGGGTAAGTCCCCGTTTCAAGCTTCTTTCGATGCGGCAGACGAGATCGGTTTGGCCGTGGTTGCTACGACGATGACTATTATCGTCGTGTTCGTCCCGGTTGCATTCATGGGAGGCATTCCGGGCAAATTCCTTTGCCAGTTTGGTTTTACAGTGGCAGCAGCGGTCTTCTTCTCTCTCGTGGTGGCGCGCATGCTGACACCGCTCATGGCCGCTTATCTGCTTGTGCCAATCAAAGAGTCTCATGGCAACAAGGTCATGCTCAATTTGTACGATCGACTTTTGAATTGGTCTCTGAAGAATCGATTTAAAACAGTGGCCGTCGGAACCCTGTTCTTTATCGTCAGCATTGCACTGTTTCGCATGATGCCGACCTCTGTTATAGGCAACGTCGATCGTGGCGAAAGTATTATCAGCGTCGAAATGCCACCAGGAACACAACTTCCTGCAACAAAACAGGCTGTTTCTAAACTCACGGAGCTGCTGTTGAAAGAACCAGATGTCGCCTCTGTTTTTGCTCAGATTGGTGCGGGAACTGCAGCTAATCGTCGGAGCGCCGCTATTGCCGGAGAAGTGCACAAAGGGACCATCTATGTGTCACTAAAACCGCGAGACAAACGCAAAATTTCTCAGCAGGAGTTCGAGGAAACCATAAGAGCAAAGCTCAACGCTGTTGCCGGTCCCAGGCTGAGCTTCGAAGCTCGTGGCGGGATCACCGGAAAGTTGAAGCTCACCCTGGCCGGCAACGATACGCAGTCCCTGAGGCGCTTTTCCGAAAAAATCAGTGATGAGATGAGGAGCATTCCAGGGATCAACGACATTGTGTCTACGGCTGCCCTGGAGCGCCCGGAGATCCAAGTCTACCCTAACTTCGAGAGAGCCTCGGAGCAAGGAATTTCTGTTGAGACTATTGCTCGCACGGCTTTGATTGCGACCCTAGGCGATATCGATCGGAATCTACCCAAGTTCAACTTGCCGGAGCGACAGATCAATATCCGAGTGCAAATCGATCCAGTACATCGAGAGGACATTCATACAGTCAGAAATCTTAGAGTAATCTCCAACGATGGTTCGCTCGTACCGCTGTCGACCGTCGCCGAAATTCGATTTGCATCAGGTGAGGCCCAAATCGACAGGTACGATCGTTATCGACAAGTCACCATTGATGCCAGTCTTGCCAGCGGGCTCCCGTTAGGCGAAGCCTTGAAAAAAGTGCAGAGTCTTCCGGCCTGGAAAGAGATGCCTAAAGCAGTGCGAAGCATTCCGGTCGGCGATGTCGAAATTCAGCGCGATATTTTCTCTGGATTTGCCTGGGCTCTTACAGTCGGGGTGTTACTGATTTATGCCGTTTTAGTGCTTCTTTTCGGAAGCTTTTTGCATCCGCTAACAATCATGATGTCCTTGCCGCTAGCTCTTGGTGGAGCACTAATCGCTCTGTGTATTACCGGCGATTCGCTCGGGTTTTATGCGCTCATCGGCATCGTCATGCTCATGGGTCTTGTCACGAAGAACGCTATCCTTCTTGTGGAGTATTGTTTGATGGCGCAGCACAGCGGGAAGAGTCGCTGGCACGCGATCATGGAAGCCGGTGAAGCCAGGATGCGACCAATCCTGATGACGACTGTTGCGATGGTCGCCGGTATGCTTCCTATTGCAGTCCGGATTGGTGCGGGTTCAGAAGCTCGAGCGCCAATGGCGATTGCCGTAATAGGCGGACTGGTCACATCGACTTTGTTGACACTGATAGTGATACCGGTTGTATTTACTTACATTGACGATCTGCAAGGCTGGTTACGAAAGGTATTCGTGCATCTCAACCTCAACAGCTCCGAAGGTCTGGACGAAAGCGCCGTTCAGGACCGCGATGAAGCAGTGGCCAGTCGACAGGCTGACAACGTTGGTTCGTCACTGCCGAAATGAAATAGCTTGATTGGTTTGGTTTGTTTAGATTCGCACGGTGACGTCAGGTCGTGCCGCTTTGAATTGTTCGATGGCATTGTTGGAGAATCTACCTCCGGCCCTCATCGACAAGCTTTGCAGTCTCGGAAGACTGCCCTGAAATAGTCTCAAAGTTTCATCTGTCAAACCGATTACGCCATCGAGATTTAGCTCTGTTAACTGGGCAAGAGCGGAAATCTCCTGCTGCGATTGCTGGCTGAGATACGTGTTCGACACGCTCAGCGTCGCGAGCTGCTTGCAATTCTTCAGCGTCGCGAGTTTCGATCCTGACAGGTATTTTTGATAATCAAGGCGCAGGGCTGCGAGTTTTTGCATTTTTCCGATTGCGTCAAAACCTGATTGATCGATTGTAAGAGCGTCCAGATCCAGCGACTCAATGTTGAGATTCGAAATTTCATTTATGCCCTCTCCTGTTATTTCGGTGGCTACTAGATGCACGTGGTTGATTTCTTTGAAGTTGTTCAAGACATGCAAATCCTTGTCATTGGCGGTTGGCAATGCATATGCTGTCTTGTTGGCGATGTGAAATTTATCTCGGTGCGGTCGTGGCGCGAGGTTGTATCCGTCCTGGTGCTGTGTCGGCACGCTATTTGTTGATTGCGGTTCGCAGGCATCCAAGGCGGAGCAGATCGTTGTCGACAACAGTATGATGGTCACCAAACTCAGTATCAGTATAGTCAGGGGGCGCAGCTGGGGAGATTTCGCCCTAGGCTCTCTAGCAGCCGAAGCCACCATCGTGGGGACCTTTACGGCTGTGTACTGATCGGTGCACTGATCAGTGCTCTCGACACAACTGGGGAATAGGCTTTCCAGCTCCTCGGCAATCGATCTTGCATTCTTATACCGATTGTTTGGGTTTTTCTCCAGCATCTTTTTGGTGATGCATTCAAGTTGAGAGAAAAGTGGCGTTGAGAATGACCGAAGCGAACGTAATCTCGGTGCAGGTTCGGAGATGTGCGCATTGATAGTACGAGTGGTGGTTTCTCTCTGGAATGGGGTGAAGCCTGTCAGCATCTCGAAGAATACGCATCCCAGCGAGTATATGTCGCTCCTTTCGTCGGTCTTGTTACCGCATGCCTGCTCCGGGCTCATGTATAGCGGAGTTCCAACTGCCACACCAATGGATGTAATAAAACCATTGTCTATTGTTGATTTAGCCAAACCAAAGTCGATCAACTTGACCAGTGGTTGTTTATCTTCCGTCCAGGTGATCATTACGTTCTGGGATTTGAGATCGCGATGAACTATTCCACGCTCATGTGCATGCGTAATAGCGGTCAGTAGCTGAAGCATGATCTCGATTGCGAGATCGACAGGTAAAGGTCCGCGGTCTCTGATGATTTCTTTAAGCGATTTCCCTTCCACCAATTCCATCACCATGAATGGGCGTCCGCAGTTGGTCAGACCAAAGTCGAGCACCATCGGCAGATGCATGATGTTAAATGAAGACATCATTTTTGCTTCTTGCTGAAAGCGTCGGACGCTTGTGTTGTCGCTGAGCTCGGACTTCATATACTTTATTGCGACGTCTTTGTCGAGAAATGAGTCGTGCGCTCTCAACACAACGCTTGTCGCGCCATGCCCGATCAGTTTCACGTTGATGTACCTGAACGGCAGGGCTACGTATTCCGTAGTCCCAGCCAAGGCAGATTTACCGCATTCTGCTTTCATCAATTTTGTTTACCCCAATCGCCACAGTCGTGTCTATTCGCACACCGGGAAAATTGGACACGGTCCTCCAAAAATTTTGATTAATTCCATCAATATCGTCAGTGGCGCATGCTCTGATTAGGCGCTATACTCTCGACGTACCCTGTCCTTTTTTGTACGGACCCGTTCGTTGTCAGTTTGCCTTAATATCACTAACTTTGCCTGTGTCTTAGCGCCATGAATTTGCTCCGTGCCGATCTCATCAGCCCTCTAGATATGTTCAAGATTGGCATTGGACCGTCCAGTTCTCACACGGTCGGGCCAATGGTGGCTGCCCTGGAGTTTAGTAAAACCCTCGAAGAGTACGCACCTCTACACAACATCATAGATGCAAGTTCCGGGTGGAGAATCACTGTAGAACTTTACGGAAGCTTGTCGGCAACTGGAAAAGGACATGCGACCGACGGAGCGATTTGTGCCGGTCTCACCGGATTGAATCCCAAGGATGCCTATCCTGACGAAGTGTGGCGGGCAAAGCCGGATTTAGAGAAACAGCCGTTCCTCATTGTCGGTGGAAAGACGCGGGTGGCTTTCCAGCCGGAAGTCGACATTCGTTTTCTCGGTTGGACCATGGATGATGCGCCTCTGCCGCATCCAAATACCATGCGATTCTTGCTCCATCAGAATGATGCGTCGATAATCCGCGATGTCTGGCTATCTGTTGGCGGCGGCTTTGTCGAACGATACGATCCTGTGCAAGGAAAGCGCATACCGTCGAGCTTCCAGGTGAAGGACGAATGTGCGCTGCCACATCCCTATAACACTGCGCAGGAGTATGTCGATCAGTGTTCTAAAAATAATCTCTCACCGTGGCAGGTCGTGATCGCTAATCAGGCGGCGCGAGGATTGAAAGAGAAAGAGCTGAGAAAGCGCCTTGACGAGATTCTCGACACGATGGATGACTGTATTGCAAGAGGTCTGAATACCGAAGGAATTCTTCCAGGCGGACTGAATGTCAAACGGCGGGCTAAGGCGCTATACAGCAAGCTCGAGGGCGATAGTCCTCTTTCGTGGGCACATAACGATCTTCGACCGTCGGTCTATGCCATGGCGGTTAACGAAGAGAACGCGGCCGGCGGGAAGGTCGTCACCGCTCCGACGAATGGTTCTTCTGGTCTGATTCCAGCAGTGTGGAGAACTCTCAAGGAATCACAAAACCTCTCTCGTGAAACTTTGCAAAATGGATTAATCGTCGCCTCCGTCATTGGTGCACTCGTAAAAGTCCATGCTTCGATTAGCGGCGCCGAAGTCGGCTGTCAGGGCGAAGTCGGTACATCCTGTGCTATGGCTGCAGCAGGCGCAGTGGCCATGCTGGGAGGTAGCGCTATGCAACTCGAGCAAGCTGCCGAGATAGGTATTGAGCACCACCTTGGAATGACTTGCGATCCGATAATGGGATTGGTGCAAGTACCGTGCATCGAGCGCAATGCCATGGGTGCTGTGAAGGCACTCAACGCGGCTGCGCTATCCCTGGCGTCTGATGGCAACCATCTGATCAGTCTGGACAAAGCTCTTGCGGTTATGAAGCAGACCGGTCTCGACATGAATGAGAAGTATAAGGAAACTTCAACAGGCGGATTGGCACTGGGTTAGCGCTTGAGCAGATTGTCAACGTTGTGACATCGTTATGCTTATTCACTCAATTCGGTCTAAAGTGTTGCCTAATTGTATTAGTAACGCAGTTTTTCTTTGGCGAGAAGCTCCTTCAGCTCTTGCAATTTCGCCATTGTGCCTAATGATTTTGTGGTCGCCTCGGTATGGCGGATATGGCGCTCTGCATCTTTAAATTTGCCGCGGTCGATGTAGAATTCCGCCAGTTTTAAATGCGTATCGTCGACACGTAGAGGTGACACGGCGATAGCATGTCGATCGATACTTGCTATCGAGTTCTCCGCTTCTGTGAAGAGACCCATTCTTGCGCAGTGCCGAGCTAGCCTGATTCTTCCCATAACATGAAAGCCCAGGTACGCCTTGAGATTGCTGCTGTCTATCCCCTGCGCAGGCATCTCTGAATACTTTACTGATCGTCTCATTAGACTCAATGCCGCCGGACTTTTCAGATCAACTAGTATTTCTGTCGATGCAAGCTTATTCAGCATACTCAGCAAAACAATCCGCTCTTGACTGGAGGCGTTGTTCGGAAGCAGCTCTTCGATTGCCCCGATCAAGGCATTCTTCTGCAACTCTTCCAGTTCTACTTGTCTGGTCTCCTGGTACATGTACTCGAGCGCCTCATGGCAAACGACCTTCTGGTGCAGATTTCCCACGGTTGGATGCGCTTTGAAATATTTGACCAATGCTAAAAGGCGATCAGAGACATCATCAGTAAGCTGACCGCGTTCGTTATGAGAGCTGCAGCTAGATATCCAATTAAGCCAACGAACCGCGATGTCTTTCTTATCCGGCTCTATATCTTGTAAGGTGAATAACAGTTGCTTCGCTTTGCTCAGGTGTGCCTGTTTGGTCAGCAGCCAAGTCTCTGCTCGGATCGCGTCGAACGAATTGATGAATCGGTCTTCAACTGTTTTTCGAAACCCACCTTCTTGTGGTATTCGATTCAGAACATCTTTCTTGAGAAATTCAGCAAGAAGTACGGGCTGATTGGCGAAGATGAGCTTGTTGCAAAGCTCCTCGGATACAGATAGGAAATGCTCGCTCGTGGGATGGAAAAATTTCAGAATTACAAAAAGCTGCTGTCTGAAGGCTTCGACGGCTTCATCGTATTGTTTGAGACTGATCGACAAATCGGCGCGCCGACGCCAATAGCGTGCTGCCAGGGTTGGATCTCTTGCTACTCCTCCCGGTAGTTCTCTTTTAACGTCTTCGAGTATGCCACCGCATTCGTTGTAGCGCCCCCAGAGACGATACGCCTCGGCTTGAGAGAGCATTAGATCAAGTTTGACGTCATCACGGTTTTCGGCAGGCGGCAAAGCCGCTATCGCTTTTTGGAATCCCTCGATTGAATCGCGGTAACGCTTCTCGAAGAGGCGAATGTTTGCTTGCTTCCCGAGTGTTCGCCAGTTGGGTTCTACACTTGCGGAGCATGGAAAAACTGATGCGATAGAAAACAGAGCAGCGCTCACAAGACACAATCGCTGGTTAAGCTTACTACCTATAGTCATCGAGTCGTTGATCGAGGCTCATCTTGCCTGTTCTGCAAATTGTTCGGCCGGCACTGTACAGCCCGACCTCATCCGGATTTTAGCAGAGATTATCGACAGATTCGATAAAGTCAGGTTTGAAACGGTCGGTCAGGATTTGAACCACCGTCTCGATTGAGAGTCCTAACAGAAAGTCGATTGTCGCGAAACAAACCGCTCGTGTTCCCTTGCGCGGTTAGCATTTTTGCAGTTGCCACCATGATTGAAATGCTCCAGTTAGCAGAACCTGAGCGGTTAATTTCACTTGACATCTATTGCTATTTGGTAATATCCTTGGAAACGCCCCGGAGAATTTTCAAACAACTTTCTCCTTTGTTAGTAACACAATCAACCGCTCTCGATGTGCAGACTCGTCTGTCAGCTCTTCCGTGCCTTCTTTTTCTGAAGGACGCTTCTAAGGTAGCCCGCATGCAAAATACGTCCAACGACGATCGGCTTGCTGGTCTCGACCCTGAAGAATGGGACGAGATTGATGTTGGCACTCGCATTGATCTAAATGGCAAGACCACTTATCACGTGCTGACCAGCGATCGGAAGGTCGGCTATTTTGTTGAGAAGGTCTATAACGAACAACAGAATCTCGTTCGGATTGTGAAACGCGGTAAGAACAGTCGGTCAGAGACCGATTTCAGTCCTGACAATGGCGATGTGGTTCGCATCTTCGAAGCGTGCACCCTTCCCGACGGCAATTCGATGACGAAGGAGATTGTTTATTTCGAAGATCGCTCGACTGAGACTGTGATTGTCATAAGTCCTGATGGTGAGCTCATTAGAACGGTGCAGAGAGAAAGTGTTGGTATAAGGACACTTTCCCAAGGACAGACAGACTACAAGCGAAGTTGTGTTCCATCTGTGACGATCAACCACACAATGGATCCTAAAACAGGAAAGTTAGTCCAGCGTGAGCAGGTTCGTTGGTTAAGGGATGGGCAGCGTGCATTGACCGAACTCTTTTACTTTGGAAGCTCCGGCGTCGTCTACAAATATACGAAGATTCTCTACCATGCGTCCGGTGGACCGTTCCTCGAAGAGACGCATAGATACGGACCAGAAAGCAATCTGCTAAGACGCGAGATCATTCAGTACAATCCAACAGGCGTTCAAACGGCCGCGGATCTGACAATGTACGACGATGATGGTGAGATCGTTCAGAGATCGACTACTTACTACGATCATCGCGGTTCTGCAGTCTCGACTGACGCAACAGACAATTCAGCTCTCGAATCCTGGCTTGAAGACGGTGACCGAATGCTCAAGCGCTTAGAAGAAGCCGCTGGTGAATAACCTCCTCTTTGCTCGCCGATGAGTAGGTTCGCCTATTGTTCTCCAGTCCACTGCTGAGTGCGTTTGGTAATCGTTGATCCAGCCGTCGGAACGATAACTGTTCGATGAACCCGTCGATTCGGAGCCTGATGGCGACGTGCGTGTGAGCGTCTGTATACCGCGAACAATGTATGCCGTTAGAAAACAACGATGTCACAGCCGGGTAGGCGCTTGGACAGTTCGTTAACACAAGCAAAGGTGACGGCGTCACAGTGTTTGAGATTAATGCGCTGCAGTTTCGGCATCTTCACTACGTGAGCGAGTCCGCTGTCGGTAATGGAGCACTTGCTTAGAATTAGAGTGCTGATCTTCAATCCGGCGAGCATGGCCAGATGTTCGTCCGAGAAATCTTTGCCGTGCAACTCAAGGCATTGGAGTGATGGAAACGTCAGCAAGATTGGCATGCTTTTCGCCGGAAGGCATGAGCCCACGAAGACAATTCGATTAAGTTCCGGCAGCGCTCTCAGCAGCACGAGGTTGGTATCATCTATCGGCTTTTCTCCTGAGATGGTCAACGATTGTAGCTTTTTGAACTGGGCCAAAGTGTCATAGCAGCCCTCTGCCATCTGCTCGGGTGAGATCGAGAATGTGGTGAGCGCGTTGGATTCGCTCAGTCGAACGAGAGCATCTTGAGAAATCTTTTTGTTATTCGAGAAGTCCAGAGCCGCCAGAGAGGTGATCTCGCCGATTGCCAGCAGGTCTTCGTTGGTGAGAGCACAACCCCTGACGGTTAGAGTGTTTAATCCCAAATTCTTGAGATTCTGGATGCCATCATGAGTGATACCGGCGCAATCGACAAATTCTAAAGACCGCAGGTCTTTCAGGGTGGCGATGCTCTTAAAGCAATCATCAGAAAGCTTCGCGTCCTTTATTACCAGCCGGACCAGAGAGGCTGATGACAAAAAGCGAAAGCCGCTTCCGGTCAGATTCGGAGCTTGTAACTTCAGCTCGTTGATATTACGCTCGGTGGCAAGCTTTTTCAAGTCTTCGTCATTGATTGGATGGACTGCTTCCATCATCAATCTTCCGAAGCGATAGGACCGGATAAATGGTTTTCCTAAGTCTGCGCCGTACTCATCCAGTGTCGGCAGAGTCAGATCGACCTTCCTCTGTGACGAATTAACAGATGCGGTTACGTTCTTCGTCGATAAGACTCGTTCTAGCTGTATGTACAACAGCCAACTCGCCAGAGAAAAGCAGACTAGCGAGACCATTATGGCGCTCAAAATCGGATCGCGATCGTGAGACTTCCCCGTTTGCGTGTCCAGATGCACACCGTCGACTGTTACAGCATAGTCTCGCTCGACGATGCTGTCCAGATCCGCTTTCAGGCTCAGCATGCTGGAGTAGCGATCTTCGCGATTTTTTGCAAGACACTTTGCGACTATAGACTCGAGTGCGTTATTGAATGAAATGCTACCATGACGCGCCGACAGCGAAGGAGGCGGTTCCTTCGCATGCATGGCGATGATCTCCAATGCCGTGTCCCCTTGAAATGGAGGCTTGCCGGTCAAAAGCTCGAACATCACACATCCTAACGAGTATATCTCCGAACGCTCGTCATAGCTCATGCCGTAGCACTGATCCGGGCTCATGTATTGCGGTGTCCCTACAATAGTTCGCCCCTGGACCTTGAAGCTTTCACCTTTCGTGTGCTGTATTGCGGCAACTCCGAAATCGATCAAGCGTACGTCTGGAAGTTTGCTTCCGCTGTCTACTAGAAGAATGTTGGATGTCTTGATGTCTCTGTGAAAAATTCCACGACTGTGTGCGTAAGACAGCGCATCAGCTAGATCCGCGATGATTTTTATAGCTTTGTCCTGGTCTAATGGACCGTCCTGGTGAATCAACTTGTCCAGGTTGATGCCGTCGGCATACTCCATTGCCATGAATGGTACGCCACCGCTGGTGACACCAAAATCGTATACCGCGATAATATTCCTGTGATTGAGACGGCTCGTGGCACGGGCTTCCTGATTGAACGAAACCAGTTGTTCTTCGAAAACTCCTCGCATCAGTTTTACTGCTACTTTCTTGTGAAGAAGCCTTCTGTCGAGGCAAAGATAAACAGTACCAACCGTACCTTTTCCAATAATCTTTACTGGCTCATAGCGATCGAGCGGGAAGTTTTCCTCTGTAAACCCGAGGCTGGGTGGACCGCTTTCATCGGGGCTGGAAGCGTCGACTTGCTCTTGTTCTTGTTGTCCCTTATCAAGCTCCATAGGACCGTTATACATCTCCTCAAGACTTACGGCAATGCTGCTGATAAGGATCCTTCGGTGGTACCGTTGGTGGAAGCATTGTTTTCGTTAGCGATCTCTCAGTTGCTGCAGCAACTTGTAAAGTTCGGGCAATAGTTCTGGGTGTTTGTATAAACGCGCCGTTTTGATCGCAGTACGCTCGTTGACGATTGCATCTTCGATCTTGTTTTCCTTCATACTCGCAAGAGCCAAACCGTGATAACACCCGACGAGTGCTTGCGGACAATGAGAGGGACGGGTCTTTTCCATGAGACGAATCGCCTTTTCGTAGTGTTTGGCAGCAGCTGGATTGCCGGAGAAGAATTCGGCGCTGGCCTTGATACCTAGTACTTGACCTGTCATCTCGGTATCTTCTAACCCGGCGCCTTTGAGCATGCTCAGCACGCTTTGGCATTCTTCAATAGTCTGATTGAACTTCTTATCCTTAAACAGCTTCGACAAATAGATCGTCCAACAACCGGTTGTTCTCGTGAGAGCGGGATCTTTGTCCAGCTTGCCATACACTTCGCAAACTGCTTTCATGCATGAGTCGGCTCTCTTAGTCGGTCGCTCGTACAATTCCAACATCAGTTTGTCTAGCAACGCTGCAATTCGACGCTGTAAATATCCTTCTGTTGCGTTTCTTGCTGCAACGATGGCTGAGTCTGTGGAATCCTCCGGATGACCGGCCTTCTCCTGGGCATCTGCTAGTCCCGCCATTCCTCTTGTGAGCAAAGGCGGCGATAGCCTTTTCTCCTTGTCCATGCGGCTCAACGTCGTTTTGAACATGGAGATACCTTTGTCGTACTTTTTTTGCGCGATGAGTTGGCTTGCCTCCTTCCACTGCGCTTGGTAGTCATCTGTCGTATTGGCGCTGAAAAGACAGTTAGGCATGGACTTTTCGATCTTGTTGATTCCATCGAGAGTCACGTCCGGGCAGTTGTTGATGATTACATGCTTTAGCGATTTGAGAGCGGCGAGTTTTTTCAAACCGGCGTCGCTTACACTTGTGGAGCTCAGATTCAGGTTCTGAAGATGAGGCAACGTGAGGATCTGGTTGAGACTATCGTCTGTAATGTTGCGTGAGAATTCCAGATTCAACTCCGTGAGTTGCAGAAAATTTTTCAAAACGCTGAGATCACTTATTGTTGTCTCTTTTAAGAAAAGGCGATCGAGTTCCTTCAATCCTTTCAGTGCTTCCAATGACTTGTTGTCGATCATCGTTGCGCTGAGATCCAAAACCCTCAAGTTGTTCATTCCTTTCAAGTAGTCCAGTTTTTTTGCTTTTGTTCCGGCGATTTTCAGAAGCGTCAAATCGTGCAGATTTTTCAGGTGTATCAAACCCTTGTCAGTCAAATCTATATTGTCGGAAAGTTGGAGTTGGCGAATTGGGTTGGATGATATTGTCTCGAATATTTCCAAATCTTCGTCGGCGAGTGCCAGTAGGTCTCCAGCTCGCAATTGAATATTGCCATCGGAAAATCTGTCTAGTGTGCGTTCGAGTCTACTCTTCTGCTTCTTCGGATTGAGTGGATCTCCGCCAATTGCCTTTACCTTGATTCTTTCCTTCGAGCCCACTTTTGAGGACAGATAAGGAATTTTGGTTACGCCTAAAGAGAGAATAACCACAGCAGCAACAGCGGCGAAGATGGCTATTGCAAGTGGCCGGCGTCTTGTTCTCTCTAGCGCAGTTACGTTGCTCAGTTGTACGGGCGTTGGTTTATCATCTGTTTTTTCTTTGGAATCGGCTTCAACTTCTGCTAGTAAAATCGACTCACTATTCAGTAAGCGACAGGTTTCATCCGCGCTGGGTCTGTTGAGAGGATCCTTATCGAGCAATCGGTGTATGAGGAGTGCAATCGACTTAGGTAGATCTGCTCGTCCTTCCAGGAATCGGAAAGGTGGTTCTTCGTCGACGTGCATAGCGAGCGTCTCGAGCGCTGAGTCACCTGAGAATGGTGGCACACCGACGAGGCAATGAAACATCAGGCAGCCAACGGAATACATGTCAGACTTGTCACTGATCGGTTTCGCTTGTGCCTGCTCCGGACTGGCGTACAGTGGTGTGCCGAGACAGCTCCCGCTCTGTGTCAATCGTTCGTCGACATTTTGCAGCTTCGCGATACCGAAATCTACAATCACTGGAGTGAGCTTTCCATCTCGATCCTCGAGTATGATGTTGCTTGGCTTTATATCTCTATGAATGACATTGCGAGCGTGCGCGTGTGCGAGCGCATCGCAAATGGTGCTGAAGAAAGAGAGAAAATCTGCCAGGGGTAATGCCCTGTTCTCTTCTATCAATTGGGCCAAAGTCGGCCCTTCGATGAATTGCAGTGCCAAGTAGGGTGTGCCGTCGCCGGCAATTTTTAGATCGAATATAGATGCGATGTTATCACTCTGCAGTCTTCCCAATGCCCGCGCTTCGTTCTGAAAGCGAATCACCGTGTTAGAGCTGATACTTTTCGGCAACACCTTTAGCGCTACCATTCGATGAAGCGCAGTGTTCTTCGCCTGGTACACGATTCCCATAGCTCCAGAGCCGACCTTGCCCATAATCTCGTAGTCGTCAAAGACTATCTCTCCGGCTTTGTACTCGCACTCAGCAGAAATAGCCGGATCTATTGGAGCGGAAGGGGTATCCATGCAGCCATAACCTCATGGTTGTTATACCCGGATGCATATATAAGTAAATAAGAGCGACTTGGTTGCGCTGGATGTAAACCGATGAAAACGCAGTAGGGAGCCGAATTTAAGCTGATAATTAAAACCCTGGAAGTCAAGCGATTGATTGGATTGACCAGTCATGCCACAATAATTTGTGTTGAAAGTCGACTAAATCAGTCAACTTTATCGGGTTCAAACTAAAGAGGGCTATGGGGCTGACTTTCGGAGGTTAGGTTACCACTGAAAGGGTGCAGGAACTATTAGTACCAACGACCGGCGATCTCCCCGTATCTCTCAGGAATCGCGAGCTAAATAAGTTAAGGATTTGATACCGTTAGTGGTGGCTCATCTTAGCTGTCGTTTTGCTGGAATCAATCTTGAAGGAGGTTTCGATGACCGGGACTATCTACCTAGACAACAGTGCTACTACCAGAGTTCGAGACGAAGTGGTCGATGCAATTCGGCCCTATCTGGAAGAGTCCTGGGGCAATCCGTCATCGGTTCATCAAGCCGGGCGAGAGGCTCGTCAAGCTGTCGAGCGTGCTCGGGCTCATGTCGCTCGGCTAATAGGCGCGAAACCTACAGAGATATATTTTTCTCCAGGCGGAACTTACAGCAACAATACCGCCATCCTGGGAAGGGCTCGATTTATAGAACAGCGCAATCTCGGTCGGCATATGATTACCTGCTCGATCGAGCATTCATCATCTCTTGGACCAGCAAAGCATCTTCGGTCGCAGGGCTGGGATGTCACCATAATTGGTGTGGATCAACATGGAGTTATTGATCTCGAGAAGCTCGAACGTGCCATCAGACCTGATACCACAATCATCTCGATCATGTGGGCAAACAATGAAATAGGTTCTATTCAGCCCGTCGAGAGAATAGCCGAGATTGCGGATCAGCGCGGTATATTTTTTCACAGTGATGCTATTCAAGCGGCGGGGCGACTCGATATAGATGTCTCGCGCGTGAAGGTTGACACTCTTTCTCTTTCCGGTCACAAGTTCTACGCTCCCAAAGGTGTCGGTGCGCTTTTTGTTCGCGAGGGCGTCCAGGTCTTGCCTTTGATTCTCGGCGGCGGGCAAGAACGAGGACTTTTTCCGGGGACGGAAGGTGTTGCCAATCAGGTAGCCATGGGCGAGGCCGCTCGGCTGATCAAGGACGAGTTGCCGTTGAACCTCAGGCATCTAGCCGATATGCAACATTTGTTGGTTGCGAGACTGACTCGATATGGCAGCGTTCGCTTAACTGGTCCCAACGATGTTGCGCGCCGCCTGCCGGGCCATGTCAGTCTTGTAGTTACCGGAGCGCGCGGCGCTGAGTTGGTTAACGAACTGAACAAGCGTGGCGTATTTGTTTCTAGCGTATCTGCTTGTTCGAGCGGTGGGCAGGCGCCATCGCATGTTCTTCAAAGCATCGGTCTTGATAATGACGAGGCTCTTGGTGCTCTGAGAATCACAGCCGGAAGATTTAATACCGAAGCCGAATGCAAACGTGCTGCTGATATCATTGCCGATACCATAGCCGCGCGTACTATGAATCTTGGAACAGTGCTTCAACACCCGATTTATCAACAGATGTCCGCGCTTGCACCGACAGCGTTTTAAAAGCTTTTCTCACTGCAGTAAACTGGAATGAGGAGAGGTTCGCCTCTCCTTTTTTCTCTCAGAGTCGTGTTACTTCCGAGTCTCGTGGGACTTCGACGCTTTTTCCAGGCGTGAATTTAGTGAAGACTCATCTTCCTTTTCTCTTCGATACTCGGGATGCTCTGCGCCCAGTAGCGATTTAAGGATTGACATCTCGCGTTTGAGATAAAGCGAGGCGAGTTGATCGTTACCATTTTGCTTATGCAGGCGAGAAATACGCTTCAAGTTATGTGCTACTTCGATGTTTTTGTCACCGAGTGCTTTTTTGCGAATCTCGAGCGCGTTGTCTGAGTCTTCGATCGCTTTGATGAATTCATGGTCTCGCTCATGTGCGTGCGATAGGCGATCGTATGTTTCGGCCAATTCCAGGTTATTGTCACCTACGGCTTCTTTGAGTAGTGTCACTTCCTTCTCGATCAGAGGAATTGCTTCTTTGGTTTGATCATTGTCGATGCAAACGCGGATCAGATCGTTGTGTGCTCGAGCCAGCTCTAATTTGTCATCGGAAAACATGCGCTCTTTGGTCGCCAGGATTTCCTTATAAATCGCTATCGCCTTTTCATACTGGTGCTCTCTCTGGTATAGGCTAGCTATTTCATCCATGTTTCTCAGTGTTTGAAGATGTTCCAAACCAAGAGCCGCTTTTCTAATTGCAAGCGCTTTCTCGTACCAAGTTCTGGATTCTGCGTAGAGGTGCTGATCTCTTTTAATTCGTGCGATCGCATCGTAACCGTCTGCGACCGGCAGACCTTTTGAGCCGTATGCTTTCTTTCGCTTCTCGATCGCACGCTCGAGATACTCCTGTGCTTCGAGGTACTGTTTTCGGTCGGCGCAAACTCTACCCATGAGAGAAATATAGCGCTCCACGTTTTCATAATCTTGATTGGTTTGACCCTCTCGCAGGGATATCAATTTTGTCGCAAGCGGCTTGAGCGAGTCGATCTTCCGCTCATCATAGAGCGTCCAGCAAAGGTCTTCGAGATTTCGCAACAGCGGCTCGGCATCGGGCCTTAGCGATTGCTCTCGCAGCGCCAGCGCTTTGCGAAGAAATTCTTCCGCCTCTTTGTATTTATGCTGGCGCTTATACAACCTGGCGATGTTGTGGTAGCTCTGCGCGACAAGGTCGTCCTCCGCCTTGATGGCGACAGCCGAGTCAAGAGCGAAGTTGAACTCCTTCAGTGCTTTTTCGAGTTGCCCGGAACTTTGCAAATCATTGGCTTTGTCGGTATGCTGTCGCCACAGATTATCGTACGCGACCGCCGTGTCATTAAGCCCGAACAGTGCGACCGTTGTGGCGAGCAACCTCATAACTGCCACCCGCGATGTTGCATAGGAGAAGCGAAAAGCGTTGCACTTAGCGACAATATTCGAGTCAGGCATGAGCGCGCGCGAATTCATATTCATAGAACTGCAACTCCTGGTACCAGTCGGAAGCTCATAGTTAACCACAAAGTCGCCCAATTGTTTATCCAGACCTATTTTGCAAATGAGTTAGATCAAATCGGAATAGGTGGCGTGCTTGTCGAGAAGGAGCTGCCGCGCGAAATCTATGTCGAGATGCGCAGATCTCGCGTAGCGCTCCGCTTCGGACAACTCACCTGAGGCGAAGAGCGCGCGGGCCCTGCTGTAATAGGTATTGACCACGCCCAACCGTCTGACGACTGCGACCTCTTCATCTTCGTCGCGCAAGAGCCTTTGTAATCGTGCCACCCTTCCCCTGAAGTTGTCGGTTGGCTGGTCGCCTTCTTCGATTGGCTCTTCTTCCGGCTCCGCCGTGCTGGTCGGATATCTAGCGTATTCAATCAGACGTCTTGCCATGCGAAGCTCCATCATTCCTGCTTTGGCAAGCTGACTCAAAGCATCGCTTTCATTGTCTAGATAAGCACTAATACAGCGGTCGACGGTCCGCCGTGCCGCGTCGAGATAGAGTTTGATCCGCCCATGAGATTCGACTGAAGCTTCCTGAAGCGTGCTGTTGGTGTCGCTGAGCTCATCAATCAAGGAGACGATGCGACTGATTGCTGAGCCGTGGCAGCGCTCCAAAGCCTCGGCATCGACTGCGTTGCTCTGCAGCTTCTCTTCCAACTCTTTGCTGAGCAGGTAAACATAGAGGAGTCCGCCATGAGCACATCGCTTCGCTTCGTTGTCGTCCTCACGCTCGACGAAGGAGACTGCCAGGAAGAATAGTCTTACCGATTCCTTCAACCTTTCCTTCATCTCCACGGTCACTTCGCAGTTGGTGTACTCCACACTCGTTTTGAAGGCTGCGATTGCCTTGGACAGATCGATGATGCTCTCGTCGGCGCCTCCCTGCTCGATGGCGAACGTCGTGGCATTGCCGCTGAGATCGCTTAGATGCAGCATTGCCATACTGATGTATTTCAGTCCCTGTTTGCAGTGCTGAAAACAAAGTTTTGGCTCTCCATCCTTGAGCTGGTAGATAGCTTCCTGATAAGCGTCTTCAGCCCTTTCTATGCATTTTCGAGCCAGCGATTTGAATGGACTGTCACTGGCACGGACCTTCTGGCGCGCTTCCGTCATCGCTTCGACGACGGTCGACATCAGCTTGTTAGACCGTTGTCCCGAGAGCCACTTCGACAAAAGTTTGGCGACGTCGTCTATCACTTCTTTCCTCGTTTGGCGCTTCGATCTTTGATCTCTTTTCTCAAATTAACTATCTCTTCCTGCAATTCAGCAAGCTCTTCCGACGCGAATGTGCGCCAATCGGTCGTGCCTCCGTCATCCAGCTCTAGAAAAACTCCCTCGCCGAGGAAGTGCTCCGTCGTCTCCGCATCGAATATGGCGCGGGCGAAGTGCGCTCGAATCCAGGCCACACGGCAGATTCGATCGGCATCTTCGTAGCATTCCTCCGCCAGCAATTCGACGGCGTTGGACACTAAATTCAAACCGTCCGCGATACCATCATTGACGAGGCGATTGCGACGAAATCCGGCCGCTTCGAAGTCGACTTTTAGCTTAGCCAAGAATTGCTCGACCAGCGCCAGTCTTTCCATGACTTTCAGCTCAGTCGGCAACTTGCCCTTAAGGCTCGGCTTGTTAGTCGGCATGGGTAATTTGGAAGATAACACTCAGTTTTTTCATATCTACTCTATTTGAAAAACTGATGGATAGCATCAACAATTTAGACGATAGCTCGAATATCATAATGACTCGGATGCTTGACAAGTGTCAACTTTAACTGTTTCTTTATGACTGGTCCAAAGGTGAAACACTGTTACACCAGGGCATAATCATGGCTCTATGGAGAAATTTCGCGCTGCCAACTGAAAAACGCTGCACCGCTGAGAGTAAAGCGCCAAAATAGCCTTTTTCGTTGTGCTAAACTGCTTCTCCATATGAACACCGAGAAATCGCGCGAGATACTTCAAATTCTGCAGCACGACTCACGCACTACGGCAGAGTCGATTGCTTCGATGATCGGAGAATCGATCCAGGATGTCAAAGCAGAGATTGAGCGCCTCGAAAACGACGGCATAATCAAACATTATTCTACAACGGTGGATTGGGAGAAAGCCGGCGTCGACAAGATAGTCGCTTTTGTGGACATCACCGTAGTGCCGGCGCGCGAGGTCGGCTTCGACGCCATTGCGATGCGCATCGCGCGGCATCCCGAAGTCAGGAGCGCCTGGCTGGTGTCCGGTGGATGCGACCTGAGCATCATGGTTGAAGCGGCGACTTTGAAAGATCTGGCCAATTTCGTGGCAGAGAAAATTGCGACTATAGATGGTGTCTCCGGCACGAATACTCAGTTTCTCTTGAGAAAGTACAAAGAGGATAATGTCCTGTTTCATGAGCTGGAGCCGGATAATCGTCTGGTTGTTTCACCCTGATGAGTGTTGCCGACAACGCCAAAGACCCGGATTTGAAGGGCATATCGAAGACAGCTGCACAGCTGCCGCAGTCCGGCATTCGTAAATTTTTCGAGATTGCCTCTCAGATGCAGAATGTCATTTCCCTCGGAGTTGGTGAGCCTGACTTCGCCACACCATGGACAGCTCGTGAGGCGGCAATCTACTCGATAGAGAAGGGTCAGACAACTTATACATCCAATCTCGGTTTGATCGAATTGCGGCGCGAGTTGGCAAAGCTCACACGTAGGCGCTATGCGGTTGAATACAATCCGGACAGCGAAATCCTTATCACGACTGGAGTGGCACAGGGACTTGATCTTGCCGCAAGAGCGTTGCTCGATTTAGGCGATGAGGTGCTGATTCCCGAACCCTGTTTTGTTTCCTACAAGCCATGCGTGTCCCTGGCTGGCGGTGTGCCGGTGGCAGTCGAGACGAATTCTTCCAGTAACTTTCAGGTGGCGACCCGCGCCCTCGATGACCTGGTAACGCCGCGTACCAAAGCGATCTTGATAGGGCACCCCTCGAATCCTACGGGGGCTGTATTCGAAAAAGAGACGCTCATGAAAATCGTCGATTTTGCATGCCGCCATGGTCTCTATATAATCAGCGATGAAATTTACGATCGGCTCACCTACGAGGGGACGCACACGATGGTTGCCGCGCTGCCTCGTGCTTTTGAGCGGACAATTACCCTTAACGGTTTTTCCAAGACTTATGCTATGACCGGTTGGCGAATCGGGTACGCCTGTGCGCCTCCGGAAATTCTCAACACCATGATGAAGATTCACTCTTACACCATGTTGTCGGCGCCGACGCCAGGTCAGAAAGCCGCTCTGGATGCGGTCAGACGAGCCGAGAAGGACGCTCTTGCGATGGCCCAGGAATACAGGCGGCGGCGAAATATCATCGTCAATGGTTGTAATTCGATCGGGCTGGATTGCGCGCTGCCGGGTGGTGCGTTTTACGCCTTCCCCTCGATTCGTTCTACTGGACTGAGTTCTGAACAGTTTGCCGAACGACTCTTATATGAAGAGCAAGTCGCTGTCGTACCCGGTGGCGTGTTCGGTCTGGGCGGCGAAGGTCACGTACGCATGAGCTACGCGACTGATGGCGAACTGATTAAGAAGGCGCTCGAACGTATGAAACGATTTGTGGACAACCTCTCGTCTAGCGATGTCGGCATGACAGCGAAAGCAGCTCGCTAACGGCACTCGGGTATCCTTTTTGCGGTTTAATCAGGGCCCATACTGGGTATGTCAAAACGGCGGCTTGTTGAAGCCTACCGCTTAAAGAGAAGCTTGAATGAGCGATCCGGTATACTCTGAATCCAGAGGTAGCCGATGATTCAAGAGATTCAATTCCCAGAATCGTTGTCGACGCGTTATGAGAACGCTCGACTAATAGGGAGTGGAGCTACGAGCCGTGTTTTTGCCGCTTTCGACAAGCATCTCCTGAAAGACGTTGCGATTAAAATTTTGAGTCCACAGGCGAGCAGCCAGACCGTTTTGCGTTTTCAACAAGAAGCGAAGGTAATCAGCAGGCTCAAACATCCCAACATCGTCGGTGCGCTCGATTTCGCTCTGAATGATGAAGTGCAACCGTATATGGTGATGGAGCTTCTCGGCGATGAAACATTGTCGACACTGATTAGACAAAACCGCAAAATCGGTTTGAGAAATCTTCTCGAAATTTTTATTCAGGTGTGTTCTGCTATGAGTTACGCGCATAGCCAGGGGGTGCTACATAGAGATCTGAAGCCTGGCAATGTGTTAATCGAATATGTCGATGGGAGCGGACTGAAGGCCAAGGTTGCGGACTTTGGTGTCGCGAAGATTACCGGCACACCTTTTCTCGCCACCACCGGCAATATCATAATCGGTACACCGGCTTACATGAGCCCGGAGCAGTTTCACCACCCGCAGGTGGATGTGCGCTCCGACATCTACTCTTTCGGTTGTGTGATGTTCGAGGCTTTAGAGGGGCGATTACCATATCTGGCTGAAAATTTATCGGAGCTCGCGCTCTGTCACGCCAACGATCCCATACCGGTATTGCAAGGCTCTGGTGCGGCTCCCATACCTGCTTCGCTCAAGGAGCTTGTTTACCGATGTCTGGCTAAGCAACCGGAAGACAGGTTCGACTCCTTCGCTCAAGTCGAGGAGGTTCTGAAGGAGATTCGAGGCCCTGAGGTTGATTTCGCGCAGCAGCAAGCGCAACCCTTATCAGATAATGAGACCGAGACCGACTCTCATAATTTCGTTGGGCTGAATAGTCAGGCAAGCAATAAGGTCAAAGTCTTTCTTGCGGTTACCGCCACCCTGGCCATTGTTGCCGCAGTAGCAATCGGCTCTAGTTTCTCCACGCACGAACCGGCATCTAACGAGGCGCCGGTCGAGGTTATAACTTCAAAACCGTCCTCGCTCCCAAGACCAGGTCTGAAACTGCCCTCCGGGGGTGGTGAGAGCAAATTCGTGTTGCCGCTGTCGGCGCGAAAAGGCACGGATGCTGAGCTTCTTGCCAAAGCACAATCGGACTATGACAACAGGCAGTACCCGAGGGCGGAGGAGTATCTAAGGACAATTCTAGATAGGAGTCCTGAAGATTTCAACGCGCTGGTGCTTCGCAGTGATACCAGAAGAGAGTTAGACGTTTTGAGTGGCGCTCTAATGGACATAACTAGTGCTATCAAACTCCGTCCATCTCAAACGAAGCTGCTATACAAGCGAGCTGAGCTGAGAAGAGCTACAGGCGACTTCAACGGCGCGCTGGACGACATGAGTGAGCTTGTACAGAAGTATCCGAACGATCCTAAAGCCGTGCTTGCTCGGGCGCAACTGTACGAACTTACGAAGACCTTCGAAGAGGCGCTCCAGGACTACACGCGTGCTTCTCAACTAAACAGCGGCGATCAGGCTGCCTGGATCGGAAGGGGACGAATATCCCGTGAGATGGCTGAATACGATAACGCAATCAGGGATCTGACCAAAGCAATTTCGATCAGTGGAAAAAGCGCTGAAGCCTTTTATCTCCGCGGCAACTCATACAGCGCGAGCGGCAAGTACAAAGAGGCAATCAAAGATTTTGACGCGGCAATCGAGCTTAACGGCGAAGACTCGAGCTACTACAGAGGCAGGGCTGACGCCTTGCGTAAGAACGGACAAGAATCGCTGGCAAAACTCGATGATTTGAGGGCTGAAAGCAATGGCAACGTGATCAAGTAGCACCGTCTGCATGGGTATATCGATGACATTGAGAGTACTCGGACAGGATGGACAAAGATAATCAGTCGCTGAATTCGGATTCCGGCCCGGAGATTCAGCCGGGGGAGGTTGTCTTCGGCAAATTCAGAATCAAACGCTGTATTGCGTATTCAAAAGAGCGTGCACCCGACATGATTCTAGGCGAGGCGCATCGATATCTTGGCGGGCTGTACCGGAGAAAGGGCGATCTCGTTCGTGCCGAACAGCATTTGAGAGAGTCCTTGGTTTTCTATGACAAAGTGCCGAATGTAGATCCGATCTACCCTTACGAAGCCAATTTTCAAATTTGTGTTTTCTACAATATACGCAAGCAGCCGGAAAGGGCCGAGGAGCAGTTTTTGGAGGCGCTCACGTGGATCCAGAAGTCCCACTAACTACAGTGCGAGCGCGCCTGGGAGTGGCTCAGTGTGAGTTTGACCTTGGTCATCTGGAGGCAGTAAGGGATGATCTCGAGCGCTGTCAAAAGGATGTTGATGCCACCAATAGTGATGGTAAGAAAACTGCGGCTACAATTTGGTTATATCAGAGTCTGCTTGCACAGCGGCAAAACAACCGACAGAAGGCAGTTTCATCCATTAACCGGGCTCTTGAGTTATGCCATGAAGATTGGGAGATGCAACCGAATTTGCTTGAAGTGAAAAAAACGATTTTAGCTCAGACGAAGCGCGGATGACGGCTTGTCAAGCCGGATTAAATGAAGGAGAGATCAAGTGTTCTCCGTGCAATTCTGGTAAAGTTTCATTCGGTAAAGCAGCTGGCGAATGCCGGTGCGCCCCATCCGGAGCCAGACCGGATCGGCGGCGTAGCAAATGGTCGGCGCTTGTGTTTGGTGAAGAAGCTTCTGGGCAAGGTCCAGGACGAGTTCTGGCAACGTGTATTGGAGATCATGAGATGACAAAGTTTTCAACCGACATCGCGGAGAACAAATCGGATACATCCACCTTTACTAACCCGTTCACGAATACGGTCTACCATCGCGGTAAGTTGCAGGTCAACGTCGATCAGGACGAAGTCTTGGGTGCGGAAGCTCAGGCGATAATGGATCGTCAGGTGAAGTATATTCCCGCCACGACACATCCGGATTTCCCGGCAATTATTGATGTTACTCACGTTGCCATCGGTCCATTCGTAAGTAGCTTTAAGGACAATCTCTTTTTCGATGCCGTGCTCAACGTTGGGACCAGTGCGGTGTTCGGATATAACCATCCAAAAGTCTTTCCACGATTGCAGCGCCTGGGAAGTGTGCTGGCCGGATTTGTCGGCGCCGGTACAGACTTTTTCTTTACCTCCAGACATGGTGCGCCGGCCGCTCAAGATCTGGCGGAGCTCATGACGACATTCGCCTCAGAAGCCTATGGCGGTGAATACATGATGAATTTTGCCAACGCCGGCACCGAAGCCAATGAAAATGCCGTGAAGGTGGCGATGTTTCGAAAATTCCGCCAGGTAAAAGAAATGCTTGGCGAAGACCTCTATCGCGACATGTGCGATCAGCTCGGTATCACTCTTCTTCGTCCTGGCGTCGATGAGTTGTGGACCAACTATCCATTTTTCTTGGTTGCATTTCACGGTGCATTCCACGGTAGAACCGGTACGAGTAACACCCTTTCTATGAGCAAGGCTCGTCAGAAAGAGGGCTATCAGTCGGTACCATATGTGGTGCATGTGCCATACGGAGACGAGGTTGATTTCGCTTGTCATATTGATTTCACTCCTCTAAAGGACCTGATCAAAGAAAAGCGTCTGCGCCAGGTGATCGAGGGCCGCAAGGCGCCAGCCGATTTGGTCGCTGCACTGATAATGGAGTCTGTTCAGGGCGAGGGGGGTTACGTAATACCTAACAAGGATTTCTTGCAGAAGCTCAGCGATTTTGTTGGACAGATGAGACCGAGAGGAATGTGTTTTCTATCCGATGAGGTTCAAACCGGCTTCTTCCGCACCGGCGAATTCTCTGGAATGCAAAACTGGTATAAAACCTATCCCAACCTTCGACCTGATTTGATGAGCTTCGCCAAGCCTCTTCATGTAGGCGGCGTACTCATCGATAAGCGCCTTGTTAGCGATTGGCCGGGTGGGAAGTTCTCCGGCACGTGGGCTGAAGGCAACCTGCTCAGCATCGCGACAGCTTGTTTTACGCTCGAGGAGCTTCGAAGTGTCGATCCGACCCTCAACAAGCCTTATCCGGAATATGCCAAAGAATCCGGTCAGTATCTGCGAGATCTGTTCTCCAAGATGCAAGAACAGTTCGAAAAGAAGATGCCCGGCGCCAAGCTCATCGAAAACGTGCGCGGTGTTGGACCGATGAATGCTTTTGATGTGCCCAGCCACGATTTCCAGGAAGCCATTATTTTCGAGAGCTTCCGACATGGACTGCACATCCTCGGCACTGGCGAGCGCTCTATCCGCGTATTCGGCACCATCGATCAGCGCAAGCGCGAAGCCGAAATGCTTACTGAAATTCTCGGTCGAGTAATCGAAAGGGTCGCGGAGCAGTCGCGTACAAAAGAAAAATCGGTAATCAAGTCAGTCTGAGTCCGAGAACTCCATCTCCTGGCGCTCTTTCTCAAGCTTGGCTGCTGAGGATCCGATATTCCTTATCACCTCTTTAGCCTTGCTCGCCAGCGTTTGACCATTCAAATCCTGCAAGCCGTAGGTGACGAGGTCTTGCATCTGCTTGTCGGTGTCATACTTGAGATGATTGAGCGTCTGTTTGAAATTGACCAACCGCGCGATGCGGTAGCGCCCGAACGGACCTTCACGGAGTCGCTCCAGTTCTAGTTTTACAGTGACTAAGTCGTTGATTCTCGGCGAGAGGAATGTCAGAGTCGCGATGAACTTGGATCCCTTTTTCTCTAACGCGTAGGAGCGAAAATTTTTCGACAAAAAACCGCACTCCGCCAAAATTTCTTTTACGGCTGTGGCGCGATGTCCGACAGGTGCGCAGAATATGCGGCTAATCAGGGTATCCGGATGGCTGAGTGCGAACTCTCGCATTCTATCAATCGTGGCCTTTTTCAGGCGTTCCTTCTCTTTTTTCCATTGCTGCCTGATTATGCTTGAAAATTTCGGTTTTTTTCCAACTCTTGGCGTGGCATCGTCCGCGGTATCACTGGCGATCTTTGCTTTGTCCTCGTTGTTATCGTCGCGGCAAGGTTCGCTTCTGGGACTTTCCGTTCGGACCAGTCTTTGAATCTGGAAAATCAGTGAATTGTCAATCTTGGTCCGAGATCCATGAATCGCACCTAGTCCGACGACTCGTTGAAGTTTCGTCAAATTCGGTGTTCTTTCGGCTGGTTCAAAAATTATTTCTTCAGTGAACGCCGTGGTCAGAGAAGCAACATCTACGAATCGATTGAACTTGTGCTTGTCTTTGTCGAGATAACCTCGCCGTGCTTCGATTAGTGCATACTGCGGCGTAGATTGCCACCACAAATAAACCGCTCCGGCAGTAGTACAAACTAACAGGAGACATGTGGTGCCGATTAATTGCGCCTGCTTCAGCATGAACTTCCTGAATGGCACGGTATTAGAGTGATTGCATTTATGATACTACAGCACCCAGCGCCAATAATACCGAATGTACAACTGTTAGGATTAAACGCTATCAACACATACGAGATTATAAATACAACCGGTGCCAGTGTGTTGGTTGCGAGCGTTGGAACTACTGGCGCATTTCTGCGTTCGCCTACGTACTTGTTCAGCTTTTGTTGCAGTGATAGAATCTGTCCGTTTCTGGAGCGAGGATCATGGCGGACGAAAAGCTTCATCCCTCAGTACAACAATGTCTCGAGCGGTGCGGTATCGAATACAAGGTTTTCCCTTGTGATCCCGAATTAGCTGATACTGCGGTATTTTGCGACCACTATGGCTTTTCTCTGGAAACTACCGCCAATACAATTATCGCCGCAGCAAAATCCGACCCAGTCAAATATGCCTGCTCCGTGGTGCTTGCCACCACGAAATTGGACGTCAACAAAAAGATCTGCGGTCTTCTTGGTGTCAAGCGAAGTTCATTCGCTTCGGCTGAACAGACACTGCAGCTGACTGGAATGCAAATAGGTGGTGTCACACCTTTTGGTTTACCGGATATTCCAATTTATCTTGACTCTCAACTCATGGACTGCGATGAGCTTGTGCTTGGTGGCGGCAACCGCTCGACCAAAGTGCTTCTTGCTCCATCCGAGTTGACGAAGCTTCCTCGATCTCAGGTGATTGAGGGTCTAGGAGTTCAACGCTAACGCGATTGGCGCACTTGGTCAGAATTTAGCCAGCTTATCGTCAGGCTCTGGTCAGTCGCAAAGCCTATATTGATTATAATTCCGTTCACCCTTCGGAGACTGTACACCTGGAAGCAGATTGCCCCTGGTGCACAGGACGAACCCACGTTCTGCTGAGTCAGAGGAAGTTACTATGACTATCGAATCCAACAATGCATTTCGACGCGCCGATGAGACTGCGATCGAGCCGACCAATTTCGTACAACCCATCAATTCGATCATTTCGCCTGCCGATAACCGAACCTTTTTTGAAGCCACTCACCTGACGACGCCTCCGGTCGGCGACGATGATGATATCGAAAGTGGTGGCACGACCGGCGACGATGACGATGACGTCTTGGATGCTGGTTTTGGTTACTCATTCGTACATGCTGTTCGCCCGCAACCCTGGGACAGCAACGATCCCCGTCGACTAAGTTCGTCCGGTTTTGATTTCGAGAATTCCGGCAATATGCAGAACGCTCAGCGGTGCTACGAAGCGTTGGTTCGAATGTATGAATCGGGTGGGCGAGATGGACAACCTCAACATCTACAACTGGCGTCGGCATTGGATGATCTGGCTCGCGTACAATTGAGGAGCGGCAATCGGGATGGCGCTGAGGCGTCCTTATTGCGTTCGTTGCAGTTGAATCGAACTCACCGAGAAGCCAATGATCCTCAGCTAGCATATAGTCATGAGCGTCTGGGCGATCTCTATCAATCTTCAGGACGGGAATTACAGGCGACACAACATTACCGAGCAAGTGTCTCGATACTGGAGCGCAACGCCAATCCCAGTAATTTGCGTGAAGCTAGAATGCGTTTGGCGACTAACCTCCAGACCACCAATGGGCATGACGACGCGGTTAGAACGCTTCGGCAAGTAATCGAAGCGCAAGGCGCAAATCCAGCTCAGCAGGCAGAGGCCCATGCTCTATTGTCATACAGCCTCGCTCGCACTGGAGATCAAAGAGGCTCTGCGGCTAGTCTGGACCATGCGCTCGAGTATCGCAGGAGGAATGGTCCGAATACAGAAGTTGATAGAGCCATTGTGAGAACATTGACCGGCCTCTCCGAATTGGACATGCCGAACAAGAAGCTTGGTACCGGTGATATACAAGCTGTTTTTCGGCGGCTTGAGCAGGCCGACACCATTGCTCTCGAAACGTTTGGAGGTAATTCACCTGAATATGCCCGCACTCGTGGTCGGCTCGGTATGGCAAGAACGAGAAACGGGGACTACGACGCGGGCGAGTTACTACTGAGGGAATCACTTGCCATTCAAGAGAGGCGGCTTGGAGACTCTCACACAGACGCGCTGCAAACGAGGCAGGCGTTAATCGATAATCTAACCAGCAACAACAACGGTGCGGCCGCGCTCGAGCTTGCTAACCGCCAGATAGAACTCACAGCACGTGCGCGAGGGGCCAATCATCCTGATGTAGCGGACGCAGCAGAGCAAGGTATTCGTGCCGCGCGTTCTGCAGGAGAACCCTTTGTAGCCATTGCAATGGCGCAACGGGCCGCAAATGTACGACGCGAGCAGCGCGTCCAACGACCTGACGATTACATGTATGCCCTTGGCCATCTCGCCACTCTGGAGGAAGATGCAGGCCTTTCACCCAACGCGCTCGCTACGACTACTATGATGGTGGGCTTCGCTCGGGAAGCCTATCGAAACAGTCCTGACCAGCTCAGTAGAGCACTTCACCAGCACGCGTCGGTATTGCGAGCGAACGGTCTGGAGGACGATGCCAATCGTGTGTCGGCAGAGGCAGAACGTATAGCGCCTCCACGTCCTGAGAAGGTCGAACTACTCAATCGGAATTGACGCGACCAGACCAGGCTCTCAAACAAGTCCAGTGACCGATAGATCATATCGGTGGCAACAGCACCGACTGTATTTGCTACCGATATGGGCATTGGATCTATAATGGCAATCTAATGCATAGTGTCTGCTAGACCAAGGTGTCTCCAATCGTGTCACAAACCATTGTGAAAAGAGCCTTGTTATCTGCCTTTGCGATGGTATTCACCATCCAACTGGCTGCAATTGCCGAGCCTGTGCGTCAGGATTACGCAAGTATCGGGAAGGATTTGAACGTTCCAATTTATTTTTGGGACGATGAGAAAGTCGCCACGAAAAAGGGAGTCATTGTTGCGATACACGGCGTGACTTTGTATGCCAAACGCTTCGATGTGTTAGCGAAAAGATTGGCGGAGCAAGGATATCTAGTGTATGCCGCTGATTTGCGCGGATTCGGCAGCTGGCGAACAGAGACGAGTAAGTTCGGCGGCGATTCGAAAATCCACTATAACCAAAGCGAAAGTGATCTTCTGGATGTTCTGAAAGCTCTGAAGTCGAAGTATCCCAATTATCCTGTTTATGCGCTTGGAGAAAGCCTCGGCGCAAACATGGCTGTTTGGGTTGCATCGACGGAACCACAATTGGTAAACGGACTAATCCTCGCCAGTCCGTGCGTGAAAAGACTGGCAAGGTACAACGGCGCTGTCTTGAAAACATTTGCAAAAGGAATTTTTCACCCTTTCAAAGAACTTTCGCTGGAGCCGCATATCAAGCCGTTTCTTTCGGACGATCAACGTGTAACTGATGAATACATGAACGATCCGAATATCTATCGCGACTTGAGTCCTGCCGATTTGATCAAGAGCGTAAAGACCAACAAGTTGACGATTCAGAAACCGAAGAAAATTCCAGCCGGCATGCCAATTCTGATAATCGCGGGTAGGAATGATCAGATCTATAGATCCACTGCTATTAAGGCGTTCGTGAAGAAAATTCCGGCGCAGGACAAGTCGGTGTTCATTCTTGAGGACAAAGGTCATCTCCTTTTGGAGCATGCATTTTTGGATCCTAAAGTATTACAGCCTCTCGACGACTGGCTGCAGAAGCGAGAACAGCGGATACTGACTTCGGAAAGCCAAATTTAGGAAGAACGGACACTTCCTCGCATCCCGATTACAAAAAAATCCAAAGCGTCCTCGAGTTGTGAAGTGGTATCTCTGAACATTCACAGTGGACTGACATTGCCATTACCGGTAATGCTTCGTTTCACGTGAGATGGATTCCCTCCGAACTGGATGTTACCGTTTCCAGTGATTGTTGCATCTACTGTGTCAGTCGCACTGACGTCCACGTTACCGGAACCAGTAACTTGTACAGATGCATCCTTAGCATTCAAATTCCTAAAGTGGATGTTGCCGGAACCTTTAACACCGGCTACTGCCTTATCTACTTTGCCAGACGCTGAGATATCGCCGGAACCATTAAGTTCAGCCTCAAAATCATGCCTATTTATGTTGTCTACATCGATACTTCCAGCACCAGTCAGGTTAACTGATTTGAGGTCTGGGACGTCGATTGTGATCTTCAAACCGTTGCTAGAGCTAAAGGACTTACTGCTACTTATCGTGAGCGTTCCATCCTTATCGACGTCAGTTCTCAAAAGTGGTATCAGGTTGTCATCAAATGAAAGAGTGATAGATTGTTTTTTCTGTCCTGCCCTAACAAACACATTGCTGGATGTAGCCAAGACGATTGTGTGAAAGCTAGGTAGATTCCGCTTTTCGATCTTAAGACTGCCAGAGCCTTTAACAGACGATGCATAAGCAAGAACTGCTGAAGTCAGGATAAAACATATGGAAAATGAAATTGCCAAACAACCATTGATCAGATTTCGTGTTTTGCTCATTAGCTTCTCCAATCTTGCTCACGCAATTTGAATTATAGCTATTGAGGGTTGGTGCTTGGTCCGAAAATGCAAAAAACGAAGGCATTGCCTTCGTACTTCACATGTTTTGAATTGGGTTACGAACCCTGATAACTGAATAGCAATTAAGACTTATCATCTGTCGCCTCTAACTACCTGGTATTGAGTAGATTCTTTATATAAACCATCTGGTAGTTATCTTTGGCACCGACCTGTGAGAACAACGAGTTGATGTTAGCGTCCGAAGACTCTCAACTTTCGTTTTCTGTCGGATGTCGACTCGTACACAGTAGAGTCTATCCGATGTTCTCCCTAGAAAGGAGGTGATCCAGCCGCACCTTCCGGTACGGCTACCTT
>CAYQKX010000041.1:0-75031 GCA_964418155.1 uncultured Candidatus Obscuribacterales bacterium | reverse complement strand
TGTGTTTGCAGCGCCCGGAGCTTTCTCCGCCTCGTAGGCAGTCTTCATTGGGGCGATGCCACACGCAGTCGACGGAAGTGGTGGCAGCCCCTCCTTGATGTTCTTAATGGGCTCTGCATCAGGGTGGCAAAAACTCTCTTCTACCAGAAAACTGGCGATCCAGTCTGGAGTGAACCATTGTGTGATCTGAGCCAAACCGGTGAGGGACTTTTCATTTCTCAAAAACGAATAATCGTTTTTCCCCATGAGAATTGACTGGTAGATCCAACCAACAAGGAGGGGATCGGAGGCTAGCTGTCTGAGTCTTCTCGAGATGGACTTGTCGGCGAGAGTCTCAAGAATTTTGTCCCGAGAGCGCTTGTGATCTTCGAAGAGAGACGGATTGGCAATTTCAGTGAGGGTATTACCGAATTGCGTGCCGTCGCTCCTCACGTCTTCCACCTGCAGCAAGCAGGCGAAATCGTCGATCAACGAGCCCAGGAAGGTGTCTTTGAGATGTTCCGGTTTGATTCCTCGACTTGCCAGCGCAAGCGCTGTTGCCACGGAAAGTATTGGTAAAGTCGACTCAGTCAGCGTCGCATCTTTGTGACCCAGCGCTTCGGCGATCTCTGACTTCAACCAGGTCGTTAAGGTCAATTGATTTCGCGAGTCGAGCCGCTCGTTATCGAGGGAGGAGCTGTTCGGGTCGTCCGAAGTTTTTCTATTGCGCTTTGTGTATAAGCTCATCTTGCCTAGCTTTTGCCGTTCAGCCAATGTCCCAATTGGCTTGATAAGTTCACAAACAATTGTAGTCATTGATCAACACCATGAAGATAAGACTATGGTCGGCGAAAGCAGTTGTCATTTAGTGTATAAACCAGTCTAAATACATATAGATTCGTGGGAGCAGGATATGCCGGTTAAGCGGGGTCTAGAAGACGTTATTGCAGCAGAGTCGTCTATTTGCAAAGTAGACGGAAATAAAGGCCGCCTCATCTACAGGGGTTATGACATCGATGACCTGGCAGAGCATTCGACATTCGAAGAAGTCGTTTATCTGCTCTGGTTCGGTCGCTTGCCGGACAAGGCAGAGTTAGAGAAATTGCATCAAGAATTGGGCGCCAATCGCCGAATTCCTGAAGAAGTCGTGAAGATGATGAAGCAGTGGCCGAAAGAGGCCGTTCCGATGGAAGTGCTGAGAACAGCCACCTCCTTGCTTTCCATGTACGATGCCGACGCGAATGAAAACGATCGTGATGCCAACGTCCGCAAAGCGACCCGCTTGACGGCACAGCTTCCGACGATTGTTGCTTACTGGGATTGCATCCGCAACGACCGCGAACTTGTCGATCCCAAACCCAATCATTCCTCGGCTGCAAGCTTCCTCCACCTTCTTCACTCAGGCAAAGAGCCTGATGAAGTCGCTGTTAAGTCACTAGATGTAGCACTCATTCTTCACGCCGAGCACGAACTCAATGCCTCCACCTTTGCAGCGCGCGTAGCCGCTGCGACGTTGACCGATATGCACTCTGCTGTGACTGCTGCAATCGGCACATTGAAAGGACCACTGCATGGTGGTGCCAATCAGGAAGTTATCAAAATGCTTCTCGAGATTGGTGAGTTGTCGAAGGTCGACTCCTACATCAAGAAGATGTTTGAAGACCACAAGAAGCTCATGGGTTTTGGACACCGCGTCTACAAAGTCCAGGATCCACGCGCGTTCCACCTTCGCAAGATGTCCGATAAGCTCGGGCGTGGCGCCGGTGAAACCAAGTGGTATGAAATGTCTGCAAGAATCGAAGAGCTTGCAAAAGAAGAGAAGGGTCTTAATTGCAACGTCGACTTCTACTCGGCATCGGTCTATTACATGCTCGGTATTCCACGCGATCTGTTCACGCCGATTTTTGCAATCAGCAGAATGTCCGGATGGGCAGCCCATATTCTCGAACAGCTTGAAGACAATCGCCTGATCAGGCCGGAAGGCGAGTATGTCGGTAAGTCGGATCTGAAGTACGTTGCTATCGATCAGCGTTAAATCTGATCTCGGAGATGGTATCACTGGCGAGGCTGCTGATCCGATCGGCGGCCTCCTGTTTCTTTGAGTAAGAGTCAGGATTAGCAGATGTGATTGCGCTCTAGGAGCTGAGCACCTTCGGCAATCGAATCGGGTGTCCGATCACCTATTCGAGACCTCTAGCCTGATAGGAAAGGAATACTTTTTCCAGAAATTTTTCCGTGTTGTCGTTCTTGTTGCCTTCTTCAGCAACTGCGGGTTCGGCTAGTTGCTCTCTAAAGTAAGTCTCCAGTTGCTTTGCTACCACCGGTCGGTGTGTCGTGGACAGGCTTGTTCTGCGCTTGAGAAAACGTGCCAAGAGATCGTACTCTTCAGGTGTTATTCTGCCGATGTCCAAGGTCGCATCGCTTTGCGCGTCGAAAAGTAGCTTTATGTCTGATGTGGTCAGGTCGGACTTTCGCTCTCGGATCACCAGAGTGCCGGCGGCCAGGTCGCCCAGGCGTCTTTCATTCTTGTCGATCAGCATTACTAGAAGCCCTATCAGCAAGAGTCCAGTGTCTAGTACACGAATAATGTTGCGGATACAGACGGCTGCCCAGCCTACCGGTTGTCCGTTGGCTTCTATAACTCTAATCTGCGCGATTTTCTTTCCGGGAGTCTGCCCGTTCCAAACACCTTCAAAGAAAATGTTGTAGCCAAAATTGACGAAGAAAGCGATAAAGATGGCGATCATCGCCGCTACCATGTAGATTGTGTTTTGCGGAAGCGGCAAGACGTTGAACTGGTTTACCAAAAAGGCTAAAAGAAAAAGACCAAGCGAAGTCAATACGATGATTACCAGGCTGTTGGTCGTATCTATGAGCGTTGCAAGAATCCGATTGCCGATGCCGGCAAGCTCCAAGTGTAGGTCGACATTTTCTGGGGTAGAGATTGAATAATCAGGGCTTTGCATTATATGAATGTCGAACGTTGGCTGAAAACTAGAAGAGTGACGTGGGAAAAGCTGGAGGAGCTGTTGAAGCTTACCGACAAGCGGGGCGTTGCTGGACTTGATCGGCAGCAGTTGCAGGAGCTCGGTCGGTTATATCGGAGCACATCTGCCGATCTTTCCCGCGCCCGGGCTTTGAAGCTGAGTTCTGACGTGCAAACATACCTCAATAATTTGGTTGTTAGAGCTCACAACCAAGTGTATCAGACCAACAGAAATCGCTGGGCCGACCTTTTCAGATTTCTGTGGGAGGGATTTCCCAAGCTTGTTCGCGACAACGTTTTTTATCTGGTGCTTTCGACGTCGATCTTTCTCTTTCCAGCAGTCGGTAGCTATCTTGCCGTCATCGACGATACCAAGTTCGCCCAGCTCGAAACGGCCAAGGGGCATCCGCTTGTAGCGGAAGAGATGTGGGACACAATCAACCAGAAAAAAATGTGGACAGATGCTGCTCAGGATCAGAGCCCAACTATGTTCAGCCTGATTGCCACAAATAACATCAAAGTGGCCATCATGGCATTTGTATTCGGCTTGAGTTTTGGGTTAGGGACTGTCTACGTTCTTTTCGTCAATGGGCTGTCGATTGGCACCGTTTTTGGGCTTTGTCAATGTAATGGCATGGCTGGAAAGCTAACTCAATTCGTGGCACCACACGGAGTGCTGGAGCTCACGGCGATATTTCTAAGTGGCGCAGCTGGACTGATTATCGGAAAGTCTTTGTGGTTTCCCGGGCAATACAAGCGTATCGATGCTTTCAAGAATGCTTGCAAGCGGGCGATGGGATTATTCGCCGGTTGCGTGCCGATATTGCTTGTCGCAGGATGTATTGAAGGGTTCATCTCGCCGAGGACCGATATTCCTGTGGACATCAAGTATCTGGTGAGCGTCTCTACGCTCGTCTTTTTGATGCTTTATTTATTCGTCCCTCGCTCTCCCGGTTCTGCCAGTGACCAGTGACCAGTGACCTGAGCTTCGGCATTGAACCGCTCGAAAGCGTTTTCGCAGTTCGCGAATGAATTCTCCGGACCTGTTCATGGTAAACGATTAGCGGTTAGAACCCGGTTGTTATCTTTTCGAGCCCATTTTTATAACGCCGGCGTTATACGGCTTGGCTTAATAACGCGCACGTTATATTTTCCAGGTCTTTTTTATAACGCCGGCGTTATACGACTTGGCTTAATAACGCGCACGTTATATTTCCCAGGTCTTTTTTATAACGCCGGTGTTATACGGCTTGGCTTGATAACGCGCACGTTATATTTCCCAGGTCTTTTCTACAAGGCGTACGCTATCGCCATCCCGAGTCAGCCTAAATCGTATGAATGGTTGCGCGCACAATTCATAGCCCCGAATGTGGTGCCTAAAATGAAATTACAAGTTGGCGCTTTCCAACTCGACTTTGACGCGTTAGAATAACAGCTACCGCTCTCTCGATGGATATATCCAGTTCCTATCTAACCAAAGGCGATACTACGGATGATGACGATGCCGCCCGGCGCCACGCGTGAAAAATCCAAGGATTCCAGCACAACTATTGACTCATTCCCGACGCTTTCTCGGAAGTCTGGTTATACGACGGAGCGCGATTCAAATCGGCATTCGGAAAGAAAAGATTCGGTGAAGACTCTGAAATTTGCTCTTCACCTTTTTTTCCCTAAAAAAGCGAAGGTTCGGAAAAAGAAGAAGCGGAAGTTCCGCCCCAGTCCTCCCGGTCAGAAGCTGATCTTTGGCATCGTCGTGTCGTGCTTGTTGCTTCTCGCTCAGTCGCTCTTCCGTCATCCAGGCGGAATACCGGTCGATCTGACCCTCGGTCAGGATCGCGAAGTGCTGATTGAGCCGCCATTCCGCCTCAGTACCTCGCTGGAGCAATTGTCGCAACAGCTCTCCAGTTTGTCCAAGCCCAAGAGCGTGACACCAGGTGTCTTTGCTATCAATCTTTCGACTGGAAAATATGTCGACTTCAACGGTCAACAAGCATTCTCCGCCGCCAGCATGATTAAGGTTCCTATTCTGGTCAGCTTCCTCATGGCAGTGGAGCGAGGCGAGTGCAGTATGTCTGATGAGTTGGTGATCAGGGAGGACTTGATCACCAACGGATCCGGTTTTTTGCAGTGGAAGCCGATCGGTACCAAAATTAGTGCCCGAAAAGCAGCGCAGCTGATGATGATGGTATCTGATAATACGGCGACCAATCTGCTGATCGATCTTCTTGGTGGTGCCGATCATGTGAATAAAGATTTTCATCGCTGGGGTTTAAAACAAACAAAAGTCAACCATCTGCTTGCTGATCTCGAAGGTACCAACACCACCTGTCCGTACGATATGGTCTACTTGCTGGGCAGGGTCGATCATGGTGAGTTGATAAATGATGAGAACAGAGCCTTCATGTACGAGATTATGGCGAAGTGCAAGAATCGATCGCTATTGCCGCAAGGGCTGGACGGCGGCGCTGCTATCATTCATAAAACAGGCACCATCGGTGGTATGGTCGGAGACGCTGGGATAGTAACTACGAGTGGTGGCATTCGCTACGCCGTGGCTATTCAGTGTTCTCGCAATCGCAATGATTCGCACGCCAACAATCTAATTCGCGAAATGTCGAAATTAATTTATGGCACATATTCCAAGCAGCTGCCGCCAATGACCGCAAAACGCGATTCTGCGACGGGCAAAACGACCGTGCTCAAGGCTATGCCGCAGCCGAGCAGCGAAGCCGCTGCCGGACTGGCTGAGGCTCATAGCCGGGGGCAAAAACGAATAAAAAGTGGAAAATAAAGAGGCTTAACACTACGTCGCGCATGATCTCATGTCGATAGTCAGGGCAGTACAATATAGTGCCCCGCACCTGAGAACATATGGACAACGTTCTTGCGAAAACCAGGCAAGCCGTATCACGGTATAAATCGCGCGAGAAAAGCGATAGCCTGAACGCGACTAAATCAGTCTGGGCTGCAGTCAGATTTTTGAGAAAACAAGTAATAGAGCTGGAACGTGAACAGCCTGGTGTGACAGTACGTACAGCTCATGAGCTTAGCGATGTGCTCGCGAAGTTGCCAATGTTTCGCCATTTGCGAAATGAGAAGGAAGCTATCGAGAGCATTCAAGATAAGGATCAGGCGGGCGAGCATATACTGAAGCTCGAAGGTCAGCTCAAGAACATGGTCAAAGAGCTCGAGAACAGCAAGATTGATGAAATCAAGGGCTGGGTCGAGGGACATCCGGTTCTGGGCGCATTGACTAAGACGTTGACCAGGAAGATGCCGGAGTCAACTTATGTATTTCTGTTTCGACCTACCAAGCACGAGAATGTGGAGTTAGTGACCAGCCGCGCTCCAGATGGTCGAGTGTTTACTAGATTTCGTCCGCGCGAGTTCTTCGACGTAAAGAAGCTATACAGACTGTATCACCACAGGCCGCCTGTAGGTGCGGCTGTTGTCGTAGACAATAAGCTGCAGGATGTCATTGGTAACGTGCCGCAGGCTCCGGAAGGCGAAAATCAGCTGCACGTCATCTCGGCGATGTCGAAGGATGCAGCCAATCAACCTGCCAAAGTATTTTTGGCTTCCAATCCCGTTCTGCAAGCGTTGTATGGTATGGCGAAAGAGCGCAAAGTAGACAAGGGCGCTTACATACTTTTATTTGTCGATGCGCACGAAGATGCCGAGTTTACCGACGAACTCAACGACGAACTCAGCGCATCCGAAGAGGAAGGGCATGATGCCGATCACGCGGATTCCGATTCTTCCGACTTTGGAGATGAGGGTGAAGCGGCTGAGTCCGATGAAAGCGATGTTGAGAACATTCAAGAATCTTCTGCAGGCGAAGCGGACACTGACGTGTCGTCCACCGAGTCAGAGCCGGCTCCACCAAGTGATGTGATCGACGGTGGCGAGCAGTCTGTCGCTGGTGCAGTCGAGTCAACGGGTGAGGTTGAGCAATCGTCGGGTGAAGCGATTTCAACTGAGGTCGAACAGCCTGCCAGTGAGCCCGTGGAAAACGCTTCGCCTGTTCCAACGCCTGAAAGTTCTGCCGAAGAATCCAGTCAAGAAGTGCAGCTTCACTCTGGCTACGGGCCTGACGGCGCTCCTGATCCTAGTCAGGAAGAGACGGGCGAGCTCGACAGATCGCTTGCTCAAGCCGCGATAAGCGGTGAGTCCGATTCCACGAACGCAACGCAGTCAGGAGAAAACGCAGCCGACGTCAGTGCACATCATTCAGCATCGTACGAGGACCAGCAAATCGCCAGCCATGAGGAGGCGAGTGACAATGCGGGTTCTCAGACCGAAGTCTCGACAATGTCGGATCCGTCTTCTGGTACTGCCGGCGATGCGCAAACCGCAATTGATCTTACCTCGCCTATTGGTTCAGGCAATGGAGAGCAGGCGCACACGCCGGTAGAGATACTGACGAGGGCTAGCAGCGATGGCGGAGTATTAACTCGCTACTATGCCAATGAATTTTCTGATGTCCGAAAAATCTTTGAATCATTCGGCACGAAGCGCACTATATGTGGTGCTGCAGTTATCAGAGGCCGAGAGCTTTTGCAGGTTGTTGGCAACGTGCCGCAGTCAGTCAAGGGCAAATCGCAGCTCGATGTCTTGATTCTCGAGTCCAATCATGCTGCTGACAAACCTACTCGTGACTTCATGGCCGAAAATGAGGTGTTGGAAAATCTGCACCAGTTGGCAGTGAAAGGTGAGTACTCCGAGCCGCATTCGAAGGTGATCTTGTTCGCAGACGAAGGCGGCCGGCTAACGGCGCTGTCCGTTTCGCAAAAAGACGAAAAGGGCAGAGAGCGCGTCTCGCAGACTTGTGCCGTCAGCAATTTCAAATTCCCCAGAGAGATTCGAAATAACTTCCGGCATAAGCCAAGAGTAGTAGGTGCCTCAATCATCGGCGAGTTCAAATCGACTCACAATCCGAAAGCGCATGGCGCCAGGGACGGACAGCCTGGTTTTGATGACAAACGCTCCAGTGGACGTGACGATCGACGCGCTGGTCGCAACGACCGCGATCGAGGCAGAGGTGCTCCTCGTCCACCATCTAAATCTGTCGTGCTGGCGGCTTTCGGACGAACACCGCTCAAGCAAAACATTCTGATAACCGAAGAGACCGCACGTAGACTTGGTCTGGATTTTATTCGAGACTAGAAGCGTGTTTGGTTCGCATTGCATGGCGTCGCATTACTTCGTGCGCCGAATACTTTCTGGCGACGCAGGCGTCGCCCTGTTGAGGACATCAGGAGTTCTGCCCGACCAAAAGCGCCTTCTGGGGCCCGCACCGAGACCAGCTAATGGGACCGCCGGCGTCTCCGCGTCGTGAGGATCAACGAAATTTATGCGTGAATGTATTGCTGGCCGGTCGCGCTCTGCGGCAGTTTAACCCATGGCGTCGCCCGTTTTATCGCAATTGGTGACGATAGCGCCAAAGATCGCCGTCTCGATGGATCTACCAGACAGGCGCGGTTCTGTGGAATGGTGAACCACCGCAGTGGAAGGAGATCTAAACAAACGCTGACGCAGAGTGGCCCTGCTATTACTCGTTGCCGCCTCTGAGGAGCGGACTCGAAAGCTGAATGTTATTCAAATTGGGCGGCGGTACCGCTGGCATTGAAGGAATTGATGGTATCGCTGCTGGTGCAGAGCCCTGGACGCGCTTGACCTGTCCTAGCAGGCGTTGTCCATTGCGCACGATCGATTGCGAATCTTGAACATGAACTGCAATCTGAGCGAGATCTGTATCTACTCTCGTCAATACCGACTCAGCATAATGATCTGCACCGTCGCGGATCCTGGTGGCGTCCTCTTCTGCTTCGATACGGATGCGCTCTGCTTCAGCCAGAGCTTCGCGTCGCATCTGCTCGATTTCAGTAACCACTTGCTTGCGAATTCTTTCGACTTCGGCTTGAACGGCTTTCAGAAGTTCTGACTCTTGAAGCATCATCTCCGCCTGGCGACGGGCCTGCTGCACGATGTGCTCGGAGCGTCGGTGGGCTTCGGTCGTGATCTGGTCACGTTGCAGCAGAACTTCGGCAGCTTCGCGGAGCTCTTCCGGTAGGCGGGCTCTCGCCTTGTCAAGCACGTCGAGGAAGTCGTCAGCATTGATAAATTTAAACTTATACACGCCTGGCGCGTCTTCAATAAGGTGCTCAAGGAGGTCCATATGTTTGTATATGGTGGTCTGCTTGTAGTTATTGGTGACAGTCGCATTAGGTGCGGTCAGTGTACTCATACTGTGGTGCCTCTAATGAAGTGCTTCTTCAGATATTCGTATACGGGTTCTGGTACAAACTGTGAAACGTCACCGCCCAGGCGGACGATTTCTTTAACGGTTGATGAGCTAATAAAAGAATACTCGGCTTTAGTCATCAGAAAAATGGTTTCTAGTTCAGGATATAACTGCTTATTTGTTTGAGTCATCCCAAGTTCCGCTTCGAAATCTGAGATGGCTCTAAGCCCCCGGATCAAGCAAGTGACGTTGTTGAGTCTGGCGTAGTCTACAGTCAATCCCTGAAAAGAACCTACTCTTATCTGGGGTATGTCTCTTACTGCCGCCTCTATCAGCTGCGTTCTGACTTCCATTGGAAGTAGTGCAGACTTTCCAGGATTGGCTACCACCGCCATGATCACTTCGTCGAAGAGCTTACTTGCTCTCTTGACAATGTCTAGGTGGCCGAGCGTCATTGGATCAAATGATCCAGGATAAACGGCCCTTGCCAAACTCCACCTCCTCTCTCAACGCCACGTGGGTTGTGGTCTTAGACCTTGTCAATGGACGTATGATATCACGGCCTTTGCTTGGAAACCTGTCAACAAAGTGGATATGTCGTTAATCTTCGCAGTTGCAAGGAGGAAGAATCTGAAGCTGTCGGCGTTTTGGTGTATCTGTTGCATATGCTCAATGTTTACGCAGTGCGTATAAATTTCGATATTTCATTGATTTTGTCACCACATATGGTGACAAATCAACCTTTGACGACATAGCACGTTTGTCCCACTACATCGGCTAATCGGAGCGGCGTCGTGGGACATAAGTCGAGCGCCAAAACGGTCTCGCATACATTGTTCACAATTGACATATTATCGAGATGAAAGCTCTATACCAGGGAATAACTGTGATATCGAGGTTTTTAACCAACTTACCATACATACGTCAGCGACATGCCGGAGGTCGCCTAGCGTGCAGAGTCAACCACCATTTGGCCGATTGCCATCCCTGGCATTCCACCGAGCCCCTGACACGGGGGCTACCCGTACCGATGGGGGCGAGTCACCCGAGTGCGGCCCTTCGCCGGAAGTTGCCGCCGCGCCGCCGCCTCAACCTCAGCCGGCTGAGGAGCGACCGAAAGAGGCTAGTTACAGATGGATTTTGCATCCGGTTGCCGATCTGCTTTTCGTCTGTGGAGGGTTGGTCTGGATTTTCGGTTTGCTTATGTGGATGGGTTTCATTCCCAACGCCCCATCATCGCCATTTATGACCGCCGCGTCGATCACGGCACTTATTTTGTTCGCCATGCCGCACCAGACGGCTACCTATCTGCGCGTCTACGACAGTAAGTCGACGAGCAAGACCCTAGGGCGGATAGTCGCATTTTTCGCCGGAGTCTGTGTGCTTCTCGGTGGATTGGCTATGGTGTCGCCGTACTGGGCGTCCATCGTCGGGCGAATCACATTGGGTTTTTCGTTCCAGCACTTCTATGCGCAAGCGTATGGGATCGTCCTTCTTTATTGCTACAAGCGCGGTTTTTTCTTGAACAAACTGGAGAAAAACACGCTCCACTGCCTCACCTATGCGGGTATCTGCTCCGCCGTCACGAATGTCTTCAGCAGAGCCAATCTGAATGTCGCGGGCTTCGAGCTGATTCCTGTTGTCGCGTTGCCGCTCATCGTCAGAACCCTTTGTGATGTCGCTGTGGCTGGCCTCGCTTTAGCCTTCACGGCGTTGATGGTGAAGCGCTGGGTGAAGACGCGTCAGGTTATTCCCTGGCCGGCTGTCTTGTCGCTCGTCTCTTGCTTCCTATTTCTCGGTTATCTCGAAAGATACGCTTCATTCCTGGCTATCGCGATACTTGGTCAGGGTCTTTTCCATTCGCCGCAGTATCTTGTCGTAACGCTCTCCTACCATATCAAAGAACGCATGCCGGTCACTGTCCCCTATGCCAAAGTCTGGACACAGGTCTGGCGACCGGTCGGCCTCAAGTATCTGGGGTTCGTCCTGGGAGCCGGCTGGATTCTCTCGACTGTCATCACTCCTTACCTGCAAGACTATCTCAACTCGTACGCCACTCTTCCTGCGATGGGCGCGTGCGCGTGGTACTGTGCGATCAATCTCCACCACTACATCGCTGATGCGTGTATCTGGAAAATGCGCGACAAGAAGACCCTTGCTACTCTTGTTGCCTGAGACGATTCGTTCGCGTACTTACTTGATGTCTATGCTTCACTGTCGGCGGTGGCAACCAATTTGTCGGGCTTGTCTCCAAGCAATGTATCACTTCTTGGATCTCGTTGGGCGGTCATGTAATCGAGATCGATAATCGGCACGTCTTCGGTGGTTGTAGGTGCAACCGGCAGGATGAAGCTGAAGGTGGAACCCTCACCAAGCGATGATTTTACATCCACTCGGCCGCCGTGCTTCTCGATGATTTTCTTGACGATAGTAAGACCGAGCCCAGTACCTTTAATCGTGTGGACTTTCTTCTCAACGCGGAAGAAGCGGTCGAACACATGCTCGAGGCAATCTTCTGGAATTCCAATTCCAGTGTCTTCGATGTGGACTCCGACCTCACGAGAGGCGATCAGATGTTCGACCCGTACGGTGACCTTGCCACCGTTGGGGGTGTACTTGATCGCATTGGTGAGTAAGTTGATCACCACTCGCTCGATAGATTCCTGATTGATGTTGACTAAGGGCACGTTGTCGTCGCTTGCAAAGAACAGCTCGATGCTTCGGTCTTTAGCCATCATCTTCAACGAGCGGATGGCGGTTTCACAAGCTCTGCGAATCTCCATCGGACACACATCGAGATCTCCGTCTGCTTCTTCCAGTCGGCTGAGCTGCAGCACGTCGTTGACCAGATACATCAAGCGATCTGCTTCGTTGTCGATGGTCTCGAGAAACTCCCGATGGATTTCAGGATCAAGCTTTTCGCCGTGATTGCAGAGCGTATCGACATAGCTCTTGATCGATGTAATCGGTGTGCGTAGCTCGTGACTGACGTTGCTCATGAACTCGTTTTTCATACGTTCGAGCTCTGCTTGTTTTGTGATGTCCTGCATGATCATTACCGATCCGAGGAATTCTTTATTGAGCAGAATCGGTGCACTGTGTATGCGGACCACGCGCTCCAGGATGTTGACCTGTTGGACAATTGGTCCGACATTGCCTGGTGAATACGAGTCGGTGAATGCTTGAATGACCTGACAAATTTGTGGCGAATCCGGTCCCTCTGTACAGAAAACGAGCGGTTTTCCGAGCATCTCCTGTGCGTCCTTGTCGAACAAAGTGGTGGCTGCCCGGTTGACTATCTGAACTTTATTGTCGCGATCGCACACGACAACGCCGTCGGCGATGGACATGAGCACCAGCTCGAGCTTGTTGCGTTCTGAGATAAATTTGTTGCGCTCTGACATCAAATTGTCGACATTATGTTTGTCGTACAACTTCAAACGGCTGGACATATAGTTGAAGGCATTGACCAGCTCATCGATTTCGCGACCTGCCTTCTGTCCTGGTATCTGGTAACCGAATCTCCCGGCTGCGATTTCGCTTGCGCTTCGTGATAGCACCCGTAGTGGCTTATTGATCAAGGCATAGTTGGCCCAGACGCCCACTGCACCTAGCAATCCTACGAGTACGAATATAGTCAGGAGGAAGTATCGCGTTTCGCGTGGTGTACCAAGGATTGTGAACGAATTATTGTCCAATCCAACCCAGCAGATACCTAAATCTTGTTGGTTTCGCCGCATCAAAACTGCGATGTTGGTGATGCTGCGATATCCTGTCGGGCTTTCGTAAACCTCTGGGACTTCATATCTGTGAAGCGGCTGTGTCCAAATCGGAAAAACGTCTTCCAGATCCTTTTCCGAGTTTGGGTTGAGTATGACCTGGCCGTTTTTGTCGCAGTAGACGACATAGGCGATAGCCGGAGTATGACCGCGCTCGGTCAAAATATAGTATCTGAGACCCTCGAGATTTCCGGTATTCTGCAACGCTTCAGCGCCGCCTCGCGCGAGCGCGTGCGCCAGGGCTAAACCAAACTGTTTGACCGAATCGTCGATCATGTGTTGGGCGCGCGCGACCCAGACCCAGGCGGTGAAAGTGACCAGTCCGGCGACACAGGTGAGACCCAAAAGCAGAAGCTGCTTCTGAATCGAAATCTTGCCCCAGGACATTCGCATGCGGGCAATAAATTTAATCGATGGATTCACCTGGTTGTCCCAATCGCCCGGGCAGTTCTTGTATACCCTTGTGGTTACTGCGTTGTCCGCTTCGATTAAGTTAGGTTAACGGACGGCTCGCCTGATCTGACACTTCTATCGTCGACCCCTCCCGAAGTCATAGACCAATTGTAGCCAAAATTATAAAGATGGCGAGCTTTCAAGACGAGTCGTAAACGCCGGGTTTTACGGTTTAAACCACACTTGTCAAGGGAAAATTTAAGTCAGACCACATATGTCTGGAGACGAATCGTGAAGGACCTCAGTAGAACCAATCGCGACAACCAGTTAGGCTCGTTCTACTTCGGAGAGGAGGAGATCAACGATCTCGTTCGAGAGCACATGCCGCTCGTCAGGCAAATCGCCAGGCGTTACAGCCAATGCTATCCGGACAGTTACGAGGATTTGACCCAGGTTGGGTCGATCGGTCTGCTCAAGGCAATCAATTACTACGATCCCAACCGGACTCGAGCTGCCAGTTTTCGCACTCTTGCCACCTGTTACATCAGGGGAGAAATCCGGCATTATCTTCGAGATCACGCGTCAATAGTGCAAGTTCCAAGAAAACTGACGGAAATGAATGCTCAAATCAGTCAGCTGGAAGAGCGTCTCACTAAAGTGTATTCCCGAGTCCCCACCGTGAAGGAGCTGGCGATCCACTCCGGCTTCTCCGAGAAGGAGATTCTGGAGGCGCAGCAGTCCTGGGAAGCACGCCTGCACTATGAGTCTCTCGATGGGTCAGACGAGGACGATCGCGACGACCATAGAGGGTTGTCTGAAGTTGTTGCTGATAAGAAGTATCAGGAGCTTCTGAAAATGTCAGAAGATCGTGAGCTTCTCGTTCAAGCACTCAAGCGGCTTGGGGAGAAAACCAGGCAGATCGTCGAATTCGTGTTTTTCTATGATCTCTCGCAGAAAGAGACGGCTTGTGTCCTTGGTCTTTCCGAGATGGGGGTCTCCCGTGCCATTCACTCCGGACTCAAGAATCTCAAAGACATAATCATGGCGGAAACAGCCCAAAAGGCTTCTTCAGAGAAGAGATCCGATAAGAAGCCCGATAAGAAGCCCGCTGACGATAATTAGACTAGCTTTGTACTTGCCTGCTTGCTTGCTTCCTGAAAAGTGCGGGCAGCGGATTTTATATTAAATCGCTTCGGATCGAGCGTTTTGGTTGTTGACATTCCCTTAATCTCTGCTAACATTCAACGACTCATGGGCTCCTGTGCCGATGATATGTTTCCGATGTCTATTTATGCTTAGTAACAATCGTTCAATTCAAAACTCTCGTCCAAATGGTGTAGGTATGTTTCCTTCGGCAGATGACCGGGCCATTGTGCTCGACCAGCTCGACGACTACTTGAAGACGATCCTGAAATTCAAGATTCGCGAATTTGTGCATCTAAGTCCCTGTTTCGAAGCGATTCCGTCCATTGATGTGCGGCGATATCCGATTGATATAAGGAATTACCGACGCCTGCTATCGCTCGAGCAGAACATTCCGATGAAGCCTCAGCAAGCAACTTGCCGTCAGAAAAAGCGCATCAAGGCTGCTCGGCGACGTATCCTGAGATACATCTCGGTCTAGTTAGTGGATTCGCCACAACCAACGAGCCGATTCCTTTGCTCGACTTGTCGAATGCCAATTACGAAGCCGGTTGCCGCGCTCGCTCAGGAATTGGTTCTCAACTGCCTGGATGCTACACCTTTGGTGCCGGCTGGTTGGTTTGATTACAGCTTCAAGCTTGGTCAGGACTGGAGTTCCATTTCAGACGATGGCATCTTCGTCAACTTGACTGATATGCTCAATAGCGTCGAGGGTGGCGCGAGGTCGGGTTGTTGTGGTCCTGATGGCATGGACGGCATCAATTTATTTTGCACAAACGGACATCCAATCGGCACTGAATACAACGACTGCTGGACACCAGTTTTTGTCGATATCCAATTAGCTAACGTTATTCGGGAGAGTTGTCAGTCTTGTTAGATCTACGGAGCGAATTTCTTCTGATCAGATATATGAGTGTCGCTACGGCTAAGCCCTCCCACGGCTTCTTGTAGCGCCCCTCCATTATGAATGACTGTTGGAATAGGAAGAGCAGCAAAGAGCCGGCGAACAGAATTGTCATGATGTCGTAGCAGCGTCTTCTGAATGCCAGGAAGATAGCGACAACGGTCATGGGTAACCAGATAAAGCGTGTCAGAGGGCAGAGATGCGCAAGTAGTGGAAATCTTTTTTCGTCGCCGAACCAATCTTCTGGCCACGACAATCCAAAGAAGAAAAAGATGATGTTTTCAAACGTGTATTTAAGCCGATCTCCGAAGGTCATCGAAGAGGGAGGTAGATAATCGTTGGGCGCTTTCGTGTAATCGACTTCGAATTGGCATAGACCTTCGCGGCTCGAAACCCAGTTGCTAAGCGGCGCGAGCTGCGGGTGATACAACGATGAGCAATTGATGTCGGCGTCGTACTCACGGTAGCTGTCCTGTGCGTCAATGAATTTGAATTTGATTTTCAGGTCTTTTTTTCCGCTCTCGAAAAGAATGCGATGGTGATCGCCTGGAGGGAAGGGGATAAAGGCATGAATGCGTGTGAAAATTTTGACTGGGCTTGCCGCGTAGACACAGAAGGTTGCTGCGATCAAGAGTACTGCGGCGCTAGTCTTCTTTTGAAGGCGAGCCTTCAAAACTAGCCATGGCAGTATGATTACAGCCAAAGGAAGAGCCGTGGTTTTCGTCGCGAGGCAGGCGCCCCACGCCAAGCCGCATGCCAAATACGAACCGTTGTCGAGTTTTTCTTTCGCTCGCCATGCAAGCCATAGTGACAACCCAACCAGCGGTAAAAGAAGCGTCTCCTGCATAAAAAATTGATAAAGTCGAATCCAGTCCGGCAGAATGCTTAGAATCGCCCAGCCGCCAAGAGCCAGGGTTCTCTGTCCTATAGACAGCAGCATCCAGCGATACCACAGCCACGGAGTGACGATGCTCAATCCGGCTGCATAAAATGCAACAGCGATTCGTGCTCCGGAGGTGATGCGCAATACGGCGCTGAGCCAGATTTGATAACCGACAGGGTCGAGGATTCCCAGCGCAGCCAGGATGGTTTTGGTGGAAAAACATTCGAGCGCATTCGAATAATGGCGGAGACAATCGGAGAGCCAGTAGCCCGACAGATAATCAAGAGGATTGTGAATGAATGGATTGACCAACCGGACAACTATTCCGGCGATTATCAAAGCCCAGAAGAACAGGGCGAGGACCTTCTCAAACTTGCTCTTGTCCAATCGCGGTGCACACTTTCTAGGGCTAGAGATGCGATCTGAATAATGCTGGGATTATAGCCAAAAAACAAGAGCCGGACGCTTTTATACGTCCGGCTCAGGCTTCCTGTTATTGGTCGGGGCGAGAGGATTCGAACCTCCGGCCTCACCCACCCCAAAGGTGCGCGCTACCCCTGCGCCACGCCCCGACATCGGATCCAAGGTGGAGATTAAGACAGGCCACTGGCGTCATTATAGTACATTGGTACAATCGGTAGTTGTAGTGCTGGCAGTCATTCATACAACTCTAAATTTTTTTGTCGTTAACTGCTACCATCATGTTGCGTGACCAAATAAGGTATCCGAAACATCAACGAGCAGCCAATTCCCGGAGACGATCCCGCCCACCCTTCTCATCTGTTTCCATTTGAGCTGGATGACTTTCAGCTGGACGCGATCAGATATTTACAAGAAGGTAAGAGCGTCGTCGTCTGCGCGCCTACTGGTGCGGGAAAAACGGTGATCGCCGAATACGCAGTTGAAATGGCGCTCATGCAGAACAAGCGCTGTTTTTACACGACGCCGCTCAAGGCACTCTCGAATCAAAAACTGCACGACTTCCGACAGAAGTTCGGTGAAGAGAAGGTCGGTTTGCTGACCGGAGATTTGTCCGTAAATCGAGATGCCTCAATCGTAGTCATGACTACCGAAGTGTTTCGGAACATGCTATACGGCACCATACTTGGTGAAGTCGGAAAAAATCTTCGCGACGTTGCATATGTTGTCCTGGATGAATGCCACTATATGAACGATTCCGAACGCGGAACGGTTTGGGAGGAGTCGATCATCTACGCTCCGACAGATGTTCAACTTGTCGCGTTGTCGGCCACTGTGGCCAACGCCGATGAGCTCACCACCTGGATTGATGAGACTCATGGTGCGACTGAGCTTGTCGTGTCCGATTTCAGACCGGTACCATTGAGATTTCACTTCTTTGGTGATCAGCGCATTTATCCATTGCTTAACCCCGGCGGTGGTGTCAACAATCTACTGAAGAATCGCTTTGGCAAACGCAGACGATTCGATCCGAGCCAGAAGCGCAGACCGGGCGGACAGAACATTGGAACACATCCGGCCGATGTGCTCGCGGTTTTGTCTGCCCGAAATATGCTTCCGGCAATCTACTTTTTATTCTCTCGACGTGGCTGTGAAGAGTCGATGAAGAGAGCGCGTGGAATTCCGCTTATCAACGAAGAAGAGGCAAAGCAACTTCGATTGTCAGTCGATGCATTCACTGCTGCCAATCCTAATTTGAAGAATCATCCTCATCTGCCTTACCTCTTTGAGGGCATGGCGGTGCACCATGCCGGCATGCTGCCCAGTTGGAAAGGAATGGTAGAGAAGCTCTTCCAGAAAGGATTGTTGAAGGCCGTTTTTGCAACGGAGACTCTTGCTGCTGGTATCAATATGCCGGCGCGGTCGACCGTTATTAGCTCGCTGACAAAGAGAGCGGATGAGGGTCATCGAGGATTGACCGCGTCCGAGTTCCTCCAGATGTCGGGACGCGCGGGTCGGCGCGGTATGGACGAGGTTGGTCATGTGGTCGTCCTGCACAACACTTTTGAATCTGTCGAGGACGCTGCGAAGCTTGCCACTGCTAGCGCGGATCCGCTGTCCAGTCGGTTTACTCCGTCATATGGAATGGTTTTAAACCTTCTTGAGAGACATACGATTGAAGATGCTCGTGATCTTATCGAACGCAGTTTTGGTCAGTTTAAAACCAACCATGAGCTGGAGCCGCTATTTATCGAGAAAATGAAGCTCGAGCAGGAATTGCAGGAATTGAGCGGTCCGCTATGTCCTGGAGAGCTTGGCGATCTCGTATTGTATGCAAAACGTCTCGGTGCGATTCGATCAAAACACAAACAGCTCAAGCATATGGAAAAAGGCTTGCGGCCTGTGAAGAAGACAGGAAAGATCAAGCCTTCGCCGCACGCTCAATTGCAAGCCAGTCAGGAAGGAGAACAGGCGCTCGGCGCCGTGCGCCTGGACATCTCGGATCTGCTTAAAGAAACATATGCGATGCCGTGTCATGGTTGTCCGGTGCAGAAGCCTTGCAGCAATCAGACCAATCGGATCGAGCATATCGAGCGTCGGATCAAGGAATTGAATAGACGACTGGAGAAAGAAACGGGAAAATACTGGAGAACTTTTGAAGCGCTGACCGATGTGTTAAAACTGCAAGGTTATCTCAATGGCAATCGCCCGACAAGGCTAGGCCGCATGGCCGCGGGGATCAGAGGTACCAACGAACTGTTCCTTTCTGAAGTGGCGGTTAACGGTCTTTTCGATCACCTCCGTCCCTGGGAGCTTGCCGCCGTTCTGACGGCGCTGGTTCAGGAAGAGGGGCGCGGGCACGACCAGATAAGAATAAAGCTGAGCCCAGGTGTAGAGCACACGCTGGAAGAAGTCGGAAAGCTAGCCCGTAAAATCAAGCGACTGCAACGAGACTTCGACATCGAAATTCCGGTTGAGTTCAGCGCTCACTTTAGCGCCCTTACCGAGATGTGGGCGCAGGGCGCGAGCTGGGATCAGATTCGTCATGCCACCAATTTCGATGAAGGTGATGTTGTTCGAGCGTTTCGACGCACACTTGATATATGCCGCCAGTACATGAGAGCTGAAGGGGTTCCTGAGCATGTAGTGAACCTGTGCACTGATGTAGAGAGACTCATTAATCGAGATGAAGTAAAAGAAGTTTCGTGATTGGGTTTTACAAGTCCTGGAGATCAAAATGGTAAACGCTGTCGAACTCGGTAAAAATGTCGAGGCGAACTTCAATGCCGGTTGCGAGGGCGGAAGGGGTATCAACGGTTTTGAATACAGCGCGGATGGATTCTCTACTAGATGTCGTTCTCTATACAAGACACCATGGATGAATCTTATTCTGCAAGCGGACGGCGATCACCCTGATCTCGAAAAGCAAGTTAGAGCAACAATCTCCGAGTATGAAAATGCACCTATGCTCTGGCGGGTCGGACCGGCCTCCGCCAACAGCGAAGCACTCGGATTGGTATTGGAGAAGTCAGGGCTGATTTTCTCCTGCATAGAACCGGCGCTGCGACTTTCCCTGGACAAGTTCAAAGAGAGCGGCGCACTCGAGCGGCTTCGGATTGAAGAGATGTCCACAGCCAAGCACGTCGAAGATTTTCTTATCCCCTTTTGTGAGGGATTTTCCGTGCCGACGGATGTGGCGGATCACTTTCGTATTCTCGGAAGAGATCGGGTGATCGGCAGCAAAAACCAAAAGTGGTTCGTCGGATACTTTGACGGGCAGGTCGCCGCCAGTGCCACCTGGTTTGCCAACAGTGGCGTCAATATGATCTATAACATTTGCACTGTGGAAACGTTCAGACGACGAGGAATCGCTCGCAGAATGGTTGATCATGTCGTGAAATCTTCGCTGGCACACTTTCAGCAGCCGGTCTGTCTCTTCTCTTCCGAAGCCGGACTGTCGCTATATGAGAGTATCGGATTCGAATTGATTTTCTATAGGACCGACTACGCGTATCAACCTGATAATCCAGTAGATGAATAAATCGTTCACTGTCACCTTTCTGGCAATTATTGCAGTAGCTTCCAGCATCGGCTCCAGCTCTTGCACTTCATGTCATCGACAGTCCGTCAGTGTGAGACCGGATATTGCAATTGCTATTTCCGATCCGTGGTTGAAAAAACTTGCTGCGGTTACCGACACTCTTTCAATCAAAGGCCGCGGAGAACTTCGCGCTGGTAGGTATAATTTCGCCGGAAAAACGCTGACTATTGCTGGTGGTACGCAGTTCGAAATTGATATGGCGGTGCGCTTCAGTGGTGCACCTGAAATCGGCACCAATACTGTGGACGGCAATCTCAACCTGAGCGTTCCGATCGAGTTCGACAACATTCCATCTCCGACAGCGGTCGTATTGAAGCAGGGTGAAGCCACCATAGAAATGGATTTCGCCCGAATGCTCTTCGCATTGATGGTAAAGGGTCTTCAACAACGCCGAGAAGACGCTGTAGCGGATCAAAGTTGGCAACGACTCCAGGAGCTGCCGGATAAAGTCGAAGTTTCGCTCGCTCGAATAGATCTGAAACCCGGTGCGCAGCTTGATTTGACCGGCTTATCGGCCAGAATCGGCGATGGTTCGTTCATCTCGTTGAAGGACGTCGTATGCCGCAATGCGATGAACTATCGAGGCAAGCTCGCAATGGACCTCAAACTCAGCGAAGGCTCTGTCTTTCAGTGGGATAAAATCGAGTGTCGCTCGAAGTCTGGTAAAGTGCTTCTCAACGCAGATATGGAAGCGCATGAGGGCACCATATCTGCCACTAGCTATGGTAAGGACAAGAACTGTCGCATTACGCTGGACGGCTGTTCTGCAAAACTCGCTGAAAAAGGTGCACCATCCAGTAAGGCTCGCGGCGCGATATCGGTTGATTCGCAGGCTGCCCGGCTCGAGATAAGTCTGTCGAAATTGGGACTTTCGAAGCCTGCAGTCTCTGCTTCTCCGCCTTCTGTAAATATGACCGGTTCGGTCGAGATGGTCGATTCCAACCTATCAATTGTGAGCCGGTCGGAGAGTGTGTCGTTGACATTCCCTCAGCGGACTGTTGCCGATGTGGTTGCAGCTTTGAGCAGTGATAGTGCGCCGGATATCAGTTTGAAGATCGAGAACGGGATCAAAGCGCGAGACTTATCCTGGGCTTCAACTAGAGGAGCCAACAGCTTGAAAGTCGACCTCCGAGAGGTTGCCTTAGATAATCTGAGAGTCAACAGTTCTACTGGAGTAGACCTGGTCGTCGATGCCGTTGCAGTAAAACCAGCGTCGCTTAGCTGGCGTAACAGACGTGCCACCATAGACGTTTTACTGGATCCGAGTTCGAAGGTGACGTCGAAAGAGCCGATGCGTTTTGCTTTTGACGGCACCGCGCTTGTGGCGCCCGCCATTGTGCCGCTCAGTCTTTCCGGTGACGTCGACATCAAAGACCGCAAGTACAACGTTTTCCAGCTTCGTGATTTATCTGGTGACTGCACGGTGAGTTCGTCGAAGGATCTCAAGCTCGATGCAGCTGTCCATATGAAAGTCTCGACCAACGCGGAGTTGCTTGGCATTCGTGGATTTCGAGGAGGAATCGGAAAGCTGAAAATTACCGGTTCTAAAGATCATATGCGTTTGGACATTGTCGATGGAGAGGTCTCGATACCTCTCGACGATTTGCGGCAAGCGATTAAGGCTAAGCTGCCTGATCCAACTGTGTTAAACGTAGACGAATGCTTGTTGGAAAAAAAGAAATGGCGATACAAAAACTTCAAGCTCAAGAAAATCGTTGTTCGGCATCCACACATTGAGAGAATCCAGGTCGACAAGGTAAATGCAATTTCGGTTGACGCAGATGCCGACCTGGCTTTAGTAGGCACAGTTGAAGTTTATCATCAAAAACTCAACCCCCTATCCAAGACACCATCACAGTGGAAAGAGCATGAATGGAAAGCGAACGCGCACATTAGCGAAGACGGAATAGTTGACTATAAGTTGATTGCCGGCAAGACTATCGCGGATAGCAAAATTCATCTTGACACCAAGATTGATGTCAGTTATCCGGAGCGCCTTGATATAGATTGGAGCGCGGTTGCTGGAGACAGTCTTGCAAAGGCTGAGAATCAGCTCTTGCAGATGGCGCTCAGCACAGCTAAGTCTTTGGCGCTGAATAAATCAAAATTGATTACTTATTCTGGAGATCTTCCGCTTATCAAAAGCACCGATCGGAGGCTGCGGTCGATTCGAATTTCAAAATTCAAAGTCATTCCAGCAGGCAAGAATATCGTTGTCAGGTTTGACGGATTTGTGGAACTTTGAACTGCGCGTGCCCCGCGTCGGTTTAGGCGGGAACACCAACTTGTACTTTTTCCAAAGGTTGGCGTACTGCCTCTTGATAGCGATATTTTCTCAGCTTGAGGCAGCCTTGACAGTATAAGTAAAGGGCACGATGTGCTTCGTCTTGAGGCTAATTCCTTCCGGACCGACGAGGAATTTGACGAGGAACGGAGGGTAGACATCGATCACCGTTTGTACCGAAACCTCTCCGTCCAGGCTGCCTCCGCCCATGGTGGCGGGTGGTACATCTTTTACAGTCTCTTTAACGTCCAACGCTTCTCTAATCTTCATAGGTAGATTGGTGTTGTAGAGATTTTTCACAACGGCTTTAGCCCGTAGATATGGAGTCTGATCCGGTGCTACGTTCCTCGTACCTAGCGTCTCCAGACCCGGCGGTCCGGCGGCGGCGGCTCGGGCCGCATCTCGACAGACGGAGTCGTTGATGGCTACACCGATTGAAATAGCAAGAAGGTCTATCGTGATAAGGACTAGTGGTGTCATCACGGCCAGGGCACCGGCCAGCTCCGAAAGACTTTGTCCGCGTGTTCTACAGCGGGGATGATCAGCTCGCAGTCTGGCTTTTGATTCAATTGTCATGGATAACATACCTGTTTGGAGTGCCATTGTATGTAGTGGCATTAATCTATAAAACTTTCCCGGACGTTGGCTCGTGTTATGAAATAAACAGGAAAGAATAAGTGTAAAAGGCGCCGAACCACCGTGGGTTGAGCGTGATTCGGCGCCTGTACACTATTTGCCATTCCTCCTCACTAAAGCACAAGCGGTTTTGTTACCTTGGATCGATTACGCAGGCGCCGGAAAGGTTAGGCGGCACTGGACTAAAATGAAATCCAGTTAATCCCTCCTAAAATCGCAGTTTGCGCTTGTTGTTGGAGGCACAGAGATTTCGGCAGCGCCTTCGCGTTGCGACCCTATGACCGGGGAAATCGATCCAGGAAAGAGGAAGAACAAATGAATAAAGCAATCATCCGGGGCCGGAGGATTATCTCCTCCATGCTCGGTACGGTCCTTGCCATGTCGTTTTTCATGAACACGGCACAGGCCGCGGAGCCCAGCGCTACAAAGCAACTCAGGATGCCGGCCCATATCAAAGTTAGAAAGACAGTCAACGATCCAAGTGCGGTAAAGTACGACGCGGATCTATTGCTAGTGATGCCGAAGGAAGGCGCAGAGCAAGAAGCTATAGACAAAGCCTTCGAAGATGTTCATGGTACCGTTATTGGTTACATGGGCGAGGGCGCACTCAAGTGTTATGTCGTCAAAACTGAAAAAGGCAAGATGTATGACACCGAGAAGAAGCTCGGTAAAGACCAGAAGAATTTCAGATGTGTCGGTCGAAATTACAAGCTGAAAGCACAGTTCGTACCGAATGACACGAGTTTTCCCGCTGAATGGCATCTGGCGGCAATTAACTGTCCGAAAGCTTGGGACCATTCCATGGGAAACATCCAGAAGGTCGCCGTCTTCGACACTGGCTGCCAGGCTGACATCACAGATCTTTCAGGTAAGACTCAGAAAGGCTACGATGCCACTACAGTAGGTGCCAAGCTCACGGTGCTTGGTGGCCCTGGTTTGCTCGGAGATCTGCTCGGCGGTCTTGGTGGTGCACTCTCGGGTGGCGCACAGACAGACCCTCATGGACACGGAACATGGGTAGCCACGACAGCGTGCGCCCGTGCCAACAACACTGCTAACACCGCCGGCGTCTCGCCTAACTCTACTGTCTATCCGGTCAGAATAGCCGGCTCCGATGGACAGACAGACGACATCGCCATCATGGCGGGTCTTCTCAATATGATGTCCTCCGGAAATCGAATCGTCAACATCAGCTATGGCGCACCGCCTCCCTGGGGCTTAACCAATGCTCTGATACACGCGCCACTGCACATCTATATGCAGACCTACCATGACTTGAAAGGTGGTTTGATCTTCATGTCATCAGGTAATGACGCTCAGTTTGATCCCAATCCGAAAATGCATTACGTCAACGTCGTGACCGCGATTGATCCAAGTTTGTCGCTTACAGACTTCAGCAACTATGGCTTGTCATCAACGTTCACCGCTCCGGGAAAAGGCATTGTTTGCTCCGACACGGATGGTACCGTCACCACCGTCGACGGCACTTCCTTCTCCTCACCAATCGCTGCCGCAGTTGCCGCGCTTGTTTGGAATGCCAATCCGGCATTGCCCAACGTCGCAGTCGAGTCGATTCTCAAGGCGAGCTGCTTCAAAGCTGGTGCGGCACCTTGGACTCCATATTACGGCTACGGTATGCCAGATGCTAACCGCGCCGTGCGTATGGCCCGCGGCGGTCTTTAAAGGCTAACGCGTCTGCGAGTGAGGGCTCAGTCATGTCAGTAAAAGATGAAATGAAAAATCGATCCAGACTCCGCAATAAGCGAGGTCATGGAATTCCGGAATTCGGCGCTGCGATGGTTGTGTTCATCTGCTTCTTCCTGACACCGATAATCGATCTTTCCTTCGTCCCCTTGCGATACGTAATCGCCCAAGGAGTCGTGACTGAGCTCACTCACCGCCTGTCGCTTTCGGAAAAGCGCAGCGACGCCTATACGCTCCTGGGCGCTGACACATGGTGGCAAACCTTCCTTTCCAACTTCGGTGTGACAGCGCACAATCCCAAGCTGAGACTGGTTGTGTGCGGGCACGACTCATCCAACATGACCTCTGTCAATACGGCTCTAGGTTCGCTGTCGGATGAATGGTTGCCGGAAGGTGCGAATGCTCCTTGCGTCTATAGCCTTGAGTTGAGCGTTGATTGCGAATTGCCGCCGTTGTTCAACTTCAATGTGGGTCTTCCTGGTTTTACAGAACCTTTGACGATGACTATCAAGTCACGCTCTCAGTGGGAAAACTTGGGGCGAGATCCACAGACCAGCAAGTATTTTGTCAATGAATAGAAAACAGGTCAACGCAGAAAATGAAAACGTCACTGACTATTTCGGTATTTACCGCACTGATACTAGCAGTAGTGTCTCCACTAGCCGGCATAGGCGCCGATCCACTGGAGAAGCCTTATGATTGGACAATCGAAATTAATACAGCCAAGCTCGATAGGCACTTCGAGTACGAAGGCTCGACTCTGCGACCGGTGAGCAAAGCGGATGTCACTTATTATCGAGTCAATCATGAAGACGAGAAGACTAACTACGAAGAACTCTGGTTTCACAATGGCAAAGCGCTCGGACTGGAGCGGAAGAATAAGCTCGAGATGGAAGAGGGCGACGGCGTCGCCATCAAAGTCGTCCATAAGACCAGCACTCCTGATGCCGAGGAATTGAAGGCTGCAGCAGATGCGATCTCATTGCTTTATCTGGACGCTTATCTCAATCGAAATCTGGTTGTTTCTGTCATTGTGAAAGACTCCTCTTTCAACGATATTCTCGGTTATATGCAAGATCAGCAGTGGCAGGTTTTGCCGGATCAGACTGATGTTGCTATCGACGCCCAGGTCATTATATATCTCCAATCGGAAAGCGCGGAGCAGAAAAAGACTCTCAAGTATCAAAGTCCTTCATAGGTTGAAAGCCTTGAAGTAGAGGGGTTTATTTCGTCATGAAAAACAAAATGAGAAGTTCATACGGCAACATGATGATTCTGGTATGTTTCATGTTGACTGCTCTCGTGGTAGCACTGGTGGTGGCTGGCTCGTACGGCTCTCTGGTCTTCATGCAGAACCGACTGCGGACGAGCGCGGATGAGATAGCGCTGGCCGGTGCTAGAAAGCTCAATAATCTCGATCGTCTTGGACAGATGAATAATATGATTTCGAGATCGCGTCAGCTGGTTTTTACCTCTAAGAAGCAGTATGAAGATGCACATGAGCACTATCCGCAGGTATCGTTGCTCGCCGATCGTCTCCATGAAGAGGCTCGGGAGAATGCGATGGAGCTGGATAGTCAGCGTGCGTACCTGCGCACCCTCTCTCGCAACGAAGCTATCGCTGCGATGAACGAAAAGTTTGATCAGTTGAAGGTGACTTATCCGATGGCGCTTCCTTGGATGAGAGTCGAGATGCCCGAATTCTCGGAACAAAAATTCGGCAAGATCAAAGATTGTGAGTCGAATGTTTCTCAACTGAAAAATGTCGATGAACTGGACAGCTTCGACGACACGACCTATGTATCTGACAAACCAGGCATCAAGCTTTACAAGGAAGGCATCAACGCCAAGCTTCCCTCATCCGATGGTGACCTTAATTTCAAAATTTCTTCTCTTCCCAGTCCGGTCGACAAAAGCATTAACCCTGCAAGAATGGTCTTGAAAAAATCTTTCGTCGAGATCGTAAGTGATGATCTGCCTTCGGCGACTGAGGTCAAGCTAGAAATTCAACTGAGCACCGGACTTGGTTTGCACGCATCCAACAAGATGCTTGCCGTCGGCACTGCCGCCGCCACAGGTGCGTGCCCTGTGCAGTAGGTTGCGCTAGAGAGAGTTTCACAGAGGTGAATCTAGGCTGAGAGCAGGTTTGCGAACGCCTGCTCTTCGCTTTTGCACCTTCCGGATTGATTGTCGCGGCGTCGATTATCAGATTGAACGAATTGATTTTGTCGGGTGCTGCTGAGCAACGCACTGGCACCGCCGGCGTCTCGACGGCTTGTCGGCAAGTTCGAGCAGGTTCAAACCAATCGAAGGTCGCGCGCGAGTACGCTAAGAGGCGGTGTCCATTAGGATCCTACCTCCGAGTTTGCTGCGACAAGTGACCAGCTCAACACGTTCAAAGATAGCCGTCGTTGTTGGCTGCAAAGCACTGCGTGTGATCTTCGCGAGCGGAATTCATGCCACCTGAGCGATGGCTGATCGAGCAGCTTCTGCCATCTCCTTCTTGCTATTCTGTTCGAGCTTCGAGGCGTACTCAGCCAGGAGCTCTTTCAACTTCGATATCTCGGAATCTCGTTTTTCCGCTTCCGCGGGCAAAATCTTATTGAATTCGCCCAGTCCTTCTGTTTGGCGCCCCAGTGCGCAGAGTAGCAGTCCGCGTGCCAGAGTTGCGCGTATGCTGTTGTCCGAAGACGAGCGAGCTGCTTTGTTGTAGACGGCAAGGGCTTCTTCGAACTGACCCAAGTTTTCCAGGCAGGAGGCTCTGATGAATAGACCTTCGTTGCCTGCAGGTACTTTTTCTAGATAACGATCGATTGCAGTTAGTGCCTCTGGCCAACGGTTCAATTCTGCGAGGACCGATGCTTTTATCAAATAGGTGTATGGGAAGTCACTGTTGGTGTCTTTCTCGAGTGCCTTGTCAGCCATCTCCAGGGCGCCGGTATAGTCGCCGACTTCTCCCAGGCAGGCTGTGAGGAAGCTTAGTGCTTGAGCGCTGTCAGGATCAAGCTGGCATGCTCGTTGAGAACGTGCCAGCGCTTCTTGTTTTCTTCCCAGGCTTAGCAAGCAGTGGGCGCTCGACATGAGTGTTTGTGAGTCCTCTTTTTTCGCTAGTGCCTGGTCGAACAACTCCAGTGCTTCAGTAAACTTATTCTCTTTCAGCAACTGCTTGGCTTTCTCCGTTCCTGGAGCGACTTTGCTTTTGATAATCCAGGCAACGATAATCAATCCCAGAAGCGGATAAGAGCTCTTCTGGACTGCCGTCAATCCGATGCGCACATTATCGTAATCGACTCCAATAAAAGTGGCTACGATCGCCGAGAAAAAGCTCATTGCCAATGAAACAGGTGCGCAGAACATGAATAAACCGATTAGTAAGAGAAAGCCGTACTTGCCGAACTCTCTTGCTTTTAGTTGAGCTGCTTTTGGTAGCCAGGGATCGATGATTCCGAATCCATCCAAAGGCGGTATAGGCAGGAGATTGAGAATGAATACGAAGATATGAAGATAGATTAGAGCGCTGAATGCCTGAACGACAATGTCGTACTGGGCATCGCCTATAGTGGCATGCATAGAAGGCAAGAATTGGAAAAGAATCGAAATCCCGATGAGGAAGATCAAGGTAAATAGCGGACCTGCAAAGCTCACGAGCGACTGCATGAACCGACTCTTGATTCGGCCGGTGTTGATATAAACGGCTGCGCCGGGCAAAGGAATGCCGCCGACCAGCAAAATGATTATCGGAAAAATCAGTGAGAAGCTCGAATTGAAGTATGCAATCGGATTGAGCGTGAGGTAACCCTTCTCCTTCACCGTCTTGTCGCCGCCCCAGTAAGCGGTGATAGCATGGCCGAACTCGTGAAAACAGGTGGAGAGTATCCAGACGGCTACGATTATTATTGCGAGTTCCATTATTTTCTCTGCGTCAAACGTATTGTTAGTTTATTCCATTCCGCACTTTTATATAAGCAGAACCTGACCAACCGTGCTTGTGGCGTTGCGCGCATGAGCACGGCGCTGGGACCGCCAGCTTCTCAGCAAATTTCGAGCAGGTTCAAACCGGTCGAAGTGTCGCGCGCGAGACCGTTCGCATAAGAAGATGCCGCGCTCCTCTAGTGCTTCTCTCCAGCCTCTGCCAGGCAGAGCTTGACGATTGCATCTACGACCTGGTCTATCGTGAGATTGTCGGTGATAATGACCACTGCATCTTCGGCTTGTTTTAGCGGCGAGTCGGCTCGCGAGGAGTCGCGGTTGTCGCGCTCTGCTATCGACTTCAGCAATTCTTCGTACACCGGGCTTTCGCCGAGCGCTTGCAGGTCTTTTAGTCGGCGCTTCGCGCGAATCTCTGGCGATGCAGTCAGATAAATCTTGAGGTTGGCGTCGGGCATGACCACTGTGCCAATGTCGCGTCCGTCGAGCACAACGCCGCCTCGCTTGGCGAGCTCTTTCTGCTGTGCCACCATTACTTTGCGTAGTGGCGAATGGCTGGAGACGGGACTGACCAGATCGCTAATTTCGTTAGTGCGGATGCCGTGAGTGATGTCCTGGTCATCGACGAAAACTTTGACGCGATTGCTGGTGCTTTCGTCACCTTGTTCCAGGCGAATGTTTGCTTTGGAAGCGGCGTCAGCGATCGCCTGTCCGTCGGTAATCGCGATTCCTCTATGGACGGCTAGCCAAGTCGCTGCCCGATACATAGCTCCCGTGTCGATATACAGATAGCCCAGGCGCTTGGCGGCGAGCTGCGCGACAGTCGACTTCCCTGCGCCGGCCGGACCGTCTATTGCTACCTTTAGCGTTTTCAAGGCGTGGCTAGCCGTTCGATTTGACGTTTCCATTTGCACCCAGACCTGCCCCAATTGGCTTAGCATGGTTATTGTCTCAGACCCCGTTAGATATCGTGGAAAACTATCTTTAATCGATTGCTAGATTTTTCGAGAGGAAAGAGTGGAAATGGTGCACACCGTCCTCCCACCGCGTCGAGTAACGTCCTCGATCGTAGAGCCGTGAGCGAACACCCTTCTGAACAGCTTCCACAACCTGCTCATCTTCCCTCTCTGTTTGGTCGATGTCGGCAGGAGAGTACTGTGCCATTCGTGCTTCATCCCACACATATGTAAGGAAGCGTATGCGGGTTCTGTCCACCGACATGGGAAGAACTAGATTTATCGAGAGCCCCCATGGATAGAAGTTCCACATCATGTTAGGGAAGAGGAAATAGTAGTATGCCGCTATCGATTGTCCGTACTCCGGAGAGTCTTTTGGCAGGTCGAATGCGTCACAGGGATTGGCTGCTGGACCGATTTGCAGCGTCGAATACGGCTGCAGCTCAGTGCGGTATGTCTTGGTATCGAGGAGTTGAACTAGAGACGGGTGGACAAACGGCACATGCAGCCCTTCCAGATAGTTGTCGCAGTAAAGTGCCCAATTAGCGTTGACCACATAATCACGACTGTGCTCTGGTGCGAACACAGAACTTTTCAGCGGCAGAAAACCGACTCGTCTGCCCATGTCGGCGGTCAACTCTGCCAAGGAGAACATCGGGTCTAAGGACGCAAACAAAAATTTGTCCCACGACTCCAGCGGAATGGAAGGTAAATTGTCGCTCGGTGCGGGGAAGTTGCAGACATCTTCGAAGCCTGGTGCAGAGACGAATTGTCCGTCGAGAGCGAATCTACGTCCGTGGTAGCGGCAGCGGATCTGTTTTAGGTGGCATTCGGCATCTACGAGGACAGAACCGCGGTGAGTGCAGACATTTGAGAGGCAGTGCAGTTTGTCCTTGTCATCGCGAGTGAGCATGAGTGGCTCATTGAGACCACCTTCGCCCATTGTCCAGCTGATTATTTGACCAGGCACTTTGAGGCGATCGGTGTCGGTCGCGAACTGCCAGCTCCTAGCAAAAATGCGATCCAGAGCCAGTTTGTAAAGATTAGGGTCGGTGTAATATTGTGATGGGATTGTCGCCGCAGATGAGACATCGGGGTTGATGATATCTTCAGAACGCCGCGGTTTAACTGTCATTACAACATCCTCTCAGTGCTCAAAACAAGCTTACTTATCGCCAGAATATTAGCAGATTCAAGGGATTCCCTTCACTGTGGAGCAGCACAGATAAGCGACTCTGCAATTAGAGTCGAGTCACCATGCGTCTGTTGATAGTTGTCGTCTGTTACAAAGTGTTATGGAAGTCTGCGGAACAAGCGCTTCCACCAAGGTAACGAGAGGAACTCTTGATATTGTAGGCGGTGCTCTTTGAGCGTGGTCGTTGCTAGGGCCAACTCCTCTTTGAGCGTTGATGTCTGCGATGACTTCATTTCCAGCAGGCGCATAGAGCTTTGCATATCCGAGATCAGGCGCAAATCATCCAGGCGTGCTCGGCGTTCGACTGCCAGCTCTTTGTGGACTTCTGCCAGCTCTCTCAAGAGGCGTTCTACTTCGTCGGAGCGGTCGATCACTATGGTCGGGTGCTCCATCGTGCTGTCCAGCGCGTATTCAGCAGCTCTAGCCAGCTCAGTCTTAGCCTTCTTCGCCGTAGTCTGGATGAGGCTATTAAGTGTGAATCCGAATAGACCTTCGCCGGCTGTAGTGCTAGTGTCCTCCTCCTCGCGGGGGCGCACTCTCTCTTGGACTTTGTTCATCTCTTCTTGCCTCTGAGTGGCTGGAGTCCGCACTTTCGAATGTCGAATGCGAAAGTTGGGCGGTGGGATAATGCGCCATTCGTCCTGTCCATCAATCTTCATCTTGCGAGCCTTCCAGCCTTCCGGAAGGCGATTGCCCCATCGTCCCTCGATGCCGCGTTCGATAGAGCGAATCGATTTACCCAAAATTGAGGAAGCTTCGTCGAGAGTGAGAGCCGGTCTAGGAACGTCGTAAATGATCATCGGATCGTTGTCGTTAGGGCTGCCACCAAACTCGGTGTCAATCGCCTCTTCCGTGTCGACGAATTCGGCTTCTTGGACTGACTCATTGGCGCTCGGGTCCGACTCGGCGACCTCGTCGAGTAGACCGTTGAGCTCATCGAAGGCGGTGTTATCTACCCAGGATTCGAGCCCCTCTGTTGAGGGCTGTATGTCGGAAGGCGCATCTGGTGCGAACGATACCGAGTCGTCGGTCTGTGGCAGGGTCGCTGCGAAACTCGCATCTTGTGGCTGAAGTTCTTTCATAATTGGAATTACGCCGTAGAGCAGGGTGGGTGACAACTGACTCTTAACTGAGGCAGCATTATGGACACGAGAGCGAAGAAAGAAAAACTTGCTCGTGCACGCATCGCACGATTCTATGCACCTCATATTCTCGATCCCATCTGCGGTTTTTACAAATTATTTGAATAATAGACTTTTACTGACATCTTCGCGAAAAGCCAGGTTGTGAGGGCATTTCGGCCTACTTGTCTAGATTTGAATTCATTTAGATTGTTAACTAAAAGAGGACCGCCCAATGAGCGGTCCTCTTGAAAGACAAGTAATTAAGAGTTACTTGACCAGGCGTTTTTCGACTGCTTCCCAGTCGACGTTGCTCAAGAATGATTCAACGTACTTGGGTCGATCTGCCGGTTTGTAGTCTCTGAACCAGGCATGTTCCCATACGTCCATCACCAGCAATGGTACGAAGCCTGCCACGTTGCCGTCTTCGTGCATGCTGATCCAGTGGTTGGACAGCACTTTCATCTCAGGATCCTGGTACAGGATAACCCAGCCAACACCTCTGGCTGCGCCGAGTTTTGCGAAATCGTTTTTCCAAACGTCTAGCGACGAGTAGGTTTCGATGATCGTTTTTCCGAGTGCGCTCGTGTCTTTGAGTTCTGAGCCGCCGGACTTGAGGTTGCCGAAGTAATATTCGTGCAAGCGCATGCCGTTGTACTCGAAGCCGTAACGGCGCTTGAGTTCTGCATACTCAGGAGTGCCGGATTTGCCGCCTTCCGTGAGCTCGATCACCTTCTCGTTGAGGATATTGGTGTTGTTCACGTAGCCGTTGTAGAGGGCGAAGTGAATTTCGAGTGTTTCGTCTGAAATGCCGTTAAGGCCTTTTAGATGCGAGTAGTCTTTCGCGGCATATTTTTTGTAAGAAATCTTTTGTTGTAGCATATTCAACTCCTATGCAACACAGTAAAATGGCGGACCGAATCGCCATCGATGAGACGATAGTTTTAGCATGAATTGCTTCTCAAGTAGCGGTTTCCATACAAAAATCAGAAGATTCGGTCTCGGCTTGGTCGGCATCAAGGTCTGGTCGACCAGCAGCGAAGCCGCGAATTCAGGGGCTCTTGGGTATTCCGTCAGCGTATACTTGCTTAGAGCTGTCGTCGTAGCGCGGCATCGCTTGAGCCGATCCGCCAAAGCAAAATCATGGCATCAAGTCGGCCAATCGCTTCTTGCCGCCGCCACCGCCGCCTTTCTTTTTGCTGCCGGTGTCGTCATCGTCCTCGTCGAGGTCGTCTTCGGATTTTTCTTCCAATGCTTCGGGAACGGGCTGTTGCAAGGCGAGCTCAGTCGATAGTATCGGCACATCAGTCGTGGACGTACCGTCTTTCTGTGGTGGTTGTAACTGGGCTGGGTGCGGTCCGCTCTGCATCTGTTGATTGATAGCCTGATAGGCACCACTCTGCATCTGCTGCGCTTGATCGACCGCAGGATAAGGACCACTCTGCATCTGCTGCGCTTGATCGACCGCAGGATGAGGACCGCTCTGCATCTGCTGATTGATAGCCTGATAAGCGCCGCTCTGCATCTGATCGTGCTGAGATGCTCTCTTTTGGTCCAGGTTGGTCAAGAAGCCGGTACCTTCTTGCAGGCTGGTGTTGAGATTGCTGGGGACCATCGAGGGCGGAATAGTGTCGAACTGGTTGTTGAAGGCCGGGTCGAGATGCATGCTCCAGCCCAGGCTCTTGAACGCTTGTTCAACCGAGCAGTTGCGATTCTGGCACAGTCCCATTGCCAGTATGGCTTGCTCGGTCTTGAGTGTGCCTTCTGTGACCATCGTATTCAGTCGAATTGACGAGCTCAGTGTTCGTTCGTCTACCGCTTTGGTTAGAAGCAACATCTTGCCCATGAGTTCCGAGTCTCTAGATCCTTGTTTTAGCGCTTCCTCGATATCTTTTGCCGTGATCAGTCCAGCTAGCTGGAGAAACTGATACAAGGGAAGACCTAGCGGCGCTGGAGCCTTTTGAGGAGATAGCTGTCTTATCGCCTCATCCATCGAGAGGCTGTTGTAGTGCATCATGGCAAGGACATCGCCGCATTGGGCTTTCTTCACTTTTCCTTCTGCAACGGCTCGTTGTACTGTCAATGCGCAGTCGAGCAGGTGATTGGAGATCATTTTCTTCTCGACAAGAACCTGACCTATCGGTTTGCTCTCGGTCAGTCCAAGCTCGACCGCCTGCATCAAATTTTCTTGATTGAGAAGGTTGGCGGAGACGAAAAGCTCGCCCAGTCTGATGGTATCCTGCGCGGGCATCGGCAGCACGCCTGCGTCTTTGAGAGATTGCTCGATGCTGATCTGGCGCTCATGGCAAGCGCGAAGTCCCTGAATTGCAAGTCCTCGCTGAATCTTGCTGTCACGAATCAAAATCTGAGCGTTGAGAGCTGCTGCCAGGAGCTGCTCTGACAGGATGCCCATGGCGACGAGTACACGCCCAAGCGGTAGTCCACTCATCTGCGCTTGTGTGAGGCCCTGGTCGAGCTGCGATTCATTGATCAGTCCTGCTTCGGTGAGCACGCCGCCAAGCTTGTTGCTCTGCAGGTTGGATTTGTCTTTCCAGCCCTCTTTGGCCAGCGCTTCTTCTAGGCTGATATTCAGTCTGGCAGTATGCTTCAATGCACCGACAGCCGTGTCTATGTCGAGGAGACCGTCCTTGATCATCGACTGAGCTTGTACAGCCGCTTGCAAGTTCGGTTCGCTGATGAATTCCGCCATGATCAATACGCGACCTACCGGTAGCGATTGTTGCTTGGCAATTAGCATTCCCTCTCGAAGATCGTCTGGCTTCAAAAGCCCCGCTTTTGTTAGCAGGTCTCCCAGTCGAATTTGCTCTGTCATTGCTCCCCGCGTTAAATACTAAATCGACTTCTTAATCGTAATACTACCCTATTTGATTGATATTGATATAAACAAAGGTCCATTTTATAGGTCTTTGAAGCAAAAAACGTTTAGGTATTTATGCTGCCGGTGGACAGTGTTTTGCCCTGTGGTGACAAGAAAGACGAGCAACTCCCGCATGGATGGCTGTTCTTTGGAGAGGGATTTTTGATGGTACCGAGTATGGTGTCAAAAGAAAGTGGCCGGACGCGAGGCCCGACCACTTCATATTTTTTTCCACTGTTCCGCCCGCGATGGAGCGAGAACGTAAGCCCATAGTTGGGTTTTATATCATTTGTGGATTTTCGATTGTTGGTCGATCTTTCAGAGTAATCCTCCGATAATTTGGAACCAACACTTCGTTTGTACCCGAATTTTGGTAGCCGTTAAACGCTTTGTCCAACTGGATTTGCGTCATTGTTATCCATCTAACAATTGCTCCGGCTTTTTGTTGTGTAGGTAACATCATTGTTGCGAATGGTGATCAGATAGCGTTACCGCGAAGCTTCAGTCGGCGCGCCGCTATCCGGCTTCTCAGGGAAAACCACGTATGTACACAGTGAAACAAAGGTGTTATATCACAAGCTGTAGCAGCAAGCGCAGGTTCGGCAAACGAATGGATCAGGTTATTCTATCCATCAAAAAACGGTTTATCATCCCGTTGGTACTGATAGCCGGAATTGGGTCCTGGCTGATTCTCTGTCATGCGCACTACAAGAGTTATTGGTTCGGCACCATATATCGAGTTCAGACGACGGATTTCAATCTGTTACATCATATTTTGCCTCAGACGTTGTCGCAGATGATCATTGCCGGCCGAATCGACCTGATTCAGGAGACCCTTGATTCCACGTTTGGGTTGTTCGGGCTGGTAATTACCGATCCGTCTGGTAAAACAATTTTTTGGAAAACCAGCAAGATTTATCATCGCGAGTCCTGGCACCACAAAGCCGCGCCCGATTATCTGAAGCTGGAGAGCGAGCCCTTCGACCTGCTCACCAATCCGGTTGAGCTTGAGCCTGTCTATGCCCATGTCTCGCCGCGATCAATGAAAGCCAAGCAGCTGAGAAAGCCGAAAGGGCAGATCCTGGGTCGTCTATACTATCTTCGTGCCGATCCACCCAGCTTTTACGCTGACCTGAAGAACTTTGTATCCGGCGGTTTCTGGGAAGTTTCAGGGGCAAAGCGAGGATATCTCTACGTGACGATGAGCGTTACTGCGTTCGCCCTGGTGCTTATGCTCCTCGTCTGGCTCAGGCGCCGGGTTATCGAGTTGAAGCAGATAGAGCTAGAAAGTGCCGAGCGTGAGCTCGAGATTCGCAAGCGGGCGCTCGAGAGTCTGTCCAGCGAGCTTGCTGCCCAAAAGTCTCGTAAGGTGTGGCTCGAGAAGGAAGCGGACCAGGCTTATCGACGAGCTCTCGGGCTGAAGAAGTCTTTGGAGCGTCTGCGCGACTCGCTGCTAGGATTGCCGCAGCCGCAGGACCCCGTGGCGCCCGGTATGCGTCAGGAGCCGTTGCGTGTCCGTCCCCCGGTCAATCCGCCAAGCGCCATACTGGAAGAGATCGAGTCTTTCCTGCCGTCGCTCAATGAGAATGCCAAGGTGCTGCGTCATCAGGCTGGGGTCTTGCATGACTACTGCTCGACTCTGGAGCAGCGCCAGCAGGAGATGCAGAAGATTGTTGACAATGCATACAATCAGGCGATAGGTCCCGGTACTCAGGCGTCCAAGGACTGGATGGATATGAGACCTCGGTAATTAATCTTTCTATTTGCGACCCAGCTGGGCTTTTCGTAAATGAAATAGAGAGATAATTACGCAGCGATTGCCAGTCGTGCTAAGCTAGGTTACTGGGAAGACGTTAGCGCCTGCCTGACCCATGAGTATCGAGGTCAGCCAGTCCGCATGTGTGCGGGGCAGTCGCTGGTGACGCAGTAGTCTTGTCTGTAGGGTCGTCACGGTCCAAATGAAGCCGGTTTCCAGTAACAAGAAAATGCTTTCGCTTGCTTCTGTGCAGGATGCGAGCAGCGAGCCAGTTTACAGGCGCGGTGTGCAATATTACCGTCGCAAAAAGGTTCTCAAGTATGAAGAGAGCGAGGACGGCAGCAAGGTCGTAGCGCTCGTTATCGGATCCGAGCCGCAACCGTATCGGGTCGAGGTGACGATTGAAGATGAGCATACGTTTACTGCTGTGTGCTCCTGCCCTTACTTCGAGGAAGTTTGCAAACATTCCGTCGCTGTCTTGTTGACCAACATCGCAAGAACTCAGCCAGGTGTCCGGTTCGATATGCAGGATTCGGACCGGCGCAATGGACCTCAGGAAAAAGTGCCTAAAGCCAAGGACTTCCTGGAAGATCCTCTGGCAGAAGGTGTGGTCGCTGACAAGAAAGATTTCGAGATCGGTATTCTCGTGTTGGAAAAACCGCTTGCACTAATCCTTGGCGTATTGCCGGATGAAGTGAAGGGTAAAGTCAACATACTCAAGGTCCCGCCTCAGATATTGGACACGTTGGAACCTGAGTCTCGAGTCTGGAAGCTGACAAAGTACCTTACGACTCTTCCGCAAACCACAAAAGGATCCGCTGGTGGTCATCGCATTCCTCGATTCGACGAGGGCACAGTGATTGGTCACCTCAGTCTCTGTGCCAACGTCATCAATGCTACCGACGGGCAAGAAGTAAAATTTTCGAGTAAACCTCTGATACCGCGAGCGGTATTATCTGAAACCGAGAACGGCGAACTCTCATTCAAGCTCGAGGGGCTCGGACCGGACGAACAACCAGTGACCGACCCGCTCTTCTTTATGGGCCCGCAAAGCTGGATTCTTGCCGATCATGTCTTCTATCCGATCGATCTCGCCGCCTTGCACAAGCTTTTCCAGTACTTTGACAGCTATGGCGAGATGACAATCAAACTGGAGCTGGTGCCGAAGTTCCTGAGCGAGCTTCCGGTGCTCAGAAAGCGCATGGCTGTTCGCCTTGATGAAACCTCAGCGCCATTTCCGATCGCCATCACCGAGCCACCGAAAGTGGTGATCGGCCTGAATGAAAAGAAAGGCGCAGCAGTGATGAACGCTGAAAACGAATCGGCGGTAGAGGTCTCACTGGGCTTCGGTTACGGTGATCTGGTCTTGCCTTCGCGCGATGAAACCAGCGCGGTTGAATCGGAAAAGTACACTCGCACGATTTCAGAGAGCGGACAAAGTGTCTGGGTAAAGAGGCTCTGGGAAGAAGAGAGCCAGGTGCGTCTATTTCTGACCAATCTTCAGCCGGCACGTGCTGTCGTCGATCGCTTTTTCTTCGAGGGTGAGCCTGCGCTCGAAACCTTGTTCTACTTGCATTCTGATCAGTCAAGCGAATGGGAGATTGGTGGCTGGGAAAACCTCAAAAAGTACCGAGTTCGCAAGGATCCACTGAGCGTCAAAGCGTTTCTTTCGCTCAAGAAAGATTCCTTCAAATTCGATTGCGATCTCCGTTGTACTTCGGATGGTGAGACGGTCGAGTTAGAGCGTGTTTTGCCTTGTTTGTTCCGGAATAAAAATTTCTTGGAAATGAAGAATGGCGAGTTTGTTCGTATACCGACGGCAACTCTGCTTGGCCTGATGAAGTCGATCGGCCAGGGGCAGGATGGCGCCAGACCTTTGTATCAAGCGCTTTCGGTCCTACACGCTCTCGATACTCATGAGATTGAAGTGGAGTGCGACGAGGGCTTCGACAACTTCATTCATAAAATCCACCACTTCCAGGAGCTCGAGCCACTTCGTGTGCCTGAGGACTTCAAAGGCGAGCTGCGAATCTATCAGAAGGAAGGTTGTAACTGGCTGGGCTTCCTGAGAGAGTACGGTCTGTCCGGGATTCTCGCCGATGACATGGGACTTGGAAAGACTATTCAAGCGCTGGCGCTTCTCCTAAATCACCATCATAAGAATGGCAAGAGTGGTACACGTGCACCATCGCTGGTGGTGGCACCTACTTCGGTTGTTTACAACTGGCGCAGTGAAGCCAAAAAGTTCACCCCGGCTCTCAATACCGCGCTCTTCCTCGGGCGGGACCGGAATGAAATCCTGGTCAAAATGCAGAAGGACACTGGTAAAAAGCCGGATGTCGTCTTCACCACATACGGTATCATACGCAGAGACTGGGAAGAGCTCAAGAAGGTTCAGTTTGAGTTTCTCATCCTCGACGAAGCGCAGAATATCAAGAATCCAGAATCGGTCGGTGCTATGGCGGCCAAGAGCCTCAATGCCTTCCATCGCCTCGCTCTCTCTGGTACGCCTGTGGAGAACAGGCTGAAGGAGCTGTGGTCTCTGTTCGACTTCTTGATGCCCGAGTTCCTCGGTCAATACAAAGACTTCAACGATACATTCGAGAGACCGATTGAAGCCGGCATTGACGGCGCCGGACAGAAGCTTCGTAAAATCGTTCATCCGTTCGTTTTACGCCGACTCAAGAGCCAGGTCGAAAAAGATTTGCCGGAGCGCACCGACATAATTCATCTGTGCGAGTTCGATGATGATCAGCGCTCTCTCTATCTTGATGTACTGGATGAATGCAAAGAGAAGGTCTTTAGCGAGATCAAGAGTCGTGGAATCAAGCGCTCTCAGATCTCGGTGCTTCATGCTCTCTTGCGCTTGAGGCAGGTGTGTTGCGACCCGCGTCTTTTGAAAAACAAAGAAGTCGATGCCAAGATGAGCTCCGCCAAGCTCGAAACTTTGATGCACATGATCGACGAGGTCGTGGATGAAGGTCATAAAATCCTGGTCTTCAGTCAGTTTGTCGAGATGCTCTCCCTGGTTCGCAGAGAGTTTGAACATAAGGGTTTGGTCTATGAATATATTGATGGACAGACTCCGGCCAAAGACCGACTCGAGAAAGTCAATCGCTTCAATGCCGACCCGGATATTCCCGTTTTCCTGATCAGCTTGAAAGCGGGCGGAACAGGATTAAACTTGACCGGAGCCGATTACGTTATTCACTATGATCCCTGGTGGAATCCGGCCGTCGAGAATCAGGCTACTGACCGGGCTCACCGTATCGGACAAACCCGTCATGTCTTCAACTACAAGTTGATTACGCGCGGCACTGTCGAAGAGAAAATCCTGGGACTGCAACAGAAGAAAAAAGAGCTAGCAGAGCTCGTCATTGGTGGTGACGATAACGTAGCCAAATCACTTACCCAAGAAGATCTCGAATTCCTGTTCTCGTTCTAATCCAATCATACGTTCTTCCGAAACACGGTATTGTTCTAATCGATAATCTCGAATTGCGATTTCGAAGTGTGCGAACCTGCATGGAATGGTGAAGCTCCTGGGACTGCCCGCGTCGAGCCGGCATTGGACGAGCAAGTAGTTCTATTTCCATCGGCGAAACACCTGCGCACTTTCGAAACTATTGCACTGCCGATTGCCCGGTTTACTCTATGGCGTATTGACTTGTGGTGTCAATTCAGGAAGTAGGGTAACTCCCGGTCGCACGAATGATAAATCAATTTCGTGCCAGAGCTTTTTATAGTCGACTAGAAGCGCAAGCCACAGGGCGAGTTCGCCTCTGGTGACCGGCTCGTGAGGCGCCGAATCTACTCGCTCTTGCGAGATTACTTCGATGAAGACATTGCGATGCTCTGGTAGACGGAGCAGCTGATTTTTTGCCATCATCGCCAACTCTTCGATTGTAAGCACTGCATCTGGTCTGATCGCATTCTGGTCCGTGAGCGCAAGAAGGTTCTGCGCAGCGCACAGCGAGAGAGCAGCAAAATCAGGATCATCTTGAGCGAGATCTGATACGGTTACCTTTGCGAACCTGGTTTTCGAAAGGACTGCTTTGATCAGCTGGGCCACTTCCCTGCGAGTTACCTGACCATCGGGCAAGAAGCTCAGATGATCGTCGTAGCCGGGCATCAACCCTGTTATGGCCAGTATCTGAATTTCGAGGAAGTGCTCGTGCCAGGTTGGAATGTCATCGAACCAGAATAACGGAGCGCCCGATTCGATCAATAGTTTTTGCAATGCCAGTTGCAGCGGTGCTTCCCTGGTGAACTTGCAGGGTGGTTTGCCATGAGAGATAGACAGTCTGGCTAATGCACCGGCAGCGGTGCCAATTGCCCATTCGATTGGATGCAGGCGATAGGCACCATTTGCGATATGAGTAACACCGATATTTTTGCAGGCCGCAATCAGATTGTCGCAATTCTGCGGAATGAGAGCGCCTAGCGGAATTTGAAATGGCTTCGTCGATTGGGCGGCGCCAGGCTCTTGCTTGCCGTGAATATCGATTGGATAATGTCCAATTCCTATGCTGTCTTTGAAAATTCTGGCTCGAGCGCCTGCATTGTACGACTTGCCGATGTCTTTCTCCGTAACGGTTTTCTCCGCTACAATCCTTCTGGACTCCCTGATGTATGGATACTTCGCCAGACCGTCGTTGCTGTCGAGCACCTCTTTTTTGAGTTTGAACTCTGGATAACCGACACCTTTCCCGTCGTCTCTTTGAACTTCAGTCTGGAGCCATCGCAAGAATCCAAGACTGAGACTCTTGGCTCTGCCGAGTCTCAGGGCCTGTGTCTCGGGCGCTACGTCGATAATGTTTTCTCCGCCGAAGTCGTTGGCTTCCCAATTGATCATCGTCAAATCATTGGACTGGCGTGTATCGAAAAAGTTGTCGCTTGCAATCAGACGTCTGTATGTCCAGAATGGCAGTAACTCTACTGCGCTGCCGTCCTTGGCAATCTTGGACGATGTTTCGTACATCTTGTAGCCGAGAAGGGAAAACTTTCCTTTCTTGCGGAATTCGTTGTATTCCTCTGTGGCTGGAATCAAATTGGTGTCACCGCTAGTGGTGCGGGTGATGACGAATGGATAGACGATATCCTGTACTGTCTCTGGCTCAGGCTTGTCGGGCGCATGATCTTCATTGGCTTGCCCAGCACTTTCGGCGCCTACCGTGTAAGGAATATTTGCAAGTGGAAGTAGGTCGCCAAGCTCGGTGGCGTCGATACAAATTCGCGGTTGAAATTCTACCGTGGCGCCGGTATCCAAATTGACTATCCCGACAGCCTTTACGGTTATTCGCCCGGACGATTCTTGCGTCGTGACATAACAGGTCTTGTGGCGAAGGAAGATATTCAAATTGCCGGCCTCGAGACCCGGCTCGAGCATGTGCTCTAACTGAGCCAGCCCTACCTTGGGCTCGAAAGCCAGCCTGCTCACCCAACATTTGCCGGGGTCGAAGTATTGCAGATTGCCGACCGAGGAGTTGAGTTTGAAGTTTTTTATATAGTGGCGTCTGATCAAGCTGCGCAAGCGCTGATACTCGCTGGTTGCGCCCGACGTCTCCACCAGCCAGTTTTCATCGAGAGCGGATACTCCCTGACTGGTGATCTGTCCACCAAGCCAGTCTGTTTCTTCTGTGAGGCAGACCTTTAGCTTGGTGCCCTTTGAATTGGGTCTAAAATCGGAGTGAGGGCGCTGGGGAAACACCGTGTGCAAGGCGGCTGCCGCTCCCCCCATGCCGCCGCCTACGATCAGGATATCGCAACGTTCTATTCGGTCCGGCTTCTCGAAGCGGAAGTTTTTGACTGCATCCAACGGCTTTTCGTGATCGAGCGCTTGAACATCAACCAGCGTGTAGCTTCGGCTTCCTTGTTGGTTTTCCATATTGAACAAGCGACCTCGGGTGCCATTTATGATATTGAAAGAGGTAGCTGTTGCCGAACTACTTTCCGTGTCTCCCTACGAAACTATAGCGAAATAACCTTCATCTAGGCTCTTGAGTACTGTTTGTTTTAAGATCGTGCCGACGATAAGCATGTAGACTGTCAGTGCTCATTGGGGCTAAGTGTTTACTTTCGCACATATCACTTTTTGATGAGAGGCACAAATGACAGGTATGACAGAGACCCGCACCAAACCAGTATCTCAAGAAGTCATTCAACGCGCATCTGCGATAAAACTAGTGCTCATGGATGTTGACGGAGTTCTCACCGACGGAAGCCTGTTCTATGTGAGAGATCACAACGACAAGGCGATGGAGTTCAAGGCATTCAATTCGCATGATGGTCTTGGCTTGTATCTGTTGCAGTTTTTCGGCATAAAAACCGGCGTCATCAGTGGACGAGACTCATTCGCAACTGAAGAGAGAGCTCGCAATTTGAAGATGACATATGTTTATCAGGGTCATTTGGAGAAGATGGCAATCTTCGACGAAATCCTCGGCAAAGAGGGCTTAGAAGCTCATCAAGCCTCATTCATCGGCGATGATTTCACCGATCTGCCATTGATGATGCGAAGCGGATTGGGTTGCGCCGTGAGTAATGCGCGTCCAGAGCTTATAGAAAGAGCTCACTACGTGGCGAGTAGGGATGGGGGACGCGGCGCTGTTCGCGAGATTGCCGAGTTGATCCTGAAGGCGCAGGGTCTGTGGGACAAAGTTCTAGAAAAGTACGGAATGGCTTGAGGGGCGAGCCTGGGAGGGCGATACCCTTTTTCTCAAGCAGTCAGATCGAATGTCCTGTCGTCAGATCCATCACTGGTGACGACTGATGGCGTGCTTTTTGACGGTCCACTGATTGTTCTGTCGTACAGTCAACTTCTTCGTGAAGCTTTCCAGCAGTACTATCTTGGAGCCTTGGTCTTATTTACCATCAACTTTGTAATCGCTTTCAGCGTTGCGAAAACTCCGTAGCCTTCGATGGCGATCGCTTCGAAGGCTGGTACGACTGCTGTATTGAGCGATCGATCCAATCTTTCTACCGCCAAGGCATCAGCCAGGTCGCGCTTATTGTATTGCAGAACCCACGGAATTTCATCGAGTATGAGCTTGTTGAACTTGAGGTTCTCCCTCATGTTTTTCATCGACTCTTCATTGGCTTCTGCTCTCATTCGGCTCGAATCGGCGACGAAGACGATTCCGTCTGCACCCCGCAAGATCTGCTTGCGGCTGCGGTCGTATTCTTCCTGACCTGGCACGGTATAAATGGCGATGCGCAGCTTGAATCCTGCGACAAGATCGAGCTCAATCGGCATGAAATCGAAGAACAGTGTACGCTCTGTCTCTGTCGCCAGGGACACCATTTCCCCTCTGCAAGTAGGATTGATCTGGGCGTGAATATACTTCAGATTAGTGGTTTTGCCACCAAGTCCGGTGCCATAGTAAACCAGCTTGTAGGTGATTTCTCGTTTTGCGTAGTTGATGAGGGGCATGTCAGTCGGATTCAGGGCGTCGCTTATATATTAAACTCTCTGGCAGCAAGCTGATCATCTACTCACTGGATTGATACGTTGAGGTCTAGAGGCTCTGAATATTTTGATAGAGTATCACTGGAGACGCCGCAGACTCAGCATGTTTCTTTGCCTCATAGGATGCTGACAGCAGCTGTCCCATCGTCTTGCAATTTTCCGGAATCCCGGCTATCCCAAAATTCATGACAACGGCTCCCTGTGTCATGCCGTTAACGGTTTCCAGGGTTTTCTGTGCGAAAACCGCAGCGGAGCGGGTGCCTGTGTTGGGGAGCACGACAGCGTAATCGAACATCTGGAAGTGACCAAGCATGTCAATGGGGCGTTTGATAACCGACATTGCCATCATGATCTCCTTTACTACCGAAAAATCAGCGGCTGCGTAGTCCTGGCGTCTTCGTATGCTGAAGACCATCACTGACAGGGGCATGCCGCAGAGCTCGTAACGGAAGCACTCTTGCGAGACGAAGTACTGGAAAGCGGGGTAGGTGAGAATGCCAGTTTCTGCACGCATACAAGGCTTGAGCACTTGTTCGAGTGTTTTTATATCAATTTGAGCATCGAGAAGTTGAGTCGCCTTCCGCGTCTGGGGCGGCTTATCAGATACGCCGATCAGGTTGAGCGTCACCAGATTAAAGACTATCGGCACCCATTCTGATCGTTTTAGCGGTTTACTCCTGAGAACATCAGACAATTTCTTGTAGTCGCCAATTTCGCGATATAGCTGTCTCTGCAAAGAGGGGTCAACAGGATTGCCCTGGTACACGGCCTCTTCGAACTCCTCGGGAGACATAGAGGGGTTTCTTGCGATCAGGTAGGCTTCGCCATTCAGTCCCTGTTGCTGCTCCAAAAACGAGCTCTGATCAACCAGGGTGATCGCTTCCATTATCAGACCATCGAGACGACGATTAATGCTGCGCTCCATTGTTCGCTCATCAGGTAGAAAGCGGAACTTGCCTACCTTTAACGAAATCAGGTCCATAATTACGTCCTGACCGGTGTCTACGCCGTCAGACGCGTGAATAGGCTCACCATCGTCGAAATAAATGTCGACACCTCTGCCTTCAGAACGAATTGCCAAACGGCCCGTCATTTGTCCAATTTGAATGGACTGCAGCACGGTTGGGAGCTGGACTTTGTTGATATCACCCTGGAGAACCGCTTCTACGTCTTCACGCTCCTCTTTACGGAGCTGTTCTTGCTTCTTCTTTTCCTCGGCGGCTTTGACCGGCTCGACTTCGGCGCTAACGACACCGAGCGAGATTGAGGAAGTCGAGTTCAGACCGCCGCTGGAGGACGATGCCGTGATGTCGCCTGAGACCTCTGCGATGATTAGACTATGAATCAGCCCGGTGTCTACCGTGCGGTGCTCCCATAGAGTTTTCGTCTCCTTGAGAGTACTTTTCGACATCGCCCAGATTGGATCGCCGTTTTCATCGGCAGTTGACTTCAGGTCAAAGACGCAATCCTGCCCTTCCACGGTCCAAAATTGTTCGACAATCAGGCCTGGGTCCTTCTTGGACATCGTCAGCATCGAGACGACGTTGTCGATAGTCGGAGTTGACCAGAGCTGTGGAAGCTTCTTCGACGTAGGCGTTTGCTGGTTTTTCGATTGTTCGCGCGGGGGCTGATTAGATCTGAACATCTATTCGTGTTTGCCTGAGCTGGACTATCAAGGTATACAACAATTTCTGGCTTTTTCTTACCATTCCGGTTGAAAGGATTCTGGAAGCAAAATTCATACTCGTAGGTAGTATGTACCACTTTTCAGAAGTTGCTCTATCAAACTCCGAATTTGAAACGAATTCAGATTTATTTATGCACTCAGGACTGCTTTTCGGATTGATTAGTCGATTTCGCTTCTAAATTCGCAAGAAATACTCGGACACTCTGCTCGAGCTGGGCATCGTCCTCTTCAGTCTGTCTTAAGTCGTGCTGCGCTTTTCCATGCGACGCCTTGAGAATTGCCATTGATCCCTGCAAGCTGTTGGCTACTTGCGAATTCCCTGTCGCATTGAAGAAAGTCACGAAATTTTGGACTACCGACATACTGGCCTCGAGTAGCGCAATGTCGCTGGGGCTGGCGGCGCTTCCGCGAGCTGCTAGCGATGCTACCAGACCGATAAATTGAGAGACCATGGAGTCCAGGGTGACTTTCTGGGGTGCGGGCGTTGCCGAGTCGATTCGATTGCCATTGGCGTCGAAGAGCTGACCGCCGCGGATGGATGCGCCGTTGGCCAGGAAAACATCGTTGTTCGGAGCAATCGTGCTTCCGTCTGGAAGTTTGACTTCGCCGTTGTCGGAAATACTGGTATTGGGAAAATCGTTCAATACGAAGGTTCCGTTCTTGCGAACAAAGTCCTTCGTTTGCATGTCGAAGCCCGGTGCCACCTTCAAGGTTGTGTCGCCTTCAGGCGTGGACTCGGTTCGGAGTTTTGCGTTTTTGTCGAACTTGATTCGACGGTCGCCCTGTATGATCTCGTAGCCGTCTTCGGTGATTTTCACCTTCAGCGGCTCCTCTCCAGGCTTCAGCGGTTCCACCAGCTGGCAGCTACAGCCGTCGACTAAGATCTGACGACCATCGGGTAGCGTGACTGGTGCGCCGGTCCCAATAGCTTCAATCAGCTTTTTGATTATCTCTGCTTTGACACCCAGGCTCTCCATGAGCTCTTTCTTCTGTTCAGCCGTCAGCTTTTTGGTTGAGTTGTCCTTTTCGTCCACAATGTACAGGTCGCCTGACGGCGATCTCAGGAGATGTTTGCCGTCGCCGAGTTCGTACTTCAGTTCGAGTTCACCCGCTTCATTTTTATGGAAGTTGATAAAACTGCCCAGAGACGGATGAAACAGCGCATAGCCACCCAGGTATTGGATCAGATAGGCATTGTCTGGTTTGAAGTCTGGTTGTTCGGCCCGCAGTCTCGCCAGCGCCTGTTCCGGCGAACTGGAGCCAAGGTCGGCGCGAACGGTCAAGTTCTTGAAGAACTCTGATATGGCGTCGCCGCTGCACTGCATCAGGACCAGACCGTCCTTGATCTTTCTGAGCTGTTTGCCGTCAGAGACCAAGTCGCCGGCTTTGAATGCGCCATCGCGACCCACCGACAGGATCTTCTTGCCGTCGATCTCGACTGCTCGCCCTCCATCGGTATTTCCAATAATATTGCAGGTCTGGCCATTGTCGTTTTTGACTTCAGCTTTCACCTGCCCGCCACCATCAGTAGTGACTTTTACTTTTTTTGTTTTGTCGATGTATTCGACCTTTTGACCGTATACTTTGAGCTCTGCACCGTAGATGCCATCTTTGCCGGTCGGAGCCGTCAGAGCATTATCCTTCTCGCTTGATTGCTCTTTGGATTTTTCAGACTTCTCCTTCTTACCGTCTTGAAACAAGATGCTTTCTTGTTTTACAAGCGCGCTTGGAAAAAGTGCCAGAGCCGTCTCCATATTTGAATCACCAAATACGGTGGTCCAAATTTGTCTGAGCTTATCGGGTGTCGTGTCCTTAAACGCCGATAGAACCAGCGGCTCTTGCTCGAGTTCGTCAGTTTGCCCTTCGCTTTTCTCCAGAGGGTTTGCTCTGGGCAGGAGGTCCTTGCCGCCTTGATTGTCTTTGCCATTTCTGGCTACTTTGCTATTGTCGCCTGCCAGCCACGACCACACGTCTGTCCCAACTTGCTCGACCTTTTTGATGACGGAGGTCAGGCTCAGTTCGCCGACGAGCTGATTTCCAAGTCTGATTGGTCCTTCCGCTTTGGCTTCACCTTTTGAATCATGATGGTGATCGCCGAGCTTTGTTGTCGCCGCCATCTGTTGGCATGCGACTTTGGCGACTGATCCAATCTCCGTCCAATTCGATCGGAGATTGTCGCCCAGCATTTTGACGTCTTTTTCGGAGGCCTTCTCTGCTTTTGAGGAGAGGTCATTCCAATCGACTTCGGCTAGTAAGTCCTTTGATGTAGATTCGTTTTTCTTCAGCTCAAATTGGCTGTTCACTGCTTGGTCGAACATGATGCAAATCCCAATTTTTTTGCCACGCTGATGCATTTCTATACTGTTGATAGTTTTTTTGGACAAAAAATTTTGAGAAAATACTTGTGATATCTCGGCTAACTTACATTCGAATCTTTGAAGCACCTCGATATACTGAAGGTATCGAAATCGCAAACGCCGAAATATTCAAAAATCCGAGGTTCCGACCATGACTGCCAAGAAAGACATAAGCCATCTGGTCGATCCGAGTGACCTTCCTTTTACTGTGGAAGGAAGGTATTTTCATGTCGTCGAAGACGGCAAGCTGCATTGTGATCTCTGTCCTCGTGCCTGCGTTCTTAAGGACGGCGACCGGGGCTTTTGCTTCATCAGGCAGAACATCGATGGTCACATGTACCTGACCAGTTATGGCAGAAGTACGGGTTTCTGTATTGACCCGATTGAGAAAAAACCGCTCAATCATTTTTTGCCCGGTACAAGTATCCTGTCTTTCGGAACTGCCGGATGTAATCTCGGGTGCCGCTTTTGCCAAAATTGGGACATTAGCAAGTCTCGAGAAATCGAGCGACTAAGCGAAAAAGCTACACCTGAGAATATTGCCCTAGCGGCTCAGAGGCTCGGTTGTCGCAGCGTGGCTTTCACATACAACGATCCGGTCGTATGGGCCGAATACGCGATTGATACAGCAAAAGCCTGTCATCAACTCGGTCTGAAGGCTGTGGCCGTAACAGCAGGATATATCACTCCAGAGGCGCGCTCGGAATTCTACTCTGTTATGGATGCAGCCAACGTCGATTTGAAGGCGTTCACGGAGCAGTTCTATCAGCGTCTTACCCTCTCTCATCTTGAGCCGGTGCTCGACACGTTAAGGTGGTTGAAGCATGAGAGTGATGTCTGGTTCGAGATCACTAATCTGGTGATTCCGGAGGAAAACGATTCAGTTGAGGAGATTACGCGCATGTGCGACTGGATTGCGGAGAATCTTGGTGATGATGTGCCTTTGCATTTCACCGCATTCCATCCGGATTTTAAGCTTACGCACCGACCGCCTACGCCTCCTTCAACTTTGCTCAGGGCACGAGAAATCGCTAAGAAAACCGGTCTGAAGTATGTTTATGTTGGCAATGTCGATGATGTCAAACATCAAAGTACGTATTGTCCTTCTTGTGACGAACTTCTCATTGAGCGCAACTGGTACGAGCTTGGCAAGTATGGCATCAAAGATGGCAGCTGCAGCAAATGTGCTTGTGGAGTCGCCGGTTTGTTTGAAAACGAACGTGGCAATTGGGGGCGAAAGCGGTTGCCGCTTTCTTTCGGCGGCCCAGCGCGTTGATTCAAATGGTATCGTTGCAATGAAACAGGCCCTAGAATGGTAATGGGCAGTTAGAGGGAGTATCGATGTTGAAAGAGGTCGTAATAGCAACCGCAATCACCGTTTCCATCAGTGTTGCCGGCGCGACGATGAGAGCCGACGTGGCTCTGGCCTCCGATAACGCTTTACTGGTTGCCCAGGCCGAGGGCGCTCCCGATCAACAACAATCACAGGAAGCAAATTCCGAGACAGCTCCCTCGACAGCTCCAGCGGGCACGTCGACGAGCGGAGAAGCCTCAGCCGGCGCGGCTGCCGAAGATGCTGAATCAGCATCCGTCACCGAAATTCTCGAAGATCAGCAAATTGCCCATGACAAGTATGTGGTTGACCGATTTCTTCTCGGCGTCGCAATAGTCTTCGCTCTCATAGCGGCTGCATTGCTATTTAGCTTGCCGCCGAAGCGACGCGAACAGAAGGAGTAACAACGAACATGGTAGTGGAAAGCATTATCATGTTTGTCATGGGCGCCATATTTGTTTATGGCGGTGCCGCCTTGACCTATCAGGCTTTTGATGATGCCAAGAATGTTTTGGAATCATCAATATTTGGATTAGGAATCGTTGCTGTTGGTCTCACCCTAATTGTCTGGTCTTTTACCGGCCCGCCAGGCTGAGGTAAACTATCAGGGTCTTTTGCGTAGACTTGCTGTGATCTCTGAGGGGGGCGCAATGAATTTGACTGGTCGTATTGGCATTAGTGCTGTGTTGGCATTGACTGTGTGCGTAGTTATGCCTGGCACGGCTTTCTCCGAAGAGAAATCACAGAGCGCCGAAAGTAAAGCTCCGGCGGTAGAAAGCACGAAGTCCTCGGAAACGGCTGCTGCGAGTACCAAAACCGATTCTGGCAGTAAGAGCGCTGCTGCAGATAGCGATAAGAAGTCCGAGAAAGAGAAAAAGAGTAACGGCGATGGCCGTCAGGGTAATTGGAGACAGTCGGCACAAGGCTCTCCATCTATCAAAACCGCTCGTAAGCGCGTTGAAGACAACCCGAATAGTGCAGACGCGCATAACGATCTCGGCTGGGCACTGCGTCAACACGAGAATCTCAAAGAAGCTGAGAAAGAACTTCGCAAAGCAGTCGAGCTCGACGACACAATCCCATGGGGACATTCCAATTTGAGCGTTGTTTTGCTGGATACGAAGCGCGTCGATGAAGCTGTGAAAGAGGCAGAGCGCGCTGTCGCTATTGACGGCAAGTCGCCGATTTACAGAGTTGTCTATGGCAATGCGCTTGCTGCTGCTGGTAAGCTGGATGAAGCAGTGAAGCAGTACAACGAAGCAATCGCACTTCGCGCAGACTATGAGAACGCACTCTATAATCTTGGCCGAGTGCTGCAAATGCAAGGAAAGAATGCCGAAGCGAGTGCCGTCCTTAGCCAAGCACTGAAGTACGATCCAGAAGACGCGCGCGTTCTTCAAATGCTGGACAAGCTGATCAAGTAATTGGGCAGTTCGGTTTTTGCTGGTATCGCCTGTGGTGGCATGTTGGCGCGTATTCGCACGAATCCGCGCCGATAGGTTGTGAGTAGGAGCGAATCTGCGAATTCCGAGGCGGTAGTATGTGTGTCGGAGCTTGGAGCTCGGACCTGTTCGCAGGAATTCGAGCCGATAGTCTTCCTGAGGAATATTTGGGAAGCCTCAATTATTCCGCAGCGGAATAATTACGAGAATGCTCGAAAATAATTCCTCGGAGGGAATAGTTCGCCCCCACGATTTATGCCGTCCGAGGCATGGCTTGCCAAAAGGACCTTAACAAATCTCTTGTTCTGCCAAAAGACCTAACAAATCACTTGTTCTGCCCAAAGGACCCCAATAAATCAATTGTTCTTGAATTTGAGTCAGGGCCCGGGACATTCTTGATATTGGGGGTTGTCAATGGAGGATCGGGAGGTTATAGTCAATTAGCGAGCTGGGTTTACCTCCCCCCGATTAGTAGGTCTAAACATGCCCCAAACCAAAGGACAACGCTTTGAGCGTTTTGCACTGTCGATTGCTCTGGTTTCCTCGTTCCTTATATCCGGTCTTGTGACGTCTCCAGGTTTTTGTCAGTCGAAAGAAACCGATGAAGGTGTCACGGTGCAGAAGAATGCTGACGGTACGGTCGATGCCTACGATGCCGGCGATGCCGCGCAAGCGGACGATGGTGGTGGCGGTTCGGAAACCTACACTCAGCAGGGCGATGGACGAATTCATTATCGTCCAGGCACCAGTCCTTATGAGAAGAAATACTCAGATGGCACGACGGTGAGACGCAACTCCGATGGTTCAATAGAAACATGGGATGGAGGCGAGACGCAGCATTGGAGCGAAGGCGGCACGCCAAGCTCGTCCAGAAAGAGAACTGTTAAACGATCATCCAAAGCTACTCATTCGAAGACTACTTCGTCAGTGAAAAAGAAATCGAAGTAGCTTGCTGGCTTTTCGACGAGATCGAACCCGGATCGAGTAGTCGAAAAAAGCGAGTTCGAACTCGGGTCGAGTCGTGGAAAAGACATTCGCACACAGGCAAAGCACTGGGACCGGCGGCGTCTTTTGGGCTTCTACGCCAAGCTCTGGACGATCCGAGTCGGATGGACTTCGATACTAAACATGCGGAAACGCCCTCCGCAAGTCTATTCGGCTTGATGGATATTCGGCAAAAAGCAAAAGAGGGAGCGTGTCCGCCCCCGTCTTTCGCGTGTGCCCTAGTCGGACTCAGTCTATAACTTAGCTGGAGCTATGAAGACTATCTGCGTTAACTTCAGGAGTTCAACAAGTTTCTTGATGCTGATTCTTCCGGTCAACGTAAACTTGCTGCCTTCGACGTTGACACTGGAAAGGTCTTCCAGTCCGGCTTTTCGCAATTCCGCCAGAAGTGATTTGCTTTCGTCGGATATCGTCACTTTGATTGCCACCTTACCGTCTTTGATGTTCAAGCCATCGAGCTTGGGTCCTCTGGTCTTGAAGCGCATCTCCAGATTGCGTAGGGCAGGATCTAGTTTCGACACGTAGCCGGACTCTTCATCCTTGTCGGATACCTTATCCTCAACAGAGAAGCTGTTGGTATCACCCGCCTGATCGCGAGCTTGCGCTTTTTGAGGTTTTGGCGTTGCTTTGGCTTCGAAGTGCTTGCCCATGGAGACCGATGACATAGATGGTGCTGCCGGTGCAGGAGCGCCTGTCACCATGCCTCCAGAACCTCCCGCGTACGGTGCGTAGGATTGACCGCCATCCCTCTTGAATGTGCCGGGACTGTAGAATCCGCCGCCGCTCTTTCGTCTCGACATGAAGGTGCCCCTCACATTCGTGCTTTGACCGAAGACACCTTCGCGACTTACGCCATCAGGCATCTCGACTTCTACCGGCTTGGTAGTTGCCTCACCACCTTTTGTGACTTTCGAAGTGTCCACTGCGACGAACGAAGTGTATTGAGTCATGATGTGATGATCGAGAGCCGTTTTTACAATTTCGTCTTTGATCTCTTTGTTGGGGTTGCCTTGCTGTGCGCCAAACCAGTCTTCCGACATAAGCCTGTCGACCTTTGCGCGAGCCCAGATTGAGGCGATTCCGGGATTGGCATTATTCGATTCCGGGAAGTTGACATTGAGTGTCTGCTTGTACGGTTGTCCGGCTCTGAAGCCAGTAAGTGTGATAGTGCCTGCTCCGGCGTGGGTGTATCTACCTTTGATGTAGAGTGGTTTTTGTGCCCAAACATCGGAAATCTCTTTTGGATAGATTTCTTTGGCTTCCACTCCGTCGACTGCAACATCGACATCTGTCAGGACCGGCGAAGCTATGCGTTGATAAAATTTCTTACCAACCTCTTCACCGGAGGTGTTGAGCAGGACAAATTCCGACTCGCCGCCGCCTTCTTTGGCGATCCCGTCGATCAGGAATCGGTTGACACTATTGCCGGTGCCAAAGGAAAACCATCTCGATTTCGCTCTCTTCTTCTTGATCAATCCGAGGATTTCCATGTCATTGCCGACGTATCCGTCGGTCATGAAGGTGACAATCCTCAGGCGATTCGCATCCGGCGGTTGATTGAACACTGCTTCAACTGCAGGACCCATCCAGGTGCCACCATTGGCAGAGAGGCTCTTTATGTATCGCTTCGCTTCCTGTTTCATCTCCTCAGAAACTTGTCTTGGCTTGGGAAACAACGACGTGCTTGTGTTGTTGAATGAAATAATTTGGAATGAATCGTTGGGATTCATGTGATCGATAATATACGTCAGAGTCTCTTTCGCCTTGTCGAGTGGTGGTCCCGATTGGCTGCCGGAGCAGTCGATCAGAAAAATCATTTCTTTTGGTGATACGTTTTCCGTCGTTACTTTCTTAGGCGGAAGGAGCATGACGGTAAAGAATCCCGATTTCGAGTTTGGGTCTTTGTATGTCAAACAGCCACTCTTGACTGAGTCACCGGCGACATCCCATTTGAGAACAAAGTCTCGGTTGGGAATAGTGGACTTGGCGGCGAGAGCAACATCGGCCCCTCGCTCGGTCTGACCGGTGATGTTGATTCCGTGGAGCGCCGATCGGATATTGCTGATTGGGACACCGCCATCGATTCGAACATTGATGGAAATGTCATGTCCGGAGCGTGTCCCTTCTGGTGTCACAGGCGGTGTTATTTTAGAGGCGTCCGGGACGATTGTAGTATCAGGAGACCAGCCGGTTCCCTGCTTTCCTGTTGAGCCACCCGGGTTAAATCTGGGTCCGACTACCGTTGGAAATGCGAATGTATATTTGCCATCTTCGAACGGAAGCAGATCTATATATTGCAAAGTTATCTCGATCTCTTTGCCGGGTTCGATGTTGGCGACAGATTGAGTGAAGATGTTCGGTCTTTCTTGATCCAGTAGAGACGCGACATGCCCGTGCGCTTTCGCGTTTTCATAAATCTCACGAGCCTCTTCCCGTTTCTTAATGGTACCGTGGATGGTGCGAGCGCCGATCTTCATGACCATGTCGTCCACCGCTCCCGTGTCCGAAAGGGGAAAGGTGTATACGGCTTCGATCTTCTTGTCGAACGGGTTATGGAAGGTCTGTTTCACTGTGACTCTGGAAACATAGCCCGATACTTTTACATCGACGCTAGTATGTTTCAGTGGGCACTGGCCCAGCGATTGCCCTGAAGACAGCATCGCCAGCAATTGCCCTGAGCCATCGCCTCTAAAACTGTTGGCGGATTTGTCTTCAGCAGTTTGCCGCGATGGCGGACTGCTGCTCGCCGCCCAAGTATTCATCGTCATCGCGTTGCCGAGCATCAATGATAATGCGCCGCTTGATGCTATCAATCCCATGGTCAATTTAGATGGACCAAGTTTATTCGCCAATATCCACTTCATCATAAAATCCTCAAAGTGCGTCGCAGCGATTTCCTATTAGAAGCCTACCCACCTCCCAGACAGGGCGACACAGGGAAATACCTAGTTCGGGTCTGGGTTCCTCCTGATGTCGAACCAGGAATGATGGGAAACATAGACGGGCTCAAGATTCTAAGCAACAATGGATTAATATGATTGCCAAGTTATCGCAACGAGTTTATAACGCTTTTTCGTTCGATCGAAAACTGGGCGACCGCTATAGTCCGCTCCCCATATGAATGCTGTGTCTTGATCGTTGAAGATGACATGGATGCTTCCGGCTAGATCTTTATATGTGTCCGGCATCTTTGCTCTAAGCGCTTGTGCATTTGAAGCGGCCATTGCGGCGTCGAAGGAGATTACCAATCGATCCTTGGCAAATCTGGACGATTGTTCATCCTTCTTGGCGACGACAAAAGGTGACCACGCTTGTCTGTTAGCTTTCGACAGTTCATCCGCGGCGGTCTGTGCCTTCTTTTGATTAAAAGCGGCGAGAATCTCGTCTGGATTTGTCGACAACGCAATGCCTGACTGGGGGTGGTTAGATAATGTCGAGCTGCTTGTTTGTGAAGAAGAGGCGAGGTCGGCGGGTGAGGGGGGAGATGGCGACCCCGATGTGGTGCTTTTGGTAGCTGCGCTTCCATCTTGAGATGGTGTGCCTGGTTGTTGAATGCCGGCTGGATTGAGAACGCTGTTTGCTTGATAAGGATTGGCCTCGAGCATACCTGCGAGGTCTTTCTTGAGAGTCTGGACTTCGTAGTCGGAAAGCGGCATTCGCCCACGATTTTTGCGCCTCTTGAAATGCTTTTCCAGTCCGTCGGCGACCGTATCTATCTGTAGAATTAGTTCATCATCTGCTTTTTGGGCTTGCGCCGTGAAGGCGAGCAGCTCTTTGAGTGCAGCTACCTGATGTTGTCTGATGTCTTTAGCTCCTGAGGGCATTGCGAACAATTGAAGCGCTCCGACGAGCAAGGCGCTGACCGCGATATATCGCATGGTAATCCTGTTGGCGGCGGGCAAAATCGAGAACCCCAAAAAGACAAAAGAGCACCGTTTTAGTTTACTGGTGCTCCTATGTTTTGTGTGGTGTGGGAAAAACTAATGTCTATGCAAATAGCTGTTCTCAAGCTCGTCAAGCCAGCTCGAGGGCACCTCGACTTGATTGCGCCCTTCCATGAGTGCCATCTCTTTGATGTCCCAGAGATATTCGAACATGCTGTCGCGGTGCTCGCCGCCTTGTCTGTTGGCGCGGTAAAACTGATTAAGACGTAACTTGAGCGTGTCGGTGTCTATTGAAACCAACCTGGTATCTTTTGCACCAGAAGTCGAACAAGAATTGCCCATGGTGGACTCTCCTCTGAAAAATATCTCCATGCTCAGGTTATTCCCGGAGGGTTAAAGAATTCACAGCTGAATCTATTGTCAAGTGCTTAAATCTGCGCTTTTCAACCGTTTGTCAACAAAAAAGCCCCAGCCGTTGATGTGCTAGAGCTCAATTTATCAAGGTTTAAAACCAACTACAGCCCCGGGGGACTGGAAAAAAATACTATGCCAGAGGCTAGCTTACGAACGGCGCTTGCGGGCTGCTTCAGCTTTACGCTTTCTCTTCACCGAGGGCTTTTCGTAGCGCTCTCTGCGTTTGATCTCAGACAAAATGCCAGCCTTTTGGATCTTCTTCTTGAAGCGCTTCAGCGCTTGTTCGATGCTCTCACCCTCTGCAACTCTAACTTCCGACAAGGGTCCTCCCCCCTGGATTCAAACCAGAAAACATATACCTATGGTCGATGCCATAGTATCATCTGCGCCCCATGGAAACAATCAATTTTAGGCTGATTGCGGCCTTTGCTTAACGTTTTGCCGTGCTTCTCGGAGGCGCGTCATTAGGGCTATTGCAATAAAAAAACGGTCCCGTGCCAAGACACGAGACCGGAATTATTTCGTGATTTCCAACAATTAAGAATCGGCGTGCGCAGTCGCTTCGCTGATTAGTTGTTGTGAAACCGTGGGTGGGACTGGCGCCATGTGGCTGAATTTCCACTCGTAGTAGGCGAGACCCTGTGTGCTGGTGCGAAGTTCGATGATGTAGTCCCAGAGCTCGGATTGTGGGAATTGCGCTGTGACGATGTCCCAACGCTGCCTGTCCGGGTTGGCGCTGAAACCGAGGATTTGACCGCGACGACCGGTGACCTGCCCCAAAATGACCGAGGTGTACTCTTGGGGAACGTAAATGTTCGCCTCGGCAATGGGCTCGAGGATAATCGGTTGTGCTCTGCCCATACCGTCTTTCATAGCCAGGATTCCTGCCATGCGGAAGGACATTTCGTCGGAGTCTACATCGTGGAATTTGCCGTCGTATAGATTGACGGATACATCGACGACGGGGAAGCCCGCCAGCGGTCCGCGGACAAGAGCTTCCATGACGCCCTTTTCCGTACCTGGAATGTATTGACGAGGCACGGAGCCGCCGACAATCGATTCTGAGAATTTGTTGCCTTCGCCGCGCTCGAGCGGCTCGATCTTGACGAAGACTTCGCCGAATTGGCCTTTGCCGCCGGTCTGCTTTTTGTGGCGGCCATGAGCATCGACTTTGGCTTGAATAGTCTCTTTGTAGGCGATCTTCGGACGCTTGCTGTCCAATTGAATGCTGTATTTGCGTTCTAGGCGTTGGCGGCCAAGGGTGAGGTGAACTTCTCCCTGTCCGTAGAGGCAGTATTCATGAGTATCTGGGTCGCGATCGACTTTGAGAATCGGATCTTCTTCCGTGAGCTTTTGGAGCAAGGTCGATAGTTTTGCTTCGTCGCCGCGATTTTTCGGAGCGATTGCCAGAGAATAGAACGGCAAGGGTGGTGGCGGAACCGGCATGACGCGACTGCCTTCCGATACCAGAGTGTGGCCTGTCCGTGGAGTCTCCATGCGGGCCAGCGCGATGATGCTGCCTGGCCCGCCTTTCTCGGCTGGGTCCTGGCGCTTGCCGTGCAAGAAGTAAAGACCGCCGACACGCTCTTTGCTGCCACCTTTGGTGGTATCAACCAATTGCGAGTCACCTTTGATTGTTCCTGTGAAAACTCTCACCAGTGACAGTTTTCCTGACTGCGGGTTGACGTAAGTTTTAATTACCTGCGCAACAATGGGACCGTCATCTTTGACCTGAATGACGTTGCCTTCGTTGTCCTTGTACTCGCGGTCGAGAGGCGATGGGCACAGAGTGATGATCGTGTCCAGAAGGGAAGGAAGACCGGCATCGGTCATTGCGGATGCCACCAGAATCGGCACGAAAGTACCGGCCTGGACTGCTTTCTTCATGTCGGTTTCGAGCAGCTCCAGAGGGGGCTCTTCGCCTTCTAGAACCATCTCCAATAGTTTGTCATCTGATTCCGTGAGGCTCTCGATAAGCTTTTCGCGAGCTTCCGCGATTGAGTCTTTCATATCCGCTGGAATGTCGGACTTCGAAGGCACGCCTTTGTCGCCGTATTTGAAGGCTTCCTGCTTGAGAACATCGACATAACCAGAAAAAGATTCGCCGGCACCAATCGGGTATTGCAGTGATGCAAGAGGTCTTATCGTCTTAGTTCCTGGAATGTCTTTTAGCGCGGCAAGCGTCTCTTCGACTAGCATGTCCGGCTTGTCCATTTTGTTGAGTACTACGAGACGTGCGACGCCAATCTGTTCTGTGAAATTTAGCAAGCTGTCCATCTGAATCAGTCTGTGCGGATCTGGCTCTACGACAAAGACTGCAGTGTCGACGCCCATGAGGGCGAGCTTGACTTCTTCAGTGAAATCGATGAAGCCGGGACAATCCAGGATGTTGAATTGTACGTTCTTGTAGGTCGTTCGGACGCTTGAAACCTGCGTGGAGAGCTGTCTCTCTATAGACTCGGGCTCGTAATCAGTGGTGCAGTTGCCGTCCTGGATTTTGCCGCGACGTGAGTTGGCACCGGTCGTGTGAAGAAGAGCCTCTACCAGACTCGTTTTCCCACTCTTGTTGATTCCTATAAAAGCGACGTTTCGAATGTTAGCAGTGGACACAACTCTTCTCCTTTTCTTGGCAAGAGGCTTCCGGCGAACTTATAGACATATGATGAAAGCTTATCCAACTGAGAGGTAATCCATCAATAAGATCGCATATGAATTAATGTTGTGTCGGGCTCAGTGACAGGCTTGTGGGGCGACCAACAAAAAAGCGAGTCGTTGCCATAACGAATCGCCTTTCGAATACCGTGAATCCAAATGTTATTTTGTCGCCGCGTTCTTGTGGTCTGCAGGCAGCAGTTTCTTCTTTGGATCTTCGTCGATCTGGGTTTGGAAAATCTTGTTAATTTTCTTCCCGGCTACGTGGGCTATTGGAAACGCATAGGTCAGAGGTGGAGAGTACGTGATTGCGGAAGGCTTGCCCTTGTCGCCGCCATTGACGATGAAGTTAAGGCTGCTGGTGCCCGGCAATCCTACGAGATCGGCGCCTACTATGAGGCAAGGCAACGCTGTTACGAAAAAGAGCGGACCGATGAACATATGACAGAGCAGACCCTCTTTCACTTTGATCAGAGATCGTTCACCTGGCGGCAGATGAATGAGCCAGGGCGATACAAGTGTGAACGGCAAAAAGCCGGACCAGTAGTGAGCGCGGCCTAGCACCGTGGCGTTCCAGGCTTTGTAGCAGAAGGACAGCCCTAGGATGATTAAGAGACCACCTATGACGAGCCAGACAGGTTGTGGAATTTGATGAAGTGCCATAGTAATTCGGATCCTGACCAGTTGAAAGTGTGTGACTTGTCTAAAACTAGTCTACAACGTTTCACGATGCTTATTATCATACCCAACACTCTTGACGTGGGCGCTACAATACAGCCTTCTTAATTCATAAGTCGAGGCAGTCATGAAACGAAGTGTCGGTTGTGGTCGCGTGACCCTAAGCGACCTGGACAGAGAGGTTTGTATCGCTGGCTGGGTCAATGTTCGCAGGGATTTAGGCGGATTGATTTTTGTAGAGCTCCGGGACCGCTCCGGGCGCTTGCAATTGGTTGCTGACCCAAATCGAAACAAGGACGTGCACGAAAAATTTGTTACCTTGCGCAACGAATTTGTGTTGATCGCGAAGGGCAAGGTTTCGCGCCGGCCCGAAGGGACGGAGAAAGCCGACCAACCGACCGGGCTTGTCGAGATATACCCTGATGAGGTCGAGATTCTGAATACAAGCCGACCTCTACCGTTTCAACTGGAACACGGTCAGCAGGTTGACGAGTCTCTGAGGCTGCGCTATCGCTATCTGGACCTGCGTCGTCGCGAAATGCAGCGCAATCTGATCCTGCGAGCAAGTGTCACGAGCGCTATTCGAAATTATCTGGACAAAAACGAATTTCTCGATGTCGAGACTCCGATTCTTACAAAGGCTACCCCTGAGGGCGCTAGAGACTTCCTGGTACCGAGCAGGCTCAATCCGGGCAACTGGTATGCCCTGCCTCAGTCTCCACAACTTTTCAAGCAAACCTTGATGGTTAGCGGCTTGGAGCGGTACTACCAGATTGCGCGCTGCTTCCGCGATGAGGACTTGCGTGCCGATCGTCAGCCAGAGTTCACCCAAGTCGATATAGAAATGTCATTCGCCGACGAAGAGGACATTTTCGAAATATCGGAAGGTTTGCTCCGCGAGGCATTCAAGGCAGCCGAGATCGAGATCCAATGCCCCTTCCCTCGACTGACGTACAAAGAGGTAATGGACAAATATGGCAGCGACAAGCCGGATCTGCGCTTCGAGCTCGAAATCAAAGACTTGAGCGAAGTGGCGAAGAGTTGTGATTTCAGGGTGTTCAAAGAGGCAGTGGAAAAGGGCGGTTGCCTGAAGGCGCTCTGTCTCAAAGGATTGGCAGAAAAAACCTCGCGTAAAGAGCTTGATCTCTGGCAGGAGCAAGCCAAATCGTTCGGTGCAAAAGGTCTGGCCTGGCTTTCGTACAAGGATGGCGGTGTCAAGACTTCCGGTATCGACAAATTCCTCAAGCCTGAAGAGATAGAGACCATGACCAAGCTTGCCGGCGCAGAGCAGGGCGATCTGGTGCTTCTGGTCGCCGACACATACAAGGTGGTCACCAACACACTCGGTCGGCTCCGCCTCAAGCTTGCTGAAGACCTTAACCTGATCGACCAGTCTAAGCATTCCTTGCTTTGGGTTGTCGATTTTCCAGTGTTCGAGTACAACGAAGATGAAGACCGGCTCGAAGCTGTTCACCATCCCTTCACCAGTCCGCGGCTGGAAGACCTGGATAAGCTCACTACCAATCCTGAGCTCGCCAGAGCTCGCGCCTACGACATTGTCTACAACGGCGTGGAAATCGGCGGCGGATCGATTCGTATCCATTCCAAAGACGTTCAATCGAAAGTGTTTTCTACCATCGGTTTGAGCGAAGATACAGCCAGAGAAAAGTTCGGCTTCCTCCTCGATGCACTCGACTCGGGCGCTCCACCTCACGGCGGCATCGCCTTCGGACTCGATCGCATGATCATGCTTCTTGCCGGCTGTAAATCGATACGTGATGTAATCGCATTTCCAAAAACACAGTCTGGCGGTTGCTTGTTGACCGATGCACCATCGGCGGCGCCAGAGGAGCAGCTAAAGGATCTGCAACTCAAACATGACCGCCCAGCCGAAAAGCGCGAAGCAAAACGGGCGGCGCTTGCCGAAAATTAAGTGATTAGCCGGAGAGCGGGCGGCAACGCCCGTCTCTGGCTATTGACTCGGCTCGGTCGCTCCGCCCCATTTCGAATAGAACAGACCTTGTCAAAATGTAGGTTTTTCACCAGGCTTGAAATTCAGCGCCTCGTGCTAGAATGCCTACAGTTGGATGATTTCCGCTGTTTTATCCGACCTCGACGCGCAAAGACCAACGGAATTCCCGCAGCACATGTTCAACCAAAGAGCAAAGGCCGACCAACATAAGTGGATGTCTCTGTCCCTATGCCTTTGTCTGGTCTCCGGCGCTTTTCTATCTTCATGTGCGAGCTCGGAGAGTGGGTCAACCAGCGAGATGAAATCGTCGGCTGCCTCCAAACCGCAGTCCAACTGGTTCGAATTCAAGACTTCGACCGAGCATCTGGTAGAAGGCAATAACTATTTCAAAAAAGGCGAGTACGCCAAAGCGGAAGTCTCCTATCGGAAAGCACTGGAGAAGGATTCCAATAACCCCACGGCCAAGAACAACCTGGGGGTCATCCTCAACGAGCTAGGCAAGTATGACGAAGCCATTCCTATACTTCAGGAAGCGATTACTACCGACAACAAAAATGCTATTGCCCACTACGTCTTAGGCAAGGCGCTCAATCAGAAGCAGCGATTCGACGAGGCTTTCAACGAGGCGAAATTGGCAACCGAGCTAGATCCTACCGATCCAATCGGATGGCGCACTCTCGGTGAGGCTTCGCTCGGTCGAGGTGACATCGACACTGCCATCAGCGCATTCCAACAAGCAATCACTCTCGATGATACGCACGATCTCAGCCATCATAGACTGGCACAGGCTCTTGCTATCAAGGGCGATGTCGACGGTCAGATCGATGAGGAGAGAAATGCGCTCGAACTCAACCCTAACAACATCGATGCGCGGCTGTCCTTAGCGATTGCACTCACCAATCAAGGCAAGCGCGATGACGCCATCGCAGAGCTCAAGCAAGTCCTTCAGATCGATCCGAAGAACAACGCCGCGCAAAGTTTGTATCAAGAGCTCAAAATCAGCACCAGACCCGTACCGACTGATTAGTTGGCGACGGAGATTAAACGATTGCAATTCATTTCTTAAGGGAATGGCAGCTCGCCCTTCTCTTGGGGAAGAATAGGATAAGCAGGATCTAGGGCGGGGATTGGACGGGTGAATTTCGACGCCTTTCAAAACGAGCGAAAGAGCATCCTGACTGTTTGGATCCTCAATTTGTTGCTTCCGGGCGTTGGTCTCGGAACGATGTACGCAGCCGGTGGTGCCTGCCTGCCGATCCTTATGGCAGCCTGGGTTTACCAACTGTTCGCGATGAACCTCCAGGTTGCTATCCAGTGCTACGTTGTCCTGTCCGTTATAGGGACTGTCTCTGTGGTTACCCACAATGTCAGTTTCGACGAGAGGCAGCGACGTGCGCTCAACATGCTGCAGTCGAAAAACGATCAACCGGTCGATTCGGATGCTCCAGTCAGCTCTCATTCGTCTGAGGTCCGTGCCCTGGACACGCTCGAGCGTAAAGTCAGGCAGGCGGAACAGATTCTTGCTCGACACAACGATGAAAAATCTCTAGACGAGAGCGATTCGTTGGTCTTGCCGAAGCCTTCCGAACCACAGACTTCGTGGGTTGATCTGTCTAATGCGAATAGACTTCAAGGCGTTGGCGAACGGGAAGACGGATACTTGACCGATCCGCTCCGCCAGTCGCCAGTCAACGTTCCCAGTCGATTTGCTAATGGTTTTCTCAATTCGCCGTCTCTCGATTCAGATGAGAATTCCCACGCCTTTTCTGGGGATAAACCAGACATGGAATTGAGCAAGGATGCGAGGATTGCGGCATCTGGTCGGGATGTACTTTCCGCCAACGGAACGACGAATTCTATCGAGGCGAATACGAGCCGGAGCCAGTCGGACACTTTAGAGAGTCTGCCGACAACAGAGCCGGAGCCGTCCACGGTGCAGGCGCCTGCAATTGGAACCATTCATTCTGCGGAGCACGGACTTAGCGCCATCGATGTACAAGGGCCGATCGAGACCTCTTTCGCGACTAGAGCGCAACCTATTCTACCGGAACAGATACCACCACCACCTGCATCAGAACAGATAGCTCACTTGCAGCCAGCTCCCCTCTGGGCGGAATCACTAGACCTCTTGACTGCAGAGAAATCGGATGTGCCGTCGAGCCTACCTGCAACTGAGCCGCCCGTCAATGCGACGGAATCGCAGGTTCTAGGATTCATGCAAGCGCTGGGCGACACTGTAGGAACCTCATACCAGCAAACACCTTATCCGCAGCCTTCCTTTGATTTTTCCTATCAGCGCTTCGAAGCTCCGAATTTTACTTTTGATTTTACTGGAGCATTAGAGGAGCCTCAATCGACTTCCAGCAGCCAGAAGCAAATGGATCTAAAGGAAAATTGTCCTAACTGCAACTCTCCTAAACAGCCGGAATTCTCTTTTTGTCTTGGATGCGGTGTGAGCTTCTAGAGACTCTGCAATGCGTCTCTTAGCGCGCCGGCACTGGCGAATCGATCGTCAGGATTTTTCTTGAGACAGGTCATGATGATCGCCTCTAACGCCTCCGTGATTTCCACTTCTTCAATCGGATCCGGCGGTTCGTTGAGATGAGCCATCATCACCATTGGCCAGGTCCGCCGACGAAAGGGGGCATGACCGGACAGCGCTTGATACATTGCGCTACCGAGTTGATAAATGTCCGTGAGCGCGGTTGGTCTTAGCGCTTTACAGAACTCCGGACACATTCCGCTTGGGTCTCCGAATACATTGACCGTATTCGTCTCAGTCGAGACTCCCTGCCATTGCATGTTTTGAAACATACGCTCGGCGACGCCGAAATTGGCGAGCAGTCCGACAAAATTCTCGGAGGAGCGCTCCATATGCAAGTTGTGGAGGTTGAGGGCACCGTGGACGATTCCATGTGAATGCACGAATTCTAGAGCGGCGGATATCTCTAAAAAGACCTTGATAGCGGTTTTCTCACTGAGCCTCTTTTCTGTTTCCAACCACTTGCTCATCGGTTGAGCATTGGGATGATCGGTCACCATAATAAGCTTCCACCCTTTTTGAGATCCGACTTCGACGACCGAAATCAGGTAATCATGCTTCAGTCCCGCGACGGAAGCGGCCACCGTCTGAAATCGCTCGACTGTGGCTTCATCCTCCCAGTGCAGTTTTTTCACTGCCACCGATGATTTGCTCTCGATATCCGTCGCGAGAAAAACTTCCATCGGCGTGTTGCGGTATGACGAATCATCGTCGGTTCTATAGACGCGCGAAGTCTGGTGCATATCAGCAGGCAAGTTGCTGAAGAGGAAGGAAACGAGCTGGAATCTTTTCAGTAAGACAGGACCTGGACGTGGTTCGTACGCAACGAGTGATTGTTGATCCACACCACATTCAGTGGCATCTAGAGTGCCGGCGAATTCGCCGCATTCCGGACAGTAGCGGATATCGCGAAACGCGCTTTGCTCCGCCCATGGCAGCTGATCGACGTCGTCTTTAGTCAGGCTGTCAGAGAGCGGCTCGCCGTCGCGCGGACAGTGGGTGAATATAGCAAATCGATAGGCGGCGCCGCAGTAGGTGCAGACTCGGTGCTGTTGTGTAACTGGCGCGTCTTCCTTCGGTCCCTCGACGGATGGCGATGCCGGAATTTGTGCCGTCGATTGCGACGGATCCTGCTTGGGCTCGCTCTGCTTCGCATCTTTCTTGGATTGCTTAGCGTGGAACCACTTGGAGAACATTACCCCGCAACCTCACTTGCAAGCGCCTGAGACAAAGCAAGTGCCGACGGAAAACGGTCGGATGGCTCCTTACTGAGACACCTGTTGACTATGGCTGCCAGCCCCGCACTGATCTGGGGATTCTTCTTGCGGATATCGTCGGGTGGGTCTGTCATGTGAGCAATCAAGATCATGGGCAGCGTCTCGCGATCAAATGGAACCTGACCACTCAAACACTGGTACAGGCAACATCCAAGTTGGTAGATGTCGCTTGCCGGCGTCGGTCTTTTTCCCTTGCAAAATTCCGGGCACATACCAGTCGGATCGCCATACACATTTGCCGTGTGCGTGTCGGTTGAAGCTACCGTCCAGTCCAGCTCTCGGAAGAGTCGTTCTGCGATTCCGAAATTGCTTACGTATCCCTTGGGCGGATCGGAGTCTCCCTCGAGAAACAAGTGATGCATGGTGAGGGCACCATGGACGATACCACTATCGTGAGCGTGTTGGATACCCTTGAGGAAGTCGGTGAAAATGAGCCGCGTGTAGACAGGGCTGAACACTTTTTCTTTTTGAAACTCTTGATACAGCGTCCGAGAAGTTATGTTGTCTGTAATCAGATATGGCAATCCTTCTTCCGTCGAGTTGATTGTGATGGCTGTGATTATGTTGTCGTGTCGTAATCCGACGGCTGGCCGCGAATAGCGAAAGAAGTTAGTGACTGTGCGCGAGTCGCAACCAAGGTGCCGACCCATTATTTTTAGTCTTACTGATATGTCAGTCCCAAGGTCGAGCGCTTCGTACTCTTCGAATATGTCACCTTTTTCGACAAAGCCAATGAGCTTGAACCGCCCTTCCAGCACAGGGGGATCAAACGGATTTTCCCCGAGTGGTACCAATTTTTCGCCGTCGCGTGGGCACGTCGGAGAGAGGAAGTGGTAATACAGCGCCGAGCACTGAGGGCAGGATTGGGCAGCTTCTCTCCAGTCGAACCAATCATTTGGGATTTCCGGTGTGAGTAACATCGTCCTGTCTTTGGGGCAGACGACGAGATTGTTGTTTAGATACTCCGTGTTGCACATCGGGCAAGCCTTGATACGCTGAAAGTTGATCGTGACGGGAGACGATTTGCCTATCGGTACTGCGGTAATATTCGTCGATGCGGCCTCAGCGCCAGACGCCTTCTCGATTTTCGAAGTCGAGGGCTGTAGTTTTGGCTTGGGCTCCTTCGAACGTTTTATCCACTTGTCGAACATTTGCGTTTGCTCCATTGTTCACACAATAGATATTCCCTGTCGAGACACCTGGACTCTAACGTAGCTCTAGATTTTGATTCATACAAAACCGAAGCTTCTGATTTGAACTTTTGGGTTGGAACAACCGTTATAAACACTAGAGGGCAATGCAATCGTCAGGAGGTGCATTTATGTTCGCACGCGTATTGACAGGTGGACTGGTGGGCGTTGATTCGTATCGAATAGAAGTCGAGGTTGATTGTTGCGGAGGGATAGGACAGATGCAGATAGTCGGTCTTCCAGGTGCTTCGGTGAAGGAGTCGCAGGACCGCGTCAGATCTGCGATCAAAGCATGTGGACATCTATTGCCTCCTGCCAAGAAATGGGTGATAAATATGGCGCCGGCCGATACAAGGAAAGACGGACCGTCCTATGATTTGCCGATTGCAGTTGGCGTTTTGGCGTCGTGTGGATTCGTTCCAGTCAACAATCTATCTAAATTGTGGATGATTGGTGAGCTCGGGCTGAATGGCGCTGTCCGATCGGTGTCCGGAGTTCTGCCGCTGGCAATGAGCTGTTTGAGATCTGGAGCTTCGGGCATCATCGTACCCGATGAAAATGCGGAGGAGGCCGCCCTGGTCAAAGGCTTGACCGTCTATCCGGTAAGTCACCTGCGCCAGGCTATTCTTATCGTGGAAGATCTAAAAAATGGAGCCGCTTTCGACGGTGGCTATCAGCACGACTTTCAATCCGAGGTATCGAATGTGGTGCCGTTCCCGGATTTCAGCGATGTCAAAGGACAAAGCAGCGCCAGGCGTGCTCTGGAGATAGCCGCTGCAGGCAGGCACAACGTGCTCATGGTCGGTCCGCCCGGTGCAGGAAAGTCTATGTTGGCCGAGCGCTTGCCGGGCATCATGCCGCCGCTCTCGTTTGAAGAATCCCTCGATTTGACCAAGCTGTACAGCGTGGCAGGGCTGCTCAATAACGGTCCGGCCTTGATAAAGCAGAGACCTTTTCGATCTCCTCACCACAGCTCATCGGTGGCCGGTCTCATCGGTGGTGGTAAGAATCCACGACCCGGAGAGATCTCCTTGAGTCATCAAGGCATCCTCTTCCTGGATGAACTAACGGAGTTCACCCGTAGTCATCTCGACAATCTGCGTCAGCCGCTCGAGACTCGAAAGGTGACAATAAGCAGGGCAACTCAGGCCCTTACGTATCCTGCATCCTTCCTTCTGGTCGGCGCCTGTAATCCTTGCCCCTGTGGTCATCGTGGGGATCCCGCCCGATACTGCGTCTGCACTCCGGCTCAAGCCGATCGTTACTGGGCTCGCCTCTCTGGTCCACTTCTAGATCGCATCGACATACACGTGGAAGTCCACCGTCTCAACGAGGAGGAGTTGGCTAAGAGGGATCCAGCGGAGAGTTCAGAGAGCATGCGTTTGAGAGTTTTACGCGCAGTACAGCGTCAACTGACGCGAAATATCGCACGTGACTCGACCTTCTCATACAACGGCCAACTTTCACACGACATGATCAACAAGGTTTGTTTAATCGATGAGCAGACTCGGCGGTTCCTTGCTCGTTCGATCTCGGGACTGGGGCTTTCCGCTCGCGCGTACGATCGCGTCCTGCGGATGGGGCGGACTATCGCTGACCTCGACGACGCAGAAGCCGTTACAATTACGCATCTAGCAGAAGCCATTCGATACCGTGTTCTAGGACGTGCTGCAGCATAATTGACTGTGTCTGAGCTCTAAGAGCTTCCGAAGAGTTTGCTCGGCTGACCAGAAGTCGTATATCATGTTGAGCTTATGCACAAAATCAGCCGAGAGCTTTTCTTTTGCTATGGGCACCGCCTCATGAATTATGATGGCAAGTGCCGAAATTTGCATGGGCACAATGGTAAGGTGATAATCACCCTTAGCGCCTCAACTCTGGACGAGCAAGGGATGGTTGCGGACTTTTCACTGCTCAAGAAATCAGTCTCGCCGTGGATAGACAGCGAGCTGGATCACCGTATGCTCCTGCACAAAGATGACCCTTTTGCAGCGCTGCTCGCGCAGCTTGGGGATCCAGTCAAGTTGCTCGATTGTCATCCCACCGCCGAAAATATCGCGCGCCTGATTTACGAGTTTGCAAAAGGCGAAGGGCATCCGGTATCAGAGGTGGTGCTCTGGGAGACGCCTTCTTGCAGTGCGAGCTACAGCGAAAGGAAATGAATAGATGGACCCGTCTATTGTTGTAGAGTTTTTACAACCGACAGAATCGATGCGGGTACTCGATGCTGCCAGTGGTCGCGGAGACACCGCTCTCACTCTCGCGCCGCACGTGAGCGAAGTGGTCGCCGTGGATTCATCTACGAATGCTATCGAGAAGTGCCGCGAGAAAATCAAAGACTCTCGGGTGAATAACGTGCAGGCTCTCATTATGCCAGTCGAGTCGCTTTTGTTTCCCGATGAAGATTTTGACGCGGTGACCTGCCGTTTTGCTACTCACCATTTTAACGATATTCCGATGGCACTTCAGGAGATGTGCCGAGTTCTAAAACGTGATGGCGCGATGATTATCGTTGATCGCTTCGTACCTGACGTAAGCGAGTATCGCCACTTCATAGAGAAAATCGGCCGATTGCGCGACTCGACATTCACGACGGTTCATACACTGGATGAGTGGAGAGAAATGTGTGCGGTCGCCGGACTCAAAATTGTCCGAACGCAAGAGGCTAAAGAGTCTACCGACATCAGTAAATGGTTGGGGCACTCGCCTTTATCGGAGCGCGAAAAGGAATTGATTTATGAGGCATTCGAGCAGGCCTCGCCGAATGTGCAATCGTATTTCAAGATCCACTACGAAAGAGAGAAGCCTGCTTTCTTTACCGACGACAAAATAGTCATGCGCATTTTGCGGGTTTAGAAAAACTAGTCCTTGAAGAACTGCTTGTGCAGAAGCTTTACGGATTTGTCGGCATCTGCGCCGCTGACGACGAAACTTAGCGTGATGTCAGAGGCACCACCGGAGATCATGATCACATTTATGTTCTTCAGGCACTCAAAGACTTGACCAGCAATACCGCTTTGATCCCTGAACCGTGTGCCGACTATCGATATAATTGCTACATCATGCATGACTCGCACATCACAAAGTTCGTCCAGGCTTTCAACAATATTGTCGATATGATCTTTGTTGTCTATCGTTACCGAGACGGAGACTTCTGATGTGGCGATCAGATCGATCGGAGTTCTGAATTTGTCGAAAACAGAAAAAACTTTGGCGAGAAATCCATGCGACATCAGCATGTTGAGCGAGCTGAAAAATAGTGCTGAGATGCCTTTCTTGGAGGCGATTGCATAGATGGGTTGGGCCGCATCTTCGCCGGTAATTACGGTGCCGGGGAAGTCCGGTCTAGTAGTATTCAGTATCCTCACGGGGATCTCTTTCTCTACGGCGGGCTTGATAGTCAGGGGATGCAAGACTTTGGCACCGAAATATGCCAGTTCGGAAGCTGCCTGGAATGATACCGTCGATAGTACCTTCGCTTCCGGCACTACTCGAGGATCTGCGGTCATCATTCCGTCCACATCCGTCCATATCTGAATCTCAGACACTTCGCACGCAACGCCGATGATCGCAGCACTGTAGTCGGAGCCGCCTCGACCCAACGTAGTCGTGATACCGTTGGCGGTGGAGCCGATGAAGCCCTGAGTGACAACTACTCTGTCGTCGGCAAGCTCTGGAAGTATGGCACCTTGCGCTTTGGCCGTGGTCGTCTCCCAGAGCGGATTAGCCTTGCCAAAAACGTTATCCGTAATTAGAAATGATCGAGCGTCTAGCCAGCGAGACTCAATCCCTTTTTTCTCGAGTAGAGTTGCCAGAATAAGGCTGGAGAGAATCTCTCCAAAGCAGGATATGGCATCAAGAGAGCGTTTTGTGAGTTCGCCCAGATAGCTCACGCCGCGGAGAATAATATCGAGCTTGTTCAGGTGGCTCTCAATTTCTTCAATTAGCTCATCGACTATGGATGACTGTTGGAACAAACTATAAATCGTGTCCTTGTGCCGCTCGTGTAGCCTGTCCAGCATGTCTAGCGCACCGTCGAGATCTCGCTCTTTGGCGAGTTGAGCCGCTTCGATCAGCATGTCTGTAACACCCGACATGGCTGAGACGACGACTATCGGTGCACCGTCCTGTTTTTTCGTGTTCCTAATGATCTCCGTCACGGCTAAGAACCGCTCGGGCGACCCCACGGACGTCCCACCGAATTTCATAACGAACATAAAAGATTAGTCTCCCTGGGATACTCCAGAACCGATCAAGCACGCTCCTATCGTCATCCGCATTTCTTCACGCAGTCGTCACCTGCGCCGTTACGTGGAGAGCCAGACGACAACACCAATTTTCGTTGGAGCAACTCACGTGAAGCATCGAACTCGCAGCGGAATCGGAAGCTGTCAAGATAGAGCGTTCGATCAGACCAATTTTAACCGGAGCCAGGTAAAAGCGCCGCTAGTGTTGCGAACAACAACCGATCGTGAACAGCACGGTTGTGAGATGGCCGCCTCAACTGGTTGCCCATGTACCAGCTCAACCGCCCAGCACCGGGACCGCCAGCGTCTCGCGGCACCGAGCGAGCTCCAACCGGTCTCGTGCCTAGAACCTCGACCAACTCGAAATCAACTTCACGAGAGTGATTTTCGGAGTCGCGAAGCAAGGCCGCCTGTGCCACGAAAGACGTGCGAGTGCATTGGCAGAACTGAATCGCAGCAACTCGCGCTGGCCGTCTCGTGATCGAAAGCAACCCTTAGAGCGAGTTAAGAATAGTCCTTCTGGCAGACTAAGCCAGAAGGACTATGTCGGTCTATAACAAAGCGGAATTATCGACGGAAGATTTCAGCACCGATCGAACGAAGCTTGTCTTCGAGACGATCGTAGCCGCGATCGAGGTGGCGCAATCCGGTAACTTCAGTGACGCCTTCGGCTCCTAGACCAGCAATAATCAGAGCTGCACCAGCTCGCAGATCGCTGCCTTTGACCTCAGCACCCGATAACTTCTCAACACCTTTAACTACTGCGGCGTTGCCTTTGATGACGACATCAGCGCCCATACGGCGTAGCTCCGCAGCGTGCATGAAACGATTTTCGTAGATGGTCTCTTCGATAATCGATGTGCCTTCTGCAATCGCGAGGATCGGCATGAAAGGCGCCTGTAAGTCTGTCGGGAAGCCAGGATAAGGGAGCGTCGTCAGATCTGTCGCTCTAAATTTACGGGAGTCGCACTTGATCTTGATCACGTCAGGCGCATAGAGAGCGACTTCAGCGCCCATTTCTTGAATCTTATGAATCACGGAGTAGAGGTGATGAGCATTGGCTCCCTCGATCATGATCTCGCCGCCGGTCGCCATGCAAGCCAGCATAAAGGTGCCGACTTCGACGCGATCTGGAATAGTGTCGACTACTGCACCATGCATCTGGTCGAAGGGTACGCCTTCGATGACGATCTGATACGTGCCGGCACCCTGGATGTTGCCGCCCATCTCATTGACACACTGAGCGAGGTTGAGAATTTCGGGGTCTTGTGCCGCATTCTCGATAACGGTGGTGCCTTCTGCGCAAACGGCAGCAAGCATGATATTCTCCGTCGCGCCGTTGGACGGACGCTCGAGGTAAATCCTTCCGCCAACGAGTTGCTTCGCGCTGGCTGTGACATAGCCGTGATCGATGCGGACGTCGCAACCGAGCACTTTCAGGCCGCGCTCGTGCAAGTCGATCTTGCGCTCGCCGATTGCACATCCGCCCGGCAACGAAACTTTTGCTTCGCGGAATCGAGCCAGGAGTGGACCGAGTACGACAAACGAAGCTCTGAGATGACTGACTAATTCGTAAGGAGCTTCCCAATCATGGACGTCTTTAGCATCGATGGCGACTTGATCTTTATCGATCGTAACCTTCGCACCGAGATGACGAAGAACTTGAGCCATCATGTGCACATCGGTGAGATTAGGGACATTGCGCAATACTGTGGTCTCTTTCGAGAGCAGCGCTGCTGCCATCATTTTGAGAACGGCGTTCTTAGCTCCGCCAACTCGAACTGAGCCTCGCAGCTCTCGACCTCCACGGACTATAATTCTAGACTCGTCTTCCGGATTGTTCGGCACGGTTGGAGGATCCATTCGGGTTGTTTTTGATTGCATTGGTTACCGCCCCTGGTGTTGAATAGCAACTTCGTAGAATATTCCGAGTCAAGCTCAGCAGTGAGAATGATTGGTGATTGAACTGGACCGAATACGGCTTCGCGCCTTCGTGTATATTTGTTCGGTCCGCGTCTCTATCTCTCTGCCGAGTTGCGCCGCAGCGCGCCACACTACTAAATGTACACTCTTCAGGTAAACGCTATGTTAAGCAGATAATATAGTCATTTGTGTTCATCATGCTTCTCATGCTGCAAACAATCAAAGTAACGTAATTTTTTCCCTGAAAAAGGGTAGGTTCAGAAGATGTTAAACTGTCGTAAAACTTGGCTGTCAAGGCTTCCGTATATGTCAAATATAGCTGGTAGAGTGGCATTGCTTATCGTTTTGGTTGCAACCACCGGCGGTTGTGCAATGTCGGAAGAGATTCGACGAATCGAAGAGATGAAGAAGTTAAATCAGCGCCGAGAGCAGCAGATGACGACCGATTTGTCGGGGCAACAGATCTTCGTCCGCAGTTGCAACTCATGTCACCCTGGTGCAAAAGCTGGGATGGGGCCTGCATTAGACATGCTTCAAGATCATTTCCCAACCGATGACAAATTGAAGAAATTCATCAGAACCGGTGTTGGATCAATGCCTCCGCAACCTAAATCAATTCTCGACGATCAAGAGCTCGACAATCTGGTGGCATATCTGCGCAGCTTGAAAGTTGAGGAAAAGCCATTCGGCCCTCAGCCTGCTAGATAACCAATATAAGTTCCACCGGATAGGTCAGCAGCTTAGGGAAGGCTTGTTGAATGATTTGTGGAAAAACCGCACCAAGACTTGATTCTATGGTGTCAACAAATAGAAGAACCACAAGATTAGGACGATTACGATCACGACCAGCATAACTCTCGATACGAGAGCCGGGCTCTTCATCATTACTGCCTGAATCGGACAGTATTTGAGAAATGACTTTATGACTTGTTCTCTTTCTGCCAGATAAATTGAGAGTATCGGCATAGGCCAGATGCGCTTGCTGCCTGGCTTTGGTCGATACAAAACCAGTATCAGCTCCGGGCTCAAATAGACGCGTGAAACCTGATCCCAATTGACCGTTTTTCTCTGTATCCAGTAAGGACCGCGATACTTGATTCCACGTCCACTGATTTGCAGGCTGGACGGAGCCATATAGGGCCGGGCGCCTATCAAAATGGCAACTAGGGCAACCGTTACGAAAAAGCCTTCGATGTTGAAGAAGAGCTTCCAGTTCTTCATCATAAAAAGCGGAGTCCAGCAGAATTTGGCTAGTCCAAGGTATGCCGAAGCGAGCAACAAGCAAAAAATCAGCTCGGACGGCTCTTTTCCCTCGACAAAATTGTCCTGGGATTCGTTTTCTTGTTCTAATTCTGCGTTTCTAGGCACTCGAGCTCCGGGGCTCAAAACAAATAGTACATTCCCAGAGTAACGGAAACTCTAATGGGCTTTCAATAGGAATTTCTCTAGTCGAGACCAAACAACTCTTCTCGGGCTTTTCGCCCACGGGACTGAGTTGTCGCCGTCGTGCCCTCTCCGACGAGATGGCGAGGAGACACCGCGGCGTAAAACTCGGCGTCGAACGATCTGGCTCGAACGACAACAGGCATAGGAACTGCATAGCCCAGGACCAGGGCTTGTTGTTTCGGGTCTAGTTGCGAAAGGACGGTTCTTAGTGTCTGGCTCCCGGACACTCCTGTGAAGACGGCATCGATGTCCTTGTCGTCATTGAGCAATGCGGTCACTCTCGTTCCGATTTGACTGAGAACTTCCGGATCGATCCCGCTCGGTCTCTGATCGACGATTAAAAGCGTGACGAAATACTTGCGCATCTCGCGAGCGATAATACCGAATATGGTTTGCTTCGCTACTTGAGGCGAAAGAAATTTATGAGCCTCCTCTATTACGATCATAAGCTTGCGAGGCGCTTCGACCTTCTCCGGATTGGCGATGTACTTCTCCGCTCGCCGAACATATTCGGCATGAATTCTACGCGTGATCACATTGGTCGCCAGCATGTAAGAAAGCAGGTTGTTCTGCCGGCCGAACTCAAGGACGATGTGCTTGCCGGCTTGAATATTCGCAATGATTTCAGCTATGTAGTCATTGCTGACGCGTGGTTTCAAATATGGTGTCTTTTGAACGATCGTGTTTAATCTGCGATGCAAGGTTGTATGGGCGGTCGGATGTCC
>CAYQKX010000040.1:0-75970 GCA_964418155.1 uncultured Candidatus Obscuribacterales bacterium | reverse complement strand
TTCACTTGCATTTTTTTCGACAAACTCGTTGCCACTTCCCCAATATGCACCCGGCACTAAAATTCGTTGCGTCGCCCCAGTAGCTCGGATCGCGTTGATCGCGGTTTGGGCTGACGCTAGCCATGTAGTCGCAGTCATCCCGCGACCAACCGGTTCTGTCATGATTCCGAAAATCACCTTGCTGTTGCCCTTATAGTGATTTGCCATCTGTGTCCAGAAGTTTGCAAACACAGAATTTGGAAGACCTCTAGATACACCAACCACTTTTCTCCCATACTGACCAAAATTGTGAACATCAACTATTGGAACCATATTTCTGGAAGAAACACCGCTTACAACCTGGTCCAAACGAGCTAGGTAGACTGAATCAAATGGACCGTTCAGCTCTGGTTGCATGCGCTCCCAGCTAAATGGAATTCGAATTACTTTCATGCCCTTGGACGCAAAGTAATCCAGCTCGGCCGTGGTTGGAAAGATATAGTCTTTGTCGAACTTTCCTGGCTGTCTCTTGTTCGCCCATTCGGCACCGGAAATATTAACCCCTTGCAGCGTCATGCCGCCGCCACCAGCGCATGCAACAGGTATCGATGTCAGCAAATACGCACAACTGATGATGGTAGATAGGAGAAACGAGCGACTTCGGAGCGGCAGTGATAATGTAGTAATTCGGTTGGACATTGGATGGACTCCTCCTGAGCAGCTATTGATGCAACCAGGATCTTTAGGAAACAGTCGAAATATATTCACTCAAGTGAACAAAGTGAGGACATTTTTTCCAGGAGATAAGAGTATCTTGCCCAGGGTATTTCGCCCAATAACCGTCAATTATGCTGAGATCCAAAGATGTAGGCGGTAGGAGCTTCCGAGAAGAGTCAATTATGGGCTCAAACCTGGGTTGATTGGATCGACTTTTTCAGGCACGTAGGTGCTTGGACGCACAGATCCCACGATTACTGTGCGTCTCATTTTTTTCTCCGACGATTGCTGTTTGGGTTAGACGACAATCTCGTCTTTGAGAGCCCGATCCCAAACTCGATGCAGGCTCATAGCTTCCACGAATGGCTTTCCTACGGCAGCGCCGTCATTTCCTGTGACTACACCGTTGGCCGCAGACATGACTTCTTTTGGCAAATCAGACGGCAAGCCGCCCTTCTTGAGGCTCTTTTCGACGAAATCGATTCCTTCCGATGTTGCTGCAATGGCTTTGCAATGCATATAGGTTTCATTAACAAAAAGCGCAGCAGGAGCCTCTTTTGCCAGCGCCTCGATACTGGCCTGTCCACCCGGGATGTAGAGCGCATCGAATAACACTGAGCCCACGGTTCTAAGTCTGAAGTCGCAGTTGATTTTCTCGCCATTCGCGGCTGTCACTGTGCCTGCGCGCGGAGCAATGATTTTGCCATGGGCACCTGCCGCTTTTAGGGCTTTCAACACAGCCGTGACAGCATCAGCGTCGAAGCCGTCAGCTAATAGAATTGCTACCTTTCGGCTCACGACGCCTGGTTTCAGATTTTTGATTAAACTCAGCGCCGGAGAACTCGGTGGATTCGGCTTCTTTGATTTCGGCTGGTATTGTGTTGGATCAGCATCAGCCGGCAGCTGCATGTTAACCGGCCCATCTATTTTTACCGGAGTTGCAATTCCTAACTCCGCAGCCACTTTCTCGGATAGACCTTTATCGACATGTTGCAGGACAGCGATCATCCGCTCGCGGATTGCAGGCGTGTCACATTTAGCTAGTTCAAATTGAAATGCCTGTGCGATGTGCTCTTGCTCGATTTCGGTTTGACTGTTGTAGAACATCGTCGCCTGGCTGAAGTGGTCCAGAAAACTTTCTGATCGGTCGCGAATTTTTGGACCGGCTATCTCTTGTGTATACGAGACGAAACCACCGCTCTTTGCACTGGATTGAAATGGGCAGCCACCACCAGTGGTATTAGGGTCATAGCTAGCCGCGCCTACTGCGATACTTTGTCGCATGTGTCCATCGCGATTGTTATTGTGGACCGGTGCCAGAGATTTATTGATTGGTAACTCATGAAAATTCGGACCGCCCAGTCTCTTTAACTGAGTGTCGAGATATGAGAATAATCGTCCTTGAAGAAGCGGGTCGTTGGTGAAATCGATGCCCGGCACGACGTGGCTGATGCAAAATGCAACCTGTTCAGTCTCCGCAAAGAAATTTTCCGGGTTGCGATTGAGAGTCATCTTGCCAATTTTTTGAATGGGAACAAGCTCTTCGGGTACCAACTTCGTAGGATCAAGAAGATCGAAGTCATATTTAAATTCGTCTGCTTCTTCAATTACTTGAACACCTAATTCCCATTCCGGAAAATCACCGCACTCAATTGATTCAAAAAGATCTCGTCTGTGAAAGTCCGGATCTTTTCCTGATATTTTCAGTGCTTCGTCCCACAAAATCGATACGCTTCCGAGTATGGGCTTCCAATGAAATTTGACGAACCTCGATACTCCGCGCGCGTCAATCATCCTGAAAGTATGTACTCCAAACCCTTCCATCAAACGCAAACTTCTAGGCAGGGCGCGATCCGACATCGCCCACATAACCATGTGGGTAGCTTCTGTGGACAATGAGACAAAATCCCAAAAGGTGTCGTGAGCGGATTGAGCCTGCGGAATTTCATTATGCGGCTCCGGTTTGACAGCGTGAATCAAATCGGGAAATTTGATGGAATCTTGGATGAAGAAAACAGGCATATTGTTGCCAACCAGATCGAAGATGCCTTCTTTTGTATAGAATTTGACCGCAAAGCCACGCACATCGCGTGCCATATCGCTCGATCCACGAGAACCTGCAACAGTCGAGAATCTGGTGAACACTGGTGTCTTAACGCCCTTGGCTAAAAATCCAGCTTTGCAAAAATCTGATCCGGTGCCATACGACTCAAAAATCCCATGTGCTGCGGTGCCACGCGCATGTACAACTCGTTCTGGAATTCTTTCATGGTCAAACGATGTCAGCTTTTCTCGCAGAAAATGGTCTTCTAATAAAGAAGGTCCTCGCGCACCCGCTTTGAGACTGTTCTGATTGTCTGCAATTTTTGCGCCCTGATTTGATGTCAGGGGCTGATTGTCTGCATCAATTGTAAATGGCGCAAGTTGATCCAGCTTGGTGTTGGCTGGTTGTTCTGCAACTGGAGGGGCGTTGTCTATTTCGCCTGCTTTCTTTTGCACAACTTTCTTAGATCGTTTACTCATGAAACCCTCATGCATGTCCCCAGATACGCATCGAGGATCTCACGCTAGTAGAGCTTAGCACTTATCAGCAGATAGCGGGTAAGCCGACAGCCGGACGCAAGAAATGCAGGCTACGGTAGCAAGTGATCTGGAAGTTGGCGGGATTTCAGTCGCTCACGAATTCAATTGCGTGGTTCGTAAGTCGGCATGGCCTCCCGTATTCCCAACACGGCTACGATCACATGTGAAGCCATAGGTATCTGTATGTGGTGGCAAATCGAATGGGAGACTCCATTTTGATTTGCCACCACGGGCGGCGTCGTACTTGTCCTATGTCAGAGGCACAACATGTGCCTAACTGAAACTAAATCGGTGGTAGTCCGAGTATTTTACGCATCAAGTTTACGGTTGCTTGGTCGGGCACTGGCAGAACTTTTCCATCTGCGCTGAGAGTCGCTGACCGCGTTAGCGCGGTGCCATCCTGTGCACCGAGGGTCACATCCTGGCTAAGCCGGACACCGCCGGAGATTCCTCGAGGAGGAATCCATCGGTATCCAGCTTGTTGATACTGATTCATTGGCACCACTTTTGTGCCTAGTTCTGAGAGCCCGGCTTCATGAGGGCTGACCAGCGGTTTTACTTCAGGGACTGTTGCAGGCGGCGTGCCGCGCGGAGGAATCCATCGGTAACCAGCTTGTTGATACTGATTCATTGGCACCACTTTTGTGCCTAGTTCTGAGAGCCCGGCTTCATGAGGGCTGACCAGCGGTTTTACTTCAGGGACTGTTGCAGGCGGCGTGCCGCGCGGAGGAATCCAGCGGTAGCCAGTTTGTTGATACTGATTCATAGGCACCACTTTTGTGCCTAGTTCTGAGAGTCTGGCTTCATGAGGGCTGACCAGCGGTTTTACTTCAGGGACTGTTGCAGGCGGCGCGCCGCGTGGAGGAATCCACTTATATGTGGCGGTTTTCCAACTATCGACTGGCGATGTGAGTCTGGTTAGATCGCTAGAGAGTGGTGCTCCTGTCCTCAGCGCCTTTGCGTCTGCCGCTGATATCTCAGTTAGTGGAACCACAAGCGATTTTGATTGACTTCCTAAGGTTACCTCGTGTGAAAGCTGGACACCACAAGAGATTCCACGAGGCGGAATCCATCGATAGCCAGACTGCTGATAATTGGAAATCGGCAATAAAGATCGTTTGGTGGCGTCCGCGAGACCTAGAGGCTTTACGTCGTGAATTCCAGACAGCAATTTTGCGTCTTGCAAAATCGGAGCTGCTACTTTGGCATCTGTAGCCGCCGCCGTTAGAATCGGTGCTAGAGGTTTTGCCTCGGTGGCAACGGCTCCGAGAGTTGGAGCGATACTAGTGGTGGCCATCTTCGCCTCGGTCAAGAGCGCTTCTGCTGCAGGTAATGCTGCTACTGCAGACTTTGCTTCTGCGGGCGCTGATTTCACCAGAAGAGATGAGGCTGATTTGAATCGACCTCGTGTGATGAGAATTGCGCCTGCGGTAAGTCCGACGGCTGCTGTGGTCGTTAGAATCGGGTGCTCTTTTGCCACCTCGACGACGTTCGAGTATGCGTCTGCGAACAATGCGGGCACGGGCTTAGACTTGTTGTAATCGGTCAATTGAAAAACGTCTTTGTCGGACATGTAGTAACCTCCAATAGAAACTTCCGATGAGTTCGGAAGGGCGTCTATAGTGCCACCACATTTTTGATGTGTTGCACACGGTAAATACGACTACAAGCGAAAAAAGAACAATCTGTGTTTTTGGACACCTTACAATACACAAACGAAAATGGTCTGAAAATCAAGTCGCATATGCGAAACTCGCAGATCTCCCTTACCAGATATCAGTGGTAAATGTTTTCTGCAATATCTAACCTTTCTGGTTTGGGAGAACCGTATATGGTGCAAAATCGATAACGGTATATCCAAAGGTATCTGCGTGAAGTTAACAATGACAAGCGTTCTCGGGATCTGCTTCAGCCCACTTCGAAAATAAAGGATTAGGAAATTACTGATTTTGTTTTCCGTACAACAGGAAGAAATAGATCTGGGAAGTGCCTCTACTGTGATTAGCGATCCAGACCGTCACGAACCAGGAACCCTAGTGCGTAAACACCTTAACTCGGAAAATCAGACAAGTGGCTTCGAAAATTCAGAGGTGGAACTCCATCGGCTTTGTGCATTGGTACTGCACTAGATACTGGCAACGTATCTACTACCCATCGATGGGATCGCTAGTGTGGATTTTTCTGTTCAGCGACGATGTCGGCTACAATTCTACGATAGCGACGCTCTGCCGATTTTTTCCAAAGATAAGCTTTTGAATTTGCTTCAAGACTCTAGCGTATGATCTTTAATACCTACTTTTTCGTATTTAGCGTTGCAGTATTTCTTCCGCTGTTTTGGTTGGCGCGCTTTCCGAAGATCAGGCTTTGGGTTTTGATTCTCTACTGCTTCGTGTTCCACCTGCACTTTGCGGGTGCTGCCGGAGTATTGCCGATCCTGATACTTGCCAGTATCACCTTTCTGATCGGGAGATCAAACAATAGATACCTGTTACTACTCGGTGCCGTCGTCTGTGTTTTAGCTCTATGCCACTATAAATACTCTCTGTTTTTTGTCGATGAAGTGCTCGATGCGATCGCGCCAGATGCAAAGAGTACGCTTCATTCAGTCGTGCAGAGCTCTCTTCCCGTTACACCTCCGCTGGCTATCAGTTTTTTCACCTTCGAATTTGTGCACTACCTGCTTGAGCGCAGAAAAAATCAACCGCCTATCAAGAATGTGGTCGAATTTGGAGCATTCACGTTCTTTTTCCCTTCACTTGTTGCCGGACCGATTAAGCGTTATCAAACCTTTCTCCAGTCGCTCAAAGAGGGATTGGCTGCGGTCTCTTCGACGCAGGTCATGCTCGGTCTGTTGCAAGTGGTGGCAGGGTACGGCAAGAAATTGATTCTGGCAGATAACCTCAACTTGTACATCGAGTCACGAGAGGTCATCTTTCATTCCGTAAGCTTGGAAGAGCGTTGGGTGGTTCTTGTGTCGCTCAGTCTGTGCATGTACTTTGATTTTAGTGGCTACAGCGACATAGCGATCGGTATAGCGAGAATGTTAGGCGTAGAGCTGCCGCCAAATTTTAATTGGCCCTATCTCGCTACGAATCTTCGTGAGTTCTGGCGGCGCTGGCACATATCCTTGAGTACATGGATTCGGGACTACATATACATTCCATTGGCTGGAGAAAAAACTAGTAAGCTACATAAATTTCTCAGTGCACTTTTTGCATTTGGAATCTGTGGATTGTGGCATGGAGCAGCCTGGCACTTTGTTGCATGGGGTCTGTACCATGGACTTGGATACTCCGTGTGCACGGTCTATCGAAAGATTCCCGTTGTTGGCTTGCTATCATGGGTTTTCGATAGGGCACCACTTCTTGCCTGGTTTGTCACGATGCTCTTTGTTGGTTTCAGTCGATTATTGTTTTTCTATCCGATTCCTCGAGCATTCGAAATGTTCTGCCTACTGTTCACGTGGAGATCCTGATGAAGAGTGACTTTAATTGGCGACTTCCAGAGAGCGGATTTCCAGGACAATTTCTGAAACCTACTCCCTTTTTTGTTGGTGTTTTCTTTGGATTCTTGATCTGCTGCATCCTTGGCTATCTATGTGCTGCGAATCAGTCTATAGATCGCTTCAGACGATTTCATTTTTACATCAGTCCTTATACGTTCTACTTCCCAACATTCGGTCAACTAGAATCTCTGACCAAATCTGCTCGCGATGATCAGACCTATGTTATTGTGGGTGGAAGCAGCCTTTTCAAAGGCTATGGGCAACGTCCCGAGGACCTCTGGACCGAAAAGCTGCAAAAAGATCTTGGTAAGAATTACTTTGTTATCAACTATGCCATTGATGGTGGCACGGCATTTGAAGGTGGCTCCTGGATCGCCGAAATGTTGTTGAAGAGGAGCAGGAAAGTGATTTTCATCACGAATGCAGAGCCGCGTAAAATCAGCTCGGTTAATGGCTGGATGTTTAAACATGCATTTTTTGATTTTTACAACGGCAATCATCTCCTTCCATCTCCGAGTCGCGACGAGGCTCTTCGAGAAGCATTGAATCCGCAGAGTGAAAACGCAAACAATGAGATGATCGAAAATGAACTTGGCAAGCGCGTTGATCGATATACAAACTCATCAGAGCTTTGGCAGTGGGTCGGTCACAATTTGTTTTTCACAATATGGAGTTACGGAACTCATCCTGCTTTCCTGCAGCCACGGCGAATGTTTTCGGATAGCGAGCCGGTCACTTTTGAGCGAGATGAAGAAGTCTATGAAACGAAGAAAACGATAATTGTTGATGATGAGAGTTCGATTGTAAGCAAAGGACATGATGGCGAGTGGGCACCTAATCAATCGAGCTGGAGCAAGGCTGACCTTAATGCGCAGACAATTCCGTCGCAGCTGTTGCAACATTCGATCGTATTCGTTCCGAGATATAGTCCTCAATTGCTCGATCATTTTTCCGAAGATGAGCTTGAGAGACATGATGCAGTCTTGAAGATTGCATCGGACAAATGGAAGTCTGTCGGGGCGCAGAGCTTTCCGTTGTCCGGCTTTCAATCCGATTGTTACCTCGATATGCTCCACTTCTCTCCCTCAGGAGGCACACAGTTGGCTCGCATGGTCGCAGAAAAGATTCGCTCGCGCGCAAAGGAGTTGGGTTATGAGTAACACCACGAAAATAGTCTTGTCTGTTCTGGTCGGACTGCTCGTTGGCGCTTTCTTCCACTACATGATTTACCGACTGGCACTTCCGACCAAGCCGTTTATTTATGTCGCATTCTGATTTGCGAGCACTAGCGCATCCGACAGCGAATGTCCAACATGATCGCGCTCAGCCGTTTGAGGTTCTATGGTGGTTACTGAACAGCGTGTTGAGGATTGTGGAAGGATGCGACATTGTGTGCAGTCAGTTTTACTCTTTTCGTGCGGTTTTCCAAATCGATGGTGGGACCGCAATCCGAAGTGGAAAAGAGGCTGCTGAGTCTGAAACAGTTTTTTGATTCGCTAGGCTATAGGCGGATAATTGTACTTCGGGCTAGTTCAATGGGGCAGTTTGTCTTCAAAGATCAAGAGTATCGCTTCCATGTGTCAGACAAACCGTCGGCTACACAGGGTTCACCAGAAACTTGTGCCGATCGAGTGATTTGTTGCGAGACCAACTTCAACGACATCGATATCGGTGTTTGCGGACGGACATTCACGCAAAGCGAGCTCGAACTGTTCTTTGAGAACGAAATACATAAGGAATTGCTTGTCGTGAAGCTAGGAAAGTCTTTGCACAAAAGAGAGGCAGAACTATTCCCGTTCGTTGAAAAGCTCGGCTACAGTCGAGTAATCTACCTACCGGACTGAGATTCTCTCTCTCTCGGAGAAAGACTATTTCAAAATGCGGCAACGTTGCCGGAAGCTAGGCCGATTCATCAGCTTTCCGTACTGGAGAGAGCCTTTTCCCACGACTAGAACAACTGGTTCATTTTCGATTGTAGGTGAAGTTGTACATGGCGGTTTTATAGTCGTGCGTTTTCTCGACCTCACCGTTAGCTTTGTACCTGTAGCAGTCCGGATCTCTGAAACCTTGCCAGCTGTGGTCCCCATTGTCATGGATCGTGAAGGTGCCTTTGAAGTGTTGATTGGGATTGGCATCATTTTGCCAGCTATCGGTGAAGCTGCCGTCGGCGGCTCTTTGCCTCGAGTATTTATTGCCATTGAGATTTACGTGCACCAGATCACCTTTGTCGTTGTATTTGAAATGTCTGTCTGCCTTGCCGGCAGTTGATTGGGCGGGAGTTGTGACATGGACTATACTATTGCCAAGTCTCGTTACAGCCATTCCGCTGTTCGTGCTGTCTTTTATCGTTGAGTCCGGATTGTATGTCGTGACGCTACCATCTGTGGTGCCTGACGCGACCACCTCGCCTTTGGGAGTGACAGTAATACTGCTATAAGTCTTGTTCTGGTTATCTACCCATTTGTCGGTATATTGCCCATTCTCTCGGACACGCGAAAATACATTGCCTTTTTCCAATTTTGCCTTTACGAGCAAATCGCCTTCGTGTTCGAAAGTCCACAAACGTCCATCCGGCTGTTTCACCTCGGCGACTCGACCTTTGTCCTTGCCAATAATAGTGGTACCGAATTCAGTGTTTTCCATCGTGTAGGTTTTTCCATCAAGTCCCTTCATGACGGCTGTCGATCCGCTATTTGTTGCTTGCTTCACCTTCTCCAGAAGCTGGCGAGCGTCGTTTTTGTATCCCTCCCTGTGGCCGTGCATTGCAAGATTATTCAGAGTCTGGCAAGCTCGTTCGAACATCGGTTGATTGAGAGAGAACTTATTGGATGCTTTTAGAATCGTACTTTCCATCAAGACTTTTGCAGCAGCCAACTGCACGCGTTGGTTGTCTGAAGACATGGCCAATTCGAGAGCAAACACTCCGGGATCGTTTTCGCCTTTCATTTCATAACCTTTGTAGCTATTGAATATCTCTTGAATGACTTTCTCTGCAGACGCTTCTGGACTCCGATTTTGCTTGGTGCCTTTCAAGCTAAGAATAACTTTGTCAGCGCACTTTCGTCCGTCGTGATTTTCGTCTACTGGTGTTTCATCCCACATTAGCGTTACCGAGTCGCGCAGGTCATTCACAGTCTGCTTTGCTAATTCTTTATTCTTAGTAAATCTACTGTGCTCGGACAGAGCCTGTAGCGTGGGAAATGACATCCGATACCTGAGATTCCGAATCTGCTGAATTAGCTTTGCCTGGAACTCCTGGGATTGACTGTCGACCCTGCCTATTTCAGTTCTAAGTGCATCCGAAATGGTCGTCGCAACTTGTACTCGGCTAATAGTCGGTTTGTGTTGCCCATTTTGCTTGCACAAATTTGTCAGGGCCTCGAGCAGAACAATTTTGGTGTCGGCGTTGACGGAGGGATTTGCCAAACTCTCCGACACGATTGTGGAAATGTGCTTGTATCCGGGATTCCCGGGCAATGCCATATCTCGCAATGCCTGTGCCGCCATCAGCGAGAAGTCTTGATTGTAGACGCTTCTATTATTGGAGCGATTGAAGTACTGCCCTTCCACGTAGAAGTGACCATGTTCACCCATGAAGCCGGACTTGTTGGAAATTATGTGATACAGGCAATGGCGAGCCTTATCGCTAATGCGTTCGCCTGTTTGCGGATCGACTTTATCGGCGCTCGCTAGCTTAACTAGCTTATTCCACTGCTCATTGCGGTCGATGCTTAATTTCTGAATGACGAACCCCTCTTCATCCATGCAGCGTTGCTTCGAGTGCAGACCGCGCGTGATTTCTGCCAGAGTGCTTCCTTCGCCAACTCTTGCTTTGGCCGCTTGCTGAAAGGAGTCCAGGCTTAAGAGATCGAATGAAGGTTGCGCACCGTCGATGCTATATTTCGAAAGCCAATCCCTTGCCGTGTCATAGCTGAATTGACTTAGTTGCTCGAATTCATTGGCTCGTTCGATTCTCAGGGCACACCTTTCTTCTTGTTTGTCCCACTCTTCTGAGGTGGGTTCGATCATTTCTCTTTCACACTTGATTTCTCTGAGCGCTGCCGACACTGAAGCATCCTTCTCCTTTGATATTAAATCCGGTGCCATCGAAGCCAGCTCCGGATCCTTCAAACGCTTCAGTCCGTTAACTGCAGCTAATCGAACACGTGCGTCCATCTCTTTGGCCACTATGGTCTCATCATCCTCCACGGGCAGCTTTGCAAAAGATGCGAGGTGTAGACGAATCAATGGTCTTGCTTTCTGAACGCTGAGGTCTGCGAGCGTAGTGATTACCTGTGCTCGCATCTCTGGATACCACTTCGCGTACTCTTTGTTTTCCTCCGGATCTATAAGAGGCATTGTCTTTTTGATGAATCGAGCCGTTATTTCTTGCGATGCTGGTGCTGACGTCTCAGATCCTAGAATTGTCGGCATTTGTCGTAGTAATGCCACCAGAGCTTGTTCGTCCTTTTCTGATGTAGGCAACTTGATAATACCGACTGCGTCGCTGCGAAGTTTGTTGATTTCCGTTGCGTCGAGGTGCTTGATTCGAGCCGGCAGCAAAAGGTCGATTACACGCACTGCCAGCCTGGGATCGGTAGTGCTAAAGGACTCTGCTATGGCTCGCGAGCACTTCTTTTGCGTCGTGTCATCGTCAACCAATCGAGCGAGTGCAAGAGCAGCAGTAAGCTTGTGCTCTCTTATCAGGTTGGCTGTATTGGCTGGAGCATCGTCCGGAACTTTGACGTTCATGTCGTTGTTTATAAAGCCGATAACGTCTTTTGCGAAGGCGCCGTCGAACTGCCCTTTTTTCGAATGCCAACTAGAATTGGCAGCCATCAGTATTTCTTGCCGTCGAGTTACGTCCGGTTCGCAAAGACCATAGTGCAACAACGCCGCCATTGCTCTAACATCGGCATTCTGATTGTCTTTAGCCACGGTATCCAGGGTCTTCAGTAAGTCAATCGATGTCAACCCGAAACTCTTTCCAATCTCTTTTAGTTTATCGTCTGGGCTCCGGTCGCTCCTGTCATCATTGTCCTCGTCATATCTCAGTGCGTCGATTATGCTGGCTAGCCTCGCTCCAGATTTATCAACGAGCGCGCGCATTTTTTCATTGGCAGTTGTCCTGGGATTGCGGAGAACATCTTGAAGTACTGCAGCGTATTGTCTATGCGTAATTGCCCCCAATCGTACCAGGATGTCACCAGATACGATACTGAGATTTGCAGCCGCAGGAGATTCGATATTGCGCTGTAAATTGGTAACGACCTCACTTGCATCGAGACTGTATTGCACGCTTCTGGATGGCACCTTGATTGTCTTTTTGTCGCACCATTCCTTGCCATCGGCGCTATGTTGGTAGCCGACCTCGCGTTCGTATTCGGGAAGTGCAAACTTCATGCGAGCAATTTGCTGCTGGACATTGCCGTCATTGTCTCTAGACAAGTAGATAAGCGCAATTCTAGCTGCCGTCTGTATGTCTTTGTCTTTTGCCGAAAGAATATTTTCTGCGAGCTCTCTAACCTCGGCCGGTTGAACCTGACTGCGAGTATCTATGTCGAGGAGCTTATGCAGGTCTTCGTCGGAGAGCTGAAACAACTTAATGAAATCTGCATCAGTTATTTTTCGAATTTCTTCATCCGTCTTCCCGTCTATCGCGATCTCCGCTTTTCTCCGATCTTCTAGAGTTTTGATCTCTTCTTTGCTGAACGTCAATATTGCAAGCAGTTGCTCTCGGAATTTTTCTTTGTCCTGCTCAGATGCATCAGCGCGGAGTAACTCACTTGTCCGATCCATGATTGCCTTTATCTGAGCTTTTTTGTCAACCGATCCACCTTCCATAAGTGTTTCCGCGAAGCCGCTTAACACCTTGTCGCTGGCTTCCTTTGCTTTGATGTTCATGGGATCGAAACTTCCCTTTTCCGGTTTTTGAAGACCTCGACCATCGCCGATTTGTATCTGCGCGTCAGCAAGCGGATCTCTCGCTCGGATCTCTTGTATGCTTCTGATCTGGTTCGACAAGTCCTTTCTTATGACAGGGAGAAAACCGAATTCAGTTATTTTAAAACCCCAGTGTGTTCCGGTATGCGCATGTTTGATCCATCCCATGCCCTCGAGTGCTTTTGAGCCGTTAAAGATTTGATTTGCTTTGGTACCATGGATGACACTATGAACCTTCTCTGCCGCTGCTAGTGCTTCGCCGGCTTTGCCTCCTCTCACGAGCCCCCAGCCTCCTCGAATCAATCCCGAGCCGATGTCGCCGATAAAGTAAAGGTGTCTTGCCGTATTGGCGATTCGACCCCACTGATGTTGCCTGGCACCGGCGTTGTTCAACACACCCGCTAGAGCTACGCTGCCCTTCAGGCATCGGGCAAGAGCCAGCTTCGAGGCTTCTCGAGTCGTAATTTTCAGTCCGGTCTCTCCGGCTACTCTGGTCGCCGATATCGCCCCGTGCGTCCCAATCACAGCGTCGGCTAGCATGAGCGCATCCATTCCGACCATAAGCGCTTTTTCGCCATAATACGAGACGCGCTCTCCTGACTTATGTGCTTTGAGGTCACCAGCCTTCATGATTTCTACGACATTACCGCCTTTGCTCATTGGTACAAAATCGGTTTTGTTGTAGAGTTTTACTTCTTTTAGTCGATTGATTCCCTGGACTTCGATTATCTGATAGCAAGGACCTTTTGGATCCTCTTTGGATTGGTAAAGTCTTCGATTCTGTCCATTCACAGATACGTCGACTGGTTGGTAGTTTTTCTCGAAATCTTTAGGAATCTCTCTTGTAAATGAGAGTGGTTTGCCTACTTCCTTTCCCAGATATCGCCAGTTTTGGTAAGCGTAAAAGGGCATGTCCCAACCCTGAATCGTTTGCTCGACGATTACTCTGTTGTCATCCGTCTCAATGACATCGTAGTCATAGCTCAGCAGATTCATCTCCTTGAAGTGCTCATTGTGTCCAAGCTTTTCTTGTTTGGAATTTGCAATGCGAACCAGTTCGTCCCGCTCGTTGAAAATACCTTGAATGTCGACTGTGTCGGAATCAGGCAGCTCTTGATCGCCGTACATGATTACGCGTTCGGGATGCTTTAAGTAATCCAGATGTCGACCGAGTGTGTGTTCGATCGTGTCTGCGTAAGTGTCCAGCCATTGCCGCATACGATCGATCTTGACTTTATTGGGTAGTGAGTCTTGGCGCAGATCCGTTGGTAAGTCGAGATTGACAGATTCGATGGTCGAGTTCTTGTCTAACAGCACGCCCCGAAACTTGGTCACATCCTCTGCCTTGATTACGTACTTTTTGTCGTCGAGACTGACTGTGATGCTCGAATGTTTCGGTAGTACCAAAGGAAAGTCTGCATTGCTAGAGGCTTTGAATAGTCCATGCATAGCCTCTACGTGATTTTTTGTTCGTACCGCAAGGTCAGTCATCTCAGAGGCAGATTCATACCAGGCATATTTGTTTTCATACTTGGCTGATCGCCAGGATGCAGGAAGGTTGTTTTTCTCAATAGTCTTGTCGAGATCGGAACTCTCATTTTCGAATATCGCGTCACTATGGAGCGAGTTGCATTGTTCTATCCACTTGAGTCCACGCTTGAGCTTCTCCATTTGATCTCGACTTGGGAGTTCCGTTTTGCTGATTTCGGTTTCGAAAGTCAGCTTGCGATTTGCCACCAATTGTTTAAACAGGTCGGAATCAATCGTGCGCTTATTGGCGTTGAGGGGGAGCTGAAATGGATTGCCGGGTGGTGGTTCCAGACCCAACGACGCCATATTTGACGTGGTCATAGGAATTTCGATTTTTTCATACCAGGTGAGAAAGTTTTTTAACGCTTCCTGCGTCGCCGGTCCAAATACTTTTTCCTCTCGCTCCTGTTCGATCTCTTGCTTTTGTTTCGTCAGAGAATCTTGGTAGTCGCTGGCGCTTTGACCTGGTTGTTGCGGTGTGTAGCGAGCAATACGTCCAGTCAATTCTGCTTGCAATGCCTGCGCGACTTCGAGCTTTTCACCCGTTAGCTCTTCCGGCGGTGCTTCTCGTATGTCACCTTCTTGCGGTTCTTCGATAGGCTCATCAGGTGCCAGATCTATCCTCACCGCCGGAAGCAATCCACATGATATCAAATGACTAGTTATCGAGTTCGCGTCAGTCTTTTCTGATTTATTGCCCTGCCAGTCAATAGGCAGTGATTGGTTTGTGCTGTTCGAATTTTCGAAGAGAAAAGGTGCATCGTTGTTACTATCAACTCGATTATTATTTGTCTTGTCTGGCATCGCTCTCCCCCCCGGCTGGTGAAGGCACTATACGGGGCGATGTGTGGCTCGTGCGTGGCGAGTTATGTGCCACCAAATCTGGCGTGCTGAAGCGGCTGTTTGTGAACGCCTTCTTGGCTGGAGAGGTAGGCACCGAGCGCAGCTATCAGAAGAATAGATACAGCAGACACAGAACCCACAACCTGTCCTATCTTAAAGCCACCCTCGGGCCTTGCAAATCTCTTCGCTTCGACATTTTTCAGCACTGCATCGTGTACTGTTTTGTTGTGAAGGTTGTGCTCTATGAACTTTAGTGCCTCGAGTGTCTTCTTCTCTTCTGGTGTCAGGTCGCCATTCTTCTGGCGGTCTTCGAGTAGTTTCTTCCCTTCGAGCATGCCGCGCAGCTCCTCGTCTGTCAGTCGTTCTTTCCAGCCCAGCTTTGAAATTGGATGTTCTGGGTCGAGAATCGTACTTGTCCCGTCTCCGTTAGGAACGCGCTTAACGCTGGAGTCCACTGGCGTTTTTCCTGGTTCCAATTTTGGTCGAGTCGGATCCTGAACTTCTGAAAGCCTAAGGAAGTCACGGACACGCTTCACTGCCTGCACGTCGCCTGTTTTATATGATTCTGCCAACTTTTTGAATGCTTCCAACTCGCTCTTGGACCACTTGCTCGTCGAGGCCGGATCATCGATTAGCATATCGAAAGCTTCTTTAATGCTGTCTTGCGTGACGTTGTCCCCTATCAAAGCTTTAAGGTCTCTAGTGGCTAAAGGCATCTCCCGTTCAATCGGTTTAGATTGGTTGTCCGCTACCGGTGGTGGCGGTGCGACAGTCCTTCCGAGATTCGTAGCTTCGTCTATTGCGGACAATCTATTCAGAATATTTTTCAAAATCGGAGCGTTCTTATCGGCTGCTTCGAGCTGTTCTCTGGCTTGGAATAAATTATTTCGTATGTCACCTTCGAGTCTTTTCGTCGTTGCATCGTTCTTGACTAGTCGTTCTAGTTTCGATACTCGGTCTTGACCTTGGAGCTTGTCTATCTTGCTCACATCGAAGCCGATGTCCTGCAACTGCTTGTTGCTTAGCGTAGCGAGAAGCCTTCCCTCGCCAAGTAGCTCGTTGTAAGCTGACATAACTGTTCTGGGCAAGTTGCCACCATTCAGAAGCTCTGCTCCATCCTTTGTTCTCAGCATCAGGTTGCAGCTCGCCTCGTGATAGTAGACATTTGACTTGGTTTTTGCTTTGGCTTCCACTTCTTTGTACGATGATTTCCTCCACTTGGACAAAGCAAAGTTTGCAATCTCCTGTTGTGCGACTTGCTTTGCTGTGGCGCCAAGAGCTGGCGATGCCTTCTCTAGTTGGCTCAATCTCTCAAAGGTTCCAACTCCTCTCTCTAGCGTATCCGCCATGTTGCTAAAATTTCCGCGCCCTCGCTCACCTGTTTGTACGGCTCGTGTCTTCGCCCATTCGATTAGCTTTGTAACTTGCCATTGTGTCGCCTCTGGTGTGCTTCTCTGTATATCGGGCAGCGGAGTTTCGCCAAGTTTGAAATCTGATGCTGAGTCCAACAAACGTTTTATTTGGTCGGATAGAGTCCGTTTAAATTCTTGAGCCCGGCTGTCAATTTCTCGGGGATTATCTTTGTCGAACTGCTTCAGAGCTCCGCCGCGGTCGAAGTAATTGTTGTCGAACAGAATTACTCCGTCTCGCCGCAAATTAAACACATTGCCTTTAACCTCACGTTGCGTGGGATCGAGAATGAAAAACTTACCCGTCTTTGTGTTCACCAACAATATATCCGCTCCAATTTTGTCTGCGGGTGAACCCGGCTCGGTAGGGTAGAGCTCCCAATCTTGATAGCTTCTATTTCCGTTTTTCAGTTGGGCGAGAATTCCATTATGTGAGTTGTCCAGGAGGCGAAACACATTTGCTTGAGCAACACTTTCTCTAAAGCTGGCACTTTTTGTGATTATATCTTTTGTGTTTTTCAGCCTGTCGAGTGATATGCCTTTGTAATCTACAATTGCATCGGTAATGGGGCGAACTCTGTCCTTAATGCTGTTTTCTGTGGCTGGATCTGAGATGTATTGCAAGTCACCAAGCAAGTTAGTTAGGTCGCCGTCCTTATCGTTTTGATTTTGAAATACTGATCTAAACTGATGCAGTTCGTTAAGTGAAACCAATGGCTCTTTGGCGCTTGGTGCACCAATATCTCGTCCCGATCCAAAAATCTCACCCTTCATAAAAACACCTCTACTGGTATCAGCTACGCTACCGCGCCCTAGCTTAGTAATCCAGGATTAAACCAATTCCAGCGTGGCGTGAATGTGGCGCATTTTGAAAACGCAGTTTTTGCGTATGGAGAGAGGTGGATGAGTAGTGGTATCGGAACGCGTCGTGGACTCGCCGAAACAAGTTTCGAGTTCGAAGCCCATACTCCCGCGAAGGTATTTTATGCGCTTCGATATGACTGATTAATTGAAGAGTTTTGCAGGTAGCTTTAGAAGAGTTCTTCAGCTAACGCGACGATGATTCCTGCAGGACCTCGCATGTAGCAGAGTCTGTACAGGTCCTTGTACTGCGCTACTTCGCCAATCAGTTCGGCGCCGTTAGCGCGCAGTCGTGCGACAGTGTCGTCGACGTTTTCGACTGCGAACATAACGCTTCTGAGCCCGAGTGCGTTGGGTGGTGCCATCGCTGGCTCGATATCGACGAGTTTTGGATTGCGGAATTTCGTCAGCTCAAGTCGTCCATGCCCATCTGGGGTTCTCATCATCACGATGTCGACTTGCACGCCTTCGATGCCGTTAATGCGGTCCACCCAATCGCCCTCGACCGGCGTCTTGCCTTCGATTGTCATGCCGAGCGTGGTGAAAAATGAAATTCCTGCTTCGAGGTCGTCCACGACGACGCTTATATGGTCTAGTCTTTTGAGCGTCATGTCCGTAAGTATAGCGGATGTCGCGGCTGTTGGAGGTGTCCCGGTGCTGCGCGTTCGAATCGTTTCATTTTGCTATTTTTGCTGAGATTCAGTGACCAGCTCTTTCGATTTTTCCGTCATCAAATCCAAAAAAACATTCGCAGCAGGGCTGAGGTGCATCCAGAGTGCGCCGACGCAGACTTTCAATCCTGGCTTGGGAAGCGCGAATGTGCGGATGTGTTCGTCTTCTTTGATGCAGATTTTCGGAAGGAGCGTCACAAAGTCGCCGCTCTTTACGAACTCAAGTAGTGCGTGACCATCATCGAAACTCATTCGAATGTTGCGCCCGACTGTCAATTTGTTTTCTTCTAGATACTTGTAGAGAAGTTTGGTGGCGGAGATGCGCTCGGAGGGCAGCGCCAACTGCATGTGAGTCAGATCGCTAAGAGTAAGGTTTTTCTTACTCGCGAACTCGTGCTTGGTGGATGCGACGATCACGATCTCGTCATCAAAGAGTTGGTTCGTCGTCAATTCACTATGCGTTGGCGGGAGGAAGGTGAGACCAAGATCGATGCTTCCTCCAATGATTCCTTCTTCGATATCTTCCGACGGAATTGCTTTGACGCTGATATTTACATTCGGATGGGCCTTGTTAAAACTCGAAACCCACGCGACCATGAGCCGACTACCGTAGAGCGGCAGAGTACCGATGGTGAGGTGTCCACGGAAGATGCCATTAATTGCTTCGATCTCTCTGCTGCCTTCCTCGATTGCCCTGACCGCTTGAAGAGCACGTGCCAAGAATACCTTCCCTGGTTCTGTCAGTCGAATATTTCGTCCGACTCGCGTAAAAAGTTCAGCCCCCAGTTCTTCTTCCAATTGGTGAATCTGTACGGATAGGGTTGGCTGCGAGACGTATAGCGCCTCAGCCGCCTTGGTGAAGTTCAAAAGCTCAGCCGCTTTGATGAAATACCGCAGATGCCGAAGTTCCAAGTTTCCTCCCTTTCGACGGATTCACAGACCAGACATAAGGTCTCTATTATAATTTCAGGCGCATTTTGAGCCGTTTTGAACAGTATGCCTTATTCGCCTACCGGGGGCTCCGCTTGACTATTGTTTTTGACAAGGTCTTTCCGGAACCTATTGAAACTCCTTAGTTGCGCCATCGGAACTCTCGGGAAAATTGCTCGGTCTCAACTTGCCAAACAAATTGCCCATCTCGCGAAACAAGTTGCCCGTCGCAGCTCACGGGACAAGATGTTCCGCCGAATTAAGAAGCCTGATTGTATAGGAATTTCCAGTCGATCAAATGAGATTCCATAGGCTCCACCTATCGATGCCATCAAGTCCACGTATTGGACGCCTGGTGGGGTCTAGCAGTATATTGGAGATGTAAGCAACAAGCCGCTGAGCGAACGGAACGAAAAGCTCCACAAACTCCGGCTTCGCAAATCTCATGGAAACTAGCAGCAAGTCAATCGACGAGCCCGTGGCTCTTCGGTCGGGCCGCCGCCAGAGGAGAATTATCATGAAACTCGTCAGCTCTAACGACAATGTACGTCTTCTCGCTCTGAAGAATGACAGCGCATCCGAAGCGGAAGTCGAAGCGGTCAGACCTTTGGACGATAACGAAGTTCTGGCCCTGGGCAAACATCCTGCACAACCAGACGAGCAGAGCGAAAACGGCGCCGACGGCGAAGCAAAAGCGGAAGGTAATAGTGCCGCCAATGAAAAGGGAAAAATTGTCAAATCCATGTTTGCCGGACTGCTTGCAGTCAGCGTTCTTGGTCTTGGCGGATTCTATGGGATGCAGTTCTTTCAACATGTCAGCTCGCATGAAGAAACGGATGATGCCTATGTCACAGGGCACCTACACCAGGTGAGCACTCGTGTTAACGGAACAGTCGAGCGAGTTCTCGTTGATGACAACGAGCATGTCAAAAAAGGACAAGTGATTGTAACTCTCGATCCACGCGACTATAAAGTTAAGGTCGACCAGGCGCTCGCAAGTCTAGCCCAAGCAAAACGCAAAGCCGTCGCAGCACAAACTTCAGTCAGCTTTCAGGACACGACTGCGCAAGGGCAAGATACCAATGCCAAAGGCACCATCGATAATGCCATCGCTACAATCACCAGATCCGAAGCTCAGGTTCGCGAAGCTAAAGCAAGCATCGATGTAGCAGAAGCCAACCTCGCAGGAAGAGATGCGGAACTAGACCGAGCCGCGCTCGACTACCATCGATTTGAAAACCTGGAACGAGAAGGTGCAATAAGCACAAGCGAACGAGATTCTGCCAAGCGTGACTATCTCGTAGCGCTGGAAAATCGCAAATCTGCTTTGAATAAGATCAACGAAACTACGGCTCGCTTCGAACAAGCCCAACAGACCGTAGTCACCAGCAAAGCCGACCTGGTTAAAGCACAAGCACAGCTGCAACTCGCAAAGGCAAGCGCAGTTCAAACTCAAGTCAATCAACACGAGTATCAGACTGATCTCGCCGCTATCGAAGGTGCTGCTGCTGCGCTCCACGAAGCGGAGCTCAATCTCTCGTACACAAGAATTGTTGCCCCGACAACCGGGAGAATCGGCAAGAAGACGGTAGAAGACGGACAGCGTGTAGAGCCCGGTCAACCGCTGATGACGATCGTAGCCGATAATCCGTGGGTGGTTGCCAACTTCAAAGAGACTCAACTAAAAAGAATGAAGGTGGGGCAAGCGGTCGAGATCAAAGTCGATTCATTTCCGGATCATACATTTGCGGGAACGGTGCTCAGCTTTTCACCAGCATCTGGAACCAGTTTTGCAGTGCTTCCTTCCGATAACGCAACCGGCAACTTCACTAAGATTGTCCAGCGCGTTCCTGTCAAAATTCTCTTCACAGCGAAAACTATCAAAGGCTATGAAGATCGCATGGCTCCCGGTTTATCAGTAATAGCTAGTGTTGATGTTGAGAACGCACAACAGTCTTCACCCAAGATTCATCAACTTGCCAGTATCGGCAGACTATCGACACGAAATTAGACGATCTGTACTCCAAAGTAGACGGAGCTGACTTTACCGATCGCCTTTCTGGTTTTGTCCACCACCGTGTCGAATCTCGAAGAAAGGCATAACCACAACAAACTTCAAGTCGAATCGAGGATAATTCAGTGGTTGCCGCAATGAGTCCTTCAAGTACTAAAATGAGCAAAGCTAATAGCCATAACCGAGGCACCGCTGACAATACCAGCTTAAGCGACGAGCCTGTTCCGTTAAAAAATTGGATTGCTGTCATTGGCACTGCGATCGGCGCATTCATGGCTATTCTGGACATCCAGATTACTGCATCATCCTTGCGCGATATCCAGGGAGGCCTCGGTGCCAGCGTCGATGAAGGCAGCTGGATTTCGACGTCGTATCTTATAGCTGAGATCGTTACCATCCCGTTGACGGGCTGGCTCTCACGAGTTTTCGGTGCCAGAAATTATATAGTCGCTAATGCAATTCTCTTTGTAATCTTCTCAATTCTGTGCGGCACGGCGCATGACATGTCGACCATGATCGTCTATCGCGCGCTGCAAGGATTCACCGGCGGCACGCTGATTCCAATGTGTTTTACTACCATCCTTGGAATGTTGCCGCCGTCCAAGCAACCTATTGGTCTTGCAATATTCTCGCTGTCAGCCACTTTTGCACCGTCAATCGGACCCGCAGTAGGCGGCTATATAACGGACACTTTTAGCTGGCCCTACATTTTCTTTTTGAACGTGATACCAGGTTTGATACTAATCGGTATGCTGCTATATTCTTTGCCCGGTGCAAAAATGCAACTCGATTTGATCAAGAAGCATGACATTCCGGGCATCATACTAATGACCGTCGGGTTGAGCTCGCTGATTTACGTCTTGGAAGAAGGTCAACGCAAAGACTGGTTCGGGTCTGACTTGATCCGGACGCCTGCAATCGTCGCGGCGATTACTATAACGTTATTTGTTGTTAGGGAGTTGACCGCCAGATATCCGCTTGTGAATTTGCGGTTACTGGCAAGAAGGAACTTCGGATTCGGAACTTTGTCCAGCGTCGCCCTCGGCTTTGCTCTATATGGTTCCGTTTATTTACTACCTCTTTATCTGGCAATAGTTCACGGCTACAGCGCCTGGCAAATAGGACAGGTGCTCATCTGGTCAGGTTTGCCGCAGTTGCTTATCACACCCTTCGTTCCCGCTCTCATGAAAAGGATCGACCCGCGAGCTATGGTCTCCTTCGGGTTGATGATGTTCGGAATCAGTTGTCTGATGAATGGTTTCATGAGCCACGACTATGCAGGTGACCAATTGATACTAAGCATGGTGGTACGAGCATTCGGTTTGCCATTCGTAATTACTCCGCTGGCTGCAATCACCACCGCTGGTATCGACGTGGAAGAGACGGGCTCAGCATCCGCACTATTCAATATGATGCGCAATCTCGGCGGTTCAATAGGAACCGCGCTGCTATCGACGATCGTTACGCAGCGAGAGCAGTTTCACTCCTGGCGAATCTATGAGCATGTCAGCGATTCTGATTTGCCGGTCAGGAATTTCCTTAATCAGACCGCATCCGGGTTGGCTCACACTGCAGGTACCAGTCAGTGGTCGGCTCATCAACAAGCGTTGCAGGTTCTTTCCGGTCAAGTCCGGAAAGAATCTTTTATCATGGCGTTCAATGATGCCTTCATTGCCGTTGCAATTGTCCTTTTCCTCGGCGCATTTTTGATGTTCCTTATGAAGAAACCTCAAGGTGCATTGAGTTCTGGCGGGCATTAGCGCGGTCAATGCTCTTGTCCGAATTCAGCATGCGGATGACTTTGAGTTCCTCAATTCTAGACGCTTACGGTCAATCGTTCGGGGACTGTTTTAGTAGTATGTCGTTGGCAACACGGAAAGAATATACCTCGGAAATCTCTAAACCTACGTCTGTGTTATCATTGAGCCTACCATGTCAAAACCTTTTTCGTCGGCTTCATTCATTGCTCCTGTCTCTTTGGGACTTGGTGACTTGATTGTCTCCTTGCCGGCTGTCCAAGCGCTGATCAGGTCAACTGCCCGGACATATCTGGTAATGAGAAGCACACAGCAGCATGGATTGGCAGAGCGGATTGAGGGTTTGGCCGGTGTCGTTGAAGAAGATGACATGGCGTCGATTCTTGCAGATTCGGATAATGCGACGTATATCAACTTGAGGCTTCACCCGATCCAGACGGATTTCTGGTGGGGAAGTGCAGAATTCGAAAAGGCTCATCCTGGCTTACGCATCAACGACATCCTGAAGGTGATTTGCAAGGACTTTGGAATTGATGCGGTCTTCGATCGACCGGCTCCACTTATATGGGATAGACGCGCCGATGTTGTGGGTAAAGTAGTCTTTGTCCCCGGCAGTGACGGAGCGTACAAATGTTGGCCGGAAAAATACTGGTTGCAGTTGTGTGATGCTCTAGTGGAAAACGGTTGGCAATGCATAATGATTGGCAAACCAGATCAGTCGAAAACTGTAAAAGCGCTTATTGATACCGGCCTTTCGTGGGTACCTACAGAGACACTCGGCGAAGCTGTGGACGTGATTAGCAGTGCTTCACTGGTGATTGGAGTAGACACAGGTCTCATGCACCTGGCCGTGCAACAGTCCACGCCCACCATCTGCCTCTATCGACATAATCCCATTTACTTCAGGGACTTTCCGAAGGCACTGTATATGGTAGCGCCACCGTGTCATGCGTCCTGTATCGATAGGGCGATGAACACTAGTTATGAATCTGTGACCGATTTTTCCAGTTGGACGCCTGGAGGGTGGGATTGCGCTCAGCCAGAAGGAAACAGATGCATGGATGCAATTCTTCCGGATTCGGTGTTTAAGACTGCAATGCAAAGTCTTGAAAAAATAGAGGAAGCAATTTGACTGAACTAAGACAAATCGTTCGCACTGTTGTGAGCAGCCAACCATCTGCCAATGTCATCAATTCGCAGCCGGCCGGTATTGGTCGGGTAAGTTGCGCCGGCGATTATTTCTTGGTCAACAATCTCGGTCGCGACATATCAATCTTCGACGAGAAATTGAATAAGGTCGCTGTCTTCGAAGAGACGGCTTTTCCGAACCAAGATGAAGAGTCGCAGTTCGACCTCGATGCTCATGGATTGTTCTTCGATCCGGAAAGCAATTTGTGGTTCATTAATCACTTTGGTCTCGTGCGTGTTTTTGACACAAAGAGCCTTGGCTTGTCTTCGGCGAATGGAAGTATCTGTCGGCACCCGGCAGCGACGCCTGGCGTCCCCATGCAAATTCATCCGCAAATCGTGACTAGCTGGGCTGGGGATGTCGAGAGATTCGGACTCGTCTGGCCATACTTACTGAGCAGTTCATCTTCTGGATATTTTTCGCCGACACAGGCCTGTCCGGGGCTGATGGTGTCAGAACCGTTGGATGAGTGGCTGCGTTGTAATACTGCAACCGTTGCAGTTAACTCCGAGTTGCGACGGTCTTTTGGGCAAGACCATGAGGACGGTGAGCGGCGGTCCATATCACGGGCTTCCGGAGAGTCTGTTAACCACCGTGCCGCGATTCGAACAAAAGCATATCTCGAAGAGTGGGGCCTTCTGACCGGATTTGCTGTATCTGAAAAACATCGGACAGTTGCTGTGGCAGCGGGACGAAGAGTTGGTTGTTTTGCCCTGGCGGAGAATGAGGGTTCGCTTAAGCCAAGTGATTGCCTGTTCGAGTTCGAAGTCAGTTTCGACGTGATGTGGATTGAGTATTTTGAGGACAGGTTGCTTGTTGCCGGACCGAGAAGCGGCTTCGACGCCAAGACTCCTGGCGCTTGGGAAAACCTAACTGGCTGCAAGTGGGTAGTTATCGATCTAGTCACCAGAAAAGTAACTCAGATTAGAAAAATGGATCTCACGCTCGCCTGGGGCAACGGCTGTGAGCCGCTCGCGATAGTATCACGGGACAATCTGTTGATCGGTTTCGATCGAATGGGCAACTACCATGCCTGGAATCTTTCAACAGGAGCTACATTACAGACTCCCGTGCCTGAAAACGGAAAAGCAATGGGTATAGCCCATGCTGCTATTAATGGCGACACAGTTTTGGTCGGCTACAACAGGGGCGGATATGTCTTACACAGGTTGGTGTTCGAAGAGAAATGAATGCTAATCGTACCAGTTACGACGTGATTATCATCGGCGGTGGCATGGCTGGAATAAGCTGTGCACTCGAACTCCACGATTCGAAAGTCGACTATCTGGTCATCGACGACAGGAAGAATATTGGTGGACAGTTAGCCGATGTGCAGTGCACCATAAGGAACTTCGCCGGGTTTGTTCAAAATGGTGCGGAATTGCGAGCCGAGGTAGAGGGGCTGTGCCAGCGCCTCCATATCGAAGTGCTTAGTGAGACCAACATCGATCGCGTCGATTTGACACTGAAGAAAGTCTTCTCTACTTCCAACATTTTCACTGCCAAAGCTCTATTTCTAGCTACCGGATATCGCGTGCGGCGGCTCGTATTGCCTGAGAGTACGGAATTCGAATCAAGATATATCTACGATTGCGAATCAAACGAACAGTTACTCGTTGGAAAATGCGTCGCGGTCGTCGGTGGCGGCGACAATGCTCTTATGGACGCACTTTGGCTGGCAGAGCGCTGTCCGCAAGTGCTTATAGTTAATCGAACCAATAGGTTCAAGGCCCGCCCCGATGTCATTCGAGATGTACAAGCGAATCCTAGAATTACTGTGCTGCAAAACAGCGAGATTATGAGCGTATCGGGAAGCGGCAAATCTATTCAATCTATAGCGGTCAAGAATAACCAAACTGGTGCCTGCTCGAAGCAGGAGTGCGAATTTCTCGTCGTAAAAATTGGCTACGCGCCCAACACCGAGTTGTATGCATCACAACTTGATCTCGATAACGGACACATTAAGGTCGATGCCAGAGGTGCAACTGATGTCGCAGGTGTGTTCGCAGGGGGCGATATAGTTGCGCCTGCCTACCCTCGATTGGCTCGTGCAGCCGGACAGGGTGTGATAGCCGCCGGTGCCATCCGAGATTTTTTGTCTGTCAATTCCTAAGTATCTGAGTCCATCGATTGCGGCGGCAGGGTTCTGCAGAAACGCAGTTTCGGCATGTTAAACGAAAGGACTCCGTAAATTTGGTTGGACCATTTTTTGTTTGTCGCCCAGACCGGATTAGGAGCGATAACAAGCGCGAAAATTGTTTCGCGCTTCAGGCATGACAGCCACGAGTAACCGACATTGCGCTATATAAAAGCTCAACTAAGTGATTGACTCTGCGCTAACCAGCGAAGGATGGCTAATGCGGCTTGTCGGAGCAAAAATGGTGTCGATTTCAGCACTGCTGCTATTCGCCTTTGCCGGCATGCCAGCCTTCGCCGAGGTTCAATTGAATGAGCAACCCGAAGTCGCGAGCGAGCTGGGTTTACCTATGGTGAAATGGGAAGATCCGACGGTCAAGCCTGCCGCGATAATTCTTGCAATACACGGTATAACGCTGCATTCAAAAACATTTGAAACCACGGCACGATTCCTGGCCGGAAAAGGATATACGACTTATGCTATCGATTTGAGAGGCATGGGTAAATGGCGCACGGAGCCGGATTGCTTCGAAGGAAAATCGACGATGGATTTTTCTCGTTCTAAAGCCGATGTTATTAAGACCATTCGCGCACTCAGAGAAGAGCATCCCGGCAAACCGATTTTCTTAATGGGTGAAAGCTACGGATCTACGCTCTCCGCCCATGTCGCGATAAAAGAGCCGACCCTGGTCAACGGTATCATTCTTAGCTCCTTCTGCGACAAACGGCTATGGAAACATCCAATGTGGCGTATGATACCGGATGCGATTCGCGGATTTTCAATGCCATTCATCTCAGTAAGCCTGAGACCTTACACTTCCAAGCTGTTGTCACCCGATCCACTTGTCACCAGGCTATATCTGGAGGATAAGGAGATAGTCGGCGGCATAACTGCCACGCGGTTGGTAAAAATACTTATTGAAAACAAACGAGTGATTCATCGCATCAAGAGTATTCAGGTGCCAGTTCTGGCGTTGAACGGTGGCAAAGATGGAACAAGACAGCCAGAAGTGATGCCGGAGCAGTTGCGGAAGTTTGCACCGCACCAATTGCAGTATTATTCTCTGCGAAAACAAGGACACTTGCTGCTGGAGTGTCAGCCAAAAATGAATTCCGATACCGCCGCGACTCTAGAACGTTGGCTCACCGAGCAAACCGCAAAGCAAGTAGCGAGTCTTCAAGCTCCGCCCTCGAAGAACGATACACGGTGAGCGCTACTTCTGCGATGGAACATGGCGGTGCCAATTCTGTTATGGAATTTTGTGGGTTTGCACGTATCTGCGCTTCCAATTTCATCGCGAATTGCTTGAGGCTCGGGAGTCGAGCGATTTATCAACATTGGATACTGTTTTCCTCAGATCCTCGATCGCTACAATTGGTGAGTGAACAGAGGCGCGCACGAGGTCGCGTTCACCTGAAGTTCACCCTGCAGGCGCATCATAGTATATAAGAGGGTTTATACGAGGTGACTTCGCCAGTTGTGAAGATCCGTTTAGAACCGAAAAGTAGATGACGGGTGCAGCCAATGAAACGAATAGCTATATCTGGTTCCCATGGATTAGTCGGCTCTTCGCTAGTGCCATTGCTAATGCGGGCCGGCTACGAAGTGCGACGAATCGTGAGAAAAGGCTCGGAGCCAAGTGCGGATGATATCAGTTTCGACGCGATAGAATCTGGTCGAGGCGATGAAGTATTCGGAGATGTCGATGCTGTAGTTCATCTGGCAGGCGAGAACATCGCCTCTGGGCGTTGGACCGACGAGAAGAAAAAGGCGATAAGAGAAAGTCGCGTCGAATCGACAAAAGCGATCAGTCAATGTTTGGCGCGCATGAAGCAGCCTCCGAAAGTTCTGGTGTGCGCGTCAGCGACTGGCTACTATGGAGACCGAGGTGGAGAGACCCTCACCGAGGGCAGCCCTGCCGGTAGCGGGTTCCTCGCAGAACTGTGCGCAGACTGGGAGCGGGCTACGGTACCAGCGGCGGGAGCTAGTGTGCGGGTCGTCAACATACGTCTGGGGATAGTCCTCTCGCCGAAGGCTGGTGCTCTCGCCAAGATGCTACCACCCTTCCGCGCCGGTGCCGGTGGTCCTTTCGGCGATGGCCACCAGTACATGAGTTGGATCACGATTGATGATGTGGCGGGAGCGATCTTGCACAGTTTGGCCTCGGACAAACTGTCTGGACCAGTGAATCTCGTGGCACCATCTCCGGTGACCAATCGGGAGTTTTCAGAGACACTCGCAAAGGTTTTACATCGCCCCGCTTTCTTTCCTGTCCCTGCCTTCGGAGCTCGACTCTTGTTTGGTGAAATGGCGGACGCACTCCTGCTCTCCAGTGCACGAGTCCAACCGGACAAGCTGGTCAGCAGTGGTTATGCATTCCAATATCCGCAGCTAGAACCGGCGCTAGTTCATTTAATTCAAAATTAGGAAGTGAGCTAAACTTCAGAAGCACAACGTCAAAAGCACACGACAGTCAGCTTTTTCGAACGTCAGCAATCAACGACCTCGATACCTGTAAGTGTCGAGGTCATTGCGTTGCGAACTCTTCTAAATTTCTCTGTCCAGTGAGTTTTTTTTTCAGTTGCTGATGTCGGCACCGTTCGCGGTGAAGGTGCTGGCCGGGTAGGTAGTATCAGCTTACTTTTGTGCCAGAAAATCTTAACGCATGCGGACTCTATTGCTCGATTACGGACCGAGAAGATTGGAGTATGTATCGTTTTCAAATCCAACGACCACTGTGTCGTCGAATTTGATCGTTGGCGCACGTAAGTTGCCTGTCGGACCAAGCAGAAGTTTCAGTAGTTCTGAGTCGGCTGGACGAGTATCGTTGAGCTCTACCACGCGAACGGTTTTTCCGATCACGGAGTAGACCTTGTCCACGTCCTTCAATATTTCCAGCGCCTCAGAACCGGCTTTCGGATTCTTTTTGCAATCAACTAGTTCGGAAACGTCAATTTCATTGGCATCGAGAAAGGCGAGAGACTCTGCACAGGTGTTGCAGTTTTTTCGATGGTACATCCATTTAATCACGCTCGTCATGAGCTCACCCTCCCTATCACTCGGCAGTTGTATTTTGTAATTACATCAGTCCGGAGTGAACAGTGAGTGAACCCAGTTTTTGTCGCGGATAAAAATAACAGAGTAACACGAGCGTTAGCTAGAACGATGCTGGCTCATATCTCCGAGCCGTGGAAGGTACTTGCTGATAGTTTCGAACAGTTGAGGGAGCGCGAGAGGAAGTTAATCGGGCGCTCGAAATGCGCGACTATGTCGGTGCCGTGCCGGTTCTAAGCTTTGTCCCTACGGTAGCACGAGTTAGTGCGTTCGATAGAAATACAACGCAGACCGAGAGAACCATTGAAAACAGCAGTGGTATTGCTAGCGGTGACTACTTCACCTGAATGGTGCCGACCATCTCATCCAGCAAGGATAGTTTGGACGAGAACTCGTCATCTGGGGTCTTGTCGAGTTTTGTTTTGGTGTCAGCCGAATACTGTTTGAAGTTCTGACTAAATTTCTCGTATTTGTCTTTGCTCCAGGTCGCGACAGAACTTTTCTCCGGCAGCACTTTCGTCTTTACCGGTACCATTAGTGAAACGAAGTATTTGCCATCGTCGCTCAAACCCTGCATAGAATAGACGAGTCCATCGTTAGAGAATTCTTCTGGTTCTATTTGATAATTGGCGAGATAACGAACTCCCGAACCGTTCTTGAATTTCACGTATTTGATGTGCGAGTGAACTGGCGTCGAACAGTCTCCCCACGGCAAGAAAGGTATATCGTTGACGGTAGCCGGGTGGCTCGTGAGCAGCTTCCGGAGGTCTTTGGCGGCATCAGCCACCGTGGGATAAGCTGTCTTAAAATCTTTGACCGTGCTGTCGAATGTTGGAATAACATTAAGATGTGCGTCTGCACTGGTGAACTTCACGCTCCAATGCTCTGGTGCAACATCGTCCGGCTTATCATCGGGCGAAGCCAGTTTTACTGCAGGTATTTTTTTTGAACTTATTTTCGTACCCATGGACATGGGATAGCTGAAGGCAAAGTTCGTAGAGCCGAAATTGACCCACCCCTTTTTCCCGGGTGACGCTGCCTGCGCACAGATGAGCGAGCTGCCAAGGAGAGCTGTTGTGAGGGACAGGGCAGTGAATTTCTTCATCGATTTGTCTTCCTATTTACGCACACGGTCTTGTATATGAATTGAAACTGAACGAGTGCTTAAAGTATAGCGCTCAGTCAAGTGATTATAGTGAATATGACGACTAATTTGGATTCAGTAAACCGTTTGGAGGCATCAAACATGAAGAAGAAGCTTGTCCTCGCGTTGCTCGCGGCCGCGATATCGGCACCATCTGCGATGGCAGCCGACTATCCCACGCAGACCTATGACGCTCGTTATGATATGACCAATGCACAGGGAAAGAGCGAACTGAGAATGGCATCGGACGGTGCTGGTAAGTTCCTTACGCAAACTACGGTCAATGGTGCGAAGTTCACAACCTTAATGGACTACAAAGCGAATACGAGCACGACCCTCATCGAGCAATCGAAAATGGCGATGAAAGGCAAGCTCAACACTTCGAGTAATGTTAACTCGGATGAAGATTCGATCAAAAAAGCGGGCGGAAAACTGATTGGTACCAAAGTGATCAGTGGACATCCGTGCCATGGCTACTCGTACTCGAAAGATGGTGCTCACACTGAAGTATGGGTTGGCGATGACGTGAAAATTATGGTTCAAACAGCGACCACCACTCCGCAAGGAAAAGTGTCGATGGTGTTGAAGTCGCTTGCCGGGGCTCCTCCTGCCGATGCCTTCAAAGTGCCTGCCGGTTACAAGGTGATGGGTCAGTAAGCGCTCTAGAGCCTGACAAGTTGAAGTCCTTCGGGAAGGTGCGGCAGCCATTCTACTGTCGAATCGATTGACCCGTCTTGATTCAATTCGAAGACTCTGTAGCCAGGCGCCTTGTTATCTACCGATACACCGTCGTCTTCTAGCTTGAACTGAATGCATGTCGATGGGCTTGCCAGGAATGGGACGCCGTTGCGCTCTAGATTATGTTCTGAGTGCACATGTCCCCAAACAACTCCCTTCACATTGCTGTGTTTATCCAATACAGCGAAAAGAGCCTCGGGATTTTTCAGACCGTAATCATGCTCGGGCTCGGTTGAAAACGGGATGGGATTATGGTGCAAACATACCAGGGCATGCTTGTCCGAATTTTGGCTGAGCTCGCTGTCGAGTCTCTTCAGCTCCCGATCTCTCAGGTTGCCTTCGATTCGACCGGTGACAGTCGAGTCGAGGAGAATGATGAACCAATTGCCGCTGGAAAAACTTCGCTCTGACCGAATGTTGCTTGTCTCTGTATCCTTCGAGAAAGACTGTTTCATGGTCTCGAAGCAATCGTGATTGCCAGGTAGAAAATATTTCGGTGCGTTGACGGTGGCAACAATCTCTCGCACTCGATCATATGATTCAGCTGTTTCATCCATAGAAATGTCGCCGGTTAAAAGAGCAAAATCAATCGCTGGGTGCAGTGCCGAGACTTGTTGCACGACTTGCTGAAATGTCAATCCAGTGTCTACGCCGCGCATCCGATGCGTGGAATTCTCGTACAGATGAGTATCCGTGAATTGCACGAACTTCAACTTGTCGGTCACCAGCACTCCTTCGACATGCAGTCTTCATGCCGGCGACAAGTCGTGGAGAGTCTTAGCCGGCGCCAATCAGTTGTTAAATCAGTTGATCTGTAACCCGAGATCGTTGGTGAGAAGCACTTCTATTTCCTGACCGGGAGAGAGACTGACGTTGTCTCCCTGGGAAAACAGCGCGATGGCCGAACTCCCTATTGCAGTTGCGATCACTGGAGCTCCCAGCGTTGCGATGTTGGCGGCCACCAGCGCACCCTTGGTGCTTCCGTCTGGGTTGATGCCGGCGACGCTCTTAACATTGCCTTCTACTCTGGTACCAAAATTGGTGCCTGGATCGAGCTGACCCTGTTTGTTCGAGAGACCTTTTTTGAACTCGAGCGTAGCATCCAGTGGTATCACTTCGCCTTGCGGCGTGACGATTTGCTCCAGCTTAAGTCCGATCTTAGCCGCACGACTGAGAAGCCGCGGCTTCGTGACCTGCGCGACACGACCACGGACAAAACTTCCACGCGGTAAGAGCAATGTCATGCCGATGTAGAGATCGTCTTTCACATGCGCTTCGAAAAGATCGCCAGGCTGACTCTCTTTAGCGTCGACGGCTGTTTCTAATACGAGCTTCAATTTTGTCTCGACTGGAATAGTGGTCGAGGCCAGGTCCGCTTTCAATGCTGTGCCTGAGCTGCCGTCTGTATCACCGCCTGTGGTGGCTGGTACTTTGGCGCGGTCGGCAAAATCAGGAATATTTTTCGGAGACATTGTATCGGCCGGCTTCATTCCGTCGACACCGACAGCTGGAGCGTAGCGAGGTTGTCGCGAATCAGCGTTTCTGTACTTCGTGGCAGCCTGGCAGTCTTGACCAACTACGATGGATAGAGCAAGCATCAGGGCCAGTGGCCAACTTCTCGCCATGTATTGTGTTCTCCTCTATTCCCTGGTTGATAGGCTCCACTAATTGTAGTTTTAAAGCCAAACTGACGTCAAAGATTGATGAATAATGGAATGTACGAGGTGTATTCCTTATATATCGACCTCAGTGTGCACCGCTTCCTACTACCGGTACGACGTGAGGCACAGCCAAAAGTGCCTCGACTTTTGCGATTTCTTCGGGGACGTCGACGCCAGGCGAGTTGTGTTCGTGTACAACCACTTTGATTTTGATGCCGTTTTCAAGAGCCCTGAGCTGTTCGAGCTTCTCTGTCTGTTCCAACGGCGTGGGTGCAAACCCCGCCAGCTTCGCCAGGCATTCCTTGCGATAGACATAAAGCCCTGCATGACCTAAACGAGGAGCCCTGGCGCCTTCACCAGGATCCCGTAGATATGGAATCGGGTGTCGCGAGAAATAGAGAGCGAAACCTTGCCTGTCCGTCACCACTTTCACAAGTTGTGGGCTCTGCCACTTTTCGTCATCCTTCACAGGATAAGCCACTGTGGACATCTCAACGCTCCGGTCGGCGATGAGCGGTTGAATCGCGGCGTCAATCACCAATGGTGAGATCAAGGGCTCGTCGCCCTGGACATTTACGATAATGCCGACTTCCGGTAGGCTATCCGCCACTTCGGCGAGCCTATCGGTGCCGGACTCGTGCTCATCGCTGGTCATCCGAACTTCACCGCCGAAAGCCCTGACTGCGTCAGCGATACGCTCATCGTCTGTCGCTACGATGACGTGTTTTGCCAACTTTGATTGTTTCGCCTGCTCCCAAACCCGCTGAATCATGGTTTTACCAGCAATCGAGACAAGCGGCTTGCCTGGAAATCGGGTAGAGGCGTATCTTGCCGGGATTATTATGGCGACGGATTGTTCGCGCGACATGGTTGGTTTGGACCTGGCCTTTGTATATGGAAAGCGCCATTATCCAGGATCTCTTGAAAGTCTGGATTTACTGGGGCTCACTTCTCGCCTATTCTATCGGCTGTTTTGCTCGTCTATTGACCTTGATGTCAAGATAAACTACCATTAATTGATCTGAATTCTCAGATTCTTACTAATTTCTGCACCTGTCAGGACTTTGAGCTCTTGACTTGCGGAAAAATGAAAAATGAGTAATAACTGTAAAGTGGACCTTCGTAAAATGGCGAGTTACGCCTGTAGAAGGGGGAGCAGTTGAATTAGTAATGAGGTATTACTGTGACCTGTGATTGTTGCGCCAAAGAAAAATTACCAGAGCAACTACTTCAGAAATTGGCAGAAGTCGAACAAGAACTCACCGGAACCGCAATGCGAATTGTCAAAGCAGCAAGCGACCCGTTCTCCGGTGTGATCAAATTCCTGGAAGATAGACCAGAGAATACCTCTCTGCACGGATACTTTGTCGACCGTGCGTTGATCGAAACTTTTGGAAGTCGCGATCAGATTCCCGGCCTCATTCGTGCAATCGCTTCGCACGTTCGCGAAATCATCCGACAATCCAACGTGATTAGTATCGTCAACGAACATCCGACTGCGGAGCGCTGGGGACAGTATGTGATTAAACAGACAGAGAAGGTTCGCTTTGAAATCTCCGTCGAAAAAGGATGTTTGGTTTTGAAAAACATAAGAGGATTGTTTGGTATCGAACATGGTATCGAACTTCCGCTCGAAAGAATTGCGGTTCAACCTCCATCCAAGCTTATCGTGACAGCAAATATGGGTCTCTTGCATCCGCAAAAGGTGTTTGATATCTAGATTGCGAGGCGCGAATGTCTGATTACAAAGCTCTGGTGTACGCTCATCGTGGTGGGCGCGAATGGGCACCGGAAAATACAATGGCGGCTTTTCGAAAGAGCCTGGAAGCTCGTGTTGATGGAATCGAGTTGGATGTTCAACGCTGTAAAACCGGAGAACTGGTCGTATTCCACGATCACGATCTGGGCAGAACAACCAATGGAGTAGGTTTACTGAAAGACTGTAGCTTTGACGAGCTTCAGCGCTTGAGTGCGGGCTCCTGGTTTAATAAGGAGTTCTTCGCGGAGAAGATTCCGTTGCTCAGTGATGTCCTTGCACTTATTGATGGTCAGCTGATTTTGAATGTCGAAATCAAGAATTTGCCTGTGGATTATCCAGGCATCGATGACGATCTAATTGATCTCTTCGGTGATTATCCACATATGGACAAGATCATTTTCAGTTCTTTCGACAATCGAATCACAAAGGCGCTGCAGTCGAAACAACCGGAATGGAACTATGCGGTTCTCCTGGATGGAATACCTCACGATGTCGTGGAGATGGCTTCTGCAATGTCGGCGAAATTCTGGCATCCATACTTCGAGTCTTTGCTAGAAGACGTTTGTAGGGAAGCCAGAAATGCTGGCCTGAAGGTTAATGTTTGGACCGTGAATGGTCAGAGAGATTGGGTCAACATGCTCAAGATGCCCGTAGATGGCATCATGACGGACGATCCACTTGGCTTGTTAAATTTCATCGAAATGGTTGCCAAGGTGCGCGCCTGACAAGCGTTTTCGAGGAACAACATAATAGTAATAACTCTGTGGTTTCGTTGTTGAAACAGTGGACTGGACTTTGTCATCTATTTTCTGGGTACTTGATTCGATGGATAAAACCGTCGCGTCATATGCCGCGTTTTTAGCCCTGTATATTGTTACGTCCTTTTCAATTCTTAGCCGCTGGAACAATAAATGGTGGGCCTATCTTTCCGTCTGGGCCGTCTACGCGGTTCTCAGTCTGGTTATTGCAGTCTGGCTCGCCCGCGATCTCTTCGACGCGATCAATCTTTCCTCGATGGCTTGTTTTCTAGGCGGCGTAGGTTTGTTCGCTGCGTGCGCGTACTGCATCTGGCCTCGCCATAAGAAGACGGCAATTGCTTTCTCAGCTTTCGGTATCTTATTGGCAGCGATTGGAATTGATGCCTTTGCAATTGAGCCACATTGGCTCGAGGTCAGGCATGAGCAGGTAACTTCTAGAAAGATTACCAAACCGTTTCGCATTGTTGTTCTCTCTGATTTGCAAACCGATCGCGTCGGGGAGTTTGAAGAATCGGTGCTCAACCGCGTATTGAAGGAGCAACCAGATATGGTGCTTTTGCCTGGAGATTACATTCAGGCATTCACGAAAGATCATCCGCTACAAGCGGCGAAGTTGCACGACTGCCTGAAGAAAGTCAATCTGCGTGCGCGGCTCGGAGTATATGCCACCGAAGGTGATTCCGAGAAGAAGGATTGGGTCACTATCTTTCAAGATCTGCCGGTGACGACATTTGCAAAAAGCAGCACGATTTCAGTCGCCGATAACGAGCAATCGCTTGCGCTTACCGGGCTGACTCTGCATGACTCATGGAAGCCCGGCTACAAAATTCCTGGCAGCGAAAACTTCCACATTGTGGTGGCACACCGTCCAGATTTCATGGTCGATTCTGCGGAAGGCGATCTCCTCGTTGCAGGCCATACCCATGGCGGTCAGATCCAGATTCCATTCTTCGGGCCGATTGTCACGTTCTCTCAGGCCCCAAGAGAATGGTGTGGCGGTTCTTGCATTCGTCGAGCGGCAGGGCAGACGCTAGTCATCACCCGTGGTGTTGGAATGGAGCGTGGACGGGCTCCTCGAATCAGATTCTTCTGCCGTCCTGAAATTGTCTCCATTGACGTGGTGCCTGCTCCGATTGAGAAGGTTAGCAGCGTAGAGCACTGTCGATAAAAGGTTGCTTTAGGTTCTCACGCTCCCAATAAGGTCCCCAAATGTATTGGCCGAGCGCGCAAGACTACAACGAAGCGATCCAGTCACCATCAATATGTTTTTCCGATGAAGAGCTCAAAAGAGGCTCGATAGATGTGACTGTTCTCGGACTTCCGAAAGTGATGTCCGGGGCTTTTGCGAGTGTTTACAAAATCATATCTGATACCACTCCGTGGGCCGTCAGGTGTTTTCTCAATTCCAGAGCCGACCAGCAAAATCGATATCGTGCCATTAGTGATTTCGTTATCTTCGACGATCTCGACTGCACGGTGCCGTTCTATTATGTCGAGGAAGGGATTCGAGTTAAGGGTAAGTGGTATCCCATCCTCAAAATGCAATGGGTAGAGGGATTGACGCTCGATCGGTTTATCGAACATCATTTTCGGACCCCACAGCACATCGCCGAATTGCAGCGGCAATTCGGCGAAATGGCTCTCGATTTGTTGCGCGCCGGAATTGCACATGGCGATCTGCAGCACGGAAATATTATTGTTACGCCCGAGGGATTACGTCTCGTAGACTATGATGCTTTCTACGTACCGGCTCTCGAAGGTTGGAGCAGTCCTGAAGTCGGACATCCCAACTTCCAGCATCCTGGTCGCGCGGCATCTCACTTCAATTCGGATGTAGACAACTTCTCCGTCTGGTTGATTCACCTGTCGCTCCTGGCGATTTCGATTGATCCTGAGCTCTATCGGTTAGTTGATGGTGGCGATGATTGCATTCTGTTTAAACATATAGATCTGAAGAGCCCTGGAAAATCGCCGCTGTTTCAGTTGCTATTGGAGCATCCATCTATAGAGTTACGGCAGGCGGCCACTCTGATCTTGCGCTTCTTGGCCCAGGCACCAGAATCGGTGCCTCGTCTCGATGCGACGCAGCAGCAGTTGTCTTCCCTTCCGGAACCGATTTTCGAGGTGAAGCAAACTGACGACCAGCGCGCAGAAACAGCCCTTCAATTCCCAGCTTTCTACCCATTGAGGGACCCTGCGACCGCAGTTGCGCTGCCGGTCTTCGAAGCTCTTGCGTCCGCTCCTGTGAACGTGCAGTTGGCCATTGCGAAGCGCAACTTTAGAAGAAGTATTAGTGAAGGATGGAACCGTTGGTTCGTACGAAATTTCCCGACGCTCTGGTGCGAGCGCAGGCTGAAGAAGGCCAATCGAGCCTTTGAGTCCGGCCACTACGGTAGTGCCAGTCAGACTTTTCTGCAATTAACCGAGGTATACGAATTCCTCGCCACGCACGGCAACTTGTGGAAATCTTTGCTGCGCGCCAGTCGACCGCTGCAACCATTTATTTTCATTTATTTGCAGGTTGTTATTGCCGTATTGTTCTGGCAAAACCTGCCAGTTATGGGTGCGCTCTGGTGCACCCTCCTGATAGTAGCAGCAGTTCTCCATGCGGGTATCAGAAGATTGAATTCGTCGCTTCGAGACCCTGCCCGACTGTTTGTAGTTGCACTGCTCCGCTTGGGGTACTGCTTTGGTTACTCCGGGCAGTGGAAGGTGGCGTCCAATTATTTCATTATGGCAGCGCGACAATGCAAATGGGGAATTGACCCGAAACTCAAACTGCGGTCATTGGCACTCTATGCATTTTGTCGCAACGAGACTGGAGATCAAAGAGAGGCGCTGCGATTTTTGGTTATTCGACCGGAAGTAGTTGAAAATTTGGCTGATGTCATTCAAAGTGAGATCGTGGAAAGCTCGTTTCTCAAGAGGACAAGCGCCTTTGAGCTAATGGTTGAACTCGCCAGGCACTACTTTAAACAACGACTACCCTATTCCGCTCTTCCTGCCTTGTTAGCCGCGCGAGCGCTCTACAAAGAGATTGCAGACTATGCTTCGCTTGAGGTGCGCCTGAAAGCGATGGATGTGCATCTGATGATCGGATACATCTACACAAGAAAGAGTGAGTGGTCGGAAGCACAGAATACGTTCAATCAGCTGATTGAGCTTGCGAGTGCCGTAAATGACGCAGCACCGGACAGGCTTCGGCAGGCTAACTTATGTACAGCGCTTTCTGAGAATCTTCATGGTGACCTGAACCTCGCGACATCGCTGCTTACTCGAAATGAATTTCCTGCCGGGGAGCTTGGTGCGGAGCTCGAACAAGAGTCGAGTGTCGCGCACATGCTCTTCTATTACGACCGGTCACGTGGTTTTGCATTTCTGATGGCTGCGGCCGGGAAGCTCAAGTCGCAGGGGCAGGAGAAGATTTCGCAACTGGAAGAGTATTGTGTAACTCTGTTGTCGATTTTTCGGCGCAACCCGAGCCCGATGCCTGCTTTCCCAATTAAGTGGTTCGACGAACTCGATGTTGGATTTGTTTCTAATTGTCTGGAGCGCAGTTATTTTTTGCCGACTTCGGCAAAACCGGAAGAGTTGAGTGTACTGATCGTTGGATTAATAGCTGCAGGCAGCAGTCGCGCGTTGCTCGTCCTTATGCAACGGTTGGACAAAGAAAGCAGATTGGATACGCTCGATAGTGTTTTTAATTTTATGGCTGCTAAGGGACAACTCAGTGGCATCGTTGGATCTGCTGATCCGTTCGTCTCCGAAGTGACGGCAAGCCTGTTTGCAAGCCTTGCTCTGAGAATTGCCAGCGATGAATTCAAATCATCGCTTTCAATCGAGACGTCGCCTACACTATCCGCTGCAGCGCCTGATGTCGCCAATCAAATTGCCGCATGGTCAGTCTTGCGTTCAGATGGAAATGGCGTGCAGCAGAGAGTGATATTCAAGGATGAGTTTTTCGGATATCGCGGCATTCTTCGTTTTATTGAAATGTATGCAGCGTTCAGCTTGTCAAATGATGACAAATCGGAAGAGTCTTTGCGACTTTACGATAGGCTTGAAGGGTACTACAGCGCCAATATCGATCGGGTTTTGAACAATGCGTTGGCGAGGCTGAAAGAGCTGGACCGGCGCCAACCTCGCTGGATTCCAGAAGCGCTGGAATTCGCCAGGCTATCTTCTCAATTCCGAGGTGAGGTCGGTAACCGATTCCTCGTTGAGCTTCTTCAACATGTTGAAGATGTTGTATTGAATATCACAGAAGATGCTGATGAAACTGTTTTGTTTGCAGAGTGTGTGAGGAAAGCTGGTGCAGTTAATAGAAGCAGTCTTGTTGTTGTGGACACCATATGTGACACTATCCTTTTGCATCGATTAGACGCACCTGATTCTCGGCAACGCGCTACCGAAGCCCAATCGACCGAGCCCGGTCCTGCGGCAGCTGGCGCCAGTTTTTGTGAGACGTCTCGACAAGCGACTCGCGAGAGGCGTGGCGCTATACATGCTGTTCTTGTTTCGGCGATTTGTGTATTTCGGGACAACGATGCACTGGATAAGACTGCCTGGCTACTCGATGCAGTGCTCAACTTCGGAGATTGCGAGAAGGATGTCTACAATCTTTTGTCGGCGCTATATGCTATGTGTCGGAAGGTAATGGGCGAATTCGATGCTGCCGGGTGTCTGGCGGGAATCGCCGATGTAGATATCGTTGTTCAAGAGCTCATGCTTGGCAATCATACCTTTGATTCATTCGTCCGCGGCGCGGACGAAATGATTCTCGAGTTGTTCGTCGATGCGGGCGATATAGCAAGCACCACCTCCGGAAATCGAAGTCGGGTGTTGTACTTGGCCGCGGCTTTCCTGGCGAAACGGGCTGCTCTAGTAAATCGTCCCAATCGCTCTGTGTTGATGAAACTTGCCGACAGACTTGGAGAAGGTGGTCTCGGGCGACAGGTGGAACGTGAAATTGCACTGCTGACTGCGGACGGTAAGTTCCGGCGAAAAGAGTTCGAAGACGCTTTATCACTCTATGTTGACTATGAAGGTCGGGCTTGTCCGCGGATCAGCACGATGCTTGAATCGGTCAGGCTGGAGTTCTTACAAATGGATCCGAAGGTGTGCGACAAGGAGCTCTTTGGTGAGGCGATTCGCGTGTTAGAGCTGTTGCATTACTATCGAGGCGACGTTTTTCATGACGGCGTGCGCTCTGTGCAAGAGCACATACAAATTGGCGTTGCCGATTTTCTCGTTCGAGGTGGGCAGAGTGATTTACTGAACTCTGCTTTCAGCGTCGTGGAGGGGCACGGCAAAGCCTCGTGTGATGTGTTCCAAGCAATTGCTCGCGCCGCTCGTGCTCATTTCGAGGAGGAAAAGGCCAACTCTGCGATCTCCGAAATTGCAAAAAATTCGATGCGCGTTTTTAGCATCTGCACTGAACTGGAGAAGAGAGAAGGTAAGCTTGGACGACTTTCTAAGCCGTGTTCCGACAGGTCTGTCGGGTCGCGACCGAATTGTCGAACGACGGAGTGATCGGCAATGCCATTACATATTGTCTTCAAGGCTCAGCGTCTTGTCGACTTTGTGATACCGGCTATGGTGGCGTTGTCGCGTCACCTCGATGCTCAATCTAGCGATCGTCAAGATCTGCAAAACGCAAGAATGTGACCTTTCTGGATGCTGCCTCGAACATCGATTCTTGGGCCGCCGCGACGACTTTTGCCAGGTCGGTCGCATCCTTGGGCACGGATGCGATTCCAAAATGCAGCGTCGGTGAATATTCGGAAAACTGTGGCAGACTCTCCGGTAGAGTCTCGACAATTCGCTCTGCAAGCGAGCTTGCGTGTACCGCTTCCACGTTGGGAAGTAAGAAGGCAAATCCACGGTCACCGAAATGTCCGAAGAGATCGACGTCGCGTCTCAGCTGATTTATTGTCCTCGTGAACAGCGAAATCAGCTCCACTGGCAGAACCGGCCAGCCGGTTGCTTCTACGGTAATGCAGAATGGCATGAACGTGAAGGTCGACCCAAAACGAAATGCGCGCGAGAATTCACGTTCTAACAAAAATTCGAATGCATCTTGGGTCAGTATGCCTGTCTCTGGACGCGTCATCGCATTGATGAAGTGGTCTCGGCCAGTGCCGATGAACTCGACCAATTCCAGCGGAACCCCGACGTTGAATGATTTTGTCTGCTGCTGATCGTTGGCAGCGGAGGCGGCCCATGGATCCGCTGTCCTTTCTTCTTTCGGCGCAGGTGCGATTGCAGATTCCGTGATCTTCCTTTGGCTACCTACACTGATCGAGCTCGGCGGTTGTGCCGAAGCAGTCCATGGATCTTCTTGTTCTTGCGACGGAAGAGGCGGCGCCAGGTCCTTGACTGCAAATGTGCCTGATGGTCCCGAATCCGGTGTTGGTGTTGGTGTTGGTGTTGGTGTTGGTGTCGGTTTCGGCGTGGGCATAGGCATGGGCGGTGCCACCGATTCTCTCGTAGGAGGTTTGGCGGCCGGCCAATTATCTCCTGACCGGGATGATGATGGTGGCGGCGGTGGTGGGGCTGCCGGTCTCGGATTGACAGCCAAGGTGTTCGGAGAGGGTGGTGGCGGAGCAGCCGATTGCACTGGGCGGGCCCCACGGATGTCTGAAGGCGGAGCCGCTGGTTGCGGCGCGGCGTTGGCGGGTGCCGATCCCCATGCATCGGTGAGCGGTGGTGTGTTCGTCGCAGGAGGAGGCGAACCCCATGCGCCGGTAGGCGGGCTGACAGGCGCAGGCATCATTAGCTTCGTCGAGATTGGTGGCGTATCCCACGCGCTTGCAGTAGGGTCCGCTTTTGGTGTCATATCTGGGATCGCAGGTGCTGAGCCCCAGGCGGCCGCAGGTGTAGCCGTCGCCAACTTCGTCGAGATTGGCGGCGTGTCCCACGCGCTTGCGGTAGGATCCGCTTTTGGTGTCGTATCTGGGGTCGCAGGTGCTGAGCCCCAGGCGGCCGCAGGTGCAGTCGTCGCCAACTTAGTCGAGATTGGTGGCGTGTCCCACGCGCTCGCAGTGGGATCCGCTGTCGGTGCAGAATCTGGAGTCGAAGGCGTCGAGGTCGAGACCCAAGCGCCAGGCGAACCAGGAGGCGGTGGCGAATCCGGAATTGGTGCAGGCGTGCTCCATGCAGAGCCAGGCGGACTGGGTGGAGGCGCTGGACTGGTTGCCGGCGACGATGACGAATCCGGAATTGGTGCAGGCGTGCTCCATGCAGAGCCAGGCGGACTGAGTGGAGGCGCTGGACTGGTTGCCGGCGACGCTGTTGCACCCCACGCTGTGCTCGGTGCGGGCGACCTTGGCTCCGTATCAGGAGCCGGTGCCAGACCCCACGCCTCCGCAGCTTGAGATATAGGTGCTGTGTCACTCGTCCCTCCCCACGCATTGGCTGCGAGACTCGCTGGTGCCGAGTTCCATGTCGCCGATGGAGTGGGCGGGAGTGACGTAACGGGCGAAGGAGAACTCCATGGATCTGCATCAGGAGGAGGTTTTGATTGAGCCGGCATCTCCGGTGGCGGAGCGACTTCCGACGACAGCGGCCGAGGCATGGCCAACTCTTCAAACTTTGGAAAAACGGGATCTTGGATTGGTAGCGTCGGCGGTATCGCAAGTTTTTTTACGCCATCATCTTGAGCGGCATAGCCGAAAACACTACTTGGTGGCATCAGCGGTGCACTGCCGCTGCTGTCGGGTGAAGCAGTCGTTGACCAGGTCCCAGAAGGTGCTGCCGCTGAGGGCATTGTTGCCACTGGTGCGGGCGCAGGAAGAGGCTCTCTATCTGGTTGTCCTGTCGGTCCGTTAACCACTGCCGAGATGATTCCCCGAATCTCCTGAGCTGGTGTGCGAGCCGAGGGGGCTGATGTGGCCGGCGTCGGTGCATTAGCAGGTGGTGCTGGCGCCGGTTTTGCACCTCTGGCGCCCATACCCTTTTCCTCCAGTGACTTGCCGTCTGGAGTAAGTATCAATCCAAGTCTCAGAAGATTTACGACTGTCGCCATCCAGCGGCTTTCGCTCAGATTCATCTTGTTGCAAATGTCTCTGACATTCAACGTGCCGTAAATGTTGCCGTAGAACTCTTTCTGCATGCTGACGTTGAGAGGAGCACCAGTTAGCAACCGCTTTTCCAGCTCCTTCTCGTTGAGCTTCAGTGATGACCGTAACAGAAAAGATAGCTCAGTAATCTCGAGCTTCTGAAGGAACTCCAAGTTGCGAACGTATTCGTCGCCGAGTGTCAAAATTTGCGGTGCATTGTCGTCGACGCTAGGCGTCGCCGGTTGAACCCCCTCCTGGAAGGTCACCTTGCCGTCTCGCCAGGTGAACAGCTCGAGAATGGCTTCTGTGCCGGTATTGAACGGAGAGAATGCGTGAATCGGTTTGCCCAGTCCGAACTGAATCGTTACGGTGTACTGAATTCCTCCGATCTGAAGCTGTCCGGTGGCCTCGTAGTGATCGGCAATCTGAAGAAGGAGCCCAATCGGTTTGTCCTTCAAATGGCCGGTAAGCTGACTCACCATAGGAGACTCCGGTTGCTCCGGACCCGGCTGGGGTTGATGTCCGGGCATAGACAGTCCGCCGGTAGCTTTGCCCTTGAAGCGGTCACCAAGACTTAGTTTTTTATGGTCGTCGCTCATGTTGGTAAGGAAAGGTTTGCCAATGCCGCTTAGAGAAGCCGTCGACCCGAATTAGCTTCTATCATTCTTTATACGCAGATGATCAATAACGCAAACGTGCGCCATAAATCATACTCGGCAAATCTCTCTTGATATCTCCGAATGGTCATATCGATAAGAATCTGGCGCTAACACTAATCTTTACGTTGCGTTTGAGAAGTGAAGCTACGTCGCCAATTGCACACAAGAGTAAACGCCTCGGCCGCATAATCTGGTGTTTGGAGGCCCGTGTGAATCACTTGGCCAGCTTCTCGAGACCGGCTTGTGCCAGTTGAACTAGATTGGGATTCTTCGAGTTTTGAACTACATGCGCATATTCGCTCTTGGCTTCCTGGAATTTCCTGGAATGAACGAGCGTAATCGCAAGGAGGTAGCGTGCGTGCATGTTGTTGGGCTCATTGAGCACAAGCTCTCTCAGCTTGGTCTCGGCTTGTTGAAAATGCCCCACTTTGATCATCGCAAGAGCCGTCCTCTCTGGCGTCGTCGACGTAGCCTGCGGACCTGTTAATGGTGGAGGGGGCGGCACCAGATGGGGTTCGCCACCACGCTGGGAAGCATGTTTTTCAAGCGCCTCTCGAAGCTTTTCCAGATCTTTCGGATTAGGAATTCGCGCCTGGGCTGGTGGTGGTGTCTCTCCCGCATGAGGCTCTCCGGCTCCCAGCACCCTTTCAAGTTCCCCGGCGCTAGGGGCCGCTTCAGTCGGTTTTTCACCAGACTTTTCAGCTTCGCTTGATTCTGTGCCTTGTGATGACTCGAGCTCTCCGTCCGGATTGGCGCTTTTGTCTGGAGGTTGAACGAAATCTTTGTATCGCGCAGGATAGGGGTCATCGCTTCTGCCGAGCCCCTGGATCGGATTGCCTCCGCCGGGCGCATCCGGATGGGGTGGCAAAATTTGTGCGTAGGCGCTGTCGCTCACGCTCACTGCCGTCCATATTGCAGTCAACGCCCAGCAAATCCGATAATTCCACCCAGCCATGTTATTGCATGTTATTCATGATGATGGTGGAAACCCACGGAATATTGGTGATTCGACCGATCAGCGCCATGATCATGGAGTATGGAATAACTAGCGCGAACGGGATCAACAAGATCATCGTGACGAAATTGAGGTTGGAGCTGATAAAAGTCACAACGCCAGCGCCGAGAACGCCTTCGAGAAGCCTCAGCGTACCGATAAGCACTCCTGTTGAACCCTCGGAGAGCGCAACGACCAAAAATGAAAGGACCGATAATAAACAGGCCTGGTAGAAGTGAAATCGGAAGAACCGTCCATTGCAGCCTGGACCCTTCGCGAGGATGTAGATACAGCCGATGGCGAAGCCAACGAGCCCTGGGAGATACGTGGCGCAGGCGGTCACCTTCTCCTTCATCGTCAGCGATCCTCCACTTGAGGATCTTCTTGGAGGCTCGTACGGTGCGCGTTTTAGTACCATGAATAAAACCTTTGGAGAGCTGTAATTCGATTGGATACTAACTCATTTTATCGGCATTTGCTGCGGTTACACTGGGGTTTTCGCTTATTTTCTTTATTAAACGGGCAGATTGCCAGATAGTTTAGCCTCATAAAATCGCTATTATTGACCCGATTGAGCCTAATTGCGAACGGGCATGAATCTGTGAGTATGCCATGTGATAACGACAAACACGCGTCTTTAGTCAAGCTCCTTTCAATTCAGGAGCTTGATGAGTGCTTGGCTGTGATTGCGGAGCTCGTCATAAATGGCGCCGACGCTTCGGCGCTCGCGATTCTAATTTGGGACGACGATATGGAATCGTTCGCTCAGAGCAGTTGCTTCGGCGAAAAGAAAAAAAAGTTGCAACTGGTGTGCGAGGAGTTGCCTGAGCTCTTTGAACAGCTTGACCGCGAGACCAAAGAGCTTCCGGATGAATTGTTGTCATCGCGGTCCAGTGGGGCATTTGAGTCGATTTCGATTCGACGGCTGGAAGCCGATGGCTTTCTTTATGCCGTGATTTTGGCTGCTGATGCGGATGCTGAGTCGCTCGACCTGATTCTCGTCGACCTTCCTCTCGTGCCTGTGATTCGCAATGCCTGGGAAACTTCAGAATTGCGCCGTGAGAACGAACGGCTTCGCAGCCAGTACGAAGACATGGAGGACAAGACTGTTCACTTCGAAGAGCAGACTAGAAAGCTTATTCACGACTTGACTGCAAGGGACTCTCTTCGAATCAAGCAAGTTGAACGTGAGCGGCTCGTATACTGGATTAGCAACTTTGTTAGAAGCTCTGTTCGCATTCAGGAAGTGCTTTCCACGATCGTCGAGAAGATCTGTACCACCTGGAGTTTGAGCAGGACTTCGCTGCATCGTGCAGACAAAGAAAAATTTGAAGTTTATGAATACCACGCCGAAGACGTGCAGAGCGTCAGGGATATATACACGACCGATGCTGGGCTGGAATTCTCGAGGATGGCGCTGGATGTCAAAGCGCCTCTATCCATCGATCCGACGGTCAACGGTACTTCGTTCGATAATAAGTTCCTGGATCAGATCGGTATGCGCTCCGGTCTTATCGTGCCGCTTGTGGTTCGCGATCGAGTTTTGGGGGTTGTGTTTCTCCAGGATTGCGCTCAACCTCGCGAATGGAGTATCGATGACATTTCATTGCTTGGTAGTCTTGCTGACCAGGTCGCCGTCGCGATTGAGAATGCCGAGCTCCATATGGAGATCGAGCGGCAGGCCGTAACGGATGGATTGACCGGTGTTGCGAATCGCCGCTCCTTCAACGAGTCGATTTCGAAAGAGTTCGAACGTGCCAAGCGCTATGGACAGCCACTTTCGCTCGCCGTCATCGATCTGGATTTCTTGAAGAAGATCAATGACACTTACGGTCACATGACTGGTGATGAGGCGATTCGTGCGATCGGGACTGTGCTCGCCCAGTCATCGAGGGCGGTGGACATTACCGCTCGATATGGGGGTGAAGAGTTTTGCGTTTTGCTCCCCAATACCGAAATTGAAATGGCGGAGCAACTGGCAGAACGTCTGAGACGCGTGATTCGAGAAACGGAGATTGATGGACCGGGTCCATTGTCTGCTAGTATAGGCGTGGCGAGCTTTCCTCTTCATGCCGACAGCGCGGATGCGCTTTTTCTGCGTGCAGATGAGGCTTTATACCGTGCCAAGCAAGAGGGAAGAAATCGAGTTAAAGTGTCAACATTGGGACCCGATGGTCAAACCCTCGCCCCAGCCCCGAAAGCTGCACAGAAGCCGGATTCATCGCAATCCTTACTTCAGGAAAAATCCTAGGAACCTTCCTTCATTCTTGAGGTATAAAGTGATACATGACGAGTAATTGGAGAATGGAATCGTGAGCATAATCGATGACATGGTCAACGGGATCACCAAGGAAGTTAATAAGGTCCAAGAACGTGGACAGGAGATGTTCCAGAGCTTCAATTTGAGCTCGCAGATTCGCGACCTGGAGAGAAAGAGATCTACCAAGCTCGTTGAACTCGGTCGGTTGATCGTAGACAAGTATCACAACAAAAAAGAGGTTAGCGAAGAGAAGATTCAGGAAAGCGTCAACGAAGTGGTCGGCTACGAAGATCAGATCAATATTCTGAAATCCGAGCTCGACAGTTTGAAGACTGCAGCCGATCAAGCCGCGCCCGCATCACAACGGGCTGAAGCGAAATCAGGATTCAAGCCTACACCTGGATATGACTGTCCGCGCTGCCATGCACCTGCTAGCCGTGACAAAAAGTTCTGTCCCGCTTGTGGCGAAACACTTGGCGGCAGCGATGGACCTGTCGATGTCGAGGCTGATGCAGAGCCCGAATCGAGGGACGCCGACCCAACGGAAAATTAAGCGCGTCCGAAGATCATACGCAACGAATAATATTCGAAAGGTTGACCTATTTTGGTCAACCTTTTTCATGATGCTTGCTCTCGGGTCGAAGGTAATTCCTACGCCGAAACCGCCTATCTGAACTAACGAAACCGTGAACTAAAAAGCGGTGTTGAAAATTGCCGTCGAAGGAATGAATCGGAGGCGGCGACAATCGAAGACAAACTAAACTGTTCGAAAGTTCAATTTAATTGAGGATGTTCTAAGCCTATACCCGAGCGCTCTTGCCGCAATCCGGACAGAAGAAGAATGAGGGGCTGATTTTGCAGCCGCAGTGCGGACAGTCTCTGAGCCCGATATCTTCGTCTCTTGTAGGATAGCGACCTTCGAGAATCTCTTTATATGCTTTGCCGTCATGCCAGGCTTTGATCTCTTTGGCGCGATAAACCGGCAGTGGGTGCGTGAGCCAGAGTTCCTGGAACAGCTTGTATACCTTATTGAGTGTGCTGTAGTCGAGATCTTCGTAGCAGTCTGCTTGCTTCAAGAATTCTTGCGGATCCATCTGCTCGTAAATCGACCAGGAGCCGCCTGCTAACTTCATGTGCAGTTTTATACATGTGTTGATGTCTTGCGCGACAAGCAATTCTGCGCGGTCGGCTGTGAGCTCCGACTTCCTTGACCAGTCGTAAAGTGCGACCATCAAACCGAGCTCGGCGATACCACCACGTACACCGAACAGCATCTGCATGATCTGCAGTAAGAAATAAGCGATTGTCTTGTAAAGCACGTGTCCAGCCTTCACGTGACCCAATTCGTGCCCCAGAACAGCCATGAGTTCTTCCTCAGTAAGAAGATCGATGAGCCCGGAGTGCAAAACGATGATTGGACGCTCCACACCGAGCGTGAATGCGTTGGGAATCGGCTGAGTAATGATGAAAAGGTCCGGCTCCGGCATGTCGAGAATGTCGGCCGCTTCTCTAAAGAGCTTGTATACCTTCGGGCACTGCTTCGGCGTGACATGCACCGCCCGTCCCATCAGTTGGATCCTGAGAACTCTCTCCGCACCGAGCTCGATTAATTTCGAAAATATCTTATCAAGAAGCGGAATCTTCTTGACCGCATCTAGCGCGGCCCGGTCGGCGGGGTGTTCGAAAGCACTGGACGAGATGCGGGGAAATTTCTTCTTTGTTGCTGGGGCGGTGGTCATGGTTCCTCACTTTCAAGGCTGGTGCCACGTGATTATGATGTCTTGTCTCTTTCCTTTCTACCCTAAATAGAGACAACTTTGGTCTCTAAATACAATTATTTTGTTCTTTTTCCATTGTTCAGTTAAATCGAAAACTGCGATACGGGACTTTCGGATAAAGAAGCTCAGGGTAAATATCGTTCTATCATTTCTGGCGAAAACCTTCCCGATTGATTGTCGAAACGCCACTTGATAAGGATGCAAGAATTCAGGCGCCGCAGGCATCCATCCGAAAAACTGTGCTATGACGCCAATGTAGTTGAAGAAGACTCGCAGAAGCAGCCAACCGGTGGTTGGCTACTTAGTTAAGGTTTGAGAGCTGAGTATTTCGTGTCCGAACACTCAGCTCTCATTTTTTTGAAACCAAGTTTCATGAAAACCGCTCTTCGGAGATAAGGGAATCTGATAAGTCGATGCAACGAGCAATACCGAGCGAAAGACATCAATACTTCAGACAGCGCTATATAGAGCTCAACCACCAGCTCGCAAGGAGTGGTGGGGATTCTCGCAAGAGAGGTGCTGTTATGCTGAACTGTAATTATGTGTCGCGAGCTTCGAAAACAACGAAGTTGATGCTGGCTGGAAGCGCGTTACTCATAGCGGGCGCGATGTCTAGCCTGGTGCTGGCCCCGCCGGCTCAATCTCGTCAAACAGAAACTCTGAAGCAATCGTCCACGGTACAAACGGTTATCGATGCTACTAGTAGTGGTGGCGATTCAGATGCCCTTCTACTAAATGGAACACCGGTCAGGATCGATCGTATCTGGAGTGTTTATGAAGGACGCCGTCTGGAATTGGATAAACTGCTTTCCAACAATATAATGCATGGGAATTTGACATCCGAACAGGCGATAGGTTTTCGCAAAGAGCTCGAAAGAATAGCCGAATCGCTTTATAGATTTACCAACGCTGATACGCTCACCAATGAGCGGGCAGTGGACTTGGCCAACCAACTCGAATCAGTATCGGAAAGGATCTCGGCGTCTTTGAATGTGGAACCGTTACCGAGATTGATCGTGGTCGATGATACCACTGGTGAAGGCTTACTCATCTCTGACTTTTTCGGAAGCGTGGTCGCGCCGAGCGCAGAAGATGTGCGCGGATTCAAGACGGCGCTTAGAGATGGTCATAGTCGAATCACCACATCAATAGCTGTCGGTCAGGGAATGGGTGCTTTGCACCCAACCCAAGCCACTTCGATGCTCAAAGAGCTGGACAGTCTGTCGCAATTGGAAAAATCGTTGGATGACATTGAGTATCCCAGATATTCAGATCTGATGAAGCTCGCGATCAACTACGATTCGATTCGAGGAAGGCTTGGTCAGTTGATGAACAGCAACTCTATGCAACCTCTGGTGCGCGAGGCAGCGGTTGTTGTCACTGATGGTGCAGCGGGAAGCAAAGTTAATGGTGCCGTCAGGAGTAGAGCCGCGATTGAACAACGCATCAGTCTCGGACTGATCAAAGGGCAGCTGACTAGAGCCGAAGCCGATGCCTTGCGCCAGATGCTTAGTCAGTTGTCCGCTACAGAAGAGTCTTTTCGAAAGAATACGGGAAGGCTAACCCCCCAACAGCAGCGCCATCTTGAATCCGGTCTCAACCGAATCGCCGGTGCGGTCGACTCGGCAATCAGTCTCTAATAGTTGCCGAATTTTCACAACGGAGAAACATAGTGCCATGAGCAGCGACAATCAATACTCGACTTCGGGAAACACGACAATTGTGCGACGTGAGCGCGATCCTTTCTCCGGTTGGATGATCACTTCTATGGTCATGGTAATTTTGATAAGTCTTGGTTTCATATCCTTGATGGATCTTTCGTCTCAGCAGAAAAAGACGGAAAGAGATCTTTTCGAGTTAAAGCAAGAGCTCTCTCAACGTAGGCTTTCTGAGCGGCTCTCCATGAACAATCGTGAGTATGAAGCTGCTGGAGCAGATCCGGCTAGCGCGACGCAGCGATACGAAGAACTCAATCAATCCAGTGAAGCACAATTAGCTGAGAAGTCCAGTGAACCCGCTCCTCCCGAGGTATCAACCAGCCCGTCTGATGAAATCACCGCTTCTTTCAAAACCGGTAATCCTGCGTCTAACGACAGTGCGCACTAGTCGACGTTCACATCGTGACGATTTCAAGCCCGCGACCGGCTACCAGAGCGATCTTGCTGCTGACCGCGACCGCTGAAGCAGCCTCTAACACGGTGAAGGTTGCCTTCACCGACGGTGCCGCAGAATTCGAGATATCCACGATCGAAACCAAATCTTTTCCGGATGGATCTTGTCCTACTGCCACTGCTCGAGTTGCGGTTGCCGACAGTGCTGTGCCGTTGTGCGGTAGGTCGACAGTTCCTTCAAGGTGGAGCTCTTTGTCTTTTTTCGATAGAACCAGCAAGAATCCCTTAGAATTTTGATCAACCGCAGTTGCTAAGACATTCTTGTCGGTCATGCACACGTCGCGAATGGCAAGATTTTCGAATTGGTGCCGGCCGAGCTCCTTGACCTGTCCTTCGATAGAAAACAAAGCTACTTCATGGATGTCGGCAGCCAGGAAAATTCCTCCGATCGATTCGACGTTCGGAAAATTGCCGGGCAGATCGAAGCTCTTTGCCGCTTCTAGATTGTCGGAAAACACCTTGAAGGGATAGACTCGGGTCAATTTCCCCATCGGATCTGCGACGTAGACCTTGTGTTGGGATTTGTCGAACGTCAAACTCTTGCCGGAGACCTTCTGGGAGGTCAAGACTCTGTCGAGCTGAGCCATCTTCCTGAGCGTAATGGCATCTTTTTCCAGGCAGAGGATGTAACTTCCGGCCCCGACCATCGCTTTTACAGATGCAGTCAAAGGAGCTGTGCCTATCAATTGAGGCAGCTCCGGATTGGCTATGTCATAGAGCATCAACTCCGCTCCGACCAGGACAACCTGATTGCCCCATGAGGCAATTCCCGAAGCAGCCAAACGAGGTATTTTGTAGCTGTAAGCTTGAGACCATTGTGTTCCGCCGAAGGTGAGCACCTGAACGCCGGACCAGCCGGTTGCCACGTACATCTCTTTGCCATTGACCACCATGCTGGCTCTTTCGATCGATGCCGACTTGGCGACCGGAATCTCGACTGTTTGAGTCTTATCCAGATTGTTGAGCTTGTCTACAGTCAGCGAATTGAGCATCAGTTTGCCGCTTGTGCTCTTGGTCAGCACGAGATACTGACCCTTTTGAGACGTAGTAGAGAGGATTTGCTCCATACCATCCAATTCTACCGTTGACACTGCATGTGGTGCGGGCTTAAGCGCTATGGTCGAAGCTTGCAGTTGCCGTCCTGACTGATCCGCTTGTCCAGCCAGAATGAGAGTGTCGCCCTGGCGATTCAGTCTGGAATAAACCCCTTTGATCTCCAGCGAATTGGTCAGCTGTGGTGAGATAAACGCGGACAGGTTGTAGAAATCGACTTTCGTGTTGAGACCATTGTCTTGGACTACAATGAGCTCCCTCTTCTGGAAATCGAGTGCCACCACAGGAAGTTTTGTCGCCACACTTGATATGAAGGTCGCGTCTTTCTGACCCTTCTTTCCTGGCGGTGTATAGATGTTGACTATATATTCGCCGCTTCGCGCTTTGCCGGACACGAAGATTGCATCTTTGTCGGCCAGCATCAAATCGGCTTCGTCGAATTGACTGAGGTGCGTCTGAGATTGAACGGTCGGCAGATTTGGGAGTTTCAAATCGATTGCGACGAGATAATACTTTGATTCGGGACCTTCTGCGGGATCTTTGACCAGGGCGAAAGCCTGTTGAAGTTTCGCCACCTTCAAAGAAAGAACGCGCTTGCCTATGCCTGCTAACTCCGAGATAACCTTCGGTGCGGCTTTCGGGGTTCCAGCCTTACGCAGGTCGACCACCGAAAAACGACCAAACTGGTCGCTGAAGCAGAGATAGCCCTTCTTGTCGATGTCAACGAAATCAGGAATGATTGCTGGTGGCCATGCCTGTTTTGACAAGCTATGTGGGCCGCTGACCACCACCTGTTGTTTCTGCTTTTTGCCGAGCTTAGCCCAGGCGGGCAAGCACTCGTTTAACTCAAAAAAGACCAGGCTTCCGAACGCCCGAACGAGGAAACTTCTTCTAGAAAGCATATATGCGATTGTAGATGTCCATTAAATAGTGCTTAGAGCATGGGTAGCAGCAATGCAGCAAGTCCATTCAAACACAGTATAGCCACGATTGGTGATATATCAATATTGCCAATTGGAGGAATTAATTTTCTAAAGGGCGCGATCACCGGTCTGACAATCTTATCGAGCGTCTTAAAAGGTTGGTCATACCAGTTGATGTTAGGAAACCAGCTTAATAGGCACCAGATGATCAAACAAAACTGGAAGAGTTTTAAAACACTAGCGACGATCTGTGCAAGAGGGCTTTCCATTTTGGTTACTTCCTTCTTTTATATAGACACCCCTATGGGCTGATTGTAGCATTTTATCTGTTTGCAACCATGAGAGAAACCGGATTAACCATGAATTTCAAGACCAGCTCCCCGACTCGCGAACACCGCCTGATTGAGAACATTGTCGAGTGGACCGGCAGTCGATTGCTTGGCGACGATTGCGCTATCCTGCCCGAGGGTCGCCTGGTCAGCGTAGACAGTCTGATTGAGTCGACTCATTTTAATTTGTCCACAACGGATTTGTCGGACCTTGGCTGGAAATCGGTCGCCGTCAACCTCAGCGACATTGCCGCTATGGCTGGGCGCCCCAGGCAAATTCTCATAAGTGTCGGATTTAATCCTTCGATGTCGGATTCAGATCTTAAGAAATTGTTCTGCGGAATGGCGGAGTGCTCGCGCGCTCATAAAGTGCAGGTCGCAGGGGGAGATCTGGTGAAGTCTCCATTTTTAGCAATCACGATTACCGTAATTGGAGACGGGCATGAGCATGGCATTCTGCGGCGCTCTGGTGCAAGACCCGGAGACATAGTCGTTGTCACTGGAGATTTCGGCGCGAGTCGCGCTGGGCTTTACCTGTTGGAAGAAGAATTCAAAACCCGTGTCGATCGACCTCTTTCAATTGACGGAAAAAACTTTGGTTATTGTATAAATCGCCATCTGAAGCCTATGCCGCGACTGTGCGAGTCATGGGCTCTCAATCGCAGCGCCCTCGGGAGGGGAGCGCTAATGGATGCAAGTGATGGTCTGGCGGATGCGCTCTTTCAGATCTCTCGAGCCTCGGGCTGGGGCATGCAAATTGATTTGAAAAAGGTTCCAGTTCATCAAGAAACAGTTGCAGTAGCGAAAAAAGCTGCTTGTGATCCATTAGACTGGATGCTCTACGGAGGCGAAGATTACGAGCTGGTCGGCTGTATCTCATCTTCAGCCTGGAGTAGATTGAACGAACTTTCCGGTGAATCTAATCCCTTTACCGAGATTGGGCGAGTTCAAGAAAATCGAGAGATGCAGTTGTTGCTTGGGCAAGACCCAGGACCGGCGCTAGATCTCGAAAAAAGCTACCAGCACACCCGCGTCCCATAAAGGAATTAACCGTGCCAGAAACGACGACTGCTGAGATTCTCGATGGAAAGGCTTGTGCCGCTGAAACACGAAATGCCTTGAAAGATAAAGTAGCGAAGCATACCGCTGCTGGAAAGCGTAAGCCGGGGCTGGCTGTCATTCTTGTCGGCGACAATCCGGCGAGCGAACTCTACGTCAAAAACAAAATCAACGCCTGCAAAAATGTCGGCATTGAGAGTTTTCTTCACAAGTTCCCCGAGAATGCCAAACAAGAAGAGGTCATGGCCTGTGTCAAGCAGCTCAATGAGTCTGACACCGTAGATGGTATCTTGGTTCAGTTGCCGTTGCCCTCTCACCTGGATGAGGCGGTCGTCCTGGATGAGATTCAACCCGAGAAAGACGCGGATGGTCTGCATCCCTACAATATGGGCAATCTGCTCGCAGGCAAACCTGGTTTGCGACCGTGCACTCCCGCTGGTGTCATGACCTTGCTCGGTAAATATGGAGTGGCGCTCGAAGGTGTCAAGGCAACAGTGATAGGTCGCTCGAATCTGGTAGGCAAACCAGTTGCGCTGATGCTCATGCAGAAAAATGCTACCGTGACGATCTGCCACAGCAAGACCAAGAATCTCCAGGAGATCGTCTCAGAGACAGACGTGCTAATCGTGGCAATCGGCAGGTCGCGCTTTATTCCCGGCAATTGGATCAAGCCAGGTGCGGTAGTTGTCGACGTCGGAATTCATTACGAAAAGGGTGAGGGCGACAAATCGGTTATCACTGGCGACGTCGATTATGCCGGCGCTGTCAATATCGCTCGCCTGATCACGCCGGTACCTGGTGGAGTTGGACCGATGACGGTCGCCCAGCTACTTGCCAACACAGTCTACTCCTACGAGAAAAAATTGGGTCTCTCCTCGTAAAATAGTTGCAGTTGACTGAACTTGTGAGGGTGGATGCAGTATGGCGATGGAAGGTTCTAAGCCCCTGCCGCTCTGGTCTCGGTGTTTAATAACGATTGTCAGCCTGGCAATCTGCGCTTCGCTTGCCGGAATCGTGGGGATTACCAGCGCTTTCAAGAAGACATTCGAGAATGCCCAGGATCCGACCTCGATAGCCTTGATAACGCAATCGTTCGTCAGGCTTCCGATGCCACTTCCCGCTGGCTATCAGTTCTTGTTTGGTGTCGACCTTTTCGGCACATTCAAGGTTGTTTCTATCGAGTGTAAGAAGGGCAAGCGCCAACAGATTCTCTTTATCTCGTGTCCTACGGCGGAAAGTATGGATGCGCAGCAAGTTTTGACCCAGATGTATGAGCGCGGAGTCTTCGACAGCTATGGCCAGGCGCAATTCACGGACGTCCTGGAAGAGGGCGGTTGGACCATCCAGGGACAGCAGGTACCGTATCGAGTCGGCAAGTTGGAAGGACAGCAGGGCACCGGTCTCATCGCCTGTGCAGTCAATCCACTTATTTCTCGAGCGGTGATTCTCTACGATGTGCAGCGAGGCAGCGATAAGTTCGATATGAATGGTTGTCGCTACCTTCTTCAGCAAATTGAATCGTTTTAGATACGTCTTAGAGACATGTCGTCAACTTCGGACACCTGAAATATTGGCGGATCCGCGACAGCGCTTAAGTTTGCGGTTGTCAGTCGTGAATTTGTAATTCCCCTTAATAGGCTCTAGAAAGCCGCCCAGTTAGCCCTATACTGTGTTCAATACGGTCCGAGCCGTCAAGAGGCTCAAGATTTTCGCAAGCTAGGAGACAAGTATGAGCGCACATAGCGACACGAGCCAGAAGTGGTTGATTTTCTTCTTCGTGTGCTTTGGCATGTCGGTCTTCGGAATCGGAATATGGGCATGCTTTTGTTACAACGTGGCAGAGGCGCAAAAACCACCCGGTGGCGCCGGTGGCGGACACGGGATGATCACTCCGATGGATCAGGAGCACCTCCGCAGCGTACAGCAGTGGCGGATCGGCTAAGAGAAGCCTGCCAACAGCTTGAAATAGTTATCGCGCGCCGCCTTCGGCCGCATCCAGAAGCTCGGCTGTAGCTGGTTGCAGCAGCGCTCCAAAGGTTTCGCACCAATCAGAGATCGTATTGTTCGCCAGTGCAGCTTTCATAGATGTCATTCGGAACTCCCTTTCGGACGCAGGCATCATCAAGGCGTTATAAACCGCGTTACTCATCTCTCTAGGCTCGAACGGTTTGACTTCTACCGACCAGGGACCGAGCTCTTCGAATACACCGGCGGAGGCTGAGAGGGCTAGAACGCCAGGGGTACTTACCGATTGACATGCGACGAACTCTTTGGCTGTCAGGTTCAACCCGTCTCTGAGCGGATTGACGAGCATCACACTGGCATTTCTGTAGATCAAGGAAAGATCGCTAGGATTTAACGGTCCCGGGATGTCGAGGATGGGTTTCCACTCGCCGCTCGAGAATTTTGAATTGATCTCTCTTTCCAGTCGTTTTACATCAAACCAGTATCGGTCGAAACTCTCGAGTCCTTGCCTGGATCGATTGCATAACTGAGCAAAGGTAACCTTGCCAATCATCTCGCTATGATCGGTGAAGAATTGGAAGATGCTCTCCAGTCGTGGGATAACACCTTTTGTATAGTCGGCGCGATCGACGGACAAAACGAATTCAGTGCCGGCAAGGGACGGATGCAGCTGGTGATTCGGGCGACCCGTTGCCAGGCGATTCCAATACTCCATATCGAGACCGAGCGGAGCGGAGATGACGCGGGTAGTCATCGGTAAGCCGGAGCCGCTCTCGCGAATGCCCAGGAAGTGAAAGTCTTTGCTTTGATACGTTGAATAAGGATTGCTCAATAACCGAGGCTCGCGCTGTACGACTCGTTGTCTGGCAGCCAGTCTGACACCCGGAATATTGTCCGCAACGAAAGCGAGAAAATTTTCAGCGTATTCATCAGTGTGAAAACCGACGAAATTTGCCGAGAGAAGAGACTTCGCCAGATCGATAATGGCCGGCAAAAATTCTTTGCCGACAGCCTTCGGCCAAGGGATGTGCCAGAACACGCCGCTTTCTGGACCGTCCAGTCGCTTCAACTCTTTTGGAAGAAGAGCCAACTGATAGTCCTGTACAAACAGTGGGTTTGATAAGCCAGATTCGGTGGCAATTTCTCTTGCGATGATTCGGTTGAAGCGCTCATACAGAGCTCTGTCTTCGCTTCTGTAGGTGGCGTACTCCTCCAAATCATGCATTACGGGCCAGATGCAATCGTTGCAGTATCGGTAGTGACCTTCGATGATAGCTTTCGGTATGTTGGCTTTCGCTGCGGGTATTCCTCCCGCGCCGTACTGGCACTTGATCGATGCATCATTGACATACCACCACCGGTGGTTGCCCTCGCCGCTCTCCATGAGCTGAGTTAGAGCTGGTGAAACACCGCCTGCCATGCCAGGTCCGCGATATGAAGCAATTCGCATAGTCCCTCTCTTAGGTAGGTATCGTGATTCCATTGATCTAGCTTGCGTAGATATCTGCGAAAGCCAGGTGAAGTGCGCTTATCAAATTTGCAAACTGACTTTCGTCAATCTGCCATGAAGACTCGTTGAGGTCTGGTTAACACTTCATCTACTTCAAAACCGGCTACTTATGCTGTCCTCATGCGTCATTGAAGTTCAGCTGAAAGAAAGCACCACCAATCTTCAAGTCTCATTGCCTCTATAGCATCAGAGAAAATTTGTGGTGCTCACTTTCTTTAGGCTTGCTCGCGCTTTTAGAGCACTTTCAATTTCACGAGTGGGAACACTCCAAAGTTGAGCAGGTGGCGATCGCTGTGATGGTGATGGTGTACTCGAACCGGCTTTTGTTCGATAACCACTGGCGTGCTGCGCTCGATAACCACTGGCGATTCTACGCGTCTTTCAACGTAAACCGGCGTCGATAGATTGCGCTCTATGACGACAGGGCTCTCGACGGACCGGCTCTCCACCACCACGGGTGATGACACGGTCCTCTGGATCAACGGCGTTCCTGTGACGTAGGTTCTTGTTGATGTCGTGTTGATTGGCGCGACTGTATATGTACGAACCGTGCGCGACATCGGGGCTGAGGAGTATGTCGTGTACTCGTAGGTCTCGGCATTGGCAGGTTGACTTGCAATCAGCATCGGCATACAAAGGATTGAACCTAAAATCGAAACTTGTTTTGCGTAACTCATATCTTGCCTCCATGGCTTTATCTTTATGTATCCCTGCTGTTGATGAGCTTCAGAGCGTTTTTTTAATTGCAGGTGTGTCCGATGCATATATTCAATGTAGCTCGGAAGGCAGGATTGATGCCGATTTGCGAATCATGTTGAAAGGTAGTGACTAACTTGCACAGGTATGATCCAATTGTAACGGAGCTAAACCGCATGGATGGCTTGTCTTCGTGCTATATGGTGAAAACCGCCGCTGGTGGCACATTGCGCACCGCTGCAGCGAATTGTTCGAAAAGCCTCTAATTTCGCGGTTCTACGATTTAATCTAACAACATTAAACGTCAGGAACAAAATTGCATGATCGACTGTCCCTTCTAGAACCGTGTACGAAGACAGATTTAGAGCCGCTTTCAGCGCATCGTAAATAGAATCGAGGGAATCCAAATGCAAAAGAGAGACGAATTACTTGAAGTTTTTCTTGTAACATTCGGTATAAACTTTAAGGTGTTGAGCAAGAGTTTGCCGCTTGCTTTATGCATAGCGAATGATCCAGACACACCTCCTGAAATTCTTGAGCACCTCGCTCGATCGGATAACGAGCAGTTGTTGGAAAGAATTGCCGAGCACCCTAATGTTAATCCGTATATTTTAGAGTTGCTCTCTGCACACCAGTCTCCGGAAGTCCGTGCCGCGGTCGCTGGAAATTGCAACGTGCCCGCAGAGGTCTTGGATGAGTTATGCAACGACACTCATCCAGACGTCCGCTACAACATAGCCGAAAATCCATGTATAAGCCAAGAAGTGCTTAACAAGCTAACTGCCGACTCCAATCCGTATGTTGCTCACAGAGCGCAAACTACATTAATGAGGATGGATCGAGCCAGTGGAACTCTGAAGAACTTTATTCAGAAAATGAATGCACGTTGGGTGGCCCGCAGGGCCATGTAGTGTTGCAAGACCAAGGAAGAGAGCCGAGTGCACCAATCGCACCGGCTCTCTTCTTTTGTGCGTGCGATGAGACCGCCATCGGCCACAGTTACGCGATCCGCCGCTGGGATCGCCTTCATCTCGCCAGCACAGCGCATGTTCGGACACAGTCAGGTCGGAGTTGCGCGCTTCTTCACTGGGACCGCCGCCGCTTCACTGCTATCGGATCCTCTTCGCATAAACCGTATAAATGACGATACGTCTGTGATCGGTGTTGCCAATTAATTGCTTCTGGACAGAATTGCTCTTCCTGTGCTATGTTGAGGATAGCGTAAAAAGTACGTTTAATAAAAACAGAAAAATCGACTGTATCGACTGTCTGGAATATGTTCGGGCAGTCTGTGCGGCCGCGTAACTTGGAAAACCGCCGCATTCGTAAAACAGGAGGATGATCATCATGTTGATAGGATTTAAGAAGGCAGCGCCAACGATGTTTGTGATGCACTACGACAATGGAGTGCTCAAGCGTAAAGGCGCTGGGTTATCGTTTTGGTATTTCAAGCCGACGACTTCCATTGTCGAGGTGCCTTTGTCTAGTTCGGATGTGCCGTTTGCATTTTCCGAGACGACTGTGGACTTTCAGGAAGTGACGGTGCAGGGGCAGTTGACGTATCGAATTGCAGATCCGGAGCGATTGTCGCAACTGCTCGATTTCACGGTCGCTAACGGAGGAGGTTTCACCAGCGAAGATCCGGATCTTCTTGATGTTCGATTGGTCAACACCACGCAAACGGCGGCGCGCTCTGTGATCCGTGGGATGACACTACCGGAAGTTCTTATTTCGAGCGATTTAATTGTAGGCGACATTCTTCAGCAAGTTAGACAAGCTGATTCGATTGCGATGTTGGGTATCGAAGTTTTGGGTTTGACTATCGCCCATGTCAGACCCACTCCCGAAATGTCCAGAGCGCTCGAAGCTGAGGCACGCGAATCTATTCAAAGAAAATCGGATCAGGCAATCTATCTCCGGCGTAACGCCGCCGTCGAGGAGGAGCGCCGAATCAAGGAAAGCGAGCTGAATACGGAAATCGCTGTCGAAGAGAAGCGCAGGCAGATTGCCGAGACCAAAATGGCTGCCGAGATTGCCGTAGAGGAGCAACGAACTCTATTAATCGATAAGCGAGTGGAGAACGATCGGAAAAATTCTGATAGTCGCGCATATGACATTGAGAAGACTCTGGCGCCATTTAAAGAAACCGATTGGAAGACGCTCATGGCGATAGCTGCTAAAGAAGCAGATCCTAGATTTGCGATGTCTCTCGCTTTTCAGGAGCTTGCAGAAAATGCAGGCAAGATTGGACAGCTCACTCTGACACCGGATTTGCTATCGGCGCTCATGAGAAATGACAAATAACAGAGAACAGGACTTGCTCTTACCTAGTTGAGAATGGGAGATAGAACAATGTATGAAAAGTTAGTGGTGGTGACACGAAAAACACGACTTCGGGAGTTGACGGAGAAGTTCAATACTCGGATGCAAGCAAAATTCTTCATAGAACACTCAGGTGGTGATTTTAGTGAATACGTGGACGAGGACGACTGCTACGAGCGTGCACTCGAAGCCATTCGCAAGCAGATCAAAGTGGGAATGAAAATTCAATTCCTCGATCGATCGCTTCTCGCTACCTACACCTTTGTGCCATCAGATGTAGTGCTTGTTGTTGGACAGGACGGGCTTGTCGCCAACGCTGCGAAATATGTCGGCAATCAACCGATCTTGGGTGTTAATCCTGATCCTCAGCGTATTGATGGAGTTTTAGTTCCAATCGCGCCAGGACGTGTCGGCGATTGTTTGCAAGACGTACTTGAGGATAAGGCTGATTTCAGGCACGTAACGTTGGCCGAGGCAGTATTGGCAGATGGGCAAAGACTCCTGGCTTTCAACGACCTCTACATAGGTGCTCGTTCTCATATTTCGGCGCGTTACCGGATTCAGTACGACGAGAGACGGGAGCAGCAGTCATCCAGTGGTCTCATCATCTCGACAGGTGCTGGTTCCACCGGTTGGTTATCGTCGATATTCAATATGGTTACTTCCGTGGGACCGTTCATCGGTGGCACTGCTGGGAGTGGTATTCGCCTTCGATGGGATGACCCGTCTCTGCTTTTCGTGGTAAGAGAGCCATTCGTCAGCAAACATTCATCTGCTGGAATCGTTGCCGGCAGAATCGAGCCAGGACATGAGTTGGTAATCGAGTCCACAATGACTGGAGAAGGAACCATATTTAGTGACGGCATCGAATCGGATTTCCTTTCGTTCAATGCCGGTGCCCGGGCGCATATCAGAACCGCAAGTCATAAGGCGCGTCTTCTTGTTCCTCATCGACAACCACACTCCAGGCACGATCATGATCATGGCCGGCCGGTGGAAAAGCTTTACGAGATGTCACTTCCGAAGCGCTTCTAGTTCTTCTCGCAACCGTCGGACTCTTAGCTCATCTTCCGGTACATTGCCGTTGCGGTAGAACTTCTCCAATTCGATAAGTTTTTCAATGTCCAAAGACCGTAGCATTGCCGACGCTAATGCGTTTTGCTTCTTTGCCCGCAACACTTCGATGTAGCCGGTCTTCGTTTCGGTGATCATGTTGGTTGCTTCTGGTGATGGACCGTCTTGTGATACCAGTTTGTTCATCATGTTGATGGCCCGTTCGTACATTGGAGCCGCAAGATCATATTGTTTCAACGCCAGGTGACACTGCGCAATGCATTGATAACAAAAGGCTTCGGCGTATTGTTTCTCTTCTCTCTTGTAAGTGGCTGCCAGATACTCCAACAGCGGTAAGGCCTGCGCATAGCTTTTCTCTCTGAAGTGGACAAAAGCTCTTTCATGCAAGTTGGAAGGCATTTTGTCTATGGGCTCAGGCTGTTTCGCGGGACGTATAAAAAAGACTCCCATGACAATAATCACGACTATCACCAACAACCTCGGGTCGTGTGAATTGAAGGTAACACTGGCTACTCTGTTGTGCGGAGCGAAGCGGATTTTTTCACCATTTCGAACGCGCTGAAGATCAATCAGCAAAGAGGCAACGTCTTTGTATCTATGATCCTTGTCTTTCTCGAGGCACTTCAAAATAACCGAATTCAGTGATTCTGACGTCCTTGAATTGTCGCTCCTACGTGGTATCTTCCCTGGTGTCTCGTTGATCTGCTTGAGAATGACTTGCACGGGATTACCACCATCGAAGGGCGGCTTTCCAGCCAGCATCGCATACAGCACACAGCCAAATGAATAGATATCGGAGCGCGGATCCAGCACCTGTCCAGTGCATTGTTCTGGTGACATGTACTGGGGACTGCCTACCAGGGCTCCTGTTTGGGTAATCGTTTCGCCCTTTTCCGAGTTTTCGTTAGCCAGCACCGCAATGCCAAAGTCGGCGACCTTTACTCTAAGAGACTGAGAGTCGAGCTGAGCGATTGATTGTGTCTCCAATATAATGTTGCTTGGCTTCAGGTCGCGATGAATCAGCCCATTGTCGTGGGCGAATCTGAGCGCTTCGCCTATCTGCATTGCAATATCAATAGCATTCTCGATTTTGAGTGGACCGTTTTCTTTGATGAGTTGTCCCAAGTTCTTGCCGTCAACGCAATCCATGACCAGATATGGCAGACCGTCGCTTGTATAGCCGTGCTCATAAACCGAGACAAGGTTGTCGTGCGTCAGTTTGCTAGTCGCTTCTGCCTCTTTCTCAAAGCGTTTCAGCGCCGACTTCTCGGAAGCCAGCTCTTTTTTTAGGAGTTTCATGGCAAAGTCATTGCCGGTCAATCTTTCTCGGACTCGATAGACAGTGCCCATGCCACCTTCACCGAGAAGTTCGATGGTTTCATAGCGATCGCTGAAATTGGGGATGATTTCGCCACCCGAGCTGTGGTCCAAGTCGCCTGTGTCATCCTGGCGGAGTCGTTCCGTTGAGTTGGCAAGCCCTTGTTTAAACGGTCTTTGTTCAGTCATGCTGTTATTTAATGAACTTCGTAAAGCTATTATTCCCCAGCATAATTTATATATCGAGGCGTTGTGGTTCTGTTTAATGCCGGTCAACCGATAAACTTGTTAGCATTGAGCGAGAGCTTCATTAGTCGGCTGCATCGCAGTTGACCGGAGAGGGATGAAAATAAGATGAGTTCAGCCGAAATACTTGCTATCGGTACGGAGCTTTTACTGGGCCAGATACTCGATACCAATTCCCAATTTCTGAGTGAAGAGCTCGCCGGTATCGGAATCGACTGTTTCTACCACACCACAGTTGGTGACAACAAAACTCGCGTCAAGGAGTGTATTGCGAAGGCGCTCTCTCGGACTGAGATAGTAATTACGTCGGGCGGACTTGGTCCGACACCGGATGATCTGACGATGGAGTGTATTGCCGAAGCAATGGGCGCAGAGCAATTTCTTGATGAAACGATTCTTGCCGATTTGCGATCATTCTTTCAGCAGCGCGGCGTCGAAATGCCGGAAAGCAATGCGAAGCAGGCCTATCGTCCCGTTGGAGCCGATCTGCTTCCCAATCCGAATGGTACTGCTCCTGGTATCATTTGGACTATAACTCCGGAGCGATTGCAGGAAGCCGGTATTGAATCGACTCCTCGGTTGGCGTCGAAAAGCCGCTTTATCATTACGTTTCCCGGTGTGCCGGCCGAGCTGAAGAATATGTGGAGTACTACCGTCTGTGACTTCCTGCAGACGCATGTGCTTGGCGCGGTGATTCATTCGGTGGAAATGAGACACTTCGGCATTGGGGAGTCCGCGCTTGCGGAAATGTATGCCGACCTGCTTGCCGGCAGTAACCCGACAGTCGCGCCATATGCCGGGCACGGAGAATGCAGACTGCGCGTGACCGCGAAATCGTCCGACCTGGATTCAGCCAGGCAGCTCTTGGCACCAATCGTGGCCGATATCCAGCGGCGGAGTGGTCATCTCTGCTACGGATTCAACAACGCCTCGCTCGAAACAGTAGTGGCCGGTCTTTTGGCGCAGCAGAGCCTGACGATTTCTACGGCTGAATCTTGTACCGGCGGCCTCGTGAGCAAGAGATTGACGGATGTTGCTGGAAGCTCTTCATACACATCTCTGAATATAGTTACGTACTCCAACGAAGCCAAAGAAAAGCTCCTGGGCGTGAGCGAAGAGTTACTGCTCAACTACGGAGCCGTAAGTCCTGAGTGTGCTGAAAGTATGGCGCGTGGTGTGAAAAAATTGTCCGGTGCAAGTATTGGATTGTCCGTTACTGGAATCGCTGGCCCTGCCGGTGGAACAAAGGAAAAACCAGTCGGACTGGTCTACCTTGGCTTGGCGACCGATGAAGGCTATGTCGCGAAAAAGCTTCTTTTGCCAGCTAAATTGGGACGAAAGGAGATTCGCCACAGAACCGCGAACGAGGCACTGAACCTGGTGCGTCTTCATTTGCAAGAAAGACGGGAAGTTCTTGTCTGAGTTCGACGTGAATTCGTCAACTTCATGGACCTCGCCGTCTATTTCGGCTGATTCCTTGCCGGGCGTGCCATTGATCAGAGGTTATTTCTCCAGATGAACTGTCCAAGGTCTGAACGCAGAGCCCATCATCCTTTTATTCGTAAAAATGCACTATTCCGGTTAGAAAATCCCGATCCCGTGGCAATTAGTAAATGAGGCAGAGGTTTCTTACTAACATTAATATGTCGGCTGACAAAAGAGATTACGAAGAAGCGGTAATTAAGGACAACCTGTTCCACAGGCGATTGTCCGACTTGCGCAACTCCAGTTTGACCGCAGATCATCTGGCTGCCATGAAGGAGCTCAATCGTCCGATGGAGCGTACGATTTTTTCAGGCACGGAGCCGGAAAAGACAGTCTTGACTCACGAAGATGTCGAGCGTATTGCCTTCTTTGATGAGCTGGCGCCTGTCTACAACTTCAAATATTTTATGAGAAAGCTTGATCGGGAAATGCGCCGGAGCAAGCGCTATAACCGACCGCTATCGGTCATGTGTGTCGCCTTCCAGGGGCTAATGAATATCGGACGCAATTACAGCGCAATGGCTCAGGATGACGCCATCGTCTGGGTTGGGCAGACGCTTCTGTCATTGACCAGATTGGATGTCGACATGGTTGGTCGGTTCGGAGACGAGCGTTTTCTGATTGTACTTCCCGAGACACCTGGCAGCGGAGCCACTATCGTGGCTGAGCGGGTTCGGAAGAAGTTCGAAGACACTTGTATCAACTATCAGTGGCACAAGATCTTTGTTCAGGCCTCCGTCGGTATCGCTTATTTCCCCGGTCATGGTACCGAAGCTTCCGAGCTGGTTGCGAAAAGTGACTTGGCAGCCGATCTCGTAGTGGCTCGCGGCGGTAACGGAACGGCGTTTTGTCCGGAGTAGCCAAGTAGGTTCTTCGCCGATATTCCTCAAAGAGAATTTTGGAAGCGTTTTTTATTGCGTCCAAGGACTACTCCAAAGAGTTATTCGTTGACGTCAATTTTCGACACCGTTTCTATTCCTTCTGAGACCTGACTTGCGACTACTCTTATGAGATGAACATTGCATCGCCGTAGCTGAAGAAGCGATATCGCTGTGCGATCGCCTCCTCGTATGCCGACAGTATCGCGTCTTTTCCTGCAAAGGTCGCGACAAGGACCAACAAGCTTGACCGGCTTAAGTGGAAATTGGTGACCATGGCATCGACGATTTTGAACTGGAATCCAGGCTTCACGTATAGAGAAGTAGAACCGTGCTCACAAGGTACGATGCGACCAGTGGCGCCGGCAGTTTCCAGCGTCCTCAGGCTCGTCGTGCCCACGGCGATGACGCGCCGTCCCTCTTCTTTTGCAAGGTTTATCGCCTGCGCTGCATCTGGTGAAACTTGAAAGGTCTCGGCTTCAACAGAGTGTGTTTCGATGGCGGCCTCGATCGGTTTAAACGTGCCTGGTCCGACATGCAATGTAACCGGCTTGATGATTACGCCAGATTCGGCCAGATCGCGAAGAAGTTCTTCCGTAAAGTGAAGACCGGCTGTTGGAGCGGCTACCGCGCCAGGATGTCGGGCGAACACAGTCTGGTATCGATCGAGATCGTGGAGACGGCTCTCCTCATCTCGTGATTCTTTGTCGCGCACTATATACGGTGGCAGTGGCGCGAAGCCGATTGAACTCAAGATATCGAATACATGCTCAGGTTTTCCCAGATCTACAATCAGTCTCTTGAATCCGTCCTGATCGATAATGATATCTGCAATCTTGATAGTCTGCGTGGACCCTTTGCTGCTGAGAATCTCGAGAGTCTCTCCGATTTTCAGCCTTTTGATTGGCGTTACCAATGCCTCCCACAGGTTCACCTTATCACCCTGCGGTCTGATCAACAGAAGCTTGATGGTTCCACCACTTGCGCGGTTGGCATAAATTCTCGAGGGCACCACTCTGGTATCATTCACGACCAAAACGTCACCTTTTTTGAGAAAGTTCTTTATATCGGCGAAGCGGTGGTGACTTGTGCTACGACTGCCGCGATCCAGCACGATCAGACGCGACTCTTCTCGATTTTCGGAGGGCTCCTGCGCGATAAGCTCTTCCGGAAGGTCATACGCCAGGTCTTCGAGACTGAACGACTGATCTTGGGTTGACTGGTTGAATGTTGACTGCGTCATAGATATCATGCTGGAGCTGGTTCGGTTTAACATTGTATGCTGTGTACACCAGTCTCTCGGGGCTTATCTGGTGAGTTTGAAACAATCCGTTGTGCAATTGGCGGCTTCAAAAGGCTTCAGTAACACCGTTATTGGAGCTCTGGAACCGATGACGGCAGAGCTCGAGCACTACAGGTCTTGGCTGGAGCGCGGATTTGCGGCTGGGATGGAGTACATGAAGCGCAATCCGGAAATCCGCTCGTCGCCCCAATTGCTTTACCCTGGCAGTAAATCCGCCATTATTGTTTCCGTTAGTTACTACACCGAGAAGCCTCCGGCACCTGGTCCTTTCTTCGGCAGTGTTGCTCGGTATGCAGTTGGTTTGGACTATCACGCTGTGATCAGGCGTAAGCTGCGTGAGCTCAGAGACGCGCTTTCCGATAAGGTCGGAGTTAACATCGTCGGCAAAGCCTTTACCGATGACGTGGCATTGTACGAACAGGGATTTGCTGGTCGCTCGGGTCTGGGCTTCGCAGGAAAGAACACGCTGATTATCGGGCCGAAGCTTTCCGGAAGCTACAACTTCGTTGCGGAGCTGTTCGTCGACGTCGAACTGGAGCCGGACGTCAAGTATCGGGGTACCTGCGGTCAGTGCTTTCGATGCGGCGATGCTTGCCCGACCAGTGCAATCTCAGAACCTTACAGCGTCGACGCCAATCGCTGTATTTCATACCTGACGATTGAGAACAAGGACGGAATTCCGCTGGAGCATAGAAGCGGACTTGGGGGCTGGGTCTATGGGTGTGATATCTGCCAGGAGGTTTGTCCGTACAATCAAAAGCCTCCGATCACACCATGGGAAGAGTTTCAACCACATTCAGGAGTTGGGCACTACCTGTACCTTCCCGAGCTTCTGGATATACCAGACGATGATGCTTTTCGCAATCGCTTCGGTCACACTCCATTGCGTCGGCCCCGACGCCGTGGTCTATTGAGGAACGCACTGGTAGTGCTTGGTAATCAACTTCGGCAGATAGACGGTAACGACCAGGCGGTATCGCTGGTAGTGCAACGCTTGAGTCGGTTTTCCAAGGAAGAAGCTGACCCGATGCTGAAAGAGCATGCGGAATGGGCGCTTGCGCAACTGTAGTTTGACTCGCCCGTGCTGGTCAACAGCTGGGACCGCCGGCGTCTTGCCGGCACCGAGCATGGTGGCATCGTAGACGTACGAGGTTTCGATTGAATTCGCCGCGAATTGCATTGTTGTGGCATGTCTAGTTTGCCAGCTCCTCATTTGCCATTCGCATCTGCAGTTGTTTCGCTTCGGAAGAAATTAAAAGGACGGCTTGGAGAGCCGTCCTTAAATAGCTTGCGTGGCTAAGTCACCTTTTACACGGTGAACATCTGTCGGGTTATTGTGAAGCTATCTCCCCAGAAGCGAGAGTTATCCATGATCATGATTAGATGCTTTTCTTCGCTGGTCTTTTGTGAAACCACCAGCTTCATATCGCTTTTCGAATCGTGCTGTTGCAGAGCTTTGTTGACGAGATCAACCAGTACAACAGGTCCCTCGTCCTTAATTTCTCTGGCATTGTCTTTGAAGACTCGCATAAACTCTTCAAACATGCCGGTGTGGAGAAGGTGAACCAGCTCATGTACCTTGTCGGCTGATACAGTCCCTTCGTTGCGCATCTCTAAACCCTCTACAAATACCCATTATTCACTATGCCCGGGGACTTGAGATTTCAATCTCATGACAGCTAAGTGGCCATGCTTCGGGCTCGCATTGAAGCTAATTGCCTTACGCGCGGCGGCCTAGGTCTATCAACGCATGTCGGCAAACCAACTTGCTTTCGCGGATTTCGGACATCTAACTCCGGCGTCGCGCGGCGGCTAGCAATCCCGTGGAGTTCCGATTGGGATGTCGCTCTTCAATCTCAGATGCACTACCCACGATCGCTGACGCTGGTTCTAGTAAGCATAAGCATCTCCGGATTTCTATTCGGTTTCGCTGAGAGGACTTCAATGTTCCGATGGATGCCAAGTTGTGGACTGGGTCATGGTCTGACATCATAATTGTGCCTGCAATCTAGGCTAAGGTAGTTATGAAGCGAAATCAGTTTTTATTATGGTCGTCTGCGGCTCTACTTATGTCCGGGTGCACGATTGTTGAACCAGGGGAGGTCGGAGTCAAGGTCAGCATGGGCCGGATGCAACGCAACTTGCTCACGCAAGGCATACAGTCATATCTGCCGGGGCTCGATACAATCGTCCACTACTCGGTGAAGCAGCAGACATTGCAGGGCAAAGCCATCCCGCTCACGGCGGACCAACAGCCGATCACGATGGAGTACAAAGTGCTCTACAACGTTCCCGAAGGCCAGGTGCTGACGCTGTACGAAAAGTACGCAGGCGATCCATTTACCCAACTCGTCGAACCTCAGATTCAAGAGGCGTTCAGGCAGGTGGTTTCACAGTATAAAGCCGATAAGGCAACGAAGCAGGTCAACATCATAAAGAATCAAGTCCTTTCAATGACCAGGGAAAACGTGAAAGGGCTCGTTAACGTCGTGGATATTCCAATCACTCATGTAGATCTTCCTGAGGTGCTTCAACAGGCAATCGCGCAGAAGCAGGTGATGGAGCAGCAGGCCTTGCAGAAGCAATATGAGCTCGACAAGGCGAAAAAGGAAGCTGAGATTACTGTCGCCAATGCTGAAGCACAGGCGCGCTCCATTACGTTGCAGACCCAGGCTCTCGAGAAATCACCAGCCTTGATCGAATACGAGAAGGTGAAGAAGTGGGATGGAAAGCTCCCTGATACCTTCATATCGGGCGGGGCTGCCAATACGCTTTTCCAACTTAAATAGCGTCCTTCTACCAGTGCCAGGGCACTTCAGGGAGAGTTTTCCCCTCTTCCTTTTTTCGAAGGCTGAACAATTTGAGGTAGGCCGGATGGTGGTGTCCACTTCGTGCGTTGACAGCGGTAATTTCGCTCGGCGTAGCCAATTGGATTACAGGAGGGTTGATCGTCTGTTCGAGTTTGTTGAGAAGCGATCCTGGGGTTTCCTCTCCTGTGGTGCTGGCACGCAGTCGCTTGAGCAGGAGATCGTGCGGCTTTTCCTCGTCCAGAACTCGTTGTACCGTCTCCACTGAAGGCAGTGAAAGGAGATAGTTCGCGAGGTTAAACATGTCCTCTTCGCCGAAAATGCTCGCATTTTCACGTGCTGTCTCAAGGTTCTTGCGAAAATTGAAGTATTCACCCATCTGGAAATTGATAATTGCAAGCGTGCCGTGCGCGGCAGCGTTGAATGGAAACCACTCCAGGACGCTATTGGCAGCGGCACGGGCGAGGTCGTACTCCCTACTGGAGTAGAGGTGCATACAGTAACCCGACAGATAGCTTATTTTTTCTGCTGGTTTCAAGAAGCTAAACGGCTCGAATGTGCAGCTTTCCAGCTGTCTTTGCATTTGATTCAACGCGGCGTATGAGACTAACGGAAGGTCGAATGTTAGATTTCTGAGCCTTCTGCAGAAGGACAGATTCATGAAGTCGTTGTCTGTCGCCGTGTGTGTTGAAAGTCGTAGTGATACCAGAGATGGTAGCTTCGAAATTATCGAAAGAGCCTTTGTGAGGTTCTGCCCGGCCGCCTCGAGGTATGTCAGTTTCGGCAGACTGCTGAGCATTGAAAATCCCTCGTCGCTGGCTCCTGTTGCGACTACATGCAGTCCATCCAGGCGGTCCAGATTTTGTAGGGAGTTTAAACCGTCGTCAGTTATCCAGGTATTCTCGATAAGCAGCCAGTCGAGGCTCTTAATCTTGGCGATGTGCTTTAGTCCGTCGTCGGATACCGATGTGGCGACAAGGTGAAGCTCTCGCAGGTCTTCGCACTGGGTGAGGAGCTCCGCGCCCTCGTCGGAGAAGTGGCTGCCATAGGCTATCATGCTTCTGAGGCCGGGAAGGTCCGCCTGACGCTCGCGAATCTGCTTATCGCTCCAGGAGCCGTAGACCGCTTCTACTTTCATAGAGCCACCCTCGTTTTACAAACAGCATTTACCGACCGGAGATTACATTCATATTCCCTTTATAGGACGCAAAATCTCAGACTGAACCTCTCTGAAAGTGCTTGTTGAAGGTTCGCTAATTCCGGTTTGAGTCGTGACACTTCCCAGACCTTGAGGTTTAAGGTGCCACCCGCTCAAGACGGAGCTCAAGCCACTCTACTACTGCCGCAGCAAAACTGAATGGCTTGCGAGGGCAAATTTATCGCGCGTCCTTTCACTGAATCCTTTGCGTCACATTCCTGCGGCAAGTCCGCCATCGATCGGGATCACTGCAACGGGCATCGTCAGAGCAGAGGAAGAGAACTACGGATGCGACTTCTTCGGGCTCGCCTACTCGTAGCATCGGAATATTTTCCTGGACGAATTCTTTCAGCACTTCAGCGCCGCTTTTGCCTTTTCTCTCTCCAAACCTCTGCATTGAATCGTTCGCACAGAGGCGTTCTGATACAACCGGGGCAGATGCAATTCGCTCGTATACCCTTGTCGGCATAATCGAGCGCTATCGAGCGAGCGGTGGCTCTGCCGATCCCCGATCCTGCGCCGGTTACCACGGCGACTCGATCTTTGAATCTAACTTTCAGTCTTTCTTTGGCTTGTTGATAAGTTCGGTAAGCGAATCGATGATTACTTTGTCGGCTTTATGCTGCCAGTCAAGTGCGGTAAGCAATTCCGATCTCGACATGAAGCCATGCGAAAGAATGAGCTCTCCGAGTGGCTTTCCGGAAGTCTCCTGCTCTTTGATAAGCTCTTCGAGTTGAATGACGGTAATTTTGCCGTGCTTAAGAAGAATCTCGCCGAGCTTCTCAGGTCGAGTGAGAATATCCCACTTCTCTTCTTCGCTGAGTCCGTGAAGCCCTGATGCTTGGTCGCTCATTTGGTTCATCCTCGCTTTGCCACCATTGTAAGCGGCCACATCGGCAAAATTACCTAAACGAATTTAAATCCGGACAATCAAGATTGGTCGCCAAGGTTATGCCTTCACGACAACCGGCTTCACCGGACGCTTGGCCGCGACTTCACGCCAGTAGGCGAGCAGGCAGCTTGCGTTGAAGATTGAGGAATAGGTTCCGGAAATGATTCCAATTAACATCGCGAATACGAAATCTTTCGTAGTCGAGCCACCCCATAGATACAAGGCGGTGAGCGTAAAGACGACGGTCAAAGAGGTGTAAATAGAACGCGCCAGTGTCTGGTTGACGCTGTCGTTGGCGACGTCGCCGAAAGTTTTCTTGCGCTCTTTACCGGTTTCTGTATCCTTGATTTTGCTGCCGACCAGCTTGGCGTTTTCTCTAATTCGATCGAAGACCACGATTGTGTCGTGGACTGAAAATCCGATCACCGTCAAAACTGCGCTTATAAACAAGCTATCGACTTCAGTCCCCAGAAAAATACCGAAAAGTGCATAGAATCCGCAAAGTACAATGACGTCGTGAAACAACGCCGCGATCGCGCAAAGCGCGTAGTCGAATTGATATCGATAGGATATGTATGCCACCATCATGCCGAGCGTGGCAAAGAGTGCAATCAAGCCATTCGCGAGAAGCTCCGGTCCAATAGTTGCGGTCACTTTATCAACCGACAAAGGTTGAAACTTGCCGCACTCGGCTTCAAGGGCGGTATCAAGCTTTTTCTTCAAGCCTTCGTCGTCGAGCGCTCTGGTGCGCATGACAATCACCTCTTTCTGAGAGATGAATGCTTTCTGCGCTTGAGAGCCGTGCAATCCAACCTCTTCCAGGACGTGGCGCACCTGGTCGAGGACGAGTGGTTTTTCAAATTGATACTGAAGGATGGAACCACCGGTGAAGTCAATTCCCGGTTTTAGCGGTGCGTTGAACTGCATGTAGCAGAGAATGATTCCTACCACGCCAGGCTAGGTGAGAAGAGCGGAGATGCCGAACCATGTCCATCGATTCTTAACGATGTCTACTTTAATACTCGTCACAGTATTTTTGCCTCCCCGGATTTCACCTGTGGGCTACGCTTCGATTCGTACTTGTGCCCGAAAAGTCCCATCTTGCGCGGCACAAGGTGCAGCAGCGTTCTGGTTGCAGTAATGGCGGTAAACATCGAGACCGCCACACCTATTGCAAGGGTCACGGCAAATCCTTTCACCACCGACGTTCCGAACATCATCAACACGGAGCACGCGATCATACTGTTGGCATTACTATCCCAAATTGCCGAGAAGGCATGGCGGAAGCCGTCTTCAATCGCGCTGAACAGCGGTCTGCCAGCGACGAGCTCTTCTTTGGTTCTTTCGAAAATCAGAATGTTGGCGTCGACCGCCATCCCGATAGATAGGATGAAACCTGCGATACCAGCCAACGTCAGCGTAACCGGTATATAAGAGAAAATCGCCAGCGTCGCGAGTGTGTAGAGAATTAGCGCGATGTCAGCAATCAGTCCGGGAAGCCCATAGATAACAACCATGAATACCATGACTGTCGCGATACCGATAAGACCCGCCCACATGCTCTTCTCGATTGAGTCCTGACCGAGGGGGGCGCCGACGGTGGGCTCCTCCAGGATCGTGATTGGCACTGGCAGCGCGCCGGCATTTAGTTTTACAGCCAGATCAACAGCCTGATCTTTGGTGAAACTGCCGGTGATTTCGCCGTGTCCACCCATGATAGGCTCTCTGACCGTGACTCCGGGATACTCCTGGACTGGTAGTGGACGACCGTCCGGACCTCTTTCTGTCGGCTCGCCATCTAGAAAGATACCGATCTGCTGGCCGACGAGACGTTTTGTCAGGTTGCCGAATTTCTTGGCACCCTCTTCTTTGAATTCGAAGTTGACATGCCAGGTGCTGCCGCCAGCCATCGGCGTGGCTTGGGCGCGTTTGAAGTCAGCGCCGGTTAGACCGACGTCTTTCCAGACCTTTTCGCCGGTCGGTCCGACGGAGAGTTCTTTGAACTCCAATAGAGCGGTGGTACCAATTCGGTCTTTCGCTTGCTGCGGATCCTTGATTCCTGGCATTTCCACAATCAATCTATCTTTGCCGGCTCTTTGAACCATCGTTTCCGACACGCCAAGGCTGTTGATACGGTTGTTGATGACGGTCTCAACGCCGTTCATGACAGACGGTGTGATCTCCGGCACCTGCGGCGGTGCCGGCTCAGCTTTCAAGAGCAGCTGTGAGCCGCCGCGCAAATCGAGACCCAGCTTGAGACTGGTGAAGAGCACGTACTCCTCGTCATTTCCGGGAATCTTGTAAGTGCTCAACATCTGAATGTTGTTGGCCTTGCCGGCGTTTTCTTTTTCCTGCTTGAGGACGTCCTCACGCTCGTAGAAGTTCATCTTCTCGTAGCGGGGCATGGCTTTGACCCGTTTTTCCACCTCCTGACCTATCTCGTAAGGTGGTAGATTCGCCATATATTGCCAATCTTTGACCGTCTTTAGCGGCGCAACTTGAAACAACGTCGTCAGCGACAGGGCGAGCGCCAAAACTACGGCGAACGGTTTCCAGTCTAGCTTGGGCAAGGAGCCTCCCCATGGCAGGAATTGCCATCAAACGATTCCATCGAAGGAACAGTGATCATCGACACAGGGCTGATAGGCGACTAATTGTCCACCCGGCACTATGTAGTCAACATCCCATTTTAACCTTTCCTACAGAGGAGGAAGGCCCAATACAATAGGATGTGACCTAATTCCGTTTCATCTAGACGAGCAAAAGGCAGCCCAGGCGGGATAAAACCGGAAATATTAGCGAAATCGAAAACCTTGTAACTAGACCGTGCAGACCTTATCGCCGCCACGTTGCATGGCCAGTTCTAACGCTCTCACCGATTTTTCAATCAATTCGTCGTGCTCTCTGGCGTGGGCTGGGAAAGCTGCCAGTCCTACCGATGCTGTGACGCGGAGATTGTGCCAGTTGTGCGTAATCGACTGGTTGCCGATGCGCTGCCTGATGCGCTCTGCCACTATTGATGCGCCGGAGGCGTTGGTCTCTGGAAAGATAATTGCGAACTCTTCCGCGCTGTAGCGCGCCGGAATGTCAACATCGCGGATTGCTCCTCGAAGCACATTGCCCATGACTTTGAGCACGGCGTCCGATGTCAATGCGCCGTATTGTCTGACTACATCTTTGAAGCCATCGATTGCAACCATGCAGAGTGCGACTGGGCGCTTGTAACGCTTGGCTCTCTTGAGCTCGTCTTTAATTTCTTTGTAGAAGGTACGTGAGTTGTAGAGCTCGGTCAGAGTGTCGAGCAGCGCGAGGCGCTCAATCTCTTCACCTTTGACTGCCGCCAGACTCTGTTCGGTGCTTGTTAGCAAGGAGCGCTGCTCGAGCTCTTTGACACGCTCGATGACCTGGCTGTCCATGAAAGTACGCGCCCCGGATTGCTTGGCCCGGTTAGGATTGTCGAGTACACGACAAAACATGCATGTTCTTCCGCTGCAAATGTGATCCGTACGTCCTATGCTGGCCATATGTTTGTCTTGACCTTCCTACCTGAGTGGCTGGAGAAATATCTGCTGTACATGGGTCTCTTGCCCGGCTGAGGCATATGTGAAACCTCACACAGCAGGCATACAAGTATAGATTAAATTACTCAAGGGCACTACACGCGGTTTTCAATAGACAAATAATTCTTGATATTGTCCGCGTTCAATTATTTCTAAGACGCCCACCCTCGACTACGACCTTCCCATCGACAAAGACATCTTCGATTCTCGTCGGGAATCGAATCAGCCGATCGGCTGGCTCGCAGGCTC
>CAYQKX010000039.1:0-75978 GCA_964418155.1 uncultured Candidatus Obscuribacterales bacterium | reverse complement strand
GAATCCTCAACGGCCAAGAGTGGAAATTCAGTGGGACACAAGAGAATTCGACACTGTCTGCTGAGTCTATCGGCCGCCATACTTGCTTGCCTTTGCTGCTCAATTCTAAAGCATGTGGCGACGCACGTATTGGATTGTCAGCCAGGAACGCCAACTACGAATCAGTGTCCGGTTTTTGCCGCCTTTTATAATTTCTGACTTGGCTGGCTGGGAAGCGCACTGGTGTCACTTTGCAAAATAAATGCGACATTTTTTGCGAAATAAATGCACATTGCGAATTATTTGCGACATCTGCAACGACATCATCCGATTCGGCTTTATTTCGGCTACGACTTTGATCGGCTTGGCGCATCCAGGAGAAGACTCGCACTCGCCGCTTGAACAATTTGCGGTGAAATTACAGTAATTGAGCCAATTCGTCGAATTCGCTCGATTTCAGCTTGGATGTTCAGCACCTTCTGAATGTTTGAATGCGTTACCTCTTCTATGATAGTGATCGCGGTATCGTCTATGGTGACCTCAGCACTGCGCCATCGCAAATCAAGTATTTGCTTCAGTTCATCAGAGCGAGGCGTTTCGTATTCGTGAAACAACGCTACATCACAACCAACGAGATCATAATGTTTGACTTTTCTGTCAAAGCCCGATGTTCCCAGAAGAATGACTCCGATTTTGTATTTCTTGCGAAAGTCATTGACCTCCTCCAGACACGCATACGGCAAGCGGTGAGCATTATTCACAAACACTAGTTCGAGAAACTCAATTCGCGGCGGTTCCTTGAATCGTTCAGGTTCGTGCCAATAGAGAGCCTCCTCTAAAAGAGAATCGAATTTGTTCCGAAGCGTACGTAGCCCGGAGCGAAGCCGCTTCACAGTGCAGTTGATTTCAGCATCCCAGTAGGCACTATGACAATTTTGAAGTCGTACAGGTGGGGAGTATTTAGGCCGAGGGTTCTCCAAAAGCGGCTTCAGAGTCATCCATTGCGCATACATTTGTGCGGAGGCTTCCTTGCCAATTCCAGGCTTGCCGGTACAGACTCCCAGTGATCGATTCGATCTGCAGAAATCGGCAAACTCTGCAAAACGCTGATGTTGTCTGGTTTGTACGAACTCATTTTCTTGGTTGTTATGCATCAACGGAATACCTCCTTATAATCTGAGGCGGTTGTGGAGTTTCATTGGATTTCTGATCGACTGGCGGAATGTCTCGACTGGACTGATTAGAGTACGCTTTGACGACATCACGAGCAGATGAAATGATGGAACGCAAAAATTTCCTACGTGAAGAACGAGTTTTTTCAATGTCTTGTAAAGTAGGCTTGGTGCCTGCAAGTTCGGAACACGTGGCAATACATACGAACCTGCTTTTGTGGAAAACAAATACTTGGGAAACATCCGATGGATCGTAACGAACTAAGACGTGCTCTCGCATATAGCCATGTTGAAGCTCGGTGTTGAAATAGCAGTGGTTTAAAATGTGAACACCATCCTTCCGCACCAACCGGAACTCAGGAATACTCATGAGCAGCATGTGTAGCTGATCAATAGAGTTCGGCATACGTGGAACGTGACCGCGCTCACTCCAGCGTACTAATGGCGTTTGTCCAGTCTCATCATTTTTTCGTTGCATGTATTCATTGAGCAGCCAGGTATGAAAGGCTTTTCGAAACTGTTCCAAGTTCATACCCGGCTGTTGCGGTGAACATCCGTCAGGGGTGTAGCCTGGTAGCTCACACAAAAATAGTTGATTCACAGTTTCGAAAAACCGCTCTATCTTGCCCTTTCCCTGGGGATGATACGGTCGACCTTTTATAAGTTCGAAATCAAGTTCTGCTGCAATTTGTTTCAAACGCTTTGAAAGAAAGTCAGCACCCCGGTCAGTGTAAAGCTTGTCTGGAATGCCACAAGCAAGCCATTTGGGCTCGCTTTTGTGCCAAATTGCTTGGCGCAAAGCCAAAGCAGTTCGCTGCGCAGACGGAGGCGTAAAATCAAGATAATAACCTGTGACAGATCGGCTGTAGTCATCAAGAATGGCTGTGAGAACCGGCTTCAAAGCATGTCCATGTTCATCCCAAACGAAGATGTCCATGAAATTGTGATCCGCTTGCCAGATTTCATTCGGACAACTCGCCTCGAATCGATGGATGATTTCGTAGAGACGCTTGTATTCAGCGCTGTCTTTAGACAGCGTGAGAAGGTCTTGCGGCAGATTTTGCTGAATTCGATAAACCACCCAATACGTTGGTGGTATCCAATTCTGCTTGGTGCAGATTCTGCCCACTAGACGATGTATCGTTGAGCAGCTCAGGTGCGGAAGAGCAATCAAGTGAGCTTTGATGAGTTCCGCCACAGAAGGATTAACCATCCGCACAGAGCCTCGATCAGATCGCTTCTTCCGTTCCAAAGAATCCGTTCCACCGGCCTTGAAGCGTTTGATCAATCGAGCAAGCGTGCTTCTATGTATGCCAGTTTCAAGCGCACGCTGAGCTACAGTCATTCCCTCCTGTATGCAGGGAGCGATCAAATCATATTTGGCGCCGTATGGCTCTTCATCAATCGGGAGAGGAGGTTCATTCAAAGGCGGCGATTCCATAGTAAAGTGTATTTGCGAAAATCCTAAGTTCTACTAAACGTAGAACCCGTGCCAAAAGCGGCTTTGCTACGTTAGCAAAACTTTGACGTAAAAAAGTAAGCGCGAGCTATAAGTTTCGCTAATGAAAAGGAAAATTTTTTGCCGTGAAGATTGGCTATGCAAGGGTATCTACGAAGGACCAGAACCTCGATATCCAGTTGCAGGCACTGAGGCGCGCTGGCTGTAAGCAGATATATCAAGAAACGGTTTCCGGCGTCGGCCACGACAGACCAGAGTTTCGGAAAATGATGGAGCACATTCGCAAAGATGATGTTTTGATAATTTGGAGACTCGATCGACTGGCACGATCCACTCGCGTTCTGCTTGACACCATGGAACAGCTCAAGGAGAAAGGCGCATCATTCAAATCATTGTCGGAGGAATGGGCTGATACCACATCCGCTACCGGAAAATTGGTAATGACTGTGTTTGCTGGTTTAGCAGAATTCGAACGAGACCTCATCCGAGATCGAACGGACGTCGGACGCAGAGCCGCTCTCGAAAGAGGTGTTCGATTTGGACGACCAACGAAAATGACCGTAGAACAACTCAAGCTCGCAAGAAAACTTTTGAAGCAGGGGAAATCAATTCGGCATGTCTCTGATCTTTTTGGGGTGCATTTCACGACGTTGTACAGATACCTGCGGGACGCGAAAATCTAATTGCCACTGTCGGAATGTCGCAAATAGCGCGCAAAAAAATGTCGCATTTAATTCGCAAAGTGACAAGTGGAACCAATATTCCATCCAGACTCATACGGATACAGACCCGGCAAATCGGCGCTCGATGCGATTGAGAGAGCCAAGCAGCGATGCCACCGCAGGTGGTGGGTCATAGACCTCGACCTGAAGGCATTCTTTGACACGCTCGATCATTCAATCCTGATGAATTTGGTGAAGAAACACACAGATAGTCGATGGATACTGCTCTACATAGAGCGGTGGTTGAAGGCACCACTTCAACAGGAAGACGGTACTCTTGCTGAGAGATCAGTAGGAAGCCCGCAGGGCTCGGTGATCACGCTTGTTACAATGTTGCAAACTTCGGCCCCCTGAGGGGGCCAATTCAAAAGGGAGTGCACCTACGCGAAAGACGACGTTGACTTGGTCTTGTTCAATTTCCACCGCCTTAACGAGAGACCGTATGATCTGTCTCTTTGTCTCCCAGTCTAGTTTATCAAGTTTACCTCTTACCTTGGCGGCAAATTCGTCGAGTCGAACGATCAAAAGTTGAAGTTGCCGCGAACTATTTTCTTGGTCACTTATTGCTTTTGATTGTTCATCTAGAGTGGCTAGCTGAGCCTTACTCCGCTTAACTCGTGGTTCGAATTCTTCTTTTGTAATCAACCCCTCAGCGTAACTATCGATCATCCGATTGATCTTGCTCTGTAGTTTTTTTCGCTCGGCGTCTAGGTGCTCTGGGTCTTGCTTTTGCCCCTTCTTTAGACGTCGGTTGAATTCTCTTTCAAGCCGCTGAGGATCGTGTAGTAGTTCTGAGACTTGGCGCCAAACCAAGTCATCAACCAGGTCGGTGCGAATCTGCTTGTTGTCGCAAATTCGCTTACCGCCGAAACGATAGGAGTCGGTGCCAATGCAACGATAATACGCATACGTGCGTGTCTTCGTCTTGTCGATTTTGTTGCGGACTGGCTTTCCATAGAACGCATAACCACAGCATTTGCAGCAAATCAGCCCTTGCAGAAGGTGTAGAGCTCCGCGTCTTCTCTCGCGGTTTTGTTCTCTGTTTTCGCTGAGTTGATCTTGCACGGCGTTGAACAGATCCTCGCTGACGAGCGCGGGAACTGGTATGTAAATCCAGTCCTCTTTTGGCACGTCGTATGTTGAATAGCTCTGTCTCGGTCGATCCGAACTGTTCCTTTGCGGCCGTATGCGAGTTCGCTTGTCGCCGAGCTTAGTTTTTCCGAACGCAGCTTTACCGATGTATGCAGGATTCTTGAGCATAGCCCAAATCACTGTCCGATCCCAAAAAGATTTTCCAGATTTAGTTTTGATACCACTTTCGTCAAGTTTTCGTTTTACCTGACCTATCGACATTCGCTCTCGGCCAATCCATTCGAAGATCTGCTGAACGACGCGCGCTTCTTCGAAGATGATCTCATAGCGCGATTGTCCGTCACCATCATGCTTACCTACATAGCGATATCCGTATGGCGCACCGCTAAGCACGTTGACGGCCCCTCGCTTCGCGCCCTGCAACTTTCCACGGCGTGAACGTTCGAGGATCTTGGCGCGTTCATATTCAGCCATCATGCCCTGGACCTGCAGAAGCAAGTCGTCTTCAGGAGTCTTTCCAATTTCTCGATTGAGAAAGACGATCTTGGCGCCTGCTTTCTGGAATTCATCCATGAGCAAGATTTGATAGGCATATTTGCGAGCTAGGCGATCCGGTGAATGGACGTAAACACAATCGACCAAGCCATTGAAAACGCAGTCGCGGAGCCGCTCTAAGGCTGGTCTAATCAGCGTAGCACCGCTGTGACCATCATCGATGAATTGCATCTGCGTGCTCGGTAATGCAAGGCCGTCAGCAGATATTTTCTCGAGCAGCGAGCTCACTTGGCTCTTGATGGTGCCTGCTTCTGCTTGTTGTTCTGACGACACGCGAGCGTATAATGCGACATTTGCCATTTAAACCACCAGCCTTTCTTTTGGGGCATTAGTTTTGCCACTGCTCTGTCGATTCACGCGCTTCCTTGTGGTGTCATGTTCAATCAACGGAATTGCTAATTCGTATGCAGCGGCCAAACACTCCTCTGATAGCCTGTTTGGCTCGAATCTAACTGTCACCTTTAACTCCTTTTTGAGACCAGCTGCCGGTTTTGCCAACTCTAGCTCCTTCCCTGATTTCTGCGATTCTTCTGAAACCTTGGCCGTATGGCGTGCGTAGCTCGTCTCGGCCAACTTTGTGTACATATTCTAGCACTAAGTTAGCAACATTGTTGGCGGTGTAATCTCGCCCTTGTTAGCCAATATCTATCTGCATCACGCGTTTGATCAATGGATGAAAGACACTATGCCCGACATCTTCTTTGAGCGCTATGCGGATGACATTGTTGTGCACTGCTCGGAGTCCCAAACGCAGAGGGTTCTAGCTAGAATTACTCAGCGGCTTGAGACCTTTAAGCTGATGGTGCACCCGGAGAAGACAAAGATCGTGTACTGCAAACAAGCCGACCGCCCTGGGACATATCCCAACATGGCGTTCGACTTTCTCGGTTACACGTTTCGCCCTCGTGGAGTGAAGAACAAGCAAGGGCAGATCTTCTGCGGTTTTGCGCCAGCAATCAGTGACAAGGCAGCCAAAGAGATTCGCAAAACAATCAGCGACTGGAACCTCCATCGGCGCACATTCACGTCTCTTCCCGAGCTCGCGAGAACGATTAACGGCACCGTCCGGGGATGGTGCAATTATTACGGACGCCACTATAAGTCGGCGCTGTACCCATCCCTTGCAAAGATCAATTTCTATTTGATCAAGTGGGCGATGCGGAAATACAAACGGAAACGCCATCAACCGTGGCAAACTCGGAATTGGCTCATCAACATTGCTGAGCGCAATCCGAATTTGTTTGCTCACTGGAAGTTTGGCGTTAAACCGTGCCTGTATTAGGTGATGGGAGCCGTGTGAGTGGAGACTATCAAGCACGGTTCTGCGAGAAGGTGCCGGGGAAGTTCCGGCGCCTTACTCTCCAGAAGCCTGACGCCTAATGTGCACTTGAAGAAGTGGAAGCTGCTTTGTAGCTTCCACTTCTCTCATTCAGAACCAATGGGGAAAGGAGTCAAATGAACGAAATGCCAAATATTTCAAACTATGGAAACGACCAAAAGTGCCCTTATTGCGAGAATCGATTTCATTTCTACTATGGAGAAAGCGAATTCGCTGGTGATTATTGTTTCCAGGAAGTTTCCTGCCTCACTTGTGAAAGGAACTGGCATGAAATCTATAAGTTGATAGGTGTGCGTACTGAAGCGGGAGAAACTTTCTATCTCAGTGAAGCACACTCAGCAATTGATTGAGGACACCATTCTGATTGTCAGTATTGATTGTTGTTGTAGGCGCTCCCTGGGTCTTCTAAGTTTACTCATCCACCTCCACCGTCAAGTACCAAGCCGCTGCGCGGTCGCTTCGCGAGTACTTGACGGCGGAGCCTCCGGCTAAGTCTGAAAGAGCCGACCCCGGTAGCGACCGGGAATCTGGAGGTGTCCTTATGAATAATGACCGCTTAATCGATCCCGTCCAAGTTGAACTGCTTCGCGAAGAGATCCGCTATTCACCACTGAATGCCACAGCAGAAGCGCTCGAACTGATTGCACTGTTTGAATTCCAGCAGGTTCTTTTATCTCAGTGGTATCGATCAAATCCGTGATCTTGATGTATTTCGTACCCGCCCCCAGGCTCGTTCTGGGGGCAATTCGCCTTGGAGGTCAAAATGTACCACTCAAACAAACGACGCGCAGTGAAGGCGCTTACAGCCCTGCGTGGTGGCGTCAAAAAACACGAATCAGGACTCTATTACAATCACTCGATAAGGAAGCTAGATATCGATTGCCCTGTTGAAGGTATTGCAGACCTGCTCGCCGATCTTCGCCATCTTTGCGATGCTCTTGGGTTGGATTTTGCCGAATTAGATTCCCGTGCCTATGACCATTACATCTGCGAGTTACTAGGGTAAAGTGCTTTGACATCCACCCCCTAGGCCCCTCAAGTGGCCCTGATCTAGGCTGACTTCTCATGCCTAATTTCGGCACCTAAAAGTGTTGCTCCTTGATTAGTGCTGCTAGGTGTCGTGATGGTCGCCGCTCCCTGGTCTCTCCAGTTTACTTCCCCACCTCCACCATCAAGTACCAAGCCGCTACGCGGTCGCTTCGCGAGTACTTGACGGCGGAGCCTCCGGTGAAGTGGGACGAGACCGACCCGGCAGCGTTGCTGGAATTACGGAGGAGTACTCGATGATTGACTTTACTTTCATAGGCGAATTGGTCCAAGTGTCCGCCATTGTTTTTGAACAAGATGAGCACACCACCTTGAGCGAATACGTCGCTGAAGTGGAAGCCTATCGCGAACTTTACGATTGCTCTATATACGATGCTCACTACGCAGTGCAAGGTGAGTGGCTTGAAATAGTCGAATCCTCTGCTGCTTGATCGATCAAAACCCCGGCCCCGCCGCTGGGGTTTTTTATTGGTCGCGACGAAGGGGCACTGAGTCGCAACCCGAGTCGGAGCTAAGCGGAGTCCGGAGTGAAATGAGCCCATGGAGGTGTCCGGAATGGGCGAATTTGAACGGAGGCAGGATAAAAGGGCGTAATGAGACATTCGTAACTGCTTGTAGTACTTGGCTTTCGGTGCGTTACATGTCAGCCGGATATGCGTTTTGGTGCATTACGCCGACCGAAAAGATATATAATGCTAGAGGTTACCCCGGTTACACGTCGCTAGTAAGTCAAGCTACGGGTATCGCCTTAAGTGGCAGAATCTACCAAGGGAAAACGCCAAAAAGGCCCCAAGTCGGGGTCCGTTATGAGCCCTCTGCAAATTCGATTGCAGCCCGACAAGATTAAACGGCTCAACGAAATTGCGAAAGCCGAAGGTACTAATCGCTCTGACGTTTGCCGGATAGCAATCGAAAAATTCATCGACGACTACACAAACGACCAGTTTGCTGAGCAAGAAAGCAAATTGGAACGGCGGCTTGCCAGAATGGAAGACTCGATAAGGAAGCTTCTGGTCAAAGACATCCGCGCGTCAGCCCAATGCCTCTTCTACCTAGGGCTCTTTTTCTCTAAAGGCATTCCCAAAGCTGCACTCAAGCAGGAAGCACTCACAAATTATTGGGAGCAAAGTCGCCACTTTGCGGTGCAGTACCTGCGCTCAAAGTTAGATGACACTCTGCCTGAAGCGCCAGCAGATTCAAGCCACAATGACTGATCTTGCCTCTTCTGCGTCGATTTTTTCTGCTCTTGCCGCTGAAGACAAGCGAGTCAGAAGTAAGATTGATGATTCCGATGAGAAAGGACCAGCGTCAACCCGACAAGCGGGAAAGACCTACGCCCTGGCAGCTAAGGCAAAGGGCTCGAAAGTGTTTCAGAAGGGACCGCCGGCGTTCTCAAACGTTAACGATGTGGTCAAAATCTCCTATGTGGGCAATGGCAAAGATTCCACCCGTCATATTGTCCAGTACATAGACTACATAAAGGACAGGGAGAAAGGACCAGGCGAAAAAGACCGACAGTTCTTTGATGCTAATCGCAATAACATTAGTCGCACCGAAGTAATTAAGGACATGCTTGAAAATCGCGGTCAGTATGCCGCCATGTTCAAGCTCATAATGTCTCCAGGTGAAAACGACCTTAATCGCCAACTCTATACTAGAGAAATTCTTGCTCGGTATGAAACCATAACTGGGCGAAAGCTCATTTGGTACAGCGTTGAGCATACAAATACAGACCACCATCACTCTCACCCAATAGTTGCTGGTAAAACCCGAGATGGGCTCTCCATCAAGTTTGGCAAAGCAGATATAAATCTGCTTAGAGAACTCGGTCGTGAATATTCAATGGAACTGCGGTTTCAGGATTACCACTACGAAAAGGACATCCAGCGAGAGTTTAATGTAGATAGAGACGCCGAGCTGCTGGCTCTTCAGCGTTCAAAAGACTACCGCGCTATGAAAGAGCTGGGACTCTACAATCCTCAGCTCGACCATGAAGTTGCAGATCTCCGAACCGAACTTGCTGGCGGGAAGCCAGGGCAAGCCGATCAGTTCAAAGGGTTCAAGGCTGCTTGGCGTCAAGAGTACCTTGAACTTAACCGATCGTTTCTAATCGAAGATGCGCGAAGCGAGGGATGGGAGTTTCAGAAAGTCCACCCTGCGCTACGGACTCAATATGCGGCCCATCGTATGCGAATCAAATACATTCAGGACAAGCTGGAGGTCCAAGAACAAGTCATTGACAAGAAGTGGGATAACCGTGCCAAGGTTGATCCTGAGTCTGTGCTGATAGCCCAAGCCCGAGAGATAGTACAGGAGCTGGGATACAGGAAGACGTTCCCCAATCAAGCAGACAAAACTGTGGTAACTAGCAATTCCGAAAAGGAGGTCTTTGAGGCGTACATCCTGTCTGGACTGCGTCAGCTGGACCTGTTAGAGGGGTTCCAAAATCTCTCCCATGAGATAAGAACCGATGACTTTAAGATCCTGCGACAGGAACTCAAACACTATTATCCTGATTTGGCTGGAACTATATCGGACCTAAGGTCTGAAGAGATGTCCTTGTTCATTGAGAAAAGGGAGGCCTATTACAAGGCGTTGGAGATAGGTGATAAGTCGGTTCCGCATTACCACGACTTGGCTTTTAATGAAACGACTCTCGGGCATTCGCTCACTATTCTCCACTATTTCGAGCGGCGTCTTGAGACCCCGGACCAAATGAGAGTTCCATCTAGTTACAGTGAAAATAGATTTGAATGTCGCCTAACCAGATTCACGGATGAACAATTGCTAGTCTTGCTTGATAAGACATCGTCCCTGCTCAACAAAGAAGAGCGTGAGCAATTCCAACCAGCTCTGGCAGCTGTCTATGACAAACTTTCCAACGAAATAGCCCTTCTGGCACCGGACATGGAACATGAGAAAGACCTCGTCCACCTTTTCGCTGAACCGGAGGTCCAGGAGAGTGACTATATCGAGCATGAACAAGAAATGGAGGACAGATCAGTCGACAATAGCGGGTACGAATCTAGACAAGAGTATTTGGAATTGGAAACCGAGGATGACCGAGAAAGAGACGACGAAGAACTGTAATCGTGGAACGTGCTAACGCAATTGCTTTGTTTTTTTCACTTGCCGGCGGCGCCGCCGGTTTCTATTTCACGCATGAACCATTAATTGCTCTCGGTGCTGCGTTAGCTGGCTTTGTAGTTGGACTTCCTATCGGGCGTTTTGCAGACAAGCCGCGCGAAATTACTATTGTCGAGAATTTTGTGCTTGAGCCACGTGGGGTTTTCGCGCAAGTAGAGGAGGCTCTGCAAGGAGCCACACATGGCAATTGGATAATTAAACGCATGGTCCGAGAGCCGAGATCAGGACATCCAATGCAGTTGTTTGCCAATCTAACCTTGATGCATAACCAAGGTTCTCCCGATCCCAATAAGCGACCGTCAAAGACAGAGATTTTCTTGCGAAACGAAATCTATGGCAATAACGGACAAACACAGCTAATAATGCGCTGGATCATTAATTCTGAGGTTGCCCATCCAGAGCCGGATCGCATAATCAGGGAAGTAACCTCAGAAGTTAAACGACTAGTTGCAAGTCATACGAGTTGAACGATGCAAATGGACAAGATACCGAATGAAATTCTTGGATTGCCGGGTTCTACCTATCTCTCTGCTAGCCAAGTCGAATTACGCAAAAGACTTATGTTGGCGTTCTTTGACCACAATGCTTCAAATCAGTCTCTTTCAAACTTAGTGGCTCAAATAGCAAACCAAATTGATGATGCTGCGGCACAAATCTCCGTAAGCGAACCAGCTCAATCCGTAATGCCGCCACCTGTGGTGCCTATTGAGAATGTAAGTGAATCCAAATCTACCAATGAGGGTAGCCAGCAGGAAATAGTTCCAAAGAATGAAGTTCATCAACCGCAAGCAACGAGCACGTCGTCTTCAAGGGCAGCTCTTGTTTCTGTTTCAATCCTCGTACTTGCCCTTGCGTCTTTTACTTTCTACTTGGGAGGACTACAGAGGCCGGCGACAGAAGTTGTTCCCAAGCCTCAGACGCAAATAGCACCAAAAGAGTCCAAAGTTGCCACCGCTGCTGAGCATCTGGAAAATGCGAAAAAGCTTTGGGATCAAAAGAAGTACTATGAAGCGATCGATGAGTTTACTTATGCTTTAGAAGCGGACCCGTCCAACTCAGAATACTTTTTTTTGCGAGGCGATGCTTACTACAAGCTCGCTTCTGATGTGGCAAAAAAGCAAGATCCAGCTGGGAATTTTCAAAACGCGATTGATGATTTTACTATGACAATATCTCTCAAGCCAAGATATGCCAAGGCTTACGCTCTACGTGGTCGTTGCCAATCTGGATTGAAGAAATACACTCTTGCCCTTAAAGACTTCGCAGCAGCACTTGCACTTAACTCCAGCAACTCCGGTGCTTACTTGGGACGGGCTGATACATACCGCGAATTGAAACAGTACAAAGATGCTGAGTCCGATTACTCAAAGGCAATAGAGTTCGACAACTACGATTGCGATCCCGCTGAAAGATCTTCCCAGAAGGCGCTAGCATTTAGCGGTCGCGCTGATTGCAGGCTCCAGTTTGAAGAATACATGTCAGTCGAAGAAGACGCAACAATGGCTATCGGACTAAATCCTAATAACGCAATGTCGTTTTTGTTGCGTGGAGTGGCTTTTCAACGCATGGAACAGCCGCAGCAAGCTCTGAACGATCTCAAAATTGCTGCAGCTCGAATTGGCAGTCCTCAAACTTGGTTCAAAATGGCTAGAGTCCAGTTTGAATTGGGCGATTATGTTGCTTGTGCGGAATCTTGCTCTAATGCACTAAATCGCGCAGGTCTGAATGACGACGATGTCAAAACATATGCAACTCTATTAGCTGCAGTTTGCGATTTCAAAACCAACAAAAGGGACCAGGCGAATATGCTTCTTGAAGCCGAGAAGATCAGACTTGTGGCCGACTGGCCGATGCCCGTTTGTGATTTCATGTTACGTCCGGAGCAGGGTACGTCTACAGTTCTGCAAGCCGCAGAGAATGATCCTGCTAAAACCTTGCGAGCCAAAGCATATGCAGGCTTGTATTACTGGTCCATCGGCGATACAGGTAATGCTTTTCCCTTGCTTCAGGAATTCTTCAATGACCCAAAATCAAAGTCGTTAGATGAATGGTGGTATGCAAAGGCGCTCTTGAAACCCTACACCAATCCACTTCGTGAAGCCGAATAATGATGCCTGATCTAAATTACCTTACACACTATCTAGGAGAGCTTGCAGGCGTTCTAGTTGTGCTGCTGATTATCTTGGCTATCTTAAGCAAAATGTTTGGCATTCATGGAGAGCGTCTATTGGGCTCGATTTTTAGAGGTGTTGGAACCTTGCTGACTACCGTTTTGACCCCAATCGTCTCTAGTCTCTGGTCGATCTTCGTGCAAATTTCCGGTCACATGGCGGCTCTAGTAGGACGTATCATTACAGCTATTTTTGATAGCATCCAATACAGTGGCAATTCTTCGACCAAGAATTCGAAGCCGAGCCAGATAACCTCAAACCACAACCAGAGCAATCAAATCAAGACTACCTCTCGTCAGGACTTCGGTTACACAATTAGCTTGGGCGATGTTGTAGCGGAGCAACAGCCTGCTGTTGGTTCAAAAGATACTGCGCCTAGTGGAGCTTCAACCTATGTGAGTCCTTATGATCAGCCGCCCGACATAATAATCATCCATAATTTCGATGAGGAAAACTCCTAAATCATGCCTTGCACGCTTGTTGATAACTACAAGTTGATTGGCTCTCTGGACGCCATAGATGAAGTCATCATCGGCGTTTTGAATTCAATGCAGTACGGACAACTTCATTACGATCAGGTGACTCGTCTTATTCACGGCATCAAAAGAGACACGGAGCCCTGGGGGACGCACACATATCATACTGACTTGTACATTGAGGTTCGCGCAAAGCTTGATCAAAATCCGCCGTTGAATTTTGCTCAGTTAACGAACAACTCCCCTCATGCGCAACCACTAGTGGTGACAGTTCAACATGAGCACAGACCGCATCCACAGTGGTGTACTCGAGCCACGGATGTATGCTATACCAAGGTCTCCGAGTTTATTCGCTTACTTAAAGAACGCTGTGTCTTATCCTTGCAGGAACTCGCGAATGCAGAACCTGCTACCGACTATGGCTCGGCTAAATGGGCCGATGCCAACGAACTCGCCCGTCAAGGCTATTTCTCGGATGGTCTTTCTCAAGACGAGCTGAGCAAGAGACTTCACTTGGGAATCTTTCAGGGACAAGAAGTCTCCACCCCCGAACGATTCACAGAGGCTCACGCTCTTGTCACTGGACCGCCTGGTGTAGGCAAATCTCGAAGGGTCCTCATTACAAATTTGCTCAAGCGACTGAAAATCTCCTCCGTCGTCACCGAGGTAACTGGCAGAGACGATGCAGTACCTATTGTTTACAGCAGGACCGCCGGTGCTAGAAAAGCCCATGGTCACACAATTCTCTTCATAAATCCATCCGATAGAAGTTCCACTCGTTTCAACATAGTTGATTTCATTCACAACGAAAGCGATGCTACAGCATTTGCAGATCTGATCATTGACAATACAACTGTCACAACGCACAAAGGTGATCAGATCTGGACCCAGGCTGAAAAACATGTACTGAAAGCCATGCTTCTTTATGCAATGGGATTGCGAGGTGAAAATAAGAAATCGATACAAGGCGGGCGATCGAATCTAGCTTTCATCCGGTACCTGCTCGGACTCGGACCAGATAACTGCCGAACAATAGTTACAAAATCTGGTTTTGAGCTAGCTGTACGCCGCTACGACGAGTTCTTAAACAATAGCAGCCACAATTTTAGGTACGGAGTCTATAGCGGGCTGCTGCAGCGCTTAAATCCGTGGACCGATCCGGTCTTGGCGAGTTTAACAGAAGTATCAGACTTCAACGTAGACTCACTCTCTGAAGATCTCTATTCTGTATACCTTGCTTATCCTGTTCATAGGCAAGAGTACAAGCAATTTATGGCTCTCGCACTGAACTTTTTCATGCAGTTTCCAATGCTCAAACAGCCACAAGTCCCAATTGCGTGGTTCCTTGATGAATTTAGCGCCTATGGCGTAATACCTGGCATTCAGCACAAAATTGCCGTCATGAGAAATGCGCCTGTGCCGATCGTGCTAGGTTTCCAAGATCCTGTTCAACTCAAAGACAATTACACTCCCGGCGCCGCTGCATTCATAGGCGATGTCGGTGACACAAAAATTTTCTTCGCTACCGGTAACACGGAACTGCAGAAAAGAATTTCAGCGATGCTGGGAAATCGAACGGCTGTCCGACGCTCCATCACTAGCAATTGCTCTATCGCCCGCCACCCCTATGCTAAGCCACTTTTGGACCCTTCGGAGGTTGGTCGAATTCCAAAAGACAAGATTGTTGTTTGGCGCAATGGCATGAATCCGATTCTGCTCGATAGTTATGACCCAAGCTTTGGTGAGTCGTTCTTTTCAAACTACCCACCTCCTGAGAATCCACAGTGGGAGCTATCTCCTACTCTTTTTGAACTATGCGAATTAGCCAAGAAGAGTCCTGGTCTGAAAGACGTAAACAGAATTGCTTACAATGAGTACGCCCGTATTCACACTGCCTGGATGGACGCTCAATTAGCTTTGGAAAATGCTCAATGTGATAAACAAACAACTGCCGAAGACCTGCACGAATTACAGATTCGGCTTGATGAATGCAAGAAAAAACTGGAGGACTACGAGGCAAAACAAGAAGCGATTCACAATCCCAAAATTGAATCAACCAAGCACTCATCCGAACCCAATGAGAAGCCCGTCTCCAAACCTAAGTCAACGAAAAAGGCTACGTCACGTTCCGTCGATCGCTCAAATGACAGAGCGCCTGAACCGGAAAATGAGCCTGAAAGAGATCCATATGAAGACGACTATGCCTAGTGCCCTTGCCAAGCTAGCCTATGATTTTGCTGGCCGTTCAATGTGGATAATTTCTTCGGCTTCCCCTAACCCGCGCACCTTGGGTGACTGTCTTATTGCTTCTTCCTTCTCACTGTATGAAGCCGATATTGCTCGACCTTGCTCAAGCCACAATTGCATGTTTCTTACCGCTTCCTTTTGCGATCTCGCAAGAGGTATCAGTTTCTTCAGGGCACGCAAAATATCATCTGTTGTAAGCACTCTTTTCTTTTGTGAGTGACATAGCCAGAGCGCATCTTTAATAGCTTGCTCAATCTCCGCTCCAACATAACCTTCTGAATTTGCCGCGAGGCTGGTGAGGTCATAGTCTTGTGGAAATCGCTCCCGCTTTCGCAGTTGAACGGCAAATATCTGCTTTCGTTCTTCTTGCGATGGTAAGTTGAGAAAGAAGATCTCATCAAACCGTCCCTTGCGAAGCAATTCCGGAGGTAGAGCCTGTATGTTATTTGCTGTTGCCACAATAAATACAGGTGCGGATTTTTCAGCCATCCAGGTTAAGAGAGTTCCAAATACCCTCTTACTTGTTCCTCCGTCTAGATCTCCGTGGGCGAATGCTTTCTCGAGTTCGTCTATCCACAAAATACAAGGTGCTATACGCTCAATAGTGGCTATCGCCATGCGCACATTCGTTTCAGATTGACCAACAAATTGTCCGTAAACTGCACCTACATCAAATCGAACTACTGGCACTCTCCAGGTGCTGCCGATGGTTTTTGCTGCCAAGCTTTTTCCAGTGCCTGGAATTCCAATCAATGCTATCCCTTTGAGTGAGTCTTTTACGAAATCGCGTGCCTCTTTCGAAAAGCTGTTAGCCCTTATGTTCAGCCACTCTTTCAACTCCTCTAATCCGCCGACATCATCAAGTGTCTCTTTAGAATCGAAGTATTCTAAGCACCCACTCTCTTTTAAAATCTGTTTCTTGGTCTCGTTTACACTATCAATGTCTTTATCGGTTATTTCACCCTTGCTCGCTAAGATTCGAGAAAAGGTTAAACGTGCCTGATTCATGCTGAGTCCCAGAGCTGCTTGCAATAGCCTTTGCCGTTGCTGATCATTTAACTTGATGACTGAATCCTGTTTGCCTTTGACTTTACCTAGACTCTGCAGAACCTTGTCTAGCTCTTTCTCGCTAGGCAAGTCGAGCGTAATAACAACTGCTTCATTCCGCAATTCTTCAGGTACTGTATCTACCGGACTAATTACTACTATGCTGTGCGCAGGACCGCCTACTTGCTGCGCAAGATTACGAAGCTTCCTTTTGACCCGGATGATTCCCCACATCTCATGGAAATCTTTGAGCACTATCAATGAGGCGTAGGTAATTTTGGAAATATATTCTAGTGCCGCGAATGGATCTGCATTTGCCAAATTGTCCGCGTCCATTGGTTTTTGATCCGGATAGATTTTTTGAAATCCCGAGCCACAGTCCCAAGTTATGCATGCTACATCTTGCGATTTAGCAACCTCATGCAAAGCGTCTATGGCCCGCTCTTCCTCACGAGTTTGCAAGATGATTAGACGAGCTCGCGACCCGTATGCAATCCGAAGCTCATTGACATAGTTCATCCGCATCTTCCTCATTCGTGAATGAATGACATTGCTTGCCACTATCAGTGGTTACATCTGTCGGTTCAGGAAATTTTTGTTCTAATCCTCGTAAAATAGGACACTTGTGCCCTCCCACGAGCTTTATTCTATTGAATTCGGACTCTGCATAGTCGTAAGATGCTCTTGTGGCTTTGCTTGACATGTTGCCGCTTTCCTTAATTTCTCTGTGCCTCGCTGTGCTTATTTTTGAACGTTCCGACTACATCTTGCTGGCAAAACCTAGCTGATTTATCAGTCACCGGGAGAATGACAATGGACAAATGTTAGGGTTCTTTATTCGATATCATCAGTACTCGTCAAAACCAACCCTTTTCGTTAGAAAATACCTACTTCTGTGGTTAAGAGAAAACTAGCCGTAGATTTTGGAAATTCCACCACACTAGTAGGTGTGTGGGATGAGCCCACTAAACGCGCGGTCATGTTGGAAATTCCACCTTACAGCCATGTGTACGCAATGGAAGGACCCGACAGCGACACGTTTATTACCCCATCACTGATTCTCTATCACAATACAACCAACTTTCTTGTTGGTCGTCAGGTTCTCGAGCATGCAGCGCGCGGTGGCGTAGGTACTCTGATGTCTCAATTGAAGAGCCGGTTTATCCAATACAAGAATCAATCTGGTCCTGTTGATAATCAAACGGCCGCTACTGATTTTCTCGCTACAGTTCTTTTGGCAGCTAAAAAGTTCGCCGGTCTTGACAATTCCTCCGAAATTATCTTGACCAATCCAGTAGCCGCGTTCGAACCTTACAAAGTCTGGCTCCAGGGTCTTTCAAGCGCCTGTGGTTTTCAAAACATCAGATTGCTTGATGAGCCAGTTGCTGCTGCGCTCACTTTGGTGAACCAAGTAAACGATGGCGATGTCTATTTGATTTTTGACTATGGCGCATACAGCCTCGATCTGGCTCTTGTAAGATTTACAAGACAAGATAAGGACAATGTATGCGAGCGGATTGAGGCGGAAGTACTGGAAAATACTGCTGGCGACGCTATAGATTCTTGGTTAACCAAGTACGTCATGGAAAGGCACGCAGATGTTTTTCAAAATCTCGACCCACTGAAAGTAGCTTCGCATCTAACGAAGCAATGCAAGTTTGCTAAACAACTTTTGTCTCGAGTTTCTAGAACAACTGTAGAATTGGCTTTGTCCGACGAGCCACTTGTTCGATTTGAACTGACTAGATCTGACCTTCGCTCCGTGCTCGAGTCGCAAAAGCTGCTGGAGCAAATCAATACCAAGCTTGACAGTCTGTTTCGTAAATCGTATTCAGTAGAAATCGGTGATGTAAGCGGTGTTCTTCTTGTCGGCGGATCTTCTTATTTGCCTGCCGTGCAAACTTTTCTCAAGGAAATTTTTGGCGCCGAAAAAATCTTTGCGCAAAGCCCCATTCAGGCGGTCGTGCATGGAGCGACGCTGTACGCAAGCGGCGCCCAGATCTTTGATCATATTCACAACTTCTATGCTTTTAAGTATATGGATGGACAAGAACAGCGCTTTAAGGCTGTTGTGAAGCCATACACAGATTACCCTTATGACGGCAAGGAGCCAATTGTGGTGTATGCCGTGAAACCTAAACAGTCCGAATTCAATCTCTATTTCTATGAGTTCAATTCTGATCCATCGGACATCCGCATGGCACTAGGTGATTCCCATCTCCCCGATTCTAATTGCCTCAATGAAGACTCTCCTGTTTGTGTTAAGCTACCACATACGGTGCATAAGGGAGAAAAGGCTTTTGAAGCTCACTTTTCCATAAATGCTGACAAACATTTGGTCATCAACGCTCATGCCTACGACAAAAGTAGCAACCCGACGATAAAGTTGATTGACAATCTGGTTCTTATTCAACTAGCTAAAAAACAAAATGTCGCAGTTCCTCGGGATATAACGAACTTACATGAAGACTCCATCGAGGTACAACAACCCATGCCTTGTTTGCCGGATGTTGTCACCCAGGAGCGTAAAGTTCAATCTAAATCAGTGACGAAGGCTGAAACTGAACTCGTTCTTCAGCAAGATAAGTCTGCTGACCCTCCATTGAAGATAGTTATTCCAGAACAACAAGTAAACGTAAGTTCTGAACCCAGTTCTTCAGCGTCTCCGGATCTTGATGCGGCGCTTAAACAAAGACTATTGCCCTACAGAAATAGTTTTGAATCATCGCTTACAGCGCTCGCCATCCTTCAGCACAGGAAGCATCGCGAAAACTCTCACAAATTGACGTTGTTGTGTGACGTGCTGCATAAAGATGCTCATGTGCTCAACGATGGAATCTTCTGGAAGCTGCTGGATGTGGTCAACACTCTTCATGCAGCGAACCACTCGAAAAACCTTGACCGCAACATGGCTCGCTGGGTAGATGTGGTTATCCGATCTGTTGATTCTTGGCTCTCGCGGTGGGCAGCAGCTTGTAAGAGGACTGGTGTGTTATCTAATGAAGATTGGGCGATTCCTGAGAGGCAAATCCCGAAATCTCTTCTGGCTTTGGGTATCCAATTGGACGCCAACATCGAGGCTGTCTCCATGCTGCATCAATACGCTGACCAGAGCATTAAACAACAAATTATTTACCTGCAAAATGATGACATTTTTTGTGTCAAGCTTGCTGACGAAGTAAAGGAAGTGCGCAAATACTGCAGAAAAGTCTCTGATGGTGAAACTCTTAAGCGAAGAGAAATTGAAAATGCCCAATGGCATTTGATTGTTTTGCCGGATGTAATTGATTGGCTGAGTAAAATAGCTTCTGGCAAATGCTAGGGAATAAGCCCAGGTAGGTTCTCTGTACCTGTTCCAGACTCTACTCTAACCTTCAAACCTGCCAGTTCCGAGATAAGCGCAGCTTCCGATTGTGCTCGCTCGTCGCTCTCTGGTTCAACTATCACCACGACTTCTGTGCCTGCCGTGATTATGTCCTCTAAGCGAATTTCTGGTGAGAAGCTGTTTGCTATCAATCGGTGTACGTCTTGATCCCATTCAACAAACTCTATTGATTCGCCACCCAGTTGCTTTCGAGTCTGGGTTATTCCGGCTTCCTTGTTTCGTTTCAAATCATCTATTGATCTCGATGTTTCAATGGCTATGATGCTTTTCCTCCCTGGATCTCTAGCTACCGCGTAGATGGTACCGCCTAGATCTAGCTCCTGAAGCAGCCAAAGCACTATCTCCTTCGCTTTTCTACTGCACGACATGACGGCCTTGTCATTGCAGCTAAGTAACTCCGTCACCATAACTGGTATCATCTCAAGCGTTGCATCCCCATCTAACGCTTCTTCTTTGGAAATCTCCCCAGCGATATCCTCATCAAGTTCAAGCTCTATCCTTCCAGAAACGTTGTCTTTATCAGTTACCTTCGCCAATTGGATATTTCCTACAAGGGCTTCTGCTCTTGCTCTCAATTTACTTCGTCGTTCCTCATGGTGTTTCTGTCTCTCTCTTTCGAGGATCTCTGTCTCCTCGTTAAACTGATCGATTTTGCCTTTTAGTGCTGCCAACAACAGGTCAACGGATTGATTTATGGCTGCTTCAATCGCTTCATCTATTGCGACTGGCTCTCCTGTTCCCTCTTGGCAAAGTTGTAGCCTGCCAGCTGGATCAAATTCTGCTTTGATTTCTCGCTGACTATTTTCTTGCGAGAATGCTTTGTAAGCCCGAACAGCACCCGATTTTACTAGCTCGATGAATTCAGTCGCCGGAATGTTCAACGACTTCTCAGCTGACATAGCAGCTGTCTCTATTGTCTGTTGGAAAACGGTCACTTCAGTTCTCTGCGGAAGGTCTCAACCATCTTATACCTTGACACCGGGTCCCCACATCGGCTGGTATTCAGTTTGGAACGGCATGGGTGCGGCGGTGACGAGCTGGTCTGATGTAGTCTCGATAGGCGCCTATTCCATGCCTGGCAATTAAGCCTACCAGCCGTGCCCGGTGTCAAGGTGGTGATGGTAGTGCATGGTTATCAAAAATTCTTTTATAATTGTGGTAGAATGATTATCAAGGAAATTTTGATAATTATGCAAAAGACGGGTGACCCATCTCGGGAAAGACTCTATCAAGTTGCCCATTCGCAACAGGGGTTTTTCACGTCGAAACAAGCGCTCCGATGTGGTTATTCGACCCAAAACCAGAACTATCATGTCAAAGCAGGACACTGGGAATGTCCACAGCGCGGTATCTTCCGCCTGAAGTTCTATCCCAGACCCCGCCCCTTAGGCCTCATTGAAGGACTAGTGTTGGCTAGCCTCTGGAGCGCTAACCGTGCTGGCGATCCACAGGGCGTCATTTCTCACGACATGGCTCTCATGTACTACGGTTACTCAACTTGGCCTGCTAGACAGGTCACTATGACAGTCCCAAAGGGCTTCCGCAGAAACAGCAAGTTTAATGGGACGCTGTATTTTGCCGAACTCAGAGATGAAGACGTCACTCAGAAATCTGGCTTTCTGATAACGAAGCCTCTTCGTACAATAATCGATTGCCTTCGAGACGGTACCCCGCCTGCCCGACACCGAGTCGAGGCTATTGAGGACGCACTGAGAACTGGAGGCATCTTGCCAAGTCACTTCAAAAAAGCAATCCTAACTCCAAGAGAGCAAGAGTTGTTATTAGACTTGCTTGCCAGCATCCACTACGAAGAGATCAATGAAGTTCAAGAAAGCTTCCGACTTCAATCAAGCTCTTGAGCGAGAGCTTCGTGATGGCGCCACGGGAAACCCCGAACTGGCTTTTGACAGAACACAACGTGTAGCTTATGAACGGCTCTTCGCGCGGATTGAAGAAGTGGCTTTCCTTACTGGCGGTCAGGCGGTCGACAAACATTTAGCTGCAAGTCTCTTTTCTGGAGTCTCTACCATCGACGCTGACTCGGTCCTCTTCAATGATGTGGTAAAGGAATTGAGGTTGGACAAGATAACCGATCTCAGTAGGCAACACAGATCGGTTCTAGGCTTTGTGCGCGAGCTTGCCGGCACCGATATTGGAGACCACTTCTCTTACCGAGTAGTTGATTCAAAGTTCTTTACTGATGCAGAAGAAACGGGGTTGGGTCACAGGTTCTACATGGAGGTAGATGCGGGAGAAGTTTATCTCGCCAAAGTCATCTTCGATGTCGGTTTAGAAAATGAGCGCTACCGTATACCAACGCAAAACCTGCCGGGTAGGAACTTGCTTCGTTTTGCCGAGGTAGAAAATCCGAAGATTCAGGTAGCCTGCAAGGAGTATTTGATTGCCGATAAATTATGCGTATTTATGAAGAATAACGGCAATCCCGACTTCGACCGACTCAACGACATGGCGCATGCTGCGCGGCTAATTCAAGTTGGCGGACTTGACGAAGACAGACTCGTCGAGGGTATAGCTGTTTACGCCACTTTCAAGAACAACATTCCGCACCTTCTTCGAGAACCAATGGCCGAACCGCCTAAGCATTGGCTTAAGGACTTCGACAGTGTTGCTCAGTTTTGCAATCTTAATTTGGACCTGACAGAAGCTCATCAGCTAGTTAGGCAAACAGTTGAGCCATTATTCACCCGAGCTTTTAGTCTCTCGCTTGACCTCTCGCAAGACCGGCAACCCATGCTCGATTTCGACAAATCATTTCCTTCAGAAAGTGGGAGCGGCGAAAGATGATTGCATGTGGGCGCTTATTCAAATCAGTAAATCTGGCACGCGCCTTGCCGCTCGCGTAATGGAAACTCCTGGTCCACTTCTAGATCGCGGCGACTTCACTAGGGGAACGGAGCGCTGGTTCCGGTTGAGTTTAAGCCACCAGTTGCGGTGCGCCTCGCAGTCATCGATCATCCACTGTTGTAAGTACTCAGCCCATACTGATTTACTGATTTCAGTGTGGGCTGCTCACCATCACACTGTCCTGGCCATTAGATACCAGCTACGATCATTACCTTCCGGCTTGCATCTAGCCTCTAATCACCTAGTTTCTTAATTACAACGTAAATCAAACACGCTCCACCACTGACTGAGAGCGCAGTCAGCAACGCCAAAACAATGTTCAACTTTACTTCTTCCGGGATAAGTGTTAGCAGCGGTTGAAGAGGAGTTAGCATCGACGAACTCGGCATGAGCTTCGCGGGGGTCACAATGAATAGCACGATCAGAGAAACCGAGAACGAAGTCACGAACAAGACCGGTATCCAGCGATACTTCCGCCACTTGGCTTTTACGTCGTTTGAACTTTGAATCATAGCCGGCGGTGATTTCAGTAGGAGCAATATCCGATTGTCGCACAAACCCTAATTCACACTGTTGCCAGAACTAACACTGTTCGCAAATGATGACTCCTTTCAATCGACCGTCAAGCCAGACCTCGACAATCATCCGAGAATGAGACTCATTCCCATTTGGGACTTGTCGGGCAAACAGGCTCACAATGCGGCTTTTGCTGCAATATCGTCAAGTAATTTCTTGTTGACACACCGCGAATCGCTGCTTATCATGGGCGTCTCGGAATACTTGCGATTAGGATGAGAACCATTTTTAAATGTTGTTTTGCAATTCTGGTGCAGAGGGCGGTTACGAAGGTGCTTTTCAAATCACCGACAACGTAACTCGCTTAACCGAGAGTGGTATCAGCCTAGAGGACTGGTCGAACTTCAACACTCAATTAACCGCTCCGGAGACCAGCCCCAGCCTAAATCAATTCAACCAATTTACTATTACTCCAGACGGCATCAATTTCATGCCCCCAGCCGGAAGCGATGCTGCCCTAAATCCGGGCCTTCAAAATGCACTCATGCCAGGAGGCGACATGAGTGCATTGCTCGGTTCAATGTCCGCCTTACCCGGAGGAATGGGAGTTGTTGCCTCGTTCTTTCAAGCGCTCTTTTCCTTCGTATCCGGAGCGCTCACTTCCACCGCAACTGATATGGCAAAGAATTATGCCATGGCAGCTCAGGTGACCGCAGAAGGTTCCAAATCGCTTATCCAATAACAAGCGGACTTAGGCATCCCCATTACTAACCACGAGAGTCAAAATTATGTGCGAAGCAGGTGATTCACATCATGGCGGTGACCAAGGCGCGGGAGACCAGGGCGCGGGACAGCTGTCCGTCTTTTTCAATGAGCTATTCAATCACGATTTTGGGATAGCCCAACAAGGATTTCTGGGCGGAGATACAGCGCAAGATTCACTGCCCACCGGCAATGTCGGCACGGACGGCTCTATAACATTCGGACCATCAACGCAGGACACCAAGATGGCCTTTATTCTCAACGACCTGCGCAACGGCAAAAGTCCGGGCGCGAAGGCGGCCGCCGACAAGATATTCGCGAACGTATAGAGAAAGCGTTAACCATCGTTTCCGAAGTATGGATGCCTGCGAAGCACCTACGCGTCGGCGCGCTCACTTTTTCTCGGATACGACATAAGATGCTGCAACAATCGCTAGGATTCTTAGATTGTGCAGTAGAGTGATATGAAGTAGAACCTCGACCTAGAGAGATAAGTGACACTACCAAATCAGAACCGACATCCAGTACTTGTCGTTGAAGACGACGACAACCTTCGTTTTGCACTCGTACTTCTGTTGAAAACCCTTGGTATAGAAGCAGACTCTGCAGCTAACGGCGCGGACGCAGTGCGCTGCGCACAAGGCGTAGAATACAAGCTGATTCTGATGGACATACAAATGCCCGTGATGGACGGGCTGAAGGCAACCACTGCAATCAGAAACATCGAAAACTCTGAGCATCGTGTAAAAAAATCATCGATAGTAGCCGTGACTGGTGGCGGCTCCACGAAAGAAAAGTGCCTACAGTCCGGCATGACAGGCTACTTCGAAAAACCAATAAAGCTGGACGATCTGAGACAAATCATTGAAAAGATGGCACCTTGTCTGTTAGTGAAATAGGGTTTGTATTCTCGGAATAGTCATATATCGCAATTCGCCACGATTCATTCGTTGCTTCTGCCACAAAGCGAGTAAGCCCCCAAAGAAAGACGTTGCAATCTACTGACAGGATAATCCCGGCACTAGATATGGTGACTGTCTCTACAAATATCAACGCCGTTCACTAGGCGAGAATGAGAGCCATTCCCACTTACTGACCATCGAAGAAACAGGCTCGTAATGTGAATGTTGCTGCACAAACAACGACAATTCTTCTGTTGACACACCACGAATCGCTGCTTATCATGGGCATCTCGAAATAGTTGTAATCAGAATGAGAACCATTCTTGCATCCAATGTTGTTTGTAATTCCAATTCAAAACTCGCAAGATGCATGTATTTTCAATGACCTTCGCACGGCAAAAGCGAGGGGGCAGAGATAGCTGCCGAGAAGCCGTTCGCGAGCCTTGAAAGCCAGGTTGATAAAAAGCTAACGGTAACCAGATCCCTGTTGCGGTGTATTTTGTGCTTCTAGATAGAAAGAACGGAACAGAACTACGCAAGAGCGAAACGGATTTTCACAAGGACGATTTAAATCAGTCGTTTAATGCGCGCCAAATGGCGTCACTAGCAGTGCTTTGTTTCTTTATCTTCTTCCTCGGTTTAGGTACATACGGACTAATCGATCGGAGCGACGCGTACTATTCTGAAGGGACGAGAGAGATGCTCGAGACAGGGCAGTACCTGATACCTCTACTGAACTACCAAACGTTTTACGATAAACCGATTTTGTTCTTCTGGTTGCAGCTAGTTTCCTACTCGATATTCGGTATAACCGAATTCGGAGCCCGCTTCACATCTGCAATTTTCGCCACCACAGCTATAATGGCGACATACTTGTTTGCCCGCAAGATCATCAACAACAAAACCGGACTTTTGTCGGCACTTATTCTATGCACAAGCCCTATGGTAGTAGGGCTGGGCCGCTTAGCTTTAGTCGATATGACATTTTGCGCACTGCTAAGCTCAGCAATGTATCTGATGTACCTGCGCTTAGCCGGAGCGAGGCGATTTGTCGGAGCACTTGCATACTTTCTTCTCGGTCTAGCAGTACTAACGAAAGGTCCGCTTGGATTGATTTTGGCGGCAGTGCCGATGGCAGTATTTTTCCTGTTCACCACGAGATCTCTACTCGACCTGACGGATAAGCTGCGTTCATTGGACATTGGCCTGGGTCTAATGGTGTTACTTTTGGTGGCAGCTCCCTGGTATATGACCGTATCGATCGCAACGCATGGATTTTGGACGGATGTGTTTTTATTCAAAGGAAACCTGGGAAGATTCAATGGATCAGCCAATCACGTTCATCCTCAATGGTGGTACTTTCTCCCCGTCGTAGCGTATTCGTTTCTTCCGTGGTTTTTATTCCTGCCATCAAGTTTGTATAAAACCGCGGTGCAACAGCGCTTCGGCAGGCACATTAGTTTCGATGGAAAGGATTTATTGTCAAGAGAAACTCTTGCCATTTTCTTGTGGTCCTGGATTATTCCAGTATTCATCATCTTTAGCGCATCCAAGTGCAAACTTCATACTTACGTTCTACCTCTTCTACCGCCAGCCGCCATTCTGGTTGGAATGATGTTCTCCGACTGGACCGACAAGTGGAAAGCAACCGGCAAGGTCAGCCCCTATCTGAAGTGTTGTAGCTTCATCGTTGCGATTAGCGGTATCCCATTACTAGCACTTGCTTTCGTATTGCTGAATTCTGGATATATTAGGTTCTTTGCTCAATTCATACCTAGCCTCGCTAATTCATTGTCGTTCGTCTGTGAATCGACCGCTCCGTGGCTGCTATACGCAATGAGCATAACGCTGTCTGTTATTGGGATCGCATTATTGGCGCAGTTCGTTTTAGCTACTTCAGGACACCTTCAGCGTGCTCTTAAGGTCTTATTCGGCTCAGTTATTGCGATCGCATTCGCCGGTGCTCAGGTATTGTTTCCATTAAGCTACCAGTTCTCATGCGGCGATATTCACTTTGTAGCCGGCGCTCTTCGTTCGAAGGTCGACGCACCAATCGTGGTTTATCGCGAGTTCAGACCATCGTTGCAGTTTTACCTGCACCGCCCGATCGATACTGCCATGCGATTGGATCAGTTTGTCACAGCTGAGCCCAAATCTAAGCTGTACATTTTTTGTCGTGCCACCGAGCGCGGAAAACTTGAGAGCAGAATCGGAAAACCTGACCGTGTAGTTGCTCGATCAAAAACGTGGCTGGTTCTAGCGAAATCGGGTATTGCATTGAAGAAACTTCCTGAACTCGATTCAGTTCTATCGAGCAACCTTCAATGGACGAACCCCGAATTGGCTCTACTTCCTTTGACCGCTGGCCGGAAGCCGAAACGCAACGCGCTGGAATTGATTAACCCGCACTTCAACAGATGATTAATCTATGAACCTAAACTCCAATGGTGGACATAACTCACGAAGCGCGTAGCTTTATGGGCTCTCAGACTTCTGCTGCAGACAATCTTTGCATTTACCGAATATCTCTAATACGTGTTCGGTCATTCGAAAGCCATACCTCTCGTTTATAGCGGTACTAAAGTGCTGAAGCAGACATTCGTTGAGATGAATGTGAGCATGGCAGGTTTCACAAATGAGGTGATGATGGTGTTCACCGGGTTTAACAATTTCGTACCTCCGCTCACCATCACCCAAGTCCACTGCCTGAACATACCTATTTGAGAGTAACCAGTCAAGAGACCGATAGACAGTTGAAAGGCCAGGTGCTCGAGAATCCGCGGCACGCATTCGTGCGTGAATTTCTTGAGCAGTGGCTAACTCGTTCATTTGCATGACTTGCAGAATCTTTCTGCAGCTCCTAGTCAAGGTGGACATTGAACCTGAAACTCCTTTGATGGTTCGTAACTATCGACACCGCATGCAATACCAATCACCAATTCATGGTTTTTGGGGTCGTGAATATACCTCCAATACTTCCGAATGACAGTGCTTCCAGCTGCCTGTACCAATGGAATATTCGAGAATCCAGTTCCTGTTTAGATTGCGATAGAAAGAGGAACTGGCGCAGCATCCACGAACGCTTATCACAGCCACTTTGTTGCCTGAGAAGTGATTCAGAGCGTCGAGCGCCATGTTGTTTCTAGGCGGCCAACACATCAAGAGTGTTCGTTCAGAGTAGGAAGCCAGGTCTCTGGGCTGTCCTCTGCTAATAGCGGTCCAGCTTTGCCCGCCTTTGGCAGGCAACCCGAAGCGGGTATTGAAAAACCAGTTTTTTCCTTCCTCTACCGGAAAAGCATCTAGTGGAACGATGTCGGCGCTCATCTGCTGAAGCAACCAAGCGATGTATCCATTGCCGGCACCTAATTCCACAAGAGGTGATAGTGCGGCGATTCGCAGAAGCATCTCCGGCGACAAAACTGAGTAGGCAAATTGTTCTCTTGTCACGGTGAAGAACAGTCTCTCGATAGAGCTGTAACCAAAAATGGGAAGACGGCTATAGAGCTCAGCCAGTAATAAATTCTTCTGGCTAAACCCAACGTTTCGGGCTAATTGCCTCATGCGAATACGCGCGTCTCCGGAAGAAGCCGAAGTCTTAATGTCGGCAAGCTGTAAGTAAAGCTCCCAGTATGGGTGCTTGATGTCGGTCATTCTGAAAGTTCCCAGTATCAAATTTGGTGCAAGTCAAATCAGAGATGCGCAACGCGCCACCTCGAATCGACTCTCTCAAGTAAATGTCCAATAGCAAGGCAACTCGGTTCTGGAGGGGTTCCTCGCCGAATACACGAATTGCAGAGTCTTAGGATTAGATCAAAAGTGATTGCTTTGCCAAGTATGATTTCTGGCACGGCCACTTACTAAATGACAAAGGTATCCGCGCATATGTTGATTCACGGATTGCATAAGACGCGATCAAAGCAAACGCGATGAATGAGATAGCCGCGACAATGACTGCGGAGATGACTGAAGACAGGGTGTCGATATTAGTCAATAATCCGCCAGTATATTGTGTATTAGTAAAACAGCAAGACTTCGAGTGACCGCATTCATAGCAAAGGTCTTCAGCAGAGGCTGCTTCGAAGGCAATTGTTTGATTGGAAATAGTCGCTCCCGGTGACAGACAATCGCAAAGCCTAGGCCAAAACGTGCATAACATGACCGCCAAGGTGAGTGCTAGAACTAGTAATCTCTGCGACATTAATCCGCTCGAATGGGACAAGCCAAGAACCATTGTAATTATTTTTCCGGCAAACCGTAAAGAGATGAACGAAGATTATGGAAGAATGGTTATCGTTCTCATCCGCGTAAACCGGCTAACCATCAGGAACATCGCCGACCATAAAACAACAAGAGGGCGCGAGAGTTGCGAGCCCTTTCTAGAATGGTTATCGTTCTCAGCACGAAGAAACCGCATAGATTAAGGACTCTCTGCAACAGATTTCGAATTGATCTAGACTAGTAAAGGATGGCATTACCGGATTCGCTCCAGCAACGCATCGCCAAACCTGGCTTCACACCGCAGAGAACAAGCTATAAAGTTTCAAGTTTTGCATGTGCAACAACAAGAAACGATAATCATTCCAGGATTAGACAATTTGTTACAACGACCAGCCTATCCTAGACTTATAATGAGGCACACAAACAATCAGAAGCGGCATGATACCATATTTAGTATCATGCGACTGATTAGATTCCATGCGTTACTTCTGTCAAGCACGTCAAGGTGATGATAACATTCGGTTTAGAAATTTTTAAACACCTGTCCGGATGGAATAATTCGGGATTTACGTGCGACACTAAAACCATGAAGCGCCGAGCTATTTACTTTTTACTACTTGTATGCCTTTTCTTCTTCAGGGGCGGGGTACAAGCATGTATTTGTCCAGAAGTAGCCACTGAGCGGATTTCAACTAAGTCAGTAGCTGTTATTGCATCGACAAGTGATTTGTGCGCTGATTGCGGGCACACCAAAAACTGCTGTTTCAAGAATCAAGATTTAGATGTTGCAGGCGTTGACATTAAGTGCGCTGATGCCCAATTAACTTTGTTAGCCACGTTGCTTATTTCACAGTGCAGCGACTTAGTCCCCAGGGACCCCATCTATAGCTGCTCTTTGAGCAGAGCACCACCTTGGGTGCTGCATCAAACACCAATAGTTTTGCATCAAAAGCTTGTAGTTTGAAAAGCTACTAGAGTCTCACGCGGCGCAATAGGCTGTTCTATTGCGTCTTTTGGTCTTTAGCAATTTTTCAATGAGGAGTCGTGCTCTATGCAGACACCTGAAGAAGTAGATGTAATTTCTCAGGCAAAACCTTCGAGCTCTAAGCAAAGAAGGGGATGGTTAGTAGCTTTGATAGCAATCGGAGTAGCCGGCATCTTAAGCGGTATTCTTTGGTTCACGATCGCAAGTCGGTCAACTACCGAAGGACAAGAGCCCGCGAAGCCTGAGGCGACAACACCGTCTGATTCTATTGAACTCAAGAAGGAGGAGGCGCAAGTAACGCTCGTTTCTGTTACATCAGAGGCTCCGACTGCGACAATTCGCGCAGCAGGAACAGTTGAGGCGAATGAGCAACAGGTCCAGCAGATCAGTTCTCTCGCAGCTGGAAGAGTAGAGTCCGTTTTTGTCGCGCTCGGCGATTTTGTGCAGAAGTCAACGCCGCTTTTAACTATCGAAAGCCCTCAGGTAGCCGAAATGCACGGGAAGCTACACGAGGCTGAGACTCGGCTCAGATTAGCTTCAGTCACGCTTGACAGGGTCAAGCAAACAGCTAACAAAGTTGCGATTCTCAAGGCAAAAGCCAGTCTCGACGAGGCAGACTCCACGCTCAAGCGCACAAAGCAGCTGGTTTCTGAAGGGCTAACAGCAGGAAAAGACTTAGTTGCCGCAGAGTCTGAATACAAAAGAGCTACCGCAGAATACAACTTTCAAAAGGACATCTCTCTAAACAGAGAAGTAGCGGAAGCCACCGCAGCAGTGCAGACGGCTCAGACAGAAGTAGATCACATCCGAGACTCCTTAAACGCGCTCGACGCTCAATTACCTAAACACAACAAAGGACAAGAGCATGAAATTTCAAAGCTTGAGCTGCGATCACCAATCGCAGGAGTGGTTACAGAGCGCCTAGTGAACCCAGGAGCTGGTGTCGAGGCAGGCAATCCACTACTGACGATTGCCAACACTTCCACAATGTGGGTAATCGCCAATGTCCCGGAAGCAGACATGCCAAGCATCGCTTTAGGTACGCCAGCAAAAGTGTTTCTTGATGGCAGAGTGATTCGAGGACGAGTGAATTACATCGATCCTCGGCTAAACGAAGATACTCGAACATCACGAGTGAGAGTCGAAATAGACAATCCCAATAACCTAATTCGCTCAGGCGCTTTTGCCCAGGTCGAATTCAGTCACCGAGTTAGAGACACAAAAGGAGCATCAGCCGTCTATGTTCCGACTTCGTCTGTTCAAACTATGGAAAACAGAAAGGTCGTGTTTGTAAGTGGCGCCGATGATACTTTCCGGGTCAGGACTGTAACCACGGCAGAAGAAATCTCAGGCATGGTGCCGATTCTCAGTGGGTTGAAGACAGGCGAAAGAGTAGCCGCCGACGGTTCATTCGTCTTGAAGTCCAAGCTGCTCAAAGACCAACTGGGGGATGAAGACTAATGATTGAGTCTCTCATAAATTTTTCAATCAAGCAGCGAATCCTTGTCCTAATGGTGGTTTTTGCTCTGATAGCAGCGGGACTCTTCAATCTGCAGTCACTGCCGATTGATGCTGTACCGGACATTACCAATGTTCAAGTTCAGATCCTGACATCGACACCATCGCTTGCGCCCCTCGAAGTAGAGCGTCAAATCACTTTCCCAATTGAGATAGCAATGAGTGGTTTGCCTTCGGTATCACAGGTGCGTTCATCGTCAAAATTCGGATTGTCGGCAGTTACAGTCGTTTTCGAGGACAACGTAGACACTTATTTTGCTCGTCAATTGGTACTCGAAAGGCTAACTCAAGTTCGCCAGCAGATTCCTGAAAACCTAGGGACACCCCAGATGGGACCTATTTCGACCGGACTGGGCGAGATTTACCAGTACGAATTGAAGTCCACTGACGGCAAGCAAAACGATCCCAAATACCTGCGCACTATTCAGGATTGGATCGTCAGGCGGCAGTTGATGGGTGTTTCCGGTGTAGCCGAAGTCAATAGCTATGGCGGACAGAAGAAGCAGTATCAAGTTCGAATCGATCCGGCAAAGCTCATCTCTTACGGTTTAACGCTTCGCGATGTCGTGGCGGCAGTCGTGGCGAACAATGAAAACGTCGGCGGAGCATATTTAGAGCATCAAGGAGAACAATATATTTTGCGCGGTATTGGATTGGCACAAACTACCAGTCAGATCGCAAACATTGTCGTCAAATCCGGCAAAGAAGGCGTGCCGATTTTCATCCGAGATATAGGCGAAGTAGTAAGCGGGGCCGAGGTTAGACAGGGAGCAGTGCTGGCTGACGGCAAAGGAGAGATAGTCGCCGGGATAGTCATGATGCTCAAGGGCGAAAACTCCAGAACGGTAGTGGAAAGAGCCAAAGAGAAAGTACAACAAATTCAGAAGACACTACCAGCAGGCGTACAATTGGTGCCGTTCTACGACCGCTCAGAGCTGGTTGATAGAACCATACACACAGTTGAATCGAATCTCGTAGAAGGAGCCGTTTTAGTAATAGTGGTACTACTTGTAGTGCTTGGCAATTGGCGCGGAGCACTACTTGTAGCAAGTGTAATTCCGCTTTCTATGTTATTCGCCGCAATATGCATGAACATGTTCAAAGTATCCGGCAATTTGATGAGCTTAGGAGCAATCGACTTCGGCCTAATTGTTGATGGTGCTGTTGTGATGGTTGAGAACGCCGTCAGGCGGCTGGCTCTCAATCAAGAGAGGGGTCGGCGCGATTCAAACCGGGACGTTATTTTGAAAGCTTGCTTAGAAGTTGGACGACCGGTCGTCTTCGCGGTTGCAATCATCGCTATCGTCTATTTGCCGATTTTTAGTTTGACGGGCATCGAAGGCAAGATGTTCAAGCCTATGTCTATGACCATCGTATTTGCTCTCGCTGGTTCACTTATCCTGTCATTGACTTACGTACCGGCTATGCTCGTATTGATTTTCTCGGGCGATGTCAGCGAGAAAGAAAGCTTCCTAGTAACCGTCATTAAGAGGGCGTATGAAAAGTCCTTAGCTGTCGCTTCACAGTACCGCCAGCAGACCCTGGCAGTGGCAGTCAGTTTACTTGTCTTTAGTTTGATTACCCTTCCTATGCTCGGGGCGGAATTTATTCCACGATTAGACGAAGGAGCACTTGCGGTCCAGATTCAACAAATTCCAAGCGTGTCATTGACGCAATCAATTGCCACAACGACAAGGGCCGAGAAAGTCATCGCCGGCTTTCCAGAAGTGAGCAAGATCGTTTCAAAAATAGGCAGAGCCGAGGTAGCCACAGACCCAATGGGAGTCGATACCGTTGACATGTACGTCGGTCTCAACCCAATAGACCAATGGAAAAGCGCTCGCACTCGAGAAGAATTGGTCGACAAAATCGCCAAGAGTCTCGAAGAGAAAGTCCCACAAGCAGTATTCAGTTTCTCACAACCGGTCGAGTTGAGAACAGCAGAACTCATTGCCGGCGTTCGCTCCGACATCGCAGTAAAAATCTTTGGAGACGACTTAGACAAACTGCGCGAATCGGCTGAAAAGATAAACAAGATAATTAGCACCATTCCAGGTGCGGCTGACGTGAAGGTGGAGCAAACAGCAGGACTGCCACAGCTAATTATCGAAGCTGACCGCGACACGATAGCTCGTTATGGCATCAATGTCGAGGACGTTAACAACCTCGTTGAATCAATCATGGCTGGTCAACCGGCCGGTCTTGTTTACGAGGGAGAACAGCGATTCGACATAGTGGTGCGTCTCGATGAGGCTAGCGGGCGAGATGAGGAATCTATTCGGAAACTACTTGTAGCTGCCCCGCCCCTCGCGCCTAAAGGTGGGGGAGCAATGATTCCACTAACCAGCCTGGCAAAAATCAAAGTGTCCGAAGGTCCTGCTCAAATCTCCAGGGAAGATAGGCGCAGAAGAATAGTTGTTGAGTGCAATGTCCGCGGTCGCGACATCGGCAGCTTCGTCAAGGATGCACAGGCGAAGATCGATAAGCAGATCAAATTGCCCGAAGGATACTACATAACCTGGGGAGGACAATTTGAGAATCTGCAACGAGCCACAACTATGCTAGCCATTGTAGTGCCTATTGCGTTGCTTTTGATTTTCATTCTCCTTTTCATGACGTTCGGCTCAGTGAGCCAGGCTCTACTGATATACACAGGCATCCCATTTGCCATTGTTGGCGGAATCTTCGCACTAGCCATTCGTGGAATGCCGTTTTCAATTTCAGCCGGCGTTGGATTTATTGCTCTATCTGGAGTCGCTGTGTTAAACGGCGTCGTCATGGTCAGCTACATAAACTCTCTTAAGGAGCGAATGGACACAGAATCAGCAGTGATCAAAGGTGCCATTACAAGGCTGCGGCCAGTATTGATGACGGCACTAGTAGCAAGTCTGGGCTTCTTCCCGATGGCATTCTCAAGCTCGGCAGGCGCTGAAGTGCAACGCCCACTAGCCACTGTTGTTATTGGCGGTCTTGTCACATCAAGCCTTCTTACATTGCTGCTCTTACCGAATTTGTACTTATTGTTCGAAGGGATGGCGAAACGGATGGAAAGAGGACGCGCGAAAAATACCAGAGGCGAAGCCAAGCCGTCGTCGACACCACTAATCAAGTAATTAAGAGGAAACATGTTGGAAGTTCGTTCAAAGAAAGAAACTAGAGGGGGACTCACCAGTGAGCCTGCCTGTGAGGTAACCGAGAAACAATGATCAAAATCAAGGCACCACATATAGCATCGCTCTTGTTTTGTTTGACTTTGACGGACGCGGTCTTTGCCAACGTCGATCCCAGCCTATTAACGATGCCAAAAGCAAGTACTCCTGACATGTCAGGTACCGTCACGCTCACAGGAGCATTTGATGAGACATTGATGAATAGTCCCAGAGCAGCAAACGTGCGCGCTCAGCTGGGGATATCACGAGCTGCATATGCGCAGGCCTTGACGCTTCCCAATCCATCCTTCTTTTTCCTGGAAGACACTGCACAACGAGCTAGACAAATTGGAGCATCGATACCGATAGAACCGCCATGGAAATTGGCGTTCAGACTACTCTTGTCAAAGTCGCAAATCAAGTTGACCGATCTGGAAATTCAAAGAAATCTTTGGCAGCTTCGCTCAAATGTTAGGCGAGCTTACCTTGATGTAGTAATGGCAAAAGAAACCTGCGAGACCCTAGACGAGTTACAAAGGTTGTCGGGAGAATTACTTTCAATTGCACAACGCAGATTCGACGCCCAAGACGTAGCTGAGTATGACGTTGAAAGAGCACGCTTGGCTAATCTTCAAACAGAGGCCGATCTCAAACAAAGCCTCACGCGCTTAGAACAAATGTCAGAGCGTCTGACCGTAATCCTCGGAAGAGACTACAAAAAGGCTGTAGCAGTGCAGCACTTGCCTCATGCTTACCAGCTTCATGTAGAAGCCAATGAGTTACTTCCGGACTTTACTAAACCACTTCCGTCACTCGAACAGCTTATCGAAGACGGTCTAAAGAGTCGCATGGACATAAGAGTCGTTGAGCAGCGAATAGCTCTTACGAAAACAGGCGTAAAGGCTACGCTAGGAAATATTATTCCAAACCCTCAGTTCAACATAGGCAGTTCCTACTCGGGAAATCCACCAGAAGGTCCTGCAACCCGTGGGTTCTTCGTTGGGGTAACCCAGGAGCTTCCTGTATTGAATTTCCAACAAGGGGAGTTAGCCAGGCTAAGGGCAGTGAATCTTCAACTTACCAGAGAATTGCTCTCTACCAAGAACGTAGTCACGGAAGAAGTGATAGTTGCTTACCAACAAGTAGTTGCAGCAAGAGAAAGGGTCGAACTCTATCAAACGAAAATTCTTCCCTCGTCGGAAAAAGTAGCAAAGATGTCGCGAAGAGGCTACGAAGTAGGACAAAGCGATATCACCGCCACCCTTGCGGCTCAACAAGCCAATGTACAAACAAAAGTGTCGTATCTGGAAGCAGTTCGCGGTTACCAACAATCACTAACTGACCTTGAGCAAGCAATCGGACATCCCCTGTAAGACGCACCGCACCCCCAACTGAAGACCTAGACATGCCGACAATAGAACAAGACCACAAACTCGAATTAGACATTGAGCTTCTCCTGCCGAATCTTCCCGATCAGCGCGACCAATGTATTGGAAAGCTTGAAGAGGAGCTCTCTAAAAGACGGGGCGTTACAAAGGCGCACGTCGAAGAAAAGGAGAATAAATTTCTGTTGTGCCTTCACTACGACCCAGAGGTTTTTGATCTGGCCAGCTTGAAGCGACTGGCGCAGAAGACGGGAGCCAGCATTTCGAGCCGCTATCAGCACGAGATTCTATCTATAGTAGGGATGGACTGTTCAGACTGTACACTCGTAATTGAACACGGCATAAAACGAGTTGATGGCGTGCTGAACGTTGCTGTCAGCTATGTCGCTGGCACACTGCGAATTGAGTACGACTCGGATAAGACCAACATAACGGAGATAAAAAATTGCCTCCGGAGACTTGGATACAGCGTTCCTGAGACAGGCATAAAAGCTTTGTTTCAAGAGCGCCGCGAACTCATCTTTTCAATGTTGTGCGGGGTATCGGTATTCACCGCCTGGTTGCTTCCTCAGTTCCTTTCTCTTCCTTACGTTATCTACTTTTTGTTTGCCTCCGCATATTTCTTTGGTGGCTTCGATATAGCGCGCCATGCGGTTCATTCCATCAAGGAACGGCAGTTCGATACTGACTTGCTGATGGTTTTTGCAGCTTGCGGTGCCGCTATTCTTGGTGAGTTTTTAGAAGGGGGGCTGCTCCTCTTTTTATTCAGCTTAGGTCATGCGCTTGAGGAGCTGGCACTAGACAAAGCCCGAGACGCCGTTGCCAAACTCGGACAGCTCACGCCGAAGACGGCGACGGTGATGAAGGATGCAAAGCAGCTGGAAGTATCAGTGGACGAGCTTGAAGTAGGCGAACTCGTAGTCGTGAAGCCCGGAGTGCGAATTCCAGTCGACGGAGTAGTATCCGGAGGTAACTCATCAGTGGATCAATCGCCTATCACAGGCGAGAGTATGCCTATTGAAAAGGCTAAGGACGATCAGGTATTCGCCGGTTCGATTAACGGCACCGGGCAACTTATTGTGAAAGTCACTAAGTTAGCCAAAGACAATACATTGTCGCGAGTTATGCAACTGGTGGAGGAGTCTCAAACCCAAAAGACTAAAACGCAGCAGCTGACGGAGAAATTTACAAGCTGGTTTGTTCCGACAGTCCTGGTCTTAGATCTACTTTTGATCATCATCCCTCCAATCTTTGGTTTCCCTCTCCGAACCTCTTTCTTACGCGCGATGACGTTCCTTGTCGCAGTTTCTCCTTGCGCTTTAGCCTTGGGTGCACCGTCAGCGGTATTAGCGGGAATAGGCCAGGCCGCGCGTAACGGTGTATTGATAAAAGGCGGATTGCATTTAGAAAATCTGGGGCGGCTACAGGCCGTTGCCTTCGACAAGACAGGTACCCTCACCCACGGCAAGCCGAAAGTAACGGACATCGTGAATATAGGAACACTACAAAAGCGCGAATTACTGTCACTGGTCGCTGCATGCGAAAGCCGCTCAGCGCACCCTCTAGCCGCCGCCATTGTCGCTGAAGCGAAGGATAGGAAGTTAGATATACCCGAGCCTGAGAAAATCGATTCAGTAAGCGGACAGGGGCTTATCGCAAAAGTCGATGGAAAACAGCTGCTTGTTGGTAATCTCAAATTGATGAATGAGCAAGGCGTAGAAGTCTCTGAGGATGTGAAGAAGCAACTAGCCGACCTTGAGTCATCCGGCAAAACGAGCGTGACCGTAGCTGTCGATGGCAAGGCATCGGCAATTATTGCACTCGCTGATACACCTAGAGAAAACGCCAAGGCATCACTTGCGAAACTTCACGACCTGGGCATCGAAAAAATCTTTCTACTGTCCGGCGACAACTCGCGTGTGGCGACAAAACTTGCCCAAACACTAGGGATCGATGAGGTCAAAGCAGACCTCATGCCGGAAGACAAAGTCAAAGCGATGAAAGAAATCGCTTCAAATCGTGTTGTTGCTATGGTCGGTGATGGTGTGAACGATGCGCCGGCACTTGCCGCAGCTAGCGTCGGCATAGCGATGGGCGGCGCCGGTACGGACGTCGCATTAGAAACGGCTGACGTTGCGTTGATGGGAGACGACCTTGGTCGACTGCCATTTGCAATCAGTCTTGGACGAGCAACGAGAAGCGTAATTAGACAGAACTTGGCAGTGTCAATCATAACAATCCTGGGATTGGCTGTGACTGCAACCCTTGGAATAGCGAGCATTACATGGGCGATTCTGTTTCATGAAGGCAGCACGATTCTTGTTGTTTTGAATTCGCTGAAGTTGCTTGCACATCGTAAGGAACTTCAGGTCTCTGGGCAATTGAGGAAGCAAGCATGATGATACTAGGAGACAGCACCACCACGAAATCCAACCTTTACGACCGGTTGAGACAATTCGTCGATCACTTCAATCCGGGACGGTTTCTTCTATGGAAAATATTGATTGTCATCGAACTCTATACAGCCGTGGTTTGCTGGATAGATGTTCACGGATTTCCAACCACGAAAGTTTTTGAAGCGAACGCAGCGATTTCGATAAGTGCCGTTATAGGTATTCTGCTAATTTTCCGCAACAACAGCGCGTATGAACGTTGGTGGGAAGCACGAAAGCTCTGGGGACAATTAGTCAATGATAGTCGAAACCTTGCTATCAAGACCCGTAGCTACGCCGAGGAACTTCCACTGAGTGAACGCCGAGAGTTTGCTCAACTGATCATCGGTTTTGCAGTAGCGCTCAAGGAGCAATTGCGAGGAAAGAAGGATCTCAATATTCTCACCGCGCTGTCAATTCCCGCAACAGATCATCCACCGTCTATTATCGCTCTGGAAATCTATAAACGACTTAAGCGTTGGCGCAAGGCTGGAATTCTGGATCAATGGGAGCAGCAGCAGTTAGACACCCATGCCAAAGCCTTGATGGACATATGTGGAGGCACCGAGCGGATTCTCAAATCTCCTATCGCCGGGTCGTACAAGCTATTGCTTTGGTTGGGCCTACTCTTGAATGTGGTCTTAGTCCCGTGGTTCATCATGCCAGCCTTCCATTGGTGGTCGATGCCGGTGATGCTAGTGACCTCGTACTTCGTCTTCGGGCTGGAGCTTCTTGCCGAAGAGGTAGAGCGCCCTTTTGATGATCTGCCAAATGACCTTCCGCTCGACGACATTTGCCGAACAATAAAAGCTTCTGTCGAAGAGTGCTTAGAAGTCACACCACTAGTGCAGTGCCTGCAAGTGCACGAAAGGATTTTAGATTAATGGACTGGCAACTTGAATTGGTAATGGCAAGTCGCGCAGTACTGGCTGCTTTCCTTGGGGGATTAGTCGGATTAGAGCGCGAGCGCCATGGACAAGATGCAGGGATTCGCACATATGCTGCCGTTTCATTAGGTGCTTGCGTATTTGGTTTAGTGTCTATGCATGCCTTAGGTTCCGCAGGAATTGACACTCGAATTGCGGCACAAGTAGTCAGCGGTGTCGGGTTTCTCGGCGCTGGCGTCATTATGCGAGAACACGGTCGAACAACAGGATTAACCACTGCCGCCACAGTTTGGGCAACCGCTTCGATTGGGCTCGCTCTAGCATTCGGCATGTATCTATTGGGATTTCTCTGTACCGCGATCATATTTAGTCTACTGGCCTCTCATCATTTACCTGGCTGGAAAGTGTTCACAAGCAAATCCAAACATGACCATACAAGCTCCGACTCTGACCAACGTCCTAGTAACTAAGACCTTGTTCGATCATCTGAAGATCTAAATTCGAAAGGAACTCAAAATGAAAAAACAAACACTGCTCTGTATTGCGGTATCGCTTGGCTATGGAAGTGCGGCTTTTGCCAATCACCCTGACCCGCCAATGATCACTCCGCCAGCAAGCCCGCAACCCCAGGCAGTCAGCGCACCGCCAGTAGTACCGAGGGTTCCAACACCGGTTCCGCCAGCGAATTTTCAACTGCCGGCGTCGGCAACACCTAGCCCCAGCACTATACTTCCAACGGATGTTTCAGGCTTCCAAGCAAGCGATAGTTTTCGGTTGTCGCCTACTGAGCTAAAAGAGTTACTCAGCAAGGATGAACGTTTCCGATTCACGGGCGAATGGATTTCATTCAGTTCCAACTACTCTGCCAAACAACCGGAGTCACCGTACAAGAAAGTGTCCTCTCTAAAGCAGACCAACACTAAATTCGGTCGCGTTGAACAATCAGATCGTTCAAGCGCTCAGGCAACTTTCATGCCTACTGTCGGAGCAAAATTCGAGCGGGTCGACGGTGCACACTTAAAACTCTTGAACGGCGCCGCTATAGTGCGCGGCGCAGACCAGCCGGTATTCGTCTCCACAAGACTATGTGACGAAGACGTCATCGCCAAAATTGGAGGAAACGCCTTGGCAGTCGTCTCAGCATTCGACAGCAAACCCACGGTACTGAACCTCACTGATGCTTCTGATAATGCGGTTATGCTCTATCCTCCAACACCCAGTTCATCAAAAATGCAATCGATAAAACTCAAACCCGGACAAATTGCAGAGGCATACAAACTCGACTCCAAACCGACGAGCAACCTCGTCGCCAAAAGAATCTCGCTTAGCCAGCAGATTGGCCCGCATTGCGGGCTGCTTGTAAGTGAGTGCCACTATGCTCGAGCGCTGCGAAAGTTCAACTTAGTTGCGTCCTTACCCAAAGATCAATACAAACGCGTTCTAAAAACAGCAGCGTCGTTAGAGCATGTCAATCGATAGAGAATCAACATCGGAACGAACTAGTCAATTCAATAGGCAAGTTCGTTCCGATCCGGCTACTGCCAGCGTATCATTATGTGGAATCTTGGAGCGTTCTATACTGCATTTCGAGAGGGACTTGGCTTGACAGTTAATTGCATCTACATAACGAACCATGGAGTGGTTCATGCGACAGACTCATGGGCGACCAAGCGGAATCTTTTGACCGGAGAACGAACCACGTCTGAACTTACAGGCAAACCAAAATTAGTACGGGTCCCACGTTTCAAAGGGATTATGTCCTGGTTTGGCACCATTCAAATAGATGATTGGAATGCATTAGCCTGGTTGACCGAGCAAGCCGGAAAGGCGCCGGACTATGAAACCAATGAGGCTGTCAAATTTGCAGAGGCATTGGCTGACGATCTTTCGGAGGTTTTCTACGAGAAGAATATTGTTGCGAAGGGACCGTGCGGCATGGGTATCCACTTCACTTTCTATGAGGATATACCAGGATTGCCGGAAGCTGTTCCAGAGCTTATTTTCATCACAAACTATACAGAAATAACTAGCATCGCATCCTACAAAGTGCCAGCTCAAAAGCTTCAGGCGACAAGGCGAACATACTACGAAATTTCAGGCGATACTCGTTACGAACGTCACGGGATAGCCGAAGCCAGAAAAGCTATTCACGAATACCTAACTTTAGTAAGCGGTCTTTGGTATACCAATGGTGATAACCTTTTGACCAACATGTCTGCCCAAATGACTGAGCAGGCTATAAGGATTTTCATTACTCAGCGCAAGCTCAAAACGATAGAACCGCTCCGCATGTATGGTTTGCGTGCTCTCTACAGGGCGCAGATAGCATGCCTTTCTCAGAAATTACTTTGCATGGAGAATGAAGTCCTGGTCGGAGAACCATGTCACAACTTGATGGTCGACCCTGGAGGCAACTACTTTTCCGACACTAATGACTAGTTCGCAGTGCGATACCGCATGCGGTGATTTAGCTTTGGTTTGCAAACGCAATCAATAACTCATAGTTGCCTCTGTCTGCGCTTCTGAGAGCATTCAAATAGTTACTTCTCGTGCTTCCCTCGACATCAATGGATGTTCCGCCCCAAGTGAAGGGCGATTGTCCGGAGAAGATCATCAGCAAATCTGCTATTAGACGCGAGTGCCTCCCATTTCCATTAGGAAAGGGATGGATGCTTACGAGGCGGTGATGGAAGCGGATGGCACATATGTCTATCGGAAATGTCTTGTTCTCCAACCAATAGGTACCATCACCGCATAGCGTTGCAAGCTGAGTTTGAATCAGATATGGCTCAACACCAATGTTTTTTCCAGTTGTTCTAAAGTTCCCGGCCCATTTCCATGTGTCATCAAACATGCGCTTGTGCAAGAGCCTGACCGAGTCAACGGATAGAAGATTTTTCTTCAGCTTTCGGCTCCTGCGTGCCCATGTAATCGCCTGTGTTATGTTCGCTTGCTCGAACGCATTCAACTCCCCGCGCGTCGTTAGTCCAGGCTTTAGTCCAGCTGCCTCATCAGGATCTAGCGGCGTTGCGCCTTCAGGAATTTCAGCTTCATTTGTCATTCTTCCACAATTCCCGCTTTCCTTTGCGTAATAGCTCATCTGCTAGTTCAGCAATCAAGAAAGCTTGTTCTGAGGATTCTGTCGCTTGTTGCTCAAGCGCCATTGTCCTGAACACTGTCGAGGACAACTCCATCGCGCGCAGATGCGCCTGCTTGGTGAGCATTTGCTCCAAGCTCTCATCTGGTACCAACGCATATACAAGCTTACAGCCCAGCGCTGCAGCCGCTCGCTCCAACGACTTAACAGTGATAGTCCCATTTCGCTCGCTGGCTTCCATATCCATCACTGTTGATTGGCTGACACCCATCCGGTCCGCCAACTGATAACTGCTCATTTCCAAGGCTTCTCTAATTTCGCGAACATAACCACGCGGCGGCCTGCTCACACCCTTAAATCGGGTCAGCTCTTCATCTAATTGCCGTCTTCGTAGTTTAGTAGTGAATCTCGCCATGGTTTTATTGATTGTTGAACGGATATAACCAATTATAACAGATCCTAGTAAATGGTCAAATCCATTCATAATAATTTGAAATGGTTGGCAGAAACCAATCATGCAAGTCAAGAATAAACGCCTGTATCCGTTCAAATTCTATTGAGCAACACCCTTCCACAGAACCGGCAAGATGTTAGTGCCCAGTCCTGATAGTAACGGTAGTCTCAAAATCCAGAGGAAATCATATCGCTGGTTAGCGGCCCGGTCCTCCTCTCTACAGCTTGTACTGATTTGCTGATGTCAGTAACTGATGCTTATTCCACTGCACCCGAACCTCTTGCGATTCAATTAACCGGTACTTGCATAATTGCTCCAAAATTGCCGCGAATCCCAAGCTTGCAGGTGATATGGAAGGTATGCGTATGCGCATATATGAGAGGATCTGATCAAAATATGAAATTCGAAGATGGTATTCACGAAAAAGCTTAGAATCGATCGTCGAAGTCCAAGAATCGAGGTCGGCATCATGGCTCAAACAGTACGCACTACTCCGTTCAAGAAGACGGTGGACGAGGCAAATCTCCGTAAGTGTCAGCAGAGGGCATATGCGGCAATACGTAAGTACTATTCAACGCCTTATACCGAGCGTCGAGTGCTAATTCAATTGCCGACCGGTACAGGCAAATCAGTGTTGGTTGCGATAGCGCCGTTTCAACTAAGTGGTGGCAAGGTGTTGATTGTCACTCCGAACTTGAAGCTAGTAAGACAGATTAGTGATGACCTGGATTTGCAGCTTCCCTCGAATAAGTACGAAGAATTTGAGCTCTTTTCGAAGTCTGACATTGCCGACTTGAAGTCTTCACTCTTTTTACTCGTGCTGGACGACAAAGCCAATAGCGGAGATGTCATCGATAATAACGTCATAGTTGCTAATTTCCAGCAGCTGTTCAATTTAGAGAAGTGGTTTGCTGAATGCAAAAATGATGTTGACCTGGTAGTGATTGACGAAGCACACCATCAAGCAGCTGACACCTATAAGGCTGTTGTAGACTATTTCCCGCAGGCGAAAATCGTTGGGCTGACCGGCACACCTTTTCGAACTGACAGCAAGAAGGTTGAAGGCGAGAGAATTTACAAGTACACATACGAAGAGGCTATTACAGACAAGGTCATAAGAAACTTCAGTCATCACGACGTGACCCCGCAAGAGGTGCAACTTGTATTCAAAGATGATAATAAAAAGCAATACAGTCTCAGCGATATATTGAAGCTGTCAGAGGAGTCTTGGTTTCAGAACAAGGTTTCAATGTCTGAGGATTGCTGTGATTCAATTGCCGTAAAGGCTAAAGAAAAACTTGACGAGCTACGGAAAGCATTTCCAAACAACCATCATCAGATAATTGCGTCTGCCATGACAATTCGCCACGCCCGTGAGCAAGTCAAAAATGCCTTTGAGAAGCTGGGTTTGAAAGTTGGCTTGGTGAGCTCGGATAAAGAGGACTTGCCAAAGAATGCGTCGGTCCTCGACAAATTGGCAAAGAATCAGCTTGATGTGATCATCAATGTAGGTATGCTCGGCGAAGGATTTGATCATAAGCCACTTGGAGTCGCTGCTATCTTCAGACCTTATAAGAGCTTGAATCCGTACATTCAATTTGTCGGCCGTGTGATTCGCAAGAATGGCGATACCGATCGAGCATACATTGTCTCTCACGCTGGTTTGAACCAGGTGAGCCGATTCAAGGAATTCAAATTGTTCGACCAGGATGAACAAGCCTTTTTGCAAACCAGATTGTTCTCAGAGCTTGTTACCGAAGAAAAACCTGAAAGTTCCGATGAAATGTTTGTCAAGGAACAAAAAGCTGAGGGCGACGACTTCTCTGATTCCAAGCTCCTTGAAGTTGGATCACAACTCATTGAAACACAGCACAACTTCGTCAACAAAGAAAAAGTCGGCTCATTGCTAGAGCGGATAAAAGATCTAACTCAAGAAGAAAAAGAGTTGCTAGCCAGCTTGCTTGTTGAACAAGATCCCGATCTCGTAGGAACCTTTCAAAAGTCCGCACCGCACCCAACAGCCAAGCGTAAAGCATCTAGAAGCCATTTAAACGAGCGCGCAAAAAGCATCACCATGGACGTGGCTCGGGCGCTCGGTATTGCGCAGCCGATGAAAACCAGAACGTTCAATCCGTTGTACAACGACTACAAGTGGATAACTCAGAGGGTGAACAAGAAAATCAAGGAATTCTCCGAGCAAGCTGGCGTGCCGCAGGAGCGAGCTGGTCAACGCCGCGAGCTACGGAATGATGATTATCAGGCAATTGACGAAAACACTGTTCTTGAAAAGGTTAAGACCGATTGCATCACACACTTTCAAAAGTCGTTGGACAAAAAGCAGAAAAACTAGCCTGAACTGTCTAGTTTGGCAAGACCTTTATAAAATGCTGAGCACGACAACTAAGAAAAAAAACTGCGCACGACGCGCTCGAACTCTTCAAGATTGGCTTGAATAGGTCCTCTGTCAATAGAGGTCGACAAATTTGAAAATCTAGGTTGCCGGATTTCAAATTCGAAATTTATATGCGCTTCATAGATTCGAATTGCCAAGCTACCATTTGAAAACTGCACCATGTGCGGCTCATCAAAGTCTGTTTCCTCCGTTGATTTCAAGACTTCGATGAATTTGAATGCTTCCGATGCAATTAAAATACCGATAATGTCATCGTATCGAAGCGCCAATTGTCCATCAATCTTTATCAACTCAAGAGTGGATGGAGCACGAACTACTGATTTTTCCATTGGCCAGTCTTCTGGCCATGGGAAAGGTTCGTGCCAAAGAATTATTTCGCCATCCAGAGTTTTGCCCCGCGCGAAGACAACTTCGATCGGGCCGCCGTTTAGCCCAGGAATCCCATGCCCAACTGATGCGAAGCTACTGGGGAAATGTCCCGTTCTGTACGTTTGATCAGCCAGGACTTCAGCGTCAGTAGCTCATTTTCGGCCAGCTCAACCTTAATGTCGTTGACGCGGTCAAGACCCAGATGCTGTAAGAGTAGTAATTCTAATTCGGAGTCATCAGAGCTTTTTGTGTAGACTCTTTCATTAATGACTAGACGTTTTAACACGAGCTAATGACCTCGCTGGTCAAAAAATTAATTTGGGCATTCACTTGCCTACAATTATAATACATACGAACGTATGGTCGATCAAGTAAATTTGGAATGCAAAGAGCGAATTCTTCGAGCCTATGGAAGTTTCAGGCAGTGTCTGTTTTTTTGTTATAGACTTACTGGAAGTCTTAGGGCATAGATTTTACGGAGCATCTAGGATCGTGAATGAGCAGATGACCGTTAAACGAAGAAAAGCTACATTAGCCTTATTGCGATTGGAGAACGTGACTAAAGACACGATTCGCACAATCACCCATCGCATTGAAATGGCGGATGTAAGCAGCCCTAGCGACCTTGAAGAGTTGCTGGGAACCGAGCCTACGTGCATCGGCAGGCATACGAAAGAACAGTTTGTCACTGCCTGGAATGCCGCAGAAAGAACGGAAAGCCGGTGCAAGAGTCTGGGCATTGAAGTCATTGCGCGCTGGGAAGAAAAATTCCCAAAACGTTTACTTTCGATTCATGATTGCCCATCCATATTGTTTGTGAAAGGGAATCTAAATGCATTAAATTCAAAAATATCTGTGGCTATCATAGGAACTAGAGAACCGACACCTTTTGGAGAAGGATCAGCAGTCCGGATAGCAGAATTTTTCACACATGCCGGCGCGAGTGTAGTTAGTGGACTGGCACGTGGGTGCGACACACTGGCTCATAAAGGATGTTTACGACAAGGTGGAGAAACTGTAGCAGTATTAGCCCATGGACTTGATCAAGTCTATCCGCCTGAGAATGCGGATTTAGCTCGCCTGATTATTGAGAAACAAGGTTGCCTTATTAGCGAATACGCCCCTGGCACGAGGCCAACGGGATTGGCTTTTGTAGAGCGAGATCGTCTACAAAGTGGCTTGTCTGACGCAGTAATAGTTGTTGAAACCGGTGTCAAAGGGGGAACTCTTCACACTGCCAATTACTGCTTGCAGCAGGGTAGATTGTTAGCGGCCATTGCGCATCCAGAGAAGTATCGAAATGCAGAAAAGGCGCAAGGCAACAAGATGTTGATAAATAAAAGGGGTGCGCTTGCAATAAGCGATCGCAAGGACTTAGAACAGAAAATTCTGCCATTTCTTCTTGAGTGCATGAATGGGCAAGCTCCGTCGGACAGCTGGAAACGTGAGCAACAGTTGAGAATGCAATTGACATGAGCTTCACGTACCAAGGACTTATATTTGATCTCGACATGACGCTCGTGGATTCTCGGTGCACAGCACATCATCGAGCACGCTTCCAATGGGAGAAGGTGAACGCAAAAATTCATCATATCCAACCTTATGCTGGTATACCGGAGTTGCTGCAGAAGGCGAAACAGAAACACATACCGATCGGAATAGTCACATCAGGTTCGCGTCCTTATTGCGATCAAATAGTGAGCAACTGTCGCTTAGGTATTAGGCACAGCGTCTGCTACCGAGATGCAAAACCAAAGCCAGACCCAGAAGGATTTCTAAAGGTGGCATCAGTGATGGGTGTTTCACCAAACCAAATCATTGCAATTGGGGATCGTTTCGAAGACGTCATCGGAGCTAAAAATGCCGGCATGGTGGCGGTAGCAGCATTGTGGGGATGCACGGCGATACCCAGAGTTCGCTCAGAAAATCCGCACTACGAGTGCGCGACTGTAATAGGTTTGGCGACGTTGCTCGGACTTGGCTGAGGAATGAAAAAATGAATGACCGAATAAGCCATTTGGTTCACGCAATCAATTACAGCCTGGTAATGAAGCTGTTGAAATATTCTGAGCCGCGCTTCTACGGACTGGAATCGTCATGGGATGAACTTGTATTCACGGATAGCCTGGCTATCAATCGCGCTGAAAAAGTGGCTGCCATTTTAGAAATTGACTCAAGTGCTGTTGAAGAAGCTTATCGATGGGTGATTGAATCTTTCCAGCATGCGGAATGTGACGATATCATGATCTTGACGATTCGCGATGGGAATTATCCGAAACAATTGCGTGCTTTAAAACGGCCTCCGCCGGTCCTATTTTTAAGAGGTGAAGCCAGTCTTCTGAGTAAGCGTACCATTGCAATCGTTGGAACCAGAGAGCCTACAGAAGACGGTGCAAAACGGGCACGGCGAGCAGCAATGGAACTAACAGAACGAGGTTTCACGATAGTATCGGGATTGGCGAAAGGGATCGATACTGCGGCTCATACAGCGACGATTAAATCTGACGGTGAGACTATTGCGGTCATTGGTGCTCCAATTGATGTCGCTTATCCTCAGGAGAACCACTTGCTTCAAGAAGTTATAGCAAGTGGACATTTAGTTGTTTCGCAGTTCTTACTTGGACAACCAGTACGCCCATGGAATTTCCCTCAGCGCAACAACACAATGGTTGGGCTAAGTGAAGCGACAATAATTGTCGAGGCAAAAACCACTGGTGGTGGCGCAAAGATTCAAGGTGAGTTATGCCTTAAGGCTGGTCGGAAGCTCTTTGTCATGAAGAGCTTTGTAAGTGACCAGGTTCCATGGATTCACGAGTTTATTCGCAAGGGCGCTGTCGTGTTTGACAACATAAATACAGTCGTTGATGAATTGAACAACGATGAAGAGCTTCCCCTCGAGAAGCCAAGAGTGATACAGGGCGGCTCAGCGTTTGCGGCATCGATGCTTGAGGCATGACGAATGTTCTTCACTCTCAACAGTAAGAAAAATGTCCTCGTTTACTTGCACGACTGTGTGGCGAGAGATGCTGAGCTCGTCAGTCTGATACGTCAGTGTCTTACAGGGTTCGATGTGGTTTGGGTCACCAAAGAAACCAATCAATGGTGGCTATCCTGCGGCATCACCAATGGTGAGGTATTCTTCCCGACCACAGCGAGTGAAGCAGCAATATTTCAGAACGTACTGCGGCGTGCCATGCTGAGCAGAATCATGTCGAGATCGCAAACCGTTATTCTATCCACATCTCCCCAGATTTTGGAGGCTGCCACCAAAATGCTGCTCGGAACTATCTTCCTGAAAGTAGATGGTACAGCAGCCACAGAGATTAATGAATACGGACCAGATTTTCGCTTTGAACGCTCAAATATGAACGCGATTTCTGATGTGCTGAACGGCAATATCTTGGGCTACGCATCTGAGGTCATCACCGCGCCGACAGACTGTCGTATCGCGCCAATAGGCAATAAAAACCTTCTGATGTACGACTGGATAGAAAATCCAGAAACCGGTACCAAGGACTATCATGGCGGTAGGTACTTTTCCCAAAAAGATTCGCGGCATGACTTGCACCCGCTAAGCCTGCGAATAATCGATTCAAAGAAGAATCCGCGGCAAGCTGCCAGCTTCAAACACACATTTGCATTTTTGATCAGAGTCGCGACGCAAGGAAATTTTGATCTGATCACGCACGTGCCAGCCAAGCCTGGCGAACGCGATAGGTTTGTTCCATTCCTCTCAGGCATTGAAAACTATGCAGAGTTGCAGGAGTTTAAGATTGCGCCTGCTCAGGTCCGAAATGATCTACTTACTTGCCCTAATGGGTACGATTCTCTGAAAAAATTTGGAGCAGCTTTGCGTCCAAAAATTGTACAAGGCGCTTTCCAGGCACATGCCGACGTTGCCGGGAAAAGGATTGTATTAGTGGACGATGTTCGGACAACAGGCAGCACGCTGTCGGAATGTACGAGGACATTGTTAGGCAAGGGCGCCAAAGAAGTGATTCCAATAACGCTCGCGTATAAACCATTCAAGAACTTCCCCTTACTGGCAGTATCTGATACCCCTCCACCAACAAGTTGTTGTGACTGGCCGCACGTTGTTCGCTTCAATGGCACGAGCGGCGAACCATTCTATGGATGTTCAGCATGGCATTATGACGATAGAGTCAATCACAAACCAGGAACGTCCTCATTTGTCAATATAAGAAAATCGATGCTGGCAAGCTCGGACCAAGGGCTGATGGCATATGACACCTTAGAGCTAAATTCATGGCCAGACTACTAAGGCACTGTATACGGTGCTGATTTATCCTGCAAGAGAAGAAGGTTGGCGCAAATGGTTAATTGGTTGCACGATCGGTTCATGGCTTTAGAGAATCCTCACGAGGACCTGTATTATCCGCGGTTTGGTACATTTAATTGGATAAGAAGTCTCGCGATATTGAGCGACCGATTGAACGCGGAGAACGTTCGCCAGTTTTATAGAGATCTACACATTGCACGGCGAGCGAGAACCGCGCAAAATGTTGAGCGAATAGATACCGAGACATACGGTTGTCTTTTCCTATCAATGCAATATTATGCCGGACTTCGCGAGATCGAAAATCTTAAAGCTCGCCGTAAAGAGATCCTAGCGCGGCTCTCTATTGTGGACTGGTATTACGGGCTGTATTGGGCAGCAAATGCAATGCTTCTAGCACAGACCGGAGAGCATCCGGAGATACACTCCCCTGCAGCACGGCAATGGTGTACCGAATTTTCCATGCGAGGTTGGATTCCAGAACCATTTTCGTTTCATGTTACGACTCTAGTTGAACAAGACTGTGATGCTGAGATCGACAGGCTTGGAGAGACTAGCAATGCAGCGCTTACAAGAACAGTTTCAACGCGCAAGCATGCTAGAGAGAATTGTCTTGGCTCGTTACGAGGTACCGCTGAATGGAATCGAAAACGCAAGATGGACGAAATTCGTGATTCTCGCGAATTCAAACTATTGGGTGTAGAAAACTTCAGAAAGAAAGTAGCTCGCAACCTAAGAGATGGAAAGTTATCCGGGGAAAATTGTGGTCTGTTACACCAGGCTTTTAGAGCAAGAGGCAAGGCTAATTACCGAGATGCTTTGTACTTCGGATATGGTGATTCAGAACAAGAAGCATGCGTAACGCTAATAGAAGACCTCAGGCTGACTCTGGAGAAATTTTTGTTGTCGGCTGCTACATTTTGCCGTATGCGCGTGCAGCGAAACACCTGGGATGATTTCATGGAAGATATCGAAAGCACTTCTTGGTTTGAGGAGAAGTCCTTCCAACCTTTGGCAGACGTTCTTTGACACAGGCACCCATTTCACCTTCGAATAAATCGCATCACTTAAGCATAGACTCCTAGTGCATGTGTTTTTTCAACAGTAATTCAAAAAATCTCTTTATACGCAATTCTGCGCCAGCTTCTGCGAGTTCTCCTGTGCCGAAGTGGTAGACTTCATAGCCGGCAAGCAGAAGATTCCGATCAGCTGACATCATCTCGGAATATTTTTTCATAGAGGCTCTACCATCCGATTCGGCAATATGCTGGATACCATCAATCTCAACCACGATACGCGCAGAAGAGCTGAATAGAATAAGGAAATCCATGCGCTGTCGAAAGAGTCGCTTGTCGCCCTTAAGCTGCTTGAGGCTATATGGATCATAATGCAAATAAACTTCCGGAATGAGCGCCGGAAGCGCTTCGCCGATATCTGCAAACGCCTTATAGTATGTCGTGAACACCATTTGTTGTCCTGGCGAGTTGGATGGAAGCGATTTTCTTAGGCGGTCCACGAGTGAACGGCGTCCTTCCTTTTCATTTGGGGAGCCTTCTCGATCCATCCACCAGGAAATTAGATCGCCCTTTGTCAGACCTTTAGGGCCAATTGGTCTGTCATAGATCAGGCAGCTTTCGGCATTTTTTATAATTTGAATATCGTTGTTTATCGCATCATTCAGAACAATTTCTGGCTTTGGGCCAATGGAAGCAAAAATCAAATTCTTTGGCGAACCAGAAACGCCTCCAGCTGCTTGTGAAACTGTATAGGAAGGATGCCCAGAGATATGTCCGCTAGGTTGAAGGCGATAACCATCCTGGCAAAGCAGCCTATTCAATTGCGCCACGGTTTGTTCTTGATCTTGAGCAACGCGCGAATTCGGTGACACTATTTGTTCCAGCAAGAGAAAGAAAAGGGTTTTAGAGCAGGTACGAGCTCCAGCATCCTCTAGCATTTGCGAATTACTTTTGATGCGGCTCTCACTAGAGTCAAGGAAGTCAGGCCAAGTCGTCATCTGATAGTCAGGAAAGAGCTTTTTGAGTTCAACAGTGGCATCCTGTTCTCCGAAGAGCGGGATGTTATCGAGCTCCTTTAGGATCGTGCGGCGCGTTAAATCGGAGATCGGAAGCTGGTTACCATCGTCAAGATTTCTCAAAAACTCAAGCAATCCGAACCTGGGATAAGAGTTTTGTACCAGGCGTGCGAATTGGAGAAGCTCTAGGTCATTGAGTTTTTGGCATCTTCGAGTTACGTATTTTTCCTTATTAGAAAATGCTTCCTCTCTTGTACCAGGCTCTAAGCCAAGCTCCTCGCACGTTTCTGCCAAATGGTTCGCACTAATGGGATAAAGCGCGCGAGCGATTTCATTGGTTAAAGGCACGCGCTTTCCTTGAGGCAATAAATCAATTTCAGTAGTCATTAACAGAAACCTCTAGGGAGCTGGCTAGGCTCAAAACTTTTCGACATAGCCTGCGGCGATTTCTTCCGGAGGATTTGTGTAAACCTGGATATAGCGCTCTGAACGATGCCCTAACCGACGCTGCAATTCGTAGCGGTCGTTGCCGGTTTCTGCAGCGAGCTTGAATGCAAACGTATGTCTCAGATCGTGCGGAGTCAGCGGCGTGACATGTCGCTCTTTCTGTTTGATTTCGCTGTCGTGCCACTTGCCAATCTGCAAGACAATGTTGTTGATGCTCTGCTCTGAAAGCCTTCCGTCATCACGTCTTGCGGAAACTTCTCGCGCACTCAAAAACAGTGCGCCTGTGAATTCATGGATATCCCTTATGCGCTCGGTCTCAAGGTAGTCTGCAATGGCCAATCTCGCGTCGTTAGATAAGTGAACGAATCGTTCAGTTTTTCCTTTTCCTTTGACTCGATGAATTCTGGCTCGTTTAGCCATTCTCAATGACTCAATATCGTTCGGCTCAAGTTGCTCAAGGTTTAGTCCGACAATTTCTTCGCGACGTAAGCCGGTGGAAAGCAGCACGTATACGATCGCCCTGTCTCGTAATGGTCGAGCTTTTGCCTTCAGAGGCCGCTGCTCCTCTTTGGTCCAGGACCTGCCTTTCAACACATGGAAGTGCTTGAGTCTATCGCAAAGACTCTTGAGTGAGTTAACTTGTGCGTCTGACAATGCCCGCGGTTCCAGTGGAGGAAGCCCGAGTTCTGATACTCCTTTTGCTGGATCACCTGACGGTAGAAAACGCCGGTCGTGCGACATAAGCCATGTTGTGAAAGATGATAACGATGCCAAATGATTGTTCACCGTAGATGGTGCCATCTCTTGAGTGACCAAGTCTTTTTGCCAAGCACTTACATCTCGTTGTAGACAAGTCGACACTTTGTCATGTCCATAACGCAACTCATAGAAGGTTCTAAAGCGATTGAGATGCAGCTCGATCTTCTTGGCGACATTTTTTGACCTGACATCCTGGATGGCAAGTGAGCAATAGGTTGTCATCCAGTAAATTAGGCTGTCAGGAGGCAGCCCCTCTTGTGAACCGAAGATCGATTGCACCTTTCGTAAAGTAAATTGAGTACGATCTGGCTGTATATCCAAACGAAATATCTACCTTTCCAGAATTGGCAAGTACTAGTTTACTTTACAGAAGGGACATTCTGTAAAGTAATTTTGAAAGCCGTTTTTAGACTGATAAAATCTAAAGAACTGGCACCGCTCGCGATACCACTTGAAAGCCTGCTGCCGATAATCCCTCATAAAAAATGAGAGAATGAAAAACATGAACCTCAAAGTAGGCATTTTGATAATCGGGTCGCTTTATTGGGACCGAGGACGCGAGATATGGAGAAAGTCTCGCCTTGATGAAACTGGAAGAGTTTCGATTAAGGTGCCCATCCGATATGGACGATTTTCTAAGGTCGACAGAAAACATTACACCATGGTTTTTTCGCTTTCTGCAGAACCTGGTAGTGCCTTGGTTCTTCCCTGCAAAAAGCCTGTCACCGATCTCACGAGCCTAGTCGAAGAAGCACATAGTCTATGGGCCGCGGAAAGAAACAAGGAGTCGGATTCAATCTCGGCCGACTGGGGCAGCGTTGCAATTTTGCCTCGTGAGCCAAGCCATGCAATTCTGAACGAATGGGCGAATTACCTCGAAGGTATCGACTACACCTTCAAATTCCCACATAGTGCGAATGAAGACAACATAGTATCGGAATCCGGATTACTTCGTTTGCCGTGGCCGCACACCTCGGATGGTAAAGAGTTGGATGGCTTTGATTTACTGCTTGCTACAGCTAATGAACCAACAACTCGAAAACAAGAGTATCCTATTGGTCAGCACGTATATCCGACGGCTGAACAGATTGCTGCCGAGTTCAATCAGCACAACTGGATTTATTTTGACAGCAACGTTGAGAATGGAATCAGGACGTTCGAAGACGAACAAATCCAGCAGCTCAGGGCAATTCCGTAGCCATCGCATCGGTTGCCGTGTTGCAAAGTGATCTTAGTGCTTCCTTATATATATCGTCGTTGGTGCTAGTTTTTCGTTCGCGCTTCTCTCTTTCGTCGACAATTCGGTTTGCTACCCATGTTTGTCTCAGCAGGTTCGGGTGGATTTCTAAGCCAGCTCGCTGACCCATTGTCCGTACAAGTTTTCTAAGTCCCACTTCAGAGAGCCGATGACCTTGCGGATTTACGAACATTGCTCTCTCCCCTTTGCTGACTTTGTCTTTTCTTGTGACAAGCCACTCATGCAGCACCAAATCGCAATCTGGATCTAAAGGCAAAATCTGCCGAGCTTCGTTGGGCTCCAGTACCGCAATAGCCTTCTGGTCTCTCTCATAGTCAGAAGCGTTCAAAGTCCAGCACTCGCTGCCACGAAGCCCTGCTTTCAGTAGTAGGTAGATTATTGCTCGAGTTTGCGGCTTGGAACGATCGGCCATTTGTAAAACCAAGCTTTGGTCTTCGCTACTCAGTCTTTTGAGGCGATGATGTCGTCTCGATTCATGCTTAATTGCGGGTGATTCCAAGTTCAGAGCAGCACAAAAATGCGTGAGTGTGGTTAGGAATGCATTCACTGTATTTGGTGATTCACTGCAGCGTTCTTGTAAATACTGTTTATATGCCAATGCAGCTCTTGACCTGCATTCAATGTCTTCGAAGAACTTTGAATAGTCTTCTTCTGCTGTGCTGAGCCAGCCGGTAAAACTATTAATTCGAGACGCGTAGGACCTTTTCGTATGCGCTGAGAGTCCCGTGCTCTTTGTTTGCTTCCGGTACCGATCGAAGCGTACTTTCAGGCTGGTAGCAAGTTGTAAGTTGGGACAGTCAGCCAACTCTAAATTAAGCAGAACAGCTAAATTCGGATTACTTCTGATCGTCTCCGGATCAAGGGTCTTGGCGAATTCAATCAGTTTCCGAATATCGATGTCGGAATTCAATCTTGACGTCCTATTAGTAAGTCTTTGTCAGGGTGCGATAATAACACAGTCAAGTAGTGAATATCGAAACTTTTCCCTAGTGATGAAACCGGAGGACTGCCAGTGGTAGCCGAAAACAGCGCTGATGCATCTGTCGTCATAAATGCAGTCGAAAAAGCCCTTTATTACATGGCCTACTTCGACATCGAACGTGCTTTAGATGGTCATCCTCCGGCAAATTCATTGAGGCGCAATACTGTGTTGACCAATGGGCGCCATGCGATGGGAGCAGCGTTCATCTTATCAGCCTGCCTAATTGAGGCGGCGGGTCATTACGTTACTGGTATCGATGGCAGTGAGGCATCGTTTACAGCGTTCGTGACGAAGTATATGCCATCTTATAATCCGACAATCTTGTACAAAGTTCTGCGTTGCCGAATGGTCCATAACTACACCTCAACGCGAAATGTTGGAGGTGTTACGCGGTCCTATTTACTGACCCATAATCAGCGCTTCGCCCACTTGCAACAAGATACGGGCAATGCGGATGTTGTCTACCTAAACGTCCAGGATTTCGTTATTGATGTAAAGGACGCACTGCGCGAATTTTTCAAAGGGGTTCGAATAAATGCAAGTCATGAGCAAGTTCCCTTCCTTCAATGGGCTGAGACGCTCGGTTTTTTTGATGCTCTGCCAACTACTGCCACGGCGGCCCTCCCTGGTACTCCAGCTATAGCCTCGGTCACTCCCCAGGCACCGGCCGCGACGCCCCCTGTGGTAGGTGCGCCTGCAGCGGCTCGTCAGCCGGCTGCTGCTTCGCCACCTACAACGAGCATTCTTGTAGATTGCGCGACTGGCATGGTGGGACTAGGCGATCTCGGAGTGAGCTCTGTCACTCTGCATGCAGCAACTGCTCCTGCTCGATCTGGATACGTCGTCCCCCGTCCGGGTGTGCCTGTTAGAATTTTCGGACGAAGACGTCGGTAAACACCTACTCTGTCTGACTTGTGTCTATTTAATTTGCGGTTTGTGGGCTCAAATCACACAAAATGCATATGAATTATGCAATCTCTATTGAACCGCATTTGCCGACGTGAATCCGTGATGCACTGTGACTTCGATCATTATTTTGCCGACTTTTTCGATCATTATTTGGCAAATTTTCGATCATTATTTGGCAATTGGCGATCGACCGGGTGCTGCTTAGCAACCACAGACAGTGGCGTCAGCCAGCTAGAATTCTAATGACAGACGTCCGACCGATTTTTAGTTTTCGTGCGATCGCGGCTTTGGTCATACCCTCAGCGTAAAGCCTTTTGATTTTTTCCTTATGCCTCAACGCACTACGTGGACGACCGTGCTTTTTCTTCGAAGCGCGAATACCAGCTTTGATTCGCTCACCAAGCATATCTCGCTCAAAGCTCGAGAAAACTGAAAGCATACTGACCATGGCTTTGCCCGCCGGTGAAGTCATATCGAATGACTCCGTCGTCGAGACTAGAGACACACCGAGCTGGCTCAATTCTTCGAGAGTAGATACTAGGTCTGACAGACTGCGCCCCCATCGATCAACCTTCCAGACCACGACCACATCTATTTTTCGGCGACGAGCTGCGTTCATTATGGTCTCGCGCTCCGGCCGGGTCGCTCTGCCGGAGGCAGATTCTGAAATTGCCATGGTGACCGTCCAATTACGTTGTCTGGCGAGGGTTTTCATTGATTTCATCTGCATTGGCAGAGTGTTTTGCTCTTTCGTCGAAACCCTTGCATATAGAGCAGCGCGCATAGTTTATGTCTTTCAGATGTCCAAAAACTTCCTTAGAAAACTATAGCGGAAACCGCACAAAATGGGGCTTGTTTTTTTGAAATTTTGGTGTCCAATAACTATAGATAAAAGACAGGCAATCGGAAAATTTTTTTTTGGACTCAGTAGAAGCAGCACTAAACCGATACAAGATTATCGAACCATTCTTGAAGCGCAGAGCGACACTGGAAGCAATCTCCAAACAAACTAACACTCCGGTCAGAACTTTGTACAACTGGGTAAAAGCCTTCGAGCTAAATGGTCTGGACGGGTTAAAGCCAAAGCAACGAAATGACCGAGGTCGATTTCGCTCTGCTCAGGAAGAATTAGTCGCGCTTATCAAAGGGCTGTATCTCCGTTCACCGCCGGTGCCCATGATGACTGTATATCGCACAGTCGAGGAAATCTGCAGCAAAAATGGGTGGGAGACTCCGAGCTATGACGTTGTTCGGAACGTGATTCATAAAATACCCGCGAGCCTTAAAACGCTTGCGCATGAGGGGAACAAGGCATATAAGCAGCAGTTTGGATTGGCGCATCGGTTTGAAGCTGAAGGACCGAATGAGATTTGGCAGGCAGATCATAAACTGCTGGACATAAGAATTCTTGACGCGCGAAGACAGGCATTTAAGCCGTATCTCACTGCAATCGTCGACGACTATAGTCGAGCGGTACCTGGCTATTTCCTTGGTTTTGAGCCACCGTCATCGGTGCGTGTAGCGTTGGCACTCCGACAGGCTATATGGCGTAAAGAAGCGCAGAACTGGACTATTTGCGGCATTCCTGAGAAATTATACACTGATCGCGGTAGCGATTTTATGTCGAATCATATCGATCAAGTTGCTATTGATCTTAAGTTCGACAAAATCGAAACGGAACCCGATGACCCGCAGGGGAAGGGCAAATGCGAACGTTTCTTTCTGACGGTCACCGAGTCTTTTTTATCGAAGTTACCGGGTTATGCACCTGAAGGATATGGCGATGTCGAAGCAGTGTTAACAATTGAGCAGCTTCAGGAAAGGTTCCAAGGCTGGTTAACAACAAAGTATCTAGTGGATGAGCATTCGGAAATAAAAATGCCTCCAAAGGATCGTTGGGAGTCATTCCCTTTTGTCCCCCGCATGCCTGATTCTATCGACCAATTGGACCTTTTGCTTTTAACGGTGGTGCAGACACGACGCGTTCACCGCGATGGAATCCGTTTTTCAGGATTTCGATATTCAGATGTCAGCTTGAGCGGATACATCGGCGAGGACGTGACGATTCGCTATGACCCTCGGGATCTTTCTCAAATTCACGTCTACTCCAATGACTCCCTAATCTGCCGTGCCAGTTGCTTTGAGCTGTCTGGCCGATCGGCGAGTCTAAAAGAAGTTAGGCAAGCAAGAAATCACGAAGCGAAAGTTCAGAAGCTGCGCCTTTCGGAATTTCTTGCCACTGCTGACAAATATGCTCCGGTAGAACGTGCTGCCGATCACACGGTACAAGCAGTTCAAGCCAGCTTAGAAACACCGCCCGTGGACTACCCAAAGCTAAAGATAAGGAGGTTTGCTTGTGATAACGACTGAAGCTCCAAGCTTTTTTCAAATGACTGCTCAATACCGCCGATTTGCGGAAATCTGCAACAAAAGCCAGAACGAAAAGTTCATCGCGTTGTTCTATGGCAGAACAGGATTGGGAAAAACCGAAAGTGCATATCACTACGCCGCATGGCGAGTCGTTGAACCACTACTGGATAGATCGGCTGCAGCCAGGCGGCTCCCTCCTTCTATCGTTCATAGTTCTGCCGCTATTTTTACGCCCGATGTCGGCGCAACACCTACGCGAGTTCAATCGAATATTGCGACCTTACGTAATCGATTTGACGAACTCGTGGACCAGTCTGCTAATTGGTACAGCCTGGACACAGGACCTTTTCGTCCGCATAAGTATTTGAAGCTGTTAATCGTTGATGAAGCCGATCGTCTCAAGTTGGGTGCACTCGAAGTAATACGTGACTTGTACGATCGAACACCGCTCAGTGTTTTGCTTATTGGTTCGCCAGGAATTGAACGTCGCCTCAGGCGGAGCGGCTATGGTCAATTGCATTCGCGATTCACACTGGCCTATGAAATCCAGGCGCTAACAACCAATGAAATGCGAAGCTTCATAACTCAGAAGTGGATTGAAACAAATTTGCCATGCACCGCTGATGATGCCGTATCGGCCGCAATCATGCGCATCTCAAACGGCAATCTTCGTGTGCTTCATCGCATCTTCAACGAAATCAAGCGGCTCCAGAAAATAAATTGCTTCCAGGCAATTACGCCAGACATTGTAGAAGTGGCGAGAAAAGGCTTGCTCTTGGGGACGACTTAAGATTGCCAAATAAAGATCAAAACCCTGCCAAATAATGATCAAAGTCACAATGCACCAACCCGAGCATCATCAAGCAAACGCTATAGTCCTTTCGGGGCCTTGGTTCGATATAATCGAACAATCGCACTAAATGAACACCAAATGAACTTAGCGAAATTGGGGTAAATCGTTAGAAAGTGTCAAACGATGTCCGTCCAGGTGATGCGCAAATACTATTCAGGTCTGGACTAGTAGCTTGCGGAGGAGTATCACCTGCACAAGTAAGCGCTCTGCTGTACTTGCGGTTGCCTGCTTTTATCGCGTCTCTGTCAGACTAAATCCAGCTTTTCTCCTGAAGTATCTTGAGTGCCGTTTCAATTTGGATCTTCGAGAATTGGCGCTTACTGTCATTCCATCCATAAATGGCCGATATGACATCGTCCAGAGTTTTTGCATCTTCCTTTGTAACGACCCAATGCACTGATGATAATAACTCCATTCCGAAGGGTGATTCGAAGCCGCAGACCAGGTCTGCAACTTTCTTAAATCTCTCTACGGTGTCCGGTTCACCAACTAAAAATTTTTCCGCGTCCTGCATCGCTCCTGGTATCAACGTTATTTCTTTGCCGGGGGCGTCACCACCATCAGCATAACCGCATACGTAATGGCCTTCTACATGCTTTAGAACATGAGATAAATTGGTTGCATAAGGTCCATAAAATGCTTTTTCATACTTAAGCTTTAATGGCTGACCAGCTTCTTGCATAAAATACATGAGTTTGTGGATTTCTAGAAGCGTCACAACAGGATCAAGCAATCCGCGCAGGTATTGTTCAATTAGCCCTATCAGAGCCGCCCGACCTGCAGTCATATTCGGAACCTTGGCTGTTGCTCTCATTGCCTTAGCTTCTGGTGCACCTGCTGGTTCAAATACAACAACTTGCACATTTTCCAAATTGGCCATTGCCTTTTCAATTTTCGGCTTAACCTCGCTCCAATTCAGTCCACCAAGCCCACAGCCCAATGGCGGAATTGCGATTGAGCGAATTTCTAATTCTTTGACTTCTTTGACTAGAGCTTCTAACCCGGACTCGATGTCTTCGATCCGGCTGTGTCCTTTCCAATGCCGTTTTGTAGGAAAGTTGATTACAAACTTTGGGTTGGTTAAGTTGCTGACCTTAACAATAAACATCTGCCCTGGTTGCACTTCCTTACGCTTGCATGCTGCTGCGTACTCTTTAAAGTTTTGCGGGTATATGTTCTTGAATTGAAGAGCAATGCCTCGACCCATCACGCCAACACAGTTAACTGTGTTGACAATTGCTTCAACCGGCTCTTTCAAGATATCGCCACTCTTGAATTCAATCATCGTTTATACTCCTGTCCTAATAGTACCAACCTGGCTGATATGTCAATGATGGCTTGTGTTCTGCGCCATTGAGAATCTTGTTCACTTTGTTGCTCAGGCGCTCATCTCTAACAATTCCAATTCGTGAAAATAACTTCCACGGAAACTTTTTCTCAATCAGAAACTCTGCTTGCTTTCCTTCCTTGATAGACGGGCTGACTCCAGGACCGCCCCACTGATCCGTTTTTACTGCTGCCCAGTTGATATCTCCCAGATCTTTTAGATCGGCACGGTCTTCGAAATAGTACGAGCCAGCATTTGACAATGTGAATGACCATCTCAATTCACGCTTGCCTGCCCAAGTTACGGCTGACTCTAGGTCTGATTCGAGATGAATGATATTGTTTTGTCCACCCTGATAGCTTAGCTCGGAATTCCCGCGATGAATCAAAAAAAGCATCACTGATCTCGGACAGAAATAGAATGGAACACATTCGCCGACGCAGAGAGAATCATGGCTCGCTAGTTCTTTGGTCATTCTTCTTGCTTTTATGTTATCCATTCCGATATTTGTTCCAGCTAATCCCTTCTTTTGGACCAGTCTATCTGAGTACAAAAAACCTGTGGAAATAATTGATTCGAGACGGTCAACATGTATTATGTGATAGATCTTGGGGTTATCTGGCACCTTTGACATTCTACGCTTTTCTTTCTCCTCATTCTTAAACGTAGCTATGCCTCGAACTCTGATATCAAATGCGGTGTCAGGCACTTCCTGTGTTCTTCTCATCCGCTTTTCTAGGACTTCATTTTGTCGTCCGATAAAATAAGCATTTCCGCGAACACGGTTACGTTACTTCCTTACTCGCATTTGTGAGTTTTCGATTTTCAGCGTACCGCTACTTCCAAATGCGTTGTTTCTCAGTTTATAGCAAAATCCGCAAAGTCACCTGAAAGCCGCCACATTCATACGGTTGAGGTCTTGGCAGCTGGCGAAATACACACTTCATCAATTCACCTTTTCCTTGCAAGAGCCGTACGTATGTATGTATTATACTCATAGCTCCGGTCAAAAGACCAAATTAAATTTTCTCCTGGTCCGCGCTGTCAAGTCCGGATACCTTTGCATAAATCGTGCAAGCCCTTGGGTTCATTCTCCAGAGAAAAGCTTTGCCCTGCAAAGGTTTGCAGCTTTCGCAAATCTGAAATATTGAGCTTGTCTGAGCCCTTTCTCGTGCTTCGCTAACTATGGTTAGAATGCACCAAATGATCATTCGAAGGCAGCGCTGCGCAATTCAAGTTCATTAGCTATTTCGGCATTGGTACTCTGAATGATTCGCTCTACGGTGGTATTGTGCTCACCTGTCAAGACTTCGTATCTGAACGACGCCTGGGTTCCGAGATGGTGATGTTTCATAGCAACTGTCACCCGAATAGTATTATCGGCGATACCTGATCCGCTTGCCTCTCGAAGAGAAAGTATCGATACAAGCAAGCCCTGTCCTTGATCTTCCTTGTCTATCATCCACCTCGTTATGCTACCAGACCCGGATACTAAAAGCGAACCGTTCAGGACCTCTTTTATCACCCCCCAAGCTAATGGCAATGGCACTGTCCAGACTTGTTCTCCACTGACAAGCAGGTCGCTCAGTCGGTTGTCGTCCAGCATCTTGAAATATCTCCAAATAAGCCACCCCACTAACATTCCGATCAATAGTGGGAGTCCAGAGCCAATAAATCGATTACTGAAATTTGTCGCCAGAACAAATCCGAGAAATCCTATTGGCAATCCAAGTAGTACAGAAAGCATTACCAACTCCCATAAAGTTCATTTTCGTACTCAGTTTGCAAATGGCTATGTGCGCTGACTGTGAGCGCTTCTAAACCTATCTCTTCGATAACGTCCGGTGCTTCCAATCGCAAGGTTTCATCGACTGCCAATGGTTCTCTTTGCGGAGGTGGAAATTCAATTTCATAGTTTGAGCAGGCAGACCAATGCACGCCTTGAATTTTGCACGGCGCTGTTCGTGGTGTCATAACAATCATCTGTCCGTCCTTCAATTTCATCAATTCTTCTGGAGAAAGAAGTTGATGCCGTTGACGCAGTTCAGTAAGCTGTCCTGAACTAGTAACTTGTGGAAGAACAGTCTCCGCACCACCAAGCGCTCTACTGATGGTGTCCGCTGTCCGCAGATCATTTGGGCGGAAGAAAATTTTAGTAGCCGTCTGGCTTAAGAATAGAACCCACTCTTTGCCATATGATAGCTCAAGCTGCGCCAGATCCTGTATAGCAATCAAAACCGGAATCTTGTCATGCCTAAGTATGGTCAATTTCTGCGTTAGTCCGCTTACGTAGCCAAAGTTTGGGAGTTCATCAAGAAACAAATTAAGACCGTATTTGCCTTTCTGTAAGGTCACTAACTCGAAGGCGAAGTTGAAAAATAGCGCCGCTAATGGTTTTAACTCTCGCTTATGAGCCGGTACGGAAAGGTACCAGGTGAATAAGTCTTGGTGCAGGCTCTCCGTGTCGATATCTGTTTCTTCAGTAAGAGCCCGGATTCTCGGATCAGCCCAAAGACTCAGTCTGGTCGCCAATCCTTGCGCTACTAAACTCGTGAATTTTTCGTTTGAGTTGTTTGCAAACCCTCTAAATGTTTCTCTGGCTGCTACCGATCGGCTCTTGGCCAAAGTCTCCGAGACCCGCTCCACGCCTTCATAGATCAAGTCATGTACATATGCCAGGTTACATTTCCCGTTTTCCTTTTCGCCGACTGCGTGCAATATTAGCGCTGTCAGGAATAATCGCTCTGCCATCTCCCATGTTTGATCTCCCCGGTGGGTTCCCAATGTCGTGGACTGCATAATAATCTCGACTATTCTGCTCACGTCGCGATATGTACTTATGTTCAACAGCGGATTTATTCGATGGCTTGCCAGATCATCGGGGTTGACGTAGTAAATTTTGTGTCCGAGCGATTTCCTATATCCGGACGTTTTGCAATAAAGATCCGCTCTCCCACCGCTGCCTGTAGCCTCGGTTACCAGGGCTGACCGCCCGGTTCTTAGATTCATATTCCAAGACAAAAAAATCGACTTTCCGGCACCCGTAACTCCAATTATCAAGCCGTGCTTGTTTGTCTCTTGTTCGCAGGCGCGCATGTACTCCTCTGCGAACATTCCGAAAAGCAGATTGCCTGGTCCATAATCGGAATCTATCAGTCCATTTGTCCTTAAGTCCTCTGCAGTGGCCCATGCTGCGCCTTTGGTTTCCTCTCTTACGGGACGGGATGGTAAATCGTCCTTGCATCTCAAAAACTCAGCTACGAGAGCTTCTGATTGCTCCTGGCAATTTTGTTTGGTAAATGGGTATTTGCGCTCCTGAACTTCTATCGATAGCTTGATCTGAGCCTCCGCTGCTTGTGTCCAATGCGCTCGAAAATGGAATTCAAACTCCCAATTAGTATTCATGACAAGTTCGCGCCGAAATTTTAGGGCTGTGATTAGCCGCAAGTGCTCATTTACAAAGATGCTATCCCAGCCGAGCGAACGCAGTGCTGTTAAAACCAGATTCGATACCGAAACATCAAGCGTTCCCAAAACTGCTATGTCTGGAAATTCAACAATAAAATCACTGACAAATTTACTCATCCCGGTCTCTCTGTTCAGATCGCTTGTCGATTGTTTGGTGGTGTCGGGCTCTTGCTTGCCATCTTGTAACAACGTGCACCAGCTCTCGCTCAATTCTCATTCGATCTTTGTGATAAAGAGCTTGCAGCCATTCAACCAATGTCTTCTGCTTCGGCAGGCTTGCCGGTAATTCCTTTGTTGGTTCTTTTCTTTGAATGTTCTTTGACCTTATATGCCTAACCAAACGAGTCTCTTTGAACTTGAACTCTTCTTCCTCCCAAAGTCGCTCCCATGGCTCGAAACATTGATACCTGCGGACAAAAATTCGATCTTCTTTTGCCTCTTTGTCGTAATACCTTTCAATTAATCCGCTCGCTTCCAAAAATCTATCGCCTGCGTGTTTCATCTCTGTGTAGTCAGATTTACGCATGATTACAGGCTTTCCAGCCCTGTCGGTACTCAGCAGCACTACATGCGCATGAGGATTAGACGTGTTGTTATGGATGACCGCGTACCATTCTAGGTTTTGGATTTTTTTCTGACATACTCCAGCCATCACTTCCCTTGTGTAAGTTTCCATGTCGGCACCCTTTACGCCTGGAGACACAATAAGTGTATGCATGAGCACATACTTTGAACTTTCCTGCTTGACCCTTTCTATTACAGTCTCTTCTTTTACATCTCCGTAAGCGTCAAAATAAATGCGATCACTGCGATCCTCTCCTGGGCGATACTTGATGTATCTAACATATGCCAAGCCGTTGGTAAGAGCCCCTTCACCAGCCTTTATGTAGTCGTGCTTGATAAAGGATCGCATCGAGACCTCCTCAACAAACTGAATACTTCTGAAGTGTCGTGAACGCGATCGCTGCTATTCGCTGATAATCGCCTTTCACTAATTCGAACCTACTGCCACAGTCGTCTGTGCCTAGAATAAGCACCTGTACTCCGGGCTTTTCCTGGATCTCCCGAACCATTCCCCACCACAAAATAGATTGCTCCTTCCACCGCTCCAAATCCGACATTACATCCCTTGTCGCACTCACGGCACTGCCCTGTGAAAGGGAGCAGTTCATAAAAATCAGGTTGTGTAATGCCACTGAACTTCGCGATGTTATGTTCAGACCTGTTTGCAGGTGAACGAAGTTCCTTACTTCAGAAGGATGAACTTTGCTACGTCCTCGGTTAAAGAAGAAGTTTACGTCTTCATCATCATCTTCTTCCATGCCAGTCAACTCTTTGATTAGGCTTAGCGATTGTTCGTAATTGCCTATTGTCAATACACTCGGCAGCATTGCTTCCATCTTTACGAACTCCTGTTTGTAATCTGCTGCTCTAGTCCTAATGCAATTTCCTTTTCTACCGGCCCGAGTGTTTTAGAGAGTCTCTTCACAGCCAAAGCTCGGCATTCCCTCATGGCTTCAGGATCAAGTCTTGATAGATAAATATAAGTAGAAGAAGCATCGAACCCCACTTTTGCTAAAAGACCACATGTCCGGTTGGTGTGCCCGCTGATGGATTTCGCGTAGATTCCCTCAAACTGGTCGACCGGTCGTCGTTCATATCTGTCCGCTCTTTCTGCCAACGCTTCTCGAGCAAATTGACTCATGGTGATCCCGTACTGATGAATCAGTATGCGAATTCGCACTAGCAAGTCTTGAGGTATTCGTGTCATAACTTCGCTCATTTTGGTTGTTTTGGGCATATCTTCATCTCCGTTTCACATTCTCGCGGTAGGATCGTTGTGCCCAAGCGACTACAAAAAAAGTCATTGCCGGTGGTGAAATTTTGATCTTGGGAACCGCATGCGGAGCCGGTGTAATGCTAAAAAGTCTCAGCTGCTCTTTAATAGCTGACTCGCTAAAATTTTTCCGGCACGGTGTCTGAAGAACCGCGAAAAATTAGTCCTGGTGTTCGTTCATGTTGTTCTGAAGCGTTTATGAAGACGATGCCATGATCTTTGAAACGTCAAAAATCACTTCTGCACTTTGTTTAGAGCGTAGCGCTACAAACTCTTTTATATCGCATGTAAAGAACAGCGCTTCTGAACATTATCCGCATCTTTTGCGCGTTGAGTCTGGTACAACTTTCTTTCTCTCTCAGTTCCTCTCTTCGGTCTTAGTAGATGCGAAGAAGCGCCTCCCTTTCCCTGCGGGGCGAATAAGCCTGGTCACGCCCAACCCAAGTCAATCCACCGTGAGCATAAATGCTCGCGTGCTCCGCTTATCACTCCCTTTCGCTGCGCTCATAGATTGACTTGGGACCCTTGGTTGCGTGAACGTGCGCAGGTGCCGCAGAGAGGTGCGGCGCGTGATTGCATCTCTGATGAAGGAGAAAGCAATGAAGGCAACAAAATTGAAAAAACATCTACGCTATCAGATTCCACAAATTAAGCTCGCTCTGATTCGAGAGAATGATGTCGAACCCAAAAAGATTTTTTCACCAGATGATATCTCGCTATTTGTGGAGCCGCTGAAACTGGCATCTGAAGAGTATTTTGTAGCTTTCCATTTGGATGGCAGACACAATGTAATTGGGTTTCACGAGGTATCTCATGGTACGCTCTCGGCCAGCTTGGTTCACCCCAGGGAAGTTTTCAAAGCTGCTCTCTTGTCGAATTCCCATGCCCTCATCGTTGCTCACAATCATCCAGGCGGATCACTTGCACCCAGTCGCGAAGATCTTGAAACCACCGAACAATTGATCAGCGCCGGCAAGATCCTCGGCGTCTGTATCGTCGACCACATCATCGTCAGTTATTCCGGAATAAGGAGCATCCGTGAACATCATCCTGACTTGTTTCAATAGCTGAAACCACTTAGCGGTGCTGATTTAATTACTTGGTGCCGCTAAAGCTTTGAGTGATCCTTTCGCGAGAATTCAAAATCTCTAAGTTTCCAACCTTCATACGAACTGCTTCCGCTGTGGGCTCAGCCTCTAAAAAGGCCTCACTACCCTCGGTCAACATGACAGCTATTTTCGATTGCTCGAGAGTTTCTTCCCAGGGCCATTCTGTTAGTTCTCCATCCCACAGATTTGGATTCTCAAGATCTCGTGTAAAAACCATCACGAATCCTCTACATTGTCTCGCCTCGTTCTTTGTGAGGTCGACACTCCAGTCATCGTCCGGTATTTCATCAATATTAGCCGTGCCATAGATACGCTTGCGAATTAAGGCTTGTTTGAACGCTGTGAGCGAATCTTGCATGATCGCCAACGTCTCCTTTTGATTCAAGCTGTACGGCTGCTTAATGCATGTGCCGGTAAAGGCGCCTGTGTTGTTCTGCTGTTGCGTAAACACAAACACGAAACCATCTGGATTCGCTGCTTGACACTTTTCTAAATCAATTACCCAATCACATACTGCCACAACACTTACCTCTTTGTAGGAGCCACCCCATAATATACCCCGCAAAATACAAAAGACATATCCTATTCGACAACTGTTTTTCTGACGCCAGGATGAAAAAAAGGACTCTGATTTGTCAGAGCCCTTTAAATTCGATTGGTTTTTCAATTCCATGCATTCCAGATCGTCTGCCAAACAAATCCCCAGAACCAGCACAAAGTACCTTCGATCAAGCTCCAGAGCATCGGTAAAATTTGCCCCAGTGGTGGCAGATTCGCTTGAGTAAACCAGAATAACAAGGTCGCGCTAAGAAAGATCTTCGCGGCGCGTCCTAGATCGCCTGTTGGTGGTAAGGGGTATTGCCGCGTAGGGAAAGCTGCAACAACACAATGTGCGAGGTACTCGTCCGGAAGTAACCAAAGTAACCTCGCGCCAGCAAGACAAAAAACAAAATTAATGACATGAGCGACAGTGGAAGTGGCGATCATATTACCTCCCAGTGAGAGAAACGAACTGGCTACATGAAACAGCAAAATGTGATTCGTCGGAATGCGTGAATCACGCGGGCTCCGCCCTAAAGCCGAGTCGAAGACGAAGGCAGGATAAAACGCCACCACGCACGGTGCACGGGTGGCAAAGTTGGCGCCACTTTTGGGCGCTACGGAAAAATTTTTTCGACCCTAAATTCCGTTGCTTGCTTTTCTTCTGCCCGTGATGCTCTTGCTTTCAGCGCTTCATCATGGTGGCGACGGGCTTAGTAATTTAAGCTAGCAGTAAATCAGTAGATCAGTGGATCAGTACATACGGTTGTACGTTTCGCGAACTTGTGCGAGCTTATCCTCACTTTTTGTTTTTTAGGATTTGCAACAAGCTGCTTACTGAAATCAGTAGCTACTGCTTTCAGTATTTCAGTGAAACAGTACGACAGCCTAGCAGTATTACAGTCCAGCAGGGTATCAGCTAATCCGCCAAGGCTTAAATGCGGTGCTCAGTGGAGCAGTCTATGAGTGGCTCAGTAAAACAGTCTGACCGGATCTACTGACTGCCGTGCAGGATGATTGCAGTGCAAGCTGATCGCAGTACCGGAGTAAATACTGAGAACCGGAAAAACGCAACGCCTGATATCAGTCCGTCAGTGTGTCCGTATGTCATCCACTCCGCTTAGCCGTGGATCAGTATCGGCTGATAAGGAAAGCGCTAAGAGTAAATTACCGTACTGATGTACTGCTGGGCGGCAATCAGTACATCAGTATGCCAGAGGATTCACAGCTACATTTTAGTTCTACCACTGACAAGGGGATGGTCAAGCAAAGCTAGTGCAGGACGGCGGACGCTAACTGCAGATGGTCGAGCTGATGTACTGCTAAGCGGCAATCAGTACATCAGTATGTCAGAGGTCTCACGGCGACATTTTTTGATCTGCCAGCGACAAAGGGATGGTCAAGCAAGCCAGTGCCGACGGCGACGCTAACTGCAGATGATCAAGCAGATGTACTGCTAGGCGGCTATCAGTACATCAGTATGTCAGAGGTTTCACCGGGACATTTTTGATCTACGAGCGACCAAGGCGATGGTCGTCAGGCAATCGACATCGTCGTCACTGGTTCGTGTCGGTCGTGCCCTCGCCCGCCCCGTCCACAGTAATGGGATGCCAGTGTTGTCGGCGATGCTAACTTTACTGATGTACTGCTAGGCGGCTATCAGTACATCAGTATTTCAAACTCGCTCATCGCGATAGTTAGATCTACCAGCGACTAAGGGCAACGGTCATCGCAGTGTCGCTAAAGGAACTCCAAAAACTACAACACTATCTTACTGATTTACGGCTAAGCGGCTATCAGTACATCAGTATGTCAAAATCGCTCGCAGCAATAGTTTTGATCTAAGAGCGTCCGGGGCGACGGTCGTCGAGCAGTTCCACTATATGAACTCCAAGGGCATTGGCGATGCGAGCTATGTTTACAACTCCTGCATTCACTTCACAGCGCTCGATCTTGCCGATATAGTTTTTCTCAAGCCCGGACTCCGCGGCTAGTTGCATTTGCGACCACCCAAGCGCAAGCCTGTGTTCGCGGATCTTTTTTGACAATGTTCTTAGTACTCGCGTTTCCAGTTTCATTACGCAACTGTCTCGCGACGGCACCAAATAGTCGACCCACAATTTGGTGTCACCGGCTTCTAAATCGTGCAGCTGGTCACACTTAACAAACTACAGAAAAAATGCCAAAATAGTGAGAGATTTCGTTTGAGGTCAAAAAGCTGCGCTCACCAATGTACAAACTCTACCTCGCCATCGCTGATGCTGAAGACATTCATGGTCCGTATAGCCTCGAAGCAGCAGTTGCCTACCTAAATCTGTTTGACTTTTGCAAGTCAAACAATAATCGTAGTGGACAGAGAGACTGTATTCAGAGACTGCGCTGGATTACCGCCAAGAAGCCTGATTTAGTGGCAACTTTTCCCGTGCTGAAAAAATATGCCCGACGTACTAGACTGAAGAACTGATTTCAGTATGCACTGACATCAGTATCGACTGACAAAAAAATCCTGATGCGAGAAGCGCCACCGGGTTGGTCCGGCAGCGCCTACGTAAGTTAACTATCGCTGATTCTAAATGGCCAAGTCGGAGTGACTTTTGACGAAATTCTCCAGAAGCTCATGCATGATTTCAGACTTGTCTTTGTCCAAGTGAATTGCAATCACTGAAAATTTTGCGTGCAGTGGTTTTGGAATATCCATAGTGAAACGTTTGGTCTCAACGACTGTAGTGCCCTTTTCTTTTGCTACGATCTTTTCCTCTTGGACCGGTACCGCCGGCGTCTCTTTGACCGTTGGTTGAATGGTTTCAACTTTGGGTGTTTCGACAATCGGCTCTTCCGGTGTGAAATCTACAATTTCCTTGTTTTCAACTGTTTTCTCGATCTTTTGCTCAGCGGCGCCGAAGACTAGTGATTTTGCAAGCGCCTCATTCATTGGTTTTCTTTGGGAAGACATTTACTAGACCTTTCTTTAGTGTGCGATGGTTGTGGAAACAACCGGCGCGATGGGCACGGACGCTACATTCGCAGTCTTCGCTAGAGCGAGGATTTCGTTGAATAGCTTTTGATATTCGGCAGCAGCATCGACTGCTGTCGCACCCTTCATGCCCCAGACTGTCTGCGATTGTCCAAAGGTATCAGCCACCACTTGTCTTTGATGAATTACGCTTTTCAACATCGTAATTCCTGGAGCCTTGCTCAATAGGGCCGTAGCCTCATTTTTGAGTCTGGTTCCTTTGATTGCCCTGCTTAGGAAAATACCTGCTCTGGGATCACCATTACGAACAGCCTGGAAAGTTTTGATAACCTGTAGGGCATCTCCGGCACTAACAATGTCCACCCCGCTTGGCTGACATGGAATAATTGCTACATCTGTATGCAGAACAATCGAGCGTGTCGCTTCTGAAAGACCTGCCGGACCATCAATGACAATGAAGTCGTAATTTCCCGAATTGGCTATCTCCGGAATCTCCTTAAAGAGTACCTCAGCTGACTGAATCACTTCAGTCTTGATGTTGGTTTTCATGCTCTCTATCCAAGTAGAACTGCTTCGTTGAGCATCAGCATCGATAAGCAACACTTTTTTCTTTTGTTTCGTACTCAACCAAACAGCAAAGTGCACGGTAGTCGTCGACTTCGCGCAACCGCCTTTCTGGTTGACGAAGGACACTATAGTAGTCATTTAAAAGGCCTTTCTAGATTACGGATTTGCGTATGTACTGATCACAGCCGATCAGTATGAACTGCAATCAGTATTATGTGACTAATTTCTCAGATTGTCCAGAATTACTTTGCCACCAATTACGATGCACAGGACGAAGTCATTTGCCCCGGATGGGGGATGCCTGAATGCCTTGTCAATATTTGGCGACATCCGGAAAATTAGCCCTCCAGGGGATCTCAAGTGTCGATAAATCACACTCGCGCGGGATACCGGAACTCAGCCTTAGCGATCATAATGTCCCTCGGTTTAGGTCGGAATGGTGTTATATGCGGTGCATATACGCGACCCGAAAGCGGCTTCCCTGGATCAAATCGCTGCTTGATCAAGCACGATGATCCGTTTACCATTAGCTTTGAATATTGTTGCCACTACTGTCAGTGGCGCACCACTAGAAAGGTCTCAATGCTTCAGTGTTCTCTAAATAACTAAAAAACACCGCCTTTGGCAGTGCTTTTAGCTTGATACAGTGTCCGTCGCAGGCACACATCTCAATTTCAATAGTCGTCTAAGGTTTGGTTGGCGCCTTTCCCTGAGACAATTAAAGGATAAGGGTTGACGCTTGTTAGGTCAACACGTCCAATCATTAAATGCGAATTCGTTTCGCTACCGACGACTCAATACTAAGTATCAAAAAAGCACTATCACCAAATATGGTGTATCGAAGATATATCTTTGATATGCGCGATCGAGAGCGGCATGGCCACCTTGATCCGAGAAATGGATCGCTCTACGATCAACCCTGACTAACCTTATTCAACTACATCAAATAAGGTGTCTTCAAAAGGAGGATTTATGCAAGAAAACAGCACCTAACAAAAAATCGGCTTTTGGCCGACTTTCTTGTGACCGGTTTCCCGGAACTACTATTCAATTTAGACTCAGGTTTTGGCGGCAACCTTCCTGATGGCTAAAAGAATAGAAGAAAGTTCCGGCTTGGTCAAGTGCGTCTTTGTAGCAGTAAAACCATGCAGACTTCTCCATTCAATTTTCAACTAAAAAGAGCTTTTATACCTGCCACCGAATCTGGTGATATGCACCGCATATGCGATGCGTATTTCGCTGGGATCGGCATGGCCTGCTTGATCCAAAAAGAGGATCGCAATACGATCCTGACTACCCGCAAGCAGCTTGATGCCTGCCTGCGCGAGGGAGGTGATCTTATGAAGACATAACAAAAAAATCGGCTTGACGCCGACTTATTTGCAGACCGGATTACCGGGCTAAATTATTCAACTGTTCGTTTCAGGTTTGATTGGTAGTCGTTTCCTGAAGATGAATAGAGGATAGATGATGCTGCGGTAACGGTCAAGTACGCCCTTTTTATAGAAAGACGGGCCCATGACCGCTATACCAGTTACCCGGCGCAATCCGGGTCAACCTAAATTCTCAACTCGCAAATTTTTCCCTAACCAAAAGAAAAAGTGCGAACTCTTTCTCGAGCTGTTTTGCCGAAATCGCCGAGGATACATCTATCGCCCACTTGGACAACACGGAACTTGGCGAACTGCCAAAAACGAGCAAGGCAAGATGTGGTCTTTGCAACCATCCGAGGTTTTCAAGGCTATCGCTTGTGCTCATCCGCGCTTTTACATAGGAACCCGCGCGGCTGAAGAAACGAGGCATGCACTTCTTGATATAGATGCGAAGTCGCAGTACCACAACAAGCATTCGCTCGATAAAATAATCGCGATGCTCAAAAGTGCCGGCATCGAGTCATTCAACCTCTATCGTTCCAGCCAGGCCGAAGGTCTAGAAGGCTGGCACTTATACATCTATTTCGATGAATTTGTTCCGACCAAAGTGCTTAGAGCAGCCCTTGTGCAGCTGTGTTTGGCAAATGGTTTGAAAATAAAGAGTGGAACTCTCGAAATTTTTCCAAATCCAGGCACTCCAGGTTCTGAAGGATTTGGAATCCGCTTGCCGCTTCAACCAGGTTTTGCCTGGCTCAGTCATGAGACGCTTAAAGTCATTGAGGAACGCGTAGATCTCAATCCCGATGAGGCTCTTCACAGGTTGCTTTCTGACGTAGTAGATGGAAATGACTACAATTGCTTCAGGCAACTTGTCGATTATGCAGACAGGCTTTATCGAGACCATCAAAAAATACAAGATGCCCTCAAAGCTGCCTTCCCTAATGTTGTCCCATTACGAGTTAACCCGCCGGCTTTGGAAGAAGCAACTGCCGATGATATCACCGCCGTAATAGAAATTTTTGGATATGTACCTCCGGGCATGAAGGTAGCAAGATGGATCAGCGGACGCAGTTTTACGCATACGGGGCTAACGGAAGAGTCTCAACGGCACCAGGCGTCCATGGATTTGAATCACTACTACTTCTATGGCGATCCGAGCCGTAGAGTTCCTCCACTAGGCTACGCCAATGAAGAGATGCGCCGCGTCCTGGTCGAAGCAGACATTGAGAGGGGACACAACGGACTCAGCAAGGAAATCAACCGCGGCTCACTTGTTGCATGGCAAGAAATTCGCCAAATGGCCTACTGGCGACCGGCGCATAAAAAGAATGCCGATGCTGCTTTACCTCAATCAGGTGATCGAGAACTTCCTCCGCCCATTGTTCGTATCCGGGCCAACAATAAAAGAATGCGTGGAGCACGAGCTCGTATTGTTGATGCAGTTGCTCATTTAATGGATGTGGGTACGTTCTTGTCAAAAGATGCTATCGCTGCAGAAGCGAAGTGCTCACCGACGACGGCAGCGAAACACGATGATCTTTGGCGTCATCTACAAGAGCAACAATGGGCGGTCCGCTTGGCAAAGGGTACAGGCGAATTTAAAGGGGTTGTAGAGGGGGCTGAGCCTCAAAAAGCTCAGCCTTCCAGTACTACGGTTCTAAAAGCGCCGGCCGGTCTCTTGGAAGCTCGCCAAATCGCCTACGAATTGTCCATGCGCAATGCTCGGGAAGCGAAGAAACAGAAAAGAGACGTTCTATTCTCTTTTGAATCTGAAAAACAATCCTGGAAGAATGAGGTCTTGAGTCACCTTCCTGAGTCGCTAGCGACCGCAGATAGTCTTTGTCTGCAGTTCTTGCAAGCTAGGTATGGTGTTCTGTTGTCGCGAAGTCCTGATTTCGAAAGTCAAGAATGGCTGCAGAATATACTTGAAAGCATAGCAATGGAAATGAAAGGCCGATGGATCGCTCCAGACGTTGTTTCGCTTGAAGACAACACTAAGTCTCTTGTAGCTGAGTCATTGTCTCTCTTAGACACGGGATGACACCTCGCAAAGGCTCTCAGGTCAGTGCGCAACGTGTTCAAAATATTCGCGACCCGAATCACGAAGCTGCACCTCTGCTTTGTAAGTAATCGCAATTTCTCTAATGCGTTCCCACGTTGCAGCTGCGTCTTCTGCTCTATGTTGACGTTCGTACAGGTCCAGTAGCTCGATCAATACCAATGCTGTGAGTGCACTGTTCTCTCCCGCGAACTCTATTGCACTACTCAACGTTCTTTGTAGAATCACTTCTGCTAAAACCGCTTGTTCGTTCTGGATGAGAGTTTCTGCCAAAACGAGATTTCTTTCCACAGCCATTTCCTCGCGACTCTTCTGACTAAACTTGCCATCGTCCATCAAAACTCCTTGCAGGTTCTGGTTCGGCGTTTACGAATGGCTCTGGTGTTGGCGGATCTTAAAGACTCCAAAATTCTCTGTCTGATGCCGGGTGCGCTATCTGGATTTCGCTGTGCGATCCGTTGCAGCCAATTTATGCAGTTTATCCGTCCTTCTCTGTCATCGCTTCTCTCAAAGTGATCGAGCAATCGACAAATTTTGGGAATCATCACTGGGCTGGTTCCGCCATGGCGTTTGTCGCAGTCCGCCAACGCTTCGTACAGGCTTCTAACAGTTGGTGGGCTTGTTGTCATATGTCGTACCTCAAATGCAATTGTTCTTGATTGATGAACTATTTTCATCCGTGAAGCACGTAGAAAAATCGTGAACATACGAAATCAGATGCGCTATCCGAATATTCAAAGGAAAAGCACTTGACCGATGACAAAGGCAGTGAATGGTTTGCGAGCTGACACCGAGCTGTTTTGCGACATTTCCCACTAAGTATCTTCTGTTCATGCTCTCACTATAAACCCTCCAATGTATTTGAGAGTCAAGAATCTAATGACAACACCGGGTTTGACATGCATGTTATAATGAAGCTAGGCTTAAGGATTGTCTTTTGACCAATGGTGTCTTGTGAAGCGGCTATCTGCAATATTTCTGATGCTTTTAGCGCTCTTCATTGCAGTGCCCAGGCAAGCATGTGCTT
>CAYQKX010000038.1:0-78797 GCA_964418155.1 uncultured Candidatus Obscuribacterales bacterium | reverse complement strand
CAAAACCCGCAGTGCCCCCGAGATCTGGACCTCCGCTTCCGTCAGAGCTCGCTGATCCTCCGGCACCAGAGACACCTGCACCGTTAGTACCTGAAGAATCAAAACCCGCAGTGCCCCCGAGGTCTGGACCTCCGCTTCCATCAGAGCTCGCTGATCCTCCGGCACCAGAGATTCCAGCGCCAGAGGTCCCGGCAGAGACGCCACCACCTGAAGCACCGAAGAATCCTGACGTGCAACCACCGCCGGAGCAAGCACCTGAAGAAGCACCACCTACAGAGCCTCGCGATTCCAGCCCAAAACCTGGTGACTCGGCGCCGGTTCTCAAAGAGACGGTCAACGCGTTCGGCGCCCATATCCGCACGGACGAACAGGGAAATGTGCGTGAGATTCAGAGAACTGACGGGTCGACTGTCAAATTGGATCTAGACTCCGACAAGGGTCGCATCGTAGAGACTGACAAGGACAATAAAGTTACGAAAACATGGACTCTGGAAAAATCAGGCAATTGGGTGTCCGATTCGAAGCCGCCGGAGAAGCGGTTGTCCATGAACCTTGAACCCAATGGCAACCTGCGATTCGAGACGGACGGTCACGTCCCGCATGTAATTACAAGCAACGGTTACGCTTTTCTAGGCAATGCCGCGAAGAACACCGATTTCGATGTGCAAGGGCGCATAGACAGGATCGTGTATCCAGGCGGGAAGGTACGCGCCTTCGGATATGACGGAAGCGAATCTCAACCGAATCATGTATCAGTTTTAGAAGCTGGTTCGACCGCCTGGAAACACTTCAGCAGAACCGCAGCAGACCAGTGGCAGCAGAACGATTCGAGCGGCAAGCTCATCGGTCGCCCGTGGAACGGCACGATATCAATCGGGCCAGAAGGAACTTATTCGACTCGGACCCAGGGTCAAGACAGCACCTGGACAGCGAACCGAATCAACGGACAAAGCGAAACAGTAAAAATCGATTCGCACGGAACAGAGTTGGGATTCGATAGTGGCGATAGGCTGGTGACTGCAAAACTCGGCTCTAGCACGATAACCGCGAATTACGGCGAGAAAGACGAAGTCAACAGCATCGTAGAAACCAATCGCAGAAACGGAGAGCAAAAATTCTGGACAAAATCACCTGATGGCGGATGGCGTTCGGAAGAACCTTCGGACGGTGTCAGATATGATTTCAAGTTTGAACGGGACGGCAAGCTAAGCTGGCTCGACGCGGCGGGTAACCGTTTCGTCAAGCCAGCTGATGCGATCCCGCAGCTCGTACCTTCCGTCGAAGGTCAAGGCAATAATGCTAAACCAGACAAACGTACCCGCGCTGAAAAAGAACCACAACCAACTCCTGAAGAGGCTCCCAAACCATCACCGGAACCACCTCCTCAACCAGCTCCTGATTTGACTCCCAAACCAGCTGAGCCAGCGCCTCCGCCGGTTCCAGAACCAGCACCGAAGCGAACTCTAGAAGTCGCGCCAAAGCAAACCCCAGACGCGGAGCGAGCTCCTGATGTATTAGAGAAACCTGCGGTCAAGGACTTAGTCGCTCGAAATCCTCAAGAAGATCTCAAAGTAGCTCGCGATGCCTTCAGTGCCGCAGCCAAAGACGGCGGCATGGATGTAGCAAAACTGACTCAATTCATGAAAGACTTCGAGCAACGCTGCAAAGACACCAAACAGCTCGGCAACAAGGCTCCGTCAGATGAACAGATCGCCAAGACATACTCAGAACTGACAGGCTTGCTGAAGGATCCACAGACAAGCGGCATCGCAGCCGCGGATCGCGCTGACCTGGCAAAACTGACGATGTTCAATCTGGCCCACCCGACCCACATAGACCAGGGCCTGAACCTCTGCAACGTCACAACTTCCGAAGAATTCACCGCCAGCCGCCATCCGGAGAATTATGCCAAACTGATAAGAGAGGTTGCTCTCACTGGCAAGTTCACCACCACTAGTGGCAAAGAGGTCACCTTGCCTCAAGGTTCTATCGTCCGCGACGAAGAGAATGCAAAATTCACACCGGAAACAGTCGGACAGAATCGCTGGAGAAATTGGGCTAGCAAGATCTTCCAGGAGACCGGAATCAACAGTGTCGTTCCGTTCCTACAGCCAGACGCTAATTACCCGGCATGGGGCAAGCCTCACGTCAGCGGAAAATCCGACATGGCGATGCCACAAATCCAAGCCGCCTGCGAAGAGATTAACGGAGAGAAGATGTCCTATTTCGGCGTATCTGATGCACCAACAGCCGAAGAGCTGTTGAAGCTGAAGGAAAACGGAGATTTCCCAGCAGGTCTACACACCATACATGTGGTAGACAAAGCCGGGACCGTATCCGGACTGCATGTTCAAACAATTCAAGACGTTCGGATGCGTGCCGGACAACTCGAGGTCCTGCTCGACAATCAGCGAGGCGGCACCAACGATCAAGGCTGGGTCACACTCAAACAGATGCACGATATCCAGCAACTCTATAACCTCCCACAAAATTGGTATCAGATACCCGCAGAGTATCAAGGAAAAACTTTTGATGCTTTGACACCAAAACCGGAAGCTCCAAAACCGCAACCCGAGCCAACCGTAGATCGGCCAAAGCCACAACTGGAGCCACCTAAAGCTGCCGACCCAAAGCCTGATGTTCAACCGGAGAAGCAACTCGAGCGACCAGCACAGCCTAACGAACCTGGCGCACTTGAAACTCGTCGGTTGCTTGAAGAAGCCCTGATCAAAGGCATCAAAGGACCGCTCGGAGACGTCAAGGGACCGATCAAAACAAATCGAGAAGCGAAGGCTCTAGAGATCCTGGACAGCTTCGAAAGACGCTGCGCCGACGATCGAAAAGCCGGATTGGTGGCACCTAGCGAGGAGCAGATTACACGCGCCTACAAAGCCGCTCTGGACACTTTAACTCAGGAAGGCCGCATGCCCTATGCCGACCGCCACAAAATGGTCCTCGAAGGACTTCGCAACGTGTCTGATCCCACGGGAATCGATCAGGGAGACCACGGAAGTTGTGGCAACACCTGCGCTGAAAAATTCATCGCGGTAAGAAATCCTGATGTCTACATGGACGCCCTGAAACAGGTCGCACTATCAGGTGGATCCTATACAGCGCCAGACGGCAGGAAGCTGACCATGCCTTACGATGACGCCAGACAGGGACCGTTCGGCAATCGAACGATGGTCTGGCAACGAGGGTGGAAGCCCGATCGCGAGGCGCGAGGATGGGATGTCTTCAAAGAAAAAGGATGGCATCCACTTAACTCCAATGAGACACGACGCAACTACGCAAGTCAAATCATGCAGAACCTCAATCTTGCAGACGCATTTGAAAGTAATCGTCTAAATCTGCGGCAGGCTCCAGCCGCGCTGGACGGATTGGCCTTCCTTCACGTTGAGGACTTCACCAAGAGACTGACCGGTAAGCCTATCACCACCATCAACCAGCGAATCGAGACTGAGGGTAACATCCCAAGACCGCTAGATGATAATCTCGCCCTTCAGCTCAAGCAAGATGGACGCCTCCCGGCGATGGTATGGAGAACTTGGCACTGGCAGACAATTCACGATGTTCGCACAGTCGAAGGACGAGATGCGTACGGAAGACCTGCCAAAGTAGTCCAGGTGCTCTCGGATAATCAATGGGGCAACGCCAAGGACCGTCGTTGGGTCACCGTTCCCCAGCTCCATCAAGAATTGTCTGAGAACCCATAAGTTGTAGTCCCCGCACCATTTATGGTGTCTTGAGAGCATCCAATCCATGGTGCTATTGTGCCACCAGCATTAGCACTATGGTTTGGACTTTTGAAGGCAGGAATAGTCTAAACAGGATATCTGCTCACTGGCTGGAAGAGCAAAACTCAACAAAATATTGATTTGGTAGAAATTGCAAGTCGCGCTTCAACTCGAACCCAGCTTCACGCAACTCGCCAATCAGGTCCGCCTTCTGGATTCTATACTTAAGGGGAGGTCCCTCTTTCGATCTCTCATTGAAGTCTATGATCACAATCCGCCCGCCGCTCTTCATCTTGGACTTCAGATTCTCGAAATAAGTTATTCGATTATCGATGTGATGATAAGTATCGACAACCAAAATCAGGTCGACCGGCTCCGGCAGTTTGGCATCTGTTGCAGAGGACTGAATTGGTATCACATTCTCCAGATGTCTCTTCTTGCACTCTTTACGTAGATAGTGCACCATCTCCGGTTCTACATCCACGGCGTAGACTTTCGCTCCAGGATACAGATTCCCAATGCGAAAAGAAAAATAACCGGTGCCGGCCCCGATATCGGCAATCGAGCATCCATCTTGAATAGACAGTTTTGCTATTACGGACTCCGGAAGCTGCCACTCATCTCGCTTTGGTCCATCGAATTTCTGAACCCATCTTTCTACTTGCTTGAACTCTTTGTGGTAGCCATCGTGATTCGAGTGTTCATGCCCATGAGCCTCAATGGCAAGGCCGCTGCTTACAGCGGCGAAGAGGACGAGCGACACGCATAATACTTTTCCGATCATCAAACTTCCTCCCGGGTTACACAATGAACACACGCTCGTCAGGTAGGTAGCGCGTCTATCCATGCGACGCAAAGCCCAATGGCCTCGTCCTCAGACTTAGGTCTAAATGAATGATCGCCCTTTACTACTTCAGAACTATACGGAGATCGAATCGATACTTGAACACTCTTCAATTGGTCTAAGGGGCAGAGCTTATCCTTGTCGCCAGTCAGGAATAGCATGGGCGCATAAATATTTCGAAGGTGAGACCAGTCTCGCGCTTTCGCATTCTTAGAAATTCCAACTAGAGGCAATCCGTAGAACGCCAGAGCGCGAACGTCATCTCTTTCTGCTGCGACATATGTCGATATCCGCGCACCGAAAGATTTTCCAACTAAGATCGGTTGACCATGTTGTTTCATATAGTCAATCGCAGCAACGAGCTCCGGGCGTTCGTTCTTACCGTCCTTGGAAGGAGCAGCTTTTCGATCGATGTAGCTAAAGTTGAAACGGAGAGTAACAAATCCAAGTGCCGCGAGTGTCTCTGCTGTTTTTTCCAGCAACGGCGTGCCCATGCCACGCCCAGCACCGTGACTGATGATGACCGGACCGCGCTTCCCGTCCGCACCACATAAGATACCACGTAAATTGGAGCCGAATTCGATTGATCTACTGTCCATTAAACAAACCAATGAGACTAGATTGATTGTATCCATCGCTGAGCCGACTTACTAGCGAAGTTATTTCAGTTTTGCTCCACCACAGATTTGACGTAGTCGCGGAACTCTCTCAAGGCATCCTTGTCCCACTCATGTCCATCTGTCCTTCGGTCAGCAGGTGTCACCGCCCGCGAAGAACGATAGCAAGCGAGAGCCTGTGAAATCACATGTTTGTAAGCATCAGGCAAATTTACCGAACCCCATTCGCCGCCCTGCTCTTTACTAAACGTTCGATCCCAGCCGTGTACATTCATTGCCAGTACCCGACAACAGTTGAGAACAGCGTAAAAGGGTGACTCGCAAATGTGATCGTCTTCGAGGATCCAGTCAAGGTCTGCGAGAATCGAATCTCGATAGTATTCGAGGGGGACACTTCCAAACACCTGATCGATAGGAGCACCGCGCAAACAGATACCGCACCGACCGACTATGGTGCAATAAACAGCTAGATCTGGATCGGCATTATGGACAGTGTAGTCAATACGATCTTCGCGCATCGCCCTTTTGTGCTCTTCGCCGTAGTGCAGCTCGAATGGCGACGGATATTGAAAACTAATAACATGGCTGCGTTTCACGACGGAGACTTCCAAATCTCCAGTGATCATTCTTCCGTCAGATAGATCGCAGAATGCAAGAGCAACCTCGCGACGAAGCACCGCAGGCATTGATTTTTCGACCACGAAAAGCAAATCGATGTCGCTCTTCGGGCGATAGAAGGACCCCATTGCCAGAGATCCATGTAAGTACGCGCCAACGAAACCGACGCAGATAAGGCGTTCTGCTATGTCAGCGGTAACCTCATTGATGTACTGGCGAATGTCGTCGTCGAGTGTTTGCCACTTCTGCTTTCGGCCAACTTCGTGAGGAGGGTAAGTCATAGCTTTCAAGAGACCTGCGGGCACACTATTAATCAATTGATATAAAGCTGGGAGGCAAATGATTACCGTTTACGATAGGTCCAGTCGCCGCGAGGAATCTTATACCATCCCGGGCTGTGGAAACAGCGGTCTGCTCAAAAGCTGACGTATTATGAATTGGAGAGCTATATGCGCAAAAAACTAAATGGTGCCGTAATCTGTTTAACGGCTATTTCTCTGACCGCAATTTCACTAACGGCGCTCGCAGTGACTGCGACTGCCGCCGATACTAATGTGACCGCGCCGGACATGCTCGTGACGACAACATCATCCCTGGAAGGATTCAAAATCAAAGAATATAAAGGGATTGTACGAGGCGTCATAGTCAGGCAACCGACCATCGGGCAGGGACTTTCCGCCAACTTCGAACGCCTGAAAGGCGGCAACATCAGCGCCTACACGAATATGGCGGAAAGCGCTCGCCAGCAGTCGTATGATCTTTGTATTAGTAGAGCCCGCGAAATTGGAGCAAATGCTGTTATAGGCATGCAGTACGATAGCTCGGCCTTCGAGCATGGGCAAAATGTGGCGACAGAGGTGATCTGCTATGGAACCGCAGTAACAATCGAGCGCGCACCATAGCCGCGAAATCTCGCTTTGTCTTTGCTCTTGCAACTTGAACATGTTGCCGTATCGCTGCGGTCGAGAAAAGCGTGCATGGAAGGCCCGTTGCGGTTTCTAGCTCGCATACGCCTGACGCAAACTTCTCAACACCCGCTGCATACTGAGCTCCGGGTGTTTTCAAAAGAAATTTCAGAAAAAGAGAACGTGCATCATTTGTTCAACAATTGCCTCTAATAATAGAAAAACAACCACACGCTGGCGCTCTTGGCGACAACACTCCAATTGCAACAAGTTGGGTTTAGCTGTTTCGGAGGCGTTCCTATGCTTAATGAGTCAAACGCTGGTGAATTCGTTCCCCAGAAAGAGCAGGTCCTCAATTTTCATCGGATATTGGTCGGCAACGGACCATTTAGAGCAATTGATAGCCAAGAACATTCGACCACCGCATCCGACCAGTCGGCGCCAATCGATAGAAGCGACGAAGGGACGGACGGCGAAGAGCAACAAAGCGTGGCAGAAGACCAGGCATCTATCGGGTCAGGCATAAACGAATCCAGGAGCGGTGACCGGCAATTTGAGCCTCCGCAAGACAACGACAACAACTCAGCCATCATCGACTGGTGGAGCGACTCCTTGTTGGATAATTTTCCCTTCCTTCCGTCAAATACTGCAAGGAGCATTATGCATTCTCGCCTGCCTGACATCTCCGCCAAAGAGATCAGGAAAGCAGGAGGCGACTACACTCTCTGCAAGAAAGGACATAGCCTATCGATTGCCAAACTGATAGACCAACTTCGAGACGAAAAATTCAAAACGCGGGAATCTGCAGCTAATAAGCTCTACCAACTTCCGGAAGCAATTTTTCAGATGGGAGAGAAGCTCAATGAGCTGAAAGGAAAACAGTTCAAGGAAGACCTCGAACAACAATCTGCACTCAGGCACATCCTGGCGTGTCACAATGCAAAAGCTTTACTAAGGCTCGAGAGAGACGTCCTGAGCGACAATCCCAAAGATAGAGAACGTGCATACGAAAAGCTAGAGAAAAAACCCGGTCAACTTACCTCCATGGTACCTAAGCTTCGTGAGCAGCAAGAACAGCTTGAACTGACCAAGGCCGCAAGTGAACAAATTTCGTTTTTGAACAAACTAGTCCCCGCATTCGCGAGAGTTGCCGATAAGACATTCGACCAGCGAATCAACATTGAACGAGCCATCAACGAGATCGTGACTCGATGCGGCGGCGTCGAACTAGACAAGTTCGGCAAGATTCGCAGCGTCGTCGGCGCTGGTTTCGCTATGGAGATCAAATATGATGGCAACAGAATTGCCAGTCTGCGCTCAGAATGGATAGATGGCAACAGCAAGTTCGACAAGCGACTTCCTGATGCGCCACCCCTACAGCTGATTCGGCGATCGCTCAATCTCGATGCATTCGGAAAGACTTGCAGAGTACGCTCATCAGAAGCAAATGAGCGAATTGACTCGGAGCATATCCTCGACGGAAGGGTTGTTCCATCTATTCAGCTAGACCGCGACGGCAACCTGGAAATACACAGTACTGACGGAATGAAAACATTCGAAACCGGCTTAGCAAGAGGCAACCGGACGGCGCTCAAATACATTTCCAGATGAGGTGCAAAATCCTTCCAAGCGAACGGGATCCTTGTGCCCTTTCCGACAATGTCACGGCTTCGCCGTGGGACCCGACCATTTGTTGTGGAACATTTCCGGTTCTCCGAGGCAAACATCATGATTTCTTGAATTGATTGTAGAATAGGCTGCTCAGGGCTCAGTTTTACAATTCGCAGTTGGAATGATTGTCGAATGTCTCTTCCGGCATCAAAAGACAAGATTGCCGTCATTGGCGCGGGACCGGTCGGGCTAAGTGTGGCGCGCGCACTCAAGCTCAAAGGCATAGCTTACGACCAGTTCGAATCCGGTAGCGCCATTGGTGGCAATTGGCGCAATGGTGTATATCAAACGGCACATATCATATCCTCGCGAAAGACGACGGAATTCCCGGACTTCAAGATGCCCGAGCATTATCCAGATTTTCCAAGTGCCCAACAGATGCTGGACTACTTGAACAGTTATGCCTGTAATTATCAATTGCTAGACCATATTCGATTCAACTCGACGGTGGTTCGTGTGACACCAGCCGACGATGAGCTATGGGAAGTAAGACTAGAAGATGGAACCCTCGGCAAATACGAGGGTGTAGTAATCTGCAACGGTCATCATTGGGACACGCGTTGGCCCAAGTATGAAGGCGTTTTCGACGGCGAGATGATTCATTCCAAAGACTACAAAGATCCAACTCAACTGAGAGGGAAAAGAGTCCTCGTGATCGGTGGTGGCAACTCGTCCTGCGATATCGTTTCGGAGTCCGCGCGTGTCGCGAGGTCTGCGCATCTGAGCCTGCGCAGAGGTTACTGGTTCCTCCCAAAAACAATCTACGGCACTCCAACTGCGGAGCTTTTGACGACGCAGTTGCCGGTGTGGATACAACGAATCTACTTTGCAATACTGCTCAAAATCATTGTCGGCGATTATCGCGAATACGGTCTGCAGATGCCTGATCACAAGATATTCGAGCATCACCCTACAATCAATACCGAAGTCCTGCACTATCTCAAGCACGGCAGAATAAAACCACACTCGGACATCGCCAGATTCTCAGGCAAAATCGTAGAGTTCGAAGATGGAAGCAAGGAAGAGTTCGATCTTATTGTTTGTGGCACCGGATTCAATGTGTCAATACCATTTCTCGCACCAGAAGTGGTACAGATTGACGGCGCGGTGGTGAAGGTCCTCTGGGGCATGGTGTCGCCGCACCACAAGCAACTATACGTGCATGGATGGGCGCAAGCGCGATACGGATTCGGACCGCTACTTACGCCGGCGTCCGAGCTACTCGCCGACCTCATCCTGTTGCAGCGTCAATTGGCCCACCCGCTCGGAGAAGTGCTGGCTAAGATGCGTCAGCCTTTGCCGAATACACATCTGATAGATCCAATGGCAGCGTTAAATCAGATAAAGACCGTCAACAGAATGCTCTGGATGCTTCCGATTGTAGACAGATTTTTGATGAAGTCTGGCGCAACAAGGGATCCATTGAAGGCACCACCAGGTCCTATCGGACGACTGTGATACGAGTCAGTCTGGTCTCGAAAGATCTCCAAGTTTTGGCTCCAACTCCGCACCAATTCGACTGGCCTCGCGCTTTATAAAACGAAGAAATCGATCGGGAAACAAACGCTTGAAATTCCACATAAACTTGGCATCGCTAGGAAGAACTATGTAGAAATCTTGCAGCAACATTTGGCGAAAGGTTTGATGAGCAACCTCCGCAGCCGTAACACGCGACTGATCCACCAACAAGCTTGCGAGTCGATTGTCTTCTACTGACCCGAGAGCATCTCTGCCAATGTTGGTCCGGACATAAGTCGGCATGAGAACAGAAACCGAGATCCCCTCGTCATGAAGTTCGTTATGCAATGTTTCTGACAATGCAACAACAGCACCTTTGGTTGTATTGTAGGCTGACATCCTCGGCGGCGTCACGAATGCCGCAGCACTGGCGACATTGAGTATGTGCCCGCTGCGTTGTCGCCTCATGATCGGTACGAAATGGTGACAACCATTGACTACACCCATAAGATTGACTTCCACGACCCTGCGGAACAGCTCGATACTGATTTCGTGAAACAAGCCACCACATCCGATACCGGCATTATTGATTCCAATTTCTATGCCACCGGAGTCTTCGACAAAAGCACTAACCGAATTTCCAAATGCTGCATAATCGCCAACATCAAACAGGTACGTAGAAACTGCTGTCGCTCCAAGTTTACTTAATTCTTCCGATGCAGTAAAAAGTCGCGATTCATCAATGTCCGAAATCCCAATATTCCACCCGACTCTAGCCAGGTCCGCGGCAAATGCCAGTCCAAGTCCACTTCCCGCGCCGGTTATAAAGGCTCGCTTGCCAGGGTACTTCTGGCTCAATCGCAAAAGGTGGGGCGGCGTCAGGGAATTTAAATTCATTCGATCAGTCCGGTATTAATTCGAGTTAGATTCGTCTTGCGAGAATATACTCTTCGGGAATAACAGCTCATGAAGAGCCAGTCGTTTTACATATTTTCAAGATTGTTTAGCACATTCTCAGTATGATCGAGGCGTTGTTCGGCCGCCTCTACGAGTGCTATCGAGCCCTCGCGATTCTGTTTCATATCGGCTAATATCTTTCGTTGATCCGACATCAACGTGGCGCTCAGCCAACTTTCGAACGATGCAAAAGCATCAACCTCACCTTGCGCCGCTTTCTGCGCCGCGCGCAATGATGCAAGAGGCGATGAATTTTCCACGGTCCATTTGTTGAGAAACGCCTTGTCCTTGGAACTTAGCGGACCCTTATGCTTTCTCCATAGAGCCTCAGCTCTAGCTGCTTTGTAGTAGTTCTGAAATCTTGTTAGATCTTCATAAGTGAGTCCATGCTCCAACATGGCATCCTTCTGTGGCGTTCCAGACTCTAACCCACTTATCATCGAAAGCTGCGTCACGTCTGACTCTGGCAGCGAAAGAAGCGACGAAACCTCGCCAACGGACTGCCCGCAATTAAGCCTGATGGCAGCTTCGAAGCAATTGTCTCTGGTCGCATCGCTCCATTTGATCGGTGCAAGAACCTCTCCTGAGTATGGTCTTTTGACCAGATAAAAATCCAACATAGCCTTGCAAGCATTGATGGCGAATATGATACCGGTTACGGTGCAAAATGAAGAAATATCTGCACATTGAATAGATTGCGGACTGATCCAGCAATAGAGATACAGACCGCCAAGAAGAAGGACAAATCCGAGCGGCAATTGCCAGATAAGATTTTTTCGATCTGGCGAGGCCTTCATCGCGACCGCTTTCCAGCGTAGAGCCGGAACGGTGAATATGACAATAAAAAGTACGACTCGAGCAACCGCAGGCCAGACAATCGAGAAGAAGATCACGAAATGTACAAGACTATCACCGGTTTTGATACCAGATATCAGAGGGAAAATAAACTGATACGCAACCAATAGCAATACTATTTTCAAGGCGAAAAGGGTAATCTTCAGCGCGACTGGTGCCTTCGTGGGCGGTGCCTTATCCTGGGACATGGCGGCCCGTTGCTTGCTTGCAGTGCTTCCAGATGGCGTATTGGCAGGGAGCAGGCTGCGCTTGAATGTAGCGATCGCACCTACGAGCGAATCATAAGAGGATTTCTCCTCTGATTGGACTGAGATGACAATCTGGCTCTTACTGTCATGCCCGAGCATAGCGACACCGGATATCCCCTTGGATTGTGAAAACCAGCCGGCGCGCTCGAAATTGATACCGGCGAGCACAACGGGCTCAAGCGGAGAAGTCTGCCACTCACGGCTTTTCAGTGACACCCTCCTCTCCTCCAGCAACTCGCTCAAGGAAGAGACCGTCCGCTCTTTCATCGCCTCGTTCAAGAATGACGCAAGGGGGTTGCCACTAAAACCTTCTGGATCGATTACCGAAACGGATAGTTCTGTCAGCGGTCGATCGTCTCTGTGACAACGTAATCCAAAGGCAGAATCGGCTGACTCGTATCCGGCAGGCACCGTCAGCGAATATCCGGAAAAGTGTACTTCGTGAGTTTCAATCTCAGGGGATTCCTCCACTTCCGAGACATTGATCGGATAGTCGAGAGTAACCCCGGTACCTCCAATTTCGTCGTATGGTTTGACCTCGATGCGAAGAGTACCGCTACCTGCTTGCATGCAGCCAAGAAGGATCTCCAGATCAAAATCCGGGACAAGCGGAAACAGATCGCACCTAGCAATCCAACCACCGGTCGAACTTCGAACAAAATTGAAATCGTATGGCCAAAATCTCTGGTCCGTCGGCTCTTGATCAAAATCGCTCGCCTCCAGACTGTGAGCCGATACTGTCAAATCGATGCGCGGCACAACCAATCCTTGCTCGACTGCGCTACCACTTACCTGGATAGCCACACCAGAGGCGGTGCCACCAGCGTTAGCGAGGCCTTCGAAAATTCTGATGGTACCACCAACGAAACCACTGTTATCCTCCGAGTGAGAGTGAGAGTGGGAGTGGGAGTGGGAGTGGGAGTGGGAGTGCGAGTGCGAGTGCGAGTGCGAGTGCGAGTGCGAGTGCGAATGCGAATGCGAATGCGAATGCGAGTGTTGGTGCCGCATCGCCTCGCTGATTTCCTGGACATGAGCACGAGCATCAGAACTCCAACGCTCCATGTCACGGTCAACTCTCTTCAAAAGTCGCGGAATTCCTGCGACCGGTCGAAAGATCGGCAAATCATCGCCTTCGTTGTCGTCCTTAATTAGCACAAAATTGCTGGTATCCGTGCCGGTATCACGCTGCTTGATTTGTTTGTATCCAAGGCCGGCTCGATCGCCTCGGATGCCGAGCACCTCTGCCATAGCCTGCGCCGCCGAGTCACCAGCGAATATCATGCCGGAATTCATCATACCGACAACGTCCTTCTTCAGAATCGCGACGCCGACCTTCGCTGCGGCTACAGCTTTATTAGGTTTATGCTTCAAAACCTTTTTGAGCTTTTCAGCCGATGTGCCCGCAGCGCAATACTTAAAAATTGCTTCTGCATTGCCGCCCTCCGGTGCTAAATCCTTACCGTCGAAGTAGCCGGGGTCGGAGCAAAAGTTGTCCAGCTCCTGCCCATTCTCGCTGAATTTGTAGACAAAGACATCGCTATCATGCACGAGAAATCCGAAGACACCAGTGCTCAGACGGGAGGAAAGCGCGTTTGCAAACTGCTGCAAGACTTCGTCATCTTGAGATTCCGTCGCTCTGGCGTAGACACTGACCCAGCCATCAACCGAATCGGTCACGAAGGCCGGCGTGATCTGGCACGACTGAACAGCTTCCACCACCTGGTTCGGGTCCGGACATTTCACGTGAAAACTTGTATAGGAGGAACCCATAGCCAACCTTCTATTCGTCAGTACCCACCAAAGATACCATTCTGACTCTCCACCGACGAGATAGATGTCAATCAAAAACAGCTGTCAGTCACCATCATCAGCTCCGTGAATGACGGTCCAAAGCGAAAGACAGAGCGGGGGGAGCTCTGTCTTTCTTAGCTAAGGATTTTCTGCTGTCCGGTCGTTGAGAGCGATTGTCTCGTTCAATCCGGAACTTTTAGAATTCAGTTGATGTGGTGCTACAGCAACAGCCCGAGAGCCGCACCGCTCAGTTCTAATCAGGCATCCGTACCCTATTTCGAACTTTGGACTGTTGTGTCGCCACCACTCATAGTTATTAGCATAAGGAAAAGTTGTTAAGAGGTCGCAAAGATGCCAACGTCTTGGTTCAAATGGGCAAATCGAACACTGGTTGGCAGTTCTGCAAGTGAGCTTCGTTTTTCACAGCTTGATATGAGCTTGCAGCTGACTACGCCAAACTCGTTTATACGTATTACAAAGCTGAATTTGACCAGTAGGAGCTTACCGAGAAGACGGCTCACTACTGTCCTGAGTCGGTGAGAATGGCTACGAAAAACCTCGTTGAGATTGAGGAGACGGACGAAACGAGTGCTGGCAGAGTGCAGGGCCATAGATGATTGTTCTGGTGTCGACTTTATCAACTGGTTGCCGGAGTTGTTCGCAGTTGGACTCCTTCAGTACATAGGAACTACGGTCTTCCATTCCACATTTTTATCGCGGGCGTCTCGCGCTCGTGCGCGAGTATGGAAATTGTGCTGGTATCCAAAATAAAGTGACGCCCGTCTCTGGGCGGCAGTTCGAGCCAGGTGGCCGCCAAAATACGAAGAATATGACCGTGAGCAAAAATAGCAACATCGCCGCCTGCTTCGCAAGCGGTGCCAACGACGCGACGGCACCTGGTCGCCGCAGCGTCAAGCGTCTCGCCATCAGGACATGGATGAGTCCACACAGTCCAATCCGGCACTTTCTCTCTTATTTGAGCAGTAGTAAGTCCCTCGTAGACTCCGTAGTTGAACTCGACGAGATCGGGACAAAGTGTGAGCTGAGGCTCGAGCCCAGCCAAGATAGCGGTCTCCCGAGCACGGGAAAGCGGACTGACTAATACGCTCGAGAATCGAAGATGCGAAACGGCATCTCGCAAAGATACCGCCTGTGCGCGACCGGCCTCCGTTAACGGGATGTCAGTCGAACCAGTATGCTGACCGCTGACTGACCATTCGGTTTGACCATGCCGGAACAAATACAATGTTGTTTGCACTACCATGACTGCTTACCAGATTTCCGACAAGCAGTCATATTAGCAGTTTAACCCAAGAATTTTATTACTGTAAAACCAGGTCAAACTCACGCGATACCAGATCTAATCCCAGTGATGACGGTGATGATGTCGCGCGGCTGCTCGATGTTCTGAAGCTTCGATTGCATTTTCACGAGCCTGCTTTTCATTGATTCTGGCCTGAATGCTCTTAATTTTCGACCTGAGGCCATGTCCAGACCGCGCATAGGCTCTCGCTTGCGCTCTCTGGCACGCAGCTTCGTTGGAGTCCTTAACAGCTTCATAATAATGTCGTCGGGCCGAGTCTGCATGGTGATCGGCTCGGGCGGGCACGCCAAGAGCAAATCCTTGCAAAATCAAAGCGCCCATCAGTACTACTTGTAATCGATTCTTTCTCATTGTCAGTCTCCTCTCTCGATCGCGTTGCGACAACGCTGAGTTCAGCTCATGAGGCGGTATTTCAAAAACGGATTTGATTCCTCGTGGAGAACAACATGGTGAAGCACGAATGTGCAAAAAGGTTCCAGGTAATCTTTAACGGAGCTTTCACGCCATAATAATTCTTACCAGGATGATGAGAAGGTGGTACATCGGTGGTGTCATAAATGGTATCAACTTGTTTTTTATAGAGTCACCGCAGGTTTAATTAAACCAAACCGCAAACCCGGGAAATTGATGATTGAAGTCATCTTGTAAGCGTCTCCACGACATACCTTTCAATACATCGCCTTTCTCTAGATATGGTGCAGCTCCGGTACCCTGCACCCATAGCACTAGATCAAACGAACGCGGTTCCAAAAATACTTTCCTCAAATTAACTCCAACTGGTTCATCGCCACGCCAGAAAGGAATCAACTTTTTCCCGGAAAGCGCTTGGTCAGCCATATCAACCAGCTCTCGCCAGGTCGTGACCATCTCCTCTGTCACCGTTACATTCGGTAGAACACCGGTCTGATTAGGATTGGGAAGCCATTCGCAGTCATCGTCAGTCTCTGCAAGAATAAAGTTCCAAGACTCTCTGCTCTGGACTACTACTTCCTCCAGATGGTGAAGCGCCGACTCCATGCGCTGAGGTTCTGCCAGGTTCCAGCGTATCAAATGGACCACAGCAATAAGGTCTACAAGATCAAGATCATCGGAGTGAAATCTGCGCACATGCCTTCCCTTTAGCAAAAATGGATACGGCGAATCGACTTTACTGAAGAACAAATGCGCTGTGCAATCAAAAAGCTCTTTCGTGTCGTACGCCAACCACACTTGGATTGCCGCGGACAGTAGATTGCAGTATCCCCGCATCCAGTGCACATCTCCACGATCGAAGCAAATGCAGAACTCCTTAGCGACACTTTCTTCAATGCGAGCTCTTCTGTTAAGGCCGGAGTATAGTTTCCACAATGCCTCGTCATCAGAGACAGAACCGTCTCCGTTCAAGTCCAGCTTGATCATGCCGAAACGAACAGGCAAACTCACCTTTTTGTCGCTTATCTGAGCGAGCGTAGCCTCAGCCTTACCCAGGTTGGTTCTGAATCTATCTAAGATGCCCCTGCCAATTTCATAAGTTAACTTTTCAGGTTGTGGGTTTTTCTCAATAGGAATTCTGAGAAAAGGAATGCCTTCTCCATTATGATCGGCGCGCAATCCATACCGATAAAAGTCCTGGGTCAGGCCCGCAATTGCGCTCACCATCTGGATAAAGCCAAGTTCAAACCTGGCATTGTCATCTTTCGGTCTCTTCTCGAGATGGGCTGTTAAAATCGCTTCGCCATCATCGAGCTTGCCATTGTTCAAATTCGACTCCGACAGCGGCGTCCGATGATTGACCGTCTTGCGCGGCTTACTCGGGGATTTGGTCGAACTCTTCGAGGCGCCGGTAGTCGAGTTAGTACCAGATTTGTTGGCAGCGGGCGCGCCGACGGCATTCTGTGCTAGAGCGGCGTTTGCTCCGTTGAGCAACGCAAAAGTTGCAAGGGCACTAAAAAATTGTCGCGATTTCATCGAACCTCCTTATGGCGCAACAGGCGACTGTTCGGTAGGATTATTCATTCTTGCGCTCTTCAGCCCGCATGACATCCGAGATCCGACAGTTTGGCGATTGTTGAATTCGGATATTGCGGACAGAATCCCATGTGACCAAGTTGGGTACATTTACCCTATGAAGTTCGAGCCCGCCTACCTACAACTACACAAATCAGGCGAATTGAGACGACGAGCGGCTCTAGCGGTTGCCAGCCTCGAATCCTGCCAGGTCTGTCCACGCGATTGCAAAGTCAATCGGCTCGAGGATCGGACCGCAGTCTGCAAGACTGGAAGACTGGCACAAGTGGCGAGTCACTTCGCGCACTTCGGCGAAGAGGATTGCTTACGAGGAAAAAACGGCTCAGGAACAATTTTCTTTGCGATGTGCAATTTGCGCTGCGTCTTTTGCCAAAACTTCGACATCAGCCAGGCGAATAAAGGTTTGGAAGTGACACCGGAAGAGCTTGCCGGCATGATGATAGAACTGCAGAATAACGGCTGCCACAATATTAACTTCGTTACGCCGGAGCATGTCGTACCGCAAATTGTCGAGGCATTGCCTTATGCGGTTGAGTGCGGGCTGCGCTTGCCACTCGTCTATAACACCAGCGCTTACGACTCACTCGAAAGCCTTCGCTTGCTGGAAGGGATCGTTGACATCTACATGCCGGATTTCAAATTCTGGGACAAACAAATCGCATTCAACTATGTCAAGGCAAAGGACTATTGCCACTCCGCACGAAGTGCAATCAAAGAGATGCACAGACAGGTCGGCGATCTCGTCGTAGACGAAAACGGATACGCAATTCGCGGGCTGATGATTCGACATCTGGTGATGCCCGGTGGAGTTGCCGGGACACGAGAGATATCTCGCTTTATCGCCAACGAGATCTCGCCCAACACATACGTCAACATCATGTCTCAATACTATCCCGCTGGAAAAGTCGATGAAGAGAGCTATCCGGAAATCAATCGTCATCTGACAGACGGGGAGTATCGCGAAGCGCTCGAGATAGCAAGAGAGGAAGGGCTAGTGCGCCTAGATCTGCGCGATTTATCCAGAAGGCGCTGGGCTCTCTGATGACGCAAAGTCCAGACACCTCCGACAATCTCATCCCACCTGACTTGAGGGTGAGATACACGGATTGCGTGTTCATTGGTGCTGGTGGCATGGGACGAATAATAAGCGCGCACGATACCAGACTCGATAAGCGGGTCGCAATAAAAATGCTCCCTCGCAATAGCGAGAATGCGCTTGCCGTAATGCGTTTCCAACAAGAGGCAAAGGCGGTCAGCAAGCTCAACAACAGTCACATCGTTCAGGTCCTGGACTTCGGATACTCCGAGAGCGGAGAGCCTTATCTCGTCATGGAGCACGTCAACGGCGAAGACCTTGATGCATTGCTCCAGAGGAGAGGGCCGCTACCTCTGACAGAGGTCCTGACCATTGCAATTCAAGTCTGTACGGCACTCGAGCATGCACACAACAATGGTATTGTGCACCGAGATTTGAAGCCGGGCAACATAATGATTGACGCTCACAGTAATGTTCGCGTCCTCGATTTCGGTCTGGCACGCATTATGTGTATGGATGAGATGGACTGGCGACTAACAAGACCGGGTCAGCCCGTGGGCAGTATTTCGTACATGAGTCCAGAACAGGTCAAAGGCGAAGAGGCAGACGAGCGCTCAGACATATATTCGCTTGGCCTCGTGATACTGAAAATGGTGACAGCCGAATTGCCGTTCGAAGAACTTAGCGCCATCGAAATCGTCACATCAAGACTGGAAGACGCCCCACCTTTGGTGCCGATCAGAGACGACGCTCCAGAGTTATGCAAAGCGCTCAGACAAGTCGTATCTAAGGCGCTTGCCGTCGAAATGGACCAACGATATTCATCCATGAGCCTCTTGAAGGATGCTCTGAGCCATGTCGAAGTTAGGGCTCAGTCAGCGGAATACACGTCATCCGCCAAGGTCGATCCGACGAATAGACGAACTTCCCAAATAGTATCACTGGCAGTTGCCGCCGTTATTGCAATTTGCATCGCAACTTCTACGTATATTCTTTCGAACAATCCACAAGATAATCATATAAAACTAACACACAAGAAGAAATCCCATAACGTCATTAGCGAAAAAGAGAGACATGACGCCGAGCGCAACTACATGTTGAAGACCAAGTTTCGCATTGTAGGCAATCCCGAATCAGGCAACTGGATAGCCGACAGCTCCGTCACGGACGAAGATCTGGAATTACTCGCAGATATTCCAGCAATCTCTCAAATCTATTTCGAAGGCAACCATAACATAACGAGAAAGGGCATCGAGAGCCTGGCAAAGCTACCAATCGGTCGGCTGACATGCCGTGAAACGGAAATTGGCGACGATTCGATTCCAGTCATCAACACAATGAAATACCTGACCTATCTAGACCTATACGAATGCCGGGTAACGGAAAAAGGCTTGATGAAGCTCAAGCCGAACGCTAACCTTATCCACCTCAATGTCAAGAAAATGGACAGCCTGACCGGCGTTGGCTTAAAGTATATCGTCGAGTCATTTCCTAATCTGGACTTTTTGAGCATCACAAGTACAGGTGTGGAACGCGAGAGCATGAACCTTATAGCCAGGCTGAAAAAGCTTCAAACACTTGAAATCGCAGCCATGGAACTCAAAGACGATGATATAACTTGGCTCCCAAGCCTACCGGTACTCAGGGGACTGGACATCAGCAACAATCCGATTACAGAAAAGTCGCTAGCTGTATTCGAAAAAATCAAACTGAAAAGCATTTTTCTCGATTACTGCGGTTATCTCTCTCCTCAAGCATTGCATGAGTTTCGAGCAACTATGCATAACACGAAAGTATCACCAGAGGAGGGCAAGAAAAGAATTGATAGCGATACGATGGAACTCTTCCGAGAGCAATAATCTGCTCCGCTAATCTTGTGAGAGCTCCAGGAGGGATGACCTGACTGGTACTTTTAATTTGTCTACTAATTCCAGTATCATCAGAGTATTCGTAACTACAGCATGAGCAGGTTCATGGTTTCTTCCCTTAAATCCCCTCCTATTTCCGAGCCACCACAGCCAGTGTATCGCTCACCTCTTCGATATCCAGGAGGAAAGCAAAAGGCGCTCTCTCAGATACTAACAATGTTACCTTCTAGGGCTTATGAGTATCGAGAGCCGATGGTTGGTGGAGGCAGCGTATATCTGTCTGCGCGCAGTATCGATTTTGCGAAAAAATACTGGATTAACGACGACTTTCGCGACCTGGTAGCATTCTGGAAAATTGCACAGTCGGCTAAGGAATGCAGCCGGCTGAGAGCAGATCTGGAAAAACTGAGATCGAATTTTCGAAACTCAGAAGAGATCAAAGAATACTTTTACAAAGCGCGAGAAGAATCGTCAGTTGATGACTATCGAACCGCTCTTCTGTTCTTCTTCTTCAATAGAGTAACCTTTTCCGGGACAACCAGAGCTGGTGGCTTCTCAAGCCAAGCCAGCATCAATCGATTTACAAAATCATCGATCGAACGCCTGGCAGGTCTGCCATCAGCACTTGATTCAACAAAAATTACAAGCGGTGACTTCGAGTCAGTAATCAAACAGCCAGGAAAAGATGTATTCATTTTTCTAGATCCACCTTACTACACAGCAAAGCGACTTTATGGACATAATGGCAGTCTGCATCAGTTTGATCACAAGAGACTGGCAACAATTCTCGAAAGGTCAAAACACAGATTCTTGATCACATACGACGACTGCGCCGAGATAAGAGAGCTATACGGCTGGGCGAATATCTACGAATGGCGCCTGCAGTATGGAATGAATAATTGTAGTGAAAACAACGCGAGCAAAATCGGTCAAGAGCTCTTCATTTGCAACTACAAACCATAACTAAGTTTCCGGTTTGTATCGAACAATGCAGTGTGAGAGTGAGCAACGGTGCGCTGCTAAAGACTACATTTTGCTCAATGTCGGCAATTTTTAATTCAACGGACATCTCTTATTGCGTTCGAGCAATTCCTTTCAGTGCCTGTTCGTAATTAGCATAGGTCGATTCGCCAATGATGGTTGAATTGACCTGCCCATTAGGCGCAACAAACACCATTGTTGGTATCGGTCCGACTTTGAATTTGTCGACGAGCGATGCGGAGTCGGCATCCTCGATGTTGACGCGTACAATGTCAACTCGGTCCCCATACATGTTGGAAAGTCGCGTAAGCGAGTCGCCCAAACCCTTGCATTGCTCGGCCCAGTTGGCAAAGAAGGCGTACACTCGCCCTCTCGAAGTTGGTGCGCCGCCCAGGACGTTGGCAATTCCAGAGGCAATCTGACCTGGCTGGCTGCCGAAGCCTGCAAATGGATATTGAGCAGCTGACTGGGTCCAGCCTGTTTGTCCACCGCCAGTCTGGCTCATGCCGAGAAGAAGATTGTTGAGCGCTTTGGCCTGATCTCCACCACCCCGCTTAAGCACCATCGCCTGCCTGAAGAAGCTTCCCGCCTGAGCGGTTTGACCATTCTGATAGTAGGCTCGACCAAGAAGCGCAAGAACATTTGGATCGCTTGGGCGCTGAGAGCGCAGCCGCTCGAGCTCAGCGATTGCATTTGAATACTGACCGCTTTCGATCATTTGATTTGGACCTTCGAGTCCAGCAATATTGATGAAGTTCATGCGATTGCCAAAACCGCCCTGACCAGAACCACTCTGACCATATCCGCCGGCTGATTGATTGCCACCATATGCAGAACCACCGGACATGCCTCTACCGGGGCGATGCCGACGACCCACCTTCGTAGACAGCCATGATGAAATCACTCGGAAATTTTGATCCCGGGGAGCGGCTTCCTGTGTCTGAGCTTCTTCGAAAATCAGATGCTCGCCGGGGACCGCAAAAAATGATTTGTCTTTTGCCGTCACTGAGTTAAAGAGCTCCCACGTCCCTTCAGGCTTGACCAGTTGGTCTCCGGTACCCTGCACAAATAGAACCGGCATGTCGGCGACCTTTTTGGCAGCTTCATGATTGTTGTTCATGAAGTCTTGAAACTGGATCAACTCCTGCGGAGAGAGGTTGAGACGTGCGAGTGGATCATCTTGCCACTGTGACTTCAGCTTCGCACTCTTGGTCGCCTGATTAAGAATGTCGCCGCCAACATCAGCAATGTTGACCCCGGTAAGAAGATTGAGAAAAACCTTCATACTCGTCTTGCCTTGATTGAAGCGCTCGCCGGCAGGGACTGACGAAACGAGACCATCAATCAAATCAGGGTACATCGAGGCGGCACGGAGAGCGATTGCTCCCCCCATGGACTCGCCAAGAATGTAGACTGGGACACCAGGATTCGCCGCGCGAATCGACTCGAGAGACAGTTTAATATCTTCAAGGCACTCATCGAAATTCATCTTGGTCTTGCCTTTAGCCTTGATCCACGAGCCGAAGCCGCGTACGTCGATGGCGTAGACCGCTATGCCGCGGTTCGATTGCTCTTTGCCGAAGAATTCATAAGAGTTGCTTTGTAAGCCCAGACCATGAATACAAAGAAGGCAAGCCACTGGCTTCTCTCCTGGCAAAATCCAGGTACGGCATGGCGGAGCCTGTCTTGGCGCACCAGGCACCGCGACAGTGGTAGCGTTCGGATCCACGCTATTCGGATCAGCAGGCACGGCCGGCGTCGTCGGTGTAGACTGCAATCGCTCATTGACGTTTTGCAAAACCTTTTTCTGCGCGCTATCCAAAAACTTCTGTCCAGCCTGCTTCAAAAAAGAAGGCGCCTGCGGTGGCATTGTTTTCTGCTGCGCACCCTGGCTACTTTGAGCCCATACTGGCTGAACAATGGGGCTAGTAACCACCGTCGTCAAAGCCAGTAGAGAACCCAAGACAAAATCGAATTTAGGTGTCGTCATAATCCTTCCCGCAAAGTACTGCCGCAGACCATCAGTATTTTGCATCACAATCCAATGGTTTTGATTAACCATCTATTATAAAAAAAGCAGCCACGGGACGCAGATTTAGAGGAATTTCGGATCCTTCAGCGGGGTTTCATTGCACTGAAATCTTACCGGTCTCTCTGTACTCTTCTATAACTCTGTCGCTCTCGCTTATCAGGCCGATGCGCTCGAGTACATCGGCGTAGCCGGAGACGGCATCTTCGTATAGCGCCAATTTCATGTGCACCTTGTTGTAGAGGCGCAACGCTTCTTTATACTTCTCGATGGACATATCCCACTTTCCCTGCATCTGGTAACACTGACCAAGATGTAGATAGGCTCCGGCCAGGTAGGCATTTTCGATGTCCGGATTTTTCTCGTAGTGGAGACCATCTTCTCTATACGTCCGAATCTCGAATTCCAACATTCCAATCGCTCTTTTATAGTCTTCTTTGAAGAAGCACCGACGAGCCGCGATGTCCAGAAGGTCGGCTGCATCATAGTCGGCAGGAGCCGCGGGACCGTGTTCCGGCAATTTTCTATCCAACGAAAAATCAACGGGATTAAACTTCGACCAGCGCGCCTCTCGGTCCTTATATAGCTTGGGGACCACGTTAGAAACCGCTGGATATCCTATGTTTACCCTCGAGATACCCCACCAGACTGCGCCACCGCCAATGATACCAATAAAGCATGACAAAATGGCGACGACCTTGAGTCTAGAGGTTACGCAGCTACATGCCTTCCGCTTCAACAACTCGGATAACACGGCGCCAAGTGCGGCATTGCTCGATCGTCCACAAACCGGACAGTATCGCACCGCAAGGGGCTCAGCTAGTTTTTTAAACCATTGAAATTCAACCATAGATACGCCGCGTCCACTTTCGTTATACCTATAATACCCTCCTCTAAGCGGTTAACCCATAGTTGACTTTCGTTGAACACATGTTGACAGCTACTTTCAACTTCTGATGAACGAAGCGGAGAGTAGCTGTCAACTTGCATTGCCAGGATAAGGAAAAGATAGAGAGTTTAGATTCCGAGGAGCTTTGCCTTTGCAGCCTTGAACTCGGCTTCGTCGAGGACGCCAGCCGAATGAAGCTGAGAAAGACGCTCGAGCTCCTTAGACACATCGACTTTGGAACTAGCCGGGGCCGACTCAAGGTTGATCTTATCTAGCAGAACACCGCCGACCTTCTTACCAATTTTGGTACCAATCAGGCCTCCAACCAGCGCACCGGTGAAGGTTCCAACCACCGGAATCGGCAGCAAAACTGTCCCGACCTGAGCCCCGGCAAGCACTCCGGCGCCTGCGCCTGCCATTTTGGCAGTCTTATCGTTTTCTGCTCTGACTTCTGCGTTTTTATCTTGCTCGTTGCTCATGACTCTGTCCTCGTGCCGTCTATTCCACCATTGAAACAGCATCAAGGCAGTAATTCACAACGGCACGTACAGTTAATCAACCGCTCGGATAGTCCGGTTTTGGTCACAAAATAAGCTGGGAATGAAGCACACTCACCAGTGAGTGCATTCATTCAGACGCAATCGTCTCTCTGGGTTCCACATATACATCAGTCTGTTGATGCTCTATCCGCTGACTATCACTGCCGCGCCCCGAAGGGGGTGTGGGTGTGCCGCCAAACATACGAGCAATCGAGTCTTTTAAAACATATACAACAGGAACTACATACAAGCTCATTACGGAAGACACGATCATGCCACCACATACGGCGGTACCCAGCGAATGGCGACTGTTAGCACCGGCGCCCTGCGCAAATACCAGCGGCAAAATTCCCATCACGAACGCAAACGTGGTCATCAATATTGGTCTCAATCTTATCGTGGCACCGTCGACTACAGCTTGTTGCGCGGGAACACCCTGCTTCTTCAATTGATTTGCAAATTCGACGATAAGAATCGCGTTTTTACAAACAAGTCCAATAAGCATCACCAGACCAATCTGACAGAACACGTCATTCTGCAATCCACGCGCGTATTGCGCCAATATCGCCCCGAATAGGGCGGTAGGAACGGTGAACAGAATAATTACGGGGTCGGTGAAACTCTCGTACTGAGCAGCAAGTACCAGAAAGACGAATGTGATACCAAGCGCGAATAGAATGAGTCCTTGCGAGCCAGCCTCAATCTGCTCCAACGAAATTCCAGTCCACCTGTACGTCATAGTGGAAGGCAATATCTCTGACGCCAACTTTTCCATCGCCGCCATCGCCTGACCGGAGCTGAAGCCTGGCGCCGCAGAGCCGTTGATCTCTGTAGCGCGGAAGAGGTCATAATGATTAATCGACTGTGGCGCTGTCGTCTCTGACAGCTTAACCAGGTTAGCGAGCGGGATCATCTCGCCTTTGCGACTCATCACGTAGTACTTCGTAATGTCGGCAGGATTGGAGCGGTACTTAGCATCAGCCTGAACATAGACACGATAGACTCGGGTGCCGATATCGATGTCATTGACGTAAAACGAACCAATATACGTTTGCAAAGTATCGAAGATATCGCTCAGGCTAACGTCCAACGTCTTAGCTTTATCGCGTTCTATCTCGACCTGTATCTGCGGGCTGTTAGCAGCAAAGCCAGAGAAAACACCAGTCAAACCCGGAGTCTGATTTGCCTTACCGCAAATCTCTTTGGTCGCTTTTTCCAGGTCACCGATATTGGTACCACTCAGATCGAGAATCTGAAAGACAAAACCACCGAAGCTGCCCAACCCTTCAATAGCCGGCGGGTTGAACGGTATGACACGAGCATCCGTAATGCCGGACAACGGTCCCCTGACGCGATTGATGATCGAGTCGAGATTCTGATTGGGTCCCTTACGATGCTCCCAGGGATGAAGATTCGAGAACAAAATTCCATTGCTTGGCTTATTGCCGGCAAAGCTGAATCCAGCCACTCCAAAAGTGGAATGAATCTCTGGAATACCGTCAAAAATCTTCTCCACTTGCTTCAGGGCCTCGACTGTATAGTTGAGAGAAACACCCTCGGGTCCCTGGACTATGGTGATGAAGTAGCCCTTGTCTTCATCAGGGATGAACGAACTCGGTACAACCTGGAACAGATACCAGGTGGCAGCCATGCACCCGACGAATAAGAGCAAAGCCAGAACCTTCAGCTTCAACATTATCTCCAGCGACCCGCGATACAATCCGCGCACCCAATCAAGCGCGAGATTGAAGGGACGAAATAACCAATTCTTGCTTTCGCCCTCGTGATCCGAGGCCTTGAGCCACAATGCAGACAACGCGGGAGTCAGAGTCAATGCCGCAAATGCCGAGATTGACACCGAGCATGCGATAGTCAGTGCGAACTGTTTGTAGAGCTGACCAGTGGTGCCAGGCATGAATGCCACCGGGATAAACACAGCCACCAGCACCAGAGAGATCGCAACAACCGCGCTCGCTACCTCATGCATGGCTTCTTTCGCCGCTTCAAATGCGGACACGCCACGGTCTGCCATGATTCTGCTGATGTTTTCAATCACGACGATAGCGTCATCAACGACCAGACCGGTGGCAAGAACGAGTCCGAACAGAGTCAAAGTATTGATTGAGAAGCCGAGCAACTTCATGCAGGCAAAAGTGCCGATCAGCGAAACAGGAATTGTAAACACCGGAATCAGGGTGCTGCGCCAATTCTGCAAGAAGACGAATATCGTGAGCACAACCAGACCGATAGCCTGAGCCAACGTAATGAGCACTTCGCGTATCGACTCATTGACGGCAAGAGTGGTATCGAATGCATACTCGCATTTGATACCAGGGGGAAATTTCTTCTGGAGCCGGCTCATTTCTTCTCGAACACGTTTTACAACTTCTACGGCATTGGAGCCCGATCTTTGCATGATGCCCAAACCGATCGTCTCGACCCCGCGGTAGCGAACGACTGTTTGATAATCTTCTGCACCAAGTTCTGCTCTACCGACATCGCTCAGTCGAATTATTGAGCCATCCTTGCCGGTGCGAATGATGAGCTTTTCGAACTCATCTGCGGATTTGAGCCGTCCCAGCACCCTGACGCTCATCTGATAGAGTTGATTAGACTCGTTGGGAGGTTGGCCAATCTGTCCAGCCGCAACCTGCACATTCTGCTCGCGAATCGAGTCGACGATGTCGCGCACGGAGACGTGGTTCTGTGACATTCGCCTTGGGTCGAGCCAGATGCGCATGCAATACTTACGCTCACCAAAAATAATCACGTCACCGACGCCATTGACTCGCTTTAACGCATCTTTGATGTAGACATCGGCGTAGTTACTGAGGAACTGGGTCGAATACTTTTCTTTTGGACCGGTAATACCAACGGCCAGGAGGAATGCAGTAGAGACCTTTTCCACCGACACACCGGTCCGTCTAACCTCGTCCGGCAGCCGTCCTTCAGCCCGGGCGATACGCCCCTGAACATCGACGGCAGCAAGATCGACATCGCGACCGAGATCGAATGTGATGTTAATAAGCGAAGTACCATCGTTACCACTGGCAGAAGTAATGTACTTACCGCGCGGAATTCCGTTGATTTGCTGCTCCAATATCGTCGTAACAGCCGACTCGACAACCTGCGAGTTGGCGCCAATGTAGTTGGAGGTCACACTCACCTGTGGCGGTGCGACTTCGGGATACTGGGACAACGGCAAAATCGGAATGCTGACGCTTCCAGCAAGTATGATAATCAGTGCACACACAGTAGCGAATATTGGCCGTCGGATAAAGAATTGAACGAACATCGCTACCTCTACGAAGATGGGCTGATCGGTGCGCCATCCGAAAGGTTTTGAATTCCGGAGGATACGATTTTCTCACCAGCTTTGACACCGGTTATCACTCTGTAGTGATTGCCTTCGATCGGTCCCAAAGTCACCAACCTCTGCGCAGCATGCAGCTTACCGTCACTGCCGGTAGTGGCGATGAAAACAAAGTCTTGTCCGCTAAATCGACTTACGCACGTAACTGGAATCGTGACAGTTTTGACGCGATCCCATATAACCCGGCACTGGGCGGTCTGTCCGGAGCGTAGCAGACCTTCAACATTCGGCAATTCGGCCTTGAGAAGAACAGTCTGTTGATTGGCATCAACCTGACTCGAGATAAAGAAGATCCTTCCTCTTTCGACTGTTCTTCCATTCTCATCAACAATATCGACGGTAAGACCGATCCTCAGTTTTTCAGAGAGCGAGGTAGGAGCGCTGACATAGACCTCAAGCGGCCTGGTCTGATCGACGGTGGTCAGCGTCGTATCAGTGGTAACATAATCTCCGATCTTGACAGGCACGTCGCCGATCATGCCCTCGAACGGCGCCTTAACCGTGAAATATTTAAGCTGCTCGAGAGCCTCCTGTTTGTTGGAGCGCGCCTGTTTGATTAGCTTCTGGCAGGTAGCTACCTTTGCTTCTTGCGCGCTTATCTGGGCATCCATGGCCTCCAGGTCAGCCTGTGCCACGCCGATATTGTTACGCTTTTCATCAACGCTCTCGGCTGATACGGCGCCTTCCGCATGAAGTCGTTTGTATCGCTCGATTTGTGTATTGGCAAATTCGAGATTCGCCACCTTACTTAGCCGGTTCGCCTTAAGCGACTTGACCATAGCTATTGCATTCTTCTCGTCCGAAACGGCAGCTTCTATGGCTGCATCGGTCGTGTTGACCAACGCCTCTTGCTTACTCTTGTCCAAAATCATCAGCGACTGACCAGCTCTGACACGGTCACCACTTGTCACCAAAATTTCGAGCAGGCGCCCGTCGGCTTGGGGCTTGAGATTGATCGACTTGCGGGATTTCAATGTGGCGACGAAAACTGAGCTGTCATCTAGAACTTGCTCACCCACAGTCTCGAGCTTGACAGGCATAGACGGAATGATAGGAGGGGCAGCCGGTTGCGCGGACGGCGTGCAACCTTGTGAAAATACGCTGAGGAATAATACAGCCAACGCGGCGAGGAGCCGCTCTTGAGTTTTACGGGATGCCATATGGGACGCCTCGATGAAGAAGCAATTCAGGTCAGGTAAGCTGTGCCTTGAGCGACCATGGCGCTGAGAGCGGGCACTCGATGCTCGAACTCCCAACCGGATCGGTCGCATTGAGCGTAGAACCCAGCACAAAAAGTATACTTCCTTCTGCCTGTTGCCAAAACATTACATTTCACCATCTTGATGTTTTGTTTACGCCTCTGCGATATGTAATGACCGCAGAGCGGTTGAGAGAAGTTCTAGCGGGGTTCACCACCTAAATTGTTACAGAGGGCGAGGACGATGATATTTCAAAAAATCATGTGGCATCCCAGATGTAATGCGAGAGCGTACGAGGCCTCAGGATCGAGATCGACCTACGAAGCGAAATGGAATGCGCAAAGTGTCCTCGAGAATTAACCTGTGGCAGCCGACCAGGTCGAACCAACCATCCCGGTTTGCAACGTCAAGCAATGGGTAATGGTCGAAAAGCAGAGTCTGGTCAATAGCACAGAACAGCAGAATGAAAATCTGAGGTTTATGAGGGGAGTGACTAAAGCGATTGCGGATGTGCCTTGACCCAGAGCGATTGAATGCAACCATGCGCCAACGGCCGTTACACATCCGCATTTTGCTTCCCGTTCCTTGCCAACTCTCCGCATCTCTCCCAGCGACTGCCTTGCCAGAAGTAACGATTGCAGTCACTGCAAGTGAGAAATTGAGCCTGCTCGGCCAAGTCATCTGGTGGCACATGTGGTGCGGCTGGTTGTCTGTCGCCATCATCATCGTGGTGTTACAATCTAGACACCGAGTGGATTTGCAATGATACAGCCTCACGCTGGAACAATCGGACCTCGAGAACAACGAATCGAGAAATCGCCTGAATACAGACTCGATCTGCGACATCAGTCCTCGTGAAAACTGAATCGCAAAATCACCTGACATTAGGTGATATCCACTTCCTCAATAACTCAAATCGGACACAGGCTCTTAAAAGTCAAGTCGCGACATGCTTAACATATATCATCGGTCGGGTATGAAATTCCCATGGATGATATAGACAACCAATTTCTGAAGGAGATCAAAACGGCCAGCAACACTGGTCCAGATTCAACGCCCTATTTCATTTCTAGAACAAACATCAATTTTCCGAATCCAAGTTTCATCAATGCTGATGGAACATCTACGTCTTTTAACTCGGCGTCAGAGGCCTGCGTCAACACTTGTACACACGCCTTTCTCGAGGCGCTCCACGAAGGAGCAAGCCTGGTAGAACCCGAGCATTTGCTTATCGGCTTTATGCACGGAACCTCCATCGGCAACATCGCAAATCGCTTGCTGAGAACGGCTTGCCTTGATCAAAACGGTAAAGAGCGCAACATCTTTGAACTCTCAAGACTCTGCTTGAGTGCAAGCCCAGATCGTAACCTTCACAGGCAAGACTCGCTTCAATCGACAATCGAGCGCTTGTCGCTGTCCGGCGCAGTAATGGAAGCCTTTATTGTTGGCCAACAGTACTCGAAGGCACAGGGCAAAGCAGTTCTCCAATCGAGACACTTACTGCTAGCCTTGCTGGAAGCAAACAACGCCGATATTGATACCATATTAGGTGCACTTTCTGTTGACAAGGAACAGTTGTTGGAACAACTCAGGGACAACAATGAGTTCGATGCCCAGCCGATAGCGCTCACGCACTGCAACCCCTATGACGATTTCAGCATGATGCTCGCTGCACAGACTGCGTTATCGAGAAGTGAGCGAGACAAGAACTTTCAATACATCTTGCTCGAATTCAGTTTGCCCTTCCACAGCAAGCAGCAAGAAATCATTAATTACACGACCAAGCTCAACATCAGCAATGTCGGGCCGTGCGCACTAAATCAAGCGAAGAAGGCAGGTTCGGCAAAAATAGAATGCGAACACCTGCTAATGGGTATTGCGATGCATTATTGCCGGGCCGTCGATCTCCTGATCGGAGTACATCCCGGAAATTTATCCGACTTCGCAAATGACTTCAACAAGGCCCGGAAGTATCTCAGGTCTCTCAACGACGAGCCCTCGCACCCAGGCCGAGGAGCTTCCAGAGACTACATTCCGCCCTCAGAAGATACCTGTTACGTACTGATCAAGGCAACAGCACTGGCATACCTGGAGGACTGTCCGACGGCCGAAAGTAAACACGTTCTTGCGGCGCTGATGATACTCAATAGGCGAAGAGTCAATCAGGTGCTATCAGTTATGCGGATTTCCAAGCATGACATTCTGCAGGCGCTGCCAGCCTGTAGTACCACGGAGAGAGTGGGATTCGAGGTCGTTTGGAACAGCGCATATTCGTTCGTCGGAGCCATGGTCGCCGGATTGACCGGTTTTAGCCTCCTCCCGACGGCTGCCGACCGATATCGGAAGTATCGAACTTTGACGCCCAATGATGTCAACGATTTCAACGAGTCCGACATATTGATGAGACCTCGTCTTGAATCCGACAAAGCATCAGACGATACCACGGGGATTGGTGCGGACAGCGCGAACAAGAATTCGGCCAACTCTGGCAAAAGAAGCAGCGATCCGGCACCGGCTAGCAATAAAGGTTACTTCAAAAGAGTGGCATCGCTGGCGGTGCTTGGCGCCGTCGTACTTAAGGGCAAGACTGCAGCTCTAATTGGTGTTAAGCTCTTATCGCTGGCAAAGCTGGGATGGGTAGTATCAAAAACTTGGACAATCGGCATAAGTTTTGCACTCTATTGCGGCGTCTGGGGATGGAAATTTGCAGCGGCTCTAATTGTGCTTCTGTATATCCACGAGCTTGGACACTTTATCTTCATGTGGATGAAAGGGTTAAAACCTAATGCACCGGTCTTCGTCCCATTCTTAGGTGCATACGTGGCGATGAATGAAATGCCGCAGGACAAAATGACTCACGCTTTGGTCGCATTTGCGGGACCATTTGTGGGAGGATTGGGCGCGGTGCTTTTTCTCATTGTCGGATGGTTGACGCACAACGACTTCCTCATTGCCAGTGCGATCTACGGATTCATACTCAACCTGCTTCAGCTCATGCCGATGAAACCATTCGATGGCGGTTTTATCGTGGAGGGAGTGAGCAAATGGATATTGGTTCCGGGTGTTGTCCTGGCATTCGGCGCCGCATACGTTCTACAATCTGTGTTCATGCTCGTACTTGGAGTAATTGGTTTGCTACGTACGATACGCGCATTTCGTGGCGAGACATTAGATACGGTGCAAGATACCAGCCGTTCTCAAAAGATTATTCTCGGGGTGATGTATCTGGGCCTTGCGCTCGGACTCGCAGCGATGATATCCGTGTCGAGCTGGGCGATAGATGATAAAACGCAGCTACTCTTTGACAATATCACCAATGTCAAAGACACCACCAAATGACGTTTTCTCCGCTCTGACGGCCGAGGCTTAACGGAGCATCTCGTTAACACGGTTCTTGGAATTGTCCAATAAAATTCCCAATCGTTCGAGAAGCACGAATTTTTCTGGCTGGCGGCGAATCAAGCAAGTCACGCGTCACTCTAACGATGGAAAATCGAATGGAAGATTTGTCCCACAGAACCCCAGAACGGTTTCGCTCCCTCAGGCTCGCCCTCGACAAGTGAAGCAGCGAATGACTTCGCGTCTTCGATTTTGACTTTGGGAGGTAGTGGTGGAATGTTGGGATCGGCGAAGACTTCGACGACCGCGGGACGATCGACCGATAAGGCAGTTTCCAACACTAGTCCGATCTCTGACTCTGAGGTTATTGTAAATCCAGACAGACCGATTGATCTTGCATACTCTGCATACGGGAAATCTGGAATATCTTGAGATGCGGAGAATTTGGGATCGCCCTCACTGACTCGCATTTCCCAAGTGACGAAGTTCAAATCATTATTTTTCATGACGAGCACGATGAATCGAGGATCCGCCCATTCTTTCCAATACTTTGCCACAGTTATCAGTTCGCTGTTACCGATCATCTGCATGGCACCATCTCCAGAACAAGCGATAACCGGTCTTCCTGGGAAGGCGAACTTCGCCGCGATACCGTATGGGATGCTACAGCCCATCGAAGCCAAGCCACCAGATGCGGAGGCAAGCATTCCCGGTCGCACCTTCAAATGACGGGCAAACCATGCAGTAGATGTACCGGAATCGGCTGTGATAATGCTCTGATCCGGCAGGTGATTAGACAATTTCATGAATACTTGCTGCGGATTGACGGGATCTCCAGGGACGTTCGCTTGTTCTTCCAGCGCGATTTTAGAATCTTGAACGAACCCTTCTACCTTCAGCCGCCAATCGGCGTTTTCCTTCTTCTGCAAAAGGGGCAAGAGTTGACGGAGCGTGGAGGCGCTATCGCCGACCATCGCTACTTCCATCGGGTAGCGCAGATTCAAATTCTTAGGATCGAGATCAAGTTGCACACCGCGAGCGCTGCCTGGCTTTGGAAGACAATCAGCGTAAGGGAAGTTTGACCCAACCACGAACAGCGTATCGCAATTACTCATCAATTCCATACTCGCCGTGGTGCCGAGCATTCCTATGGCACCAGTGACATACGGTAAGTTGTCGTCCAGAACAGCCTTGCCCAAAAGCGCTTTAGCGACACCAGCACCAAGCACTTCAGCGACAGCGGCGACCTCTTCTTGGGCATTAAGTGCGCCGGCACCAACTAACATCGCAATTTTACTACCAGAGTTGAGCACATCAGCAGCGCGCTGCAACTCCTTAAGGGTAGGAACGGTAAAAGGCGCACTGTAGCCGGTGCCAGAGAAGGACTGACCGTGCTCCTGCGGAGGCGCCGGATCGATCTCTTCATTCTGAATATCATGCGGCAAGATCAAGCAGGTAACGGTTCTCTCCGAGTACGCAATTCGAATTGAACGATCTATTAGATGTCGAACTTGATCAGGCGACATGGCTGTATTGACATACTCGTGTGAGACATCCTTAAACAGCGCCTGAAGATCAACATCTTGCAAGAAGCTGGTGCCGAGCGCCACGCGTGGTTGTTGCCCAACTATGGCAAGCACTGGCTGGTTGTCCATCTTCGCGTCGTAGAGTCCATTCAGCAGGTGAATCGCGCCAGGACCGGACGTGGCGATGCAAACGCCCAGCTCTCCCGTGAACTTGGCATGAGCACAAGCCATGAAAGCGCTCATCTCTTCATGGCGCGACTGGATAAATTCAATCGCATTGTCGGCCCTGTTAAACGCGCTTATAACCGGGTTGATCGCATCACCAGGATAACCAAACACCCGCTGAACACCCCACTGGGAAAGGCGCTGAACAACAAAGTCGCTAACTCTAAACATGGCTTTCTCCATCTGTAATAATGCGGGAAACAGAGCACGATTCAGGCACTCTTTCTCAAGTTGTCGCCTCGATCAGGGCGCAGTGGGCGTGGCAGTTCTGGTTTCAGCCAAACTCGCAACCCACCTTCGAGAAGTTGGCACACTTCTCTGAAAAAACTGGCAGCCTCTATATGGTTCAAAACGCGCTGATCGTAATTGAAAGTGATCGGCAAGGTAGTTTTCACATCAACTTTGTGACCCCGCACTACGACACTATCTTCGATGGCACCAATTCCGAAAGTAGAGGTGCAGATACAGGGGCAGACGATGAGAGAAACGCCGTACTTACCGAGCGTAGTCACACCAAAAGTAGACTTCTGCGCCTTCAATCGAAAGGCTGGAAAGTTTCGCCCCAATTTCAAAATTAATCGCCGTATGACTGCGGGCATCGTTGCAAATCCGGCCTGCAAAGCGAACGAAGGATTCAGCTGAATGGGCTCATACCCGCACTCGCGCAGCTCATGAGCAATTTCCTCGATAGACTTCGTCTCCGGAGAAACAATCTCTCCGAAGAACACGGTTGGTTCGCCATCGACCTCACGCTCTACGGTGAAACCAGCGACGATATCATCATATGTGACCGTATCGCCGAGTGGCAGGACCTCTGTCCTGGTCGCTGGATGATGGCGTTGTGCAAGTGCGATTGCTTTCAGAAGAATTGCAGTGATCGTAATCTTGTTTTCTCCCGAATAATGCTTGCGCAAATTTTCGGCCCAACCAACGTCGATTACCATCACCATACTTGCAGGAATAGCCTCTGCAGCTGAGGTCAACAGAAGATCTTCTACCGTACGTCGTCCAGTCGGCAGGTCAGACAGTTCTTTACTTTGGTCATCTCCGGCATTCATAGATTGACTCCTTCAACTACATTCTAGCTTTGCATCGCGTTCTCGATGCCAAAAACCCACTGGATATCTCCTCTGGCTGAATATCCCTTAGCAATCGTATGATGTTAGAACCATCGGTGACATCACCATAGTGCAGTAGAAAACGAATGTCTTCTTCATGTGGATCTTGATAAATATGCTCGACGCGGCTGGTGTTGAACGATGAAGACCGTCTCTTGACGCCATGCACCTCATAACCCTTAGACAGCAGAGTTCTGACAAATACGAGACATCTTGTCCGGTTACACCGGTAATCAACGCTTTTTTCGCTTTGCCATTATCGTGCTTGTGAATATACTCTTGAAGAGCAAAATCCAGCTACAGTCAAGCTCGGATTCCAATGCGCAAGGGTATCATGTAGATCAAACCGCAATCAATCCTTGCCCAGATACTCGTTCGATTCGCGCTTAGTTGGACTCTTTCATTGACTTCAGACGTTGCGATACGTAGTCACCGTCCATACCGGCCACTTTGTATTGCTTGATCGCTTCGAGATAAGATTTCTCAGCATCCGACTTTTTTCCTTGAGCGGCATACAGGTCGCCGATATTGACGAGGCTCGAAGCAACCGTCTCGGCTCCTCCGTGCTTCTTCGCAACCTGCAAACGCCGCTCGCTTGTTATATGCGCCTTTGCATAGTCCTTTGCTTCCAGCTCGAAATTGTATAGGCATTGCAGACCTTCGAGAAGCAAACGAAAATCACCGCATTTGGTAGCACCATCCACTATGAATTCAGCTTTGGTTATCGCCGTCGCATTCGTCACCGAACGACTTCGTAACTCGAGCAACTCTCGCCTGCAGTCGGCCACAAGCGCAATTCTATCGCTCTCGCGCCTATTGCCCAGCTTTGCGGTTAGTTCGGACTTGACCTTGAACAAAACCCAAAGACCACCTTGGTCACCGAATGGACTTGGTATGTTGTTGATTCCAAAATCAATTGCGGACTTTGCAGAACCATTATCTCCCAATGAGATATAGATCTCGGCACAATCCGCCAACATTTCCCTTACACTTCCACTGTACACTCCGGTATAAACGCCGGAAGTGACCCCAATCGGCACCACCTTAAGTCCGGCAAAAGCCTTATCAACATTCTCTCGTGCACGTTCAATATCTTTTTTTTCCAGCAGCTGGTGACAGGTCTTCAACTGTTGCTGAATCTGATCCATCGAAGCCTGATCGCGCTCCATTTTTTGTGATTGAGAATCGCTTGCCCATGCTCCGGCCATATAAAATGCAAATGCAACCAGGCAAAGAATCACCAGCAAAATAGGTTCGGAAATACCATTTTTTTTCACAGAACCGCCTGAGTGTTAGTTATCGACCAGGTCTTTGCCCATTGAACGACTCTTCCTAGAATAGCAACATGAGATAAAGGAGAGTACCGGGTTTAGGATGATTACAGCAACTTTGCGCCGCAAAGTTGCGTAATCTAGGTGACCAAAACCAGAGCTATGATGGAGCATTTTTTAAGCCGCGCGCGGTCCTATTCTATACAGACAAGGCAACGGCGGTCTTCTGGAGCTCCTTAGCCAAATTGAGTCCGCCTACTCCACTTATACCGCCACCCGGATGTGTTGCGGGCCCGCAGAGATAGAGACGCTCGATCGGGGTCGTATACTGTGCATAACCTGGTATCGGACGAAGGAAGAACGCCTGAGAGAGCATCATTTCGGCACCATATAGGTGCCCCTCCGTCAGCAGATACTGATCCTGAAAGTCTTGTGGGCAGAGGACCTGAGCCTTGAGAATCAACTCTTTCAAACCTTGTGCAAACTCACTAGTTTGCTTTACTGCAGTATTCAAGACGGTCTCGGAATCAGGATGAGCACTGAAGTGAGCATACTGAAGCCATATCGACATGACATGCTTGCCGGATGGCGCTAAAGATCGATCCTTGATAGTCGGAATCGTGATCTCGAGATAAGGCTCACCACTGACCTTTCCTCTTTTAGCCGAGTCGAACGCCTTCTCGATATATGCCACCGAAGGTGCTAGCACGAGCGTACCAGCCAATGCGGCTTCGGTGATTCCAGAAGTGAACTCAGGTAGTTCTTTCAAAGCAAGATTGATTCGCACCACCGAGCTGTTGTACTTGAGACAATTAACAGCTCGGTTAAACTCCGGTTGCAGCTCCGCCGGATCAACGAGATGGCGAAATGTATGGCGTACATCAAAATCCGAGATGATTCGACCAGCAGCAATCTTCTCCTTGGTCGATAGTTCAACACCAGATGCAATACCATTTTCAATGTTGATGCGCGCGACTCCAGACTTGGTGCGAAGTTCTGCCCCAGCAGCTCTGGCAGCCTCGGCAAGCGCGTTGCAAACTGCTCCAATGCCACCCTTCGCAGTGGCGCGAAAATAGCCATCGCCAATCGCGAGGTGATGCAGCAAGTTGAATGTAGTGCCACCAGCGAACGGACCTTGCGACAGTCCACGAACAGCGGCCGAAGCAAGCAATCCTTTCAATGCCGGATTCTCGAACCATTCATCAAGCATATCGCGAACCGGCATAAGAAGCAGACGCATGATTTCGGTCATCTGCCGGGCACCGTAACCACGAAGCTTAGCAACCAAAGCCACCATCTCAGGGACATTCTTCAGTCCATGGGGAGGTGGAGTTATACTCTGCCCCTCCTTGAGAAAGTCGCTCGCTTGTTGCAGCAGATTCCACAGCTGTTTATAGCTCTCAGCATCATTCTTCGCGAAAGAGGAAAGAGCCTCAACCGATTTATCCAGATCTTTCGAAAGGGAGAAGGACTTACCATCAGGAAGCATGCTCGTAATAGTATCTCGCTCAATTACCTCGAGACCATGGCTTTCCAGCTTTAGGTCCTTAACTATGCTATCGCTAAGTCTTCCGCTCATCAAACCGAGATCAGCACGAAACCCGTCGAAGAATTGCGAGGTTGCATTTGCCCCACCGATGGTATCAGACGGTTCTAGCACCAATACGCGCTCTCCTGAACGGGAAAGGTAGGCAGCGACAGTCAGAGCATTAGGCGACGAGCCCAGGATAATCGTGTCATACGTGGTCATGGACGGTCCTCCAGAATGGCGAGGGCGGCATTACGTCCGGGTGCACCGGTAATACATCCGCCGGGATGGGTGCTGCTACCACACATATATAGGTCCTTCACTGGTGTTCGATAATTGGACCACTGTGGTGACGGTCGCAAGAAGAAGATCTGCTGAAGAGCAAGTTCGCCGTGGAAGATATGACCTGACGGCAGTGCGAAGGTCCGTTCTAAATCCCATGGTGTCATTATGTGTTTATGCAGAATGATGTCTTTGAGATTAGGCGCATACTCCGCTAACGTGTCAATGACGATATCCAAGAACTCGGCTTTTTTCTCTTCATTCCAGCCGCCTTCCAACTCGGAAGAAGCATACTGCACGAAGATCGACATGACATGCTTACCGGGAGGCGCCATGCCCGGATCCAGCAATGATGGAATCAAGGCGTCCATGAAAGGTCTTCTTGCCCAGCCACCGTATTTGGCATCATCATAAGCTTGTTCGAGGTAATCGATGCTCGGCGCCACTTCAATGGAGCCACGGAGAAGTGCTTCCTTTCCGGGAGGAAGACAGGTGAACTTCGGCAATCCATCAAGCGCCAGATTGACTTTACAGGCTGGACTTGCGGTGCGAAATCTCCTTACGTCGCTGATAAAGTCCTTGGGCAGGTGCTCCGCATCGACCATGCTCAAGAAGGTGCGTTTCGCTTCGGCATTGGAGACTACGATGTCAGCAAAGAACTCTTCGCTGGTTTCTAGCTTGACTCCGCGCGCCTGCCCATTCTTGATGATTATCTTGTCGACGGAGCTATTGACTCTGATTTCGACACCGGCTTCGCGTGCCGCGCTGGCAATCGCCTGACTCAGTGCGCCAGTACCGCCTCTTGCAAAACCCCAGGCGCGGAATACTCCATCGATTTCGCCGATGTAGTGATGCAACAAAATATAGCCCGAGCCAGGAGAACGAGGGCCGGTGAATGTTCCAATAATACCGCTTGTGGCTTTGCTGCCTTTGAGAGCTGGTGATTCGAACCACTCATCGAGAAAGTCCGCGGCGCTCATCGTCATCAGCCGCGACAACAGATAGAAATCCTCTTCGCTCAACTTGTCGATTGCACCTCTGACAAGGGCGAGCTTTGCCACGTCCTCGGCGGCCTGTGAAGTTGGATCAGGAGGAATCATGTTGAGCAATGGACGAATCGCCAATGCAATCCTCTTCATTGTTCGAGAATACTCTTCGTACGCTTCGGCATCACGACGGGAGTGACGCGCGATTTCCATACGAGTTGCATCATGATCCGGCCACTCGGCAATGTAGTTACCGTCAGGAAGAGGAACAAATGTGCTTTCCAACGGCATTATCTCGAGACCGTGCCTAGGAAGATCGAGCTCCTTGATGACGTCCGGGCGCAAGAGACTGATCAGATATGATGCGATCAGATACTTGAACCCAGGATAAATCTCCTCGGTGATTGTTGCGCCGCCAACAACGTGACGCCGCTCCAGAAGCAGAACTCTCTTACCGGCCTTGGCTAGATAAGCGGCATTGACGAGACCATTGTGACCGCCACCAATAACAATTACGTCGTATTTTTGATCGTTCATACTGTGTCCTTTTTCCGGGCTGGGCTGAAGAAGGGCAATTGGGTAACCTTAGCGTTAAACGGTCGACGAAAACGGTCGACGTTCAGGTCTATTGTCACAATGCTTCCCGGCGCAGAGCAGCGAGGTTGGACATGACCGAGTGCAATGTATTTCTTGAGAGTCGGTGACCAAACGCCGCTTGTGGCATAGCCGACCTGTTCTCCATCGGCAAAAAGTGGAATGACATCGCGCCAGGCAATGAATGGGTATGGAACCGGCAAGCCGATCTCGTGATGCTGCTTCTCGTACTCTATGTGATCAATTTCTAGACCGACAAGCACCGAGGTCGAGCCACGTTTTTTCTCGTCATAGAGCGCTTTGCGTCCGACAAAATTGCCCTTCTTCCAGCTAATCGCCCATTGCAAGCCAAGTTCGAGCGGCGTCGATGTCTGTACCTCGTTGACGGCTTTGTTGCAAGGCGTGTAATCGATATCCAGCATGATCAAACCTGCTTCGATGCGCGCCACATCGAGCGCCCAGATGCCCGCCGGCTGCAGGGCAAATGCATGCCCGGCTTCTATGAGAGTATCCCAGATCAATTCGGCCTTGCCGGTAGGCATCCAGAGCTCGAAGCCAAGGTCGCCAGTGTAGCCGGTTCTAGAGATCATTACAGGTGCGCCTGCAATCGTCGTGTCGACGAATTTGTAGTATTCCAAACCACCTAGAGGCGCATCGCACAAGGACATAAGTAAATCGCGAGAGCGCGGGCCTTGCAACGACAGGCTTGCCACATCGTTGGAAACATCCTCGATTCGGACATCCATGCCGATAGCATTGTCTTCGAGCCAGCGCTGATTTGGCTCCGCCGATGTGAGGCGATAACGATTCACACTCAAATGCGCAATGGTACCGTCGTCTAGAATCTTGCCATGTGAATTGCACCAGGGGGTGTAGAGCATGCCGCCAATCGGGAATTTGCTCACATCGCGTGTCACAAGGCGATTGAGAAAGCGCAGAGCATCTCGACCCGTAATTTCGTACTTACACAAAGGAGAAACGTCGATCAACACGCAAGCATTGCGCATAGCAAGATACTCGCGATCATGTGTCATCTCATAAGCACTAGCAACCTTGTGTCCAGCCCAGCGCCGCCATTGATCCGCCTGCATGAGAGCGGATGTGCGCGAATGAAAGGGCGTCTTTTTGAGCATGGTTATCTCTCCAATTTGCCTAGTTAGCCCAGACCTTAAAGATTACGGCCGAAACCAGCTAAATTTCAAGGCTGGCCGACTCAGAATGTGCCTACTTTTCACCGATTCCAACGAAATTTGACAGAGAGGGCCACAAATATAGACACTTGCGATTAGTCTGATTAGCTCCTGGAATGTCGAAGATGTTCATCAGGCTTGACCAAACCGCTGGATAGCTGTCGAGTCAAGACTCCTGATTATCGAAGCCGATCAGGTGCTTGTATCTTAATGAAAGCCTTTCTCGACACAAGGCAATCTCAAATTGACCTGGCAGCGATGGGAAGAGCGGTTTGGATTGGCTGACGCGATTCGAGTATGCGGCAATAATCGACAGAGAGTTACCACGACTGATATGGTGTCGAATATGCCAATTCACGATCGTGGTAGCTTGAAATCGGGATCGTTGCGAATGAACTTCGGTGGTTGGTTCGGACGGAGAACTTTTGCTACAGCAAAGTCTGCTTCAGCCTCTTTGCGCCTGTTTATCGCCATGTAGGCTTTGCCGCGGTTGATGTAATTTTCCTGAATCTCAGGAAACAGTTTTATCGCCTCTGAAAGATTGTCAATTGCGCGCTCCCAATCTTTTAGCATCAGCTGGCAGTATGCCCTTCCTTGAAAACAGCGAAAAAGCTGATACTGTCCGTACTCCTTGATCTTATAGATACTCTTCTCTTTTGGGTCATCGTATGCAATGATTGCCGCCGAGTAGAGATCAGCCGCTTTGACGTAGGAACTCTGGTACATTTGCATCGTGGCTTGTCGACGAAGACGTTCGAAATTGCTGTTCTGTGAGCTGACTTTGCCATTTACGTAATACTTCGCGTCCAAGACCTCCATGGACTGCTTGATTTTGTCTTTGAAAAGCTTGTTGACAGTAGGAGATATCTCAAGTCCTTGGAAGAACATCCTGGGCAGCGAGCGAAGTTGCGATGCACGCGCCAAATCTTCTGCCGCAAGGTCATTCTTATGCAAACGCTGATAAACTTTCGCCCGAACTCTGTAGGGGATGGAGTAATCAGGGCAGAGTCGAAGGGAAAGTCCGAGATCATCAAGCGCCTCACGGTACATTTTCAACTCGAAATTACTATGTCCCCTGAGGCAACACGCTCTCGATTTATCAAACGACAACATCTCTTTGGTTTTATAAATCGCCTTCACGTCAGGGCTATCCAATAATGCAATAGCTTTTGTCGCTAACTCTTTAGCCATGCCGGCTTTGCCCTGCTCAAGGGACATTTGCGCTTCGATCACCAGATGCTCAGCTTTTGAATTTTTTAGCCCCTCTGCTCCTCCCACGTAATGCTTTCCAAAAAACAACTTTTCACTGTGCATCATCTCCTGATCGACAATCTGTTTTTCGCGACCCGAAAACAGTCCTTTCTGCGCAGTTGGACCCTTGGTGTTAGCCGGCAAATCGTTAGCAAACCCAACACTGCTATGCACCGCATTCGCGAAAAGTACAATGGCAAGTAGTCGAACCGATTTTCGAACTGCGTTCATTCTATTCAATCAAACGATTCCGCAACGATACAGCGCTGCATGATTTGTGCCATGTCGATAAGGCAATCAAACCGATCGAATAAGAGCTCCACGCAGATTAATGAGTTCATCGGCGACTAACTCACCGGGCAAGCAATATTGTCGAGTCAAAGCACTTCGACCAACGACTTCTGTTTTGCAATCGAAGCATGGGAGAGAAAACCCCTGATCTGTTCCGCAATGAATTCAATCGGTATGTTTCCATGATTGGCGTTCACTTTGACGACTAGCGAACAGGGACACGACGCCAAAGCAAACAATCGGCGTGCGTGCGAAACGCGGATTACCGTGTCTCTGTCACCATGAATAATGAGCACCGGTATCTTGCTGTTGTCGCGGACAAACGGAAGCGATCCCAGCTCGGGCTTTGGAAAAAGTATGTCAGGGTAGCAGGAGAGAAACTCGATTCGATCCTTTGAGGCCTCGGTCAGCGACGTATAAGGACTGATCAAGATAACGGCCGCGCTGGGCCGACTTTCCGCAACAGCACTAGCGACACCGGTTCCGAGAGACGCGCCGAGCTGAATGATGGTGGTCCCTCTGACCCCTTTGTCTCTCACGAGGTAGTCGTACGCGGCTTGGCCTGCCTGTATGAGATTGCCGGTGGATGGGCTTCCTTCGCTCATACCGTAGCCTTCATAGTCGTATGCAAGCACCGAATAGCCAGCTAGAAGCCCCGCCTTTGCCAGTCCTATGCTCGTTTCGACATTACCGCCCTGACCATGATGAAAGAGAATCGTGCCGGCGGCGTCCGGCTTCTCAAAGAAGATACCGTGAAGTATGTGCCCAGTAGCAGATCGGAAGGAGACCAGCTCGGTCCTTGCTTGCAGGACCTTCGAAGGTATTTCTCTGTAGGCCTGGACTTTCACGGGGTGAAACAGCAGATAGCGTTGCAACACCAAAGGCGACAGCGCAAAGTAGATTGCTACCGATCCTAGAATCGACAGCGCTACCGAGACATGTATAAGCGCCCTGACCAGTTTATACATACGAGCTCCACCCATTCTTTTCAGTGTATAAAGCGACACACGCCTTTCCCAAGTCGGAAAAAACAGTTAATGAACTGATTTGGTCGCGCTGGTGCGATCCATAATGTGTGTTGGCAGGTTGCAGTCGATTGATTGTAGGTGCGACACGGCTGAGCGAATATAAAAGCAAGATTCGGAGAGTCGTAGGCGTAGACAGTTGTTACATTGAAGATCGATTCCTCTGAGGATAGCGCAATGAAAACACGGAGCCAGACAATTTCAACCTCGGCGATAGCCGACGATCCTCGCTGGCAAGCGATTGTGGAGCGGAGGAAGGCGGCTGACGACACCTTTTTCTACTCCGTCAAGACGACCGGTGTATACTGCCGCCCGTCGTGCGCCGCCAGACTGGCTAATCCAAAGAATGTAGCATTTCATATCTCGACCACCGATGCCGAACAAGCAGGCTTCCGCCCTTGCAAAAGATGCAAGCCAAATGAGGCACCACTGGCGATGCAGCAGATCGATCGGATCACGGAGATTTGTCGCTTGATTGAAAGCAGTGACCAGCCACCAAAGCTAGAGGATCTGGCGCGCCAGGCCGGAATGAGCAAATTCCATTTTCATAGACTATTTCGACAACACACTGGTCTCACGCCGAAGGCTTACGGAGCCTATCAACGAACACAACGCATACAGCAGAAGCTCAGGGAGAGTAGCTCCGTCACAGATGCTATTTTTGATGCCGGATTCAACTCCAACAGCCGATTTTACGAAAATTCCGATGCAATGCTGGGCATGAGCCCAACCGAGTTTCGCATGGGTGGACCAACTGGAGAGCTTCGGTTCGCCGTCGGCGAATGCTCACTGGGAGCAATTCTAGTCGCGGCCAGTTCGATTGGGGTGTGCGCGATTTTCCTCGGCGATGATCCACAGGAGTTGGTAGATGAATTGCACAAACGATTTCCATCGGCAGCTTTGGTTGGTGGAGATGAGGCGTTCGAGCGGCTGATAGCGACCGTAGTCGGTTTTGTCGAGGCACCATCTATGGGGCTTTCTCTGCCGCTAGACATTCGCGGAACTGCATTTCAACAGCGCGTTTGGAAGGCTCTTCGAGAGATCCCTCTTGGAACAACCGCCAGCTACTTGGATATCGCCCGGAAGCTCGGCAAGCCAGAATCGACAAGGGCGATCGCCCAGGCCTGCGCAGCCAATCCGATTGCAGTGGCGATTCCATGTCATAGAGTCGTGAAGTCAGACGGACAGATCTCAGGATATCGATGGGGCGTCGAGCGTAAGCGCCGCCTGCTCGAGAAGGAAGGGGTCAACTAGAGCTTCAATTCATCGATTCACCGACAATGACCTTGGTTGCCTTCATCATGCCCTTAAGGTTCGCCTGTCTCTTCTCCGACATTTCCATCCCGCTCAAATCGAGCTCTTCCAATGTGCGCATAGTGGCTAGTTCTCCAAGAGAAAAGTCGCTAACGTTGGGGGCACGGAGCTGCAATTTCTTAAGCGGTAGTTTGACTATACTATTGACATCCTGAGCAGAAACTGGAGTGTCGATTATCGAAAGATACTTCAGCTTGCTCATTTTTTTCAGCTCTGATAAGGCACCGGTAGCCAAGGAACAGCTCTGGAACATCACTGAGCTGAGATTTGGACTTTTTTGAAGTTGCGCGATATTTGATTGCTCGATTTCGTACTGCCACAAAACCAATGTCTCGAGCTTCGGCAAGTCAGCTATGATTTCGAAGTGCCCATCAGCCTTTCCCGCGCATCGAATCTCTAGCACCTCCAGGTTCTTTAGCTTGGTGAGATTGGCTACAGCGGACTTGGATAAGGGCTGCGCGTTGATGAGGCGCAATCGCTTTAGTGTGGACAGATGACCGATAGCCTTCAAATCAGCGTCATTGAGCGGTGTTTGCTCGATGCGAAGCTCCTCCAGATCCAGTGGGAGGAGAAGGTTGAGTCCATTTTTGTAAAACGGCGTTCGGTAAAAATGGAAATTCTTCAAATCACGGTATTTTTCAATTGTGCTGGCCAGCTCCCTGTAGCTCAAATCTCCCGAGACATCGCAAAACCACTGCCTGAGCGTGTCATCGTGCTGTTTACTCACGCGCGGTGCGAACTGTGCTTCAGCAAGCTCTTTAATACCATCAGTGTCATCGGCACCTGCATCTGGTCGGCGCGCACCAGGCTCTCTATGAGCTGCAGCTTTGCCCTGCTCCCTCTCTCTGTCGAGCGTAGCAATTGCCACACTCACCAGCAAACATGCTGTCGCCACTAGTACCAGATATGGTTCCAATCTTCTCCATATCGAAGGTCGAGCAGGCGGAGTGTTTTCGCCTTGCGATGCTGCCAGGGCGGCAACCTCGATTGACACAGAAGATCTGGCACCCACACCGGCCAGATCTTCGCCAAGTATTTTCGCGCTCTGATACCGCTCGTCCGGATTCTTCATCAAGCACTTCCGTACTATTCGCTCGACTTCATCAGGGAATGAAATGTCGGACATCTCAAAAAGAGTTGGGGAGGGACGTTCGCAGTGCATCGCCATGGTGTCTAGTGCAGTGGGCCCGAGAAATGGCGGTGTTCCGGCAAGTAGCTCAAACATGAGGCAGCCCAGACTATAAATGTCTGACCGCTCGTCCAGATCCGCTCCGCATACCGTCTCGGGACTCATGTATGCCGGGGTACCCATGGCGGTGCCGGTCTTGGTAATGTATTGATCTTTCGCGGTAAGTTTGGCCAGCCCAAAATCGACCAATTTTGCGTCGAAGGCACCAGCCTTGTTTGCCACCAACATGACATTGCTTGGCTTTACATCACGGTGCAAAATCCGGTGCTGATGCGCATAAGCGAGCCCCTCAGACAATTGAATCATGATATCGAGAGCCGCACTGAGCGGCATGGCACCATCTTGATCGATCAATTTGGCCAAGCTCATACCTTTTATGTACTCAACAACCAGGTATAGCCGCGTGTCTTCAGCCTGACCGAAATCCAGTATTCTCAATATGTTTTGGTGGTTTGCCTTAGCGAGCGCTTTAGCTTCAACGTGAAATCGCTGGATCGACAGATTAGGCGCGTCTTGGTTAAGCAGTTTTACCGCAACCTGACGCTCGAGTTTAGTGTCATCGCAAAGATAAATTTGCCCCATACCGCCTTCGCCGATTTTTTCGACTATGCGATAACGACCATCAATCAGGTCACCACGCTGATTTTTTCCGATTATTTGTGCCATCGACTTGTTGAATAGCAGGCCCAACCAAACTCATACAAGTAATATTCCTTGATGTATACAATTCCAATCGTCATCATTCGTGCAGTTGCGTCAGATATTTACGTTTTTACAAAATGCACCGAAAAGCCTCATCCTTCAGGGAGGGATGTAAGTGCGACTGAAAAAGGCATTCAGTCTGCGTTCGTCGCGATTGGATGTATTGTTCGATGAATCTATGGGATCGCGCCCCGAGCCGAAGGGACCTTCAGGGCGGAGTGAACGTCAAAACCGTACCCGGATTTCGCGCATTATCGCGACGTAGAGCGAGCCTTGCTTTCACACTGGTCGGCGCGAGTGCTATCACGTGCAACGGTCCATTCGACATGCGCCTTGTGGTCCTACTTAGAAACCAAGTAAATGCAATTCTGTATGTCATGCTCGAGCTTATGGATATCGACCTTCTTGAATCCGCTTTTCTGCAGATATTCTCTCGCAGTTTCACGACCCCACATGGTACCAAGACCTTCTCCATCCAACGCCAACGAGACCGTCATACAATGCATGCACGAAATCGTGTAGAGGAATGGTCCTAGTGGATGGTCCATATTGTTTTCCACATGGCTCGAAGCATCGATATCCTGCATCAGAAAAATTCCATCCGACTTCAACGCTCGGAAGATGTTATTGAGAACAGTCTGAGGCTGCGCCTGATCGTGAATGGCATCGAATGCTGTTATGAAATCAAATCTTTCGACATCGCTAACTTTAGTGACATCGACAGCCTCGAATGTGATGTTGTTGAGACCGGCATTCTTTGCATTCTCGGTCGCAAAAGAAATCGCTTCCTTCGAAAAGTCGTATCCGACAAAACGGCTCTGAGGAAAAGCGCCGGCCATCTTCATCAAAGCCAATCCGCGTCCGCAGCCGATATCCAGGACGTCGATGCCCTTCGTAAGCTTGTGGGTCAGTCCGTCAACAATCAACAATACGCTGTCCAGAAGTGCAGGGACAAGCGACTGACCACTATCCTCAGCCATCACTTCATGAAATCGAGCGAATGAGGAGTACGGCACTCCACCGCCTTTTTTAAAGCACTCGACGATATCGTCTTCAACATCCGCAAGAATACCGACATATTGAGAGAAAACAGCCAGATTGTCCTTAGCGGATTTTCTTGTCAGCCATCGAGCTCTCTCCTCAGGCAAAACATATTTTTTGGACTCAGGCTCGTAGTCAATGATACCGCCGACGGTGAGCGCGTTGAGCCACTCACGAACATATCGCTCGCTAAGCTGAGATTTTCTTGCAATCGCCGACACTCTAGAAGCCGGCATTTCGCTCATAATGTCAAAAAGCCCCGTGCGATGCCCGATAGAGATCATCAGCGTGAGCGCTGCATTGTTATATATCTGCACCAGGCGTTCTTCGAATCGTTGTGCAGTTAAAGTCTCCATATTCGTCTCCTTATTGAGCGCGGCCGTCGGCGACTCTATTTTACCGAATGTCAGAATGATGCCTTATCTCGACACGAGATCAAATTGTTTCAACGAGATGTGCAGCTAAGTTTTTACAAAGTAAAAACCGCTGGCTAATAGCGAAACAATCAAACCTTAGCAACCATGAAAAATAATTGTGTTAGCCCTAAGATAGGCTTTTTCCAATGAGGATACGTCAATTCAATCTGTTGGCGACCTTGGTCGCAGTATCTTTTCTACTCAATACATCCAGCGCACTGGCCAAAACATCGAGCAGAGAGGCCTATCCGAGGCTTGTTTCGGGGCAGAAAAACCCTGATTGTCAACTGGTATTGAAGGCGGCAAAGTTGGCATTCGAGTCGGAATCCAACCACTACTCGAATGCAGGCGATGCGGTGCGGGGCAAGACCAAGACAGTAGTAGTCTGGCCCAGCGACGAAGGATCTGAAATAGGGTTCGACGAAGGATTCGTAGATTGTCCACCGCCAGAGCCATTCAAAGGTATCTATCTGCAAAAGCAACCGTCCAGCTCATCCCGCTTTTTGCTTCGACGAATTGAGTTTAACTGGCAAGGCGACTGGCACGACATCCTTGCAGTGCGCTGCACCGAGAGCGACAATTCCAAGCTAAATGATGTAATCCACGATAAAGATCTCGACAAGAAAAAGGCCGCAGATGTCGTCATGAGTAATGCCTGGCAGCGCCCCTGGCTATTTCGAAATCCCGCAAACAACAGCTTCATCGCCGTCGACACCCAACACCCGGCAGAATTCATGGCAGACTGGCTCGTCTACACCATCGACAAAAATGGAAAAGCGGTAAAGTCAGCGACGATTCGCTTCAGGCCAGGAACAAAGGGCGTTGCGCAGGAAGTGCCCCCCGGTCGACTCCGAGAGCTAAGGGATCTACTCGACCAAATAGCCGGCATCCCGAAAGTGGAGGAAGGAACATTACACCCAAGCACACGAGCACGACTCAGGGCAGAGACTAGTTGGGGTAATCTGCTTTACCGTCCGTGGGCTATCGAGGACCCTTACAACCCGCGAGCCACCTTAGATCGAGGGTTGAAGCGCTGGTCAAAAGGATCTCCAGTCTACCGACAACAGCACAACCGTCTCCAGCAACTCTACCCAGAAGCACTGTCAGCATTAAGCAGCTATTACGAAAAACACTTCAAAAAGATACCGGCACAAGCAAAAGCTATGGCGGCACAGGCGCTGGATAAAGTACTTCGTTCGCACTTCATTTTCCCTTCGGGTCCGTAGGCAACGCATCCCGCAAAGCCAACTCACTCACTCACTCACTCACTCACTCACTCACTCACTCACTCACTCACTCACTTACTCACTTTGTAGCGCCTCGCTTCAAAGCCAGCTTCGTCCACTAGAATCTAAGCCACCAGATCTGGTTTTGGAGCGTTCGATCTGTACGAAACGAGTAGTTGTTCTTGAAATCGCCAGAGAAAACGTATGGACGCTCTCTTTTTTCCAAGCACCGACGAAATTGAATCGACAGTGCGCGCCAGCGAAATCGCCTCGACAAAAACCCACGTTGACGCAGCTGTCGTGTCGCTCGACCTGGACTTGCACGAATTGATTGCCGGTAGCGAAGTTTGTGCCAAAATAGATAGACTCGCTTCAACTCGCAGTTTGGCTTGACGTGCTTTTCAATTCCCTCGAATTCTTTCAATTTTTCTGCATCGTTTTCACATGCTACTATCTGCCGTTTGCTCGAAAACTGCAGCCGCTTATTCTCATAGTTGCGAGTTTCTATTTCTATTGGCGCGGTGCAAGCGATGTCACCCTGTTGCTGGCGGTTGCTGTGGTAGTCAACGCCGTCGTCAGCCACGCGCTTCAGGGGCGCGCAGACTCGCCGCGGTGGCGATTGTTGTTTGTGCTCGGCGTGCTTTTTAACATTGGAGTCCTGTCTGCATTCAAATATGGATCGTTAATTCTCAGTACCGCAAATTCGATGACTGGCTTTGATGTCCTCCCTGTCGCACTCGGAAGCCTCATCTACGCACTCGTTCTCCCAATCGGGGTGTCATTTTACTGCTTTGAAGGAGTCAGCCTGGTCGTTGACAGCGCAAAAGGTCGGTTCGAAAAAACAGGACTCCTCCAACATTTCCAGAACACAGGACTTTTCATCGCATTCTTCCCTCACCTGATCTCCGGGCCAATTCTTCGAGCAGCCGAATTCTTCCCGCAGATTCGCCCCAAGTATTTTCGCGACATCAAGTGGCAGGAGAGCTTCGAGTGGCTTATCCTGGGCTATTTCCTCAAGGTCTTCGTTGCAGACAATCTCTCGGATCTGACCGGCTGGCTCACGTTCCCTGTGACCGAAATCGCGGGCACCACCAACAATATCATGCTGTTAATGGGATACTCCGTGAATATCTTCGCCGATTTCGCCGGATACTCGTATATTGCACTGGGACTCGCCAAGCTGCTCGGTTATTCGATCCCGAATAACTTCAATGCTCCATACATAGCTTGTTCTCTTGGTGAATTTTGGAAGCGTTGGCACATATCATTGTCATCATGGATTCGAGACTACCTCTTCATTCCGCTTGGTGGCACTCGCTGCGTATGGTATCGAGCCGCTTTCAACCTCATGTTTGTAATGTTGTTGGGCGGACTATGGCATGGCGCCAACTGGAATTACGCAATCTGGGGTGCTTGCCACGGAGGTGGATTGATTGTTGAACACTTAGTCGCCGCACGGCTAAAAATGAAGGAGAGCACTATACTGTCCTTCATAAAGATGGTCCTCACCTATGCATTCGTAACCCTATGTTGGATACCATTTTTGGTGAAAGAAACAGACAAGATGCCATTGTTTGTTAGTTCATTCTTCTTTAGCGGGTATAAACCAATTGACATTTTGCGTGGCAGTATAGTCCTCTTCTACTCCATACCGGTAATACTTCTGCACATGTATTGCTGGAACAAAGAGCACCAGAGATTCGGTCAGGCGCTTTTCGATAACTGGTTATTCAGAGCTGTCATTGCAGGAATAATGCTTTTCCTGATATTTATAAATCCAGGTCCGAGCTATGTCTTCATCTACTTCCAATTTTAATGAAATCAGAGTTCCGCTGGTGTCTATCGCCGTCGGAGTCGCTCTCATCCTTTTCTATCACTTCCTGATCGTAGGATTGAAGGTTCGACCAGGCTGGGTAGTTTCGCCGTTCAAACTCAACGAAGCTGCAGTCGAACGGTACGCATACTCAACAAAACCAGCGTACATAGTGGCAATCGGCAGCTCGCTCTTGAATCGACCTGCGGCCCGAATTACCAATGTGAAAGTATTCGAGAATCTTTGCCTGAAAGGTTACTGTTCACTAGATGGAGCTGTAGTAATTGCAGACACGCATCGATGGCCAAAACTTCTTATAGTCGAAGTCGGGCATACGCTGGAGACAGAGCGGCGTTATCACTTCGAGGACGAGATTCCCGAATATAGACGCGTGCTCTCCATGGTGACACCGGTGGTCCGAATTCAATACCAACCGGCAAGTTTGCTAGTGCGCATCGTCCAAAATTGGCAAAACAAAATTAACGCAGCAAACTTGACCGCCCAAAAGCAGTTGGAAAGTAGGAATAATCAACCGACAACAAATGCGAACAATGAAAAACTACAAAGTCAGATTCAAGTCGAAAAGCCTGGTGCTCGCGTAGAAAATTCCATTCCTAACACTACCAACAGTACTACTAACGGTGAGCGCATCACCTCTGATATCAAAAGCGGTGACGAGGACGAGTCAGTACAGACACACCGCACCGAATTCAACACCGGCAATAGTACCGGCACCACTGTTGGTACCGATTCCACCCGGACCATCAACAGAACTAGCCCCGATACTGCAAGTGGTACCAATACCTCGACACCTATCAACAAAGACGATAGTGGGACGGCTCAAGACAGCGCACCCTCGCGTCATCAGCACACCGCCGGACGAATCGACCTGGTAGATCCGTCATTCTTACCGGCCCCCCAAAGTGAAGAAGGACGGCGGTCCAAAGAGGCAGCGGTTCGATATGCAAAAATCGACAAACAAATCAGATCAGATCCGCGCCGACCGGATGCGCCATGGTCAGGTCAACTGCCCACGATACAGCGAATGAGCTTGCTGACGCGCAAGAGATTTCTCCGCAACGTAAAAAGGCTAAGTGCCTACGTGGAGAAGTTCGAGGCGCATGGGACGACGGTGTGCTTTGTCATCGTACCCGAATCACCGGATTACATGAAGAGCGCGCGGACAGAACAGCACCGCGAGATCTTGAACAAGTACTTTCCAAGAACAAAGTATAAATGGGTCGAATGGACCGGACCCGAGCAATTGAACACCATAGATGGTGCCCACCTCACCGAGCACGACTCGCGCATATTCGCGGACTTTATGGTATCCGAGCTAGGGCCAGTTTGGAAAAGCATCGAACGCACCGCGGAACTGAATCGCTGAAAAGTAGCGAACTGAGTCTTCAGAAGAACGCACCAGGGACCGCTATATGTAGGTGCTGGCGAGCAGAGGCAGGCGGACGGAGAGTTACGAAATGCAGCAAAGAAGATTCTTGCGACGGCGCGCGCCGCACTAACCCGTGCAGAACTTAGATATTTACAGGCTTATAGGCCCGGGAATCTCCCATCCTTCAGAGCTGAAAAAAATGTCAAAAAGCTCCACGAAAACTAAGCTCTGCAGGTTCTTCCGAATTTCTCGACTCAACTAACTCATCGATTAGCTGTCTTCTTGTCGACTTGGTACAAACCGGATCTGCTTCTGATGCATCACCGGTCAGGATGAAAGCCTGACAGCGACAACCGCCGAAATCTACTTCCTTTCTCTCGCAGGTCAGACAAGGCTCTTTCATCCAATCGTAACCACGATAGCGGTTGAACGCATCAGATTCATTCCAGATCCAAGCCAATTGCGAGCGCCGTACGGAAGGAAACTCTATGGAGTCAATCTGTTCTGCAGCAGCGCATGGCAGCGCAACACCGTTAGGCGTAATGATCAACTGCCGCTGTGCCCAGCCGCCCGAGCAGGGCTTAGGAAAATCCTCGAAATAATCCGGCATAACCCAAACAATCTCGACGTTTGTGTCGTTCAGATCAACAGTACGCCACCGCTCAACTACCTGTTTCGCTTCCTTCAATTGCGACACAGTAGGAAGTAATACCGAGCGGTTGATTAGAGCCCATCCATAGTATTGACAATTTGCTATCTCGATGCGACGGGCACCATATGAGGTGCAAAGCTTTAAAATCGAATCGAGCCGACAAATGTTGAGCGCGCTGAGCACCACATTTAACGTCAGCGGAAGTCCCGACTGTGAGAGCATTCGAGCAGATTCACATTTCGCGCGCAAGACATTGACTCCGGATATCGTCCGCGAAGTCTCATCATCATCGGATTGAAGACTTAGTTGCACAGAACAAAGACCTGCGGACTTAAGAGCTTCCAGCAAGTGTTCTGTCAGGCCAACTCCACTGGTTATAAGGTTTGAGTAAATGTCGAGTTCAGTGCAAGTCCTAACTATGTCTATCAGATCAGGTCTTGCCAATGGCTCTCCGCCAGACAAATGAATCTCGACCACGCCAAGTGCCTTGGCCTGGCGGACGACATCATTCCACTCGTCTGTTGAGAGTTCTGCTCCTCTGTTAGTTAGATTGACTGGATTCGAGCAGTACAGACACTGAAGTGGACACCGATGCGTGAGCTCCACAGTCATTCCATAAGGCGGTTGAACTAAGCGAGGCAAACCATCTGCTCTGATGTCATGGCACTCATTCGGTGAGCTGCTCAGTGCCAAACTTGGTGCGCAACCCGGTGTGTGGACCGGCGCGCTGCCCACGGTGTGAACCGTTACGCTGCCCGGTGTTTTGACCGGTTTGTTGCCCAATTCGTTGTCCTGTTCGTTGCCCAGTTCGCTGCCCAATTCACTGGTCGGTTCGTTGCCCGGTGCACTGTCCGGCGCGCCGCCCGCAGTGTCGTTCGTTGTGAAGTCAGTCAGACCGTTCGACGTATGACGCGGTAAACCTCCCCGCATGTTGGCGCCTTCAACTGATCCATGAAATTCAGAATGAATCCCTATCCAGCCGCGGCTCAATGCATCCTGCAAAAATTCTTTCGCCTCTTCCGGGTAATCTGGATTCTCTCCAAACTCAGAAATCAACTCGTTGAGAACGTCTCCGAAAGTCTTCGTCCCATCACTCATTGAGAGCAGAAAGAAGGCAGTGCGGTTGAGCTTAACAACTCTTTCGGGCAGTAATAGAAGGTATTCGTCACGCGCTGAATCGTGCCTGAGCCGGCAAGCGGAATCAAGATTTAGTCTGAAGTCTTTGGAAAAATCGCCATTCATTGTTCTCAGGCAACCTCAGTATCAGGTTCTGTCGAGAGTGGACGCAGACCTCGTGCTCGTCCCGTGCTGAATTGCGTCCAGCATCGACCAGAGAACATCGCATTTAAACTTTAGCGCAGCAAGAACATCGTCCTGAAGTTGAACAGTAGTGGCATGAGTCAGCACAAGAGATAAAGCATGATCTGAATCTCGCGGAGCCTGCTCCAGTCGGTTTTTAAAGTAATCCAGACCAGCCTGATCGATCCAGGCATAGTGACGTTCTAATATCTCGATGCGTCGTGAAATCAAGGTTGGTGCGAAGAGCTCAGTTAGCGACGATGCGACGGCTTCGAGCCAAGAACTCTGCCGACAGAAATTAACATACGCATCAACTGCAAATTTAACGCCAGGCAATATTTCGGAATCCGAGAGCATGGAAGCCGACTCTATTCCAGCAGCTTCGCCAAGGCGCAACCAAGCATCGATGCCGCCGTCCAGCCCATCTCGTCCGTCATGATCAATAATTCGCTGCAGCCACAACTGCCGATCTTCCCTGTTAGGAAGCTTACTCAGCACAATAGCATCTTTGATCGGCAGATTTTTTTGGTAATAAAAGCGATTGCTGATCCACCTGCGAACCTCAGCTCGACTTAGTTGACCTGAGTGCATTCGTTGATGGAATGGGTGATGATCATGATAGAAGGTACTGCCGGAGGTCTTAAGTCGTTCGAGAAATTCGTCTCGCGGCCACGGATCCCTATTCATCAATAACCTCGGAAGAGGACGTCAGTGAGCTGATAAACCAGAGCAGCAGTATAGACGAATTGCTCAAATTTGTCTCGACAATTGAAGCGGTGAGCAGCCTGATGTCTTGATCAATTCAATGTTAATACCGACAGCTTCTCAGGTCCGCGCAAATTCCGACTTGAATCTCAATAATACCAGCCCGTTTTTCCAACGAGATAATTCCCGAGGCGATCACAGTTACGACGTGCAAAATCTTCAGATGCAGAGTAAAAAACCATCGTCAACTACTTCAATATCGGAGTCGGACAGAATTTTCCTTTCCTCCGAGTCTGGCAACAAGACGGGATTTGTATTGTTAATATGGAGAAGAAGGGTCTTTGCAGGCGCCTTTCCGAAAAGGCGTCTTCTAGAATTGACTTCGTTGATACCATTTACAATACCAGCATCACCAAACAGAGGGAGATGTCCCATCTGGGAAGCGGTTCTACCCATAACTCCAGCCCGCCTTAGATCGTCTTCATAGCAGAACGTACCGTCCAGCAGTATGTAGTCGGAATCGACTATTTCATCTACTATGTCATCGTCGCATCTGCCTAACTGCGGCAAAATCGCAACGCTGCCACCAGAGATGACGTCCTCGAATCGATAGCCAATCACCCAATCCGACGAAGATTCGTCGGGCGCTGCTTCCACATATCGCGGAGGTTTTCGATCTACGAAAAATGGATTTACCCGCAACCCGTCTTCGATCTCGACAGGTTCTCCACAGTTCAGCTGGCACCACTCAAACGTCGCATACTTGGACAAAATCGAGGCAACTGGAAAAGAGGAAGACATTGCCTTCAGAATCGGAGAGCTACCAAATACCTGAAGCTTAGAGCCTTCTCGAAGCATCAGCAAGCCGATCGTGTGATCGAGCTCCGCGTCTGTTAGGAAGATGCCTCTTATCGGTGTCTCACGAACACCCGGTCCAGGATGCAATTCCTTAGTATTCTCGATTTGCAGTCGAACATCTGGAGTTGCATTTACGAGAAACCAATTGCCCTCGCTACCGCTCAACCCGACGGATGCGTGGAGCCGTCGAGCAACAGTCGCAGGCGTCGATCTAGCAGATTCACAATACTTGCAATTGCAATTCCACTGGGGGAATCCACCACCAGCTGCGGTACCAAGAATGACTAGATTCAAGTTCGTCCCCTTCCATCGAATTCATCCCGGGTTCGTGTTGCTCAAAACGCATAGAACAGGCTAACTGAGATCCTGATGCATGCGCCATTGCGCGCCAGCTCGTGAGCCAGACACTATTCTCCCATAGGGCATGCCCAGACATGGAGTCACAGCTCCAACTTCAGGCGCCCTCGTCCGGTATCACGACCGCCGCATCGGTTGATTTAACAGGCGCAATATCCGCATCAACAAGGACTTTGTCGGTATAGATGTAACCGGTCACCTCCGACCCCACGTCGACAATCTCATACGCCGGCTTTTCCCAAACTTTTGAAGTTGCAAGCGCGCGATCTTTCTTGTCATAGCTCATGATAATCACCTCTTGTTTTGTAACCATAGCACGAAAACTTATAGACAGAAAGGAGCGATGAGTCGAGGTGTGGAACAGCGCAATCGCTGGAATCGTGCCCATCAGCGTTGAAACACCGACCAAGCAATTGAATCATAGTCAAGAGACAAATCCGGATGCGGATATCGTAAAATTGTCCTGTCGTAAAACACCACAGATCAGCTCGTCTTGCGACTAAGCTTTGCATATCTAGCAAAGTTTCCGCCAGGTTTTCACGGGGTGCCGAAGAATGTCCAATGCAAGTAAAAGTACGTGTGCTGTAAAAACGGCCAAAGTAGCTCGTGTAGCCCAGCCGAATGGACAGCTTGAATTCGTTAATAAAGAGCTTGCCGAGCTCAGACCTGACCAGGTGAAGATTCGAGTCCAGGCTTGCGGCATCTGCCACAGCGATAGCTTCGCGTTCAAAGGTGGCTTTCCTGGAATGACCTACCCAATCGTGCCAGGTCATGAGATCGCTGGTTTTGTCGAAGAAGTCGGTCGCGAAGTTACAAGACTAAAAGTTGGAGATCGGGTTGGAGTAGGCTGGCACGGTGGACACTGCACCCAATGCGACGCTTGTATGAACGGCGACTTCGTTGCTTGCGCGGAATTGAGAGTTCCTGGCATCACCGTCGACGGTGGCTATGCGCAGTATGCGGTTTTTCAGTCAACAGCCTGCGCGCGGATACCAGAGAATCTTACAATGGAGGAAGCGGCGCCGCTTCTCTGTGCCGGCGTAACTACCTACAACGCCCTACGTCATATCGGCGCGAAGCCGGGAGACACCGTGGCAATTTTAGGAATCGGAGGACTGGGTCACCTAGGTGTTCAGTTCGCCAACAAAATGGGTTTTAGGACAGTGGCGATCGCAAGAGGCATGGACAAAGCGGACTTCGCAAAGAAGCTCGGTGCGCATGAGTTCATCAATTCTGAAAGTAGCGATGCGGTGGAGAGCCTGGTCAAGTCCGGCGGAGCGAAGGTGATACTATCCGCCATCACCAACTCCGATGCCATGACACCATGGATAGAGGCTCTTGATCTTGGTGGAAAGATGTTGATAATCGGAGCTGATTTCAAACCCATGCAAATCAGTCCTATTGCTCTGATAGGGCGGCGGCGCTCAATCGTGGGTTGGCCGAGCGGCACAGCCAGTGACTCGGAAGACTGCATGAACTTCTGCGCGCTCACAGGAATTCGACCAATGATCGAAAAATTCCCTTTCAACCAAGCGACCGAAGCATACGAGCGTATGATGAGCGGCAAAGCACGTTTTCGAGTCGTTCTTCAACTCGGCGATAACTAGTCGAGCGGCCTTATGTTCGGCTGCATTGACGTCCATTACGCAGAAAAGAGTGCAACTTGCGCGCTGGTGCTTTTCGACTACTGGCAGGCAGCCACAGCCATTCAGACCTTCATCAGCAAGACTGGCGACGTGGAGCAATATCAGCCGGGTGAGTTCTACAAAAGAGAGCTGCCTTCGCTGATAACGGCAATTCAAATGGTTGAACAGTTGCCAGATAGTATTTTGATAGACGGAAACGTCTGGATCAGCAACGACATTGAAAATCCAAAACCAGGTTTGGGAGCCCGTCTGTATGAAGCACTCCAGCGACGGTCAGTCATAATCGGGATCGCCAAGACGCGCTTTGCCACCGGTGTCGGTATTGAAGTCTTCAGAGGGCAAAGCAAAAATCCGCTGTATGTCACGGCCGTCGGGTTGAACGTCAATCGGGCGGCCCAGCACGTCCAAGAGATGCACGGGAAATACAGGATACCAACGATTGTCCGTCTCGCCGACCAATTGGCGAGGACAGGCTAGGCCATCGTATCGTTACAATGCCTGCAGCCCACGGACTGAATCGCGCCGAGTCTGCCGCGAAGCGAATTAATCAGATAAGATTAAAGCGCCGGTTTAATTGGCTCTGCTATTAATAGAGCTACTGCTGAGCATTTCAAAGGTTTATGATTTCAACAAGCGACATACTGATTTTTACGGATGGCGCCTGCACAGGCAATCCCGGACCGGGCGGCTGGGGAAGCATCGTTGCTTTACCGGACGGGACCGTACGAGAGTTAGGCGGGGGCAACAAAGATACCACCAACAATCGCATGGAGATGGTTGCCGCAATCCGCGCTCTTGCCGACTTGGAGTCGCCAGGACCGTCGACCATCGTTTTATACACGGACTCACAATACCTGATTCGCGGCATCACACAATGGATCTGGGGATGGCGCAATCGGGGATGGAAGAATTCAGAGGGAAAAGATGTCGCGAATCGCGACCTCTGGGAAGAGCTCTCCAGACAACTGAGTAGAATCAAACCGGCCAACGTCGAATGGAAGTATGTTCGAGGTCACGCAGGCTATCCCGGCAACGAACGTTGCGACCAAATAGCTGTCTCCTACGCCACCGGCAAACCCGACCACTTGTACCAGGGACCGAGAGACGGCTACTTTGTCGATCTAAACGAACTGCCTTCGGAAGATCCGCTTCCGGAGCCTAGTAAGAATGGGGGCAGCAAAGCAGGGAGCTCAAAGTCAGGAAGCAGCAAATCCGGCGGCGGTCCGGTCACTTACTTGAGTTACTATGCAGGTGTCGTAACACGGCATTCAACCTGGGCCGCCTGCGAAAAGCTGGTGAAGGGGCGCAACGCCAAGTTCAAAAAGGCAAAGTCCGCTCAAGAAGAGCGCGAAATTCTAGTCAGCTGGGGCCTGGATCCAGGCACGTCCATCGAATAACGGACGCCAGCCTAATTTGAGGTATCCGCCAATTCGCCGACTGACGAGCTTTGCACTGAGCTCCGCTCATCAGTCGGCGCTAAGGCTTGTAGCCGCGAGTAATTCATGGCGCAATCGACTTGCCCATCCACGAAATAGGCAGACATTCAAGAAATCTCGCTATGCGAAATATCTGTTCCATCGGCGCTTCGACCTCTCGGCAAATTCCTGATGGAATTGCTAAATTTCACAACATCCACATTTTCTCGATGTAATCTGGAAACAAGGTCGGCAAAGTCCCTGGAGGGAAAATGCTACAACCGAGACAGGAAGAGCGATGGAGGCGAGAGGAGCGACGATCTCTCAGAGCCGTGGCGCCAACGTCTGGCTATACTCAATGGTGGGCAATCATTGGTTCGAGCTTATCAGTAATTTTCATTGTTATGAGCGTCCAGTTTCTCGGTCCTAGCGTAACACCGATGTTCAGGAACGCGTACGATACCAATGCAATTTTGGGCAACCTCTGCGAGAGCCAAGAGCACTGCGTGTACGTCTTATCGATCTTTTACTTCGCCATGGAGACGCTCGCGGCTTTTCTGATCGGATTTGCAATCCATGCAGGTATTGACCTGATTACTGGGCCATCCAGACAAAAGCGCAGAACACAGGCACGTCACCAGGGCGATCTTCTCAATCCAGAGGTCTGAGGATACTCAGTATCCGGCAGTGCGCTCAATCTCAGCGACGACCTGGTCCTCACATTGAATATGCGGACCGTGCTCGCAATCGTCGATAAATACGGATCTGCAACCGGGAATCTGACCGGCAAGGTTGATTGAGTTCTTCACAGGCATGAGCCTATCCGTGTTACCGGAAAGCACCGTAGTAGCGACTTTGATCGAGGGCAGATATGTAGTCCCGTCGAATCCTCTAAACGCATGCGAATGTCCAAGTAATGCGGCGACAGGAGTCGGAGTATCCTTCGAGTTTTCATATATAGCCCTCAGCGCTGGAAGACAACGGTCGAGCACTTCAGGTGAATACATCAGACGCCAGCTCGACAAGTACATATCCCATAGTGTGTCGCCTTGCGGGTTAGCTAGCGCCAGAGAAATCTCCTTGTCTGGTTTTGCAAAGAGAGAACCGCCCGCGGTGCCCGAAAGCAAGAATAGACTCTTAACCAATTCCGGATGATCATGGATGAATTGCAAGGCGATACAGCTGCCCATGCTGTATCCCAGAAGATGATGCCGTTCGACTTCAAAGAGCTTCACTACTTCGAATAAATCATCAGCCATTAGCTTAATAGTGTACTCTTCGGCCAGATTCGGAATGATACTGGCACCGGTGCCTCGATTGTCGTAAGTGATCACCTCGAAGCACTCGGCAAGCTTGCCAACAAATGTCGAAGGCCAGATTCGAGAGCTACCTGCATATCCCATAACAAGGACCAAAGGATCTCTCGAGGTCGGCGAAGAAGTTCTTCGACAGGCGATACCGCCATCCGTACGTCGTTCGTCGACTGTAAGTACCGATTGGCTCATGTGATTTTCGACCTCCTGCCTAGCTTTCGAGAGTATCTTGTAGTACCGCTATGTCCCGGAATGATTCCTTCAGTATAGGATAATAGTGCTTCCAGATTCGAAATGCATCGTTGTAATATTTAGAACTACGGAAAGTGCTCTGCGTTTCAGAAACGACTCTGATTGTTGCTTCGCAGGCTTCCTGCACAGAACCGAAAGCCCGGGCCCCGACAGCACCAAGCAGTGCAGCGCCGTACGCTGGTCCTTCGTCGCAATTGATGTTAAATATACTTTGTCCGAATGTGTCGGCTTGAATCTTAACCCACACAGGGGATTGAGAACCACCGCCTGTAGCCCTTATCTCATTCACAGGCAAATTCAAAGCCTTCATCATCTCGATGCTGTCGCGCATATTGTAAGTCACGCCCTCCATGATTGACCGGACAAGATGTCCACGTGTATGCGCAAGAGTGAGACCGAGAAAGCAGCCACGAGCGTAGGGATCGTTGTGCGGGGTCCGCTCGCCGGAGAGATATGGCAAGAAGAAGAGCCCATCACTTCCCGGTGGAATTCGCTCCGCTTCTTGCGACAGGGTCTCGTAAAAGCTGCCACTAGAGGTGGTATCAGAACGACGCTCCGCATGAAAAAGATAGTCCTTGAGGCAGAGTTGATTTCGGAACCACTGCAGCGCACCGCCGCCACACAGGTTGGCACCCATGAACAGCCATTTGCCGGGGACAGCATGACAGATCGTATGCAGTCTACCCTTAGGATCCGTCGCGAACTTATCGGAGTTGAGCACGGTAACGCTCGCGGTGCCAAGAATTGTGGAAAGAATGCCTTCGCTCACGACACCATTTCCGATGGCAGCGGCGGCACAGTCTCCAGCACCACCAACAACGATACAATCCGGCGACAAACCCAGAAGCTTCGCAACCTGCTTGCTGACTTTTCCGGTGACTTCAGGCGACTCGTAACAACGAGGGAATAAGCTCGGATCAAGATCGAGCGTTGACAAAAGCGGATGACACCACTTTCTCGTTGCAACGTCGAATAACAAAGTTCCACTTGCATCGCTAACATCAGTGGCGAACTCGCCCGTCAGCCGCCGTCGAATCTCATCCTTCGGCAACAAGACCTTATAGGTTTTCTCAAAATTCTCAGGCTCGTGTTTTCTCAACCACAAAATTTTCGGAGCCGTAAAACCAGTCAATCCAGGATTTGCAACCAGAGAAACAAGCTGCTCACGACCACCAACACTTTCTTCGAGCTCAGCAGTCTCACAGGCCGTGCGCTGATCATTCCAAAGAATTGCCGGTCGAATGACGTTGTTGTCTTTATCTAAGAATACAGAGCCGTGCATCTGCCCCGACAGGCCGATCGCTTTGACTTCCTCCGGACTGATGTTCGCAGCCCACAAGACTTTTCTAACTGTATTGACGGTCGCAGTCCACCAATCGTCGGGATTTTGCTCACTCCAGAGCGGCTTCGACTGAAAGCTCGAATAGCTTTCGCTTGCCTGTGCCAATACAACTCCGCGCAAATTTAGCGCTATCGTTTTGGTTCCAGAGGTTCCGATGTCAATACCAAGAAAAACACTCATCGCAATTCGTTCACCAGTTTTCGATCATGATCTCAGCTTTGCAACCGTTCTAAATGATGAGGATGCCATGGCATAAATCAACTGCTCGAACCCAGTTAAAAATAGCTTTTTCCAGGCGGTGACTCTCTCTTGGTAAAGCTACGCTGGTAGTCCGGCTCGAAGAGATCGACTATTTTAAATACGCCTGAAGTCTCCCATTCGCCCGGAGTCCAGGATCCATTAGTCTCGAGTTTCTTGGAAATCGTTTGTTCCAGAATATAGGCCTTGCCCCAGAAAAGCCACTTCCCGTCTATGTTCTCGACGAGAAATACACGAACTGGATCGAGATGAAAAATTCTGGCACCGTCCTTCTTGGAAAAGGAGAATTTCTTATCCTTCACATGCTCAGTAGTCACCGGATTTTTCAGATGGCTAGCTAGACTCAGCAAGTCCGACGGAAAGCCCTGTGTATCAGTTACTAAAAGAGTGTCGTTAAGCTCTAGATTACTTCCCATCACAACTCCAATCTCGAATTCTGTCTATTGGCGAGCGCGGACCAGACAATGACATCACACCACCAGTAGTACTATCCTGATTTCGATGTTCATTTAAGCAGAGGTTGCGGTTAAGCATATGATCTGGTCCGAAAGCGAGCGCAATTTTAATTGCATAGTCTAAGGTATTGTCCTATTTTCTAAAGTTGCTAATGTTTTACCTTAGCTAGCTCCTCAAACGGAATGCCCGACATGGAAGACGAATCACTGGAAAAAATCAGGCTCGACCAGTTCTTAAAGCTCAGAAATATCACTCAGTCCGGCGGAGAAGCCAAGCACGTCATCCAAAATGGCGAAGTGAAGGTTAACGGCGAGACAGAGACTCGGCGAGGGCGAAAGCTTCACGCAGGAGATCTCATAGAAGTGTTCGGCCAAAGGCTGTCAGTGGAATAGACCCAGATTTGATTTTTTAAATCTATCAAGCGCCTAAACTCTTCCTAATTCATGGATTCAGGCGGTTATCGTGTTAGTGTTTGTTGACGTCCCGGACGGACGTCGAGAATCAACGAATTGCCGACAATCGCTGTCCACTATTTCTGCTTGAGGTCCCTATGAAAAGAGTCTTGCATACTATTCTAATAGCCGCGTCTCTGTCGGTAACGGCGACAGCAGCAATGGCAGAGGGGTCCAAAGCAGACAAGTACCTTCAGTCCGGTCAGCAATCTTATGAATCCGGCGACTACGCTAAAGCCGAGACCAATTACGAACGTGCAGTCAAAGAATTGGAGACTGCCGGCACGACGTCGGATCAAAACTTTGAATTAGCGCTGAAAAGATTGGCTCAGTCAGCCAGACAAAGCGGGCATTATGACGTCGCCGGTAAGCATTTGGATCGGGCGATCAGCCTGTGCAAGACACTCGGCATCAATGATCCTGAAATCAACACCGAATTTACTGAGTTGTCGAAAGTCTGCAAGATCGTCAATCTGGACCTTCTGGGATCGGGTTCCGCTAGTACCCTTAAAAGCAACGCATCAACAATAACCATCACCAAAGCAGAACCAGGCTATGCCGTGCATATCACCAGCCCGGCACGATGGGAAAAGGGCTTGGCTAGCGACAAAATCGACCAGATCGCGCTGGAAAAGGAAGTCTCATTCAATCTCGTTGAAGATGCTAGCGGCACAGTGAAAGCAAGCAGCATCAAAGGATTCAAGATCCACTCAGTAGAAAAGGGCATGTGGGTCAATCTTTTGGGTTGCGAGTTCGGCCCCAAGAACGCGGAAGGCGCGCACGACTCGGTCATAAGCGCCGGAAAAGCCGGTATCGTCAAGAATGTGAATTCCTCTATCTCCAGCCGAACCTACGAGCCAATTAGCGGGCTCGTGATCTCGATTCGCGAGATGGGACTGCCGACGGCACTACCGTTGGCGAGCTCACCTGCATCAACCACGGCATCTCCTGTATCGCAACCGGCATCAACCACGGTGGCAGCTCCTACCGCTCAAGCAGATACCAGCACCGCATCCCCTCAAGCGGATACAAGCGGACAAGCCACGTCAGCGATTCCGCCGACTAGCAGCCAGACCGCCGCGCCGGAAGTTTCAAAACCAGCCGCGACCGGCTGGGATACTGCGGCGGCCACCCCAACACCTGTAAGAGCACCGCAGTATGCCGAGACTAGGCCGTCACCATCGCCGGTATCATCAACAATAGAAGCGACCACAACCAGCTCAATACGGTCGCAGCCGACCGATTCACAGCCAAACAGCGAGTCTCAGCCCGCGGTGCAACGCACCCACATCGAAGCGACACAAACGACGACGAAGGTCGAGCAACCGATCCAAAGAGCACCAGAGCCTGTGGTTGAACAGAGAAAGGAAAGCTCACGAGATTCGGACAAGGACCGTCGAGACTCCGCGAGAAAAACATCGGACTCGGATCGTGATGATGACGACGATGACGATGATGACGATGATGACGACGACCGCGAAGAGAAGCGTAGGCGTCAAGAGAGAGCTGCGAAGCGGCTTTCACAGAGCGGTGATCGAGACGACGACTAGTTTGGTTTAAACCCAAAGAACATCGGTATCGCCAGTAGTTGCAGACCAATTGAGACTCTGTGTACAGATCTCCCGGAGAGCGTCGTCATTGAATTGCGCCTGGAAAGACAAATCCTCTGAGGGCTGCCGGGTAAACTCAGAAAAGACTAGTTCAAAATAACCTCTGTCATGTCCATAGAATTTGACAAGCTCGACGTTTTTCTCGAGACTCTCTTTGATCACAGTGCTGACCAATAACTTTCCGAGTGATACATCGTAACTGGGAACCAGCAATTCCAGGATGTAGAGGATGGAGTTTCGTTGTGCGTAGTTGACCAGCCCCACTATTGAGTCACACCGTCGAGCGACTATGTACACAGCCTGCCGAGAAGGGTTGCTGTCGTAACGCCAACGCATGTACTGGCTATCTTTCCATATACAAATGAGCTCTCTGGCTTTCACTTCATTCCAGAACTCTTCGTATCCATCCGGTAACTTCTCACAACGTTGGATCGAGAGACTGCTGTCTCCGCGATTGCTCCAGAGACAGATGGCATTTTGAAAAGTTCTGTATGCACGAAATATCGAGGCGAGGGGATTTGATCGTTTCCCCAAATTCTCCACGACTCCAGAATCACTATCACTATCACTAAGTCCCGATTGACGGCTCAGACTCAGACGCAGTGAATAAGTGCTCATATTGAAGAGGATAAAGTCGGTCCGACTGTTGAGAAGAATCGGTCGCATAGACTGTTCGTTTGGAAATCCATACACGATATCGGAGAATTGAAATCCAAGTTGCATGGTCCCTGAAAACAATTCGTTGAAGGCTCCTGTCCCCCGATAGTCCGGATGAATTACGGCATCGGCGCTCTGGCTGATCGGTACTGGTCTGCCAAACACGCTGAAGTACATCCCGACTACGGAGTACCCGGCCACTATCCTCTCGCCAACAGCGCCAACCCAAGTCGCCATTTGCACATAGGGATTATCGACCGATCTCCAGTTCCAGTCCGCCATCGTTCGCTTGGTGCCAAAGTACATGTTCTGAAGAGCGAGGAATTGTTCAACATCCTCACTTCGAATGGTGCGAAAGTGGGGCATCACTGCTGGTGCCCTGCTTTTTCGTCGAGTTAGCTCATTGCTTTCAGAATTCGAGTTCAATCAAGATCCTCGCTCAGCTCTCTTTATTTTACCAAGCCCTTCAGCAGAGTCGGATTATCGGTTTCTGAATTCGAGATCAAGGGTTGCTCACTTCATAGCATCCAACCAACGTGGTTTAATAGATTGGGTACTCGACAGAATTTCGCGAATCCGATTGAATTCCATTAGCTGATGACTCCGTCAAATCAAGCAAACAGCCTACCGCCAGAAAAGCTTCAGACTGCGGCTCAACACTGTTCTCTGAGAGCCTGCACCCCAGCCGATGCAGACAGGATCATCGCTCTTCAAAATCAGATTTTCAATACGACTCGAACAATTGTCGATTGGCGTTGGAACAATGAGCAAAACCCCTATTACGGCTATCTCGGTGTCATCTGCGAGCTTGATGGCGAGTTAATCGGCTCGTATTGTGCAATCGGCGTGAAGTTGAACCTTCTAGGGCTGCCCATTTTGGCATGTCAGCCGACCAACTCGATTATTGCGGACGAACATCGCGGCCGCGGCATCTTCACAATGATGACGGACAAGATGAGCGCCCTATATCAGGACTTCAAGGTTCAAGTCATGTTCGGCTTTCCCAATCACGTAGCGCTTCCGATAAATCTTGGAAGGCTGGGAATGTACAATTTAGGCATAATCAAGAACTATACCTACAAGTTACGTCTGGAAAAACATCTACCGCTGCCTGCCCGAGCATCGTTTTCGCTTTATGCAAATCTTCGACTGACACTGAAAGAGTCATTGTCGAAACTCTGGGCCTGGGGCACCACCTTTAGTATCGTTGATAAGATCCCCGACGACTACGATGGTCTCTGGAACAACCTCCGGAAACAAGAAGTGGTGGCATTATGGAAAGATCTGGAATATCTGCGATGGCGCTATGAGCAAAATCTACAGTTCAAGTCTTCCTACTTCGAGTTCCGAGTCAATGGAAAGCTCGTCGGACTCGCTGTCACCGCCATGCATGATGGTGCCGGAACTATCTGCGAACTTTTGTGCAAAGACAAGAGTGTAGGCCTGGCCAAATTCATGATCTACAAAATTTGCCGCTACTATATGGACAATGGCGTGGATGCAGTCAAATTCTACGGACACGATCGCGGTTTTTTTGACACAGCATTTGCTGATTTCGTGCGCATTCCCAATCAAGATCTATTTTTCGTGGGTAAAGCGCTGGAGGGTGAAGAGCACATCCAGAGACTGTTGCATCAGTCGTTTAACTGGTCGATTAGCGCCGGCGACTTCTTCTTTTAAACGGTCAGATAAAGTGTCCTCCCGTGTGCTACTGCTATTCTCCGGCACAACATTGCCCGACGCAGGCGGGTGACCGTGAATTTCAGCATTCTGGCATAAACGCTTCCCCCGTCGCTGCATGAATTAGGGAACAAAGGCACTACTGTTGGCACCCTTGGTGCTCTCAATGCACCCGGCGTTCTCGATGTTCTCGATACTGTCGATGCACTCGGTGTTCCCGGTGTTCTCAATGTTCTCGAGCCTCGCGGTGCTGTTGGTGCACTCGGTGTTCTCGATGCTATTGGTGCTCTCGCTTCTGCGGCGACGCGCCAGTCAAGAAATTTACTCCAGTAAAGTAAACCTTCGATAACGGACGAATCAGACCATACATCCAATACAGTGGTGCCGGCAGCTTGATTCGCACCCAATCATTGAAAGTAGGCTTAAACAGGTCGGATAAGATCTGCTCCATTACCTGCCCTTTATTATCATAGACATGCCAGATTCGTTTCCAGAACGGTAATTGCGACCAGCAGATCAGTGGTGGCAGTTCGCGATCGTAACGGTCTATGATTTCCGAAGCAATAGAAGAGAGATTGGCACTCATGGGTTGGAAAGGTTGAGGAATCGCTGCGCCGAGAAGTTGATTTGCTAACAGCATCGAGAGTTGGACTGTTTTAAACAATCCAAGCGCACGGCTAATTCGAGCAACCTTTCGCCAATCAAAAATATTCTTACTGGCAAGTGCATGCGCGATATCGCTGATCCAGATCAGTGTGGACCAATCGTGCTTGGCCGCATGCGCACAAAGATAGACGAAATGGATATTAGGCTCCAGGGTTCGCAAGCGATGCCCGTTAACATCGAGCTCGATAGTGCGCTTCATCAATTGGTCACCGGTAGCGAACCATGCCCCAGCACCCCAATGAAGATCCACGGCAAAAGAGCCGTTGCTACTGACGAATTCCTTTTCATGCGCCAGTCGGAGAAATAAATCCGAAGTGAAGAATTCATCGGGATGATCGCATCGGCACCACATCTGGTTAGGCAGAAAACCTTGATTGGCAAGAATCTCTCTCACTTGCACGGCATCTTTCGGCGCAATGAACAAATCTATATCGCAGAAGGAACGCTGCTTCACCGCCATTCCATAAAGCAAATGGGCCACAGCGGTCCCTTTGACAAAGACAAATTGAATGCCGGCGGCTTTCAATGCGTCTTGAAGTCGAAAAAGCCTTGCCGTAAGCATCATAGCCTTTCTCTGAATCTCAGAACTTTCTTCCCTGACCATTCTGGTTTTGTCAAAATACTCAGGAAATCGCTTGAGTTCGCCGGAAAGAATCGGACAAATCTTATGTGCAATCGCAGCCAGATTGAAAAATTGCCAGTCGAGATCCTGCCCGAGAAGCTCGACCATGCGCTGATCGTTCTGCACTTCTCGCGGCTTCATCGCCAGAAGATAGATTTCAATCTCTGGTCGCATCGATGTCCTCCACCATCGCATTCAAGCTGGAATCGTTATCGCTCATAGATTCTCGATCAGGACACGGACCTTATCCACGGCAGTCGTCCAGTTGAGCCGATTTTGAAATTCCAGGCGAGAAGTTCGACACAACTCCCCGTAAGTAACTTTGTCGGAAAGCAACCGCGCAATGCAGTCAGCATAATCTGTCGCCTGTTGTGGTTCAGCAAAAAGAAATCCGTTCTGTCCATCTCTGATTATCGAAGCCACTCCTCCAGTTCGATGAGCGAGAACCGGCACACCATAAGCGTTAGCTTCGCAGATTACCATGCCGAAACAATCACCCTTCGTCGGAAATATCAAAAAATGAGAGGCGATAAGAAGCTCGCTAAGCTCTTCTGCTTCGCTCTCCACATGTTTATTCAAAAATGGTTTGTTTACGACCCGCGCAGACAGACTCTCATTAACAGCACCTTTCGGTAGCTCGCAACCAACCACCCAGAGCTTCGCATCAATGTTTCGGCTGACGAGTTCAGAAAGCACATCGATGGCGAAAGGGCCGCCCTTCTCAATCCAATTTCGTCCGATAAAAATAAGGCGACATTCAGACGGCGTGCGCTGCTCCAGGATGGCAGGCAAGTCTTCCATGGGCGGTGGTTGAGCCGTAAGATTGGCGCCGAACGGCACGACAGCTACCCGATTATCGTCGAATTGATATCTGTCCAGAGCAGACTTTGCGGCCCAATCGGAAGAGAAAATTGCAAGAGTCGTCTTATCTAAAATTCTTTGCTGCAGTGCATGTCCAGCCCAGATATTCTCTTCGCAGATATGCCGGTAGCCTGGGTGCTCCTCTACCAAACCAGCAAATGAAGCATCGGCCCAGAACACAACTGGGATATCGGTTTCCAGAAAAGCGTTGGGGTAAGGAAAGCTGCCGGGGCTGAAAATCAGGTCTACCGGTCCACGCGCCTTCAGCTGACGTGCTGCCTGCATCGACAAATATTGGTGCACGAGTGGCTCGAGCTCCCAAATATATGTCTTTCGTAGCATTTTGTCGTAGATGGAATGCTTTTGCTTGAACGGCTGCCAGATTAATTGAAGCGGTCCAATATGTACGAGTTCGTCGAACTGCATTGCCAGATGCCGCTTCATGAATAGCGGCGTACCCGACCAGTAAGAGCCGTCGTCAGGTCCTGATACGCTAGAAAACGCGATGCGCATTGCCACTTCGCTAGTCTTTGTGTCTCCCAAGCAACGTCTCGACAGACGCCACATTATGTCCGGCCGCCTACAGAATTGAAAGGGTAAGTGCGGGGTCCGTCACTACGATTTGACCCAACCAACCGGGTTTCAAAACAGTCTATTACCATTGTTATCATGGTTGGCACCAATCAGGGGCTGATAGAATTGGAACGGCACTTCGTGAACCGAACCAGTGGAAATTGAAAGGCTTAGTCGAATACGGTACCCACGACATCGATTGTCTCATGAGGTGTGGGAGGCCGACGCGTCCGGCACACCGGTCATTCTGAAGACCTGTCTATGGGGCAATCAAAAGTCGCCGCTATTGGTAGTAAAGAAAAAGATCTTGCAACGCGAGGCGAATATTCTAAAGTGGGTCGAGCAACACTGCCCTGAAGTCGCCCCCAGGCTGCTCTACAGCGACGACAGCGAATTAGTGATGCAGAGACTGACCGGTCCGGATTTCTTCTTGGAACGCTCCAAACTCGAGGGCAACAGGCAGGTCTGGGATCGCCTTGCAGGCACGGTCAGAAAGATGCACGATGCCGGGATCGCTCACGGAGAGATCCGACTTGGAAATGTGATGTTCGACAAGGACGAGGTCAGATTCGTCGACTTGGCGACTGCGTGCACAAAGGACAATGCCCTACATCTGACAGTGCGGTGGATGGATCAGATGGCGGTGCTCTGGATGAAGGTCAATATCTTCCGCCTTCCACTGGAATCTGATGAGATCAGCATACAAAGTAAACATGAGGTGTTCCACCGTTTTTTCCTAAAATTCATCGCCTGTGATATTCCATATGCCTAATCGTGATACTAAGATTGGTGCCATTTGCTTCAAGCATCGAGGTATGCTGATGAAGACCTTCACCTTCCTGGTGATGGCATCCCCGGATAAAAAGAAAGTGTCAAAGTCCACTTTGGCGCTCGGCATATCCCTTACGATAGCGGGATTCGCACTGAGGGCATGGTCTACCGGATATGCCGGCATCGCGACGAGAACCACAAAGGATGATAATCCTCCAGAAAAGCTCATCACGGGTGGACCTTTTAGATATAGCCGCAACCCAATTTATCTGGGCAATCAGTTCATGTTCGCCGGTGTATTAATCACGCTCGGGCACGGAATAAAGTCAATTCTCTTCTCGATTCCAGCGTTTTTGTTTTACTCTATGATTGTCAGGTATGAGGAAAGCCTGCTTAGCCAACGCTTCCGACAGACCTACAGTGAGTACAAGTCTAATACACCGAGATGGATTCCGGACCGCATGCCTGACGCGAAGGGAGGCGCCGAGGGAACATTCTCATTGAAAAAAGCGATAGAGACGGAGCGCTTTACGCTCTATAACTGTGCTCGGCTGTTTATGATGAGACAGTCAAGTACTGCGGTAAGACGACGGATCCGTAGATGATCGCTAAGGAAAAGCTGTTATCGATATGCGCCGTCGGGATGATCACCTTTGCTGGCGGCACAATGATCGGCTCGATGTGGGACGACTCGCCGTCAGCCGACGAAGTCGAAAACATTACCGCCGGCTATTACTATGTGACGACTCAACAGTTCTGGCTAAATCACTATCAGCCACCACTAGTGAAGGATGTCGCGGGGCTAGTCGCAGCGGCGACTAATCCGAAATCCTTTACCGACAGTTGGCAATGGCACTATCACAGGCGCGCCATTCGCACTGTTTTCTTTTGGGGTCAAAACGATACGCAGTCAATGCTGAGACTTGCCAGGCTGCCGATGATCGCGACTTCAATCGCGTTCTTGCTTTACTTCTACTTTCGGATCAAACGAGAATTTGGTGGAACCCCTGCAATCATCGCCCTGACGATGCTTGCGTTTTCTCCGACTTATCTCGCACATTCTCGTTTTGTGACAACAGATGCCGCAGCCACAGCCGGATTCTTCATCTCGATATTTGCCTTTTTAGACTACTTGCGCAAGCCGTCGATCGGAAGAATAGTGCTTGCCTCGATCGTCACCGGACTCTCGCTCCTGGTCAAATTCTCGCTAATTTACCTTCTTCCTCTCTTTTGTTTTCTATACTTAACCTGGCATCTTACTCTGCCGATAACCGATGTGACACCATCTGTCAAAACGCGTCTCAAGCGCCTCTTGATAGATGGCGGTCTGTTCACAGTCATCACCTGCGGTATCGTCTGGGTGGTTTATTCCATCAACATGTATAATATGATGCCGGATTACACCTTGTGGTACATACACAAGCACCTGAAGCGCTTCATGGATGATCCGCGCGTAATTTTGATCGTGGCATTGAGACAGACGATGCTCGGCAGGCCATTTGCCTGGTATCTTGCCGGGCTTTTTGGCCAGTACATTCATCTCCATGCAGGACACTCGCCATACAGCTTTATGAACGATTCTTACAAGCTGGGCGGTCGCATTTATTTCTTTCCGCTGTTGCTGCTCACCAAGGAACCGCTTGGTTTTGTAATACTCACTTTGACGTCCGCGGCAGCGTTCATAAAAGCCAATGCGAAGCAGGTCGGCTTCAAGGCGAATTCCATCAAGGGCTATATAAATCGAAATTTTGTAGTGCTGTCATCGCTGTTTTTCGCAATGTCCTATCTCGCTCTCGGAATGCGCTTCAACCTCAACATAGGCATCAGGCACGTGCTGCCGATCGTTCCCTTTCTGTACATGCTCACCGCTATTGCACTTACCAGATATATTTTGCCTCATCGACAGCTGAAGTGGATTGTTGCGCTCCTTCTCTTTTACGGTTGCGCGTCTTCGCTATTCGCTTATCCGGGTTATCTCGCATACTACAACGAGATTGGAGGAGGGAAAGCTCATGGGATGCACATCTCAGTTGATTCCAACTATGACTGGGGCGTGGACTTGCTCCGCCTGAAACAATATGTGGAAGCAAACAAGATCCCTCGAATCTACGTCCTGTACTACGGGACCGGCGATCCTAACTACTACCTCGGCGATCGTGCCATAATCTGGACTCAAAACACAAAAGTACCCTCCGGAGCATATCTGGCAGTATCTGTCACGATAGCGACTAAGGCGGCCGCAACACTCAAGGCCATGGAGGAGCGGCCTCTCGAAAAGTTAAATTTTGACGGAAAAAACCAGGTCGAGATGTCGATGCTTAGATGGTTCTCTTCGCTGAAACCTGTAGCCCAGGCGGGAGATTCAATCCTCATTTACAAAGTGCCTTAAAATCCGCCACCCTTTGCCAGGGTTTAATCTTGGCCGCTTTTAGGGCATGATTAAATGTGAGAGAACGTTCCTGCTTATGAATCCAGAATTGTCTGTAATTATTCCTGTTCGCTCGGACGAGCTGCCGAGTGACACTGTCGCGGGCCTGACCAGGGCTTGTCAGGACTTTCCCCTGATCGAAGTTATCGTAGTAAAGGGCAACGCGCTGGGCAAACAGCGCAACGAAGCGGTGGCAATGGCGAAAGCACCGCTTGTATATTTCATCGATGATGACTCCCAGGTAGAGCCGGATGGATTGAAGGAAGGGTTGAAACTCTTCGGATGCAAAGATATCGATGTAGTTGGTGGACCGGCTGTCACCCGTAAAGATGCCGCCTTCCTCGAGCGCTGCTTCGGTGAAGTCGTCTCCGTACCCCTCGGTGCGTGGCGGATGAGAGCACGTATGACGCCATCAGGTCCGCCGAGACAGGTGGACGGTGAGGAGTTAATCTTCTGCAATTTGATGATGCGGAAGAGCCGTTACCTTGAAGCATCGGGAATGGACGAAGGCCTCTATCCTGGGGAAGACGTCGATCTCATGCGGAGGCTCCGAAAACAAGGAGCGGAGATGTACTACAACCCGCACATGAAGATCGCCAGACCAAGGCGTATATCGTTGTTTGAATTCATGACTCAATATTACGGCTACGGACGCGGACGCGGCGAACGTATTTTGCATGACTTTCGAAGCAAAGATCTGATCTTCTTCCTGCCATCGCTCTTCGCGATGTATCTGATGTCGCTATTGATTGTCGGAAATGCTCTTACTTTTTTACCACTACTTCTCTACATTTTGCTGAGCGTCCTAAACGGACTTCTCATCGCATTCAGAACGCGATCTCTACTTACCGGATTTGTTTCATCTTTCCTATTCTTGCCTCTGCATCTTTCCTATGGTTCTGGAGTGGTGGCTGGTGTCAATCGATCTTTGTTCCGCAGAATCAACAAGCGCATTCCAGAACTCAAGGTAACTATCATCGAGCTGGCATATGGAGAGGGGCTAAACTGAAAGAAGCCCCAACTAGAACATGAATCGGCACGCAGCATTAGCTCACATTCGCGCCATCACTTTTAGTGGCACTACCGTACAGATCGAAACAGATAGTCTCAATATTGCATCCTGGCTCGATTTTGATTTCGGCAGCTTCATCGCAAGCAGTGGCAAACAATTCAACGTCAGAATGTCGGTAACAATTGCCGATCCAAACCTTCATCCGATACCAGACCTTCGCGAGACGATGAGAGGTCCTCACTTCGTTGCGTTCGACGATGGCACCACACGCTATATCAAATATGGAAAAGAGGCGCTGCTGATTTACGATTACCAACGAGACGAGGGTGAGCTTATAGCAAGAGATGAAGACGTTGCATATGAGCGGCTATATCTGGCTTGTCTCTCTCGCATTGGAATCAGGCTGGATAAACAAGGACTGCATCGAGTACACGCGCTTGCCATTTCCGCGAACAAACGAGCGCATCTGTTCCTCATGCCACCGGGCACTGGGAAATCGACTCTCGGGCTCAAGCTTCTCGCTTCCCATCCCTCACTGCATTTGGTATCAGACGACACCCCTGTGATCAATTCCAAAGGGTATGTTTTCCCGTTTCACTTCAGAATAGGAATTGAAAATCCGGACGCAGTAGCATCGGTCCCCGAGCAGTACAAAAGAGAAGCACGCTATGGGAATAAACTTAAAACACTGATCGATGTTCGGTATTTCCAATCGCAACTAGAGTCAGACGCGATCAGCCCTGCAACAGTGTGCATCGGCTTCTGGACGACATCCGCTACGCCTTCCGTCGTTAGAGCAAATTGGCTGACCGCAATGACATACTTGTTCCGCGATTGTGTAATCGGATTCGGAATTCCACAAGTAGCAGAGATTTTTTTGAGAAAAGGAGATTTTTTCGAGAAGGTCGCGATAGCATTATCGAGACTCAAAGCCACGCTCGCGCTCGCCGGGCGCAGCCGATGCTACAAGCTATATCTATGCAACGATCCGGCCAAGAATGCCGAAGCCGTCTACGATCTGTTTTCGCAAACCCGAGGTTGACATGACGGACAGCGGATCCTCGCACGAGATCGTCAAACCGAATGAAGTAAAGACGAAGTCGATAATCGAACTCAGGAATAAGAAAAAAACGGTAGACGCCTTGCCGAGCGACTTCCAGGCGCACGCTTATAAGATCTTCTATAGTGAGTCCAAAAGCCAGAAGACTCAATCAACAATAACAGTTTCGATTAACGTGGCTTTGGTGTTTTTGTTACTGACCACGTACATAGCAGGAAGGCACCACGGTGTCGATTGGCTCGCAGTTTTTGGGGCTACCTTTTTTGTAACCATTACGATCATCGCATTAAACGTCTATCTCAATAGCCTGATGAGTTACTGGTTCGAACTCTCCCCAAAGAGTATCAAGTTTTCACATGGCTGGGGACCAGACCTACTGTACAGACTGGAGCGCCGATGGGATGAAATCTACAGCATTGAAATGATTGAGGTCGATCCGTCAGTTTCTCCGGACATGGCAGAAAAAGCGCGCGGCTTGGAACAAGTTATCTGGTCCAACGACGGGACTCTCAACACCAGGGACAGTATCAGATTTCACTTCAAAAGCGGTGGAGCCGCGATGATATGGTTGGGGCGGCTCAACAGGTTGCAGCTCAAGTGTCTATTCTTGGCGATAGAGAGCTGGTTAGATCCGAGCAAGCTTTCTAGAGAGGTCGTCAAATCGAAAAACATGTTGCTTACTGAGTGCGGTGGGGACGGCAGTTATACCGAAATATGGATGCAGGATCTCGAATGCAAATTCTCGACAACTAGCTTCTTGCCTCTCAATCCGGGGACTTGTCTGCAAGATAATGGCTACCGAATAACCACAGAATTGTCTACTCGCGGTCAGTCCGCTGTCTACCTCGCAACGAATCGAAAAGGTGGCGAAGTAGTAATAAAGGAATTGTGTGCTCCATACGACCCTGACGACAAATTGGGGCAAAAACTCAGAGAAATGTTTCATCGGGAGATGCGCATACTGCTCAAATTGCAGCACAAAAATCTGGCGGCAGTACTAGATTACTTCTTCCAGAATGACCGAGACTACATTGTTCTCGAGCATCGTCCGGGTCTGAATATGCGGCAACGGTACAAGCTTGGTCAAAAGCTCGAAGAGATGGAGATCGTTAAAGTAGTGAATCAAATGTTGGAAGTCGCTCAATACCTTCATGCCCAGGAGCCTCCAATAGTGCATCGAGATCTCACCCCCGACAATATCATCCTACAGCCAGATGGTCAGATAGCAATCATCGACTTTGGAGCAGCCAACGAGTACTTAAGCGGAGTGACAAGCACTCTCGTCGGAAAACAATCATACATGCCGATCGAGCAGATTCGCGGCAAGGCTTGCCCACAGAGCGACGTGTTTGCAATCGGAGCAACCGCTTTCTTTTTATTGACTGGCGAAGATCCGGTACCATTGGAAGAGTCCAATCCACGTTCGATTAACGAATCGGTGTCGGTTCCCCTGGACGAATTCGTCGCTCAGTGTATGAAGTTAGAGCTGACGGAACGCTACCAATCCTGCGCCGAAGCGCTTAACGCTCTTGGATGTATGCGCTCATGTTGAGAAAAATATTGCCGAGCTTCAGCCTTAGCCTCCCGGAAGTCGTTCCCGGTGAGCATGAACACATGATCCACTACAGCAGTTTCAAAGCTTCACTTCGTCAAAAGAAGAGCTACCTGGATGCGATCGCGGCCGGAACGAGACTGCCAAAGCCGAAGAGGGGCGTCGAATCCTACGCGATTTTGGCAGCGTCCCTTATAGCTTGTGGATTGATGTGGTCACTATCGAAACAACTCGGCTCCTTACCAGGATTCTTTCCGCTGGTCTACGCCTTAGTGCTTCTCCCCGCGCTCTATGCAGCCAGATACACGCTGTTTAGCCCTACCGCAGTTCAAATTGGACAAAGTGGTATCAGATTTCACAGTGCGACGGCTGCCTGGAAGTGGAGCAGTCCCTGGATCCCCTGGGACGCAATCCAATATGCCAGCGCGCAGTCATACAGACAACCTTCGCAGGTCATGGGGGCTGATTCGATATCTGTCAATCTCGCAGTTGACACTATGTCGTTGGACGCCAACGGAAAGAAATTTGCTTTTGTGATTTCACAGATAATTGGTCGCAGAAAATCTAAAACGGAAGTAGAAATTCAATTGGACTTAAATTCAATAGTCAGAGATCAGGATCTGCCTCTATTGATTTCCAGCCTCCGTCACTTCATGGGCAACGACAAAATCGATCCGACAGTTGATCAAATCTGTCTTCAAGACGATGTAGCCACTTTCACTGCTTTATGGCTTGACGATTTCAATAGCCGCCATGCATCGAATTCGGAATCAACTATTTCGGGAAGTTTACTGCGAGAAAAATACAAGGTACTCGACAGAATCGCAATTGGTGGGTTATCCACTACACTGCTTGCGGAGCTCATTGACAGCGACTCACAAGAGGTAGTGGTGTTGAAACAAATCACGTTGCCGACAGGTGGCGGGAAGGAGATATTGACTCGGGCACTGGAGAATGTGAAGCGTGAAGCCGACATGCTAAGACGGCTCGATCATCCTCAAATCGTCAGATGCATCGACATCTTTGTAGAGGGAAAAAACGCATACATCTGTCTCGAATATATCCGAGGAATAACACTGAGAAAGCTGGTCTCCGACAGGGGGCCTCTGCCGGAAGCGGAAGCGATCGACATCAGCCGCCAATGTCTCGAGATCTTGCAATATCTGCACTTACAAAAACCACCTGTACTTCATAGGGACTTTACTCCGACAAATCTAATTGTCGACGAAAACAACAGAGTTACCTTGATTGACTTCAATGTTGCGGAACAGAACGAAGGTCAAGAGACAAAAACCGTAGTAGGCAAGCGCAACTATGTGCCGCCAGAACAGTTCAGGGGTAAGGCGACCGAGCAAAGCGACATCTATTCCTTTGGCTGCTGTCTCTACTTTATGCTGACGGGCGAGGATCCAGAACCGATCTCAACATCTCGACCGAGGAGCCTGAATCAACACGTAAGCGCTGAACTCGACGAGATCGTGTCCGAGGCTACCAACATCAAAGCAGAAAAGAGATTTAAGCACGTGGATGAAATTGTCGAAAAGCTTAACAGTTTAGCAATTACTTAGCACAGCCGTTTGTCGAACAACAACAACAACAACAACAACAACAACAACAACAACAACAACAACAACAAC
>CAYQKX010000037.1:0-79710 GCA_964418155.1 uncultured Candidatus Obscuribacterales bacterium | reverse complement strand
ACAAGAACAATGTCATTCAACTGGACCTTCAACTGGACGATGAGACATTGAAGCCGACCAAGAAGCCCTCATAGCCCGCAAGCAAATAGACCGACCTTCTAACTGCGTAGCGAAGAGACGCACCATATTCGGCACCAGCTCTAATTTGAACCGTTACGACAGGCGGCAATAAATTGTTCGAACAGCGGTCTGTTTTGTTCGTAATCCCGCTCCGGATGCCACTGCACGCCGATCACGAATTTTCGATCAGGCAGCTCGACTGCTTCTACAACACCATCGTCGGAATAGGCTGTAATCTTAAGTCCTTTACCCAGTCGATTGATGGCCTGATGATGCGAGGTGGAAACGCCCAGACGGTCTTTCTTGAATATGTTGTAGAGTTTGCTTTCCTTGTCAGTAACCACAACATCATGCATGTTGAAGCCGACTTCCCAACCGTTCGGACTGGCGTGCATAACGTCACTTTCACCAAAGTGCTTCTTAATGTCTTGGTGCAATGAGCCTCCCAAGCCAATGTTCAACAACTGGCAACCAAGACAAATGCCGAGGATAGGCAGTTGCTCTTCTTTCAAAAGTTCGTTGAGCAGCCGAAAGTCAAACTCTTCGCGTCGCTCATGAATGAGTTTTACCGTATCATCTGTCTCTTCGTCATAGCGCTTCGGAGAATAGTCCGCGCCACCAATCAACAACATGCCGTCGATTCGCCGCAGCACCGCACGTAAATCTTCGTCATTGAGCGGCGGAATCATGACCGGAATTCCTCCGCTTTTTTCCACGGCTTCAAGATATGGAATTTGAAGCGCCGCTTCAGGCGGTGGACCTTTCTTGATATCGACATTTACACCGATGATTGGTTTCATGATTTGGCTCCCGATCTTACGAATCAACTGGTGCCTGAACGAAAGGCTCAGCAAACATACTGTACAATCTCTTTGATATTTTATCGACCCCTCGGACATTGGTCCGTGTTATCTTTGTCAAGACTTCCCTTCTCAGGAGCTGATCCATGGTGCTCACATCCACAACGATCGAATCAACTGTCGGAGACGTGCTGAAAGCGGTCGGAGCATGGCGGACCGGTCACTTCCTGTTGACCAGCGGGCTGCACAGCGATCAGTACATGCAGTGTCAGAGAGTGATGCAATATCCTCAGTTCGGCGATCTGCTCGCCGATCTTTTGGTTGAAAAACTTTCCGAGATCAATATAAAACCTGAGGTCGTAGTGGGACCAGCCCTGGGCGCGGTGCACTGGGAAGTATTCGTCGCATCGGCGCTGGAGCGAAAAGCAGTGTTGGAGAATTCGCGCTCTTCTTTGACGGGATTATTGCAAAGGACGGAGGATACTTCCAAGGCAGTTGAACAAGCGATTCGTCCGGAATCGATCAACTCGATGGTGAAAGCTGTATTCGCAGAGCGCGCCAGCGGCTCGGATGAATTCTCCATTCGAAGAGGCATTGAATTGGATCCAGGCACTAAAGTTCTGGTCGTCGAAGATGTCACCACCACCGGTGGCTCTGCTAAGAAAGTGGTTGAACTCATTTCTGCCCTCGGAGCAAAACCGATTGCAGTGGCAGCGATAGTGGATAGAAGCGGTGGCAAGGCTCAATTCGAGGTACCGTTCGTGAGCTTGCTGAAATTGAATCTCGCGACTTATCAACCGGAAGAGTGCCCGCTCTGCAAATCAGGCTCCACCGCAGAAAAGCCTGGAAGCAGCAAGAAGTAGACACTGCTTTCCTACGTCTTGACGAACGGGCTCCGTTCTCATACAGGGTCTATTTCGGCATCGAAATAGACTCCGGGACGAACATATCGGATCCCCTCCCAGCGCCTATTTCGGTCCCACGTACTTGACGATCGCCCTCGTTTTTTCCCTAAGCGATTCGATCCAAATTCGAACCAAAACTCGCGACGAACGGTTCAATGCAAAGCGGCAAGTTTCGCTCTAAGACCGGTGTTCAACTAGCACCCCGTTAGCTCCCCCGAGTTTCTTACACTTGTTTGCAATCGGGGCTGCAGATGGCTGAGTACATGACATTTGCCGATATAATATGCTGCTATGCAGATAATCAATATCGCAGGCTATAAATTCGTCGGCATGCCAGATGCTGCGGATCTCATTGAGCCGGTTCAGCTCCGTTGTTCGAATCTGGATCTGAAAGGCAATGTGCTTCTTTCGCCAGAGGGCATCAATTTTTCAGTCGCTGGGCAACGAAGCAATATCGAGGAGTTCCTCACCTACATCCACTACGATCCACTCTTCGCTGGTCGCTTGAACGATCTCACAGTCAAAGAAAGCGTGTCTGAGACAAAGCCGTTCGGTCGGATGGTTGTGCGCTTGACGAAAGAAATTATTACAATGCGCCATCCAATGATCTGCCCGGAAAGCAGGCGCGCACCTTCAGTAGAGCCGGCGCAGCTCAAGCAATGGCTGGATGACGGTCACGACGATCAAGGAAGAGAGATCGTGCTGATCGATGCTCGCAACAGCTACGAAGTCGAGATGGGCACATTCGACGGTGCTGTAGATCTTCGTATCGAGCGCTTCAGCGAGTTTCCCGATGCGGTAAAAACTCAGAGTGAAGACACACAGGATAAGACAGTCGTTTCATTCTGCACAGGCGGAATTCGCTGCGAGAAAGCCGTCCTGCTGATGGAAGATCTCGGTTTCAAAAATGTCTTCCAGTTAGAAGGTGGCATCCTGCGTTACTTCGAAGAGGTCGGCGGTGAGCATTGGAGTGGCGACTGCTTCGTCTTCGACGAGCGCGTTGCACTCGACCCCACACTCAAAGAAAAATCTCAAAATTACGCACCACGCGGCGGCGGATTCCAAAAAATCTCCTGAATCAACGGAAGTGATCCATATTTCCGTGGGTGGTGTAAACGACTCAGTTGACGATGTCGCCCTTAGCGTTCAAAAAAGGGTCGCTCACAAAACCAAGTGCGTGCATGCTTTTGCACAGATTGAATTTGATTGGGAATCACTAAGCCGCAGCCGCTTTCAACTGAGCGAGATCCTCACGCAGTGCGTGCAAATCGTGATAGCGCTCGTTAGGTTCTTTCGCCATCATACGCTTTATGGTCGCATCTAACTGTCGGCTGAAGTTGAGATCCGGCCGAGTTTCGATGATCGATGGTGGAGATTGATAGAGATGCGTGGACGCAATGTCGGTGAAACTTGTGCCCGTCACCGCGCGAGATCCAGTCAGCGCTTCGAAGAGGACACAGCCGAGCGAATAAATATCGGAACGCAGATCCAAGGTCTGCCCCTGACTTTGCTCAGGACTCATGTAACTTGGCGTCCCACTAATCCGATGAGCGCGCGAATGCCTGTTGTTGACCGCCGGTCCAGCTTCTGAGAAAACTCGGGCCATCCCAAAGTCACAGAGTTTTGCACACTCCTGTGCACCGTTCAAATTGGTTACCATGATATTGCTCGGTTTGATGTCCTTATGAACGATGGCGCTGTCATGCGCAATCGCGAGACCGTCTATGAGTTGAAGGAACAAAGTCAAACAACGCTCGACGTCGATGGCGCCATGCTCTTGAAGCAGTTCTTCCAGGGAATGCCCAGTTATAAAATCAAGCACCATATATGGTCGGTCACCGGATACGACACCGAAATCTTGCAATCCCACCACGTTTGGATGCTCCAACCGGCGTATCGCTTTTGCTTCACGCTGGAAGCGCTTAACGGCAACATCGTCGAATTTCAAATGCGAATGCAGAACTTTAATAGCTACGATTCTGTCGGTAAACACATTGCGAGCCTTATAAACGCGACTTATGCCACCGTTTCCAATGACGGAAAGAACCGAATACTTATTCGCTATAATGCGACCGACCATCTTGTCGTCAGACTCGACAGGTTTGGCGCTGGCTGGCTTTTCATCATCAGTACCGCCAACGGTACTATTTCCAAGTTCCGCAAGATAATGTTCCGCATCCACAACATGTTCATTCGCGGACTCGACGATGTACTGATAGGCTTCTGCGTTATGGCACTGCTCGCGCGCCATGATCAATCGACCGAGTTCGAACTTTCCATCCGCATCACCGAGATTAGCTGCTTTTCTAAAGAGTAATTCCGCAGTCGAGGTAGACTGGGCCACCCCGGTACCGCTCAGATACATTCGGCCTAACTCGACGATCGCAGTCGTATGGTCTTGATCCGCAGCCATCGTCAGCCAATTTGCTGCTCTCTTCGAGTTGCGTCGAACACCCCAGCCGAGCGCGTACATCATCCCAAGTTTGAACTGCGCACTGACAACGCCCAGATCCGCTGCCTTCTGGAAGAGCTGGCAAGCTTTTTTGCGATCGATGACGACGCCGTCGCCATTCTGATAGCAATGCCCAAGCCACACGAGCGCCGTGAGATTCCACTGCTCGGAAGCCTTCTTGAACAATTGATATGCCTTCTTCTTGTCCTCAGACACGATGGAGCCAAAGTAATAATGCCAACCCAACTGCAGCTGCGCGTCCGCATCGCCTCCATCTGCCGCCAGTTGAAGAAGATGAACAGCTTTGTTTTCATCAGGCTCCACACCGAGCCCGGTTTGATAACACAAACTCAAGCGCCATTGTGCGCCTGCGTGTCCCTTGCTTGCCGCTCGACGATACCACATCACGGCTTCATCGAAATCAACCTGCACATCTCCGCCTTCCTCTAGAAGGAGAGCAATTTTATACTGCGCCTCGGTGTCGCCTGCTTCAGCAAGCGCTCGCCACTGACTCGCAGTGCGCTTAGGAGAGTCCGACATTTCAAACTCACGACGCACACATTGTGGTGTGTCGTCTTCCGATTCGAACTCCTCCAGCATGTCGCGAGCATGCAGGTGTCCAAGTTCACTAGCCTTAATCAACCAGCTGTGCACTTCATCGAGCGGCGGTCGAATCATTTCGGAAAGCACAATCGATAGCTGAACCATCGCATCCGGATCGCCCTTGCGAGCCAGGCAGCGGAAAAGATCTGCTGCTTTCGTTATGTTCTTCTCTACGCCATGACCATTGAAATATAAAAGTGCAAGAAGATATTTTGCCTCATCATCGAGATCGGAGGCCAGATGCAGCCAGAAAGCGGCCTCCAAATGATTACGCTCAACGGTATCGCCCTCGAAGAACAATCTTCCAAGACTTAATTGTGCAGCAAGATTGCCTTGTTCTCCAGCTCTCCGTCCCCAATACAGAGCGCGCTCCAGATCCGGCAAGCTCAGGTCGGCACCATTGCGATAAATATCGAAAAGCGCTAGTTGCGCCCACTGAAAGCCTTTCGAGGCAGATTTTTCGTAGTACCCAAGCGCTGTTTCGATGTCGTATGCCACCACATCATCGTTGGTATACAACTCGCCGAGAAAAAATTCAGCTTCAGGACATCCCTGCTCCGAAGCCAAAGTGAACCACTCAAAAGCTCGAGCCTGATTCTCGGGAAAATCAATTCCATAATGGTAGCGTTTGGCGAGATCGGTTTGAGCCTCTCTCTGGCCATTCTTAGCCGCCAATATCAACCAACGAGCTCCCCTCTCCAGCTCCTTGTCATTGGCGCTGTCGAGATCCCAGTTATGTTGTTCGTCGTTCGATTCCTCGTCCAGGATCAATCGAGCTAACTCGAATTGAGAATCGGGATCCCCCGCTTCCGCCCTGGCAGTGAGGCATTTAAGCGCATCGTCGTTCATGACAGCCCGTTTCTCCCTGGAGCATGTCTAACACATACACGCTACCCTAGAGTTGGAATGATGAAAAGAGCGAGTTTCTCAGTTTCAGTCGTAATTACCCCACTGAAGGCTAGTGAAGAATTCTCTAAGAAAAAGTCTCCGGAAGTTTGCCCACACAGGATTTTGAGGTTCGTTAAGCAAACGTACACAAGGTCTGAATTAATATCAGTAGGTACACCAGTTATGGTAAGGGAATAAAACTATATGCTACCGGGAATTGTCGGTTTACCATTTGTTCCAGAAGCACGCGCCATCCTATAGCCATGAATTTAGTCGGTTTTGATATTAGTAAACGCGTTGCGACTTCGATGTCGCTCTCAATACTTATAGCGATTTCGCTGGTCGGTGTACTATCAGACGAAGTGAGTTGCAAGACGTTAAAGCCGCTCAAAGACATCAAAATCGAGAACCAGGTAATAGCGCTATACAACCAGGCTCTAAAGTACTCGAAAGCTGAGCGCAATGTTCATGCTCGCGTTCTTCTGGAAAAAGCAGCGAGCTACGATCCGACTTCGGTGTCGGCTTATGTGCACGCGGCGCTGTCCGAGATTTATCACGATCTAGGTAACCCTGATCGGGCGATAAAGGAGGGCAAACTGGCGCTTCACTATGACTCATCGATGAAGAGTATTTACTATAACCTCGGTCTCTACTGCAAAGATGCCAATCGCTACGACGAAGGAATTCATTATCTGACTGCATATGCAGACATGTCGTCTGGAGAGAAGAGAGATACAGCCCTGTCATTGATTGACAGTCTCAAGGCGGAGCAAGCAAAGCTTGGCGCTTTTTCCAATCAGGATCCGGACTATCTCGGTCAGTTATTGGCAGATAACAGCGTTCATCAATGGCGTTCCACTCGAATCCCCTTGAAGGTATACATAGAACGAGATTCATCGTGCCGAGGATTTCATCCCGAGTTTGTCGACATCGCGAGAAATGCTTTCATCACGTGGTATCAGGCGTCGGGAAAGAAGCTTTCGTTCGAGTTCGTTGAAAGCAAGCCCGAGTCGGATATAGAAATAGACTGGACTGATGGAGTTCTGAAAATCGGCGACGAAAAGTATGAGCGAACAAAAGCGGGCTTGACGACAACGACTCGCCGCAGTGATTTTATTGAGCATGCACGAATACAGATTAGAACTGTGCGCGCATTTTCCAAAGAAGGAGAGCCTTCCGACCGAATTAAAGAGACCGCGCTCCATGAGATAGGCCATGCGCTCGGTATCAATGGACACTCGACTAATACCGCGGACATTATGTACTTCGGCAACACAGCCAGACAGCTACCAGCACTGACAAAACGAGACAGAGCGACGATTGCGAGACTGTATCAAGCTTATCCGGCATTTCCGATGAGTGGAGTCGATACGAGCTTTCCCTATCCTCCACCGCAGACAGATATTCCTAGACTCACGGGGCAAGACAGCAGCGCTCCCACAGCCAGAGTCGGCATTCCTTCTAATACCGCAAGCGATACCACTTCTTTTCCCACAGCAGCAACTCCCACAGTGGAAGGTGACACCAGTACCGGCACCACAACGGAAGCACCGACAGATCAAGCTTCTGCCACTGCCAGTGATACCAGCGGGGCCACAAGCGACATAAACGCAAACCCGATCGATTCTACAAGCTCGGCAGCAAGCGATACCAGTGCCAATCCGGTTGATCCTTTGAGCTCGGTCACCAACACCGGTACTTATGACTCGGCGGGTCCTTCGACTTCCTATGAAACACCCATGGCCGCGCCGAATACCACAACACCGACATGGCAACAGCCTGTTCCGCAGAACGGATGGCAACCGGCCCAGGGTTGGGTGAATCAGAACCCAACCAACCCGACAAACATGAATCCCGCCTGGCGACCCACCGCGCCGTATCCTCAACCGACACAGCAACAGAACTGGGGAACGCCGACACAACCGAACAATTGGAACGGAGCACAGCAACAAGCCGGCTGGACCCAGCCTGTAGCACCGATGCAACAAGGAGGACAGTCGTACGTCCCACCCGTCCAGCAGAACCAATACGCCGGACAGAGTTACTACCCAGCTCAGCCAACCGCCGCTCAGACAGGATACCCGGTCACCACTCCAACTCAACCGGGTTGGACTCAAAATCCGGCTCCGTACTATCCACTCGCACAACCAACGCAAACACAGCAACCACAACAGATGCCCTACGGCGGTTACCAGCAACAGCAAATTCCACAAGGTGGTCCAGAGCAGTAGATGCTACTGATGATGCCGTTTTTGCATCAATGACTGCAAAGCCAATTCCGATTCGTAATCGTGAGGCAACATCTTCGTTGTGGCGAGCAATTCCGCGATCGCACCGTTGACGTCGCCACGCTCTTTCAGAGCCATTCCGAGAGCTTTATGCAATTCGGGATTCTTAGGATTGATAGCGACGGCAAGACGATATTGCATTACAGACGAGACATGATCGCCAATCTGGGAGTAAACCCAGGCGAGGCTGGAGTGAGTATCAGCATCATTTGGAGCAAGTGAAACGGCAAGCCTGGCCTCTTCGAGAGCCTCGGTCAACTGCTTCTTATTGGCGAGCGCCCAGGCACGACCAACATGACCCTGCGGATAATCAGGATCCAATCTTGTGGCCGCGGTGAGCTCCTCTAGAGCCTCATCCCATTTTTTCAGATGACCGAGCGCCACTCCATAGCGAGAATGAGTGACCGCATCGTTAGGATTGATCGCAATTGCTTTCTTATATTGTTCAATCGACAGGTCAGGAACTCTCGTGGCGTTGTAGCACTGGGCAAGCACCAGCAGTGGCACCACTAACTTGTCATTCAGTTTAATTGCATCCTTGCACTCTTTAATAGCAAGAAGATACTTTCCGCTATTTCTATAGCACTCACCTAGATACGCATGGGCGAGCGCATTTCGGGGGCTCGTCTTCAGAGACGTGCTGTACTCTTTCTGCGCTTCATCATACTGACCAAGCATTCTCAACGATTCAGCCTTCATGAAGTGCGCGTCACCGCTCATCGGTCGAATAGCAACGACCTTATCAAACTCTTTCAATGCTTCATCGTAGTCCGACATGGCCATCAAGATCTTGCCGAGCATATAGTGAGCTTTGAGATTCTCGGGATCGAGCTTCACTATATCGCCGTATTCGAGCATGGCATTGGTAAAATCACGCCGGCCAAAAAACGTATCGCCCATTTTTGTATGCCGGGCAATCTTTCCGACCTTGTCTTCCGACAGCTCAGGAGTCTCGGGTGAAGAGGTCTTTTCGTTGGCGCTCTGAGAGCTTTCTGCTCCATAAAGAGCTTCGTCACCCTCGTCTTTCTCGTCCGACGCGGCTGGATCTTTCGTTCGGCTCTTGCTTTGAAAGATACCCAACGCCTTGTCGAGAAATGCTACGGCATGAGCCTTTTCCGGACAGGCCAGGTGAGACGCTATGAGGAGCACACCGGCGCCTGTAAGAAAAGCTCGTTTTTGGATAAGTGAAAAGTCCATGGTCGGCTCACATCAGCATCCAGCAGACGTCTAACTTTATCACTTAACCGCTGTTTTTGCCTGTCTGGAAGGCGCAAGGCCGACCGAAGCACACGTCTAGCCGGTCAGGTCCTGAACCTTCGAAATCTTATCCACCCTAAAAGTTCTTTCAGCTTGTGCCCGACGGCAGAATGCCGTCAGATAGAAATTCCCTCTGCTGTGGATAATCGCCGTCGGCTGAACAGTCCTGACAGATTTGAACTGTCCCTGATACTCCATCTTCATGGAGCCACTGCGTTGAATCAAATCTTTGATCGATTCGACAATCAAGAGGGTCTCCTGTGGAAGGGAGTCCATCGAACTCTCGGCGAATCGGTCATAGTCAAAATTGCTAACGAAGCCATAATCGAGGAGATCGTTCCATTTGTTGAGCTGGAATTTATTGGAAAGCGAGCGGAAAATCTCTTTCACATGAACACTATCTGAAAGCGCTCGGTGATACTCGCCCTTCGGCAAATCCAGATGCTCGACGACAGTCTTCAGTTGATGATTCTTGGAATCGCGAAGGAACTCTCTCGATATAGTGAGAGTGTCGACGACGAAATTTTGCGGACAAGCTCGCCCGGCACGAGCCAGATTAACCCGCAAAAACTCCACATCAAAAGGAGCATTGTGGGCCATCATGACCGCATCAGGACCGGACCAATCGAAGAAGCTCAGGACCGCTTCTTTGAAGGTGGGCGCATCGCTCACCATGTCGTCCGTGATCCCGTGAATTTTACTCACCTCTCGAGGAATACGTACCTCGGGATTGATAAGCGTCGAGAAAGTCTCGAATTCGTCTGTGTCTTTCTTGAATCGCACGCCCGAAAGCTCAACAAGCCTGTTCGCAACGGGAGACAAACCGGTTGTTTCTACGTCGAAGGCGACAAAATCTAAGTCGGCTAAACTGGTATTGCTGTCAATCTGCACCATAAATCCTGCCAGTTAGGAAATGTAGTAACGCCGTGAATATGTTCCTACAGCAGATGGGCGCTTGAACTAAAATCACGACAACATTGGTGCAAGAAAATCTGGGCTCTATAAAAACGCGATACGATGATTAGTTAACGGCATATGCATTCGCAATGGAGAGCCTCGTGGTATATGCTTTCTATACCGATCTACAACTGGACTTTATTGGAAACCAAAAATGACAAAAGCCACCCGTATTTTTCCGATCGCACTGGCGGCATTTTTTGCATCCACGCTTCTTTGCGGCTTCGCAAGCAAGGATACGGTCGGCGAAGATGTGCATGGTTCCGTGATTAAGGAAGGTCTGGCCGGAACGATATGTCCAGCAAATATCGAAGTCATAATCAATGGTAGCCAAAGTCAGGATTCCCCGACTCTCGACGCCGCAGCAGATCCGCAACGACATTTTGACGGGAAATCGATCGCCAGGTCGTACGAATACATCAAGCGCGAACAGCGAAAAGTGCTCAACTATTGCAGCGATGCCGACTCCAACTCCGAGAGCAGAACGAGAGCGCTTTATCACTTCGGGATGATGCTTCACACCGCACAGGATTTCTACAGCAACACCAATTACCTCAAACTTAAAGTCGAAGAACTCGATCGCACTACAGATGGTGCCTACGATCCTTACTCCATCGAACTTGTCGACTGGACACGACTGGGCTCCAAGCACATCATCGTAGGAGGGCATGAGCTCCGAGTTGAGACGGCACGAAATGCAGTTATGGCGCTGCCGTTGCAAGAGTCAACCTACGGAAAGGTTGCAAGGGGTCTGGCGATTCGCGAGACCATGAGACAATGGACATTTTTAGAGTCGCTTCTGACTCACAGGTACGGAGATCGCGCCAAGACAATATTAATCGGATTGACGCAAGCTAGCTGCATCAACAAGGTTCCGAAAGCGCCGGAGGATACCCTTGAGAGTGGCGATTAGCAACTAAGGAGAATCATGTTGTCGAAGGTCAAAACTCCATACATCATCTTCGCGTTCATCTTACTCACTGTGCCGTGCATGTTATGGAAGATGCAACCGAATTATTTCATCATCAGCACCGACCTTCCAGCTTACTACGCTGCCGCAAAAATGATGACCAGCGGCAGAGCTGCACAAGTGTACGACCCAAGAGCAGTCAGACAAGAAGCGTTGATTTATTTTCCGGACATTCCTGCAAAGAAGGAGTTCCTATTTGTCGCAGAACCACCATTGGTGATGCCGGCATTCGTCATTTTTTCATTTCTCTCCCCGGCAGACGCAAAGCTTTTATCCGAAGCCGTTGGAATAACCGCGACGCTCATTGCTTTATTGCTGCTGGCCGAGCTTCTCAACTTTAGTATCAAGGAAACTACCACTCTCATACTGTTAACCGCATTCGTGGTTCCCTACTGGTCTGTGATTCGAATTCATAAGCCGACACCAATCATTCTGCTGGGTCTTTGCCTGACCCTGTTTCTTCTCAAGAAAAACAAAACTAGAGCTACCGCATTTTCCACCGTGCTTTGCCTGGTGAAGCCGCAGGTGTTCCTCCCATTTCTTGCCTTTGCAACTGGCGCGCGTCAGTTCAAATACCTTCTCGTTACAGCTTGTGTTGGTCTTGCTTTGGCGCTAGCGTCACTACCGCTGTTTGGCATCGAAGGATGGACTGCATACGTTCATCTGCTCATGAAAATGAGTTCCGAACCTTTGATCGTGGGAGTTACAGACATGCCTACATTGAAGGGACTGCTTTACAGATTGGCAGTTGATCCAGCCATAGCCAACTTTGTCTCGAGCCTGTGCTTCGGAGCGACATTATGCTTTCTAGTTTGGTTGGGTAATAGATTCGTCTCTCGCAGCGAATGGTGGCTTCCTGCAGTAGCGGCATCCTCCATACTAGGACTGATTACTGGTATTCATGCCCACCTGTATGATTTCGTCATGATCATTCCGGCAATCGCGATACTTCTGAAGTACGATCGACTGGCACAAGAAAAATTTACCCACCGGGTGTTGTGGATTGTGATCGGAGTGCTAATCGTGCCAGCCTTTTTACTCATCAATCCGATCAACGACAGAACAGGGCTTCACTGGCATTTCATCATGCTTGCAATTGCCAGCGTGAGCGCGATCGTATCGGTTTTAGCGATGGTTACGACAAAATCTGACACCGCTAATGCCACCACCGATCTGGAGTCGAAGAACACTCTATCTGGAGTAATTGCTCCCACAATCGGGGCAGTCGCGCCTGGGATCGAGACCCCGAACGAACTCAATCTCGCCGCGCAGCCCGTCGATCTTTCGAAGCTCGTTCCCTTGAGTGACTCCGATGTCGGCCAACAGTTTGACCGCGTCGAGGGCGATTAGGGCGCCTGCACACGCAGCCACCGGTTCAAAGGTATTTCGAACGACAGGAACAATTGGATAGTCATCGATACCTGCGATAGGTAGCGCGCATCGGAGGCAGGCAGACTTGCCCGGCAGCATCGAGAAAATCTGAAATCTCATCCCGGATGATTCAGAGTGAATCAAGGGAATGCGCATGCGCATGCAAAGGTCGCTCAAATGCAGCTTGAATTGCCAGTCTAGCGAAGACTCGATCACCAAGCCCACATTGTCGAACGCTGAGTCGTGGAGATCACTGCCAACCGTTCCGGTCAAAAAGCTGACGCGGTCTCCAGGATTAATAGCGGCTTTCACCCTCTCATGACTAGCCGCATCTCCAAAAACGATCAAGTTACCAATACCGGACGCCAAGATATGGGTCAATGCGAAGTCAGCCGGCTCTCCGCCCATGACGATGAAACACGTGCTACCCTCGAGCTTTTTCTGCTTAGTCAGCGACATGCCAGGCAAAGATAGTTGAACCCGGCGAAGTGCATCTCGATCTGTGGAAAAACCTATCTCAAACCCCTCACGACATCACGACAAAGCTTGGTATGCGTTCGCGTGACCAGAAATTATCTGCGTCTGAGATATGGTATCACTTACCGGAGCGGCGCGTCGCAACGACACGCTTTCGATTTTCTTCTTCGACTTTATATAGGCGCCGTACAGTGGCAATGTCTCTTGCCGACAAACGAGGCACGAAACTGGTCATGAACATGTTGTCCGTCGCACTCCGGGTGTTCAGATTGTGCTACACTTCCGGCAATTTTTTGTTTCTCAATAGTGGGAGACAAGAGCGTTGAAGAAGTCGATTCAGCATTTTGTTCAATTAAACCTTCGAAATTGCCTCTGCTTATCTTAGATGGATGCTCCATCTCATGGAACGGGTCCTCATTTTCCTTTCGATGATTCGAATCGAATGCCCGCAGCGCACTGGTGGAATTGATTGCCTCTTCGAGCGACGATTTCGCCTTCTCTAACTGTCCATGTCTATACTGCGCAATTCCAAGATCTACCAATGCAAGAGTTCTCAGCCCGGATCTCTGTCGTCCGCTTGCGGACGTTACTGCTTTCGTACATTCAATGACACCGTCGTTAAGTCGTCCGGTATAACTTAAAACAATTCCGAGATGTTGACGTATTTCGGCTTCGTCGACCTCATCGCTACCATGGGTCGTGACCGATTTGAGCGAAGCTCGCAGTTGCGACTCCGCACCGGCGTAATCCATAACAATTGTCTTAGCGATGCCGAGTAGGTAGGAGACTCTTGGTGAGATTTTTTCCTTTGGGTCTAACGAATCGAGCAGATAGATCGCTTCGCGGCCCCGCATATTGCGTATCAGAATTGCCGCGAGGTCACAAGTGTTGAAACGTATCACTTCCGGCGGTGCCCCGAAATTTTTTAACTGATAGATTGCGGATTTCATTTCAGTTTCGGCGGTATCAAAATTGCCGAGTTCAAAATCACACTTAGCATTCAAGCACTGAGCATAGGGCAGCAGCGTCTGATTGAATGCCCTGTCCTCTAGTAAAGTGAGACAACCAACCGCCATCTTTTTGCTTGCCAGATACCGTCCTTCGTTGAACGCGTCGAGCGCGGCTTTGTATAGACCAGCAGCAGTGTCTTCAACAACAACGAACTGCTGATCAGCAGAATCGTTTTGATTCCCCCAAGCTTCATATGGATGATTCAACAAAATGATTCCAACAAGGGCAGCTATCCAAGGGCGTTTTGATAGCCGGACCAAAGAGCGCGACATAATTGAAAAATGCACGAACAGCACCTCGCACAAAACTGATCAGTACGATCACAATACAAAAATTTCGATATTGTATTAACAGGGTAAATACTGTGATGCACCGCGGATTGCGATGGAAACTCAGTTTCGCAATGAAGCGGTGTTGCTCAAAGAAGAATCTGCTTGTAAGAACAAGGGGAACAAAAACAATCGTGTGTCACTATCGCTCACGAATATTTCGGCGAGTCGTTTGAAATCAACTTTCCAAGAAAGGGGTACAGAGCGCTCTTGCAAGCGCTCTGTGAGGGGTGGAGTTAAGCCTAATAAGTTCTCTGAAAGCTGGAATCACTTCGTCCCGCTCTCATGATTTAAACTACGATTACTTTTTTGAATTTAGAGGGAAAACCAGATTAACAATTTCCTATCAGCAGAACCCTCTGCTCATGGGCTTTTTGCCCAACCAGACAATGATGTCAAGCAATTTCCACGAAAGACCACAACAACTCTTTACATCCCGAAATGACCAAAAACCCCCCTTGCGGGAGGTCTCTGGCTGGCGTTGGCGGGGGAAAACTTTTAGCTGAAGAGGTTGGCATCGCGAGCGGATGCAACAAGCCAGTTGATACAACCGGGTGTTGCCAATCCACCAGTGACACCGGCAGCTCCGAAGAGCACTTTCTTCATAGCGTCATGTGAACCTGCAGCCATGTGCATGAAGCCCATGATCATCGTGGGGCCACCCCAGGCGATACCAAGGATTTCCATCCCGTTAGCGATGATGTTGAGCAAAGCTTCCAGGTTAGCCAGGTTGTTGACGCGAACTGTACCGGAAGTGTTGACGCCCATGATCGATGTGGCATCTTGACCTTGAGGACCGATGGTACCATTGGTGGCGCCTTGTAGAATCGGCGCATTACCTTGAGTAATCTGCTCGGTCTGTGTACCGGTATTGAAATAAGTATTGTTCATACCCATCTGGTTGCCTTCGACTGCTTGAGACGAGAAGGCGTCACCAAAAGATTGTGCGAATGCTGGCGTGCTCAGACCTACGAGAAGAGCTGCAGCGATAGTAATTCGCGAAAAAGCTTTATGCATAGAGTGAAACCTCCGGCAGTGGCGTGGCAAAAATTGGTTAGTAAGAAGTTGGAAAAAAAGAATCAAAGAAAAATTGAATCGGTATATAGATTAGGTCCTACAGGAAATGAAGTCAAGCACAAAAATGTATTCCAGACTACATTTTTACTAGTTCTTGACCACCCATCAATTAAATTTCAGAGCCCATCAAGACTGGCTCCCAAACGCTCATTTCACAGTGTGGGTTTAGGTCGTCAATATCAACATCTGAGAGCCCTTGCGATTCTGCTAGTAGAAGCCTACTCTGCGGTCAATCGAGATAAGCTTATGGCAAGGATTCTGCCAATGTCCGATTTCGACACGAAAATAGTGCCACCACGACAAGCGCTGTCTTATAAAAAATCGCCGAATTTAGTTGGAATAAACCAAAATTTGGAATTGCTGCTGCATCGACTCTGCGTTCAAAACGAGTTCTGAAGCCAAATGTGGATTGAACAAGGTAAAGGTTCCCGAGTCTGCATCAAAAGACGTTATTGCAAACGTGTGGTTTAAAACCGCATCTGGACAGTCTTTTGTAATTGAAGGAAAGCGACATACAAGCATCGGCTTGTTAGACAACCACGTTTTTTTGAGTAGTTTCTCTATCTCATCGGGGGAGCAATTCAGTTGTGTGGAAGAAATAGGTCGAGAACAAAACAGCTGACATACCTGCTCGAGCGAATCAACTAGAACTCGCTCGTCCTTCGGTATGAGCTGCTGACTGGCGCGCTTCTGCTGTACATACTCGTTGAATGCTTTAGCCAGAAGCAGAGTCCAAATTCCGAAGCGATCGTTGGACCCATATTCCTGAATCTCTTTGTGAGTTGGTGAAATGATTCGCACCGGAAGATGAGGATCGCTTGGGAAGGTAACCACAAATGCACCATTGTCCGACTTGCGGATCATCTTTAGAACAAGCTGTGGATCATGAGCAATAACTGCCGCCACAACAGCGAGAAAGCTCTGATTCGATGTAGGACAATTCTTAAGCGCAGCAGGCACTATGCTCGAGCGAATATTATCTTTATCGCCAAAGAGGTCAGGCTGATGTGCATCGAGCTCATAGTGAGCCCAGTTCTTATCGGAAGCTTCATCCAGAGAACGAACCTGCTTGTACAGATTGCACAACATCAGGCGAACCGACTGACGCGATGGCTGCCAGCTAATGTTGTAACCATAGGCACGCATCAGTCCAAGCTCCTCCAGGCGATCAAGAAGCATCTCGAGCGCGGTTCGCAACCGTGGCGGTAGATTAAGGCGACGCATAGAATGGGATAGCTGATCGAGATTTGCCAACCCGCTTCTAACCGGATCTGCGAATTCGACAATCGATTCGACTTGGGCAAGGAGCGTTTCGTTGATGTCATCGACGCAATGCTTTTCGGTCGCAGTGAAGTCCAAGATCTCACGCAGACTCAGACCTTGTGAAGACTGACCATAGGTACCCCGCTTTGCCCATTCGATACGTTTGAAGTGAGTTCTGAGTGAGCGCACCAGGTCCTTGTCTTTCGGTTCGCATTTCTCCAGAGCTTCCTCGATCTCCGCCAGACTCAAGCGCTCGTCGTGATTCACATCAACAAGTGCGAAGACATCCATCAGAGTGCGCATCTTTTCCTCGCGAGAACGGTTTTCTTTACGCGCAGTGTAATTGCCATCCATCGAGATAATCAAAATCGAACCATCGCAGTCTTCAATCTGCAATCTGCTTTCATCGACAACTATGCTGACCACACATTCGCCACCATCACTAGAGCGAAATAGACCATCGCTACCAACACGTGACCAGCCTACCCCGTTCTGATCGAGGAACCATGTGACTTCACCGACACCATCACGCTTCCAAAACTGAGTCTCAGTATTTGTGAGCGGCTTTTGCTCAGTCAAACTGGCTTCAATGTCCCAACTCGTATGGTGTGCCAATCCCCAATTGTCGCTCACTCTTTCTGTTGTATCGCCAGGAAAATTCTGTTCAAGCGACTTGAGCCAATATTGAGACAACGAAGTTGGCGCCGACTTTTTAACAGCATCTTTCGCGGGCTGATTTTCGCGCGGTCTGTTCTGGTACCTGGGACCATTCAGTTGTTGGTTATTGTCGATTTTCGACTGAACACTTTCGGAGGTATCAGACTGATCATTGTTTTTTGCTCCGGAAGGACGGGCGAGCGAAATTAATGTGCCTTTAGCAGCTGCGCGATTCGGATGAAATTGGAGCAGGTTCGAAAGCTGCTCTTCTGGGTCAGAAACATCTTGCGCCGCATCGGCGGTTGGCATTTCATTTTTCGCGGAAGGTTGAGTTGATGAAGTCTTCGCCTCGGCGGTCGGTGGATTTCCTTTCTCTTGCTCTAGTCTCGAGAAGTCAAATTCATCTGATTCATCTGCATCGAAGCTCGGCTTTTCGTTGGAATCAGTGAGTGATTTTGCCGGTTCGACTTCAGCATTGCCAACGTCGGGCTGAGTCTCCTGTGCGATTGCTTCTCTGCTCTCTTGCTTTACGACATCGCTTACGGGCACGCTGGCAACATCGGGTTGAGTCTCCGGTGCGATCGCTTCTCTGCTCTCCTGCTTTACGACATCGCTTACGAGCACGCTGGCAACATCGGGTTGAGTCTCCTGTGCGATCGCTTCTGGAGCATCAACCCTAACGTTTCCGCTCTTCTCATTGGAAATCTTCTCGACCAACGGAGCCGGTATGGTTTGCACACTATCATTAAGTCGAGTCCAGTCGACAGGCGTGTCCAAGTTGTTAGTTGCGCCTGACACCACTGCCTGTAAATTTCGATCTTTCTCTATCTCTATCTCTGCCTCTACCTCTGTCTCTGATTCAATCTTCGCTAGAGATTCGGACTTGAGGCCCACCTGCGTTGCAAGCTCTGGTTTCGCATCTACTCCGAGCTGCTGGCGTATTGTCTCCACTTCAGCTGTTAGAGAGCTGTTACTCGATTCAAATTCAAAAGGGAATTGGCTCGAAGTGAAGGAAGAGTCGAAGTTAAAAGATCCAACGTCCAACTGCGCTTTTTCTTCGGCTTCCTTTCTGTCATCTGACGAAGAGTTTTCATCTTGCCAGAATGAGTACCCATCAGGTGTTAGTAAGAAGTTTGAATTCGATTGGCTAGAACCATTATCTTGTTGAGACATAACCGCCACCACTATAGCCCGACCCGCTTGACATCCACAATCATAGGTGCGAGTTGGCATCGAGCCGTTTCCAGGCGTACAAAAGTTAATAGTCTCGAAAAGCTCCTTTCCTTATGGCTTTTCGCCCACAGATCTTTCCTTCGAACGGCAAATTTCAACGCCGCTTTTTTTCCTCCACGGAATACTCCTCTTTCTAGCATCAGCTCGATTCCTTCGACGGCATTTTTCATTCCCGAAGCGACTCGTTTCGTCGTCATACAACGAGAAAGGGAGAGACTTTCGTCCCTCCCTTTCGGTGCTTTAATTGTTGATGACTAGCTGAACAAGTTGGCATCGCGGGCGGATGCAACGAGCCAGTTGATGCAACCAGGAGTTGCCAATCCACCGGTTACGCCTGCGGCTCCGAAGAGTACTTTCTTCATCGCATCGTGCGAGCCTGCTGCCATGTGCATGAAGCCCATGATCATTGTAGGTCCGCCCCATGCAATACCGAGGATTTCCATCCCGTTGGCGATGATGTTGAGCAAGGCTTCCAAGTTAGCCAAGTTGTTGACACGTACCGTACCGGATGTGTTGACGCCCATGATCGACGTCGCATCTTGACCTTGAGGACCGATTGTACCGTTGGTGGCACCTTGAAGAATCGGTGCATTACCTTGAGTAATCTGCTCGGTCTGAGTGCCGGTGTTGAAGCCGGTATTGTTCATACCTTGGGTGTTACCTTCGACAGCCTGAGACGAGAATGCATCACCGAAAGATTGTGCGTGTGCCGGAGCGATGCTGAGACCAAAAACTGTTAATGCGATAAGCGAGACTTGAGCAATCGTGGAAGTGCGCATAAATGAGACCCTCCTGGGCAGTGGATTTCTTGATGTGTAGTAAGACCGCTGAGTTTAGTAACTGCGCACCGACGCGCAGGAAGTCAGTATAATGACATCAGAGCGGAAGGTCAATGAATATATGTGCTCAAAGCTGGCTTTTTATGCGGTTTTTCCCACTGATATTGTTTGAAAACTCGAAGAAACACCGCTTGAGATCTAACTCTTCATCACAATATCAAAGGTTGCGTTCCCGAAAAAGCTTCCTGTGCCTGGGTCTACGAGAAGCAATGTCAGTAATATCTAGGTCGAAAAAACTTCCTAAAATCTGTTAGCTTTTTTCCGTTTTCGGGCATGAAATTTGCGTTTTTTGAATTGTAAATCGATGTCGATTTAGCGTTTGCCAATTCGACTCGCGCCGCGCATAAAGACATGTCTTGCACACTTGATCTTTGGCAACTTTGCAAATTACGGATTTTTTTCCACTGGCGTTAATCGTGTCGATGTTTGCCTGCATTATTTGAAAACCGAATTCTATTTTTACTCAAAAAAATCTTCCAAAGTAAAAGAGAGGGGCGTGCCCCTCTCTTGAAATCTTGTAGCTGTAGTGAATTTAGCTGAACAAGTTGGCATCGCGGGCGGATGCAACGAGCCAGTTGATGCAACCAGGAGTTGCCAATCCACCGGTTACGCCTGCGGCTCCGAAGAGTACTTTCTTCATCGCATCGTGCGAGCCTGCTGCCATGTGCATGAAGCCCATGATCATTGTAGGTCCGCCCCATGCAATACCGAGGATTTCCATCCCGTTGGCGATGATGTTGAGCAAGGCTTCCAAGTTAGCCAAGTTGTTGACACGTACCGTACCGGATGTGTTGACGCCCATGATCGACGTCGCATCTTGACCTTGAGGACCGATTGTACCGTTGGTGGCACCTTGAAGAATCGGTGCATTACCTTGAGTAATCTGCTCGGTCTGAGTACCGGTGTTGAAGTAGGTATTGTTCATACCCATTTGGTTACCTTCAACAGCTTGAGAGGAGAAAGCATCTCCGAAAGATTGTGCGTATGCTGGTGCGCTAGTAAGTCCGATCAATAGGGAAGAAGCAACAATCATTTTAGTAATGTTACGCATTTACAAAAACCTCCAAGGCAAACTGCAAGAGCTATTCGGGAAAGAAGGGAAAAAGACCTAGTAAAGGAAATAGAATGTTAGGCAATGTCAAGTGTACGTATTTAACGAACAGAAGTCAAGTGCCTTGCGCTTGATTTTCGAATTAGAAAGTTGATTTTTACTAAGAAACGTCTGACTTTCTTTTATTCGAAATCCAGCCATTCATGAGCATCTTGAGAAACTAACAGAAAAGCCTGAAAGTCTTTTTTCCCAAAAACGCATTCAACGTCGATCAAATTCCATTGAGTGAGCCGCGATCGAATATCACTATTCAAGCGGTTCTCGAAAGAACCAGAACTATTTTGAACGAAGACATCATAGCGCACATGCAAATTCCAATTGTGAACTTTTTGTGGCTAACATCGACCAAATTCGACTTTTCATGCAGTTTTTTGGATGTGCGTGATTATCTTTTTTTATGCCACGCAAACCTTCCATGGAGAGGCACGAGTTGTGAACAATTCGTGGCTTGGTTTCAAAGACAGGCTATTCATCTACTTCTTGATACACTCAATCAAAAACGGCAGAACACAAAAACTCCAACCGATAACCTGAATAGCTATTCGAGGTACGCCCGATTAAGCTATCCCAGGAAAGCTAGTGTTCATGCCACTTCCCGACACACCAAATTTTCCAATCAATTTCAGAAATCAATTTGTGAACTTTTCGTGGCTAAAATTCATGACTCAAGTAACCATCAGAGATTCCAGCGCTTAGCAACCGAATGCACCGTATTCAACACTGCGACCAGCCCCCGTGGCAACTATGCGGACCTTGAATTCATGCCCTCCTCGAAGGACAGTTGCAACTAACGGCACAAAAATTTGCTACGAAATCGTGAACTTTTCGTGGCGTTTTTGTGAAACGCACTGATAGTGACACTTTCTACGATCTAGTGAGTCTCACTACAAAGTTTGGTGCGTTTCTCGGCAAGTTGAGTTGGGATCCTTTTCATGGCGTTGTTGGGCAACCCACTGATCGTGACGTCCTAATTTCGCGCCGCAGTCGGAAGGGAAAAATCCCGTACCCTCTATGAAAATTCATTCGTGAACTTTTTGTGGCTTTTTGTGAAACGCACTGCTCATAACGTTTTTCACTATCCCTAGACTTGAAAGAGAAAACCGCTGGTGCGTGCGACGCAAATTAATTTGTGAGCTTTTCGTGGCGTTTTTGTGAAACGCGCTGCACATAACGTTCTCCATTTATCCGAGACTTCAAAGAGAAACCGCCGGTACGTGCGATGCAAATTCATTTGTGAGCTTTTCGCGGCGTTCTTGTGAAACGCGCTGCTCAAAACGTTTTTCATTTATCGAGACTTAAAAGAGAAAACCTTCGGTTGCCTGCGACGCAGATTCATTTGTGAACTTTTCGTGGCGTTTTTGTGAAACGCGCTGCACATAACGTTCTCCGTTTATCCGAGACTTCAAAGAGAAAACCCTCGGTTGCTGCGACACAGATTCATTTGTGAACTTTTCGTGGCGTTTTTGTGAAACGATGGTCCTTTGCGCGTTTCAACACATGAAAAGGTAGAACAACAAAGCTCTGCATCCAAACATTCTGATAGCTTTTCGGAGAGGCATTTGTGAACTTTTCGTGGCGTTTTTGTGAAACGAGCTATTCATGCCGTTCTTCACGAACTCAAAACATTCCAGATCGCTGCGAAGTGCATTCTGGTTTTGACCTTTGAAAGAACGCGGCTCGAAACCAGAGACGCGACCACCCTCGACAAGCCGCATATCATGAGCTTGCACAACGCCAACGCAAACAAATACATTCACGCCGCTGCGAAAACATATCCTATATATAGGATCGAATTTAATGCCGTCTAGAATTAGAGCGCTATCACTTGATGACTAAAAAAGCCGCTCCAGTCCGGTTATATGGACCATCGCATTGCATGTTCTGCATTGTCCGTCCCCGGAATAGTAGGCCAGGGCACCATCGCTACATTCGAATTGTTGTCCTTCGCAGAAAGGACAATGCGGTTCTTCCGCTTGGTAGTTCGCTACACAACTCCACTTAGTTCTTCTCTTTAACGATCGCATTCTCAACAGAATCGTCGTCGAGATTGGTACCTTCCAATAAACTTCCGTGTAACTGTCGAGTAGTTCTTCAGCCTCTCCAAAGCGCTTATCGGTTTATACAAACATCGAAAAGCGCGCACAATAACACGCATTCGCTTCAGAAAAAAAAAGGAAGAGAGGGGCAGGCCCCTCTCTTGCGATTCCTTTTTGAACCTGTGTTAGCTGAACAAGTTGGCGTCGCGGGCGGATGCAACGAGCCAGTTGATACAACCGGGTGTTGCCAATCCACCGGTCACACCAGCTGCGCCGAAGAGTACTTTCTTCATCGCATCGTGTGAACCAGCAGCCATGCACATGAAGCCCATGATCATCGTAGGTCCGCCCCAGGCGATACCGAGGATTTCCATCCCGTTAGCGATGATGTTGAGCAAGGCTTCAAGGTTAGCCAAGTTGTTGACGCGGACCGTACCTGAAGTGTTGACGCCCATGATGGACGTAGCATCTTGCCCCTGAGGACCGATGGTACCGTTGGTGGCACCTTGCAGGATTGGAGCAGCACCCTGAGTGATCTGCTCGGTCTGAGTACCGGTATTGAAGTAGGTATTGTTCATACCCATCTGGTTACCTTCAACAGCTTGCGAGGAGAAAGCATCTCCAAAAGATTGTGCGTATGCTGGTGCTGCGGATACTCCAAGAACGACTGCAGCAGCGACTAATAGTTTGGTAATTCGCATAAGTGAACCTCCTGCCCGAAAGCAAGTAATGGTTGTGGTAGTAATTAGTAAGTTCGAAAGAAAGGTTCGAAATAAGCTGCGAAAAATGCAGCTCAGTCATAAGTTGACTCTATGAGAGTACGTTAATAAAGGATACAAGTCAAGCTTTTTTTTCGATTTAACTAACGCGAAATTCTAACTGTGCATTAACACACGAGCCACTCGTTTGCTGCTGGTCATCAGCGTTTCGAATGTCGCTGCGGCCATACCATCAAGTGAAGTCTCTCCAAATCTTTTTTCCAACTGACGAACTGCAGCAGCTACATCCAAGTAGCTGACCTGATTTGCACCTCTTACCTTGGCAATTGCTTTTGATTGCAGTTTGATCAATCCAAAAACTATCGCTAGATGATTGAAGCCCGTAATCAACGTGAGCTGTCCGAATCCAGCACCGAAGTAATGCTTGCCAAATAGTCTGGAGAAAAAATATCTGTATATAAGGTCTTCTATGTCTTTATCATTCTTAGATGGAAAAGGCATTTTCTCAAGCTCTTCGAATGAATAACGCTTTCCCGGAACGCGGATCCCCAGACCGGGAAAAAATCCCTGGAACACGACTTGAAAAAGGAATCTATTCAAATTGAAGTCGCCTTCGCCTCGCCCAAGTTTGTCCACCGGAAAATAAATCTTGTGGAGAGCGGTCAGTAAGTGTCGGTCAATCCAGTTAAGCGGTGGCGCTGAATCCAGAGAGCCTTCCGCGGCCGCGGAGCTACCGCGAGCTTCTGCCATCGCCCGCGCCAAATAATTGGAGCCATTAATGAACCGTTGCTCGAGCGAAAGAGATCTATCTTTTATATATGCGATCAGCTTCTCTTCGTGCTCGAGATATTTTTCCCACGTCAATGGAATTCCGGTACTTAATTGGATCTGCGACCAGTTTGGCTCGTGATTGGGATAGAGTGCGTTGAATTCAGCAAGTTTCCCTTCCAAATATTCTCGTTGATCTACTAATGCTTTTCCGCTGTTGTTGACCGCACCCATGCTGTAAAAACTTATGGTCGCGTAGGTTCCACTTGGGGTCTTATTGAACGAGTAAGGAAATAGTTGGCAGATCGACGGCTTCGTTTTTGAATCGAACTTGCTGTGGATAAAACAAAGATTGTCGTAGAGAAATGGACAGTGCCCGCTGTCACCTTCTTTGATCGCGTGAGTGTATGGAGTATTTTGACTTTCGTATTCCCGTAACTCGCGGAATAGATTCTTGCCGAAATAACGATCCGCCTGTTTGGCCCAATCAATATCGGCAATTCTCACATAGTCCTCTTCAGTCAGAGGAACCGACCAACCGCCACAACATTTGCCGCACCCGGTGCACTCGTAGTTCAGCCCCTCAGGTATGTGCAACTGTTCTGATTTAGACTCTGTTGTCATAAGTCCCTCCAGACAACATTTAATTATCGGCAGCATCTGCTCTCACAGACGTGAGTACTTTATACAGCTTACCCACGCCTGGCGGGAAAAACCACGCTTGATTCGATCAACCTAGTAAGGTATCGACGGCTTTTTCTTTTTTCGATATCAAAATTTTTGATAAAGTCGGAAAAGAACTGTAATCTGAGTTATTGAACTGATGCGGCTTTACACCATTGCGGTGATAATATATGCGAAACACAGGGGGACTAAAGCATGGCCAAGACTGTCGAATTCGCACAAACAAAATACGGCGAAGAGCTCTCGATAGGTAGAGGTAAGCCGTCGAGAAGAGCCTACGGATTTGACGAAGTCGCCCTGGTGCCGGGCTCCGAGACCCTGGATCCGGAAGTTTGCGATACCAGTGTTGAGCTTGCAGGCACGAAGCTGGAGTTGCCTATCTTAGCCAGCGCCATGGACAGCGTGGTCGATGTTAAATTCGCCGGACTGATAGGGAAGCTAGGCGGACTCGGCGTCCTTAATCTGCAAGGCATTCAGACTCGATACGATGATTGCGACGAAATTTATCACGAGATTACCTCATGCGACAAAGACAAATTCGTAGAGGTCATGCAGAAGCTCTATTCGAGCCCCGTCAAAGAGGCGCTCATAAGCAAGCGCATCGAAGAGATGAAACATCAAGGCATTGTGGTGGCGGCATCGGTCACACCTAACGTGGCGAAAAAATATGGAGATATCGCTATCGAAGCAGGACTCGATATTCTGTTCGTCCAGTCGACAGTCACAGGAATCGATCATCGAAGCGCATCTGGAGAACCGGGTCTAGATCTCGCCAAACTTTGCAAGTCGGTTAAAGTTCCTGTCGTAGTTGGCAACTGCGTAGCCTATAAGACAGCTCTCGAGTTGATGGAGACTGGAGTCGCCGGAATTCTGGTCGGAGTAGGACCGGGTGCTGCCTGTACATCGCGCGGAGTGCTCGGCATCGGTGTCCCGATGGCAACGGCCATCGCGGATTGCGCCGGCGCGGCGAAAGTCTTTGCTGAGCGCCATAAAAAGGCACCATTGCTGATTGCCGACGGCGGAATGGTAACCTCTGGTGATATTTGCAAAGCCATCGCCTGTGGTGCCGATGCAGTCATGATCGGATCGCCTCTGGCAAAATCGATCGAATCTCCTGGACGTGGATATCACTGGGGCATGGCCACACCAAGCCCTGTTCTTCCACGCGGCACCAGAATCAAGGTCGGAACCACCGTGAGCCTGAAGCAGATACTGCGCGGACCAGCACATGTAGACGACGGTACCCAAAACATTTCAGGAGCCTTGCAGACGAGCATGGGCACCCTGGGCGCCGCCAACCTGAAAGAGATGCAGGAAGTGGAAGTTGTGATCGCGCCATCAATCCTGACGGAAGGGAAGGTCTACCAAACAGCCCAACAGCTGGGCATGGGAAGGTAGTTAGCGATCTTTCGATAAAACCTCTGGCAAACTTTCAACCTGCGGTAAAATTGAAGTACCAAGGAAGGTGCCTCTTATGAACAAACTCACTCACTTATTTCTATCACTGTTGATGATCTTGACCGTTTCGTTGTCGACATTGCCAACGGCCGATGCGAAGAACTACGCGAAGTCGTGGAACAAGAATTGCAACAGAGGCAATAAAACAGGTTGGAACAAGAGCTGCAACCGAGGCTACAAGAGCGGTTGGTCGAAGAATAACAATGGTTTGTCAAAACAGGCCTGGCGCACCAACAAGAAGCAAGGCAACTACTACCAGAAGCAAAACCAATTCGCTAAGTCACGCAATGCAGTCTCAAGGAAAGAAACAAACAGACTCAACAATAAGTACCGCAAAGCGTTCTAGTAATTCGAGTAATCGGCGGATTTGACGACAGGCGAGACTCAGGAAGCAAGAGATGTTGCACAAGCTTGTCGAAAAGGCTTCCGCCGCATTCAAAGCAATCGTTGGTGCAACTGACGACCAGTCTATTTCTTGCCTTCAAGAACAACTCATCAAAGTCAGACAGAGTCTTGCGCTAAGAATCGCGGAAGAGACACAATGGCGAATTCATCTCGAAAAGCAGGAAGTGGTGCAGCCAGACGAGAAGGAGCGCAGCCTCGAGATAGCGTTCGAAATCACGAGGTTGCGTCACAGCGCAGAGGCACTGGAGCGGGAAATTCAGAACAAAGAATCAGCCAGCAGAAATCCGTTGTACTTGGAGCCGCGGATGCGTTCTGTCTTGCTCGGCGCGCTGATGATCTTGATTGCGATCATGTGCGCTTCGACTCTCGCTCGATGAAGCAATGCCCTGAGCACCATATGTAATATCATTACGAATTCTCGACTTAGACTCGGGAGTTTGATTCAGATTTACTGAGCTTTTTAATATTGGCTTCGAGTCAAGTTTTTCAAATTGCTACGCACAGTTGGAAACCGCGGAACACGAACCGCCCACCACCGTCTGTTGTCCACGTAGATCGCTTGAGGTCCAGCCAGCGCTTAGCGGGCGGGCGAACAAATCCCGACTGCGGTAGAGTGAATATGCACATGACAACAATATTTCTCAAGCCAGAGATCCCCATGACCTATTCGCTAGTATCATTTAGCAGTCACTGCTCACCAGAATGACACCCTCAGCTGCCTCATGAGAGCGGACTGAACTGCCTCAGGTGAGACTGAATCGCATGCCAACAGACAACCACAACTTTTGAGTGACGACAAATGGAGAGAATTCGGATGTTGAATAGAAAGACCGTCGCACTGAGCGCGACAATTCTGTTGACAGGAGCCATAGTTACTGGCTCTCAGTTCGCGACCGGGCAGGACGCCTCGGCGCCGGACGATACGGCCCAATCAGCCCCGTCTTCAGAGTCAACACCCAAAGCATCACATGCAGGCAAGCTGCTAGCAGCTTTGTCGAGCGAGGAAAACCCACTTCTCTTTCAAGGTAATCTCATTGCAGACATCGCCGAGGCAGCTGCACCGGCAGTCGTCAACATCGAGTGCGAAAAGCCCGGTGCAGGCGGTTTGCAATCGATGATGCCATTCGGTGGCGGCAACTTCCGATTCTTCTACAACAACAGAGAGGTAGACCCGGAGCGTATGGGCGGTATGGCTAGACCGGTCAAATCAACCGGCTCTGGATTCATCGTTAGGGCCGATGGCTATATTCTGACCAATGCCCACGTGGTCAAAGGAATGAAGCGCATCGAAGTCACTTTGAACGACGGAAGAAATCTGGTTGCCACTGTCGCTGGTATCGATACATTCTCAGATCTCGCAGTCTTGAAGGTAGATGCTACCAACCTACCAATACTTAAGATGGGCTCCTCGACGAAGCTCAGAGCCGGCGAATTCGCAATCGCAATCGGCAGCCCCCTCGGTTACGACCACACCGTGACCTTAGGAATAATCTCGGCACTCGGACGCACCGTATACGATATCAACGACAACATCAATTTCATTCAAACCGACGCCGCGATCAACCAGGGTAACTCCGGCGGACCGCTGCTCAATCTCAAAGGAGAGGTGATCGGAGTCAACACTGCTGTGGTCAAGGGTCTTGTCGCCCAGAACATTGGCTTTTCTATTCCAATCGATGTAGCTAAATCCGTATGCGAAGATCTGATCGCCCATAGAAAAATCCTGCGACCATTCCTCGGAATCGGCATGAAGGAGGTGTCAGAGACAATGGCCAAAAGCCTTGGATTGGGACCAACAACTCGCGGCGTGGTCATCGCGGAGATTTACGAAGGAAGCTCCGCTGAGAACGCCGGTTTGAGAAAGCAAGACATCATTCAAAAAATCGATGGCAAGGCAGTCCAATCACCGAAAGACATAAGAGAATATGTCAGAGCGAGAAAGATAGGTGATTTGCTCAACTTCTATGTGCTCCGCAACAGCTCGCCCGAGGCGATCGCTGTCAAACTCGGCGAATATCCAAGCACCCTCAGCGGTGGCGGCGAAGAGGGCGGCGTTCCCGGAGCTGAAGGCGGCGAGTAGGAAAGTACTCGTTGCCGGTAACGGTTCTGCATAGATGAAGTTGCGCGTGGATTTTCAGGGTTATCGAAACGCAAAGTCTGGGAAAAGATTATGTGGCTGGCATGTGAAGGAGCTTGACGATGACAGTCGTGGACCCATACGAGGAGATCGCGGATCTGTATCTCGCTTTAGTGTCTCCTGAAACCCTTAAGGCGGTTGATCTCAACGACCCAGTGATTTCGCAGTGGATCGCCGACAACGTTCCTAACGGTGCGAAGATTCTAGATGCTGGCTGCGGGCTTGGCTTGCAAACCGTAGTTCTGCACAAAGGAACACTCGGAAAGAACGTCGGTAAGCGTTTTCGCGTTTATGCCAGTGACTTCAGTCAAGCTATGCTAGATGCAGCAATCGCAAACGGAGAGAAAGCGGGAATTGACCGGAGTCGCTACCGCCAATCTTCATTCGTGCAACTGGGCAAAGTTCGAGATGATTGGCATGACTTTGATGTTGTCCTGGTAATCTTCGGAATTTATACCTTCCCTGACAGCGTTCGCATCGAAGACTACGATTCGTATTTTCTAGATTGCTGCTCAGGCCTGGCGAAAGTCCTCAAATCAGGTGGTCACTTCATATTCAATGTCCGCGACTGGAAGCATTTTGCGACAACTGGAATAAGCGAGCAGGCATACGAAAACAAGCACGGTGACATAACCTATCGCTGCCACTATTCATGGACGTTCAACGATAATGGTCATCATAGGGCGACTCTCGCCATGACCAGCAGTGATGGGCAAGAGCGGACTAGCTCAATCAACTATGCAGAACGCACACCGGAGAAGTATATTGAATTAGCTAAGCAATGCGGGTTAACTGCCGTGTTTAGAGGACGGCACGGTGACGATGCATCCGGTTATCATGTCATTGTGCTGAGAAAGGACATGTAGAAACTAAAGGGAGTGGCAAGAGAGATAGCTGGACTCGCCACAAATCAGAATGCTTCTTCATCGTGTTGGGTGAACATCGGTCAACTCCGCCAACGTGCTCCGGCTTAACTGCTGTCCCTCCGTCAAGCCTATCGATTAAACGGATACTCGTTGATCCAATGAAAACCTCGGTTCATCAGCAAAAATTCGCTAGAGACTTTGCGCATTTTTAGCTCGGCTGGATAGCCGACGAAGTCGCCGGTAAGAATGAGGTGGTTGGGGTCCGGCTGGGTTACTTTCATGTGTGAGGTCCAGGGCTTGGATTTGTCTTTTGTTGAGATCGTCAGATTCTTTTCATCACCGGCAACTTCCAGCTTGTAGAAACTCTTCACTCGATTGAGCGAAAGCACCTGCATCGCTTTCGGCCATTCAAAGATCAAATAACGCCAGCTATACTCATCGGTTTGCTTGACACCGGAGATCGTCTCCTCTTCCACTAGCCAGGCTCCGTAATACGGCGGATTTGCATGATTCCGTTCGCGGATGTTATTCAACGAGAGATTCAGTCCTTGTACGAGTACGAAAGCACCGAAAATTAGTTGCACGGACATTGCGATTGTATTTTTTCTCTGAGATAAAAACAAAGGGAACTCAACGCGAGGCGCAATTGGACCATTGCCGAAGAAAAAGGTCTTGAGTCGAAACGCGTCCGGCGGCAAAAGCAGAAGCGACATAACGAGAAGGTGAAATGAATAAATCTTGACGGGAACGTCGAAGCACATGTTGAGCATGAAGACATTGGACATAACACCAAAGCTGACAAGCGCACCGATCATGGTGAACCGAGGAAAGAGCAGGAGCAGACCTCCGACAACCTCCGCGAGTCCACAGAAAGCACCGTACGCCGGAGAGAATCCCATGAACGTCCAGAGCAAGCCCATCGGCGAAGACTCTCCGTAAGTCTCAACCAGTCTCGATAAACCCGGCGGTGGAAATTGTGAAGGCAACAACTTGAACGACCCGTATGAGATCATCGATGCGCCAAGAGATAAGCGCAGCATGAGACGATACCATGGATAGACCCGCGAATAATCCCGCCGACGGAAGTCCGCTATGGTCCATATAAGCGTAGCGATAGAAGCAATAAGCAGATGGCAGACTACTTCAATGTAACCATCAGTGGTATCACCGCTACCATTACCGCCCGATGCAGCTGCCGGCGTGTAATGAAACAGAGAACTAGCTATTGGCGCGCTGAGCGGCTTAGACAACAATGAAATTGCCCAACTTAGAAACACACCGCCTGGAATTCGGGCAAAGATATTCTGCGACTGTGAAAGGAAGAAGTAGACGAGGAGAAATCGAAATAAAATACAGCCGAAAAACGACCTTTTTTCCGGCACAATAGCAACAGTTGATCTAACTGGCTCTTCCTTCTCGTCATTGGTTGGCGCCGCATCCATTTCCAAAGTCTCATACGGACTGCAAAATTGTACAACGACGCTCTAGCAAACGCACTTATTGAGGTGTGCTCGCTTTGAGCTTAATAAGGTTTTGCACCAGAGCGTCCATGTCGCTCTCTTCAGTTAAATAGTGAATGGATGCCCGTATACAATCAGGCTGAGGTACAGTGCGTAAAATAATACCTTCCTCTTCCAACTTTACAACGACCTCGCTGTGCGACAGACCGTGTAGTATGAATGATACCAATCCGGATGGCGCAAGCTGTGGACTCAAGACAGTGACGAAGCTCAGCTCCGAAAGTCGGGTTCTGAAATTTCGTACATTGGTGAGAATCTGTTGGTATCGCTCTTGAGAATCGCCCCGAAGGCGGTGCCCTTCGATTGCTGCTCGCAGCCCGGCGAGAAGAGGGAAGGAAGCAGTCCCAACTTCGAATTTTACCGCGCTGGTATCAGTGTTCTCGACAAACATCGAGCTTCGCCAACCGACGAACGTTTGTTTTAACCCTGATATCAGTTCTGGTCTGATGTAGAGTGAGCCTACTCCCTCAGGTCCACAAAACCACTTGTGACCAGGGAAGGCATAGTAGTCGATCGGATCGTTGGTCAAATCGAGTGGTATCACTCCGGCAGACTGCGCACCATCCACTAGAAGAGGAACGTTGGCGCTTCGGCAACACGCCTGGATTTCCGAAAGTGGCAAAGTCTCCCCCGTATTCCACAGTACATGACTGAGCACGACTAGCTTCGTTCGTGAATCAATGGCTGCGCCGATCGATTGAGCAACGCCGATTGATTCTGACTCTGAAGCCGACAGAGGCACGCGTGTCACGCTCAAATCATGGCGTCTAGCAACATTCTCAATCGCGGCTGCGACACCAGGGTGCTCGCAATCGGTAGTTACGATGTTATCACCGGATTGCCAATCGATGCCCCACAGAACCATGTTGCAACCTTCAGTAGCATTCTGTGTGAGGACGAAAGACTGCGGGTCACCGCCAAGCTCCTGCGCGAGGAGCTGACGCGTTTTTTCCAGCTCTTCCAACATCCAGAGGTTCGATTTACCAGAGAACGGACCGTATAGTTGAACTTCTCGATATGAGCGATTAATCGCGTCCAGAGAGTCATTTGACAAAGGTCCCTGACCGCCGTAGTTCATGTATGGCTTAACAAGAGCAGGAAATTCATTCCGCCGCTGCGTTTTCGTTTTTTCAATAGACATAAGGAAACCTGGTAGAGACGATGCTTTGATCGCAGGTATTAAACAAAATGGTTGGTTCATCCGCCCTGGAGCCGCGGAAATCCGCGTCACTGGGGGCTTTCTGTTGGACGCACGAGACTCTTAGCCTGAATATTTTACGATATTGCGTCGACATCATCTCAAAACAGATATTGCACACACTGAAGGTTCCAATTGCCTTCTTTGAGCGTAGTTGAAAAGGTTGGAATTTCGGTGATGTGTATTGCATGGAAAATCGTATCTAAATCTGGAACGATCGGTCGAGCGCTCCAATCCATAAACAAATGGTCGGATTGGTCGCGCAATTCCAATCCATGAATGCGCCTGAGAACAGCCCCACGTCACGATGTAATATGGATTCAAGAAATCCAAAGCTTTCTCCAATCAGTCGTCAACAGCTTCCGCCTAGAAAACATAGGCGGCTACACCCGCCATATACGCATCAGCACTACGATCGAGCAATAATAATGGCAATCTTAAACCTTTGGGAACTATTCAAGAAATATTAAAATGCCGTGCTAATTTTATGTCGGAAAGCAGGCGGACTTTCGCCGCACTGTGCTGTATATCATTTGACCGAATTCTGGAGGGTCTTACATGACCGTTATGCAAGAAAAAGAACTGCTTTGCAAAGAATGGTTGAAGAAGCCAAAGAAGCTCCTCATCAATGGAAAATGGGTTGAACCCAAAACCGGCAAATACTTCAAGACATACAACCCGGCAACCGAAGAAGTCTTGTCCGAAATTGCTGAAGCCGGAAAAGAAGACGTCGACATGGCTGTCAAAGCCGCTCGTCAGGCGTTCGAAGACGGTCGCTTCCACAGAAAGATGTCGGCTGCACAGCGCGCTCGCTGCATGTACAAGCTCGCCGATCTAATCGAAAAGCACGCCGATGAATTGGCAGAGCTCGAGACCCTCGACAATGGTAAGCCGATCAACGAGTCCAAGCACGTCGACGTCCCAGCAACGATCGAAACCTACCGCTACTATGCCGGTTGGGCAACCAAGCTGGAAGGCGAAACAATCAACGCCAACAACAACTTTTTCACTTACACGCTGCGCGAGCCAATCGGCGTAGTCGGTCAAATTATTCCGTGGAACTTCCCGATGCTGATGCAAGCGTGGAAGTGGGGTCCAGCTCTAGCTTGCGGCAACAGCGTCGTACTGAAGCCAGCAGAACAGACTCCGCTCACCGCTCTGAGAATCGGCGAACTCGCTCTTGAAGCCGGATTTCCCGAAGGCGTAATCAACATCGTCACAGGTCTCGGTCCCGACTCGGCCGGCGAATTCCTCGCCAACCATGACGATGTAGACAAGATCGCTTTCACCGGCGAAGACAAGACCGGTCAATTGATCGTTCAAGCATCCGTGAAGACCCTCAAGAGAGTCTCGCTGGAACTTGGCGGCAAAGCTCCAAACATCGTATTTGCAGATGCCGACATAGATGCCGCCGTCAACGGCGCCATCACCGGTATCTTCTTCAATCAGGGTCAGGTCTGCTGCGCAGGCTCCCGCCTTTTCCTCGAGAAATCGATACATGACGAATTCATGTCCAGACTGCTCGACCGCGTCGGCAAGATGCGTCAGGGCTCCGGTCTCGACGAGAAAACCCAAATCGGTCCTCAAGTTTCGAAAGATCAGCAAGAGCGTGTTCTCAGCTATGTAGACATCGCTAAGAAAGAAGGCGCCAAGCTGGCTTGCGGCGGCGAACAACCCGAAGATCTGAAGAAAGGCTACTTCGTGAAGCCCACCATCTTCACCAACGTCAAGAATGACATGCGCATCGCACAAGAAGAAGTATTCGGACCAGTGCTCGCCGTCATTCCTTTCGAAGGCATGGATGATGTCGCGGACCAAGCCAACAAAGTTCGCTTCGGTCTCTCCGGTGCGGTCTGGACCAAAGACGTGAAGAAAGCCCACAAGTTTGCTTCGCATATCAAAGCCGGCACCATCTGGGTCAACTGCTACAACGTCTTCGATCCAGCCGTTCCTTTCGGCGGATACAAGATGAGCGGCTACGGTCGCGAACTCGGCAAACACTCGATCGAACTCTATTCGAACATCAAGAGCGTTTGGGTCAACATGGCCGACTAACAATCTCCAAAAGATTGAAAATTTTGCAAAGCGTCATGCATCGCGCATGGCGCTTTTGCTTTGCAGCGAGAATATCGTGAGCTCGGTGCGATCCAGTTTAATCCGCTGTCAATTCAGCGAGAGCATCGTCCTTATGAGCCGTCGTCAATGTTTAAACCGATATGGCTTAAACTGCTGCAAGAGCAACATCGCGCCTGTGTTGCCGAAATCAATTCATTCTGTCGGAAAGAATATTTCGCGATAAACTAATACTGTAATTCTTGACCATCAAATTGCACGCCGCAAACAGGACCCCTAACATGAAGTCATTTAGACATCTCTCGACACTGCGATTAACACCACATGTAGTGCCTCGATCGAGGGTGTTGGCGACAGCAATCTGCGCGGTAGTCGCAGTCGTTCTGACCGCAGAGGCTGGCATATGCGCATCAACTCAGAAGGAGGGGGACAAGTCTCTGGTTAGTGAAATAAACGAGCAGATATCGAAAGCAACAAAAAAATCAATTCCGTTGGCCAAAGGTGTTATGTATCGCTGCATAGAGATCGATCCACTGGCAATTGCACATGTAGTGTCGATTGATACTGCCGGTAGTGATTGGTCGATCAAACCTTATATCTGCGATAAAACCGCGACGACATCGGAGATGGCATCGAAAGTCGATGCGATAGCGGCAGTGAATGCCGGATTCTTCAATCTCTCGGATGGTGAAAGTGCCAGCTATATTGTCATCGACGGCAAGCAGGTTTGTGAGCCTCGGCATAATATGGCGTTAGTGAATAACCAAGGTCTCAAGCCCTTTCTCACCCAGATTTTCAATCGCTCGGAAGTGAGAGCGCTGAAAGACAAAAATGGAAAGTGGGAGTACAAGATTCAGGCGCGCAGCGACGCTACCCCGGATAAGCTCAAACTGATTCACTCACTTCAGGCTGGTCCGCAGCTCCTTCCCAAGTTGACATCACGCCCCGAGGCGTTCGTCAGAACTCCGCCAGGGGGGAAGGTTGTCGACTCAATCGGTACAAATATGCGAGCCGCTAGAACTGGCCTTGGTATCGGCAACGGTGGCACACTTCATCTGGTCTGCGTGCAGGGCAGACGAACCAAAGAATTTTCCGAAGGAATTTCACTTTCAGGGCTGTCGGAATTTATGAGACAGTTGGGTTGCAATTCGGCAATTAACTTTGACGGAGGCACATCCACGACCATGGTGCTCAGAGTCCCGCCAGAGCTCCGCGAAGCCCTCAAGCAGGGACTGGGTGTCACGGAAAACAACGAACAGAGTGCCGGAAATCCGGCCAGGGGAGGCTCGGGATTCCAGACAATCGTGTCGTCGACGCCGGAACGCAAGGTCAAATCAATCCTGTACCTGACAAAAGGCGACTGATGCCTGTTTATCAGCTTGCCGGTTCCCTTTCTATGTTTACCATTACATATACCGGGGAATTAAGGGTAGAGCGGATGATCTAGTCGGTTATTGGACTTTTTACTGAATGAATGTTGATAGTCAAGGTTCGCCCGAAAAGCGCCACCCACTGGTGGGCACCGTCGTGGAGCCTTACGCGATTTTGGACGTGATCGCGGCCGGCGGTATGGGCGTAGTTTTCAAGGCAAAACATAAGCTCACCGACAGGATCGTCGCTATGAAATTGTTGCCGTCAGAACTCGCACGAGACGACTCCAACGTGCAGAGAGTTAAGCTGGAAGCCAAGGCGCTCGCTCAGCTCAAGCACCCGAACATCATCACGACTTTTGATTTCGGCTCGACGTACATGCAAGAGCCGTTCATCGTCATGGAATACGTGGCAGGAGAAAGCCTCAAAGAGATTCTCGATCGCGAAGTGCTTCTTCCCCTCAACCGCGCCATCCGAATATTTCTGCAGGTCGTGGATGCGATGCGCTATGCGCACGGCGCCGGCATCCTCCATAGAGACCTCAAACCGCACAATGTGATGGTATCAAACGAACCGGAACAAGATCACGTCAAGGTGCTGGATTTCGGAGTCGCTAAGTTAGCTGAGTACACCCAGAAAATCACACGGACAGGTGAGGTGGTCGGCAGTCCGCTCTACATGAGCCCTGAGCAATGTACAGGCAGACCGACAGATCAACGCTGCGACATATACTCAGTCGGTGTAATGATGTTCGAAACGCTGACGGGAAGCCCACCTTTCCGTGGAGAAAACTACATTTCCACAGTGCACTTGAAGTGTACGAAACTTGCTCCCAACTTCAGAGATGTAGTACCAGGCAAGGTGTTTCCGGAAAAACTCGAGATGATAGTGCTCAAGTGCCTGGAGATCGAACCCGATAACCGCTATTCATCGATGGCAGAACTGAAAGGCGAGCTGGAGCTCGTAGCGGGTACCCTGCCGAAGACCGAGCGTCCGAAAGCCGGTTCTCAGAATTCGTCGCTTAGCACTACCGGTAGTGCCACAGCCGGCTTCAGAGGCAATAGCGACCCGATCAGTCCGATCAAGAGTTCCGCGCCAGGGACCGGCGAGGTAGGCTGGAAGCCATCGTGGTCCGGCGAGACGACCCCGACACCAAGTCCGGTACCATCACCCTCGTCTTACGATAAATGGAGCGACTCGATTGCCAGCATCGAGACTTCCGATAAAGAACTCTTCGGAGGTCCGCAACAAGCAGCTGACACCGGCGGTTTAAGTCGCGGCTCATGGTCAGGCCCAGGAACAGAAGTAGGGGATGACGACGCGAGGAGACCAGCAAAACCGAGTTCTGTCGCATCGGACAGGATCGAAAGCAAACCGCAAATCGGAAAGCTTCTGACTCAAGATCTCGCCTCGTTATCTGCAGCACTGGAAGCCTCCACAGTAGAGCGGACAAAAACAAGCGATCGATTGCCGGCCCAGAACCCGCCAGCGTCATTACCAGAAGACATCACTGGAGACAGACCTGTCGTCGGCGAGGAAACACAACAGACGTCGAGACCGGTGCCGGTCCCTGACGCGAAGAACAAGCAAGGTGACTCACACTTCGTCCTGACCTGGGACAGCAAATCAGGTCCTAGCTGGAGCGCCACCTCGGCGGCTCCACAGAAGCAACGTCCGCCGGCTCCGGCACCAGCGCCCTTGTCTCCACCTCGTGCCAATCCGACGGGGAGCAATCCTATCCTCTCAGATCTGGTTGCGCCGACAGCCTCCCGGTCCGGGCTACCCGCACAACCGTCACGGACCCCATCAGCGGGGTCTGCGCCGTATGGTGCCCAAGTGCCGCAGGCATACATGCCCACCACCGCCTCTCAGAATTCGATACCGCCTGTGCAGCTGTCACCAGATCCTACGCGAGTGGCCCGAGCTGATGCATCGTCGCAACAGGCATACATGCCCACCACCGCCTCTCAGAATTCGATACCACCCGTTCAGCTGACGCCAGATTCAATGCGGGCTGCTCAGACCAACGCATCTGCGACACAGACCTACGTGTCACCTAGCGCTTCACAGAATTCCGCACCACCAGTCCAGCTGTCACCAGACCCCATGTGGGCGGCCCAGGCTGGTGGATCCTCGCCACTAGCGTACATGCAGCCGACCGCGTCGCAGAACTCGATGCCACCTGTACAGCTGTCACAGGCATCTGCCCGAGAGGCATACATGCCACCGACTGCGTCCCACAACTCCATGTCAGCGGTCCAATCGTCGCCGGGTCCGATGGCATCGACACAAGCGCCGCAGCCATACGTGCCGATGGCCCCATACAATCCGACGCCTGGAGTCCAACCAGGAGGCACAGCATCGCACAGTTCGCTTCCGCCAGTGACACCCGGTCCAACAGCGTCACACAACTCTCTGCCGATGACACCTGTAGGGTCGCATCCGCAGAGCTTCATGCCGCACATGATGGATCCGCCTGGACCGACAACATCACAGAATGCCGTGCCGGTAGTCACACATTCAGCACCACAGACTTCTCCTTCCCCCCCTAACAATCCCAGTCCAGCGATTGGGCAGCGAATTCCGGTCCCAGACGCCTTTCTCAATAGGACAATCGCTCTCGGATCGCCTCAGGCGTTGCAAGCCGTGGCTGGGAATCCGCTTGCCGATCAAGAGCTCAGACCGAGTGACTTTGATGTTGTCCCTCAGCCAATTCCTCAACCCAACCCATCGGCAAAACCCGGAACATCACTCTCTAATTTGATTGCACTGCCGCCCTATAACAACCAAAGGTCTTCTCGCACAGACATCCCGGCTCAACCGTCCACCGCAAGCGCGGATTTTCCCGGGCTCTTTCAACCGGCCAGTCCGGACGATATTCCGCCTCTAGACAAGTTAGTGGCAGGCTCGGCGCAGAACCGATCAGAAGCAGCTCCGCAAGCCGAAGGACCACTCTGGAAAGCTCCGACCTCAGCTACGGTCGTGCCGACCACACCGCAGGGCGCAGGTCCGCCCCCGCCCTGGGGACAGGCCGGCGCTGGCACTCAGTCAGGTCCGAGCTGGGGTCTGCCAGGACTGGCACAGCAGGGCACAGATGCAGGTTCGGCTCCGCAGGGCGCGCCGCCTCCGCCGTGGGGCGCACGACCGGCAACATATGATGACCAATCAAAAGGCAGTTGGGCAGATGCCAGCATACCGCCCGAGAGCGCGATTCAGGCGCTGTCATCCCCAACTCCCGGGGCACCGCCTTCAATTCCACTTCCCGAGCAGCCGGACGGAAAGATGACTAGCAGCAGGTCCGGTGCCCGTCCATTCCTTCAGGACAACACCGGAATAGATCTCCAGGAGCATTCAGAAGTGACCGGCGGTCTCGACGACGGCTCCGATCATACAGTGCAAGTGTCCAGGCCTAAGTCCAAGAATCTAGACTGGAACGCCACACCGCCAACTGCGCCAACTCCAGCTGGACCGATGGAACCTCACTATGAAGATGTCCTTCGCGAGACTGTAGCAGTCCCTCCTCCGGTCGACAAAAAGACGCCCGCGGGGCATGTACCTTTCGATGTTGCTGCATTGAATGCGATACCAACACCGTCGGTGAAGGCGCCAAAACCAATGCTGCCTGACGAGCCGCAGCAACAGCCCAGCACTCCGCTAAGAACGCCCATCACACCGCCTTCTAGAACTCGATATGGCGATGAAACAGACAGCAGTGTACGCACCGGAGGCTCTTCGGCTTTGCGATTCAGCAACAGCAGAGGCGGCGCGGAAAGCAAGAAGCGCGTTTTGATTACCTTATCTTGTGTTGCGGTCTGCATATTCGTAATCATCGCGGTTTACATTCTCATAGGTGTCAAACCCAAAACTGCAACCACAGAAAGTGCTCCGCCGGTCGCGACCCAAACAACACCGCCGCCTAGTGAGCCGGTGCCGACCAGCGCCATTCCTACGCCTGCACCACCAACAAAACAGAGCGCTGCAACCAGCACGACAATTCCAACCGCTAGCGGCACACCACCAGTAGCACCACCGAGCAGCGAGACAAAGCAACAACCAACGACACCACTGACGGTGCCAACTAACAAGAAAGCGAAACCGGTCATCGCGAAGAAACCGAAGAAACCGAAACGGCCGAAAGCAGCTAAGCCTGCGCCTTCAACCACAGAAGCCAGCGCCGGTCCCAAGCGCCGGAGAGCTTACTCGACCGTCGATTCGTATATGAAAGGCAACGAAGGCAACTGACGGATGCTCTAATGTCTGTCTCGCTTAGTGTAGGCGCTTTCTTTCTCGTGCGATTTGAACCGCTTTCATACGAGTAATAGCCTTTGCAAGCGCCATCTCGGCAAGCTGCGTATCGAGCTTGTCGACCCGTTGAGTTTTTTCTGCCTCGGCTCTATCCTTGGCTTGCTTGGCTCGAGCTTCGTCGATCTCGGTAGCCAGTTCGGCAGCATCGCTCAGGACCGTGACGACTACTCCAGGCGAGGTTAGTGGAGATCCTTCGCTGGCCTTGCCGTGCGGATTGATAGACCTGTTGCTCGAGACCTCGAGAATTCCACCAATCACAGCAGCAGTATGCGGTTCACCTTTTTCCCAGTAAGTCAGTACATCGACACCAAGGGCGGTGACTAAAGGTTCGTGATCAGGCAGGATCGACAACTCTCCATCGCGAGCAGTCGCAGTCACTTGCGTCACTTCAGTGTCGAGCACCTGGCGCTCGTGTGTAATGATCTGGAGTCTGAACGTACCGGACATATTTCCTCTCTTTTAGCGAAAAAGTATTGGCTATTTCTTTCTCGTACTGGTCTTGCCACCTGCGGTTCGTCCCTGTGCACGAGCCCGCGTTCCGGCTGCCGTCGTCTTTGCTTTTGCGGCAGGCTTTTTAGCAGCGGTCTGCGTTTTTTCTCGGCTGGCAGCGGTAGCCCGTGTAGTAGCAGTTTTGGCCGCTATCTTGGGCTTCGGTGCACTATTGGAAGCAAGCGTCAAACGTGGCGATGGAATTCTGCTCTGATGACGAATAATCTTGTCGATAATTCCGTATTCGAGCGCTTCCGGCGCCGACAGATAGTGGTCGCGCTCGATGTCCTTGCGGATGCGGTCGCGATCCTGCCCGGTGCATCTGTGCAATAGTTCTATCTGCGCATTTCTGAATCTTTGCCCCTGCAGCGCCTGGATCTCAAGGCTTGTGATGTCACCTTCCGCTTCCCAGATCGTCTGATGGAACATGAGTGTCGAGAACTCGTAGGCAGAACGCTCACCAGTCCCCGACGCCAGAATCTCACAAGCCCCCGAAAGTGCATGACCCAGACAAATTGTATTCACCTTCGGCGGTATTGAATGCATGATCGCGATGATTGCATCTGCGTTGTATCCATTTCCGCCTGCGGAGTTGATATACAAATTGATCGGGGTCTTCGAATCACGCTCGGTCAAACGCAGCAGCCTGCGAATAACCGGCGTGGCTACTTCGTTTTCAAGCCGTCCAAACACGTATACATCACGGTTAGACAACTCGTCCGGTGCGGCGTTAATCTTCTCGACCTTGGGCTCTTGCTTTTTCTTACTCATGAACGAATTGATTTCCTTAAGCGGATTGTAGCTTCTTCGCCTGTTCTCGAGCTTCGTTGAGATCGCCAACCATGTAGAAGGCTTGCTCAGGCATATCATCACAATCGCCGGCCAGAATCTGCTTGAATCCAGCTACTGTATCCTTCAATGAAACGTACTTACCAGGACGTCCGGTGAAGATTTCAGCTACGTGGAACGGCTGACTGAGGAACTTCTGCAATTTGCGTGCTCTCGACACGATCAATTTATCGTCTTCGGAGAGTTCGTCCATACCCAGGATAGCGATGATATCTTGAAGATCTTTATATCTCTGCAATGTCTGCTGCACACCACGGGCGACTTCGTAGTGCTCCTCGCCGACGATATCCGGCTTGAGCGCTGTCGATGTGGATGCCAGCGGATCTACTGCTGGGTAAATTCCGAGTTCTGCAATCTGACGGCTCAACACCGTGGTGGCATCAAGGTGACCGAATGTGGTGGCAGGCGCCGGATCGGTCAAGTCATCTGCCGGTACATATACAGCTTGTACGGAAGTGATCGAACCATGCTTGGTCGATGTGATGCGCTCCTGCAGTTCACCCATCTCGTTGCCGAGTGTAGGCTGATATCCTACGGCGGAAGGCATACGTCCAAGAAGCGCGGACACTTCAGAACCTGCTTGTACAAATCTAAAGATGTTGTCGACGAAGAGCAACACGTCCTGTTTGCTCACGTCTCTGAAGTACTCAGCAACTGTCAGAGCGGAAAGACCAACGCGCATTCTCGAACCTGGTGGCTCGTTCATCTGCCCGTAGACCAGTGCGACCTTATCTAATACGCATCCACCCTCGACCTTCGAGTCTTTCATTTCGTGCCAGAGGTCGTTGCCTTCACGAGTTCTTTCTCCCACACCGCCGAAAACCGAGTATCCACCGTGGTGCTTTGCGATATTGTGAATCAACTCCATGATGATAACGGTTTTGCCGACTCCGGCGCCGCCGAATAGTCCGACCTTACCACCTTTGATATACGGCTCGAGGAGATCGACGACCTTGATACCAGTTTCGAACACAACCGTCTCGGTTTCGAGCTCTGTCAGAGCAGGTGCATGACGGTGAATCGGCCAGCGCTCGGTCGCTTCAATAGGACCACCCTCGTCAACAGGCTCACCAAGTACGTTAAGAATGCGTCCCAGAGTGGCTGTACCAACCGGCACAGTGATGGGTTGCCCGGTATCGACTGCGGTCATGCCGCGCGTCATGCCGTCTGTGGAGCCCATGGCCACTGCCCTTACGCGGTTGTCGCCAAGCATCTGCTGCACTTCGCAAATAACCCGCTTCTCTTCGCCGGCAGGATTGACACCCCTAATCTCCAGCGCGTTGTAAATCTGTGGCAAATGCCCACTAGGAAACTCGACGTCTATAACGGCGCCGATAACCTGCACTACTCGGCCTTGAGTCGCAGTATTAGGGGAGTTAAGAACTGTGCTCATGTCGTCTCCGTTTGTGTGGACGAACCTCGATGGGTAGGTCGCCCGGTGTCATGTATGAAAACCCGATCTTATCAGCTTAGGATAGATCGCCGAGGCTACTTTCCAGGCGTCGTTTATGATACTTTTCGTATGCGCATGGATTTTGTTTACAACATCGAAACCAGCGCCTTTCCTTTGTTGGCGTTAATCTCGTGGAAGACCCCAAGTTACGCAGGCTTTTATCGCACATCGTCAAGCTGTTCGGGCTTATAGGCTTCGGCACGCTGGGCTTCATGGCGGTCGAAGGTTGGGATCCACTTGATGCTCTTTTCATGTCGGTCACGACGATTGCAACGGTCGGTTATGGCGAAGTACACCCACTTACGGATGCCGGTCGCATTTTTGCAATGTTTCTCATACTGGTTGGAGTGGGAGCATTTCTTTACATAGTCAGCGATATGGTGTCGTTGTCTCTGGAGTTTAACCTTGGTAGACGTATGAAAAAACTAATTGTCAAGCTTACAAATCATCAGATCATTTGCGGTTATGGCAGAACCGGACAAGAGGTTGCAAATCAGTTTCGTATAAATAGAATCCCTTTTGTGGTGGTGGAGATGAATCCACTTATTGCAAGGAAGGCTGAGGATGCAGGTTTTCTCGTTATCGAAGGTGATGCATCAGCGGACGAAGTGCTGTTGAGAGCGCAGGTTAACAAAGCTAAAGGCATTGTCTGCGCCCTCCCCGACGATACTCAAAACACTTTTATTGCACTGACCGCTCGCGGACTCAACGAATCCATAGATGTGGTTTCTCGGGCAGCCAATCCGGGATCGGAATCGAAGCTCAAACGCGTCGGAGCGCGCATGGTGATCTCGCCCTATGTAATCTGCGGACAGCGCTTGGCAGCCGCTGTAACCCATCCACTCGTGACAACTTTTCTTGATGTTGTAATGCACACTCCAGAGCAGGACTTGCGCATGGAGCAAGTCACCCTTCACCCGGAGTCCTCCTTAATCGGAAGAACCTTAAAGGACGCCAATATAAAGCAAACATCCGGCGCGATGATCTTGGCCGTAAATCAAAGTGGTAAGCTGATTACAAATCCAACGCCGGACCTGGTATTTTGTGTCGGCGACGAGCTAATTGCTCTGGGTGCACAAGAAGAGTTAAACAGACTTGGCCTACTGGCTGGACGAATGGAGAGCTAATACCCCTCATGACTAACGACAACGCAACGCCCGGTGCGGATGAAGCAATCATCACCTTAGAAGGCGAAGACGGTACTTCCTACAATTGCCAGATCCTGGACATCATCGAGTTTGAGGGTCAAGAGTACGGAATTCTCCTGAAGCTAAAAGGGCAGGGAGACGAATCCCACGACAACGAAGAGGAAGAGTCTCTCGTAATCATGCGACTGATTCAGCGTGACGATCAATCGATCTTCAGAACGATCGAGAGCGACGACGAATTCGACAAAGTCGTTGCATATGTCGAAGAGCTCGCCAGAGCCGCAGCTGGAGCGGACGACTAGGCAAAAGGGGCATGAGTACGATGTCCAATCAGTACGTTAACGACTTGATTGGCACACAGTTTGGCGACTTTACTTTACAAGAGTTGGTGGGAGAAGGGACCTTTTCTCACGTCTTCAGAGCTGTCGATCGACACAAGAACGACAAAGCAGTCAAAGTGCCGAGACCGTTCTCATCCGGTCGTGATGAGCGTTTTGAATTTCTGCCTACACAGGTTTTTATAAAGAGGGGACAACGATTTACCCCTCAAGAAGCTTCTCCCGTCCATATCCTGAGAATTCAGGTAGCAAGAACCAAAGCGGTTATAGATCAAGGTATGGTCCGCATCGAAGATTACTCCTTCGATGGTGAGACAAGCCACTGCCGCATGCCCTTCCTTTCCGGAAGGACATTCCGAGACTATATGCGATCCGGTCCGGTGCCAATTACCGTGCTTCGCAATCTGGCGCTTACATTGTCCAGACTCAATCACATGGACAATTTTGGATATCACGGTGATGTAAAACCGGAAAATATGATCGTCACCAATAATGGTGTCATTCTCGTCGACTGTGGATATTTCGGCAACGTCAACGTGGGAGAACGTCTGGATGACGCGCAGAAGACTTTGATCGTAACCACACCTCGGTATTACCCGCGGTTACTCCCAGATGATCTTCTCGCGTTCGGTTTGATCCTCTGGGAGACCGCCATGCGAACTCCTCTGATTGCAAGCGTGGCTTATTCCGGAGACTACGATAGCGACACGGTCTCAGACCGACTTAACGATATTGTCGCCGAAGAGGAGGCGATCGGAAATTTCAATTTCACGGGCGTTATGGGCGCCGAAAAGCCATCCTCCGTGCGTGAAGGTTTGCCGCCGATAGTAGACAACCTGCTGCTGAAGGCGGTGCGGCTCAAGTTCAACGATTCAAATCTGCTGGATATCGATGAAGGGTTTGCAAGCTTCGAAGAGCTGGCTGATGAACTCAGGAAGCTGTCTCAAGCCGGCATTCATTATCTTTGAGTCGTCCCGGTCCTGTAGGACGACCGCTGCATTTGGTTACTTGCGAAAACACCATGAAGATCTGATAGTCGGATCGCGGTCTTACTGACGCGTGAGCGCCCGGTGATCTGGGAATCATGTGTTTGGGCGTCGTTCGAATCCGACAATGAGCGCAGAGCAAACCGAAAATCAAAATGCAGCGCCTGCCGTCAATCGCCTGACGAGTGTCAGTGTTTTACAACACGCGTCAAGCTCACCGCTACCCAAACATCTCTGACCCAGGGCACGATCGAAGGTCGCTACCGCATCCTCGAAAAGATCGGCATTGGCGGCATGGGAAGTCTATCGCGCAGAGCACCTCGAGCAAGAGGAGTACAGCATATTTGATGCGGCACCAGATTCGGTACTATTAGCCAGAGCAAATCTTTTTCGCGAAGACGAGCAGAGCCGGTTCGAATCGGCATTTATCGAAGCTTATGTTGCCGCGGAGAATAGGGACAAAACCGATCTCCAGAAGCCAGCGATTGACGAAGTTCTGCGCCTCTCCCGAGTTCGAGCAACAGCGGCACCATCCACAGGGCAAGATAGACAAGAGAAATTGAGTGCCAGCAAGACAGACTGGTATTAGCACTTCGATATATCTAACGCTCGGAAAATAGCGCGGATGGCTAATACTGGGCGAGAGTATTAGCGGTTGAATAAAAACACGATTGGAAAATATTCCTGATTGCTAATAACACAGCGAGAGCGCGGGCAGCTTGCCTGGAAGCAAACAAGATCGACAGCGCGCTCAAGCGACCCGCTCCACCGACGTCCATTGAGTTTTAATCCCCAGAAATTGACTCTCCTGCTACATTGTAATAGTGAGATAAATTCGAGGCGCCCCTTATGAGCATGTTGCGAATATACCTTTATGCAGTCGGTCAAAAGATAATCATCCCTCAGCTTGCAGAGACAGAAGAAGGATTTTTTGTCGAGATCGAGCCAATCACGATCTTCGACGTTCGCGACGTCAATAAGTGGAAAGCGCTGATGTATACGTATCTGAGCGAGGGCAACAAGCTCATTCCAACGCCGGAGCAAGCCGGCTCTCCAGGCTCCGCGATATTAGAACATCTCGGACTGAAAAAATGGGACGACTTCGAGCGCAAATCGGTACTTTACACAATTCACGCCGGACCACGCTTCATCGCAGTCTACGCCACCGGACGCAATGAGCAGGGACGCTGGACCACCGGCACGAAGGAGCGTAAATTCTTTCCGCAGGCGCCGCTTGAAGTAGTCGTCGACGAAGTCTCCTCGGACATAATCAAAGAGCCAGAAGCAGTAGAGAAGCCGATGCTGTTGCTAGGGGGATAACAGATCGTTGTGTTGTTGGATAAGGCGCGCCACGACCCATAACCATAAGATGTCTTCCGAAAGGTCCTCTGGTCGTTGTCAGTGCCATCCATAATCGGATTTCTTGTTTTTCCGCTTCTCTGCTGCTTTATGGTTCCTGAAATTAGACCTTTTCAGCGACCGTATCCTTCACCTGCTTCGCCGGCTCTGCGATAGGTTTCATCGTCGGGAAGGCTATGACATCGCGGATTGAAGCGGAGTTAGTCAGGAACATGACAAGGCGATCGATACCGATTCCGATTCCCATTGTGGGGGGCATGCCGTACTCCATCGCCAGGATGAAATCGAGGTCGAGCGGCATCGCTTCTTCGTTGCCGGCGGCTTTCTTGCGCGCCTGATCTTCGAGACGAGCACGCTGATCGAGTGGATCGGACAATTCGCTGTAGCCGTTGGCTAGTTCGCGACCGAAGACGAATAATTCGAAACGCTCGACTTCTCCTGGGTTGGTGCGATGCGCCTTGGTGAGCGGTGAAATCTCGACAGGATAGTCGATTATGAATGTAGGTTGAATCAACGTGGACTCGACTTTCGATTCGAATATCGTGTTAATGACTTCGCCACGTGACTCTTCTTTCTCGAGGTGCACACCAAGGGTGGTGGCAACTTTTTTCATCTCATCGAGAGTCTTCACGCTTTCAACATCGACTCCGGTAACCTCTTTTATCGCATCGTTCATCCTGACGCGACGCCACGGGCGCGCTAGACTGAGCGTTTGACCTTGATACTCGAGGCTGTCGGTTCCGCAGACCTTCATCGCGCAATCAACAACCATTTCCTCAGCGAAATCCATAAGGTCGTTATAGTCTCCGTATGCACAATACATTTCCAGCATTGTGAACTCCGGGTTGTGCCGCGTGCTGATGCCCTCGTTGCGGAAGATTCTGCCAATTTCGTAAACGCGCTCGAAGCCGCCCACGATGAGTCTCTTCAAATGCAGTTCGGTGGCTATGCGAAGATATAGATCGATATCTAGCGTATTGTGGTGAGTTACGAATGGACGAGCATCGGCGCCGCCAGCTTCGACCTGAAGCGTCGGTGTTTCTATTTCCAGAAAGTCTCTGTCGTCGAGAAACTGGCGAATCGCTCTTACGGCCATGCTGCGCTTGCGCAGAGTATCTCTCACACTCGGGTTCATAACCATATCGACATAGCGATGCCGGTAGCGTGCTTCCACATCGGTGAAGCCTTCCCAACTGTCAGGGAGCGGTTGCAGAGACTTGCACAGAAGCTCGAAGTCGGTAACGCGAATCGAAAGTTCGCCGGCTTTGGTTCTTCTAACAGTCCCTGTGACGCCGATGTAGTCACCTTTGTCGAACAGCTTCCGCATATCGAGCTTTTCCTGCGACAGGCTCTCTTTGTGACAGAAGAGCTGAATCTTGCCGCTCTCATCGTACAAGTCGACGAACATCCAGCTGTTGCGTTCGTTCAACACCTTACCGCAAACCCGCACCACATCCGGGGTTTCCGTCTCTGGTGCCAAGCCTTCGTAGAGTTTATGCAGCGCCTCGGCCTTATGCGTTCTTTCGAAGCGATATGGATAAGGTTTAACCCCAAGTGCCTTCAAATCTTCAAGCTTACGTAATCTCTCGGCTCTGAGCCGCCCGCCTTCGGATTCCAAACTTGTCACGCTATAACCTCCCGCGAACATCTGGGATAAAAAAACATCTACGGGGCTGACTATAGCGCACACAGCGGCACATTAGCTAATGGTTATTGCTTCTCATGTAATAAAGTTTTGCCAAGACTGAACTGAGCGACCGCGTACTTCTCGGTAAAAAGGAGAGACGAAAACCACTATTGCGCTTGACAGAAGCAACCGGTCAATCGATTCAACGGGCAATCAGCGTTTTTGACGGAGACAGAACAGGGCGACGAGTGTGAGCATAAGCAATAACGCTCGGGGCTTCTACAAGCACGAGCTCCGCATACCCAGGCTCAAAGAATTTGCGGCTCGACTAATGCATAATCGAACACAGATCGTGCTGATTCCGCATATAATCGAGAAATGTGGTTGGGACTTCATCGCCGACTGAGCTAAAATAGAAAGATGAAAGCCAAGACGATCTGGAAAGCGCCAATGTGGATGATTAGCATCGCAGTATGCCTGATTGCTGCTGTGGCTGGTCTTTGCGCGTCCGATTGGCAGGCTCTTCAGAGTTCGCGTTCTTGCAAAATGTGGCAAACCTGGTGGAGAAGAGACATCACAGGCAAAGAGTACAAGTCGACGTATCGAAAGCAAGTCGACAGAACGCTCAGGGAAGCGGCATCGGACGCTGAATACCGCCGACTGGAACAGCTGCATCGCTTTGGTCCCTGTTTTCGAGCGCAGGCTTCGCACTTTGAGAATCAAGAGGCGATGGAGAAGCCATCCCAAAAGGGTATGATATCGGAGCGCTCGCAGGAGCCTGGCGACGACCATTAACTCGCATGATATCTAATACTACAAAGCGGCTCGTATTGATTGTTTGCGGATCTGTTATCGCAGGCGCCTGCTGGGATCCTATCGGCGATTACTGCCTGTTGTTGCTGATGCTTTCACTGACGCCAAGTGGTCTGTTTCTCTGGCTGGGAATTGTCGCCTTTATGGCAACTTCGAGCAAGAAGAATCGATTAGCGCGCAGCTTCGACTAACACCGCATACAGTACCACACATTAACGAAAGCCCTAGTTAGGTCTGGAGTTCACCGAAAGGGTGGAGAGCGATTCACTCTCCCGAACAGCCCGGTCGAACATTGAGCTTGCTCGGAAAAAACAATTCAAGCAGAACCCCGAGAAGCACCTGGTCTTTGCGCGTCCGACTGGCAGGCTCTTCAAAGTTCGCGCGCTTTCAAGATGTGGAAAACTTGTTGGCGAAGAGACATTAATTGAGCAGGTTAGAATCTTGCGCGTTCTCCACCACGAGGAACCCTGATCCGAACAATTCTCGGGCAGTTGACTCGCAAATAGAGGAAGTAATTTAGGGGTATGCTGAGCAAAGGAACGCTCAGAATCGTTGATATTGAACCTTTCGGGACCGATTCTTGTTACTAAACAGTTACCACTTTGACGGAGTCCCCAAAGGTGAAGGTCGCAACCAGTTGAGGCACAAGGCTCTTCGGATAGTGGGCTAGCGCATTCTAATCTAAGCGCAAAAAAAAACGCATGAACGCGTTGTAAAATCAGGGATTCCGTAGTAACGACGCAACCGTATTCGGTCCAAAGCGTGTTTGGGCCCTGTATTGATAGCGAAGGAGTCCCGCATGACTATGACCAGACCCACAGTCCTTTCCAGAGCTTTCGACGGGCCGAATTGGACAAAACTGACGTCGGTTTTACTGAGTACGTCAGTCTGCCTGATTGGGTCAATGCAGTCAGCGCGAGCAAACGATTCTCGTCCATCGATGAGAGAATTTCGCACGCAGAACGCATCTCTTTCCAGCAGAGATGCAAGACAACAATATAGGGATACTTACGGTCGAGGTGCGCGCTCCGCTCCCGGCGCGAGTCTTCCGCTGGAGTTCGAGCCGAAGGGTCCGTTGATTCCAGGTGTGATTGTAAATCCAGTTGAGCTCCCTCGGGGCAACCGAATCGACCGGACGCAACAACCGGCAAATCAGACGCTGCAAGTAAGTTCCATCTCCGGACTTGTGAGACTCAACAGCGGCGTCAATCTCGACCTGACCTCGGCAGAAAAGAACATTGTTCTCGGCGCCAATCTTTTCGGCAACAGCGGTTCAGTCAATATCACCGTCGGCGGAGAAAACAAAACTCTGACCGCCGGCGCTCACGTGACTGCCGCAGAATACATCGCAGCGAAACAGACTCTCTCCGGCACGCAAGAACTGATTGTCTCAGACAGCGGCACTGCTGATGGTGGCACGGTCGACCTCACTCAAATCACCGCTAACAATGATCATCTCAGAGCATCCAATCTGACAGTAGCATCTGGAGTCACCGCGATAGGTGATTTCGGAAAGAGATCGGACTTCACACTTTTAGGAGACCTCACCAATTACGGTTCGGTCGTCGCTGTTGCCAGCCTCAACTCTGTCAGAGGAGGCATTATGAGAGCGGACGATATCGTCAACCAGGAAGGCGCCAGCATCGCGTCCCACGGCATTTCACCGGTGGCAAGCATCAACGTCCCGGTGAATTTTGAACTAAAAGCTCGCGGAGATCTAACCAACCTCGGAACAGTCTCGTCTGGTGGCTCTGTCACACTCACCGCCGGTTCGACTATCAACAACAGTGGTCTAGTCCAAGCCCGCAGTAACGTCAATCTCAACGCACCCACGGTCAAGAATTCCGGAAGGATTGAATCTCAGACAGGTAATGTCAACTTCAATGGTCCGGCAGATTCGGCACTGACGATCGACAACACCGCAGGTGTGATTGCAGCTGTAAACGGTGCAATCAATGTTCGGACACCCGATTATGCAGGTTCTTACGACAACACCGTCACAGGTGGCAACCTTCTGAGCAGAGAGCTCAACCTGTACGCAGGAACCGGAACCAACCATGTCAATGTAAACCAGCTTACGGGGTCAGTCAGTCAAACTGGATTGGCGGGTCATGTGGTCTCCTCAACCGATGTTCTCAACATTGGCACGACATGTCTCACTGGAGATCCGACATTCTTCAACACCGCGGGCGATATCAATATCACCGGCAACATCTCGGTTGCAGAAGCGTTGACGATTGTCGCAACTGGTTCTATCAATTCAGCTAGCGGCACAACAATCGAGGCGCGCAACGCATCCAGCGGCTTCGACATAACAATGATTGCAGGAGCTAACATCACGAGCTCAGGGACCAATTCCCCGACGCTGCCCGGTGGAACGACAGGAGCAGTGACGATTGACGGAACAGCATCAACTGCAGGCGGATCGATTAAACTTCAGAGTGCCGTCAATACGTCTCCAACCGGAGCGAGTGGCTCTGCCGGCAATGTCTCGCTGTTTGCATTCACAGGCTCGAATGCCAGCAGCGGAATCGTAGATATCGATCAAGCTACTGTCAACGCTGGTGGCGCCGGCACAGGCGTCAACGGCAACCTCACGATTGTCGCAGGAGGCGATAACAATGTCGGCGACGCAGCGATTCAAATTGGCCCGGTCAACCTCGCGGGTGGTACTGGTGGTGGCGGCAACTTGTCCGCGATCACGGCTCAACCGCAGTCTTCCGGTGGTGCTATTACATACAATGCAAATGGAACTCGGACCTCGGCAGCCCAACTAGTGGCTGGCAACTCGCTAACAGCGAACGCTGACATCGCCATCAAAGGCACTGGTACCGTCGTCAATGTTGGCGGAGATGTAACTCTTCGAGCAGGGAGAGACCTTGGAGAGACGGAGAATGCTGTCCTTTACACCGACAATTTCGATGCTCATATCGTTCTGGAAGCAAATCGCAACATCGGATTCGGCTTCGGTTCGCCATTTACGATTGATGGATTCAGTACGCTGTTCTCGAAAAAAGTGCTGAAAACACTACAGCCTGGAAATACGACGCTGTCCGCAATCGCGCACACCGGCGACGTCAACATTGAAAGAACTGCCACCACAAATTTGACTGTTCTGGCATCATCAGCAGAAGTCAATTTCTTGCTGTTGTCGTCGGGAGCATTGAACATAAATGGCAACGTGGCCGCCAATACCGGTTTCATTTCACTCGAAAATACAGGTGGCAACCTCACGATTGCACCAAGCGCAAAGATTACAGCGCTAGGCTTTATCGACATCTACAACACCACATCGAAAAAACTGAAACCCATATTCACCGTTGGACAGAACGCAGAAATCAAAACAACAACCACAGTGCAGGGTTTTTCCGATATAACCTTGGCTATGGATCCCAGTCAAGCAGCGTCAAACAGCTTCAAGCTCGCAACCGCCAGCGAAAAGCGTAACCCACCACACTACGCCGGCTCAGGGTTGAACCCTTTCAGTTGGGTATCCCCATTTGCAATATTTGCGACACTCGGACCAAATGGTATCAACACCTATGGAAAGCCCATGAATGCACTCGCACCAAACAACAACTTCAACGCTAATAAAGCAAGCATCGATTTGTACAACTACAGGAAGGGCGGTATGTCATTCAACGGCGGAGTGAACGTAACCGCCGGACAATAGCAGACAAGTTGGAGTTTGCAACCAAAATCGATTTTTTTGCTGAGCAAAAACTGAGCGCTGTAGTCAACGCTCGAGCTTATATCCCATGCCGAATACAGTCGTAATTCGAGGTATGTTTTCAAACTTAGAAAGCTTCTTCCTAATTCGATTAATCAGCACTCTGACTGAATCGTCACTAGATTCAGAATCAGATTCCCAAACTCGGGCAATCAACGTCTCCGAGCTGAATAATGTATTGGGATTTCGCAGGAAGAACTCAAGCAGTGAAAACTCACGCGGTGTCAGGTCGATGGACTGACCATCGACTTCCACCTTGTGGTTCTTTGGATCGAGCCGCAAACTGTCGCTCACGATAACGTCAGCGGGTCGATCCGGTGTTCGCCGCAACAGTGCAGTTACTCTGAGCAGCAGCTCTCGCTTATCGAATGGTTTGGTCAAGTAATCGTCAACGCCACCACCAAATCCCGCTCTTTATGTTCAATGTCTGAGAGCGCAGTCATCATCAAAATCGGCGTGCCACCACCCTTTTTACGGTAGCGCGCGCAAACAGATTGTCCGGTGCAACCGGGCATCATCCAATCGAGAACGGCAACGTCATAGGTAAACGCCAACAACATTTCCAGCGCTTTGTCGCCGTCATCGACTACATCGACCAGATGATTTTGAGCACGTAAGTAGTCGCCAATCAAAATGGCGAGGTCCTGGCCGGCTCTAATTAACCGCGGAGTGTTGGAACCTTTTTCGCGCAGAACAGTCGAAGCGGCAGACTCATAAACAAGCTGAAGTAGGTGATTGACCTCATAGATGATCTCTTTGGCATTTCGCGCTTCATCAGCCTTCTTCTGCGCCGCACTCTCGAGCATGCCCAGCTCGGAGACAAAGCCTATCTCGAAACAGACCGGGACGAAAACAAGTATTAGAAGCTTATGCGACAACTTCATTTTCTTGTCTCCTCGCAGCAAAAATCTCCTGAAAAAAATATATCATCGAGCACACCCTTCGCGAGCAATCGCGCTGCACCTTTTTCGCCACCGAATTTAGTGGCTTGCTCGAGGACTGCCTTTTGAGACTGTAGCGCCAGAGAAATTGCCTGGCGGCGCCTTCCTCAGCTCTTCAGCACGCCTCGCGTCGTTACGAGCTTTTTGCCGTTGTCCGAGTTCCTCGTAGGATTTTGATCTCAGACGATAAGCTTCGTCGCACACAGGGTTAAGTTCAATCGCTTTTGTGAGGTCGACATTTGCCTTTTTGTTGAACGCTTTTCTGTACAGGATTTCACCCCTTATGAGGTAAATTTTGTACTCACCTTTTTCTAACTGCTCCGCGCGATTCAAATCACTCAACGCTCGATCGAATTGCACAAGGGATTTATACGAATCGCCGCGCGCCATCCAAAGCACCCAACTGTCTCGCCTGTAAAGCTGAATAGCCGCGGTCAAATTCTGTACCGCGTGCATGTACTTCCCATTGACATAGTAGAGCCAACCACTGAGTTCGTAGGCATCACGGCGTCGAGATTGGTCCTTAGAATTTTTCAGGACAAGCTCTATATCACTCATCGCCTTCAGATGCTTCTTTAGCCGCGTGTAGCACTTCGCCCGTATCAGTCGAGCTAAAGATCGCCCAGACACACGGATATCGAGCAGATATAGAGACACTGGACAGCTTGCCATTTTCGTCTCTAATGATGCAAAGGTCCTAAATCCGACACCTTTGCGACCCAGCCAAATCGCTGTAATAATGAAGTTTTGCCAAGAAACGAACATGAATATTGGCGGCGATGTTGGATAGCGGACGACAGCGAAAAGCCGCCTGCGCCATGAATGTCGACTGTACGGCGATCTCTCGACGCTCGAGAATCTCTTTGAAATGTTTGCAAGACTTTGCGGCTGAAACGCGCTTCAGGAGCTTAATTCATCGGCGATGATATACTTTGTTTTTGATGTGATTTAGAGGCAAATTCGGGTGTCCCGACAGTTGTCGCGATAGGAGTTTCAAAACGTGAGCCAACCAGCAGGTAGCAGTGGAGAGCGGATTGTAGAGGTCGAACTCAGAGATGAGATGCGTAAGTCGTTTATCGACTACGCAATGTCGGTCATTGTCAGCCGCGCCATCCCAGACGTCAGAGATGGACTGAAGCCGGTGCACCGCCGCATCATTTACGGCATGTATGAGCTCGGTCTGGAGCCAAATTCAAGATATCGCAAAGCGGCAACCACGGTCGGAGACGTGATGGGTAAGTATCACCCTCACGGCGATTCCGCTATTTACGAAGCGCTGGTGCGTCTAGCGCAGAAGGAAGCCAGTCGATACGTCCTCGTCGATGGACACGGAAATTTCGGAGATCTCGATAATCCTCCGGCTGCCATGCGGTACACGGAAGCCAAGCTGGCGCCGCTGTCCATGGAGATTCTCAACGATATCGACGCTGAGACGGTCGACATGAGATCCAACTTCGATGATAGCCGCAAAGAGCCATCGGTGTTGCCTTCGAGAGTACCTGCGCTCTTGCTCAACGGATCTGCCGGGATCGCCGTCGGTATGGCCACCAATATTCCTCCCCACAACCTGAGAGAAGTGATCGATGGTTGTATTGCACTTGTCGACAACCCAGAGTTGACGTCTCTTGATCTAATGAAGTGGGTTACCGGCCCAGATTTTCCGTCCGGCGGTCTGATCATCGGAACCGACGGCATCATCGAAGCATATACGACAGGTCGCGGTTCCATTCCTCAGCGTGGTCTAGCCACAATCGAGCAGATAACTGGTCAGAGCGGCAGACAGACGCGTATGGCGATCATCGTTACGTCACTGCCCTACATGGTCGGTCCGGAAGCCTTCACGAAACGCGTCGCCGAATTGGTTAGATCGGATCGTCTGACCGGTATCAGCGATGTAAATGACGAAACAGACCGCTCCGGTTTGCGGGTTGTCATCGAGTTGAAGCGCGATGCGCACCCCGAGGTTGTTCTCAACAATCTCTATAAGCACACTCAACTTCAACAATCCTTCCCTGTCAACACGCTCGCGCTCGTGCCAGATCCGGCTAAACCAGGTTCTAACGGGCAGCCGATGACGCTTGAATTGCGCGCCCTGCTGCAGCAATTCATCAATCACCGCGTCGACGTCATCACGAGAAGAACAAGATACTTCCTGCGCAAGGACCAGGAAAGAGCGCACATATTAGAAGGCTATCTCAAAGCATTAGATAAGATCGACGAAGTCATCAAGATGATCCGCGCCGCGCAATCTACTGCGGAAGCGAGAGAAGCATTGATGTCCAACTTTGCTCTCGATGAAGTCCAGGCCAACGCAATTCTGGAAATGCAACTGCGGAGACTGACAGGATTAGAAAGAGAGAAGATCCAGGCCGATTACGACCAGCTTCAAAAGAATATCGCCGAATACAAGCGCATCTTAGAAAGCAAGAAGCTGGTCGACGAAATCATCAAAAAAGAGCTCACCGAAATCAAAGATAAGTACGGCGACGATCGCCGCTCCCAGATCGTGGCGGGCACTGCAGATACAGAAATCTCGGCTAAAGACCTTACGCCCAATGAGCCGATGGCAGTATTCATCACTAACCAGAATTACATCAAGCGAATCTCGCTCGGCACCTTCAAGCGTCAGCGCCGCAACACTCGCGGCGTGACCGGGATGAAGACCCGCGAAGAGGATGAACTCCAACACTTCTTCGTGGCGAGTATGCACGACAGACTTCTAGTGTTCACCAACAAAGGCCAAGTCTATCCGCTCGAAGTAATGAATCTTCCGGAAGGCGGAAGAAGCGCTCGTGGACTGGCACTGGTAAATCTGGTGCAAATCAGCCAGGACGAATCGGTCACAGCGGTCATTCCAGTATCCGAGTTCAAAGATGACGAATTCTTGATCATGCTCACCCGCAATGCCTTCATCAAGAAAGTGCCGATGTCCGAATTCAGCAACATCCGGAGGAGCGGTATTATCGCCATCAGCCTCAGCGAGGGAGATGAGCTCGGCTGGGTACGGCAATCAGGCGGCAAGTCCGACGTCATTATCGGTACCAGCAACGGCATGTGCATTCGTTACAGCGAAGAAGATCTGAGACCCATGGGTCGCACCGCTCGCGGTGTCAGAGCAATCACGCTGCGCGTAAGCGATGCCATCGTTGGATGCGACGCTATCGAACCGAAGGAAAGCAGCTACGTCCTCGTCGTGACCAACGACGGCTACGGCAAGCGCGTCAAGCTCGACGAGTTCCGCCAACAGGGCCGCGGCGGCGTCGGTATCATCGGCACGAAGTTCAAGACTGCAAAATCGAGACTGGCCTGCTTGAGCATAATAGAGCCAGAAGACCAAATCGTAATAGCCACCGCCAACGGTATCGTCGTCAGACAACAAGGCAGCGAGATCAGTGCGCAAGGCAGAATGGCAACCGGTGTCCGCTTGCAGCAGCTTGCCCTCGATGACGAAGTCGTATCGGTGAGCCCAATCGTCGAGCCGACCGAACAAGATCTCGAAGGCGGCGACGAAGCATCCGGCGAACAGCCTGCAGTTGAACCAGAATAATCGAGTAAGTCCGGCACCTGGATTGAGACATATCAAGTCGTCCCGACGCACGCGTCGCCTTCGGTAGTGAAACAACCTAGTTCATCTAGGTCCTTTGGGAGATATTGTTTTGACGCGCCGTAGCCTCGACGGACAAAACGACATCCTCGACTCGACTATTGGGTATTCGTTCTGTGACTGATTGGGACGAACCTCGACTATTCGACGCCCGCTCGAGGCTCGATGCCGACAAGGCATCGGCGCTCTGATCGACGGCGGGATCATGCTTCTCATGATTCCACTGCATCACGCAGACTCCACCTATGAGTGGCGTATCGTTTGACTACTACACACAGCCGAGCCAACACTCCAGGCAAGTCAGGTGATTACATCTAAGCTTGTCAGGATGATTACTATCTGACTAAATACGAAGAATAAAATCCGCCAAAAGTGACTTAGTGCCTGCTCTTGTTGAAGCAGTCTTCAAAGCGAAGTCCATTTTGCTTGCATTTCGAAACGCACCAATTAATCGACATCTGCTTGGCAAGAGCGACATTATCAGGCGACTTCGGAAGATTATTAAACACCTTGAAAAGCAGTCTTTCCAGCTCATGCTGATGCTGCTGCAGGTCAGAAGGTAGGCTCAGAATCCAGCTACCACAGTCAGAAACGCTCACTATCTCATGGAGTGAATCTTCTTGTTGATTCACACCATATGCGGTGTAGCTTTTTGTAAGGACATGCATTGGGGGGTTACCTCGGAATTTGGAAAAGCCTGAGAGGGAGAGACTCTTTGATGGCTTACCGATTAAGTAGATGGGCGACAACGTCAGTTTTATATATAAGTTACTTATTTGAGCCCTTATCATAACGTTACACATCCAGGTCTACAAGTGCTTATGAGCACTATCTAGTAATAAAAATCGGTTGTCAGGAGGGGAATTCCCCCTCCCTTCTCGGATCACCACAGTTCGATCTCAGGATTTCCTTACTCCGCGTAGGATCTCGGATAGATCCGCACCAAAAGCGGGTACATATGTAATGTACACCGTAATCCGCCTATGCCGTCCCCGTAGTTGTCGTCTAACAACCTCGTTGTTAGACAAGGAGCGCTTGAATGCCACAAAAGAAGGCGAATAGTTCGAGGAATCCCGAAGAGCTCGACATGTCTCCGCCTCGAGATGGGGCGCTCGACAATGTCACGAAGTTGGACAACGCCGATAGCGACATTGTCCACGTTCGACGAGTTGTAGCAGGCAATCCAAACACACCTTTGAGCGTCTTATCGCGCCTCGCCAACGACGAATGCGAAACAATCCGTCGCAGCGTGGCAGAAAATCCGAAGACTCCAAAAGAACTGCTCCAGTCTCTGGCGAAGGACGCCTCGAGCGAGGTTCGTCTTGCCGTCGCTGAAAATCCTCATACGCCCTCCGACATTCTCGTCGTATTAGCAGCCGATTTCGCCGTCGACGTCCGATACGGAGTCGCGGAAAACCCGCACATGCCCGAAAGCATCCTTCTCAAGCTCAGCAAAGACGAAAATCCGTATGTCCGCTGCCGAGCACTCAAGACCTTACAGATGCTGGCTCCCGATGTACAAACGAGGCTTGCATTCATGATGCAAGGTCCGCTTGACCTCTAACTGATGCAACGTAATCTCGGCAGTGCCTCCGAACAAACTCCGTCGCCAGACGGCTTGCTACCTCGCAATGACCTGGACGAAGCGCGGGGGTATTCCGCGGAAGACATAAAAATATGCCGTCAACGGAATGATTCTGAGGTCTGCCGGAGGCTTATTCCTGGAAGGCATAAAACGCATGCTCGAAATATGCCGTCAACGAAATGAGGTCAGATCGTGAAGGCTTGCTACATCGCCGACCCGGCCAACTTAGACTTGCTTCAAATTCTCGGACTTGAGATCACTGAAACTAGCAACCACTGGGCTTTGACTATTTCGCACTTACACCGGCAGACTTGATTGCTTTATCGACATTCTCAGCCTTGAGATCACTGCAAACCAGCTGGCATGCAGCTTGAACATCGAAGACAAGAAAAAATCGTCCAGGTTCTGTGTGGTAATCGAAGTACTCAATAATCCCTTCGTCTAACAACATCGCGAATAATCGGACTTCATCCTGAAAACACTCGGATTGTCGGCGCATCATCTCTTCTGCAATCTCCCCCCACGAATCCGGGGATACATACTGCTTGATCACGATCGGCTTGCGAGTCGTCTTGAGAAAGCCCAGGTAATACATGCTCATCCCCCATTCCGTCAGGGGAGAGACAAAATCAAACTTGTTGAACCATTCACTCATGCTTTAAACCGAAGGAAGCTACGAATATGACCGAGCACGCCGTTGGCGAGTGGTCTAATCAAGATATAGACCATAAGACAAAGGTTCAAACGTATTTTCATCGATCAGACATAAGGTAAAACGCCATCTTTCGAAAGGCATGAAACATACCTGAAAGACGGCGTAAATGCTGGAATTTGGAGAATCAGACAGGTGCCTGATTGAGTGAGCTTAACGAGAGGGCTCTTCTTCTCTCAACACGTAGCCTTCGCCACGGACAGTTTGAATAAGTCTCTTTTGGTTGCCGTCTTCGAGCTTGGAGCGCAAGTACCGAATGTACACTTCGATGACGTTAGATTCGCCAATGAAGTCGTAGCCCCAGACTTTGTCAAAGATGAATTCGCGAGACAGCACTTGCTCGGGATACTGCATGAACAATCTCAATAGATCGAACTCTTTCGCTCTCAGGTCGAGCTGACGCTCTCCACGCTTCACTACTCGGTTGAGCTGGTCCATCCAGAGGTCGGCGTAAGTGAGGATGCCTTCTTGCGGCTTACGACGCATTACTGCGCGGATTCTAGCGAGGAGCTCTTCAGTTGCGAACGGCTTGGTGAGGTAGTCATCAGCACCGCTGTCCAGACCAACCACACGATCCTGCACGCCGTCTTTAGCGGTGAGCATGATCACGGGTACCTTGGACATCGCTCTCAAGCGCTTGCAGACTTCGACGCCATCAAGACCGGGAAGCATGACGTCCAGCAGGACCAGATCCGGCTGCTCTTTCTTGAAAAGATCCAAGCCCTGATTGCCTTCGTGAGCTACCGATACCTGATAACCTTCGTAACCTAGCTCAAGCTCGATAAGACGCGCGATGTTCACATCGTCTTCGATGATTAGGATCTTCAAGGATGTCACGTCGTTTCCACTTGCCACGATTTATATTAACCCCCGTTCAGCCGTTCTCTTGTTGTTCAAACTGAAGTCTTATCATGCTAGCTGAAATCACTTTCACGTTCAGCAATTTCGTCGGAATATTGCAGGCATTTGCAACATGCTACGTATATGATTTGATTGACTTCCAGTTGGCAACTCCTGCCTCTTGGAAGCTAATCAGACCATCTGCAATACTCTGCAATTAGGCTCTCCATTAAAGAGAGAAAATCTAGTGCAGGGTATAGCTGTCAGGTGAACCTCTTCCTGAAGCCACTCAATTAAATCACAGAATCTACCACTTGTTTAATCTTTCGGGAATTCGCAGTTATCAGGAAGTCATATTTCGTAGCCCGCCTATAATTTCAGCCAGAAGTCAAGAAATCGCAACGAATGGACAGTGTCCTCCAAGTACAAAAAGGATTCGAAGATCTCGCTAATCAAACATTTCGGTACGAGCGACCGGCTCTGTTTCAACTTGGTTTGAGAACCTCCTGCGTTGTTGCCACGATTCTGTGCATACCCGACGCCTTTGCATTGATTCCCAATACGCCCTCTGTCATCGCCTGGGTTGTCTCTCTTATCGGGCTCTGGATTACCGCCGTCGTTTTGTGGTTCGTCTCATTCGTAGGGTTTCTGCATTTTGCGCGCTTCGCCGCTGGCGGTATCCAGGTCGGTCCAAAGGGCGTCCGGCTCTGGCGTCTGGGGCGATTGCTTACTTGGCAATCGATTGCTGCAATCGAGATTGAGGATCAGCTCCTTTTTACGAGACTTTTTTCTTTCGAGAAAACAGTAAAACGATTGACACTATTTACGCAGTTCAAGAGCAAGTCGAAAATCATTCGCAGCATGCTGGTTCCGCATTACGTGCCCTCTTTCTTTTTCACGGAAGAAACATTCGATGACTTGTGCCGCACAATCTGCATATTCCGCTTCACGCTTGATGCGGGATCAGCTCCTGCACTGATAGTTCCGATTTCGGAAATTGAACCGCTACGTAACGCAAGCAGCCTCCTGCAGTGGCAAAGAATCGCATTGTCTCTTCTGATTGCAGTTGGTATGGGCACGTTCGTGGTCCGCAAAGCAGGCGTTCTGTACTCATACAACGACGGATTGAAGCTATACCGGTTGAACGATTTTTCGCATGCTGAAGAGCGCTTCAGAATGGCAACTTTCATCGAACCTTCGTTCGCACCGGCATGGCATGGACTTGCCGGCAGTCAGTTCAACATCGGAAAATTCGAAGATGCTAGAGACAATTGGAAGACGGCGCTGAAGTGGAAACCAGATTTCGTCGAAGCAAAGGTTAGTCTCGCTTATCTTAGTTTGCAACAGAGACATTTTGCTGACGCGGAAAAGCTTATTAACAGCTCACTTCTGTTGTCGCCGAACGATACGACCACACTGCTCAATCGAGCAGACCTCAACTTGCGAACCGGACATATTAAGGATGCAATTCAAGACGCCCATCTGGTAACCGCACAGATGGAGAGCCCCTCAGACCGTGACAATTTTATGGTAACGTGCCTCCTGGCACAGGCAAAGCTCTTGCAAGGAAGACCGAATGAGGCAGCCAAACTCCTGGCACCGCTGCCGGTGACTCCAGAGAAGTTACGCGGCGGCGAGAACTTGAACTATCGACTTCTCGTGGGTGCACAGACCTGCCTCGCATTGGGGCAAATCGCGAAGGCTGACAAACTGGCACGAATGACACTCAGCCGAGGTCAAACCATGGATGCACTGCTCCTGATGGCGCAGGTGCGATTAGCAAACAAGGATTATCAGATCGCGCAAAAAATTCTCGAAAGATGCCAGCTAGCTATGCCACAAAATCCGTGGACATATATCATCGCCTGCGAATTAAACATGCAGCGCGGTCGTTTTAAAAAGGCCTCCGCCAACCTCAGGGCGGCTGAGAGCTGTTTGCCCCCAGATCCACTCTCCCTTTCCAGGATCGCGCATCTTTACAATCAGCTCGGTGAGAAGGATCGGGCGCTCAAAGTGGCAAGCGAATCTCTAAGCCTGGAGCCGGTCAATCACGTTGCTCAAAAGATTGTCGATGAACTGAAGAAGGACTAGGCACCTACTTCTTTCGTGAAGGTGCAAAAACTATGTTGCCAAATTTTTTGGCGAACTCCTCGTGTGTAAGCTTGAGATTGCCCGTATCGCCTTGCCGAACAATCGGCATACCATTCTTCTCGCCAAGTCGAACCACGCCCCAGGCGTTCCTTACCGTTATAGTCGATTCGTCGAAGTCAGTGACCGTGTAGGCATGCCCCGGCTGCAAGTCAGGCTGTACCCAGGCCGCGTCAGCGAGAGTGGCAGCGATGGCTATATCGCCACGCTTCTTTGCCTCAGCCAGTTCGGCTTTCAGTTTTTTCAATTCCGGGCCGGAGTCACAGAGAATCTCATGATCTTTGGTATCGGCCCCGGTCAACAACTTCAAGGCCTCGTCTCTGCCGCCGGCATCAAGATTCTCAGGTGAATCCGTATCTATGTACGTCTCCGTACGAAACTCCGGATTATCCTTCAAAAGTGTTCCATACGCTCTCTCCAGAACACTGACCCAGATACCATGCTCGGTGGCACCAGCGTAAAGGAAAAGCTCCGCGTCGGTCGGCTTAGGAACGGTCACAACCTTTCCTCTGGCGCCGGGAAACCGAACTTCGAAATCACCTTTGTCGGTGGTTTTAATCATCGAAAGCAGCCGCTCAGGATCATGAGTGGCAAGCGAGCCTACCACCGATAAGAAGAAGCAATCTCCTACTCCGCCCTGTTTTACAGCTTCCGGTTTGATACTGTTTATCGGTTTCGCCTTGTCTGCGAAAAGCTCTCTCGACACCTTACCTTCAGTCCGGTACCGCTCCAAGAATGAGTGCGCCGGTCGTTCACTGCGGGCCATCACCTCCGACAGATCGCGTAAATCTCGAAGCGCATCAAACGTTAGGCTTGTATTCGGAACCTTCTCTCTGGAAAGCTTTGCAAGAGCTTCACGATTACGCAAAAGCAAATCGATCAAGGTCTTCGCACTCTCGGTCATCTTCGGATTCTTTCGAGCTGCCTTGAGCTCCTCGTCGGTTATCAACTTGTCACTGTCAGGATTTACCGCGCGATGGAAATCGGGATTGGAAAATTCTTCGTGAATGCGCTCCATAAACCGTTTCAGCGACATGCCTTCACGTGCAGAGAGGGACAGGAGCTCCAAATAGATTTTGGCATCTGCCCTTGAGATTCCCTTTTCCTGATCGTAAAGGCCAAGCTCCGTATCTCGATGCAAGAGTGCAATTGGATTCGCGTACAGGTTAGGTTTGCTTATCTTCAGAAGACCAACCAGAAGCGCATCCTCACCCTTGAAGGCTGGGTTGCGAACCGCCTCGAACAATTCGGCGTCGCTTATGAATCCATCTTTATTCTTGTCAATTCGCTTGAAATTGTCCTCCAGCCTTCCTACCAGCTTGGGCATGTCCAGAGGTTTTCCCGGAGCAGGGTTGAACGGAGTAGGATCCTCCAATTTAGGTTGAGCCTTTAGGGGCGGGTCATCCAGCGGCTTTGGCGGCTCTTGCGACTTCTTATCCTGCTCGTTTTTCGAAGCGCCATCCGACTTCACAGCGGGCTTGGCCGCGTTCGGATCAATCGCCTCACTCCAGTTTGCCGACAGCGCTTCCAACACATTCTGAAATTCAGATTGCAGTCCGCCGCTATTCGAGGCGGGCTTGTCGACGTCTTTTCCACCAGCGGAACTATCCTCTGTCGCTCCCTTACGAGTCAGTTGACCTGACTCGTTGCGAGCATCGTGTCTCGTAAATACTAGGGTCGATTCGCTCATGGCTGGTGGCACGCCTTCGTGTTGAGCTATGTGGCTTTGCACATTCGAACATTGGAGCGTCTCCTACCATTCACGCTATCAGCGGAAAGATACGGAAGGCTCCGTATCCAGAAGGTCACGGTCGTAGGTTCAAATTTTTCGACAAAACTAACTGGGTCGTGCGATGTCACTCGCCCGATTGCGTGATGCCAACTTTCGATGCAACGCCAACGCGTGGAACAGCCTCAACATTATGGCCGAAAGCCCCGGCCGTCCATGGTAGCTCTCCCACCCTGTTCTAAAATAACTAATGATATTGAACTACTTCTTCGTGGGAACCGCAGGCGGTGGCGCGGCCACACCTTCGTCTTTGCGAACAGGAGGTGGCGGCAAAGGTGCCTCCTCTGTAGGCGCTGTCCGAATGGGCGGTGGAGGCAAGTCGTCCTCTTTGACTGGCGGCGGCGGCAACGATCCTTGCTCCGCAGGAGGCGGTGCGACAGCTCCGCTCTTGGAAGCTGCCTTCAGCTTACGCATAAGCTCTGATTTCTTCGTCAATGCCTCTGGTGCTTCGTTGCGCACCCTGTCGAGGAACCACGGATCGACTTTCAGATAGAACTCGCCTTTCGGCTGTTTCAGTACAAAGAAGTTACCGCCACTCAATTTGCCAAACTTATAGACGAGTTTAGCACCATCCTTCATTGTGACTTCGTACTGGAAGACCGGAGTAGCAAGTCCGTATTCCGGCTTGTCCTCCGTGCCGAGCACCTCGGAAATATTGATCCCACCAGCAGCCGTCAAGACATCATTTGCCGAGGTATCATCGAGAACAACGGATTTTCCAGCATAGTCAATAAGCCACTCCTTGCCTTTTCTGACAAGCGAAAAGTTCGGAAGCTGCACCGCCGTAATTTTTTCGGTATCAAGCTCGACTGCACTTCTATCAATCCAGTCTTCCTTGTTCGGGCTGACCTGCCTCAGAGGAACCTCTACGGTATGAATTTCATTCTCATTGTCGAGTCGAACATGCAGTTTGTTATGTCCAGCAGTTGAGCCCAGAAGAAGCGTGACCAGATTAGCTGAATTACTCTTCAGCGTAACCTTTTCCTCGAAGTCATCTGCTTTGAGTTTAAACCTGGAAAGTGCATCCTCGGTGGTGGCAACAGGCCAGCCTCTAGAAATCGATTTGAACTTCTCGAGAAGTAGGTCAACTGTTTCCTTCGATGCGGGGAAATTGTGGAACTCTGGCAGCACCCATTGCCCTTTATCCCTAACGAGTTTGAGCGTTGCCTTCGACTTGGTTTCGAAATCAATTTCAGTAACCTGACTGAGATCGGCCGTAATTAGCTTTTTCGTGGCCTCTTTGGCGCGCTCGCTCTCGAAGTAGCTAAGCCCAAAGGTGAGCCCGATCTGTACAACTAACATGGTGCTCAAAATTGCAACGGTCTTACTCATTTCGGCGCGCTCCTCAAATCGAGGATTTTGAGATAACGCTTACGAGCGCGATGTGCAAATACTGCTCTTACAATCCAAACTATGAAGAGTGCGAACAAAGCCACTCCATAATTGGCATACTCGAATACCATCTGGAAGTTGTCTGGAAGCGGCGTGAGCGGTCTGGAGAAATGTCCACGCCCGCGAATCGTCAGCAGATCTCTATCTCCCAGGGCCCAGTCAATCGCGTTAGCGACCACCGAGATTGGCGTGAGATAGATTGTTCCTGTCGCCGCAGTAGCTAATTGCAACATTTCATCAGACAAGAAGGCGTTAGAGGAAAAAACAATCAGCCGAGATGTTCCAGTCGATTTCTCGACTACTGAGTTGATTGTTGGTTCATTTTGTTTTCGGTTGGGCTCTGCTTCAGGTGGCTTCCTGCCTTTGTAGTAGGACTCCAACTGCCCTTCTACAGCACAAGCCAATAGTTTTCGCTCTCGCTTACCATGTTCTTCAAAACCGAACTTTTCATTTTTCTTGAAGTCAGGCTGAATTTCGATACTGTCCGATGTCCAAGATTCCGGAGAGCTGTAGAGAAGCTTGATGACGCTGGAGCCTTTGAGCTTGGTTTCATCGACGCTCAACGGCGATGGCCAATTGACAGTCAGTTGGTGAATTCCAGACATGATACCGCTTGCTTTGTCCATGCCGTCGGAGCGCACATCGACAAAGTAAGGATAGGGAACCATGCGAGTTTCCTGAACCACGTAGTCGCCAATCTCCCTTTCCATGGGGATTGGGAATGACGAATTTTTCGGATCCAAGATCATCGTCTGTTCGGTATTGATTCCATAGTGCTTGAGCCAGTCAATCAGCCCTGAATCCAGTCGGCGTCCGGAAAGCTCCTTTTCGAAATCAACATCGAACGGCGAGGTAGAGAGTATGACAGTGCCACCACGCATGAGAAATTGATCGATTGCAAAAAGCTCTTTTTCCTTCATCTTATCTGGGGCGAGCAGAATGAGTACATCTATGTCTCCAGCGATCTTGGCGCCCTGGAAGTCGACGTTCTTCACGGAAAACTCGCTCGCGAGTTTCTCACGGATCGCCATAAAGTGCTTGGCTGGTATATCCTGATATTTGAAAGCAGAATCAGGTATCTCCGTCCAGACGCCGACCGTCTTCATAAATCCTTTCGAAAACCGCTTTAGAGTCGAGGTGACGCTTCTTTCGATAGAAACCTTATCGATGTCCTGCGGCATTGCCACCGGCACGACCTGCCCACCGCTCTCCATCATCATGTAGAACCAGAAGGATTTGGAATCGAAAAGACCGAGCGCCATCGGTTTAAATCCGTAGTCCTTTTCCAACTGCTTCCCAAGCCTGCCGCCATCAGCATCAGGATTCTCGATTACGATGGATAGTTTGCCTTTCGATTCTTTCTTGAGAGCTTCCATGACCTCCAACAGTTTGCTCTTCATCTGCACCAGTGGAGGTGGCAAGTTGGCATCATCTGAAACATAGCCTTTGAACACAACCGGGTCTTTGACATCGACGAACAAGTTGCCTTCAGAACGGAACTGCGATAGAACTTTCTTGATCGCACTGGTTATGTCATATTCCGGATTGCGAAGCTCGACATCGACAGAATCAGTCTCCCCGCCCGACTTCACTTCTATAAGATCGCGAAAAGTAAGCGTCTCGTATTGATCTCCGTACTTGATCAGCACATCAAAATACGAGTTTACTACTGAGGCCTGATACTTGCTTGCAGTCTGAAATACGACCGGTTTAATTCCATACTTCTCTCCCGCTTCCCTTTCGAGCTCAGGGTTATCCAGTGGATCGATAAACTCGACCTTGACCTTACCATTACCGGCGATTGCGTACTCATGAAGAAGATCTCTCAACCTGGGCACAAGCGGCGCAAGCAACGGATGGGTTTTCTTACTGAAATAACCGCGGATCAGCAGCGGCTCTTTGAGCTCCATCAGGTAACGTCGTGTGGTGTTCGAGATGGTATAGATTTGCCCTTCCGTCAGATCTACACGAGCGAAGCCCACCTGCTGAAGCCAGAAATTGGCGGCCACTGCGTTCGCGATCACCAGAGCCGCAACCACGACCCAGTGGCGATGCCTGGCATTGCTGCGGTTGGATGCCCAGCGCAACCGTTCTAGACCAAGCACATTGAGCGTCAGGAACACTGCCATAAGACACAAATAATAGTAAAGATCGCGGAAATCGATCACTCCCCGGGTGATTGATTGAAACCGAGAGCCGGAGCCTAATAGTTTCAAGATCTCGCTCAGCTGAACGTTAAACAAGTTGGTGACGGGGTCGGAGCCCACGATCAAAAATATTCCGCAAAGCAGCACGGCTAACAGGAGGCTGACGATCTGATTATCGGTTTTTGAACTGACGAACAATCCAATCGCGATGTAGGCTCCTGCGAGGAACAGTGTGGCGATGTAGCCGCCGACAACAGGTCCTAGATCAAGCGCGCCGAGAAGCGCCACGGTGAAGGGAATTTGAAAAGTCATTGTCACCGCAACTGCCACCAGTCCAAGACAGGCTAGAAACTTACCGGTCACCAGTTGAATATCAGTGACTGGTGCGGTCATCAACAGCTCGAGCGTACCGGCGCGGCGCTCTTCACTCCACATCCGCATCGTTAATGCTGGCACGAGCAAAATAAGTAAGGCCGGCATCCACTCGAACATCGGTCTTGCATCGGCAATATTGCGGGCGAAGAACGGGTCCACCCAGAAGAAGACGAAGAGCGTGACAAATAGGAACGCTCCCAGGAAGAGGAACGCGGTAACCGACGAGAAGAATGCCGCAAATTCGCGACGGGCGATTCGCATAATATTATTCATCGGCACTCTCCTCTTTATCGGAGTCCGTGTTCACGTCAGCCGTTGAATTCCCTTCGGAAGAGGCAGTGGTTGAGGCGCTTGAGACGGCGGTAGTCTTTTGGTCGTCACCACTAATGGTGCCAATGCCGGAAGGCAGCCGACCGGCAGCTGTAATCTCTCGAAAAATCGTTTCTAAATCTCGGATTTGTGGTTGTAGCGAGAATAGCTGTCCTCCGGCAGTGACGATGGACTTCGCTACCTCAGGCGCAATGTCGCGAGAATCCGCGCCCTTGACCTGAAGCGTAAATTGATTCAGCTCATCAACTGTTATCGCGTTGACGATACTCAATCCTCCGATTCCACGTACGATTGCATCCAGTTGTTCGCTGGAAAGATCGACAGTCAGAGTTAGTCTATCGCTAGAACGCAACTCCTTCATGGAGGCATCCAGGGCGAGCTTACCGCTATTGACCATTATTACGCGACCACACACAGCCTGCACTTCCTGAAGAATGTGAGTGGAGATGACAACGGTCGCATTGGTAGCCAACTCCTTGATCAAGGAGCGCATCTCTTGAATCTGCGAGGGATCCAATCCATTAGTGGGTTCGTCCAAAATGAGAATCTGAGGTGAGTTGAGGATTGCCTGCGCCACACCCAGTCTCTGGCGATAACCACGAGAGAGTGTGTTGACGCGCTTGAGCGCGACCTCCTTCAATCGAGTTTTTTCAATTGCGTATCTTATTCGTGATGTTTTCTTCGAGCTTTCCACACCTCGCAAAGTCGAGGCATAGTCAAGGTAGTCGACAACAATCATGTCCGGATATACAGGGCAATTTTCAGGAAGATATCCTATCGACTTCTGCACCGCAATGCGGTTGGCCATAATCTCCTGACCGTTGATGGTAGCCTGCCCCGAAGAAGGTTCTAGATATCCAGTCAACATCTTCATGATGGTTGTCTTGCCGGCGCCATTATGACCAAGCAACCCGACAATTTCGCCATGTTCGATTTGAAAAGAGACGTCATCGACGGCAACAACATCGCCGTACCGTCTGGTCAATGACTCCGCTTTGATCATCTTTCTCTTCAACCCAGCCTTGTCAAGCTCATGGCAAGCACCGCCCTGAGCGAGAGAGCAATAATAGATCGTAAGCGTTTTGCACGCCAGCAGACAAAAGAAATATAAACTGTGCAGCGCGGTCTAGAGCGAGGCCATGCCTCGCTCGGTTCGCTGGAATTGCGGTTCAGCGAACATTGTTGGTTTCGGTTACGGAAAAAATACTGAATCTCTCAGCTCGAATGTTTTTACGAACTGGCGTGAGAACCGGCTGAAATGGAAACCGGACTGCTTTTATCTAAATAGCCGCTTGTCGTGAAGCAGTTGAAAGAATTATTTGTTGTCCAAAAGAGTGCGGCGGAGCAGCTTGCCACTAACGTCGCTTTTCGTCACCGACCTCGAGGCACCGGTCGTACCGGTTGCTGTCGGCTCCTTGTAGGTTAGCACTGTTGGAGCGGATGCTGGAGCAGCAGCTGAAGGTCTTTTCACCGCGTTGAGCAATCTACCGGGCGACGAGGGGGAGCTTGCCTGTGTCCCCATCCATCCTGATAATGCTTTGTTGCCCAACATATTTGTCGTGGTCCCCGGCCGCAACCCTCTCGGCTTGCTCACTCCACCTGCGGGGATGTTGCTTGTAAACCCCGCCGGTGGCGGACTAGATAGATCCACTTCAATCGTGCCCGGTCTTGAGCCGGAGCGACCTGGCTGACTACCATCGATAACATACACTTCCTCTTCTGGTACCTGATTTGGTGGCACCTTAAAAATCAATTTTTGTTTCGGCTCCGGTCTCGGCAATCTGACACTGACCTCGGGACCGGTCAAGACATACTCGACTTTCGGTCTTGATCTGTGAATTTTGGAGGCATCTGGTAATTCATAAGGATCGATCGTTTTATGCTGTGCTTGCGCGGCTTGCCATGTGACTGGCAAGATAAGCGCGCTGAGTAAGATCGGTTTGATTCTCAAGTTCATGTTCTTATCCTCAAAAACGCACTGACAAAGCACTCTCGAAAGAGAGCGCCGACATCAGGCCTCGATTGAATGCGAAACCGCCCGTGCCTTGACGGGTCGACTGCATACATTTGTCCGCAAATCTGCGTTTGACGGTATTTTGCAACAACCCATCGACGGTTTATACAGGAAAAACCCGAACTTGCCTTTAATCGGGACTGGCAAATTTCGCCAATGTGCACCGATGTGGCACGGGTTTGACTACCGTCGAATCAGTCTAGGACTGTAACTAATCGAGGTTCTGGGCGGCAAACAAGTTAGAATCTCTCCTCTACTTTTCCCTTCGGACACCGCCTTCTGGGATCGGCTGTACAACAGGATTTCGTTTCATTTCAATACACACCAGCCGCTCGTTTGCAGCTCGGTTTACGGCGCTCACCGGGTCTCGGGCCAGTTGGTGGAGCAGGTGTTCCGGCGTGCGATTCTGCTCTGTGATGGACCGCCGCACCCTCCAGTCACCATCCCTGGCAAGGTTAGCCAATACTGCATCTGGTGTCTCTCGGTTTATCGCTACGTTTTGACGAACGATCACGTCTTGATCTGTTGAAAGACTCTGCAAGATAGCATTTCCTGCGGATTCATTCGCAGCCACAGACCGTCTGACGTTTATGTCGTCGTCTCGTGAAAGAGCCAATAAGATCTCATGGTGAGCTGATCGATTAGAAGCAACAGCCTGCCTGACGTTCGCATCTGGATCGCCGGATAGCCTGCTTAAATCCTCACGGCTGATATGAATACGTGATGCAACCGCAGCCCTGACTCGCGGATCTTGATCACGAGAAAGTATCCCGAGCAAGTTACGAGAGGGGAATTTCCCGTTTGCAAGATGCCTCGCTAGTTCGAGCCTGCCGGCCGGATTAGCATGCCTGGCAATCGCCTCCTGATTACAGTTATTCAAAGCAGAAAAGCGAACTGCTGGATTGGGATCAAGGATCAGCGCCACCTGGGTGTCCACCGGAGTGGCAGAGTTCTCGGCAACCCGCTGCCTTAGCTCTGCTTGTGCGTCGGTTGCCAATCTCGCTAATGCCACAGGTGGAGTCGAACGGTGCTCGGCAACCGACATTCTAATCTCAAGAAGCAGATCATTCGCCAATGTTGACAATGCCCTAGCTGGAGTAAACCAATGCCGCGCAACCTCAAGTCTAATTCTAGGATCTCGATCAGTGGACAATCTCTCGAGCGCTCTCTCCGTCTCCGGTCCAGGAACTCCCCGTCGCATTTGGTCAATCATATTTTGTCGTTCCTGTATCCGAGCCTGGCGAATTGCTTCGACTTCGGCCCGGATTCTAGCAGGATCACCCAACTGCAAAGGATCATCCGGCTCTTCCGGCTCTTCCAATAGCGAGGCGAACGATGTACCTTCAGTGTTCAGATCGTCATCGTCCATTTCATCCCGGAATTCGAGCAAGAGTGAAAGGCTGGCATCGTTTTCCGGGCGGTTCCCAAGGCGATTTTGGTAAGCTTCTGCGCATGAATCTAACATTTTATGTTTTATACCTCGATAGATCGTGCCCCAATTGAGATCTAGGCATCTTAAAAGACAGATGGCACCAATGGTGAGTACCTACGGTATGACCGCACGAAATTGCTTCGATATGAGAATAGAGTTTTCGGATGGAGATCAGTCAGTCTGTAGCCGCAAGTTGAATCAGTCTAAGGCTATAACCTAACCAAGTTTTGACCGCGAAAGTGAACAGAGGCTTCGGAGTTACACATAGTTTTTAGACAGCAGATTGATTCTCTTATGGCGAAAAGAACAAACGAACCGCTCCGGGAAATTTCGCCAGCACGGCACGAGACTATAAGCCCAAAAGCAACTGAGTCAAAGAAATTCCTGGCTTCAGGAGAGCGAGAAGATAATCGCTGGAATTAGAACTTGTGGTTCTGGAATTTTAACCAGTAATCCGTCTCTTTGCCAGGGGGCAGTGGTTTGGATGGCGAAACCGGCGTGCTCGGCGGCGCTGCAACAACAGGCTGCGTAACCACGGGTTGAGTCACTACAGGCTGAGTGACCACAGGCGCCGACACAGGAGTACTAGGCGCTCTATCATTGCTCTTCGCTTCCTTAGGGGTGCTGCTGCCGATAAGCTGCTGCCCGTTGGATTTCATCTCCACGACACGTTTGTATGTGAAACTACTATCCTCTGGTACCGCCCGCGGTGCCACAGGTTTAACAGCGATGCGCAAAGGCTCGCCTTCCCATTTGCTATGCATGACGGGGGTTTGAAAGGCTTGCCGATCGAATTTTACTTCCGATTGCACCTGATCCTTCAAGGTATCGAATGCAGCCTGGAGATCGGCCTTCTCTTTCTCTTTGCTCAAGACTTCAATTAGATTGTGAGTGAAAACACCGTTGGAATACCGCTTCGATTCCCAGCTTCGCTGATCGGCGCCGCTGGAGCTAATCACAATTTGCCCCTTGCCTGCCAGTGAATTGACATCGAAGTTGGTGGTGCGATAGAGACCTTTGCCGCCGACTTCAGCAGCACCGCTGTTGCACGCATCAAGCAGCAGAACTACGCGGTCACAGTGAGTTCGACGAAAAATGGTCGGAGCCAAATCTTGCAAAAGTACACCGGAGGTAAACAAATCCTGTTGCTCCGTGTCATAGGCGACCAGAAAATTTTCTCCGCCTTTGTCGAGTTCGCTCGGACTGCCGTGCGTCGATGCATAGATGACGACGAGGTCGTCCGGCAAGACTCTCATAGGCAGCCAGTTGCCAGCAATGGCAGAGACGATGTTATTACGCGTCGCATTCTCGTTGAGCAAAAGCAAAACGTGATCCGGCGCGAAGTTACCCTTCTCGACAAGGAATTTAGCAAAGTCTTGCGCATCTTTCGCTGGATAGCGCAACTTCGGAATTTTTGAATCTTTAAAGGTATCGACACCGATAACGACAGCCCATTTATCCTTAATCGGTCTTTGATTGGAAGCGTCCATCGCCTTCATGACTTTGGCTTCAGGCGATGCGCCTTCGTCCGCGGCGCTCGCATTATTGGTAGCCATAAAACTCAATGCCAGAATGGATGCGCTTAGAATCGCCATTCCGCGCTTTACTCCAATCCGTTTAATCATGTCACACCACCCATTAAAATCCACTTTCGCCAGGACTATTCCGTTTTTGAGACGTGCACTCCGGCTGGCTCAGCCTGATCTACTAATACATCCACAATTTTAGGACAGGGGATCAATTTTTGCACACCCATCTCTTGACTACAATCACTTTCTTACGCCCGGCGAACGTTTTCGGATTACTCTTAACACACCGCCGCGAACATCATTGGTAGAAAAAACAAAGTCACCGTTCTTTCTGAGCCCTTTCTCGATTTCACCCATGACGCACTGAGGTAAAAGCTTTTTCACGTCCTCCGGAAGCGGTTGGTCCTTGTAACGGACCATACTTAGACTTAGACATATACCGACTCCGAATTTAGTATTTAGAAAGCTACCGCGGCTGGTGCCAGAAAGTAACCATATTCCAAATTTACACAATAACTGCGCGCCTAAAGCAGCTTGTTGGCTTCCGCCCAATCAATCTCGGCTTTGATGCCGTTAGAAAGAGTCATTCTGGGTTTAAACCCAGTTGCATGAACGAGCTTGGCGATTGAGCATGTCGTTTCGGTAGTCAATTTCTCAAGCTGCTCCGTCGTCACAGGCGCCTTGCCCGGCATGACCATCTCAGCCATCTTGACTCCGAATTTTAGAAGGCCGGCCGGCACAGAAGGAATCTTCTTCTCGAGCGCCAGTGCCCTTGCAATTTCCTCTGCCAGATCATGAACTGAGACAGGCTCGGGATTGGCAACGTTGAAAACATGATGACCTTCCGGCACTCTCGAAAGACAAAGAAGAACGGCTCGCGCAAGATCCTTGGTGTAGATCAGACTCTTGCCGGTTTCTCCTGCACCTATATGCTTGTAGCGCTGATTCTTCACTTCTTGAATCATTCGGAGCAAATTGCCCCGATCACCCTCTCCGAAGACGAGCGAAGGGCGAAGCACGATTATCCGTTTTATTCCCGTCAATGATTTGAGAAAACTCTCTGAGGCGGCTTTAGAAACCGCATATGGCGTCTTTGCCTTGAGCGGGGCCGTCTCCGGTACATTGCTGAAAGGTCCAGGACCATAAACAGCCGATGAACTGAAAAATACGAAAGTGTCTACCCGATTGGCGGCGCATGCTTCCGCCAGCGCCTGCGTGGCGCGGACGTTGCTGACCTCATACTCTTGATAAGGCGCGTCAGGCTGATGCGCCAGGCCCGCTGCGTGAATGACGATATTGCAGCCTTTGGTGAGTTCCCTGTGATCCTGCTCCAACATTCGAGCGAAGTCGGCTTGATGAACTTCGGATAGCGCGAAGTCAAAAACATTGCCACATCTCTCACGCGCTTCGAGCCTGTCCCTGACCAGCGCTCGAACGACCCCGACGCTTTGCGCCTGCAATGCAGCCGCGACTTGCCTACCGATCATGCCGGTAGCTCCAGTTACAAGGACTCTTCTGACGCCGTTGGATGCCATCTTTATTTATTTTGTGTGGGTGGATTGATTGCCTACTCGAACCTTGACTTCGCCTGTCGGTTGCAATGATGGTGCATCTTTCATGCGACTGTCAGAGGCCGAAAGCCCGCGCCGACGGATAAAGAGCCCCCGCATCACATTCACCAGGATGAACAAAGATGCTCGGCTCCAAATTGCAGCATACACCAGTATATTAAATGGGGCCCAATATTTCTTTGCCAAGTGTTTCTTGTAAAACACATGCATACCTTTGTGCAAATTGATGGTCGCTCCGACCGGGCGCAATCTGCTTGAAGCTCCGTGCACGTGATAGATGACGCTAGCTGGCGTATAGACTACGGAATAGCCTTGTTCTTTGATTCTCCAGCACCAGTCGATGTCTTCACCAAACATAAAGATGTGCTCATCGAGTAAACCGATGATGTCGATAATTGATTTTCTGACCATCATGCAGGACCCGGAAAGGGCATCTACTTTTAGCTCCTCGTCAGGGTCATGGTCGGTGAGGTTGTACTCGGCAAAGTTCTTATTTTTTGGAAACAACTTGCTCAGGTAGGTCAACCTGAAAAAAGAGGCTTTGACACTGGGAAAAGAGCGTCGACAGGCCAACTGTAACGTACCATCGGGATTGAGCACCTTGGGACCGACGGCTCCGCAATCGGCGTGCGCGTCGAGATAGTTAGCGAGCGTCGAGACGGCATTCTTCGTGATCTCGGTATCAGGATTGAGCAACAGAACGTACTTGCCGCGAGCTTGCGGAATAACCTGATTGCACGCTTTGGAGAACCCGACATTGTCAGCGTTCTCTGTGAGCAATACGTTCGGATAGCGAGACTTGAGCATCTCGACCGAGCCGTCCTGCGAATTATTGTCGACTACCAGCAGCTCGAAAGATTCATGTTCTTCGTCTTCACGAGCAATCGAGTCCAACAGCACCGCGAGAAGTTCTGGTGTTTTCCAGTTGACTATTACGATTGAAACTTTCGGTTCGTTACTCATTTAGTTTCGACAACAATCCTTGTTGGTAGGTCAAACGGTGACAACTGGTTTAAACTTGCCGAAAGCCTTCTTCATTGTCGAGCTGATCTCGCCGACGGTGGCATACGATTCGACGCAGTCCAAGATAAGAGGCATGAGATTGTCCGTTCCTCTCGCAGCGGCCAATAGCCGATCGAGCGATTGCTCTACCTTTTGAGCATCACGAGTATCCTTGATGCGTTTCAAATCTCGAACCTGCTCTTCCTCGAGCTTCGGATCGACTCGCAGAAGTTTCATATCATCGTCGGCTTCATCTATGAAATCGTTGACGCCAACTACAATCTGTCGCTTCGATTCCACATCCTTATGGTACTCGTACGCGGCATTTTGAATTTCCTTTTGGATGAAACCGCTTTCCACAGCCTGGATAGCACCACCCATCTTTTCAATTCGAGCGAGATAATCTCGCACTTCGCCTTCGATCTTATCGGTCAGACTTTCGATGAAATAAGAGCCGCCAACGGGGTCTACGACATTCGTGACGCCGGTCTCGAAGGCGATGATCTGTTGTGTTCTTAGTGCTGTGAGGGCCGCGGCTTCGCTGGGAAGGGACAGCGCCTCATCTTTGGAATTAGTGTGTAAGGACTGCGTTCCGCCCAGTACCGCAGCTAGTGCCTCAACGGCCGTTCTTACAATATTGTTGTCGGGCTGCTGTTGTGTGAGACTGCTGCCCGCGGTTTGAGTGTGAAAACGCAACATCAATGACTTTGGATCTTGGGCATTGAAGCGCTCCTTCATAATCTCAGACCAGAGCCTGCGCGCCGCGCGGAACTTGGCAATCTCTTCAAAGAAATTCATCTGCGCGACGAAAAAGAAGCTCAGTTGTGGCGCAAATTCATCGACCGAAAGCCCTCGAGAGATCGCCGCTTCAACATACTGGATGGCATTAGCGAATGTGAATGCCAGCTCCTGCACCGCAGTCGCTCCGGCTTCGCGAATGTGGTATCCCGAGATTGATATGGTGTTCCACTTCGGCATCTCTGTCGAGCAGAACTCGAAGATGTCGCAAATTAGACGCATCGAGCCTTGCGGTGGAAAAATGTAGGTATTGCGAGCCTCATACTCTTTCAGGATATCGTTCTGGATGGTCCCGTTGAGGAGCTTCGGATCGACGCCCTGCTTCCTTCCAACAGCTCTGTACATGGCGAGCAGAATCGAGCTGGTCGCGTTAATTGTCATCGATGTAGAGACTTTGGAAAGATCAATATGATCGAAAAGCTTCTCCATATCAGCAAGTGTGTCGATTGCAACACCAGTCCTGCCGACTTCGCCGAACGCCATCGCATCATCGCTATCAATTCCCATCTGCGTTGGAAGATCAAATGCTGTGGACAAACCGGTCTGTCCATTAGCTAATAGATATCTAAATCTTTTATTCGTCTCAGCCGCATTGCCAAACCCGGCATACTGCCTCATGGTCCAAACGCGTGAACGATACATCTTTTCGTAGATGCCCCGCGTATACGGATATTCACCTGGTTTTCCCAACTTGGTGTCGTGTTCCCAAGAGTCGAGGTCCTCGGGGCGGAATGTGTTTTTTTCGGTCTTCATGCGGCTTTGCGTGTTGAGAGCAGTAGTAGTTAATCGCGAGTTTGTTAATCGGCTTCGCTCAGGTTTTCGACAGACAAGCAGTATAATGTTTACTCGCTTTGCATATATTGTACGGGAGGTTCACCCCTGGTGAAGTACTACGAGAACATTCTTGAAACGATTGGCTCCACACCGCTTATCAAAATCAACAAAATTTCAGCTGGTGTGAAACCTTTGATCCTTGCAAAGATGGAGCCGTTCAATCCAGGTGGATCGGTTAAGGACCGACCGGCAAAACGGATGATTGAAGAGGCCGAGAAAGCCGGTTTGCTGAAGCCAGGCGGGACAATCATCGAGCCGACCTCCGGTAACACCGGCACTGGATTGGCTCAGATCGCAGCAGTCAAAGGATATCGTTGTATTCTGGTAGTTCCTGACAAGGTCGCTATCGAAAAGATAAATTTGTTGAAGGCTTACGGCGCAGAGGTGGTGATAGTTCCGACCTCGGTATCGGCTAGCTCGCACGAAAGCTACTATTCGGTGGCTAATAAGCTGACCCTGGAGATCCCAGGAGCATTCCAACCCAATCAGTTCGCTAATCCCAACAATCCCTACGCCCATACAATCTCGACCGGACCGGAAATCTGGGACCAGACGGACGGGAAAGTGACTTGCTTCGTCGCCGGCATAGGTACGGGCGGCACCATATCCGGTACTGCACGATTCCTTAAAGAGAAGAATCCTAAGATTAAGGTCATCGGGGCCGATCCGGAAGGATCCATTTATTCAGGCGATATGCCTAAGAGCTATAAGGTAGAAGGAATCGGTGAGGACTTCATACCTAGCAATGCCGACCTCAAGATTGTCGATGAAATCGTAAGGGTGAGCGACAAGGAGTCTTTTACCGTCGCGCGCAGATTGGCTCGCGAAGAGGGCATTTTGATCGGCGGTTCGTCCGGTACGGCCATGACAGCCGCGCTCAAAATCGCCGAGACTATGTCCAGCGACGACGTGATCGTAGTGCTGATGCCGGACGGCGGACGCGGCTACTTGAGCAAGATCTATTCCGATGAATGGATGCGCGACAACGGCTTCCTCCCGGCACCCGAGCACAGCTATTACCTCAACGATCTGATGGCGAGAAAAGCCGATCGCGGCAAATTCCCACCGCTTATCACGGTTACACCGGAAGATCCGATTCGCAAAGCTATCGATATGATGGAACAACATCATATCGATCAACTTCCTGTCGTCACGCAAACCGGACAAAGCGTCGGACATATTAATGATGTCGTAGCGATGCAGGTCGTGTACGAACGCAGAGACCCCAGTCAGGTCAGAGTATCTGACGTGATGGGCAAACCTTTCCCGCAGCTCGATTTACATGTCGAAATCGATGAGTTGTACAAAACATTCCGCCTCGGCAACGCCATGGTTGTCGTCACCGATCAGGGCAAAGCATGTGGCGTACTGACGCGATTTGACATCATGTCCCATCTGCGGGCCACAATGAATTCGGACGAATCGGCATCTAAAGAAGAGCAAAAGAAAAAATCAGAAGCAGGAGCCAAGAGATAATGAAATTTGCAACTAGAGCTATTCACGCTGGTCAAGAGCCCGATCCAACGACCGGTGCAATTAACGTGCCTATCTATCAAACCTCGACATACGTACAGGAAGAGATTGGCAAACATAAAGGATACGAATACTCACGCACCGGCAACCCAACAAGAACAGCGCTGGAAGAGTGCCTTGCTTCGCTCGAAGGAGCAAAGTACGGCATGTGCTTCGGTTCTGGTCTTGGAGCCACGATGAACGTGATGAACCTGCTATCGCAAGGCGATCATGTCATCGTCGGCGACGATGTCTACTGCGGTACCTACAGCATT
>CAYQKX010000036.1:0-83596 GCA_964418155.1 uncultured Candidatus Obscuribacterales bacterium | reverse complement strand
GGGGCTGGCGATATTGTCGTCTTCGGTGGCGGAGTCATTCCGGATGAAGACCGGCAGAATCTGCTGAAACAGGGCATCCGCGAAATCATTGTCCCGGGCGGCGGCACTCAGCGAACTATTGACTTCTTGAAAGCCGAGTTCCCTGACCGTTTCAATTAATTGTTTCTCAGACCATCTATTTTTGGTACTGACCACCTAGTCCATGGGCATAACCAAAGTGGAGCACCAAACTCCAAGATTAATTTTTCTGGCTTATATTAAAAAACTGGAAAGATCTCTTGAAAGCTTGGTATACTTCCGAAGTAATCTGCGATTTCGCCATCTTGAGAGGCCGATACGATTCTAATGAATCCATTTGAAAACTTCAAAGATGAGAGTCAATCCGGACCAGAGCCCCTGTCCTTTAGAGAGGGTCTGCTCGAAGCTGCGAAGCTTTGCTTCGATAGCTGGAAGCTAGATCGCTCAGAAGCTGTGAAGATGTCTTCCAACTGCTTCAGAGGGCGTGGCTGGGACGATGATGCGTGCAGCGTCTACGACAACGTAGTCTGATTTAGCCCGCGTCTTGACCAAATATTATGAGTGAGGGTTCCAAGGAGCCCTTTTCGTGTTGGCATTGTTGGTTTGTATCTCTTGGTCCAATCTGTCGTACAATTATGCGTGCAGGCCGTTCTGCATTGCTCACCTTAGTAGTGTTCGCATCTCTTGAATACGACAACAAAACCTCCTTCCGCAGCGTATCGAAAAGGCGATGTTGTGCTCGTCTCCTTTCCATACACCACAGATGATGGTCAAACCCAGACCAAGAGGCGTCCTGCTGTCCTGATTTCTAATGACTACAATAACGCCCGCCTGGACGATGTCCTGTTGGTTCCGTTGACCAGCAATGTAACTCGCGCCGCGCGCGAGCCCACCCAGGTGGTCGTCAAAATGGACACGCCGGAAGGAAAGCAAGGCGGGCTTCGCCTTGATAGCGTGATCGACTGCACCGTTATCGCAACCATCCCGAAGACTCTTCTTGTCAGTAAGATTGGCTCATTTCCGCAAGAAGTCATGGAGCGAGTGGATCAATGTCTGATGATTGCAATGGCGATTGGCAGACCGCTTGACGAAGTCGACGGCCCGCTCGGAGCGCAGCAAGCCTAGTTCTGAACATAACACGCAATGGCACCACCTGAAGCAGTGGCCACTCGAACAAGTTTCAAGTTTCAGGTATTGCTCGGTGTCGGATGTGGCGCGTAGTCGTGTATTCCTTGAAAGAATAAAAGGGGCAGGGAAACTATGCCCTCGGAGGAATACAACTGATGAGCGACAATCATTTGCGTGAAGAGGTGCGCGACATCATTGGATGTAATGTCCACGGCAATTCTGAAAAGAAAAGACGTTGTAGCGGAGCGCGAACAGGTTTGATAACGTTGCGTCGAAGGGCTTCGTAGGGTGGCTAGAGCAGCGGGCGGTTAACGCCCTAGTCTTCTTGCTTGAAGTTGTAGTATGGGTAAAAAACCAGTTTCACGCCAAGAACTGTGAGGAGAATCGTCAAGAGTTTTGCTTGATCGGCGTCTGGTGGCAGTAGTGTCTTGAGTGCCATGAAAAGGCAGAAGCAGAGCGCGAAAGCTATAGCCACCTCTTTGGTAAAGCTCACCATTTTGCTCTTCCCTTGAGCATATGTGCCTGGTGGCGCTACCAGCATGTAGAGAAAGATGCCACCGAAAAACAAAAGAGAGTCTGATGCGAACATGACGGTGCCCACATAGAACATTGCGCCGGCGAGGACAACCAGCATGAGCCCCGTGAGCGTAACCAACTCACCTTCTCTGTCGGCGTTGACTTGCTGTGTTTGGATCATCTCGCGTTGGGCCGACGGTGTGATCTCGACCTTGGGAAGCTCACCCGTTGTCGTCTCTTCGCCTCGCGCGGTTCCTATTCCACCATTGTTTGTTTCTTTGGGCTGGTCCTGGGAAAGTTTGCTCAAATCAAGTACATCGTCGAGCTTGGGATCCGGCGTGACTACAAAAACGTCGGTGGCCGAAGCTGAGGCGCTGCTATCGGGCATAGAGAGCTCAATCGGTTTGTCTTCTTTCACGTCGTCCATTGACAGCAAAATACCTCGAACAGGTCCCATATACAATTATTCCCATTGATAGAGAATAAAGGTGATATTTGAGTGAAACGTATACAACTATCGGTCGCTTGCTTTACGTTATGGAATTTTGGAGCTCTTCGCTTCTGGCATGAGTTTAGACCGCTTGCTGTCTCTGAAGAGTGTGACCAAGTTTGAAAAACTCTGGGCTATGGTGCAAGAACTGGTGTCGCTGCTCGAGACAAGGGCTACATGAGGTTCTTGCCGCTTCCAAATTGTTCAAATCAAAGTGAGACTGAGCGATTCAACATGAGAAAAAGCAATCAATAGACTAAATGCGATCGAATAGGAGCGTATCCATTGCCTACAATGTCTCTCAAAACTGTAAGTCCTGTTTGCGATTCCGAGGACAGAGACGAGAGACGCTAAATAACTGGCTAAGGAGCGCGCGATGATGGCGCCTTTTTAACCGTGAGAACCCGAGAACCTATACTTGCATTGAGCGCGTCGACGGCTCTGCCTTCCGAAACAGCGATTTCTAAGAAGCCGTGGCTGGCGCTGATTGCGGTTAGCTGTCCTTTGTCGACGGAGCGGTAGGTGCTGGCGATTGATCCTACTGTCACATCGTTGACCGTGATTACTGCAGCGGCAGAAAGTAGACTTGCCGGAATGTTGGTGATCAGGTTTCCGAAGTGGTCGATGTGAATCACTCGACCATGCAGCAGCTCTTCGGTTTGCTCGAGTTTTAAGCCATTGAGTTCTACTAGCGAATTGATTTCGATTGGCTGACCAAGCAATTTGGCTTGATGCCCGAGACTCAGTCTGGCAGCGACCGGACCGAATATATCTCGCGCATGGAAGGTGGATGATAGTTGCTCCGTGCGGAGCTCTGGATTTTCCAGAAGGTCGTATGCCTCGAGCCGCTCGTTCGCTGCACGCTTACCGAGAGGATCTTGTACGATCAACGAGAAGACGCCATTGTCTGGTCCGACAAAACTATACTTTCCGCTTTGAACCAGGATTCTGCGCTGATGCGAGCCCACGCCAGGATCTACGACTACTAGATGCACGCTATCCGGTGGGAAATAATTAAATCCATTGTAGATAATCCAGGCCGCGGACCTGATGTTGAACGGCTGAACGTCGTGGGAGATATCAACGATCTTGGCATTACAATTGACTGAAAGAATTGCTCCTTTGACTATACCTACGTAGCCATCGGAATTTCCGAAGTCGCTCGTGAAGCTGATAATCTGATTGGACGTCATTAGCATGCCACCACAAAGGCGACCGCATACTCCTTTTCATGGCTCATGCTTACTTCGAATTTGCTCAGGCCTAACTGTTCGGCGCGAGCCTGGGCTCGACCGTGGAGCTTAAGTCGGGGCTCGCCGGACGGCATTCTGGTTAACTCCACTTCTTGCCAACCAACTCCAACCCATCCAGTTCCAAGAACCTTCACGACCGCTTCCTTTGCTGCAAATCGAGCGGCGATTCTCACCGCGGTGTGCTTTTCCGCGCTCTTCACATAAGCGATCTCACCTTCAGTTAGTACACGTCGGAGAAACTTCTCGCCGTAGCGATGATACACGTCAGTGATTCGTTGAACGGAACAAATGTCCACGCCCACTCGCATCCCTGGAAACTTTGATGGATCAACCATTTCCTTCATCCGGTCTTCTGGTGCCATAGAGAAAGACTTGCTCCGGCTCCGGCAGCTCTTCGTGGAGTTGCGCGATGCTTTTATCCAGGGAGGGGTGCACCAGATCCGGTGCGATCTCAAGGAGTGGAACCAAGGCAAATGCTCGGCGATGTAGGCGAGGGTGCGGTATGTGAAGATATGAGGTCTCCAAGACTTCATTGCCGAAAAACAATATGTCGAGATCGATAATTTTCGTTAGCCCTCTGGGCTCTCGTGGTCGCAAGCCTTTCGTCGCCTCGCCCGGACTGAGCTCGGAAAGCCTTGCCTCGATATCTTTCAAAACATCGAGGAGCTCTTCGCACGAAAGCTCAGTCTCAATTATGAGAACAGCGTTGACGAACCATTCACTGTACTCCTCACCTATAGGCTCGGTCTCGTAGAGGCTGGAGCACTCGACTACTTTTATTCTGTTGAAGTCTTTCAATAGTTGAACGGCTTGCTGTATAAAGCCGACACGATCGCCTTCATTGGAGCCTAGTCCGAGATAAGCAGTGACCTTTCTTTGATTGCCTCGGAACTTTCTTTGTTGAGTCACCACGCATCTCCTTGGACGATTGGGAATGGCTCCCGTCCCGGTTACCATCTAACGACAAGCGGTTAGGCGCATGTGTCGTATCGCTAAATTATATCTATCGAATACTATAAATTGGACTGCTTGACTTGATATAGTTGTTCTTTCGCCGCCAGTCGACCACTTGAGGCATTGCTCAGGTTATGAATTCAACCAAAGCGGTTATCAGCGACTATGTTGTCAGACCGATCGAGTCTAGCGATTTGAATCGGGCTATAGATATCTGGTCGCTTTCTTTCGGATTTATGGATCGAGACCGCTGGTCCATGTTTTACGATTCATTCCTCGATACCGCCATTGGCGCCTATCTTGATGATTACCTGGTATCGGTCGCAGGAATAACGAATTTTCAAATGTGGCTCGGCGAACAGCTCGTTCCTTGTGCTGGTGTTTCAGCCGTGGCAGCGGACCCTGCGCATCGCCGGCGAGGGCTGGTCAGAAAATGCCTGGCTGCTTGTCTGGAAGAGTCGCACAGAAAGAGAGTACCTCTCACCGCTCTCTGGCCATTCTCCTATCCGTTCTATCGACGGATGGGTTATGAGGTTACTGACCTACAATATATTATTGAAGTAGCTGTCCATGGTCTGCCGGATGTTGGAGACGCGACGCGCTATCGGCGTTTGCACATGGACCACTACGAGCCTTTGAAGCCGATTCACGAGCAGTGGATCAAACAAAGCAACTTGAGTATAAAACGCGGTGATCTTCAATGGCGGCGCTTGCTCAGTCATCCTGAGCGGCAGATCTGTGCATTTTTGCACGACGATGGCTACATCCTTTGGAATATCAAAGATCGTGCCAACCGTACGCTGGATGTCTTTGAATGGGCCTGGGTCAGCGATGCCGGATTTCTAGACGGAATTGCGTTATTGAAAAGAATGGACGATCTCAATTTTGACCGGGTCCGCTTTCGACTAGGTGACCTTGCACCGTTGCTCGCGCTTGGAGTTCCTGAGCCAGTACCGGCGATCACGGTCAAGCCGGGTATGATGACCAGAGTCTTGCATACGGAAGCTTTCGTAGAGGCTCTTGGTAAAAAGGTGCCACCATTTATAATCGATGACCCCTTGGGTGTGAGCGAATCTTACAAGGGTAATGGCGATTCGGATCCGGCAGGACCATTCTCCCCTGGCGAAGTGATTCAGGCTGTCACCGATTTTCACAATAAAAAACCGGTGTCTGTTCCGGAAGGACTGTACAAGATTGTCGCGGGCAGACATAACTTCACTTCGGAATTTTTTTAGTTCGTATGCACTGAGAAGCTGCATCGCCGACAAGTGCCACCGGATAGGGTGGCACTCGATTAGCGGCGCTGCGACACGTTTTATCATTCGAGCTTATTTCTTATTCTCGATTGGCTCTTGCGTCTTTTTCAGCAGGTCCCTGAGTTGAACATTCTTCTGAATCTCAGTTGGGCTGATACCGTTAGACAATACTCCGCCGGCGAGGCTTACTCCCGCGGATCTTCGAATAGCGCTGTCGATAGCAGGGGACTTGAATGGTTGAAATGCCTCAGCCGCTTTCGCGCCCTTCAGTGTAAGTACTGACAGTGCGAGCGAGCCGACCGCGTGTTTAGTGCTGTCTAACAAATCTTCTTTTTCTCCGGTCAGTTTTTCAATCCCATAGTTGCGAACCAAGGTTGCACCGGTGATGAGGGCAGCAGCTTTTCCAGTTGTCTTGAGGAACGACTTGACGCCGCTTTCCGTGCCGACTTTGACCGCGCCTTTTTCCATTCGAGCCAGGATTTTTGGATTGCGTGTCAGCGCCAAGGCACCCGTGCCCAGTGCCCAGACTCCAGCGTCGACGAGGAAACTGTACGACTTGCTTGTGCTGCGAATGTCTTCGCGCAGCTTGTCGGCGTCGAATTGGGAGATGAATAGTGGAACTCCTTTCTCATCGGTTTTATACAGATCGAATTGCTTTGGATTGTCGAGAATGTCTGCCAGACCAGCGAACAGAAGACCTACGTTCTCTTCGACATCTTGTTTGACGGGACCATCTCCGTAGACAGTCTTGATGTTTTCTTTTGCTCGAATCGCAGCCTCATAAGACTTCTGCGGTTTAAATGCATTCGAAGTGCCGAATCGAACCTCTTTCAAGCCGGTTACCCTGCCAAACTCATCCAGCTCAGGAATATACTCAGGAGCAAGATAGAACTCGGCAAGACTCTTATTGAGGTTGATTGGAGCTTTCATCAAACCGGAGTGTGCATCTGCGCCCAACAAAAATATTTGTCCTTGCTGAAGCGCCTGCCGCTTTTCCGGATCTGAGAACTTCGGCAAGTCATCCTGCAGCTGTTTTGACTCTTGTTTGAGTATGTCCATTAGCGAGATCTTCTTACCGTCCATGTCGATTGGTTTGAGCAGGCGCTCGGAGATGTCACGGGCGGCAATCAACATCTGCTCTGCATCCTTGTTCTGATGAGCGGATGATAGGAATCGAGCGTACTCTTGTCTAATCTGAATCTGGCGATTGACGACCTCCAGGTCCCCGAAAACCGCAGTGTGAAAGAGCCAGCGGCGTGACACGGAAAGTGGTTCGTCCGACATGACTCGTTTGCCGTCTGGACCCTCTTTTATATCTTTTCCATTCTGCATGCATTCCAGCAGAAGCTGAGATGCTCGCGTCGCTTGTTCGAATTCTTTTGGATCCAGGGCCAGGTCGATACGCTTGATCAACTCTTCGTAAGCTTCTTTGCAGTCCTCCATTAGCCTTACTGACTCAGGACCTCTAATATCTTTTGATTTCGTCAGCAGATCGGTGTCCTTGATCAATTGGTCTTGAATCTCTTCGTTGGATTTTTCTTTGAACTTGGGATTGAGATTTGCCATTACATTTTTCAAGGCAGGACCGCGCTCTTTGTTCTCTGCGTCTGGCACGGATTTTTCATTTACGGATTTTTCATTCGCGGGCTCCTTCCAAGGCCGATTCACAAGCCTGGTCAGGTCCGAGAGGAATGAGATCCCATTATCCGCGGATGCGACCTTTCCTTTGTCGTTTTTATAAACTGCCTTGTCGCCCTCTAACTGCTTGGCTTCTGTCTTGATGAGATCAGTTACCGAGATCTTTTTTCCATCGACATCGACTGGTTTTGCCATTCGATTTCTAAGTTGCTCGGCCTCCTGCGAAACTTTTTCGGCGTCCTGAGCGTTGCCTAGGAATTTAAGCAGCTCTACGAAACGATCTCGTTGTTGGATTTGCTCACCCATGATTTGCAAATCACTAAATACAGCCATATGGTACTGCCAACGCTTTTCCGGAGTTAAATCGACATCTCCAGGCGCCTTCTTCCCATCCTTACCTACAGTCAGCTCTTTTCCTTGCTTCAAAGCATTTTGCAATTGTGGTACCGCCTGCAGTGAATCAGTGAAAGCTTTGCTGTCCAGTGTATAGTCGGACCTTGCAATAAGTTCTTGATAAGCCTCTACGCATTCGGCTCCGATCTTGCCGAATTCCGGAGACTTCCTGTCTTTGATTGTTGCCAGTGACTTCAGGTTCTTCTCCAGTGCATCTGTCAGGTCCGCAGTAGTTGAGGTTTTGAATTTCGGATTGAGCTTATCTAGTTGCGGTTGCTCGACGGGACCTGGTTTCTCCTCTGGTGCCGGTCGTGGATCGACGCGCTTGTCTTGTGGTGCGTCTTTTGTCTCTGCCTTCTTTTCGTCGTCGCCGAATAAGGCAGCGATAAAACGATCTCTCGTGACCTCGCCCTTTTGAGGACTGCAGTCGATCACGTCAGCAGATGACGCAAATTTTTTTGGATCATTGTTGTCATTCGGAAAAACATTGTTCCAATCTAAACCTATTTCATCGCCAGCATTTGTATCGGGTGCGCTGAAGAATTTGCTGTCATGATTTTGCATTAGAAACGCCCTCTTAATTAGGAATCCAGGTGGATTGAGTTTTTCTGACCACGTGCGGACCGAGGTGAGGACACGATGCGCCTCACAAGTCACGTGAACCGAGATTTGTCTCCATCTGCAACTGGCGGCCCCGCCGTGCAGCTATGGAGTAGCTACATACTAGAGTTGCATTGTTACGAAGTCGCTAAGAATATGCGGAAACGCACAACGCTACTTGGGTTACAGGGGATTCTAACTTGGATATTGCGAGAGTAAATCCGATTTTTTGCATTTAGAGTACCGTCGGGTCAAACTGCGTGGAAAGAGGTCTTGACGTCGAAGATCTTAGCGGGGCAGGGTGGCATTAGGATGACATTGGCTTCCGATATTGGAGCCGGAGATCATTTTCTGAAAAACTAGAACGCCCCTGACACCGAAGTGTGTGGGGCGTTCTAGGTGGCACGTTCGCGTGTCGGACGCGGGAGTAAATCTTTTAGGGAGAAACCGCTGGGGGATAGCGGTCTCTGCCTTTTCGTAAATCTTTCGTGTTTCGCCTTTGTTTCTTACGATTTCTATGACGCGGGCGAATCCCGTTTGTTTCATGAGTTCTGTGTAATTTTTAATTGTCAAGAAGGCGTGAAAGCCTCACCAATGGCTAGATATACAGAGGGAATCTTTTCTTGACACCGTATTCTCTAAAAATACAACTGCGAACCTTGCTGATACTGCAGCTAGTACCAGTGGCGGCTGCTGGGTAAGATGCCGGAAATTACAGAAGAGGCAGGGCATTACTAAGAGAGGCAGAGCTACTGGGACCGCAGCGTCTCGCTGGCACCGAGCAAGGTGCCAGGAAGCTCGCTCGACATGGCAACTGCGAGTTGGCTTTAGTTTGCGCATTCGAGCAAGCTCTATGCCGACGAGGTGGTCCCAGTAAGCAGCCCTAGGCGCGCGGCGTCTGTCATGACCATCAATAGACCGCACATTGGACAGCGCAGTCGTTGAGCGTGACAGCTATGAGAAGATCGCTTCGACTACCTCATCGGTATCGGCTAGTGAAGAGAACAGGAAATCCGGCTTCTGTTCCTCTAAATCGGAGCGCGATGTGGAACCAGTATTGACAGCAATGCTCTTTGCTCCATAACCTTTTGCGCACATGACGTCGTAAATGCTGTCTCCGACTATCACCACCTGTGATGGCGCGAATTTGATTCTATAATGCTCCGTTGCTCGATTAGTCGCGATGGCCGGAAGGTGCATCCGATCGTGAGAATCGGACCCGTAGGCACCGAGAGGGAAATATTTATTGAGTCCAAAGCGCTCCAGCTTGATGCGGGCACCGCGCTCGATATTTCCGGTCAAAAGTCCGAGGTAGCATTTCTCCTTTGTCAAAAGGCTGTCGAGAAGAGCGAGCACGCCATCGTGCACTATGTAGCGATTGGCTTTATTTACCTCTTCTTGCAGGACGCTTAGATAGAATTCGAACATCTCTTCTTGCTTGCCTGACATCTGTGATTCGTCCAAGTTTGCAGCTTTGAAGATCTCCGAGAGGATTTGCGGATCGGTCTTACCGGACATACTAACCTTAATCTCTCCCGGATCGATGCCGAAAGTCTGTGAGAGCATTCGTCCGATTGCCCGACGGCCAGTGCCATCCGACGATATCATCGTTTCATCAATGTCGAAGAGTACCAGTCTTGCCATGGGCTTGTCGCTTTCACCAATCGATCACGGTGTATGTAGATCGTCACGGTTGGCCGGCTCTGGCTCCTTGAAAGTCCCTTCTACGGGGACCGCGAAGTCTTCGGTCGAGAAGTTGATCTCTTCTTGGGAAAATCGCTCTTGAATCGACCGAGTCTTGTGCGGTTCGAATTTCTGTTCGGGAGGTGGCTGGAATTCCGTTGCAGGGATCTCTTGAGCGTTCTCTTCTGGTTCGTATATTTGGGCCTGATCTCGTCCGCTGTTCTTCGACTTATACAATGCCCGATCAGCTTTTTCGACCAGCTCTTCCGGGCTGAGTGCTTGCTTCGGATATGTGGCTGCACCGAGTGATGCGGTTATCCGTCCTAGTCCGGGTACATGACAGTTGCGGATTTGAGTGCAAAGTCTATCGGCAATCAATGCTGCTTCCAAAAGCGATGTCTCCGGCAGGATTACCGCGAATTCTTCTCCTCCGTATCGAGCTGCTGTGTCTCCGCTTCTCAAGACAGTTTTTAAAATCGAGGAAACCTGACGTATCGCTGCATCACCAACCGGATGTCCGAAGTTGTCGTTGATGAACTTGAGCTTGTCCAGATCGATCATTACGAGTGAACAGGACGTGCCTTTTCTATCCGCCAGCTTGAGCTCTTCTTTCAATCGATTCTTGAAGTAAACGTGGTTGTACAGACCTGTCAATCCATCGGTGATGGCCTGATGCCTGACCTGCGCGAACAGGTGGGCGTGGGTGATGGCGATTGCCAGTTGATCTGCAATTGCAGTTACTAATTGAATATCAATCGAGCGCCACTCTCGTTCGTCGGTACATTGGTGGACAATGAGCAACCCGACCAGGCGGCTTTCGTGGAGCAAAGGCGCAGCAATCAATGAGCGCGACCCTACCTTTTGTATGAATGCTTTGAATGGAATGCAGCGACTGTCTAGCGAGACGTCGCTGATTACTGCGATAGGAGCCTCTCTGATAGTGGTAGATTGATCGATGGCTGTCGCCGCCCTGATCGGTGCCGCCTCTTCTTCATCATCGCCTGCTCCGATTAAGCCATCCAGATTGATTCCAAGAACGGTATTACGCCTGGTGCTCTTCAAGTGCGCAGCCATCTTCGGCGTGAAGTCCAGATTGTCTGGATACATGGTGGCATTTACGGAAGACGTCAATCCTTCTACTGTGAATTCATGGGTGATTACCAGCGGATTTTCCGAACGCGGTTGAGCGATTTGTACTCTGTCTACTTTGAGTGCTGCGAGCAACTCTCTGGTGACGGTATTTAATATGGTATCTAGATCAAGAGAGCTTCTTACCGATTTGACGATATGGTTGATGAGGACCTCTTGCTCGGCCATCCGCTTTGTACGGTCAAATAGTCGACCGTGTTCCATGGCCATCGTCACCTGCCCGGCGACTGCTTCGACCAGTCCGATCTCTGATTCCGTCCAGACTCTCAGACGATCGCATTGATGCACGAGAATCATGCCGAGAGGCCCTTCTTTCGTGCTTATTGGGCAGGCTATAAGCGAGCGGACCGATTTCCAGTCGTCAGGCGACGATTCGGAGTTCTCAAACAGCGGCGTGTTGGACTGATCCTCGAGAATATCGAGCGACAGTATCGTTCCGTGTTCGAGGATAGACTTTACGGTGCTGTGCTCTGTGATAAGAATTGAATGGTTTTGCAGAGGGGCACCATTTAGTTTTTTATCCCACCAAACATAATTGAATACTAGTTCATCATCATTCAGGGTCTTCGTCCCGCGAGCGTCATAGAGAGCCAGGCAACAGCGGCTGGCTTCCAGATGTCGTCCCAATTCTCGAACTGTCGTATTGAGAATTTCGTCCAGATCTAGCGACTGTCTTATCGAGTTGGAGATTTTCTGCACCATGCTTTTGTGCTCCTTATCGAAGAGCAGCATGTCTGCCATCTCATTGAAGGCTCGCGCGAGCATGCCGAACTCGTCGCGCGTCGTGACCCGAACACGTTTGGTAAAGTCTCCCTTTCCGATCGAGAGAGACTCTCTGACCAGACCATGGATGGCACGAGTGAAGTGATTGGTCACCGCGTAAGCCAGACCGAACGAAATGCCAATCGCCACGCAGGCGAACGTCAGCATCGTATAGAGCCAGTCATGTGCGGCGCCGTAGATGTCCGCTTTTGGAACGCCGACTATCAGGATCCAGTCGTTGACGGCATGATCGAAGGCATATGCTCTCGGTATGGGATCGGCTATGCCGACGGTCTCGAGGCTGCCACTTCGTGAGTTCGACGCCGCTTTCACGGTCCGGGCGTTGGAAAAATCTTTGCCTTCCCAGTAATTGTTCTGTAAGGTGCGCGTGACGACTCGTCGATTCTGATCGACCACTGTTATGACCGCGCCGTTCTTCGTGAGTCCGGAGAATACCTTGAACACGGAGGCCGGTTTGATGGTCGCGACCACGAGGGCTTTGACTGTATTGCCGTCAACCACAGGCGCTACCACCATCAGGGTCGGCTTACCTGTCCACGGAGAATGGCTGTAATTGGATACCTGAGCCTTTTTACTTTTAACGACATTGTTCAAAAGCTGCTTGTCACGGAAAGCAGCAGAGGCGACCCCGTCAGGGAGCTTCTTCAAGCTTTGCATCAACTGGGTCTTTCCATCCAGTCCGACTAGAATCAACTCGTCCCAGTCAGGTTGGGCGTGGAGAGCCGTCGAAAAAATTGGCTGGATGCCCTTTATGTCTAGATCCCTGACATGAGCCAGGTGCGACATGGCGGACAATGTCCTGACGTGCGACTCGGTCCACTGGGTCAGTGCGCGGGCGGCGATGGCGGCCTGAAACGAGGTGGCGCGCTCAGCTTCATCCTTGAGCGAGCCGTACTGCTTCCAAATCGAAAAACTGCCAATAGCAAGGAGTGGGAGTGCGACGCCCAGACACAGCAAAAGCAATCGTGCCCTGATTGTTAAACTAGATGTTATTTTGCTGAGCATTGGGTACGTTAAACCTCCTGCCGTCAGCATTATAGATGTATTGACCGGACAGAAAAATGGGCAAATTGCGCAAAGTTTCTAGATTTCCTTCGTTTAAATGGGGTTATTACGTATTGACTGCGAAGGGGGCGGTTGCAGGAGCATTGTAAGAAATCACCAACATCGGTCATCGACGTCGATCTTAAAATTAGTTCTTACTCATGGATTCGAGCAGGCGCAGACCGCGTTTGGTCTCCTCAATCAGGACGATTTTTTCGAAGGTTCGATCCATATCGAGAGGAACCTTGTTTTCCAGGTCCAGCGGCATACCTGAGTGCATGGCGACGAGAATCTCTTCGGCAGCCTGCTCCTTTCTTCCCATTTTCAAAAAGGCATCGACTTTGACCATGCGGGCGACCATGCTTCCGTCGTCGAACTCGAGCGAGCGTTCCGACAGGTTGAGCGCTCCTACTGTGTCACCGCTGGCGAAGGCCGCGCAGGCGGCAGCCGCGAGAAGACTGGCTTTCAGTTCGCCCTCGATTTCGGGGTAGTCGCTTGCATGGAGGAACTGCTTGCGAGCGAGCTCGTAATTCCTCCGCTTGTAAGACATGAGTGCGTCAAGAAAAGATGTGTAGATCGACTCCCTGTAGTTGCGTTTTAGGCGCTTGAGCTGTCGCTTTGCCTGTCGGCGCAGTCCGGCGCGGTCGTACATCAGACCGAGGCGGCAGGTGAGCCGTGCGCTTTCGGGATTAGTGGAGTGATCCGAGAGTGCTTCCTTGAGCCGGTCGGAAGCGTCCGGCCTGGTCAGATCGGAAAACCACATTCGCACGCGGCTGTTGCGTACGCAGAAGATGAAAAGTCCTGCCAGTACGACATGCACCACAAGTAGTGGCAAGCGTTGACTGAGCTCGGTTTGTGTCAGTGCGATTTCCCACTTGTTGGCGGCCAGACCTGTCATCGCCAGAAGCGGCTCGACAAGCAAATTGAGCCCGAGAATAAAATTGATGGAATAGCCGATAAGCGTGGCGAGGAATGGGTGCGGGCGGAATAGCAGTGTTGCAAGCAGCGATAAGCAGAGGATACCTTGCGCCACTTCGCCGGCGAAAACCGCCGGAATAATCAGCCGTTGCGACAGCCCGGTCGGATGAGCTTCGAACCACATCAGGCCGAAGGTCCAGTTTTGCACCTGGCCACCCATCAGGTCTGTTGCCACGATAGTGCTGCGCAGGTCGACAAGGGTCAAAATGGGAAAGACGAGAAAGAGCACGATGCGCCAAATGAGCGAACGATCTTCGTCATTTAAATCGTCTTTCGACATCCGGTGTCGTTCCGTCCAAAGTCGGACGGAGGTGTCGATTGCCACCAGCAGGGATACAGCTGATATGCACCAAAGTGAGATATTGTTTGGATCTGGAAACATCAGGATTTCAGGAACGCCAGATTGTCATAGTACGGGGGCTACCGCGATAAGCTTGACATTATATTGGCGTCTACCATGACAAGTCTGAGAGAATTTTATTGCACGCCGTTATCGGACTTCCTGGCAACCTGTAGCTCGTGAGAAAACAATTCGGATAGCGCAGGGTCGAGCCATTTCTTACCTTGTAAATCTTTCAGCTCTTTCTCCGCTTCTTTGTGAAGTCCCGCTTTATTAAGTATGGTTGCCATGTAGAAACGCGGATCGGCGACTGACGGTTCGGTCTCGCTGGCCTGTTGGTAGGCTGCCAAGATGGGTCGATATTCATCTGTACGTAAAGACTGACCATCTTTGACCTGTCTTGCGGCCTTGTAGCCGAGGCTGTGTCCGACAGCCATGAGCGCCCGGCATTTCAAAACGGCATCGGCTTTAGGCGAATCGGCGATAGTTTCGAATGACTGTATGGCGCCGTCGAAGTCGCCTTTCCCTTCTCTGATCCAGCCCTCGAGCATAAAACGATCGATAAGGTCCGGATCCTTTTCGGCGCATGCATCTAGCGCTTTTTGAGCAGGTTTGCCCAGGTCAACGAAGAAAAAGGTCCAGGCCAGGTTCAAATAATTGAGCGCAGACGGATCCTTCTTAACGGCCTCGTTTGCTCGCAAATAATCCTTGTACCACTTGGGTCGGGTTTTGCTCGAATACCACAAGCGCGGGTTGGTGCCATACAAAATGTACAGCAGCGCAGCAACCATGGTGACGTGAATGACGCCTATTACATGCACCCAGTTGCGCAGGGGTGATGTGTAGATCGCTATCCAGTCGCCATACATGCCGACCAATGATAGAAGGGTGTATATGATAATCGTGCCGCCAATCGAATAGAGTCCAACGTAAACCAGCAATGCCACTACTGGTGGTGCCTTGATAAAAAGAGTGGCGACCAGCGCTAAGACACCCACTGCTACTTGAACTGCGCTTCCGGCTAAATAGATGATAAGTGTCTGCGCCTCGTCGAACTTACCGACCGGCACTACATATCCCCACCACACTCCCCAGTGGAACTCACCGATCGATCCATTCGCCCATAGAATCGCAAGCGAGTGACCGATCTCGTGCAACAGCACCACCAGTGGAATACAAAAGAATACGTTGATCTTCTGGAGGGCATTGCGGTCCTGGACCGTGAGTTCGTTGTCAAAAATCTGGCGCCAGTTGGTCTTCACCTCTTTGGCTGCCATGATGGCGAGCGGAATCCAGATAACAATCTGCCAATCAAACCAACCTAAATTGTTGATAGTGGGGTCCATCAGCGTCCAAAAAGTTTCAACAGAATTACAGATATAGCATAAAGACCGACGAGAGCACCAATCACCAGAAGCATCGAAAATGCGGTCGGATCAGGCGTAATTACGAGTGCCACGCACGATGCACCGAATACCGCGTAACGCCAGAACTTGATCAGTTGGTTTGATGTGACCAATCCGGTGAATGACAATGCAAAAAGCACAATCGGTAACTGAAAGCACAATCCCATATATAAAAGGATCGAGGCAACAAGGGACATGTAAAAGTCAAGGCGCTGATGGATAGGTGCTATGCCGCCGCTAAATGTATTAAAGAAGTGAAACATTGTCGGCAACAAGCAGTAGTATGCGAAGGCTGCGCCGCAAACGAAAAGGACTGGACCGCCGACGAGCGCGGGCGTGACGATTCGCTTTTCCTTATTGGTAAGTCCAGGAGCTATGAACCTGGATACTTCTAACAAGATGAAAGGTGAAGAGAGCACCAGTCCGGCATAAAATGAGACCTTGAAATAGACAAGCAGGGGTTCTTCGATGGAAAGTGCTTGAAATTGCATTGGTCCAGCCGGTTGCTGGAGGAAATCTATAATCTGTTTTCCAAATGACAGTGTAATACCGCAACCAACGCCAACATAGAGCAGGCATCGTACAAGGCGATCCCGCAACTCCCCGAGATGCTCGACCAGAGTCATAGAGCCTGGCTCGACATCTTCCTCCTCGTTCTCTTCCTGCTCAAACTCCTGGTTCTCTACACTCACTTCGTAGTCAACCGGTATTAGGTCGTCGTCTGATTGACCGGCCTCGTCTTCCTCGGAGAGCTTGAGATCCATTGCCTGTTCGGCAAGCGCACGGGGAGTGAGATCTTGAGATTCACTCTCGTTGGCTGATGGTGTGGTGTGCTCGTTGGCTGCTGGCATCTGTCGATTTGTTGGCTTTTGAGCTATTCTAGCAATTCCGCCTGGTCCGGGTTGTGGCTGGAACTACGACTTGGCATTATCGCAATATTCTCGCGATGAAAAGGTCATTCTACGAGAGAACGAGCGTCCCCAATGATGTTGCTCGACCTTGATTAGCAATACTTGAGATTTCCCGATTGTCATACGTCTCTGCGACAACGCCGTCGCATCCTAACGGATGAAGTGCTATTCATTGCCTCGCATTGCATCTCCCCGAAAGCAGAAATGTTGATAGCATCGGCACCATATGCGATACCGGATGTGGTCGGCGATTGCCAGTTGAACACCGCAAATCTTCGTGATTCATTCCCGGTTCAAACGAGCTGACGCTGGAACGTGGCGGCAACGCAACGAGAGCGTTCGGTTTCAAAAGACGCTGGCTGTTGTTCGCGAAGGGGAGAAGGCAACTCAGAAAATGTTCCAAAAGGAGCTGTCTGTCGATTGCTAGCGAAGAGGCCTACTTAGAGTGTCGGTGACAAGAACAGCAATATGCCTCGATAATCTTTTGGTCAGGCTTCGATCTTATATCCGAGACCATAGACTGACTTTAGAGATTCGCTAGCTGTCTTGGATGCGTCGCCCAATCGAGAGCGCAATCGTGTGATGTGGCAACGAATTATCTCTGGTGATGAATCCGAGTCCGAAGGCCAGACGCGCTCCATTATTGCGTTGCCGCTGAACACATGTCCTGGGTGTCTCATCAACAACTCGAGAATTGCGAGTTCCTTGCGCGGCAGACTTACTGATTGACCAGCAACTTTCACGGTACCGCCGCCCGTGTCTATTTCTATATCGCCAACTCGGAGGACCGTGTCTTCAAAAACCGGATGGCGACGCAAGAGTGAGCGCAGTCGCGCATGCATCTCCTCGAGTGCGAAAGGCTTTGAGATAAAATCATCTGCGCCGGACTCGAGTCCTTCGACCAAATCTTTCGTTTTGTCTTTGCCTGTGATCATCAGAATTGGAGACGAGCCGCCGCCCTTTCGAAATTGACGACAAATATCGGGTCCATTCATTCCAGGCAACTGCCAATCTACAATCGCGGCATCATAGTGCTCGCCTTTCAGCCACGCGAAACCCTCGTCACCACTTGCCGTATGGTCGACATGATGCTTGTCTGCCTCGAGCGACGATTTTACTACGTGCGCTAATATCAAATCGTCTTCGATCAAAATTAGCTTGGCCATGGGCAGTTTCCTCCGCGGTCTCTATTCCCCTTGAGACCGGATGGAAAACTTAATAGCATTTTCTCGGAATTAAATCGACTGGTTTTCAAGACTCGCGGGTCTGTCGCGATTTTGAGTGTTCGCCGTCTAGGGCGACGCCTATGGCGCCGCCCCTTAACCTTTGAAATTTTAGGTCTGGTAACTCATGGTGATCGGTTGTACATATGTCCAATTGATGACTTCTCAATATTTATTGGTCGCCGTCCAATGTGGCAGTTTGAAGGAGGGCGTCACGGGCTTCGGCGCGACGAGTTTGAGTCTTATGGTCTTTCTTGGTGCTTTAAGCTCGACTTGGAGTTGAGGAGCAAATAAGGGCTGGTGCAGATCTGGGAAGATCTCAGCGAAAAAAATCTCTCTCGTAGATCGCCGCATGATCTGCACCTCCTTACGTTTGAATGAGACCGACTAGGCAAGGGCTCGTTCGATTATCTGTAACTTGATATTAGCGAGCAATTCTTGAGAAAATGTTGAATTCAGATTCGGTATTTTTCAAGCATTGTATGTGGTGTCATTGGGCACCGTTTGAAATCTTATTCTGTTTTCTCTTGCGAACTTCGTAGAGAATTCTTTTGTCTGGTCGCGGGTTAATTCGGGACCCTAGACCCGGGGGCGGTAAGATTACTTGGCCAGTCTAGTGATTGCGCGTGGCATAAGCGTGGCATCAAATTTGCTGTGATGCAGTCATCAATCATCGCTTCGTACAAACTGGCTTCAAATCGGCGATAGCCTAATGCTCTGCTGTACGCAGGTTTTAGTCCATAGTCCCAGCGAAGCTCGTGCGTAACAAATTCCTGCGCGTTGAAGTGTGACGCCCAAGCTTTTCCTCCTTCGGATTGAAAGATCAGGGTGGACGATTGGCGCTATCCTTTCGACTAATGGGCATTGAAATGTTCTAGCAGCGCTTTCTTATCTTCTTCCGCTCTGTGCGAGATTACTTCGGCTTCCTTTTGCATTCCCGCGCCTGCCAGGCATTGGGCCAGAGCTTTAGAAATCATTGCGCGATAAGCGCTGTATGGTCCAAGCTCGCGTTTCATTGCATCTAAGCCGATCAATGCGTTCGCCAGAGTTGCTTCCATTGGTTGATTGCAATTCTTGACGTGCATGATTCGAATATGCTGAACGATGTTCCTTGCCCGATCCAAATCGCTCACACCGTTGAGTCTACGTACATTCCTCGACTTTTCGAAGATAGTCCGCATAGTCTCGTGGTCACCCCTCAACCAGGTCATCTGCGAGCGAGATTCCATGAACATAGCGTTGGCTAAGGACTCTCGATTGAATGTAGGAGTTGCCTGAATGTATTTATCAAATTCGTCCAGCATCTTTTGTGATTCGCTAAAATTGCACTCGCAGGCATAACAGTTTGCCATTCGGAGCAAAAGGTCGGCGTAAGCATCGGGATGTAGGCTTTCGAATTCTGTACCCTTGATCCAGACTGCGGCTTCTCTAAACAGAGCGAGTGCTCCTTTGTAGTTGCCGTGCGCATACTCCGACCCTCCGACCTGACGAAGTGGAGCGAGCATCGGAAGCTTCTCTTGCCTCGCCAGTGAGAGTGCTTCATAGTATCGCGAGCGGGCTGCCGGCCAATTTTCTCTCTGCTCATACGATGCTAGTTCGAGCAAGCACCGCAGCAATCCCTCTTTTGTTTTTCGGTTTTCTGCAACAGCGATAGCTCGTTTGTAATACGGCCGACCGTCCAGATTCGGAGACCTTGCCGCGAGCAGCAGGGGATTGATGGCATACCAGAGATCGATTGTTGTTGGACTCGAGGTCACGTAATCAACGCACATATCGACCATTTTTAAATAGTTTTTCGTATCGCCTTGCGCCCGGTAAATGCCTGCCATTTCGTTCATCGCTGCCGCATAGATATCGATAGGGCGTGGTTTTTTGACTTCCATATAAAAAAGCGTTTGCTTGTAATGGGCAAGGGCCTCATTGAAGCGTTTGTAATTGCTGTTGACTCTACCCATCTCGAGATGCAGGGTTGGGTAAAACGGATTCGTCATCGGCGGCCCGTTCAGGATTTTTTGAACTTCGTCGTAGTAATGCAGCGAGAGCGCGTAGTTCTTCTGTCGGTTTTCGAGCCGGGCCAGTGAGATCAGTCCAGCAAATTTTTGATCGGCGTTCTTCGCTTCTTCCGAATAGCGCTTGTATTCTCTTCTTGCGCTTTTATCATCGCCGGTGATGACAAATCCTTGAGCGAGGATAGCACGCTTGTCCAGGTTGACTGGAATTGCTGCCTTATCGAGCAGCATCACGGCTTGTTTCCTCTGTTCGAGGGCTTCTCGAGCGCGCTTGCCGGAGGCCTCGATGATTGCGGCACGGCATAGCATGTCGTCGCTAATGAGGACCGTCTGTTGCTTTGTCAATTTTAGGTTGTCGAATCGATTTGTTTTGAAACCGACCTGGTCCTGCATGTCTCTGACATAAAGATTCTCAGCGGCTTCATAGTGTCCGTGTTGTTGATAGAACGCGGAGAACTTCGCAAGCACATTACGATACTCCGGCGATTTGATCCCCATTGCTTTGTTTGCCTCTTCGAGACCATCGCTCCAGGCCAGCTCCACCAGTTTCAACGGTACGTCCTGTTTTTCGATTGTTGAGATCAAGTCCAGGAACCCAATCAATCGATCCTTTTCGAGTTTGACACGAAGTTCTTTTCGATTCCTCCCTGCAAATTCGTCGACTTCCGTGGACTTCTCTGCCTGCTTGGGCGCCAGTGCTTCGCAATTGGCGTTCGGAGCGATACAGCTCTCGAGTACCACCAACCAGGCTAAGAATGAAACTATAGGAGTTCTCTCCGTCATCTTGTGATTGATCTGCTTTACTCCCGTCGCCGGTGTGTGGGTGCTGGTGTTGACACCATTCCTGGTATTCTTTCACGAAGCTCTAGTTTATGTGCTTTCTTCGTTTATGGCGCCGACGATTCGGAGATTAGTGGTCAATTGTTGCAAGAAGCTTTAGTCCGGCGAGAATTGCATTAAATCAAATAGTGCTCCCTTAACTACTCATGAATGATACGTGGAATTCTGAACCAGAAGGTCGAGCCCTTTCCTACCGTGCTCTCTACGCCGATTGTGCCATTGTGGGCTTTGACTATCGCTCGGCAGATTGCCAGTCCCAGTCCGCTACCTTGTTTGACGGAGTGATCGTATCTGCTGACTTGTTTGTACCGTTCAAAAACTTTGCTCAGGTGTTCTTGTGGAATTCCATTGCCGAGATCGATAACTCTAAACTCGAGCGCTTTTCCGTCTTCGATTTCATCGACCTCGATTAGCACTTCGTCTCCTGCCTTCGAAAACTTAATGGCATTGGAGACCAGATTAACGATTACCCTGACCAGGCGATCTTCATCTGCGAAGATTTTCAGCTCGGAAGGAGTGGACTTAATCTTGATGTCTTTGCTTTCTGCAGTCGCTTCGAGTGTGCCGACCGCGATATCGACGACCTTCCGAACGGACACCTGAGAGATGCGCAGGTCCATTTCGCCTGCCTCCAACTTCTCCAGATCGAGAAGCTCGCTTATCAACTGGATAAGACGCTTCACACTATCCTGCGCTCGTTCTAGAGTGGCACTCAGCTTCGGGTTGATTTCGCCGAAGGCACCACTGCGCACTAGCTCGAAGGTCGCCCCAATCGAGTTTAACGGGCTGCGCAAATCATGGCTCAACATGGCGACGAAATCCTGTTTTGCCTGCTCCAGCCTCCGGTAGTCTGTGATGTCGTGTCCGACGCACATGAACACCTTCTGTGAGCCTTCCCAGATCACTGACCAGAGAAAGTCTCTCTTCACGTCCGAAGATGTCACCATGAGAGCTTCGTACTCGCGACGCTTGCCTCCTTCTTGTTGAACCTGTTTCAACAAATTTGGAAAATCTGCGCGAAGCTCTGGGGCCAGGTGCTCGACGAAATATGAATGCAAAATGTCTCCTGTCTGACCTCCGAGAGTTGCCTGAAACGCCTTATTGACTCTCGTGATTCGACCGCCTTGATCCAGTGCGCAAACTGCGTCTGCCGCGTTATCGAAGTTGGCTTTCTCTCGATCGAAGGAGTTTTGCAGTGTGCTTGCCACCTCATAAAATACTTCATTGAACTGACCGATTTCGTCGGTGTTTTTGTATTGAGACGGTTGGATATCCTGGCCCATAACCAATCGCATGATGTTGTTCTTGAGCTCTTCAATGCGCATGGTTATGTCGCGTCCAAAAAGATGGGTTAAGAAAACGGTGATGCCGATATTACAGGCGATACCAACTAAAACCCAAATGCGCAAGAACAATCTCCAGAAGGCTTCATTCTCTTTGATGTCTTCATCGAGCGCCTTCCGATAGGTGAACAGGTCTTTCAATGCCAGTGATGCCTGGGTCATTCGTTGCTTGAGTGCGAGGCACATCATTATCTGCTCGCTAATTGGAGTGGATTTATGTGAGCCGGGCTCCACCCATTGCTTAATCCCTCCGAGCATTGCGCGGTAGTCAGATCTATAATCTGTCAAATCCTGAACGCTCTTGTTTTGTTTGAAATCGCTCGTGTCGCAGGCTTGTATGAGCTCATCGATTAGCTGTTCGCCGCGCTCGTTGTTTTCCTTCAAATCTTCGATCAGAATAGGATTTTGACTCATCGCGTATTCAGCCATCGAGAATATGGCGTCATCGAATACGACGACCAGTTTTTGCACAATCTCCTTTACTTTCTGCGACTTGACTTGATCGACTACTTCGCTCTCCCACCGATTGATGACGAACATCAAGCCTGATACGAAGGCGATTTCGAACGCCAGTGGAATTGCTATTATGGTGAGCCATTTGCGATAAATTTTCATGTTTACGAATCGCATCCTTTTACTCTGAACCAGAATGTCGATCCTTTACCCACGGTGCTTTCGACGCCGGTTATTCCTCCGTGAGCGTCGAGGATCGCCTTGAAAATTGACAATCCGAGTCCAGTGCCCTGTTGGTGGATGTTCTGAGAGTCTTCGATTTGTTTGTATCTATCGAAGATCTGTCTGAGGTAGTGAGGTTGAATACCCGGACCGAAATCTGTAACGCGCACCTCGACCATTGCCTGAACTTTTTTTGCCTCAATTCGTACTTCGCTGTCTTTACCGGAGTACTTGATCGCATTGGATACCAGATTGATTAGCGCTCTCGAGAGCCGCTGTTCATCGACCGCTACCAGATCGTCAGTCGTGACCGCGATTAGTTTGACACCCTTTGCCGAGGCTGAAGCTTTGAGTGCCTCGATCGAGGCTGATACTATCCGTGATATCGGTACCGCATTTATCACAATCTCCATTTCGCCCGCTTCCATCTTCTCGAGGTCGAGAAGTTCGCTTATCAGAGTTATAAGTCTTGCCACGCTCTTTTCGGACAACTTGAAAAGTTCGATGCATTTGTCCGGCAGCTTTTGCGATGCGCCCTGTGTGACCAAATCGATGGTGATGCTCAGCGCTGTGAGCGGAGAGCGCAAGTCGTGACTCAGCATCGCTACGAAGTCTTGCTTGGCCTGCTCCAGTCGATTGCGTTCTGTCGTGTCGTGGGCCACGCAATAGAAAGAATCGTAACCTGGTTCCCAATGTACTGCCCACTGATAGTCGAGAATTTCGCCAGCGCTGGTCAACATTCTCAGTTCGATATCCTCGCTCGGACCGCCCTTCTTCGCAGTGTCAAGGAAGGAGCGCATTTGCTCTCTGTCTTCCTGGAAAATGTAGTTGTAGATCTCGGTACCCACCGCTGTATTGGGATCGTATGAGAGCGACTCCGAGAAGACTCTGTTGATGCGCTCTATTTTGCCTGCATTGTCCAGGCATACGATCAAGTCGGCGGCGCTGTCGAACATCGAAGTCTCGCGTTCAAACGATTGACGAAAGATTGTTCCTACCCTATGAAACAAACCGTCGAGCTGGGCGATCTCATCAGAGCCGGCAAGAGCCGGCAGCAGTTGCCGACCCTTGGATAATCGCAGGCTGTTTTCCGTAAGATGCTTGATTCGCCTGACGAAATCGATACTGAAAGCCAAACAGATGCTGGCAGCGAGAATCATGTTTAATCCGATTCCGTACCAGAGCCAATCTCGAAGGGTATTCAGGTTCTTGGCGCGCGCTTCCATGAATCTAGAGTCGGTCTCCGACTGATTCTGGTACAAAGGGGACAGAGCATCGGTCAGCTTCCCAATGCGAATTCGGCTGACGGCGATGATTCCATGGCGTGCTTTAGTGGAGAAATGGGCGGTGCTCTGATTGAGAGCGGCGATACCACTCACGAAAAGATCGAATTTGTCGTATTCTTCCTTCAGATTTGGCAGCGCTCTTGCGCCCTTCTGTTTTGACAGAACAATTAGCTGGTTAAGATACTCACGTGCGGCCGATCGCAGCTCTTCCACTTTTGAATTTAGTCCGAAGTCCTGATTGATGGCCTGCTCGCTCAGGACCACCAGACTACGATGGCAGCGATTGACGAGAAGATAGGCCCGCTCTCGTTGTTCGGCGAGGAGAATCTGTGAATCGACTGCTTGCTCTGATTCCTCGAGTCGGTTCAGCACCACACCGATGAACAACAGCTGGGAGACAAGTAGAACAGAAGTTAGTAAGAAGGCCTTTTTATAAACACGCATAAGCTATTGGAGTCAAAACTAGCGCGCGATCATAAGTATAAAGGTTAGATTCCGGATTCAGCTATTTTTCAACAATTGGAGCTTAAATTCAAAGATGTCGGTAACATGTCGGGCATTTGAGAGAACATGAATTCGAGATCTGAGAAAAACAAGAACGATTCCTTTGATGCCGACAGCGATTCTGCCGAACGGAATGTAAAAACTCAGACTCAGACGGGCTCTTTGTCCAGAAATCCGGCGAAAAGCGATGCTGCGGTCGAGACTTTTGGACGATTGACTATCACCGATTACTCCGAGATTAGCACTGAAAGCGATATCAGTGTTTTATTGAACGACTTCGCTTCCACGCGGCCAATGCGCGTTTCCTCGGATAAGAAGGTCACAGACAATGTCAACGTAAGCGGCTTAACGACTACTATCGAAGAAAAAGAAGTAGAAATGCTTTTCGACAATCTCGTTAAATCCTGCTTCCAGTCGATCAAAGCGAGGACGACAAATGAATGAGATGTTGTGCATGAAGCTTCACCAGGCGCTCTTCCTCACCCTTGTGATGATTGCACTCTCCATCCGTATATTGACGATTTCGAACGCTTTCGACTTGCTAAATGCCTTCATCATCGACACAATGTCTCTGTTTTGCATCATCTGCGCTTTGACGTTGATGTTCAATCGCAAGTCCAATCTGAAAGACAGAAAGACTTACAGGTCTCGTTATCTTCGAGCTCTTCGTCGTCCGACGATCTGAATCGTCAGTTCAATGTCCTTTGGTCGACGCAAAAAATCAGGTGGCTACGATAGCGAAAATCACCGCCATCGTTGTCTCGATGCTTCGTACAAAATTATGGCGTTGGCAATCGCAACGTTGAGCGACTCGCTCGCATCCGACATCGGTATCGACACAATCACGTCCGCTCTCGCCTCAACCGTCTTGTCCAGACCATTGGCTTCATTACCCAATAGCAGAGCCGATGGCTTTGAAAAATCGATATCCTTGAGTTGTTGTTTTCCACCTGCTGAAAATGCAAGAACAGTCAATTCTCGCTTCCGGCATTCGCTAATGGCATCTTCGATGACGACACTTTCGATGAACGGTAGGGAGAAGAGTGCACCAGCAGCCGACCTTACTACTTTCGGGTTGAATGCATCCACTGAGCCTTTCGTGAGTATCAAACCGGTTGCGCCAAGCGCAAGTCCGGTCCTCATCATGGTTCCTAGATTGCCTGGATCCTGAACGCGATCAGCGATCACCACTAGTGGTGTCGCTCCCTGAAAGATAGAATCGAAGGGGCGACGTTTGATTCGCGCAATCGCGACTAAACCTTGAGGGGCTTCAGTGGTTGCCAGATCGAGAAAAAGTTTGTCGTCGACAACCGTCACTTTAGACAGTTGTCGACTCTGAAGGAAATCGCTCTGGAGGAAGCTTTCGCGAACAACGACCGCTTCGATGTCGATGCCGTGCTTGACCGCCTCATCGAAAAGCTTTTCGCCTTCGAGGAGGAACGCACCATCCTTTTCTCTGCCAGAGCGGCTTTGGAGTTGGCGAACTCTTTTTAACAAAGAGTTCGATGCGCTCGATACAGAGTTGATTTCCATGCGCTGTGGTCACCGAGGATTGGGTGACGAACTATTTGATCTTTTCTTTCGCGATGTCGACCAATTTGGCGAATGCTGCTTTATCATTCACTGCCAACTCGGCGAGGAGCTTGCGATTGACTTCTACATTTGCCTTTGCCAGTCCGTTGATCAGTCTGTTGTAAGGAAGACCATGACTGCGGCAGGCGGCGTTGATGCGTGTGATCCAGAGGCGTCGGAAAACGCGTTTGCGTTTTCTGCGGTCACGATAGGCGTTACGCCACGCCTTCATGAGGGTCTGGTTGGCTGCGATGAATAGTTTTGAATTCGAGCCGCGGAAGCCCTTTGCATACTTCAGTATTTTTTTGTGCCGATTCTTCAGCACATTTCCGCGTTTTACCTTTGCCATTTCAATCTCCTACTTGATTGATTGTTGGTTGCTAAATGTTTTAACGCGCCTGCCATCGGGGAGGAGATTCCCTTAGACTGAGCGCGAATAACCCTCGAAAGTTATCTGAGATACTTCCGGTAGGGAAAGTTTGCCAAGACGTGTTTTCTTACGTCTTTGCTCACAGGTGCCCAGCCACGCAACGTCCGTTTGACGGTTGCTGACATCCATTCGTTGATGTGGCGGGTGCCGGATTGTTTGCGGAGAATCTTGCCTGTGCCGGTGATTTTGAACCGACGGGCAGCCGCTTTATTGGTCTTCATTTTAGGCATGGATAAATTACCAGAGTTATAGAGCCCGATTGCTCAGGCAAAACTACAGTGAAAGACGCCTATCTCTTTGGAGAAATCGGCGAAAGAATCATTATAATGCTTCGCCCCTCTACCTTGGCCTCTTTATCGATAGCTCCGAGATCTTTAAGCTCTTCTGCGAAGCGGTTAACAAGCACCATTGCCATGTTGCTATGCTGCATTTCCCGCCCCCTGAGCGGGATTATGACTTTGATCTTGTCGCCATGCGTGAGAAATTCCTGCGCTTTACGGAGCTTAACTTGGTAGTCATGCTCTTCGATTTTGTAACGCATTTTGATCTCTTTGACATCCGCCTGGTGCTGCTTCTTGCGCGTCGCACGAGTCTGTTTGTCTTGTTCAAACTTATATCGACCAAAATCCATGATTTTGGCTACTGGCGGGTTTGCATCAGGCTGTACTAGAAAGAGGTCAAGGCCTGACTCTTTCGCCTGTGTTAGTGCCTGCCTCGTCGGCACAATGCCGACTTGATTTCCTTCTTCGTCGATGAGGCGCACTTCGCGAACTCTGATGCGCTCATTCAATAACGGTAGTTCCTTTCTCGGATCCTGACGTTGGCGGATATCTGGGGTAGGCAATCTAAACACTCTCTCTTTCTTGACGATAAAAATTTGCCGAAGGTGGGAGTTGAACCCACAAGAGCTTGCGCTCACTACGACCTGAACGTAGCGTGTTTGCCATTTCACCACTTCGGCGCGTATTCCAAATCTTACAACACGCGTTGAGCAACAGTCCACACTTTCGCATTCAATCCAGCGCTTGGTATCTCGGGTCCAACCGGGTACGGTCAGACCCGAGATCTTAAGACATCTAATAGCGAAAAGTCTTTCGAGCCATGCTTTAGCCGTCAGCCATGTAGGGCATGAGGGCGATGTCACGAGCGCGCTTGATGGCAACCGTCAAACCACGCTGATGGCGAGCGCAGTTGCCGGAGATGCGGCGAGGCAAGATTTTGCCTCTTTCCGTGATGTATTTTTTCAAGCGACTGGGATCTTTGTAGTCGATGTATTCGAGCTGATCTGCACAGAAGTTGCAAGTTTTTCTTCTTCTGGGCGGACCGTCGCCATGCATACGTACCATTTTCTCTATCTCCTCAAATTGAAACTGTTGGTTGCTGTTAACACACCAGACTTATCTTTAGAACGGGATTTCATCGTCGTTGGCAAAGATCATGTCTATGTCTTCGGAACCATTAGAGGCTCCAACTCCGGCTCCTTGAGGAATCTTTTCTTGAGATGCCTGTGTGGAACCTGCTGCGCCCTGAACGTTGGAGAGGTTTTCTACGCTTACTGCGTCGATTTCCGCATCCCTGCGCTTCAGACCGTCGGAGGTGGTGTGTGTGTTGATCTGGAGGCGTCCATCGACGCAGACCAGATCGCCTTTCTTAATTTCTTGAGAGCATCTTTCTGCGAGCTCTCGCCAGGTAACTACCTTGACTGCGGTCGTTTCCTTTTGACCGTCTTGTCTCGGTTGAGACTCGACGGCAATAGCAAACTCGGTGACAGCAACGTTGGTGTTAGGTGTAAAGCGCTTCTCGGGACTCTTAATTACTCGTCCTGATACAACTATTTTGGTTAAACTCATGTTGGACCTACCTTAGCTTTGCGAGCTAGTGGCGAGGGTAACGCTTTAGATTTGAGCCGGCGGAGCAGCTAATAATGCCAGTTTTGGCAGATGCACGATGAGAGAGCGAATAATATCCTCGGAGAGTGACATCATGCGCTTGATTGGTGCGATGGCAGTGGAAGGAGCCTTGAAAACGGTGTGGACGTAGTATCCGTCACGCATCTTCTTAACTTCGTAAGCCAGGCGTTTGCGACCTTTTTTGTCTGTTGACTCAATAGCGCAGCCCTGGTTTTTCATGAATTCCTCGACTAGAGCGACGGCTTTATCGACGCCTTCTTCATCAAGGTTGGGTCGGACAATGTATACAACTTCGTACGTTTCTAACTTGGTTTCGCTCACTTTGGTTCCCCTTTGGTCGTGTGCGTCCAGTCATGGGCAAAGCCTTCTGACAGGCAAGGGATTACGTATGCCGCTGAATCTTAGTTGGCTGCCGGTGTTGAGCCGAGCAGGCAATCGAAATCTTCAGAAGCAAACCGAGATTCTACCATGTGTAAAGCTCCGCAACAGAAGCGTATATGCGTATTCTTCACATTGGCCGTACTATTAGATTCAACTAAAATGCCAGCCAATGTGAATATGACAGCATTTCGACGCAACTCTTGGCGATTGGCGGGAAAAGGCGAAAGATTGAAATCAAAGAAATTATTTAGCAAACTCAAGCAGACTGCTTTTCTTAGCGGTCCGCTGTTCGTCATTCTGGCACTTTCAACGGTATCGTCTCTGTCAGCCCGCGAGCAGTGGCAGATTGAGCGACCCGATCCGCCGCCGACCGCGCCCATATCGACGGCCCGCTATGGGATGGGACAGGATCAGGCTCAACCGGCTGCCGGGCAGGTGCCAGGGTTGTCGGGCTCGAATTCCTATCAGGTGCCTGGTTTGGCCACTGGAGGCTGGAGCGGTCAAGCTGCCATCGCTCCACGAGGTGCGGTGCCTGGACTCTCTAATGGTGGGTGGAATGGGCAACCTGGCGGAGTGCCCGGTCTCGGGTCACAGGTACCAGGATTTTCCCATTCGTCACAGCTACCCAGCATGGGTCAAACTGCTTTCGGCGTGAATACCCCAGGATCTGTGCCCGGTATGGCGGGCGGCGCAGGTGCGCTACCCCCGCAGGGATACAATAGTGGTTCTCAATTGCCCGGATTCTCGGGTTATCCAGGTCAGGCGCCAGGGCAGACCGGGTTTCCCGGTATGGCTGTCCCTGGGCTGGTATCGTCGGGGGTGACAGGCGCAATGCCGGGTGTGCCACCACTACCGGTGCAGTCAGGGCAGGGCGGAGTAATGCCTGATTATCTGAAGGGCATACTGGGGCAGCGCTTGAACGCGGGAACGGTCTTGACAGGTGTTGCCGAAGCAGATCTTTCATCGAAGAGCAGCAAGCGTGGCGATGTATTTGCTATCGTGTTGCCTCATGGCTTTGGCGATGGCAACGAAATGCTCGTCCCGCCGGGCTCGAGGATTCTTGGCGTGGTCGTCGATGCATTTGCGGCGAAAACTCAACGGGTCGGCATGCCTGGACGCCTGTCGATCAGCTTGAAAACATTAGTCTTTCCGGACGGCAGAACTACGAAGATCAATGCCATGATCGACCATAATCCTGCGCACGATCAGGGAAGTGAGCCCAAAACCCGTTTTTCGGGACTTAATGCGGGCGACTACGGCAATGCCTTTAAAGGAATGCTTTACTCCTCGGTGTCAGGTATAAGTTGGGTGCATAACCGACAAGCTCGCGGCAAAGAGTTCTTGCTCAAGTCCGGAACTCCGGTCTCAGTGAAGCTCAATACAAGTATCGACATTGCGAAGATGACCAATCCGGCTCAGGCGTTTCAAGGAACACCTGGGTTGGCAGGTGTTCCGACGACTCCGTACCCCGGCACTGCGGTGCCTGGTCTCTCGGCTACTGCGCCGCCAGGCGCGATTCCGGGAATGGCCGGTGCACCACAAGGTTATGGCGCCTACGGTGCACCACAGCCGGTGACAGGACAGCCGCTGATAAACGGCCAGCCATACGGCACACCGCAGTCGGTGACTGGTCAGCCTACTATGAATGGCCAGCCATACGGCGCACCGCAGCCGGTGACTGGGAATGGCTCACCCTATGGCAGGCCTGAACCGGTCAGTCCCGGCACTTTCTTTCCCAACGATATTCAATCTCCGACGCAGTTTCAGCCAGGTGCTCAAGCGCTATCCCAAGATCAGGTGGAAGATCCGAACAGTATCTTCAAGACGCCGATTTCATCTCCTGGTGTCAACACTCCAGAACCGTTCTAACTCCATGTGATTGAAGTCCCAGAGCGAAAATATTTGGGCTCTACACTATCCCATCAGCTCGCGCTCTAAGCTTTTCGGCTTCTGAATCTCTATTCTGTTGTCTCAAAATAGTGTCGTAGGATACGAGAAGTCGTGCAAATTTCTTTGTCATGTTCGGAATTCTCGTTGTCGACAACTTGATGGTGGTCTACCGAGAAAACACCCGCTCATCCCCAAGATGAGCGGGTGCAGGACATCACGTCTATTAGACGGAGTCGATTAATCGTCTTTTTGTTGTTGGGTCTGAGCGCGGTACTCGGACAGGTGGCGCCATCCCTGGTGCAGGATCAATTGATAAGCATAGATTTGCTCCAGCCAACGGCGATCGCCTTCCGGTAGATCCGGGCGCTCCAGGCGGCGCTTCAGAGAGCCTGTGATCTGGCGCGTCTCTTCAATAGCTTTTCTATAACTTCTGACTTGAGTCTTCAGACCACCGATAACTGGTTGGGTGACACCAACGTTCTGATGATGCGACGCAACTTGACTGTCGCGGTCTCTTCTTGGCGCTATTTGCGACCGGTCTGATCGTTCTGGCCGGTCAGAACGCTCGGGGCGTTCGGCACGGTCTGGACGCTCAGCGCGTTCCGTGCGCTCCGGTCGCTCCGGACGCTCAGAACGCTCGGAACGCTCAGAACGTTGCTCCTGCTGTTGTTGCTGTTGACTGGCCATTTTGTTGACCACTTGTTGCGCAAGAGGATGTTGAATAACATTTTTGTGGCGATCTCCACCACGTCTGCGCTCTTTTCGCTTAGCCCGATAGCAGTCGAGGCAATCTCGCAAACGAGGATTCATATGTTCGAACGACTTGCCGCAGGTCTGGCAGGTGAGTGCATGTTTGAGACGTCCGTCAGCGGGTGCGTCCTGGGACTGCGGCTCTTGCGATTCGTCATCTTCCTCATCTTCCTCTTCGGAAGCTTCCGGTTCGACTTCTTCGACGACAGCCTTTTTCGCTAGACGTCTCACTGGTTTGCGTGCTTGTGGAGCCTCTTCCTCTTCCGCCTCTTCGGCAGCCTCTTCTTCAGGCGCAGCCGGAGCTACTTCTTTCTCTTTGGTCTTGCTTGTCAATTTTCTGGCGCGAGGCTTTTCTTTCTCTTTTTCCTTCTCTTTTTCGGCTTTAGCTTCTGCCTTGGCGTCAGCTTTTGAGTCGGACTTCGAACCGCCTTTCGAGCGGTAGTCTTCAAGGAATTCGAGCACCATCGGATTGGTGTAGCCGTCTTCCTTCAGCCTGCGAACCTCTTTGAGTTCGTCCATCGCCACGTCTGGAAGTACCTTGATACCATTTTCGTCCGTGGTTGTTTCGATGTTGAACTCGCTGATGTAGCGGCGGATTGTGACGCTCGTTACATTCAGGTCCTTGGCGGCTTGCGCAATCTTTGTACCTGTAACTTTGGTTGTTTTTCGCATGAACTAATCCTGGTCGGTCTATCGTCTAGTTGGGATTTTTCGCAAGAGCAATCTCCGCGAACGTTCGCTTCTCGTCTTTATTCGCTGTCACATCCTGGACGGCTCGTTTGTGTCATTGAGCAATTTGACTGGTTGCTCGTTGCCGTGCGCTCGTGTTGTGGAAGATGGGACTATCGCAAAGCCTGTTGTGGTGCTCTGCAGGCGGAAACTAAAAACGTAAGTCTCCAGCTAAAGTTAACTCATATATGATAATTACATGCTGTGGCTCTGGATTAATTTTTTGTCATGCGGGCGAGTCAGGGTTCGTAAACGCTGAATCTGACTTGATTGTGTTAACGAACTGCGCTTGGGCGGATTCGTATGCTTTCTTCAAATGTTGTCTGCTGACGTGAGTGTAGAGTTGTGTCGTCACCACACTCGAGTGACCAAGCAATTCTTGAACAGATCTCAGATCGGCTCCGTTCTCCAGTAGATGTGTGGCGAAGCTATGCCTCAGTGTGTGCGGTGACATCGTCTTGTTGATACTGGCACGGCTAGCCAATCTTTTTATAGTTTGCCAAACGACTAAGCGGCTCAATCGGGACTTATTGGAATCGAGGAACAATGCTTGTTTGCCACCGGGCGACGGTGCAGACGGAGCTTTCTCTTTTTTCTTTCTTCCGCGCTTTGGTTTTTTCGGTTTCGCTTCAGGCTCTACCTTATTTCTATCTTGGAGATATTCTCTGACAGACTGTACAGCCGCCGAACCGATTGGGACTATTCGTTCTTTTCGTCCTTTTCCGATGCACCTCAAGTAGCCCTGATCGAGATGGATGTCTTCGAGGTTGAGCCCCACTAATTCGGAAACGCGCAGACCGCCACCGTAAAGAAGTTCGACGATTGCTCTTTCCCTGGTGCTTTCAGTGTTGGCAATCAAGTCGGTAATCTCTTGTCCTGTGACGACCGTTGGCAGGCGATGTCCTTTCTGCGGATTGTGCAATGCCTCGCACGGGTCTGTGGTCGTCATCCCGCATTCTTTGAGCCAGCCGAACCAGCCGCGAAGGCTGGCAAGGGTACGAGCGCACGATGAGGGTGTATTTCCTTTCGAGCGCGAGTATGAAAGAAATCTGGAGACATCCAGTCTTGATGGGACGTCGTCCCTATTTCTAATTTCGATTGGAAGCCAATTTAAAAAGGCGGTAATATCGCGCTGGTAGGCTGCCACCGTATTTGGTGACAGGGCACGTTCACCTCTGACATAGTCTAAGTATTGTTTTTTGAATCGATCCAGAGCGGTCGTATTCGCCGTGCGTGGATTGTGCTGAACTTGTTCTCCTGGATCTGGAGGCTTAGTGGAAGAGCGCCGTTTGTTATGACCACCGTTGTTCGGGGTTGCACTCGGCGCAGCCAGTTGGATGCCGGCGATCTTGATAGTTTCAGCGTTGGGAGAACTCCTCTTTGAAGGATTCGATTGACCGCGGAGATTGGCCAGTCCGTCATCGGAGCGAGACGATTTCCTGCTTGTAGTCCGGCGCTTCGAAGCCGGCTGGGGAGCGACCGTTTTGGTAGATGCGAGAGCGGAGGGAGGCATCACACAAGGAGTTGTCAGAACACCTGGCGCGTCCCGTTCGTCATCGGAGTGAGCCGCCGAGGGAGCAATCGCATTGTAGTCGACTTCTACGACCGTGACTGGAGAGGATTGCGAAGAAACTGTCGAACTTCCGCTCACGACAAGACCGCTCGTGACCTCACCAGAAGATAGTGAGATTGCCACCGATGCTGGTGCGGCGCCAATGGCCACCGACGAAAATGCTGCATGCGCAGCAGAACGCCGGGGCTGTTGACCCGCCGGGGAAGGATATTCGATTGTGCTCATGGGATATATGATACACAGCTTCTTGATAAATGCAATTGCCATGCCACCACCCGCGAAGCGCACTGCTAGGGCGCTTGCCTCCGTATTCGGTGCCGGCGCTGTGACTGATATATTCCCGTGGATTTAACAGGTCGAATGTGGTTCGAGCCCAGCAATTACTCGGCATTCAGGGCGGAGACAACCTCAAATCGGGTGTTCGTAGTGAATGCCCGGCACGGGGTGTGCAGTTGCATCCGGCCGATTGGGTAACCATTTGAATGTCTTTTCGATCGATCTTGCAATCAACTTCGGATTGTCGAGCATCGAATCCACGTTGAATATGAATGTTCTGGGCTTATCCGTTGCAATGGCTCCTAATACAGGGAGCGAGGGTAGGCTTTCCAATTTGCCGAAGGTGACCACTTTCATTAATTTCTGCAGCGTGAAGCTTCGTGAGACGGTTCCCATCGGACCGCCTAGCATACTTCCTTGCACTCGCGGAATTTTGCCCGCCATCTCCAGTTGAACCTGATGAGTTTCTAGATTGGCTAGACCTTTACCCCAGATGCGCATATCTTTGCCGCTGAAACGTAGTTCGTCCACGTTCAAATAACCGTCCCCGAAAGAGAAGCTGTTATTGAGGGTCGTGAATTCACCGGTTCTCACCGGCCAGACGCTCTGCAAAAGATTGTTGAAGTTAAAACCAAAAATGCCCTGCGTCAGGAAGTTGTATTGCGTCAATCTGGTTTGCAGATCAGAGAACCGTGCCACCACGCCGCCGTCCACGGCGACCTCTCCGTGTCCCTTCAGGTTCTCGATAAGGTGTTGTGAATCTTTTCCTTTTGTTTCGATCTCGATGGAAGCGTGTCCCTTGCCTGAAATCTCTTCCGGTTGGCCCACCAGTTCGTCTGCGATTCTAGCGGCCGAGATCTCTTTGAAGTCGGCTTTCGCCCAGATACCGTTGGAATTCGGCATGAAGCGTGCTTGAAAATTCATCGCTCCGTCTGCAATTCTTGCTTTCCCCTGCTCAATGTTGATTACCGGTTCTCGATCTTGGGTGCCTGCAAGCATAGTGACGGTAGCTTTCAAGTCCGTAACTGGCAGTGCTCTCACCTTCACCGAATCGACTTCGAGCATCGACTTTGTCGCGACAATCTCTTTACGATCGCGCTTATCATTACTCTCCTTTTGATCGTTTTCTTCGACGGCATTCTTCGACTCATTCGTCGTCGTAAATCTTCCATTCAGTGCTGTAATGAAAAATGGCTTTGCATCGACTTCAGAGAAGGTCAGATCACTCACAACAATAGGTGTATGCATATAGCCTGTCAGAGAAATGGTACCGAATATGCTACCGGCGAAGTCCTTCTCTAGTTGAGGTTCAACCATACCAATCAATGTCTTTATCGGTGATTTTCGCGGCAAAGTGAACTTCATATTGACGTCCGACCACTCAAGAGAGGAGTTCTTCTCCTTCTCTGGATAGATCATCTCTCCGTCCATATTGATAAGCGTCTCGCCAACCAGCAGGTGAGTGTCGCCAATCGCTATCTTGTTTTTATCAAATTCAAGCTGACCGTCCAGCGTCAAAGGTGTGTTATCCGGCTGATGAATTTTGCCTAGCGGAGTCTCGATTACCAAATTGACTTTTTTGCCAGCAATCAACGTATACAGCACTTTGCTTGCATGCTTGTCTCCTTGCACATTCGCGCTGAGTGTCAGTGGGCTTTTGCTCTGAATTGACAGGCGCGCGGATTTGAGCTCCTGCGAGACGGATGGTATCAAATCGAGCATCTCACTTGCGCTCAGATTGGCAGAAATTTCTGCTCGCCAGTTCGGTGTTTTACTTCGATACATATCGACATTGCCGTCCAGCGAAAATTTGCTGCCGTTGAGGAGACCGGTCAGATCCTTGAAATGCAGTTGGTCGCCTGACGCAGTAAATGTGCCAGCAAGTTTGGTGATTGGGTGTCCGGCAATTTTGAGTGATGTCTTGTAGCATCCGACCTTACCATCGAAAGTGATCTCTCCATTTTTGCCCACCAGGCAGAGAATGTCTCCATAACCTTTACCGCGCAAGCCGGTCACTTTGTATTGTGCTAGAAATTCGTTATAGGCTCTGTGCAGAGGTGGTGGCATTACCGGTGAGGTCAGGTAGTAGTTGAGGTCGGCTATTTCAATGCTGTCAGTCTTTGTCTTGACTCTTTTCAGCAGACATTGGGTGGAGACTTTGTCAATCGTCAGGCTGGTTATTATCGACTTCCCATTCGCAATCAATGCAACCTCGCGAAGGGTAAGCTGATCGTTGTCATAAACGATAACGCCTGTTTTGGCTCGCAGCGGTATGGTGTGACCATCCGGCTGGTAGAAGAGGTCGTCCGGTACAGCCGTGAAAAATATTTGGGGCGCAAATGCGGTTCCTGATACCTTCAACACCACATCTTTGACTCGACCGTAAAGCTGTCGTTCCGACAAAACCGGCATGCGGATTTGAAAAAGTTGGACCAAGCTGCTCAAATGTTTGATGTCGAATCTGGTGGCATGGAGCGTCAGATCAACCACCGGTGTTCGGGTGAGAGAAATAGCTCCATCCATCTGGAACTTGCCGTCTCCAATCGTTCCTGTTATACCGGTGAGCTTCATGGTGCCGCCGGAATTACTCTGTCTAATTTTTACTTGACCGTTGACTTTAGCAAGTTTCAACGAATTGTCTTTCAAAGCAAAGAGTGCATCGTGCAGCTTGATGTCCCCTTCCATTGCATACCTGGATGCATCGCTGGTCAAAACGGCATGCGCAGAGGCTGTGCCGTCAAGATGAAAGCTGTTCTTGCCAGGTAGCCTTATCCATCCAACCAATTGTTTGTATGTTGCGTCATGTTCGTTGATACTAACTGCGGTATCGCGCAGCGAAATCTTCGCGCCGTCGACAACAAGCTTCCTTTTGTCGTGGTTGAGATCTAACCAGCCCGAAGCGCTGAGATTGGTACCTGGTCCAATCAACTTCCCGTTGACCACCTCGATTCGTTGTTGGTTGTCGATTTTAAGGTCGCTCTCGACTCGTGCTTTGTCGCTCAGGCCAAGTGCGAATAGTATGGGAAACTGTTGATGCGCTTTGGTGAGCATATCGCTTATAGCCAGGTCTCTGGCTTTTACTATCGTCGTAAGATTAGTATCGTCTATGGTGCCAGTTACTTTTATGTCGAACTGAGCCCGACCGGTCAGTCTGGTGCCATTCAGGTTGTTGGTGAAATCGGTCAGATTATGGACCTTCGAGGTCTTCGACTGAGGCGTTCGGACCAGGTCCTGGACGAAACCCAGATCTGGAACCCGCCCAGATACGAATGCTTTGATGTTGGCAGCTGGAGATTGCCAGTTAGACAGTGAGCCGGAGGAGCTAATCTCAGCTCCGCGTAGCTTTACCACCAGATCCCGCCAAGTGAGGTCGGACTGGCTTAGATGCGCTGTTACGGCGGTCTGTGTTGATCCGGCTTTAATCTGTCCGATCGCGGGATGGTCGATTACGGCATTGCTTGTATTGGCCGAGATCACAGCCTGGATGCCCTTCTCGAAGGTACCGTCACCCTGTACCGAGAAGTCGATAAATCCGCTAAGTGGATGAATTGCCTCGTTGACGTTGGGGGACGGATGGTTGGTGTGTGCCGGCGTTCTACCAGTCATCGTCGAGTTTTTTTGTTTACTTGATTCTTTCAGTGAAACATAGGCGAGAATGCGCTCGACATCGCGGGGATTGACCTTATGAGCATCCAGATGAAATGTGTATTGATTCGCCGACCACTTCTCGAGCTCTCCAATTCCTAATCCCTCGAGCGTCAATGTTGTCTTATATGATGAGTTTGGTAGTGAAAAGGAAAGAAAAAAAGGTCGTTTGCGATTCTTGTGGGGGAAGTTGAGTTTCAGCTCCACCTTTTCAAACTGCATGGACGAGAGCCGCTCCTGCACGGTGGTTTTGACTGGACTCTCGTCGACAAGTTTGATTTTGCTGTTGTTGAGCTGCAGCAGTCTTATCTCGGGACCAGGCTTGAGAAGATCGTCGAAATTCCACTGGTCGATGCCGGTCCTGACAAGCTCGATCTCGGCTTTGTCAGCCTCTATATATGTGATCACCGGATTGCGAGCTATTAGCGAGCCGACGGACACGCCGATTTCGCTATGACCTGAAGTGAAAAACGGCTCTTTCCCCTTTCCCTTCGCGGTAAATTTGTTGGTTTCGATGGCGATGCCGTTGCCGCCCAGGCTCCAAGCCAGCTTGCCAAGACTGACTTCCCTCCCTAAAGCCTCCCCGACATATTGCTCCAGGTACTTCTTCGACCAGTTGATATCGCTCAGGAGGGAGACTATGCCGATAACGAAGAGGCTAGAGAACCACATGGCCAGGAATCGGAAAATAAAGGCAATCGGACGGTTCGGTACCGACTCTGGAGAGACCGATTTTTCCTGGGTTTTAATCTGCATTCTTGATTGAAGCCTGTCTCCTCAGGTCATGATAAGCTAGAGTAGCTTTAGTACAAGTTTTTTATTTTTGTTATGGCCCTCGGCAAGCAACAATTCTTTTTACTAGCGGCGGTATTCTGGGGAATCTCTTGCTCTTCTGAAAGAGCGATGAGCGTCGATACAGTTAGTGGACTTTCAATGGTCGGCACTAGTTCGCATGCGGTTGCCGGAAGAGCATTGATCGCCCAGAAAACAGAGAGTCGTCCAGCGCCTCCGCCTCCGCCGACCATCGCCTCGCCACGGGGTTTGCCAAGCGTTAAGCATGGACTCGGAATTTTGTCCGATCAGTCGAAATTCCTCGAAATGGAGCAGGGCAAGCTCGATCGGAGTAACGACGACGACGATGATACTCAGACGGAAGAAACGCCTGATGTAGATGCTGTGAATCAGGCTTCGGAAGCAAGGAGCTCAGGTGCACACGAGGAGGTAAATCAGGCACAACCGTCACAATCGCAAGCACCACAGGTGCAGTCGCAACGGCAACAGCCGGATGTTAGTCCCTCTGTGGGGGCGGACGAGCCGGCGCCCTGGCAGAATGCAGATGTCAGGTCGGAGCCTGTCGATCAGGCTAAGGACATAATCAATAAGAAGTCGTCGAAAAATAAAGCTGCAGCGAAGAAGGCAAAGGCCGACAAGAAGAAGTCTAAGTCGAAGAAGTCTAAGGGAAAACCGATTGAGACGGCCGTTGACGATAGAAAAGAAGTCTCCGACAGTGCAAAAAACGATCACCCACCTGTAGCAGCTCAACGAACATCCGCTGAGGAAGCCATTCTCGTGCAGCTTGTCCGGGAGCTAGAGTATGGAACCTTGATCAACTCGATCAACATTCTCAATCAACTCGTCTCGAAGTATCCCGAAGATCCCGATTATCGCTCGCTTCTGGCAATGGCGATTCGATTGCGCCATGGCGATGTCTGGTATCAGTATCAGCGCAAGGTAGATATCAAAGAAGAAGCTGAACCGAAGATTCCACCGGCGAACATAATCAAGCCGACCGCCAATGAGAGCGTCAATGAGCTGAAGAAGTCATCATGGTTCCTCATTCGATCAGTGAAGCCTTAAGGTTTGCTCGGAAATAAAGAGCGCACCTGGGTTTTCCGGGAGCCGAAGCTGACTAAGTGTCGTAGTTCCCGTCCCATGGAGCACTAAACACTAAACAGTTCGGCATCATTGCGACGCGCTCGGCGAATAGCGGTCCTTCTTCCGGGCGGGAGACATCAACCAGACCAAACACGCCGCCGTCTATAGAGACTTGAAATAATTGGATTTGTATATCAGCGAACTCTACCTCGCCCAGAGCCGCAACCATCTCATCGAGCTTTGCACTTGCGCTTTCGATTACAGCCTGCTCACCATCAGCTGTTGTACCAGCAAACCAGTGATCGCTTTCGATGTGCTTGCCTTGCGCGTCGAACTTGTGAAGAACGGCGTACCATCTTTTGTAGGGTCTGGAGTCAAAGGGTGGTGGATTAGGCATGCCAGAGAATGATGCAACGACTTGACCCCAAAACTCGTTATCTTCAACGTCCAAGGAGTAGAAGCCCATACAAGCAGAGTAGTTGCCACCATTGCGCGAAACTCGAATCAGTTTTGGAATCATCATTGCACCATAAATTTGCGATTTTTCATCGAAATCGGTCTTGTGAAACTTAGCTATGGCTGAGCAACAGCACTTTTCTTAGGAAGTTAGTCTTCCGGTCTCGCGGCGACGGCGGCTCTAGACTTCTCTAGTACTGAGTCGTACAAGCTCTCGAGAGCAGGATTCGCTCCTCTGAGACCCGCGACAACCTTTTCACTCCAGGTCAAGTACTCCTGCAACCGCTCTTTCGTCCAAAAAATCGGTGGATATTCTCCAACATCTCGGACATTACTTATCTTGTCGGCGAGTTTGATACATTTTGCTTTCGGACTTTTGTGAGGTGCAGAGAGAACCTGCAATTTCTTTCTCTCTTGCTTCGGAAGCGATTTGTCGTCGGTGCATTCGAGTACCAGCTTTGTAATGTCTTTGCCGAATAGGTTCTCAAGCTCTTCTTCTGTTGCCTCTGTATCCTCAATTGTGTCGTGCAAAATTGCTGCTGCAAGTACATCGGAATCTGTAATCCCGCCGGTTGTCACCAACATTCGGGCGACATCAATAGGATGATTGATATATGGCGTGTCCTGATTGCCCTTTCTTCGCTGGTTGCTGTGCATGCGCGAAGCGAAGCTCAACGCATCGAAGATTAGCTGAAGGTCTTTACTGTCAGTTGTCATCGGTTTTTTCTCATCACTTTCATCTCTGTCGCCAAGCTTTACTGGTACGCCATCAAATATGGTGACAGATATACCTAAGAGATATGATTTTCGTATGCATATCTTACCAGGGCTGCTCTGCTCGTCAGACCCAACTTCTTTCGAAGGCGCGAGACGTGGACTTCAGCGGTTCCTTCCGTGATGTGAAGAACTTCTGCAATCTCTTTATTCGAAAGACCCTGTGCGACGTTTTTCAAAACATCGAGCTCTCTTTCGCTTAGTTGAATTCTTATGCGCTCGCGCCGCTCTGTGCGTTCTGTCAGCTCTTTCGTCGATTTCACAACGTCGTTGAGCTGGGTGCAAAGATCGGTCAATTTGTTAATGCTGGTGCTCTGTGCTTCGACGATTTGATAGAGCTTGGCCTGACTGAGTGCAATTGCAAATTGGTTGGCGATGCGCATGAGGAGATTGATTTCGCTGACGGTCCACAAACGAATAAAATCAGTTTGATCGAGGTGCAAAAGCCCCATCAGTTTTCCTCGATAAACGAGCGGCACCATTATCATAGAAAGTATGTTGTAGCCCAGCATCTCTGATCTGACATCCTGAGCGAACGCGAAGGTGTCGTCTTGTACTACGACAAGTGGGCGTCGTTCTCCGATGTCCAGAAGCAGATCATGATAGCGATCGAAAAGCACGCTTCGGTCTGAAATTGCCGTTACTGCGGGATGCGTAATCTGCCGCCTGATGCGCATTTTGCCTTCCGGATCTTGAGTCAAGCATGTTATTACTCTCGAAACTTTCAACTCTTCGATGAGATTCTGCGTCGCGCGCTCGATTGTGTCCGAGATGTCGAGTGAGCTATGAATACTCACGATCAACCGGTTGAGCAGCGCTTCGTCACGGGAGGCCTGCTCCACGCGGTTGTACATTTCGCGGAGGTTCTCCAAGAGCATCGAGCGCTGGAGATTGGTTGTAATTGTTCGCGGCAGGAATCTTTGGTACTCGCCGAGCTTTGGAAGATAGTCCATCGCGCCTGATTTGAGAATCTTCAGTGCGAGCTCTGGGCTATCCACACTTGTCATAACGACAATCGGACAGTCATGTTGCTTTTGGGTGAGGCGGCGCGTCAACTCTTCGCCTGCCATGTCAGGCAGATCGTAATTCATGACTACGACATCGTATTTTCGTTTGACGAATCGACTAAGTGCTTCTTCCGCTGACGCGACTGCTTCAACGTCATAGAGCGGTGACTGAGACATAATTGCGTCAGTGCATTTTTTCCTGTCTTCTGGCTTAGGTTCAACGAGAAGAACTATGCGTTCTCGCTGAAATTCGTGCTGCTGGCTTTCTTCCGAGGCTACACCAGTTTCGGATTCCATCTCACCGTTTTCTCGTAACTCGCCAGTTTTCACCCTAATCCAACCATGCCATATATTGGCCCTTTTTAGTCACGATAACATAGGATTTCCCATATTGAATTATGGGTCTGCTTATAATCGACGCACTTTTGCAGCTGTTATATATGGATCAGTGAAAAGTTTAGATACCTCGCTCGATTTTGTCAGCCCTAATTTCCCGCTCACCAGGCCCCCAACCTCAGAGTGAGAGACCTTCTGAAAAATCGACGAGGAAGTTACCAGAGGCAGTCCTGTTCGTCAGGGCTGCCTTAACTTTTGAGGTCTATTGACCTAGAGAAGCGCTGCCAGTCATCTTTACCGGCTGCCTACCTCTTTGCACGTAGACATTTTGAAGCTTGGTGTGGGTTAAACCTTTGACGGCGCTGATGTCGGCAACATAAGGCAGCGCTTGGGGGTTGAAGTCGATCTTCTGAATACGCTGGCCATCCGAGTCGAAGAACTCACCGGACAGTTCATAATCGCCTTCTGGAAATGCTTGAACTTCTGGATTCAAGAAGTAGCCAATATGCGTCCCAACGGGCGTGTAAACATTAACTTTGACGTCGCTCATTCCAGTAATTGCTCCCATTAATTCGTGGCTTGCGCCAGGCTCATATATTGTCCACTCTTGGCATCAGAACTGGGTTTTCAGTAATTAAACTCGCAACAAGACATTATTCAGATTTGTTTGCTGGGAATAGTATTTGGGTTAGACTAATTCCATTGATGGTGCGACTTGCGTAATGACAACGGTAGTTGCACAATTACTAAAGGGATTAGATGAGGAGTTGCAAAAATGGCATACACCATTGTGGCTGATGTCTGCGAAGGAATTGGCGATTGTATTCCAGTATGTCCAGTTGAGTGTATTCACTGGGCAGAAGGCAAGACGAACGTCAAAAGCACAACATACACTTATATCGATGATGCGACCTGTATCGATTGCGGCGCTTGCCTGTCGGCTTGCCCTATCGAAGGCGCAATTCTAGACGAGTGGAAGCCTGAGCTTCAGAAGCCGTAAGCAGAAAATCTAAGACTGTTTTTTTACAGGCCTTTCGACTCTATTGAGCCGCAAAGGCCTGTTTCTTTTTTGTTTTTCTTTCGATAGACTTTCTCGTTGCCTCGTATCATCGTCCGAGGCGCTTCTTGTCGAAAGTCTACATTTTCCTACGGCGTTTAACCGTCAGCGGTTAGCACTCGCCAAAACACATCTTGTCGGAAGGGCCAGATCTTCGTAGAGCAGTTAACCGTCAGCGGTTAGCACTCGCCAAAACACATCTTGTCGGAAGGGCTAGATCTTCGTAGAGCAGTTAACCGTCAGCGGTTAGCACTCGCCAAAACGCATCTTGTCGGAAGGGCTAGATCTTCGTAGAGCAGTTAACCGTCATCGGTTAACCCAAAACGCCACTATGTCTGCCGCACGCCAGTCTGGAAGCGCGTTTAACCAGCTTTCGGTATGACCCGACGGCTTTTAAACCGTAGCCCAGAACGAAGGCAACATGGAATACATGTGTGCCAATCGCTCGCTGAGATCCTCTCTGAGGCTTTCTCTTTCTGAATTGCTGATGCCATTTGCCACGTGGATTGGGTCGCCAAAGATATATATCGTGCGTGTATTTAGAAATGGAATCGTGTATTTGTCCCAGGAGTTCGAGACCCAATTCTTCCGACCGTCACAAACAACGGGGATAATCGGCAGACCGCTCATCTCCGCGATGCGAATGATTGAATCTTTTACTATGTGTCTCGGGCCCTTTGGCCCATCTACATTGAATAAGAGGTTTCGGTTGTCCTTGCTTGCCGACATTAGTTCGAGTCCGGCTTTCATACCGCCGTGTGTTTTTGACCCTCGTGCCAGTCCGAAGCCCATTCGGTCTGCTGCTCTTGCAATCATCTCGCCATCTCTGCTGTTGCTCGCGAGTGTTGTCATGCGGTCTCGCGGGCTGAGCGCCATCAAAACCACCATTTGTCCATGGTAATAGGCGAAGATGCACGGTTTTTGGTCCGCGAATTCCAGCCGCTTCTTCCCCATATTGACCGCTCTGACGTAGTCCTTCGCGCCCTCACTTATCACTGAAGTGCTACGATAACTGTCGTCTATAGCCGTGACGCCTTTATCAAATAGTCTGGCCATCGTCTCGATCCGCAACCGGTCCAAGAGCGGATATTTGTTGAAGATGTCTCTAATCCGGAATCGTTTTTTGTTTGCCATAACGGAAATCTTTTGGGGAAATTGATTGTAATCCACAATCTATGCGCGATTGAAGAAGTGTAACTTCAAAGCAATAAGACGTAAACTGCGATAATAGCCGCTAGATATCATATGTTATGATCTGCTCTTGTAAAATCAGAATCTATAACTTAATTGGGATTAACTATGGGACTTGCTGTAGAGAAGAAGAAAGACATTATCGATAACCACCGCACGCACGAAACCGACACCGGTTCGCCGGAAGTTCAGGTCGCGATGCTGACAGAGCGGATCAATGAATTGACCGGACATCTGAAAGAGAACAAGAAAGACTTTCAGAGCCAGCGTGGACTGCTGATGATGGTTGGTAAGAGACGCCGCCTTTTGCAATATCTCAATCGCGAAGATCACGGCAGATATCGCAAACTAATTGAAAGACTCGGACTAAGAAGATAATCAGGCAGGCGGGCTCCATAGCTCGCCTGTTTTGTGGAATCGCTGAGTTTTTGTTATCGAAGCTCGAGCTTAAATCTTGAGTCACGTCAGTGAAGAAGCAAACCGGTGCGGGCACCTCAGGTGGAGCGGCCGCTTTTTGTTTTGGCATGTTTTGGTAATTTCCCAGAAACCCTCAAGAGGTCAGTCACGTGCAGAGCGTAAGTGAAATGAAAGATATTGAATTAGAGATCGATGGCAAGCAGGTCACGATCAAAACCGGAAGACTGGCGAAGCAAGCGAACGGTGCCTGTGAAGTCTACTGCGGCGACACCATGGTGCTTGTCACCTGCACGCAGAGTAGGGAAGCTCGCGATGGAATCGATTTCTTCCCGCTCCTTGTCGACTATGAAGAGAAGTTGTACGCGGTAGGTCGCGTACCAGGAAGTTTTCTCCGCCGCGAAGGCCGAGCTCCAGACAAGGCGATTTTGACGAGCCGTCTTATCGACCGTCCGATCAGACCACTGTTCGACTACACATATAGAAAAGATGTGCAGATCGTCGCGACTGCAATGAGCGCCGATCAGGAAAATCCACCAGATACTTTGGCAATGCTTGGCGCCTCCGTAGCGATCAGTCTGGCTGGTCTCCCGTTTGCCGGTCCTATAGGTGCCGTTCGTGTCGGTCGCGTCAAGGGCAAGTTGATCGCTAATCCGACATACGAGCAGATCGATCAGTCCGATATCGACCTTGTCGTCGCCGGCACCGAAGATTCGATCATGATGGTCGAAGCTGGTTGCAAGCTGGTTAACGAAAGAGATGTTCTAGCTGCTATCGATTATGCTCACAAGCAGATTAAGCGTCAGGTCGAAGCTCAAAACGAGTTGTTGCGTGCCAAGGGCGTTGTGAAGAGCGAGTACGAGCAGCCAGTCAAGAACGATGCACTAAACAATCTTCTTCATGAGCGTGCCACCGAGCATCTGAAGCGATCGATGGACAATGTCAAAGAAAAGGCTGTACGCGCCCAAAATCTTGATGCTGCACTGCAATCGGTTTTAACTGCGATTGCAGAGATGCCGGAAGATCATGAGCTGAAATCGGTTTCCAAAAACACCATCAAAGCTTATATGGAAGAGTACGAAGCCGAGTTGATGCGCAATCAGGTATTAGAAACCGGTGTCCGCGCCGACGGACGTAAGTGCGATGAAATCAGACCTATTACGGTAGAAGTCGGTGTGCTGCCAAGAGCTCACGGCACCGGTCTATTCACCAGAGGCACCACACAAGTATTATCCGTAGCCACGTTGGGTATCGCCGGCGATGCTCAGAAGCTCGACTCGATCGATCCGCAGACGGAAAAACGCTACATGCACCATTACAATTTTCCGGGATTCTCGGTCGGAGAGGTTAAGCCGATGCGCGGACCTGGACGACGAGAAATCGGTCACGGTGCACTGGCGGAACGAGCACTCATGCCGGTCTTGCCGGATCAAGAGTCGTTCCCTTATACGCTTCGACTAGTGTCGGAAGTACTGGAATCGAATGGATCTACCTCGATGGCATCGACCTGTGGCTCCAGCCTTTCGTTGATGGATGCGGGTGTACCGCTAACCGCAACCGTTGGCGGTATCGCTATGGGCTTAATCTTGGAAGGCGATCGATTCGCAATTCTGTCCGATATCCAAGGGTTGGAAGACTTCCTCGGCGACATGGATTTCAAGGTTGCAGGAACGCGAGACGGAATCACCGCTCTGCAGATGGACATCAAGGTGCAAGGCATCTCTCTCGAAGTCATGCGAGTTGCTCTTGAGCAGGCACGTCGCGGCAGAGTTCATATCATCGATAAGATGGAAGAGGTCTTGCCGAAGCATCGTGAGCAGCTCTCGAAGTGGGCGCCCAGACTGATCACCATCAAGATCGATCCGGAAGATATCGGCACTGTCATCGGCCCTGGTGGCAAGATGATACGGCGCATAATCGAAGAGACTGGTGCCACCATCGACATCGAGGATGACGGAACTGTCGTAATTGGCAGCGTCGAGGCTGCAGGCGGGGACGCCGCTCGCGATATGATCCTTCAATTGGTAAAACGAATTGAGCCAGGTGGTATCTACGCTGGACGTGTAACTCGAATAATTCCGGTCGGATGCTTTGTAGAACTGCTTCCTGGCAAGGAAGGCATGGTTCACATTTCTCAGCTGGAGAATCGACGCGTTAATAAGGTAGAGGATGTTGTCTCTGTTGGACAGCGGGTGGTTGTCAAGGTTCGCGAGATCGATGAACGTAATCGCGTCAACCTGACGATGAAAGAAGTCACTCCCGAAGAGCGCCAACAGTTTGAACCCACCGCCACATAAAGGGTTGATGATTGCCCGTGTTGATTTCGACGCTCTGGTCCTTCGCCTGAAAGCGGGTCTATCGAGCGCGGTCACCCTGTTGCTTCTGATAATGCCTGTTCTGTCTGTGGAGTTCCACCAGACAGGGGCGGTTGAGGCACGCGGAAAGAAGCATTCAAATGCTAAGCCGCAGGCTCGCAGCAAGAAGAGTTCCTCACGAGGCAAGACTGAGAGAAAAGCTCGCGGCGGAAAAAAGTCTAGTCGTGCCGAAAGGCGGGGCGGGAGACGGTCTAGTCGCGAAGAAAAACACGGGCGGCACTCGAGGAAGATCGAACCACCGAAACCAAAGGCTGTTTCAAGACCCCTGCCTCCGAGTCCAGAACTAGTTGCTGCGAATCAGCGGCGGGAATCGTCTTATCAGACGATGGGGCAGGCGTATCGTTTATACGATCAGGGCATCAACCTACGCATGGCAGGAGACTATGTTCAAGCTGTCGACAAATTGAGTCAATCGGGGCGGCTCTTCAACGAAATCAGGGGATACCAGCGAAACGGAGAGGCCAGCCTGGCTGAGGCCATGGTTCATTACGAGTTGGGTCAGGCCGCCGAGGGTCAGGGCGACTACCTCACTGCCCGTGATAGTTATTTTCGCTGTCTAAATATTCGGCCATCCCTGGTTGAAGCCAGTATCAGACTCGTAAATCTTCTTGCATCGACTGGGCAATGGCAGCTGGCAATTGCCAAGGCTCAAGAGGCCGTTCGCTCAAATCCTCAAGATCCCCGCGCGCATATGCTTATGGCGTTGACCCTGAGTAAGTCTGGCCACCCACAAGAAGCGCAAAACGAAAGTGCGCAGGCAAAACAACTGCTCAGGGTCGTTCCCAAATATAAACCGATGGGGATCGATGCCGTTTGGCGACGGACTCATAATCCTGACGGGTCTCTGAAGCAACCCGGAGTGGTTGAGCCCGCCGAAGAGAGTGATGCGCAGCCGGAAGCCGGAAGTCACTTCAACAAACCTGAAGAGATTATGGGCGACTCGACAGAAGAAACAGTTGAAGACGAAGACGCCGATGACGGTCCTAAGCAATAAGATTACGGTGAGGTCCGGCGACTGCGATTAATTTATTCCTTCTGCGGAATACTTGTCCGATAGCCGATATCGGTTGCGCTCCCGCGTCGAATCGTTGTCGGGCGCATTTCGATTTCATGGCTATTATGGCTCGCAAAAAAGGTAATCGTCGTTCATTGTGAACTTCACTGACAACTTACTTATTAGAAGAGCTGACCGGAAGCGGTCCCTCGCGTGAGACACCGTTAGCGAGCTCTTCGCTGGGAGCATTGGCTTTTAGACGGATAGGAATCGTTTCCCCAATTCGGAAGACCTTGTTGGCGATTTGCGTTTCGCGAAAGACGTTCTAACTCAAGTACTTACAAAAAGAGGAACGTTTCCGTCCCTCTTCATGCGATTGCTAGTGATGGTCCAAGGTCTAGCCGTTGACTTTTTCCTTGAATTCTTTACCGGGCGAGAATGCGGGCACTCTCTTCGCAGGCACTTTAATCTTTTCGCCGGGCTTTTGCGGATTATTGGTTTCCCGGGCATTGCGGTTTCTCCGCTCGAACGTGCCGAACCCAACCAAAGTCACCCGGTCGCCTTTGGCGACTGTATCGATGACCACTTCGGTGAGTGCTTGAAGCATCTCTTCGACGGATTTCTTCGTGTTGTTGGTGCGGTTCGCTATTTCAGCAGCTAATTCTGCTTTATTCACAGAGTTTCCTCCTGTCCCACAAGGCTTGTTTTCTAAACTACGCGGTCGTTTCCAACCACGTAATCGGGAAGAATACAGGATCTTATGTCCCGAAACAACCATAACGCGATAAAATTCGCACTTGTGAACAAAAAATTTTTGGTTTCAAACAATTTGAGACGCTCAGCGTCACTCAAAATCTTAGATTTATACTGTGAAAAGGAAGTCAAAATGGGAACAACTATAGTACCGTTCATAGAGAGTAGGACTGACTTGGGACAACGATCAACCACGCCATCATCGCTTAATTCGAAAGACGCCGCTTTTCAAGCCGCCAACGCAGCAGTAAGAAAAAAAGCAAAGTCGACGGTGGTCCTGGATGTCAGGCAAGTTACTCTATTGGCTGACTACTTCGTCTTCACTGGAGGTGAGTCAAAAGCGCAGGTTAAGGCGATTGCTGAGGAGATTGCTCACAGCTTTGCCAAGCAAGGTCGAAAGGCCAAAGCTATGGAAGGAATGAGTGAAGCTAGATGGGTTCTTCTTGACTACGGCGACGTGATTATTCACATCCTGCAAGAAAGGGAAAGAGATTACTACAGGCTTGAGCAATTCTGGAATCATGCCCTGGTAGTAAGCGAAGAGGAATGGTCGGAAGACGATTCCTAGACAAGTAAGTAAGTGCAGTTGTCGATTAATATGGTGATGGTAGCCGAGGTGTAGGTGTAAGGTATGAGCTTCAGGACCAGACTTCAAGGTTTTGTAGAGAGTAGACAGAAGATTCAAATCTGGTACGGGATGGGTTGTCACAACACAGTGACGGGCCGTGTCCTCGGCGTTGATCATGATCACATCGATGTTGAATCGTATTCACATGAGAGCGATGGACAGATTCACATCCGTCGAATACTTATTCCGCTTCATCTGATTTTACACATTGACATTACTACAGCGGAAATCGAGGAGCTAGAAGACTCGTATGAGGCTCCCGATGAAAAGGAAAGCAAAGACAGCAACGGCAAGGGGCAGTCGGTAATTGACCTGCCTGATGCGCCTCGCGGTTATGCCGTGCGTGTGCTTTCTCAACTAAACGCTTCCTATTCAAATAGATTCTCCCGGATGACTGCCGGACCCGGCGGGATATATTTCTCCTGCGACGGAAGCGTCTGGTTCGTAGACAGCTCCGGACAACCCAGCGAATATGCCCGCATCAGAGGCAACAGCACCATATCTGGTTTGCGCTTCGATCGAAAAGGCGTTTTGTACGTTGCCACCATTCAAGGCACCGTTTACAAAATTGATCCGAATAAATCCGGTCGTATTCTCGCCCAGTTGGACGGTGCCCTCACCGGTGGTGGTACGTTCTTGTCTGATCTGGCGATCGGACCGCGTGAAGAAGTTTACGTTTCAAACTTCCCATCCAACACTGGCGGGATTTTTAAAATTGATCGCACCGGCGAGTACGAAGTTCTCATCGGTGGACCCGGCCACGGAACTCAAGGCCTGCTCCTTGATCCGGACGGCTTCCTGTGGTGTCTAGAGCACGCTACCGGCTCAATTGTTAAGCGCTCTCTCGATGGCAGAGAAGTTTCACGGGTCAATGTAGCTGAGTCCGATAGTTTCAATTTCGCTGATGGCTATGACGGCAACCTCGCGATGGACAGTCTGGGACGTCTTTACGTCACGGCTGGCCGCGCTGGGACCGTTATCAGAGTCAACAGAGAAGGCCGCACCGAGTCGTTCCTTTCGGGTTTGATCAATCCGACTGGTGTCGCATTTGGTTCCGATGGCGCGCTCTTTGTTCTTGAGGCCGGCAGAAGTCGAGTGCTGCGTGTCGCCGCTCTTGATAAGGCTGACAGGACAGCTTCAGCTTCGATGCTCAGCTAGTAGACATCCACACCAGCTTATCTCAAGCGTCTCATATCATCCATCAAGAGCTGTCGAGGCGGATTGTCAGGCGAATGTTGCTCTCCGAAAACCAGGACTCGATTCCTTCGCATCGCGTAAGCGATCGCGTCACCGGGATCCATTCCGTGCTGATTGATTCACGTCTCAGGGACTCGATCCGCGTACGGACTGCGTCTTGACCCAAATCCTCTCTCCGCAACCTTGACAGCTGTGAGAACGGATGGCCATATGCCACCATCGATTAACGTGTTGGTCCGTTACCGTTTCACTAATGTTATTTGCTCGCTGATTTTCTTGCTTCTCCGGCACCATCTCTGGTGCCGTCGTCAAGCAGCCTGTTGCCATCATGTAATCGAAAATTTCATCATAAAGTCGAGAGCATCCCTCCAGTTGTGGACTGGGGACATCCGCAGAATCACACCTTTCGGGAATTGCCATTTGTGTGGACCTGTGGACCTGTAGGGCTTGCGGCGGTAACTTGCAACAGACTAGCTGTCCCAACTGACTTGAGCTTGACCAATACGGCGTGCGTGCTCCGGTCGGCGCTATTAGCCGAGACGCCAAGTTGACGAATGCGGTCCGTTTTCGAAAAGCGTTTAACCGATATCGGTCTTCACTCCAGGCAAACTGGGTTCGTTTCGAACCGTCTTTCTTAAATGGAAACTCCTAGAGATAGTCCAATATCCAAGATTTTAATCGTACTCTCACCATTGTGTTTGGTCGTGATCGAAAGCACACTTGATCCAACAGTCGGCGAACCACCACGTGAGGATTTTTGGAATGACAGACTTTGAAAAAGTTGGACAGAAGATAGCCGACGATCTTGATGCATCTAAGCCTGACGATGTTGCTAAGCAGCTCTCTCAATATTCTCAACAGCTGTCGCGCGACGACTTTCGAAAGCTGATAAAGACAGTTGATGAGAAGGAGAAGGATGACAAAGGTTTGGACCTTATCATCAAGTACGACTCTAAGAATACTCCAGTGCAATACTCGATTTTGCCGAAAGAACTCCACGCCTCTGCCAAGAAAATGGCTGAACTCATGGATAAGGGTAAGACTGCTGATGCAGTGGAATTGCTCAATAAGACTGCGACTGACTTAGATAAGCAATACCCCAAGGATCCGAAAAAAGTTCAACAAGAGTTTTCTCGTTGGTCGTTGGCTGTCGACACGTATGAAAAGGATGGTGTCGGCAGTGATGTCAGTATTGATTTGAAAAAAACTGGAGTTGACGGGATTAGTTGGCAGTTTGAAAAAATCGGTAAGTAGTTTCAACTCACGTTCATTTGGGACCTGGGATAGCGATGCTAGAGAGATCATCCGAAAACCAATCTAAGGCCGATAGCAGATCGACATCGAGTGTGACGGCTGACATGATTCTCTTTGATTCTTCTGCCCTCAAAGTGTTTGGTCCTCGAAACGGCTCGGGAGAATCATCTGACGGGTGGTTGTTTGTTTCGCAGCTCAATGCCGACTCGGATGAATCTTGCAATGGGGGACCGAAGCAGAAAGCGGACTCAGCGCCGAAGAAGGACAATCCTTCCGATGCGGCTCCTCGTGACGACAAAGCGAAGACAGATAAGAAAGCCGAAGAGTCTTTAAAGAAGGATTTCGATCCTAAAGCGGACGAGAAAGAGGATACGGTCGAGATTCCATCGTTGATCCTTGGCAAGGAAGCGAAGGAAGATACGGTCAAGAAGTACCCTAAAGATGGTGTGATCGCCAAAACATATGATAAGGTGGCACCGTCCGTGGTGAAAATCGAAGCAACCAGAGCTGGTGCCATCAAAGGGACTACTGAGACTTCTTTCGGAACCGGATTTTTCGTCGCGGACAACGGAGTGATCGCCACCAACGATCATGTATTCAACGGCTTTGACGAGATCAAGATCAAAACAGCCGACGGTAAAGAATACAAAGCAAAAGTGTTGGCGGAGGACAAGATCAACGATGTTGCCCTGTTGAAAATTACGCCGGACGAAGGCAAGAAGTACGCTCCTCTAGAACTTGAAGCCGATTCCAAGGCGATAGCAATGCAGCAGAAGTTAATGATTCTCGGCCATGCAAAAGGATGGGAAAAAAAATATCTATCTGAAGGCGAGGTTGTCGGTGCGACAACTGTAGGCAAAGTTGAGCCAAAACCGAATCCTCCTGAGGAGAATCCTAACAAGCGAGTTGTCGCAATCAAGGCTCACGGCGAAGACGGCGGGAGCGGTGGTCCAGTGGTCAATGAAAAGGGCAAAGTTACTGGGATTGCAGAATTAGCCAGTGATAGCACGAGAGGTCAGCACGTCTTTATGACGCTGGTTGAACCGTTGAATGCACTTATTGAAAAAACTTTGAACAAGAAAAAATGACCGCGGAGACGGCATGATTGTATCGATGTCTGAGAATTCTACCGACTACCGGCGTACGACGAGCCACCAGCAGGGACAGCCGCATCTGCGTACATCGATTGAATGAGGCTCCTGTAGTTCTTCGCGACCACGTTGCGTTTGATCTTGAGCGTTGCAGTCAGTTCTCCGGCTTCGACCGAGAGTTCGTCCGCGAGAATGGCGAAGCGCTTGACTTGCTCATATTCAGGAAGGTCAGTGCTTCGTCGCTGAATTTCTTTTTTAAGAAATTGATTGAGTTCTTTGCTCTTTGCGAGGTCCTGGAAGGTCTCATGAGACCAGCCTGAGTCGCGGGAGAACTCCATCGCCAACTGTTCGTCGAGCGTGAGCAGAGCAACGAGAAACTTCTGTTTGTCACCAAATACGACGGCCTGGTTGATAATCGGACTGACGGTTTTGATGACAGCTTCGACCTTCTGAGGCGCGATATTCTTGCCCGATGAGTTGACGATGATGTCTTTCTTCCTGTCGGTTATTTGAACATACCCGTCTTTATCGATGTTGCCGATGTCGCCCGTTCTGAACCAGCCTTTTTCGAATGCCTCGCTCGTCGCTTCTGGGTTATTGTAGTAGCCACTAAATACGCTACCGCCTGTCAGTAATATTTCGCCGTCATCGCTCAGCTTTGCCCTGACTGATGGGAGTGTAGGACCGACGGTGCCCAGCTTGTTCTTCGGCCAGAGATTGACGCATGCAGGTGCGGCAGTCTCTGTGAGACCATAGCCTTCCAATGTCGTAATACCGACGGCGCTGAAAAAAGCGAGCGTTTGCGGTGTGGCCGGAGCGCCACCACTGACGATTAATCTCAAGTTGGCGCCGATGCGCTCGCGCAGTTTTTTCAAAACCAGCTTTTCTGCGAGCCAATGCTTCATTTGCAATCCAGGTCTCGGCGCCAGTCCGTCGGCTTCGTGTCGTCGGACTTCTTTAGCTACTTCGAGTGACCATTCGATAAGCTTCCGGGCCCGACCGGAGGCGCCTTCGATACCGCTCTTCACCTTCGAGTAAATCTTATCGAGAACTCTCGGAACGACTAGTATCATGGATGGTTGCACTTCGGCCATATTCTTTGCCATATACTCGATACCTTCGGCGAAAGCGCATGTTCCGCCGCTATGCACCCAGTAGAATTCGCCGCAGACTCTTTCGAACACATGCGAGAGCGGCAGGTAGGAAAGGTAGACTTCATGGTGGCTGATCGGAAGGACGACCGTCAGATCCTCACAAACGGACAGGATGTTGGAGTGTTTGAGAGGCACGCCTTTGGGGGTGCCGGTCGTACCCGAGGTATAAATAATTGTCGCCAGATCCGTTGGTTTTATCGCCTTGGTCCTTCGCTCGAGCACCTTTCCCTGTGTGAATATGTTGCGTTCACCCAGCTTGTGCAGTTCGTCGAATGAATAGACGTAAGCCTCGGGCAAGCTATATTGCTGCTTTAGTTCAGCAATGCTGAGCTTTCCCTGTCCGGGGTACATGACCACGAATGCCTTGACTCCGGGAACTTTGTCTCTGATTGCTAGAACCTTTTCCAGAAGCTTCTCGTTCTGGACAAAGACGAATTCTGATTCGGAATTATTGAGTATGTATTCGATATCTGATGTCGAGCTGGTTGGATATATCGGAACCGACACCGCACCGTTGACGAGTGCCGCGAAATCAGCTACTACCCACAAGTGTGCCGTTTGCGAGAAAATCGCCACACGCGATTTTTCCTGTAGTCCTAGGTGTGCAAGTCCACACGCAGTCTCTCGGACCAGGCGACCGAAGTCACTCCAGCTCATTGTCTGATACGGCGTCTTTCCCTGCTTGAACATAAGCGCAGGGAAATTCCCCATCTCTTCGACCCGGCTGTAGAAAATCTTGGCGAGATTTTTTTCCACTGTCCTATCCCTCTAAATTCCGGTTCTGAAGCACACCTTCGGCGGACGCTCTATCCATTGTAGGTGGGTTTAATCGGTCAAAAGTTCCCAATTAGTGCCAATCTTGAACCTTGTTTGCGTTAACGATAGAGCGGTCGCGATCGGCATTACCAGGCGCGCTTTAGCGAACAGCAATATTATAGTCAGTTTTCATGTGGCAACAAATTACGTCAAAATCACGTGGCTGTATATTCAACAGATTGAACCTGGAATCCCTTGCTATATCTATAATTAGGCACAAATGCCGAAGCATGAAATTAATACAATGATTTTTCACAAGCGTGTTTTATCTTTTACCAGTCGCACTAGCTCTTTTGAAGCACTTTCAATGATTCAACGCTGTTTAGCCAACCGGTGACCTCTTCGACCAGTTCATTGATTATCGGATCGAACATCATGTCGTGCCAGGACTGTTTGAACTGCAACTCTTTTTTGACCGGCGCGCTCAGATTCTTGTAGATCTGGGAGCTGATTTTGTTATTTACAATTTTTTCTTGTCCCGCAGTTGCCATCAATACTGGACATGGGCTTTTCGTAACTTTCTTCGTGTCTAGCGTGAGCTTCAGAAGTTCCAAACCCATCCTTGCGGTGATTGTGAACCGTCGAAGCGGATCGCTCGTCAGGAAATCCCTGACTGACTGACTGGGCGTAATATCGTTGACCGTGTATGGCAGTTCTATATCTTTGTCCGGTGAGAAAACTGCAGCGATCACCGCGTTGGCTTTATAGATTGGACCGAATGTGATCGGGTGACCGTCGAATCCAGGTGAGAACAAGACGAGGGCGTCAGGATTTACCTGATTGACCGAGCAAAGTGCTACAACTGCGCCCATACTGTTGCCTATGAGGTAAACCGGCTTTTGGCCCGCTTGTTGTTTGAGGTATTTGAAGCTGGTTACCAGGTCGTCCAGCCACTGCTGCTTGGATGCGAACTTTTCGCCTCGTCGCTCGCCGAAGCCGACCTGATCATAGGAAAGCAGAAAGTAGTCGTGCGGAATCATCCGCTGTGCGAACGCTTCGAACCAGCCGCTGTGGGCGCCTAGACCATGAACAAGGAGGCATGCTCCTTTGGCTTGCTCGAGCTGACCCCAGCTCCGTGCGGTTATTGTCCAGCTACTGCCGGTCGGTGAGTGACCGACATAGCTAAGCTTTGTCGCGGTAGATGTCAGGTTGATTTCAGCGCTCATAACAAGACGATATTATAACTGTAGGTATGTAGTGAAGGCAGCTTCAGTTTTCAAAGTGACTCAACAACCGACAGTTTCAGACGGACGCGAGCCAGCCACTACAAGTGGTGGCAATTTCTGGCGCGGGCTAATTCTTGTCCTTGTGCTGTGTCTCGCTGCCTATGCGACCTATGAATATACGAGACCGCATCAGACCGAACTCGACAAAGCGGTAACCATGATCAAGCAGGGTAAGCCGGCCTTTGCCATACCGATTCTCGAGCGACTGACGCATGAGGAGCCTGACAACGCCAATGTTTTTCCCTGGCTCGCGCAGAGTTACCTTGCCTGTGAGCGTTATGCCGAGGGGCGTACCGCTCTGGATACGGCACTCAGGCTCAAGCTATCTGCAGAAGACCTTTCTCCTGTGATTCAGGCGTTTGCGGAGTACTATCAGCGTCGTGCCGACTATGATGAAGCGGAAAAGCTCTATCAGCTAGTGGCAAAACGACATACTGGCCGAACATTCGACGTTGGGCGAGCGAAGCTCTACATGGCATGGGCAGAGGCGGAGATTGCAAACGAACGGTTCTCAGAAGCAATCGGCAAGCTTCAACAGGCTGAGAAGATGGCGAAAGGCCTTGACGAGTCTCTCATCTCGACAGTACCGCTTCGATTGAGCGATTGCTTCAGAAAGCTGGCTGCCCTGGCTGAGGTTCGCGACAAAGACGACAAAGAAGCAATCCGCTTACTAGAAGAGAGTCTTGCAGCCTGCGATGAACCAATCACTCGAATTCAGCTTGCCGCAATCTATGCGCGGACGGGGCAATCAGCTAAAGCTATCGAGAACTACGAGTTCGTCAGCAAAGAGGATCCGAATAATCTGGAGGTCAGGCACAGGTTAATCGAGTTGCTGCTCGAGAAGAAGGATTACAACAAGGCTGCAATCGCGTTGAGTGAACTCACTGACAAAGAGAAGTCGGTGGAAGATTACGAGCTGCTTGCAGACATTAATCTCAAGATCTCCAACTATGCCGGCGCCGTGCGGGCTCTGGAGGAAGCAAGCAGTCTGAGACCGTCAGTGCCGATACTCGAGAAGTTGCGAGAGGCGCTTTTGACCTGGGCTGAACTGCTGGCGGCTGAGAGGAAAAATCAAGAGGCCACTTCAGTAAAGGGTCATGCTGCCCGAGTTGCTGAGCAACTTGCTGAACTCGTGGGTGGAGATACGACGCTCGAAGATGAAAAGCCGGTCGAGGAGAGTAAAGTAGGCTGGGATCCGGAAAAGCCTCCGATTAATATAGTGTTCTCTCGTAACTGGCTGGCCAAAGACAGCTTGACACCAGAAGGCAAGATTAAAATCAAGAATATTACTGGTGCGCCTATCACCGACCTCACGTTGAGCGCCATCTTCTTCGATAACACTACTCACAAGAAAAATGGAACAATCGTGCTTCCAGTCGCCAGTCCATCGTCTCCTGCGGTGGAGCCGGACGGAGAACGTTGGCTTTATTTCTCGTGTCCGCAGACTGTGAAATACGATCACCAGCTGGCAGTTGTAATTCTCTGGAAAGGCAAATTTCTCAAGGAGTTTCCAGTGGCGAAACGCTGAGATAATAAATGTTAGACTAACGAGATATCGGCACCCGTCTCAGCATCAGGTTACTAGTTTCCATGACCGTAGAAGGCAAACCTTGCAGACATGAATATGTGCGAATCTATCAGCGCAGATTGAAGGGTCTGGACCGTAGGCTCGTAGCCACAAAAGCGTACCTACCGGTAGGCTTCAAAGTTGGCGACTTCGGGCACTTAAGTGAAGGAAGCTATTGTTTTTGTGCGACCTGTCGGAAGCGACTCTTTCCGAAGCGATCTCAGGCTGAAAAGGATCAGGCCAGGTTGGAGAAGCAGCAGGCAAAGCTCGCCGGCGTCACTGCCGATTTCTCCGGTGCTGGTATCAGCGGCGATGAAGGCGGCGACACGTTCTTAACTGGCGGCGCGGGCGATACCTTCGATTTTGAGGATAAGGCTCAAGAGTTCGAAGAGGAGAAAGCAGATGATGATACAATCCGCGCCGACGTTCAAATTGATGAGCTGGAAGTTGAGTCGGTCGATGTCGAGGATATTAAAGCTGAGGGTGTAGTTATACTCGTTGCTGACGAAGATGAATCGTGTGTTCTGGATGAGGTTGATGAATCGTGAAAATGATGCGCTGTTTGGATAAGATCATTTGCTTGTTGGTTTCTCTCCCACCGTTGTACATGCTTTATCGATTCGTTCGATGGTATGTACGCTCCGATACTGAGACCCAGGAAACTGAGAGCGAACCGGTCGGATAAACGCGCCGTTGACTGTCCGAACTGAGGGACGCGATCGATGGGACGGTATTTTTCTCGAATTTGCAAAGCTCTTTCCGTAAGTACGCTCGGCTTCGGCGGCGGTGTCGCGCTCTTCGTTATGATTGTCATAGTCACGACAAGCAATGATCCTCAGGCGTTCAACTACGCCTGGAAGGCGGGGCTGACTATTGGATTGATCTTTGCCGTCTTGCTTGTTGCAGTGCTTTTGCCTCTCGACCTATTTGCACGAATGTTCCTCGCAAAAGGTATTTACAAAGGCATCTTCGAATTGGAACAGGTGCGTGAAGTAAAAATGCAGGGCACCTCGAAGGAGGTGCTAGCCGCATGTCGAGAAGCTTTGCTAAAAATCCCTTACGTCAAGTCTGTTTCCGATGATTCCGAGCAGATGATTACGCGCGCGCGGACCGGAACGAGTTGGCGCTCGTCAGGAGAAGAGCTCGAAGTCGAGATGAACCCTATCGCAGAAAATAGCTGGATTCTGCGATGTTCGAGCAAACCGAAATCGCCAACTGCAGTGTTCGACTATGGCAAGAACTTCGAAAACGTAGAGACCTGGCTCAGTCGTATGAAATCAACAGGCAGTACGGCTTAGAAGTGTTTTCTTCGAAAGTGCTAAGATTGGAATCAACGCGGGTGTAGCTCAGTCGGTAGAGCGACAGCTTCCCAAGCTGTAGGTCGCGAGTTCGAGACTCGTCGCCCGCTTACTCTGACCTCAGCCTGGGTCTCTCGACCTTAAGGGCGAGATAACATCATTTTTCGAGCAGATTTATTCTTGCCAATGGATTCTTGCCCTGGATTGTCACGTCCATGTATCCATATTCATTCACCTTTTTGTTTTGCACCAGTTGTGGTGCATTTTTTTGCAAAGTTTAGCTTGTTTACGTCTGCGATTACTTCGTCTAATTTACCTTCCGTTTTTGCGATCGCTAGCGAAGATCTTACATCTCGCTACTCCGTTCTGGTCTCTCCAAATTGGGCATCCTTACCTGCTCCAGACATGTTGCTCGAAACCGTCTTTGCGAGTTGCTCAGCCAAATTCGGAGTCCATCCTTCTTTTTGATACTAAAAGATTCATTTGAGAAAACTCTTTGGTGTGATGCGCCTCGAACTTTGCGCCAAAGCTCTGATACTGATGATTCTCCAGACCATCGCGGGCACCTTTAATACTCACATCAGTAATGGCGTCTTGTTAAGAGCTAAACCATTGATTCTTTTCGGGACCGTCGACATCCGTGTTCCAACCTGTTCCGATGATGAAAGTTCTGCACCTGTACTCTGCATGAATCGTTGTCGCAGTGCCTCGTGCATGGGACTGTCATCAATACTGGCTGCACGCTTCAGCTTGAAGGCTCTTAAACGAGCGGTGCGTGCACGAATACCCGAAAGCGTGTATGCCTTGAAGCCGAGATCGAAATCATTCGTTCCCCGGAGCCGTTGCCCGGTAAGCTTGCACGGACGCCGGGCTGCTCCAAGGACTGACAATTTACACATTGACTTGTCAAGTACCGGTGCGCACAATAGCACCATTACTAGTTTCAATATCAAAAACAAATGGGCGACCTAAGGCAGACCGAGGCAGCTAAGCCTCAACAACAAACAGCTGAGCACAATTCCACCGGCATTGAGCGTGCGACCGACATGATGCTCGATCAATTTTTGCGCGGTGACTTCAATTTGGGTCGCAACGCGCGACCGCTTTTATCAGAGGCAGGGCAGCTCAATACGATGACGCTGACTGACGATGATAAACGCAGCGAGCTTAAAGTGCGTACGAATTTGTACACGCTGGGCACTCGCATGGAATATAAGAATTCGAATCTGAATGCCACGTTCAACTTTCTGCCGGCTACAGGATGGGATAATCCGTTCCGGCGCCCAACCTATGATCTTGCCGCACAGACTGCGGATCGCAGCACTATGCTCAATGTGAGCAGCAAGGATGGTGCAGCTCCGAATGTTCAATTCTCGCATATTCGAGATGGGCTCAGCTTGCGCTATACTCGCAGTCCGCTGGAGAACCAGTTGAACTTTTCTGTCGAGCGCCAATCGTTGACTTCGCCTGTACAATTTAATGTCGGTCACGATTTTCGTCGGCACACGACGAATCTGGGCTTGACTGGTCAGGTCGGCCAGTACAGTCAATTTGGAGTTGGAGCCGGACTCGGACCACGAAACTATTATGACGTGAATGTCTACCTGCGCTTGGGCGGCAAGTAGCAGGACTCACCTGGAGGTGAGGATGTTCGAGGAACGGGCACATATTGTCTGTGCCCCGCAGATGGTTTCACTTTGTTTGATGATCCGGAAAAACTTGAGCAGATCGAGTTGAGAGTTATCGAACAGAACTCTAGTTCTTCTGCCGAATTTAAGCATGAGCAACAGTCATACCGCATAGACACTGATAACAGCCAGACTCTGTTAGAGGTGCGGCAGTCGAAAGCGCTTTGTTCCGGCGACATGATTGCAGAGAAGTATCAGGTTATCGAATTGATAGGAACCGGGGCTATGGGTTCGGTTTATCGAGTAGAGCAGGTCTTTCTCGATCAGCAGTTTGCATTGAAAACATTAAGTTCCGCTTCGTCTTCGAATATAAAGCTCAAGCGGTTTCAACAAGAAGCAAGAGCCGCAGGGCGCCTCGATCATCCGAATATAGTCAGAACGATCGATTGTGGATTGATTGATGGAATGCAACCATATCTGGTGATGGATTTTGCAGAGGGACAGACACTCGACAAATATCTGGAGGCGGTTGGTACCATACATGTCAGAGAAGCCGTCGGGATGTTCATCTACTTGTTGGAAGCGATGGAGTATTCTCATCTGCAAGGAGTCGTGCACCGCGATATAAAACCGAGCAATATCGTGGTGCGAAAAGGTCCACACGGACTGATTCCGAAGATATTCGATTTTGGAATCGCGAAAGTCGCGGCTGAGGGAGTCGGCTCTCAAACGCTGACGAAGACCGGCGAGATCTTTGGAACACCTCTTTATATGAGTCCGGAGCAATGCTCCGGCAGACCGGTTGATGGCCGCAGCGACATTTATTCTTTGGGTTGTGTTCTGTTCGAAGCACTGACGGGCACGCCACCATTTATTGGCGGCTCCTATGTTGAGACCCTTGTTCAGCATCTCAATCAGCGCGTCCCAACGTTGAAAGAAGCAACAATGGGACGTGAATTTTCGGAAGAAATCGAACGAATAGTTGGCAAGATGCTGGAAAAGGATCCAAGCAAGAGATATTTGAATGCGGCGGAGGCTGCTCAAGAACTTGTTAGGGTGAGGGATGGCGAAACGGGACATGTTGCCGGAAAAACGTCGTTTTTATCATTACCCTTCTGGCTCCAGAATGATGGGTTGAACCTGATCCAATTCTCTATCTACTCGTTGGTCCTGATTGCGCTATGTCTGTTCATCTCGATGTTCACACGTAGCTACTTTGGACTGGACGGTATTCCGAGTGTTACTTCTGCTGAAAAACCGAAAGATGCGCAAGCGATACCAGTGAACAGTCCGGAGAGCGGCGCGAACAAGACCGCTGACTTTCTTGAGGACGACATGTTCCTCTCGAAGATTGTAGGACCGCCTGGCGATCGTCATAGATTTTATGAATTTGGCGATCGAACTCTCGGTGTCTTTGGAGGTAGGGAGAAATATGATCCGGAAGCACCTTACGCTGACCTGGAGAATGCTATAGAACAGCTGATGGTAGCGGATGAGTGTTCGAGAAGTTTTCAAACCGATGATACCATTCTGCAAGAGAGCACTATGCTGTCGCATTTCAGACCGGATGATCTGGATGTTCTTGCTGTTCATCTGAGCGGGAGAAACAAAAATCCGGCTTTGGTAGCCATTTTTGATGCTGTGTTAGCCCCGGCCGGTCACCTTTCTTCGCTGCGAAAGTTGGATCTAAGTGGACCATTTTCAATCAAAGCTCTTGAGAGCATGAACATCGATAAGTTGAAAAAGTTAGATACATTGGTGCTCAGCAAAACCGACATCGATCTCGGGAAACTAGCTAAGATGGACTTTCTAACTCAAATACAGATGCTGGACATATCTGACTCGAGCGATATATCACCGCTAATCAGAAAAATTAGCAAGTCTCAAAAACTTCGAATTCTCAAACTGAAGAATGACAAGTTGACTGACAAGGATGTCGTGATACTTCGAGGCATGACGCACCTGGATAAGCTCGATGTGAGCGACAATCCCGCAATCACCAAAGATGGTGCAAATCAATTGAAGGCTATGAAAAATTTGAAGCAGCTGGAACTGAAAGGCTGCTCTGTCGTCAGTAAATAACAAGCTAGCAAATGTGCAGCTTGAAGATCTAAATTTTTACGAGGTGTTGTGCGACCTGAGGCGCGGCATGCGATACGTGATTAGGTCCGAAGCCCATGTTGTTTTGCATAGAGGGAGAACTAAATCCAACAGCGAACATTGCGATTAGCAACATCATTAACGCAGTGCTGATGATCATATAAAGGAGCGGCTGGCTCATTCCGGTTAGCTGAGCGGCGATGACCTTCGGGCATCTGTCGTCCAGATTGGAGCTGGATCTCGTGGGTTTCATTTTATGAACCACCTTCTACTAAGTTTCCCGGGTACGATTTGCGTTGTCGGCCTACAAAATTGATTCGTGTTATTTATTTAAAAACCGACCGGAGTCTAATTTTGTATACTAGTATAAAATCATACTTTGGCCGGTTTTGTCAAGAAATCGAGGGGCACGTGGGACGACGAGAAGAGAAGCGAGAAGCAACCAGGCAAGACATTCTGGCGTCTGCCGGCATCCTGTTTATGAAAAAAGGTTATGAAAATACCTCGGTTGACGATATATCTGCCGCTGCCAATGTGGCAAAAGGGACTTTTTACTACCATTTCAAGTCAAAGGACGAGGTGCTTCTGGGCCTCTCTATCGGGTATTTGAAACGGCTCAACGAATCTGTCGATGAACAACTGAAGGTCGGAACTCCTCCGCTCGATGTTTTGATGACGGCTCTGCGCACTACAGCCAGGGACACCGAGATTTATCGAGAGCTGTCCAGGCACTTTTTTCTCGCTATGTTCAGCCAGATGAGAGAGCAATTTGATTCGCAATATAAGGATGATCAGATAATCACTTTACCGTCCATACTGACCAAAATCGTCATAGCTGCGCAAGCGAAAGGCGAGATAGACAAACACTGGGACGCCAGAGAGCTCGGCATCATGATTGCCGGGCTTTCGCACCATGCTCAGGTCACCTGGATTATCCTGGAAGAAGAGCGACCACTCGTTGACAAGGTAGAAGACTGGGTTCGAGTGATTGTTCGCGGCGTGACTACCAAGTAGCTTTTGGACAAGTTTGCTGAGGGGTTTGGAAACGGGCATGGATACTGGGATTGTGGGTGTCAGTATGCTCTATCTTCTTCTGGAGTGATAACCGATATCGGTTAACACACCGGCGGCAATATGATGAGCGAACTCGGCATGGAGGCTGGGTTTAGCCCTCTAGCACTTGACGCTCCGGCTCTGATTGGCCAAAGTGCTCTATCACTCCATCAACAGTCAATAGGGTCGCGCGCCTTGGGAGATTGTCTTGCCAAAATGCTAATATTTTCGACCATATACCATTCAGGAGCCGCAGATGCACAAAATTTTTCTTGGCTTGGTCTCCAGTATTGTCGCCATAGCACAATCCGCTGTGCTGCCCGCGGTTGCCACATCTCCAGCCGTTATGCCGCCTGCAGACAATTTGGTCGTGAAGAATGTGCCTAGTCCTCCTATCAGCTTGATAGAGAAAGTTGAAAAGTATACTGAATTTCGAAATGCGCACATGGGAAGCTGGCATCCCAAAAAACGCGAGATGCTCATTGAAACGCGCTTTGCCGACACCGTCCAGGTGCATTATCTGCAACAACCTGGTGGTGCGCGAAGGCAATTGACCTTCTACAAAGACACAGCATCCAGTGGATCATTTCAGCCAACGGACGGCCGTTACTTTGTTTTTGAGAAAGATCAAGGTGGAAACGAGTTCTTTCAAAAGTATTCCTACGACATGAATTCGAAAAATGTCACATTATTGACTGATGGAAAGTCACGCAACACGAGCGGGATTTGGTCGACTGGCGGCAATAGGTATGCCTATGGTTCTACCCGTCGCAATGGTGTTGATGTCGATCTCTGGGTTATGGACCCAGGCGACAAATCTTCCGATCGAATGGTTACGCAACTTGAGGGTGGAGGCTGGGATCCTCAAGATTGGTCACCTGACGACAGTAAGGTAGTCCTACTCGAATCAGTTTCGGTGAACGAAGGATATGTATGGATTGTCGATGCGAAGACCGGCGAGAAAACTGCGTTAACCGATCGAAAGAACAAGGAGAAAATTGCTTACAACAGCGCGCGTTTCGCTAAAGACGGAAAGGGAGTTTATGTCACGACGGACAAAGACTCTGAGTTTTTGCGTTTGGCATACATTGATCTATCAACGAAAAAGCACACTTACCTTACCGACAAAATTCAATGGGACGTAGACGAATTCGCGCTTTCCGATGATGGACAAACTCTGGCTCTTTCGATTAACGAGGAAGGTTACGGAGTTCTGCACCTGATCTCCACCAAAACCGGCAAGGAATTGTCCGTACCAAAACTACCATCAGGACAGCTAAGTGGATTGCGTTGGCACAAGGACAATCGCGACCTGGGATTCAATCTGGAGACGTCTAGGTCGCCTTCTGACGTCTATTCTCTTGATATTGCCTCTGGAAAAGTCGATCGCTGGACGAACAGCGAGACCGGATTTCTAAATACGGAGGAGTTCACAGAGCCGAAGTTGATTCGCTGGAATTCGTTTGATGGAAAGCAGATTTCCGCGTTCATGTATCAGCCCCCGAAGCGATTCTCAGGGAAGCGACCGGTGATGATCAACATCCATGGTGGACCGGAGTCGCAGTGGCGTCCGTGGTTCCTCGATCGGCAAAATTACTGGATGAATGAATTGGGCATAGCGATGATCTGTCCTAACGTGAGAGGTAGTACCGGTTACGGAAAAACATTTAGTCAACTCGATAATGGTTTTAAACGTGAGGATACGTACAAAGATATCGAGGCTTTGCTTGATTGGATTAAGCAGCAAAAGGACCTTGACGGCGACAGAATCATGGTGCTTGGTGGCAGTTATGGCGGTCATATGACACTTGCTACTGCCACCAATTACAGTGACAAAATTCGATGTGCACTGGACAATGTCGGATTCTCCAACATCGTTACGTTTCTCGAACATACGGAGGCATATAGACGCGACCTCCGCCGTGTTGAGTATGGTGACGAGCGCGACCCGGAAATGAGAAAGTTTCTCGAGAAGACTGCGCCGCTCAATAAAGCTGCCAACATTAAAAAGCCACTATACATAGTGCAAGGCAAGAACGACCCGCGTGTTCCTGCTAGTGAGGCAGAGCAGATGGTGCAAGCGCTGGTGAAGACCGGTACGCCGGTTTGGTTCCTCATGGCGGATGACGAGGGACATGGCTTCCGGAAGAAGAAAAATCGAGACTATTTATTCTATACAACGGTGGAGTTCGTCGACAACTTCCTTCTTAATTGAGTTCATTGTAGCTGGCTTAACCGAGACTGTCGCGCTGTCCGGAGGTTGCCTGCTCTGGCGACCCGGTCCTGGTTTTCGGCCTCATAAAAATAAAATAGAGAGCTGGAATCACGAGCAGCGTCAGGAATGTGCTGCTGAACATGCCGCCGACGATCACTATGGCGAGAGGTTGTTCTAACTCTCTACCGGCACCGCCCATGATGGCGAGCGGTAGCATGCCGACGGCCGCTGTTAGAGCTGTCATGAGAACCGGAGCAACTCGATCGAGTGCACCACGGAAGACCATGTCATCGAAGGAAATGCCTTGGTCTCTCATGTTGTTGATGTAAGAAACCATAAGGATTGTGTTGCGTGTAGAAATGCCGAATAGGCTGATGAAACCGATAAGCGATCCAAGCGTCAATGTATTGCCAGTCAGCGCGACAGCGATCAAGCCACCGATGAATGACATTGGCAGATTGCTTACCACCAGAAGCGTGAGCTTCCAGCTTTTCAAGCTCTGCCGTAATAAAAATATGATGGCTGCGAGTGTGATGAGCGATGTGAAAAACAGGTTGCGACTGGCTTGAGCATGAGCTTCGTACTCTCCTGCGTAGTCTATATAATATCCCTTTGGCAGAGGCACGTTCTTTGTAATGCGTGCCTTTGCTTCGTCGACCAAGCCAATAACGTCGCGATTGGCTGCGTTTGCCTGCACTACGATTCGGCGAGTGACATTCTCGCGAACAATCACGCTTGGACCCTCAGAGATTTCCACCTTGGCGATATCGTCTATTGGTACACGTATTCCTGATGGGGTATCGACCAACATATCGCTAATCAAATCAATGTTGTGACGGAAAGGCGACTCAACCCAAATCTTTAAATCAAAAAGACGTTGACCTTCAACAATTTTCGATGCCACGCGACCCTGAAAAGCCGTTTCTACACAAGCCATGAAGTCTTCGGCGGACAGACCATATCGACTGGCTTTCACTCGATCCATCGTGATTACAACTCGTCTCATCTCTGCTTGTGGCTCTGGTCTCACATCTACTGCGCCCTTCACCTGTTCGAGTTGGTCTGCCACCTCTGTGGCCAGTCGTCTTAGTTCTGACAGGTCTGGACCGAAAATCTTGATCGCGACACTGGCTCTGGTGCCGCCTGAGAGGACCTCATTCACTCTGTGTGATATGAAGGACCCAACGTCGAACATGACTCCGGGAATCTCATTGAGATGAAAACGTACGTCTTTCAATACGTTTGCTAGAGACTCATCTGAAGGTTTGAGCTGAATGTCGATTTCAGAGAAGTTGGGACCTCCTGCCATGTCGTCCATCTCGGCTCGTCCGGCCCACTGAGCGGTTGCTTCTACATCGCCCCGTTCGAGCATTGTCGATTGAAAGGAACTTCCGATGCGGGAAGTGCTCTCTAGCGATTCGCCTGCCCGGCCTATTATGGTCACAATCAGACTGTCTTCTCTAAACTGAGGAAGGAGATCACGACCCATCGAGGGAATCAGCATTAAGGATGCCACGAACAAAAGAAGCGAAGACAGTATTACTAAAGAAGGCCGCAATTGCACACGCTCTAAGATGGCGCCGTAGACGCGTTTTACTCCCCTCACTGTTATTGACTCGCGATTGGGCAGTTGTCCGTGTCTTGCTAAGAAATAGACGCACAGTGCGGGTGTGATTGTGAGCGCCACGAGCAAACTAGATAGTATTGCCACCACGTATGAAAATCCCAGTGGTGAGAAAATGCTGCCTGTGATACCGGTGAGTGTAAATACGGGTAAAAACACGAGCGCGACGATTATCGTCGCGTGCACTACCGCCGACCGTACTTCCACGCAAGAGTTGTATACGACTGTCGATGTTGGCATTGGATTGAGGCTGACCTGATTCTCTCGCAACCTGCGGTAGACGTTTTCGACATCGATAATAGCGTCATCTACAACCTCGCCTACTGCAATCGCCAGACCGCCCAGTGTCATGGTGTTGATGGAGCCGCCAGTCAGCTTGAGCGCGAGCAACGCCGTCACCACAGATAGTGGTATGGCAATCAAACTTATCAGTGATGTTCTCCAACTCAAAAGAAAAAAGGACAGGACCACGAGAACCAGCAATGCGCCAAATTCGATTGCCTCAATTACGTTATTGATGGAACGTTTGATAAAATCGGCCTGATCGAAGACTTTCGTAATTTTGACGTCGCGCGGAAGGATTTGGTGCAGCGCTGACATTGCCGACGTAAGGTCCTTATCGAGTTTAACGACATCTACACCGGGTTGTTTTGTGACGTAAATATAGACACCTGGCTCTCCGTTAATCATTGAATCGCCGATCTTGAACGCGGGTTGCATGGTCACGGAAGCGACGTGCCGAACCAATACAGGGGCATTGTCTCTGACGGCTACAACAGACTCAGCCAGGTCATCGATACTGTCGATGGTGGCGACTCCCTGAATCGAAAGTTGCTGATCCGGAGTAACGAGAAAACCGCCGGGCGCAATGGAGTTTGATTTCTGAACAGCCGTCGTCACGTCCTGGAGTGTCACATCATAGGATTTCATTTTGAGCGGATTTAAGAGTACTTGATACTCCCTTGTGTCTCCGCCGATCACTAGCACTCTCGCCACTCCAGGTACAGCGAGAAGCCGGTTCTTGATCTCCCAATCAGCTAGAGTTCGCAACTCCATAAGCGAAGTCCCGTCTGCTTGGAGTCCAAATTTGAGTACGTCACCTATCGCTGCCATCAACGGCAACATCGTTGGTGCTTTCGCATGCACAGGTAGCCTGTTTGATGCCATCTGAAGTCTTTCGGCCACCATCTGTCTAGCTTGATAGATGTTGGTGTTGTAGGCGAAGATCACGGTGATAACTGACACACCTGACATTGAGATTGAGCGTACGTGTGCAACGAACGGCATTCCATTTAAAGTCGATTCCAGAGGGATGCTGACCAGTGCCTCGACTTGTTCAGGCACCAATCCTGGTGCCTGGGTTTCGACTACCACTTGCGGTGGGGCAAATTCGGGAAGTACATCGACATTTGTGGTGGTAGAAACATAAGACCCTGTCAACAGCAGAAGTGCTGCAATCACTACCACGATGAAGCGGTTGGTGATTGACCAGGATATGAGACCGTTTAACACTCAACCTCTCAAACGCTTCTGCTCTTCTGCTGTTCCTCTTCAGAAGTTGTTTTGTTTTCTTCCGTGCTCACTTTGATCGACTTCGAAGTGCGAACGAAAATAGTTGCAAAACCAACACCGAGACCGAACACTAGAGCAAAGGCTACGTACAGCAGTGGGTTAATAGTGGCTGATTTGTTGTGCTCATCTTCGTGCTCGTCATGGCGGTGTGCACGGTTGCCGGTGTCGGTCGGATGTGAAAAGACGTCGGTTGTCCCTTGTGCTTTCAGAAGATTCGCTTCGAGCTGAAATGCACCTCGGACAACTACTTTCTGTCCCTGAGCTACACCGTCCACGATTTCGATGTTGTCGCCGAGACTCTTTCCAAGACTTACTCGGACAAGTTGGTATGTGAGAGGCTGCTTCTCAATGAAGAGACAGTAGTGCCCAGCCCTATCGATAATGGCATCACGTGGCACTTTCATCGCCATGACCGGTTCTCGTGTTGCAATCGTCAATTCGACGAACATATCGGGCTTAAGTCTTAACTCCGCATTGGGAACTTCGACTCGGACTGGCAGGGTATGTTTTTTCGTGTCGACTTCGCTGCCAACATGTGATATTTTCCCCGGAAACTTGAAGTGCGGAAGCGCGTTGGCAGTTACTATAACCCGCTGTCCATCCGCGACCCTGTCCATATCTGATTCGTATACTTCAGCCTGAGCCCAGACGAGAGAGTAATCGAGAATGTCGAACAACGGATCCTGACCGTTGATTGTCTCGCCAGGGTTAGCATGCACTGCGGTGACGACGCCGCTCCTGGTAGCAGTGACCGGGACCATCGTGACCGCTACATTGGATTTGAGCATCTGCTGAATACTGCTTTCTGGCATGCCTAGCTGTTTCAATCTATCGATCTGTGATCGCAAACTTATCTTCAACCGCAAGTCTAGGGCCTGCAGGTCGACCTGCTCCTTACGTCTCAGATTTTCTAGTCGATTTCTTGCCACCTCCAGCTCTGCTTTTCCAGCTTCCAGTGATTTAAGCGCGGCTATCTTCTCCTCGTATAACTTGATCAATCGGTCGTTGGTTGTTTGTGCCACCGTAAGGCGAGCTTCGGCTTGATTTCGCTCTGACGTGTAGTCCGAACGTGCTTTGTTGATGTCGGAACTTAATGAGTTTCGAGTGTTGAGGAGGTCTGCTGCCATCCGATTAATTTCTGGACTCTCTAGAATGGCGAGGGTCTGACCCTTCTTCACCTGATCTCCGAGGTCGACTCTTGTGTCGAGTACGCGTCCACCCAGAAGCGCGTGTTGAACGTACGTTCTTGTGGGCAGCGCTTCAATCGTTCCAAGCGCTTTGATTTCAAGCGGAAGCCAGCCTTTCGTGGCCGTTTCCGTTCTCAATCCGATCGCTTCTTTGGCACGTTGTGAGAGGGTGACGGTTTCCGCGGTCGGACCGAGACTGTCCTCCTCTGCGCGCATGCTGGTCGATGGAGAGTCCGATGCATAGCAATTAGCTTGGCATATCACCAGGGTGGCGAGGATGACAACCGTATTCGATACTACTCGTGTGCTTGTTTTATTCAGAATTTTATCTATTTATAGCAGGAGCAAAATATATTATTCCCGGATGGAGCTATGCATGCTTAAATCTAGAGGCAGATAATTGGTAGACCGCTAAGATTGTCCAATGGTTAAACTGCTACTTGTCGAAGACCAAAAAGATTTCGCCGACACTGTGGTCGATTGGCTGGCTGCCGAGGGATACATGGTTGATCTGGCTGCTACTGGACCCGATGCGCTGGGCTTGCTTCGAACTCGAGAGTATGACCTAATCATACTCGATCTCAATCTGCCGGGACTCAACGGGCTCGATGTGTCCAGGACTTTCAGGCGCCACGGTGGAACTACGCCGATTCTGATGCTGACCGGCAACCGCAGTATCGACGATAAAGAACTTGGCTTCGAAGCCGGCGCTGATGACTATTTAACGAAGCCATTTCACATGCGTGAGCTGTCTTTGCGAGTGAGGGCTCGACTTGGTGGTGCGACCAAAGGCATTCTGAAGGTGCGCGATCTTGTTCTTATCGTCGACGAGCATCGTGTAACTCGTGACGGGAAATCCATTGATTTGCTTCCGCGTGAATTCGCCCTCCTCGAGTTTTTCATGAAGCATCCTGGAAAGGTCTTTAGTGCCGAAGCTCTGGTTCAGCGCGTCTGGTCGAGCACCTCTGATGCGTCGCCGGATACAATCAGATCGCATATAACCAGGTTGAGAAGCAAACTTGGCTATGATTCCGACAATTCGTTGATTGTCACTGTCCATGGTGTCGGATATAAGCTCGAACCGTAAGGTACTATCGGCGATGGCAAGGCGAATGACAAATAGGCATCAAGAGCGCGAATGGATCTGTGGAATGTATTGCCGGATTGCGTTTCGATTTAGAGTTTAGTTCTAAATCCGGACCCAATTGACGAACGCTTCTGTTTTTTGTACAGCGGTTTAACCGACATCGGTCTAGTTCCGGATACCAATTGACGAACGCGGTTGTTTTTTGTACAGAAGTTTAACCGACATCGGTTAAATTTCGGACCACCAGTTGACGAACCCCGTTTCTTGCACGTCGGTTACATTCCCGGTCATCACTTCAACGTTTTCAGAATCGGATCTATCGCGGAAACGATCACGACGACTGCGGGACCGAGCATGGGGGCGAGGATTAGAGGCATGATGAAGATCATGATGACGGGGACCATCTTGACTGGTACTTTTCCTGCTTCTTCCTCTTTCTTGCGCTTCAGTCGGTCTCGCATTGCGTCGGCTTGCTGTTTCAATGGGTAGCTCATATCAGCACCTTTGGATTCGGCGGCGATCAATGCTGATGCGAGGTTGATTAGCTCATCCGATCCGCATCGTTCTCCCATTTCTCTCAGAGCCATGGGTGCGGATTTGGCAAACATTTTTACGTCGTTGATCAATTGTTTCAACTCTGTAGTAAGGATGGGGCACGAGTCTCCCACCTCTTTTGCGATTTTGTCTATGCCTTGCAACAATCCGAGACCGGCTTGTGCACACACAATAAGTAAATCGATGATGATTGGAAGTTCTCTAAGGATCTGTTGTTTTCGCTTTGAAGCCCTGGAAGAAAGGAAAAAATTCGGAACCAGCCAAACCAGTACAGCCGCTGGTAGCGTCAGTAGCAGGTTGACCGGATTGCTTGCAGCCGCCAACAAACCGATAAGCAAAACGGTGCTGGTGAGCGCTGCTCGGATACCGGTAAATATCGCGAGGTGTTGGGGCGTTCGGTAGTTTGCTTCGGTCAACAAAACAATCGTCCTTTGATCTGCTACAGCCGGGAAGGATGTAAGGACGATTTGTCCCAGCCCACTTAGGGCGAGGAGAATCATCGAATCCCTTGGTTTTTCTGCCGACGTCAGATTGGATTCCTTCCGAGCTCTGATGCGCACCTGATAGGCGTCGACATATTGTGCGAACACTGGTCTGAAAATAAGTAATCCAAAAATTGCCATTCCGGCAAATGTCAGAATCGATATAAGTGTGTTTGACATAGACGCTCCGTTGATTCGTTGCCTGTCGCACTTTCGACAATAAAGAATTTCTGTTGATAGCCCGTTGTGCATTTGTTGAAAATTTGCATAACGAGCATTTTTTCGATGGTCGCGGCTGGATATGGGGAATAGTTCACTCATGGCGGAGAAGTCTTCAAAGTTCAAACTTGTGCATCGGATCCTTCTTATAGTTGCGGTTCCGCTTGTTTTTCAATGCCTTTTTGTGGTCGTCCTCGAGTCTGCGTGGCAACAGACTCGGTCTGTAAGACGCGAATCGGATCGCAATGCGCGCTTGCTTGCTTCCGGTCATCGCACGCTCTCCAGTATCAGGCAGGCTCAAATGCTTTGGCGGCTGCAAGGTTTTCAATCGAAAGAGTTGGAGCCGCTTAATCGGCGCATGCATTCAGATCTTCTCGAACTCTCGTCTCTGCTCAGTGCCGGTGAGCCGTTCCGTACCGAAAAGGAGCAATTGCGTTCCGAACTGGCTTTAGTTCGTCCGTCAGGTATCGCTGACGGTACCATCGAAAAACTTGAGGTGAGTCTCGCTGAATTGCTTGGTAAAATCGAGGCTCAAATCGAGGAGAATCGTGGCGACTTCAAGCTTTGGGAGCAAGCCGTCCACCACTTTCTGGGTTTTGCGCTGACCGTAAATCTGGTAATTTGTATCATCATGGTTTTGCACTTGTCACAGAATGTGTCGAAGCGATTGCGTACGATCATGGTCAACAGTGATCGTTTCGCTCAGGAAAAGGAGTTGCTTCCGCCTGTTGAAGGCAATGATGAAATAGGCGAATTAGACAAAATGTTTAGGGTCATGACAGATTCAATTGAAAGCGCAAGAAAAAGAGAGCGCCAGTTCCTCGGTATGGTCAGTCATGATTTGAGGACTCCATTAAATACTATTTTGGCAACGCTAAACTCCCTGGAGTCCGGGCTGTATGGTTCTCTCAATGAGACTGGCATGAAACGAATTGTGCAAGCAGAGAGAGCTATTGAAAATTTGAACAGGCTAACCAATGACCTCCTCGATCTTGAAAAACTCGCTTCCGGAACGATCGTCTTACAGCTTCAGGCGACTTCGTTGATGAAGATTATAGATACTGCCGTTGCGGATCTTAGTGGATTTGCCGATTATAAAAATGTTGGAATCATAATCGAGGGACGAGATGATTCCTGTGTCATGGCTGACGAACAGCGCTTGCTTCAGTTGTGCGAAAATCTTTTGTCCAATGCAATCAAGTTTTCCCCTGAAGACAGCGAAGTTCGGGTCAAAATCGGGAAGAGGGATAATCAATTTATTGAAGTGCATTTTATCGACAGTGGCTGCGGTATCGCAAGCCGCAATCAATCGTCGATATTCGAGCCGTTCGTCCAGATCTCCGACGAATCGGGGAGCCGCGCGCAGGGAGGCAGCGGTCTTGGATTAGCAATTTGCCGCTCAATTATTGAAGCGCATGGCGGAAAGATTAGCGTGCAATCAGAACTGGGTAAAGGTTCGACGTTTAGTGTAAGGCTCAGATGCGCGATGAATTCAGTAGTTCATCAAGTTTAACCCCGAACGCGCTCCAGATTGGCAGTTCACCCGTCAGTTTAGTTCAACCTGGAAGATGGAACATTTCAGCACAGGTAGTAGCAAGTGCATCGATCAAAAGGTCGAATTTATGATTGGTAAATTGTGGAAATATTTGGTTCAGCTGGCGAGTGGTGAAAGTTCATCACTAGATGGTCGTCGTCGATCGAAGACGAGCCGCCGGGGGTTTATCTCAGTAGCATCGACGGCTGCTCTCATTGCGTCGACGATGCCTTTGTCCGCCCTGGCTGATGAGGACATGAGTTGGCCGTCGGAAGATAGTTCGAAGCCGGCGTCTGCGGAACCTGCCACTGAAAGTGAGAAGCTTAGCAAAGATGCCGAAGCCCGGAGCGCACCTAAAGCCGTTGAGCGGCAAGCCGAAGCTCGAGCGCATTCGGTTGCTCCAGTTCACCCACAGACCCCAGGCAAGCCTATGACTCTGTTCGGGCGAATCGATCAAATTGCAGGCGAAGCCAACGTTTCCATGCCGGTCTTGAAAGCGGAAACTGCGAAAATGGATACTTCCAGGCAGACTGCTCTGAAGGCTAGCGCCAGTGAAGCGCGCTTCAGCGGGTCTGTCGCGACCTCTTTCCCTATGGATTTTTCAGGAACCTGGGGCGGCACGATTCGGGTTTGGCGCTTCAGTGTCGCGCCACTGTCCTACGAGATCGATGCGGCCGAGTCGAACAAGCTTCGTTCTATTCTGGCGCCCGGCACCGCCGGTGATGTCAACTTTGTATTTCGCGACGAGCCGACCGGAAAGATCGATCTCGAGCCCGCGCAAGTCCGCATAATGATCCCAGCAAGCCAGTCGTATTCCTATCAACAAATGATGCAGGGTGGCGGTGGCCAACTCGGTGGCATGGGCGGGATGGTATCGCAAATGATGGCTAACATGAAAGTCCCCGTCATGCTGCACTTCGGTACTGTTTCGACCAGAGGCAGTATGGAAGTCGGTGTGTCTGGAAATCAAATAGAACAGCGAGTAGTCAAGAATGAAATCCGTCAATTGGCGCCCACTGTGGTCGAAGAGCAGATTGTCACGAAGAACTCTTCTGTTCAAACCAGCGGTCGAGGAGAGGATGGTTACACCGAAAGTGTGATGCGCTTCACCAGGCAGTCACCCACTCAGCTCTATGTTTTAGCCGCATCCGTTGATTATGACGAGCACGGCAAATTTCTGCGCAAACTGATCATGTATGGCAACGTGGTGCGTGGCCAGGTGATGAACATCAGTCCATACCCGACCGGAATGGGCAACATCAGTCAGATGATGGGAGGCGGAGCAGGCGGTATGTCTGGTCTGTCGAGCATATTGAACAGCATGGGTGCTGCCACTGGTGGCGCGAGCAATTACAATTCCAGCATGGAAAATTATGCCAACAACCCGGAGATGAAAGAGTATCTCAACAACGCCGGGGGCAGCCCTTCTCACATGGAGGGATTTGGTCAGCTCATGAATAGTTTAAATATGCTGTCTCGATGAACGCGCTGAACACGTTTATTTGATATCCTATGCAACACTTGCCCAGGGAGAAAAGCTATGGTCATTCGCCACTCGAAATTGTTGTTACTACCGCTAGCAATTTCAGCGCTCTTGATATCGCCTGCCAAAGCAGGTACCGACGGCAGCGAGGCTGCCGGCTCCGAAAAGTTGAAGCCATCTATCGAGGAGATGCGCGGACATCGACGCCAGATGCGCGATGATCTGATGATTCCATCCTTGAAGGGCATTCGCGGACTCGCATTCGGTGTTCCTGGCCATTGTCCGAAAGATGCGGAACTCGAGGAAGCGATCGAAGGCCGACTGAAGCAGTTGCCGATTATAGTCAAGAAGTATCAAAGTCTGGAGAATGGTGTTACTAAACCAATTGATGCATTCTTACAGATTAAGTGCCTTGGAGCAGGTGAACGATTCGCTGTCGTAGAGCTCACTGTAACTCAATGGTGCAGTCTTTCTCGCGATCCCAACATCACCGCTCGGACCATTACTTACACCGATCAAGCCGTGAGCAGTCACTCGATGTTGAAGCACACGGCGATGAGTATGGTCGATCAATTCATCATTGACTTCCAGAAGGCCAATTCCGTGAGCAATCAGTCTTTGTCATCACCTTCAGCCTCGTCCTCGAACGAGGATTCTGACAAACAAGCATCGGACGATGGTCACAAGAAGAAAAAGAAAAGCAAGAAGTCGTAGAGCGCAGCCACTAAAGGTGGTGGCACTTCGTTTTTAATGGCGCTAGAGACTGACGAACACCTGGGTCATCAGTTGATGAGCGGCCTTATCTGCAGTTGGGTCAGCTCGGTTGACGTATTGAAACTGGTATCCAGCTTCGACCCTCAGCTTTCGATTAATCTGTCGACCAAGTCCTCCGTAGAGGCGGTTCTGGTCAATGCCGGCTATTGGTCCATTGTTGATAGTGTTTAAGTTGATGAATAACTCGTCCGACGCGACTAGGTACCAATCAGAGTTGCGGAAAGGTCTCGCCAGTCGGAGCATGTAACGCAGTCTATTCGCCGTGCCGTCTATGTGTTCTATAAATCGTTGCTCTGTCCTGAGCCTGTGAAGAACCTGCACTTGTTTGAGCAACACATGTCCTAGACCGAACTGCTGATATGGTCTGTATTCTTGCAGCCGGCCTCCGGGATAGTTGTCGACATAGGCAAAGCCCTGGAGAATCTCCATATTGGGTCGAAATCGCCAACCTAAACCGGAGCGCAACAAGTATTGATCGATTCCGTCCAATCCATCCGCCAAGCGCGAGTTCGATTCGAGATATCCACGAATCGGACCTTTGATAGGAACGTCGAGGTAAACAGGTTGCCACCACTGAAATGCCTGGTCGATTGCGAAAGCGGGTGAGGATGCGGATAGATAGCTCGCAAAAAAACAGCAAAAAACTGATGTGAATGGTTTTATGTGAAGGTATCCCGAGATATAAATGGCCCTGTTACCTTATATTCGTGGCTTTAGATTTTCTCCTGGCCTTTCATCCATCCTTGAGTCCAGAGTACGAACGTTGTTATTGCAACCAAAAAAAGCATCACTCCGAGCGCAAACGGATAACCAAAATACCAGCCCAGCTCCGGCATGTTGTACGGTGACACTTCCGTCTTGAAATTCATACCATAAATGCCTGCCACTACAGTCGGTGGAGCGCAAATGGTCGTGATTATTGTGAGTAATTTCATTCCTTCGCCAAGACGGTTGCTGGCACTGGAGAGATAGACATCCATCATATCGGAGCCAAGCTCTCTGAATGTTTCAATTAAATCGCAGATTTGAACGGCATGATCGTGACAATCTCGCAGAAAGACCAGGGTCTCAGTCTTGAAGATCAAGGAGGATTCCTTTAGAAGCATGCTGATGGCGTCGCGAAGAGGCCAGATTGCCCGACGCATCACGAGCAGACCTCTCTTAACTTCATGGACTTTCGCAATTGTGGCACGGCTAGGTTTCTCGACAATTTCGTCTTCGAGCTGTTCAAGCCGTTCGCCATATTTCTCCAGTACCGGGAAGTAGCAATCGATAACGGCGTCGAGAAGTGCGTATGCCAGATAGTCGGAGCCTTGAGTCCTAATTCTTCCCACACCTTTACGAATTCGCTCTCTGACGCGCTCGAAGCAGTCGAGCGGACCGTCCTGGAAGGTCACGACCAGGCTGTTTGAGATGAAAAAACTGACCTGCTCGTTGAGTAGCTCCTCTTGTAAGTCGATCATATGTGAGATCAAGAAGAGATTCTCACCGTATTGTTCGAGTTTTGCCCGCTGATGGCTGCTCAAAACGTCTTCCAGCGCAAGCTGGTGGATACCGAAAAGTTCACCGATCTTTCCAATTACCTGAGCATCTCCGAGACCTTCTATGTTGATCCAGGCCACTTTCCACTCATTACATTTTTCGTTGAGACCTGACAGATCATTGATGGTTTCATCGATCATACTGTCGGCGTTATGGCGATTAGCGTGACAACGGGCTGAGGAGCGTTCGGATCTGCGACCAGAGTACCCGGCGACAGACCAGGCACAATACGCGGGGTTTGCGTGGCTGTCTTTCGGCGGCGTCTTTTCCCTTTTGCCATTGGCAACTCCTCGGTTAATCACCGAGGTTATAACACGATAGAGTTACAACAGATCGTTCAGATCGTCCTTTACCGATGTATAGTACTGTTTGAGCAGCGCCTGGGCCTGAATGATTTGGCGATGCGAAAAGATATTCAGATACTTTCTAAATATGCGGGACGTCTTCTCGAGGGTGGATGTCAGAGCGGCGTTGCCGGGCTTACCCAGAGCTGCGACGGCGCCTACCAAAAGTAGTGCCGAATCGACTGATTTCTCCTTCAACAGATCATGTTCTAGCGATTCCACAATACTATGAATGGTGGCATCGTCCATGCAGGCAGAGCGCAGGTCATCGGGCAATGTTCGCACCCATCTCAGTTTTGCGATGAGATTGGCGTCCCAGTCACGCTTCAGGCAGCGCCAGATGACAGTCGTTATTGCCTTTGCGCCTTGTTTGTCTCCGTGGTTATTCAGGTACGCGGCAGCCAAGCCAATCAGCGTTACGATATCTTTGACTCCCATGTCCGTATAAAATGACTTGGTCGCCTCTTCCAGGATCTCAGGACGCACGCCTCTGAGAGTTTCACCCAGTGAGCTTGACGCCACAAGGGGCAGGTCGCCCTTTTTCGAAACAAAGGCCTTCATTATCTCGAGGCGAAGTTTTTGCACGTTGGTGTCCGGAGTTAAGGCAATCAGTTTTTCAGCATCGCTTGCAAGTGCGTTGGTATAAGCGAGGCAACCGAGTCTCGCGTAGTTGATGCCTAACTGGATCAACAGATCTATATACGTTTTAGAAAATTCCTCGTTAGCGTGAGTCATTTGCCAGGCACTCAGTGATCTTGCCGTTTCTAGTATCTCAATCGACGACTGTATGTTTCCTTTGCGCAACCGTTCGGCGGCAAGGGCCTCGATTAGTTTTATTGTGGCAAAGCTTTTGACAAAGCCAAAGAGCGCTTCGCGCTTGATTATCTGATCGACGTTTTTATCTAGTGTGGCGCAAGAAGCCACTATCTTTACAGCTTCGCTTCTTTTCCCAGTCAGGTAATTGGCTAGAGCCAAGAGGAACACTGCCTGATCTCGGCGTTCATCTCTCGTCAGCATGCTGGCAAGTTTGAAATGATTGCATGCCATTGGCAAATTGCTGTCCATGGCGAAGGCTCGACCGATACGCATCTGGAGTTCAGCCATCTCCTCAGGATTGGCGTTGAGGAAGTCGACTCGATGCGTCTGAACTTTGAGGTAGGAGGTTATGGCGGCGCCGTACTCTCCCTTCTGAAAAAGTACGTCACCTTTCTTCAGTGTGACAGACGCCCATCTGACCGGAGCAGACTTGCGCAGGGAGAGTTCGATGAATGCTTCGAGATTGCCTTCTACCGATTTTTTGACGTTGGCGGCTCTCGCTTTGAGGCGGATCGAGCGGAACGATCGTGACTGCCCTTTTAATGCGCGAGCCTGATCAATGGTAGTGTTGAGCGCGTGGGCGAGGTCGTCGCGACTCTGTTTCAAATCAACTCCATCGAAGTAAGCGGAAAGTTTCGATTTGACGATTCGATCTTTGTCGTTTTGAGGCTTGATGTCGGGCAAGCGGCTCAGTTCGTCTGCGGTCGCATGTAGAGGTGGTATCGAGTGTGGTGACTCCCAGAGCATTCTAATTAAAATGCGTGCGACATTTTTGAGTTCTGTCGAATCGTGGTTCAACAGCGCCCGAAAGAGCTCCGATGTTTCCGGAGATTGAAGATCTCGTCGCTTGAAAAGAATGCAATCGTCGCCGCCTTCGAACGTTGTGTAGAGATCGGATTGGACCCTCAGGGCTATGAGTGATGAGTGGATCAACCAGGCCGAGAAATTATCGACTGCAGGATCAAAGTGAAAGGCCGTCCGCATTGGGTGTTGATAGTTGGGATGACCAAGTTCGTGACTGGGAAGACCAACGAGAGCGGGCACGAAAAGGGCGTCGTAATCAACCAACTTGAGCCCATCTTCGGCAACTAGAATGTTGCCATGTTGAAGATCACCATGAGCAATATCGGCGTACTCCAATTCCATAACTAAATTGAAGAACTGCTTCTGAAGCGCCATTATCTTGTCGGCGCTTTTGAAATTCTGATTGATGTATTGATCGAGTGTCGGTCCATTGATCCAGGGCATCTTTACGATTGGATACCAGTTGCCATGCAACTTTATGCCTTTCTCTATATAGTGAAAGTCGACAGTGCAATCGAGATTGTCGAATCGGACAAATTTGCTTATTTGCTCGTAACGCTCCTGCTGATCTGGATGAAAGCGCAGGAAGCATCTGACGGCATATGGCTTACGGCCGCATTGAAGTTTATACACGCTGGCGAATGAGCCCGATTGAGACTTAGGCAGTCCGAGCTGGTTAAGCTCGACACTGGACGATTTCAATTCGCCGTCGTGAAAGCAGGAAGCCGGGTTTTGAATAGCTTCGTTATAGTCTTGCGGTGTGGGCCAGCTCATGCCGCGTTCAGATTTGCCCGGAGTTGTTATAAACCGATGAAGTCTGGTCCGCTTCCCTGTTCGGTGGGCTTGACTCTGAGGTTTACCTCGGGACAAACTATCTCGCAGGTTCTGCAATGTATGCAGTTTTCCAGCGACATGCCGTGCTTTCTGACGTCTTCGATAATGTCGACGCGATGAACCTCGGCCGTGCAGTCCGAGACACAGGGTGTATCTTTGCCGAGTGTATCGTACTTGGAAATGCACTTTACGCAGGTGCCGGCATCGAATTCGTCGATGTGTTTGTTGCCTTCGTGGTACTTGGTAGAAGCATAGAAGACTGCATCTGGTCTTGAGTAGATCGTATTCTTCTCAAACGCAGGCTCGTCGTATTTTGGAGTGACATATGACGGTACGATGAACTGGTAGTCATGCTCGTACTTGATTGGCCCGATGTCGAACTTCCCCTCAATCAGACCGAGCGACCGTACGCCGTCTTTGGTGGCACCCAATGGGTGTTTGAAGAGAATCTTTAATCCGCCAATCCAGCCATTCGTTTTATCGACGCTGGCCGCCACATCCGGGAGGTATTCTTCAAGCAGTTTTGGATTTTCGATGAAGGCGTGACGGAAGTAGCGGTTACGATAGAGATCTTTGATAACGAAGGAATCTTCGAGTCGCTTCTGGTATGGCGCGAGGGCTGCTTCTGTGCTGTCGTTCTTGATCAAGGCATCGAAGAGTACCTCGGCAGCCGTGTATCCACACTCCATGGCGCGATCGATACCGGCGAGATTTTTCACGTCGAGGACACCTAATGCATCGCCTAAGAGCACTGCACCTGGAACGGCAAACTTCTTAGGCAAGCTGTAATAGCCGCCTTCTGGGAGTAAGGCGGCGCCGTACTTGATCAACTTCCCGTCCTTGATCATCTCCTGAATCCACGGATGTTTTTTATACTCTTGCAGTTTGTTCTGCGGATTCATATTGGGATCTTTACTGTTCAAGCTGATCACCATACCGATCGTCAGCCTGTTGTTTTTCATCCCATAGACAAAGCCACCACCGAAGGTGCCGTCCAGAAGCGGCCAACCTAGGGTATGCCAGACTTTGCCTTCATAATTTTCTTTGCATTCCCAAACTTCTTTGATGCCGACTGACCAGATTTGTGGACAATCGCGGAGCTTGAAATGATCGATTACGTCACGCGAGATGAATCCTTTGTCGCCGAACGAGGTGAACTTTGCATAGACGTAGTCTTCTTCCGATGTGGCGTTTTCAGTGACGGCAACACCCGCGACTCTGCCATTCTCGAAGGCGACTTTGTGGGCCGAAAACCCAGTGAAAAGATCGATTGTGACGTTCGGGACTTCCTTTGCTTTTTCCTGGACTTGATGCGCCATCCAGTTGGTCACATGCGAGAGGGTGAGGACAAGATAACCGGTCTTGTCGAACGACTTGGGATAGAGTTTAGGCGGAATGTCCCATTTCTTGTGGGAGCCCAGAACGGCGAAATTGCTGTCGTTGCAGACTGCTTCCACTGGAAAACCGAGCTCTTCGTAGTTCGGCCAGATTTTCTTCAGGACATGAGGATTGGAGACGGCACCACTCATGATGTGGGCGCCGAACTCTTTTCCTTTCTCGAGGATCGCCATCGAGAAATCACGTCCGCTGTCTTTTGCCAATTGCAGGAAATGGTAAGCGAGCGTGAGATTGGAAGGGCTTCCTCCCACCAACAACAAATCGTACTCAATGCGTTCCGACAACTGCTTTAACCCCCTCGGTCGACTGTACTTGTTTGAACTGTTTTATCATCTCTGGGATGATTTGATAGACATCACCGACTATGCCGTGATGAGCAAATTTGAAAATTGCAGCATCGGGATCCTTGTTGATCGCGATAATCAGTCCGGACTTGGACATTCCGACTCGATGTTGAATCGCGCCGGAAATTCCGCAAGCGATGTAAAGCTTCGGGCGAACAGTTTTACCGGTTTGACCAACCTGATGCTGGTACGGAATCCAGCCAAGGTCTACCACTTTTCTCGATGCTCCGACTGCGGAGTTCTCGAAACAGGCAGCCAGCTCTTTGAGCAACGCGAATCCTTCTTGAGTACCCATGCCGAAGCCACCAGCTACGATGACATCGGCTTCAGCCAGTTTTACACCTTTTGCAACTTCTCTGACGATTTCGTCTACCAGAAGGCGGTGGTCTTCTGTCTTCAGATTGACTGGTACTTTCTTGATTTCGCCTTTTCGTTTCGGATCCCGATTAAGTGGAATCATGACACCGGGTCTGGTTGTTGCCATCTGCGGATTCTTCCACGGTCCGAGAATCCGCGCTTTGAGACTTTCGCCGAAGCTGGGGCGGATTGCGTACAGGCAGTTGGGGTAGAGACCGATCTTAGAAGGGTCGACCTTGCTTGTGTGTTCGTATGGGCCTATGTCGAGCTCGGTGGTGTCTGCTGTGAGACCGGTATCGAAGTGGGCTGCTATGCGAGGCGCCAGGTCACGTCCTGTCGTGGTAGAGCCGAGCAGCGCTGTGTGCGGTTGCGAGGGTAGTGACTCCAGGAAGTCACATACTACGCGACGGTACGGCAGGGTTCTGTAATACTTCAGCTCTTCGTGTTCGGCAACATAAACTTCGTCTGCACCGTATTCAATCAGGCGTTGCGGGATGTCGCCGAGCTCGTGACCGAGCACGAGACAGAGGAGTTTGCGACTCATCTTGTCGGCAAGCATGCGACCTGCACCGAGAAGTTCGAGCGTCACCGGTTGCAGATCGCCG
>CAYQKX010000035.1:30678-85373 GCA_964418155.1 uncultured Candidatus Obscuribacterales bacterium | reverse complement strand
AAATGCCGAAATGAAAAACTTCTTCTCTATGACGTCCACTAGTAAATCAATACAACTTTAACTTTTTCCAGATATCAAAAGAGCTTCGATGCTAAACTAAGCCCCGTCCCCATATCCCACTCACTTCTCAGGACGTTTTTGTCATGATTCAAACACTGTCGCGACCAGAGATTAGAACTCTGGAAGAACCAGCCGTGGACTTCGAAGTCCTCCGTCGAGACCGGCTCGCCAATGTACAGCGCGAAATGGCTCGTCGCGATATGGGCGGCCTGCTATTGCTCAATCCAGTCAACATCCGTTATGCAACCGGTGTTTCGGTGATGCATTCATGGACGTCGGTCAACATGGCACGCTATGCCTTCGTGCCGGTGTCCGGAGATCCCACACTTTTCGAATACGGTCATGCCTTGTTCCGCGCTGAGCGGGTCTGGCCCAACGCTCGCGTTGCGAAAACATGGCAATACCGATTCTCCCAACACGAAGCGGTGAATCGGGCAAATGACTGGGCATCCGATCTTGTCCAACTATTGAAGTCTTGCAGCGGCACACAACTCTCACCTCGTCTCGGTATCGACACAATTGATTTCTTTGGTTTTCGAGCACTAGAGGAAGCAGGCATCACGGTTTGCGATGCTGACGAGATCATGCAGCAGGCTCGTTTGATAAAAACCCCGGAAGAGATCGCGTTGTTGCGCGAGTCTTACAGAGTCGCGCATCTAGCTGTAGCTGACATGGAGCGCGCAATCAAACCTGGAATAACGGAGAACGAGTTGCTCGCAGTGTTCTACTCTACCATGCTCGCGCACGGAGCAGAGCACTCCAGCACACGACTGCTTGCCACCGGCACCAATACCAACCCCTGGTTCAACGAAGCAGGCTATAGACAAGTAGAGCCCGGCGACGTCGTCGGAATAGACACAGATATGATTGGACCAGAAGGCTATCTCTGCGACTTTTCGAGAACTTTTGTTTGTGGCGACAAGACCAATCACGAACAGCGAGAGAATTACAAAGTAGCTTACGACTTCATTCACTCTACGATCGACATGCTCAAGCCCGGCGTCGCTTATCGCGACATCTGCTTGAAGTCGCCGAATTTCTCGCCGGACTACGAGCAACTCGCATACTCCTGCATGCTACATGGCATCGGAATGGATGACGAGCCACCATTCCTCCCATATCGCCACGCTTTGAATCACATTGGAGAATCGGTCATTCCGGAAGGCGTTCTCGAGCCTGGCATGATGCTCTGCGTAGAATTTTACGCAGGAAAACGTGGTGGCAAGGATGGTGTCAAACTGGAAGAGCAGGTTTTAATTACAGAAACCGGCAGTGAATTGATTTCCACATACGAACTCGATTCCCGCTTCCTGCGCGGCTCGATCGCATAGCCCGATCCCGATTCGGTGACACCGAGTATTCACTATAGCTTAGTCCATCGCGGAGTCGGCGCAGAGTTTCGGATCAACCATCTCCAACTGGAACGTATTCGAACACGCTTGGTGCCGGCAAGACGCCGGCGGTCTCAGCGGCCCTGCTCCGCGGGCAACTTCAAGCGTGAGCCTCTGCGTTGACCGACGAGCCACACGACATGCAAAAGCTGAATGCCGAGAATGTGGTGCTATTGCAGCTTCCACATATTTGAGGCACGAAGAGCTCCACTTCTTCTGCCTTCTCAGGCGATCGCTCCACGCTTACAGCAAACGCATCAGGTTCTTTGTACGCGGTCTCAATCTGCCTTGGCGCTCTGGGCAAGGCAATAGTCGTTGCCCTCGATTTTGGCTCAACGGTTTTTCCGTTAAGTAGTTCCACTCCAAGGCCAAATCCAAGAGCAATGATAAGCGTCTCCTCCGCCAGCACCAATCCCATGATTCGCACCAGGGAGACAAACCCAAGAACAAGCAGGAAGCACAGCGTCAGCGTCATAAGCTGAGGGCGACAGAGAAAGAAGTTATCTATCTGCTTCCAAAATATGTTCAGGATAACATGTGCCACCATCATCGCGGCAAGAACCATTGGAAGATTGTTGGCCAGAGCCAGAGCCGCGACCACAGAATCGATGGATAACAGCGCATCATAGATAATGATCTCACCAAGCGACGGCATGTTATTTGTCAGTCGCGCTGTTAAAATGGGACTGCTCGCTTTATCGAGATGTTGGCGCAAGTCGCCTGTGGCCTTGATTACAAGGAAGGCTCCGCCCAGAGCAAGCAACGCGATACGACCAGAACCGAATACGGTGTTAACAAAGAGCGGATCTAACAGCTTACCCAAATGTACCAGAATGACGACAAGCGCGATCCGCACCCCAAGCCCGGTTACGGACGCAAGCATACTCGTTCGAAATCTCAACCGCTTCGGCAGATTTGCAAGTTTCTCGCGCATACCGGCGAGGTTATCCACGGACAAAGCAATTTCAAGCAAAATCAAAAGTGCGAACAGCACAAGCTCTTGCGGGTGGAAATGAGTCATTGTTCTCCCTCCCGAATTCATTTTTTCGAAACACAGAGTCGCGACCTGTTTACTATCGCAGCCGACGCTTTGATTTCTCTTCTCTGAGATTCCACTCTAGCGCACCCACTTTGCAACTTGTTTAATCTTCATGTTTTGCTAAGGATGGGCAATCTATGACGCATGTACCGATTTCGCGTACTCGCGCAGTTTAATTCGCGAAAGACTACTGGGCCTCCTATCGCGGCTATGCGTTTTTCCGTATCGTCAAATTGAAGTTTCGGAACCAGCTACAAGGGATGAGAAAAAAACAGAAAGAACAGTTTTTTCCCCGAAAATTTTGTTTTGTTTGGTGCGTAGCCATACGATGCTGGTCGCCGAATGGTGTCTAGGTCCGTCTCAGAGACGGCTAACCGAAAGGGTCAGTCATGTTGTCGGGCGTGCAAGCTTTTTGGGTCGTCGTGCCAATCGTCGCGGTTGCGTCAGTAGTGGCACTTTCCATGATCCACCCAACAAGGGAGGGGATCGTCCTCAAGATCGGGGCGATGATCCGGCTTTCGGATGGCGAGACCACCGAGCTCTCGGTCTGCGTTCAGCAAACAACGCTAATGCTCAACGCTTTGGCGTCAATCAACAACCGGCACCATTGCCTGCTTTTGCAGAAGCACGCGATCGAAAACAGCAACAGTACGATGACTTCCGAGGACGCACACCGGGTAGTCGACGCACTTCAGCGACAAATCCGTCAGGCACAACCCGAGTCCTGCATGACGCGCGAAACTCTTAAACTCCGTTGTCGCGAGCTTTTCAACTTCCTGACCGATTTGCGAAGCAAGCGCTCGGAAACTCGCTGGAACACGTTCGTGGTCGAAGCCCAAAGACTGCTGAGAAAAGCCCTGCGCGAACGGTTCTTCAGCGACGATCTGGAGCTTGGTTCCATCGGCGGTCGTCGCCACGAAAGCGATCCGAACGACGATACGATTCCCAACATCGGCAATCCGTAACGCCTTCCGAGTCTAACTAACCGAGACCGGAGCACCTACTAATCCTACCCCTGTCAACGGCTTGCTGAACGCGAGCCAGTTGCCCGTCGCATCAGAATCATCATTGAACGCGTGTACGGTGACAAACCGCGAGCGTTGGCACGGACATATCTCTCAACCTGTTTGTAGTGTTTGTTTCAAAGGAAGGAAATTGCACATGTCATCCGCAACTCCGCAAGAGAAGGAACAACTCCACACATTGGCCTACATCTCCATCGTGATCACGTTCATCCTCTGGATGATCGCGCTCTTTCCGTACAAAGGACTTTGGGGATTTATCCTGTCGGCACTCGTCTCTTCGCTCATGTCCATCTTCACCTGCTGGGTGGTGATGATTGCCCTAATCGTCCTCGCAATCCCATTCAAGGCCGCAGCTCAGATCGTTCGCGATATCCGTAAGTCCAAGTAACCATCAACTTGTCCACGAACAACGTGTTGAACAATGATTGAATCAATTAATCCTCGAATGCTCTGATCTTAGTCACAGTCAGAGCATTTGCATCCTCAAGTTCAAGAACATTGTCGCGTAACAGTGGTATCAACAGGGTGACAAACTCTAGTCGCCACAAAAGGCACCCCCCTTTTTGTCTGCCAAGCTCATCTGTCTCTCAGGAATCTGTCTCTCAGGAAGGAGATCAAAACTTGTCTTCCGAAAACGAATCCAGCGAAGGTGATCTGTTCGAATCACTATCGTACACGCTCACGTTCATCCTCTGGATGATCTACTTCTATCCCTACGAAGGCAGCGTGGTGCGATTCTTCGTCTACGCCGTTGGTTCGGCAATCCTGTCGATGTTCACCTACTGGCTCGTCGCAATCGCTCTGTATATTCTCTCAGCACCGTTAGCGGCCGGGGCCGAATTCATTCGAGAACTGCGGAAACGCTTTTGAGCGGTTCAACGCTGAGGATCGGCATAAACAGCTCGTTGAATGGCGCAAAGCCACCATCAAGTATTTTCTCGCTCATGGCGTGAGAGGTAGCACGATTCACTTTGACAAACTTCGGTCGGCCTTCAGACAACTGAGAGCCGCAGCAGGAGAGGTTTTCTTGCTTAGCGCTCAGCTCCACTATATTCCATAGTTTCCGTTCGTTCAAACGAAAACAGGCTGTCATCAGGCTATTTAAGCCATTCTTCGCGGAGTGTCGAGGGTCATCGCCTCAACACTCCCCGAAGATCGCAGGCTGTTTTTGTCCGTGCGTCGATTCAACGCAGCGAAGTTTTCTCCGAAGATCAATTCTCGAAAGGTAGTTCCCTACTTGGAATTCGAAGGACAGGCGGCAATCGCTCGCCGCCTGTCCCAAGACCGCCGTCGACATCTGAAAGGAGGGGCTTCCATCAGAGTCGCAGCGCTATCGTCGGCTGGTCGGTCACTTGTCGAACTTGTCGGTGTCGTCGATGCCGTACATATCGACGTGGAAGCCGTGCAGGATACGCGGATCCAGCGGCTCGACGAAGTGGTCGTCAGCAGGATAGGTGGCCAACTTGACCCGAGTTTGATCTTCCGGCCAGAGCAGAGTCTCCTGTTCTCGGCAGTTGGGGGAGCGGTATAGACGCATGAGGACCGACCCATCGTCGTTGAGCGTCGTCACCGATTGGATGCTGCGCGAGGTGTTGGAGATGTCGAGGGACACAATCTGCTTGATGCTGCGCCCCTTCTCGTCGAGGATGTCGACGTGATGGAGAACTTCGCGCGTCCCGTCGGTCGCCTTATCCCAGACGACGTACCAAGTCTGCACGTACTCATCCGTGCCGTCCGCCCGCTTGTACGTGTCCTGGAAGTACGCGAACGGCTTCGTGTCCGGGCCAGCGCTGTACCCGTCGAGCAGGTGCTTCCGAACGAACTTCTTCTCGTAGGGTTTGCCGTCCAGGTCGAAGAAGACCGAGATCTGGGTGTCCTTGTCGTAGAGGCAGACCCACCACGGCGTCTTACCGTCCAGTCGGAAGTAGGTGAGCCGGCAGGTCTTCTCGACATAGTCCTGGACCGATCGCAAGGTCACACCGTCGGACCGCAAGTGCGTGTGGACATTGCCCTTGTTGATCCAGCCCACGGTCCCGTCAGCGCGAATCTGCCGGCTCTCGGACTCCGTGCCCTTCTCGTCGAAGAAGCGGACCCTCTTCTCGCTGATGACGCTCGCGGCCAGTTGCGGCTCGGGGTAGAACAGGTCCTCGCGCTCCTTCGTCCCGTCCGGGCGGAAGAACTCGTAGAGCCGGAAGTTGGCGTTCGGATGCAGGTACCTCTTGTTGCGGTTGAAGACCGTCTTGGTGACCTTGTCGGTGCCGGTGGTCGGGTAACTGACGGTCTGCTTCAAGACCCAGTCGTCCGACGGCGTGCCGAACTCCACCTTGTCGATATTCGCCCCGAGGATCGGGTCCGCCTTGTTGTACTGGGCGATCTGGGCGTCGATGTCCTCCTTGATGGCCTTCCGCTTCAGATAGTCCCGGATCGCCGAATCGACCACGACCGCGCCGCCGACGAGAAGGATGAACCCCGTCACGGCGAGACCGACCAATGCGATGCGTTTGAACATGCTAAACCCTCTTGTAGGGCGCCCCGGCACTGAGCCGGTGGCGCTGCGGATACGACTTGAGCCCGGTCCTGACCATCAGGACTCCCAAGCCGTGAGAACGAGCTCTCCGAAAGAGCTCTCACAGACGTCAATTTGCCACTGCCACCACAGACGGTGGCCGGCCCAACTAACTTCAACTTCCGAACTAGCTCGACAGGCTGCCTCTGAACGTGGGCAGGACATCTCCGAAGGCACGCTCCGGAGACAGCAGACTCCGGACGAGCGCGGTCCCCGTCTGGCAGACGTGGTTGACCACATCCCGGTACGGGTCGATGCCGAACAGCATGCGGTTGGCCATGTGGATGCACCCTTCGAATGCGGCCACCGCGTCTTCGATGCCGCCCTTGGCGTTGGTGGCAGGCGGTCCACCGTTGGTCGAGATGCTGCGCAGCACGTTGACCGGAATCAGGTACTTCAACTTCTCGAACACCGCCATGATGTCGTGGCGGAAGGCTTGCGCACGACCATTGGCGGCGACCAGGATGTGGAGCGAGTCGATGAACGCCTCGGCGTACCGTTCCTTCGTCTTGGCGACAAAAACGGGGTTGTTGTCGTCCTCGACGTAGAACATGAACTTCGGGCAACTGTGTCCGAGGTGAGGACGATTGAGGTCGCGCGCCACCTCCAGCAGTGCCCGGTCCACACCCACGTTGGAAGCACCATCCGCGAACCGGATGTCGATGCCGTCGAAAGTGCTCGTCAACGTCCCGAACAACGACTTCAGGATGCCCTTGCACGCCGCCTCGTAAGCGCCCTCACGAACACCCCAGGCGAGGCATTGCTCCGGGCTGAGCGAGCTGTACCCGTTCATTCCGAGGACGACGACGTCGGTCCCCACGAGGACTTCCTGCACCGCCTGCTTGTACTGCCGGTCGGTGTAGATGCGCTTGCGCTTGAAGTACTTCGCGAAAACCTGCTTCTTCTCAGGCTCGGTGGGATTCTCACACACGACACCCGGCAGCTTGGCCAGATGAGGCATCCCCTGCGCTCTCACGACGAAACCACCGGTTTCGCGAGACAGGATGCCGTTGAGTTCGATTTGCTTCACTTGTTCTCCCCTGTATGCTGGGCCTTCAGATGCGATACCCGTGCTTCCCTGTTCCGCACGCGAGCGCGGAATCAAGTATTCAAGAAAGTCAGTTCTTTCTGCTGGTTGAAGAGCTTGATTAGAAGGAGAAGCAAAATAGGTATCTCACCGTACTTTTGAAATCTAGATCAATGCAATTTAAAATCTCGAGACTCGCAACGTCGCTCTACAGTCCACAAATGCTCATTAGCTGCCCACTTTCAGCGTTCTTCCACTCGCAGTTTCAACCCGCTCCCCGCCAAACCTGGCTAGCGACAATATTTGACTTGATATTTCGAACAACCTTCATTGCCACAGCCTCTTTTGCCTCACACTCGAACTAAAGTACGACACGGAATTAGAGCATGGTCGCCCAAGTTGAATATCCAAATCCGGCAACGCGCTATGGATCTTGGCTTGCCTTCAGTGGGGGTTACACCATGCAAATTTAGTATTGCGCCCCGATATCTGTTTCGAAGAAATCAGGAGTAACGTAGTCTCTAAGTAAGCCAATTTTAGTTCTTTGATAGGAGCCACACCTCAGCCAAACGCATCAGCTCGAACCAGCTCGCTAGCAATAGCAGCAGTGCAACGCGGATCGCGATCGCTTGCACAAGTCAATCGCCGATGCTTCGCCACCGCCGGCGGCACCACCATCTCCACGAAAGAAACATCGACTCCTGTGGCAATCAGAAGTCACACACCGGCCCCAACGTCACCGTCGAGCCAACATCGGTCACAAAGTCCGAAGGAGCCACCTATGATTGACCGGCGCGGAGCTAGCACTCGCGCCGAAGACCTGTCCTCGAAAGACGCGGTACCACGAAGTACCTGCGTGCAGTTGTCCTACCAGTCGTCGACTCGTATGCGTCGGCTGGTCGCTTCCGCATTCACGACTCTAATAACGAGGTCACAACATGAATCGTCGCATTGTCGCCTGCATGCTCCTTATTCCCGTGCTGTTCGTGGCATGGGTTGTGCTGTCCAGGCAGAACGTGTCGAAGGCGCGCGCCGTCTTCGACAACACGCAACCGGTCGCATCGCAGCCGGCAGCCACATCAAACCCCTCTACAACCGTCGCCCCCACGCCGAAGAAGGCTTCCCCGGCCCCCTCTCAATCAGCCGACGCCGTCGAGCTCACTCGTGGCGTGCTGGTGCTGGACATGCTCGCGCACAAGCTGACCAAGCTCGAGAACGAGAAGTACGCGGTCTACCTGGAGGCCGAGACTGCAAAGAAGGAAGCCCAGGCCGCCTTCTTGAAGAGTCACGAAACTTTCAGACAGGAGCTTGAACAGGCCAGCCTCAAGACCGGTCCTGTCCATAGCGATTTCGCCCCCGTCCACCAGGCGAAGCTCCGCGTCGACGCCGCCGAGACGAAATACAATGAGCTGAACAAGAAGGAACAGGAGGCGGAAGATGTCTTCCGAAACACTCGCGAGGTGCGCTTCAAAGCACTTGGAGAGGCTGGAGGCGAGCGAAAGTTCCGGGCCGATCAAATCGCGAAGAAGCTCGGCGAATCCTTCAACTCCGCCAACGTCGAGAAGGCCATCCTCGCGGCGGAAGTGGAAGTCGTCAAAGAGTTAGCCGCAAAGTTCAGCACCAAGAGCGGTACCGCCGAGGCTCTCAAGCAGTACGAGCTTGCCGCAGTGGACTTCGGTCAATCGCTTGACGAAGAACTCGCCTCCGCTGCGGCGAAGCGCAAACTTCCGGACCTCTTCTGGACCAACAACGAGTTCGAGAAGACAGCGGCGACGCTTCTCGCTCAGCCTGTCTCCAAGGACCGCGTCTCCGAATACGAGCAGCTTCGCGAGACCGGCCGCAAAATCGTGGAGCTTCGACCCACGGACGACAAGGTGCGAACCCGATGCAACGAATCGTACAAGGCGTTTCAACAATCGCAATCGCGGTACCGCGACGCGCTAGGACAGTTCGTCGACGCGATCATCGCGGATAAGTAAGCCGCGACGCGACCCCTAATGACTCGAGCAGGGATGTTCGAATCGTGGATTAAAAACGCAAACCGTCTGGGTCTCCGACCATCGTTCTAACAGACGGCAAAGGAAATGCGAGAGGCGCAAGGCCTCTCGGTTTCCTTTAATTTTCCTATCTACTAGTTGCTGTACTAGCTTTGTGCCAGACGGATAAACTGTTAGAGGCCGGCGTCTGTACATCAGCTAAAGTCCTGTTGCCAAGCCGATTCGCCGAGGTTTGTTTCTGACAAAGTCAAATCACCTTCTCGAAGATTTGCCTTACAGAACGTCGCGAGTGAACGTTTTCGCAATCGAACTGTTCCAGGTAAAACCGTTCAACACATCTGGTCTTAATACGCAAAGGCGACGCAGTGCGTCACCCTTCAGTTTTAATTTCGCCCCAGGATGCCGTTAATCGCAGCCATCGAATGCTCGGAACGAGGCATCGTCGCTTACGATCAACAGCAGATACACGGCTGCGAGAAGGCACGTTGTCGTGACATCTCCGACCACAAACCTCTACACGCGCCTGCCTTTATGAGCGTGTCAGGTACCTGTAGTCTCTGATTATCGAAGCCATCAGCGGAGCGTACGTTCCGCTGCAATACGAGATGTTTTGCTGATTGTGCGAGTAGATCCATCGACCGCCATCTTCGCACAAGCGGAATGTGTGTTTCTTCTTCCACCCAAGAAAACCCTTGCCCTCGAATGAGAACTCGAATTTCCCAGGTTCGGCGACGGTAAACTTGACGAACGAAGAGGACGTCGCCCTCCTCAAATGATCCACCGTTTCTTCAACCGTAGGAGACCGTTGAGGGGCACCGTTTTCGAGCGCCTCCAGCATTTCCGGATCCAGACAAAACGGATACAACAGCCTCCCGTTGCTGCAAGCAACGTAGATTCGGATGTTCGAGGACTGTGCCTCTTCGAGACATTGTCGCCGGCTGGTCTTATCGAGGCCAAGACATTCCAAGTTTGCCACAAGCAAGTGGCTGCCAGGCGACAGCAATTCCGTGATCGGCAGCTTAGGCTGGTCGTCGACCGACAGACCGATCACGCCTCCCTTTTTCCACGTAGTAACGCGCCAAGCACTTGCCCAATCCTGTTCGGATCGGTAATTTGATTCCCAATCCAGACCCTGGAAAGTTCCGACATTGACGATGCCGAAGCACTGCACCATCGAAGGCACTTGAGACATGTGAGGTTCCTTTCTCGTAATCGATCTTCGAGTTTTTATGGGCGGTCTTCCACCCACACGTTGTTTCACATCTCGTCGGGACAACAACGCCCGACACAGTCGTCGACCTGGTCTACGCGAGTTGCAACGCGAGCTTCACTCCGGAGATCAAGGTCGCAACAAGAGCGGTCATCGCGACGAAGGCAATCACGCCCTGGAGAGCGGTGCCGATCATGGCCCACGCCACCAGCGCCGACACCACGTAGACGCCCAAGAAGGTAACTAGCAGCGCACCGGAGGCAGCAAAAATCAGACCCAAAGCGATGCCGAGGATGAGAGCGTATGTCATGACATTCCCTTTCAAGAACTTGAGACGTTGACCTGTGGCAGGTCCAGTTCAAACACAAGCAAGAAAACACGTGTAGCGCAGCAGTCTCCTCCAACTTCAAAAACAAACATGTGAGGTGACCATAGCTCTTTCGGCGCAGCGAGCCTAACTGAGACAGCGACCTTTCTGTCTTCGTCAGGCGCGAAGTCTCGGATTCGGGTATTCCGACTATCGAGATTGTTTCTCTCCATGTCTTTTCGCAAACCCCTGCTCAGACGTGTAATGCAAGCCACCATGCGGCTCCCCTTCGATCAATGTGGACTACCATCGACGTTCACGAAAATTGGAAGTAGGACGATGTTGATAAAACAATCGTTAACGGGACAGAGATTTCAATGGTGTTGATATAGATTGGGATCGAGATGAAAACGAGGTGATCAGCTTGCTCGAGTTCTCAGACCCATTCGGTTTCTTCGTCGGTCTCTTCTTCGTAGGATTTGCAATCTGGAATCTTCTACTGGGTGAGATTGCTCACCGACTCGGCACCATTCGATTCGATGAACATCCGTGGCTGTGCTCTTCGGCGAACAGCTTATTTTTTACACTCGGTTTTCTTGCTTGTGCATTTTCGATTAAAACTGGTTCTGGATTCAAACTGCTTATTTGGCTTCACTCCATCAACGATCCAGCGTATCTGTGGGGCACTGTTTATGCAGTCAGCGTTTGCTTGTTGTTCATCGCCGGAAATCTTATGCAGCGCATGCGATACTCGTGACGTTCTTTCGGCGCATTACTAGTTCTTTTAGTTGATTTACTTTCAAACGAAAGCACCCAAAGAAGCTCCTTACTAGAGCTTCTTTGAATTGCTTTTGTCGCGGCTCGGTTCTGACTTCACCGCCTCATGCCGCTTTCGCCAGCAGCGCTTCAGCGCGTTCCATGAGGATTGCTGCGCGCTTACCGGGCTTGGTCTGTCGATAGCAGCTACCACGTCCCTTCTCGTAGGGCACAGGCGTCTTGAACTGCCCCGCGGTCAAGTCTACTGGCGGCGCCTTACCGTCCTTCTCCTGCCTCTTCTTCAGGAAGTAGTGCTTGGTGCCCTCATGCAGCACGCTGGCAGGCATGTAGCCGCTGTCGCGACCACCGAGCATGTAGTACATCGCTTCGGTCGCGGCATAGCAATGTCCGCCGAGCGGGCTCTTCTTCTGAAGGTGGCGGAACTCGGGCAACACCAGATCCAGTGTCAGGCTCGCCACGATAGCTGCTGCGATTTTATCAGCGCTGTGTTTTTTTGCTTTTGCCATGATGAACACCTTGGACTTTCTGTTTGGATAGAAGGATTCCCGGAACAAAAGCGTTCGGGAACAGCTGAGACAGCGTCTTACGAATGACGAGACCGTCATTGCGCAGCTTCAAAACTACGATGTCGAGTCCGAATTCAGCAATCACCTGGCGGCACAGGCCGCAACCACAGCTAATCGCTTTCTTGGGTGCATCCGGCGCATAAATCGCAATCATCTTCGGTCGATACCCTTCGGAAACCGCCTTGAATACCGCGACGCGCTCTGCGCACATAGCGGCTCCATAGGAGCAGTTCTCTACGTTACAGCCGGAGAAGATTTTTCCACCGACGGTCAAAACTGCCGCCCCGACGGCGAAGTTCGAATATGGACAATACGCATTCTGCACAGCACGTCGAGCGGCATTGACCAGTCGCTTCTCGGTGCGGGTGAGCTGCGACCAGGCAATCAGAGACTTTTGAGCCATGATGGTCCTTTTCAATTCACGAGGTCCGAATCCAATATCGCAATTGCTTGCATGAAAACACTTTGCGAATGGCTGATGGAATCGAGATCTCGCTGGGATATTGGCACTCTCTAATGTTGGTGAAGGTACAAGCTCTGCCACCCTACGAACTTGGACATATAGATATCAAGTGACACTTTTCTTATATTGAAACCCAAGATCACAAGCCAATATCCAACGGAAAACCTGTGTCAAAACTAAGCTCCAAAAGACCCAACTTCATTATGAAAGACAGCAATTGTTTTCTTCCAAACACAAACGAGGAAAGCATCTTTGATGCGTATCTGAAGCGGAGACCATGCAACCACGGCTGTCTTCGGTTTCGCCGCCAGATCATGCTACATAGCTCAGTAGCTCCAACCAACAACCGTATTGGGTTAGTGCTGAACGCGACGAATGGCTTCTAGAGCTGCTTTGGGGAACATCTTGCGACGCATGTTCCGTCAATTATCCTTGGATGCTTGTCCTCCGTGCGAACTTGCAAGGTTGCTCTACCGGAGACTCGAGCGACGAGTCCCGGGAGCGGTGTTGGTTATTCAGCCGAAAACCGACGTGGTCTTACGGTTTGGGTTTGGCAATCAAACCGACGAACAGATTGAGACCGGTCTTCGAATCCCGAATGACGATGAGGAACGGCTTGTTGACGTCCATCATGAATGGGGCAGGCTTCTCGGTAACACTAGTGACACTAAACGTACCACCAGTCACAGCGGCTGCCTCTGTGCCCTTTTCATTGACCTCGATGAAGACTTTGTGAGCGATCGAGGTCAGTACCGGATTTTTCATCACCGAAACCTGACCCGGTTTGGCAGGGTTGGTCATGTTCGATAGGTCTGCCGAGTTGCTGAACGGTTCTGCCAAGCCTGACTTCTCAAGCACTTCGTTGAGCGCATAAGACAAGTCGAGCTTGAACTTCGGCAGGTAGAGCGTACCTTCGGCCGAAGAGAACGCCTTCACGTGCTTGTCGAAAGTCGGTCCATCCAGCTCTGGAATGAGGTCGCTGGCAGTCTTTCCGTCCTTCGGAAGCAAGACATACATGCTGAACCGCTTGTTGCCGTAGGGCAGGCTAACCGATTGGAAAGCGTTGGTCTCGAGGTAGGTAAACGACTCGACACCGCGCATCATGGTCGGCACTCCGGCGCTGCTGCCATCCGCAAATTTGAACGGGCGTTCGCTGGTGTCAGCATCTTTGAACGGGTTGACCCAGTTTGCCTTGAAGTAGGTGGCGTTGAGCAGCACCGTGATCGTGTCGGCAGGAAGACTGTCGAAGATCTTCGGGATTCGACCATTGGTGCTCAGCTTCGCCCAATCGTTGATCTTCTGGAGTGCATCGTTCGAGCCGTTAACAAAGTCGACCGCGGTCGATTTCGCCAACAGGTAAGTGCGCAACGCCAGCAAGAATTCCTTGCGGAATCCAAAGGTCTTCTCGATGAAAGTCGCATTAGCGACCTCGAGTTCGACTTCTGGATCAGCACCGGCCAGCTCATTCATGAGAGCGAGCATGCTCTTGTTGAAAGCATCGACATCAGCCGGATTCGCGCCGAGGTATTTCGATGTCTCGGCAAGCGTGGTGCCGCCAGCACCGTTGAGAACCATCGACAGCACCGCATTGATGCTGTAGGGCGAGATGACAATGTTTTCTTTGCTGGCTTTGGGCTTGTCCAGCTCGCTGAGAAGCTTCTGTCCAACTCCGTTGGACGATTCGACGGCAAGCGTGTAGTCCTTCTTCACCGCCTGCTGCTGCGTTCCTCCCTGAGGTACCGCATCCAGCGCAAATGTGGTTCGCAGGAACAAAGTCGCCAAAAGCGACAGTGAGGCGACGCTCAAGACATTCCAGCCCGTCAGTTTCTTCATTTTCGAGTCCCTTTCGACTTGGATTCCTCAATTGCACTTTTCGAGCACGCAGTCAGCAAAAATTGGTCTGTCCCAAATTCGGGCACTAGACTTCAATCCAGACAGGCGGCAGCACACCGACGACCCTCGCGGATCTGGTGCATCACCGTGATGGCCGTGCCTACCTGTTGTTTGATTGCTGATGGATCAAGACATCGTGTTTGTGCGAGTCCTACTGCTGCGTACGAGAAAAGAGTCGCCGCACCGTAGCAACATTTGAGCAGAACATGCAACGAGCAGTTTTTTCGACTGTCCAATTTTTCCGGCTCGAAGCAAGCGACGCAATCATTACAGGTTGCCAATCTCGCTATTTTCACCAATCCATCTACAACAATATTTCAAACGCTAGTACCCGAAATCGGAAGATAAAATCGGACTCAACATACGTGCCCAAAACTGATCGAGATCACTTTACTACCTCTTCTCGTAGCTAAAACCAAGAGTCAAAACGCTGGCCTCGTAAGGCTTAGCAGTGTTTTGACTCGGGGGAACAGATTGAGTCTGCCGGCGGCAAGCTCAATCTGTCGCCTCCCGGACCTAAGAGTCGCAGCCCCTGTCGATCAACAAACACCGGTTCCTGGGCGGCATTGCCCAGTTCGATCGACGGTCACCGGTCAGTACGGCGTTATCGTGCGCCGGTACGCAACCGGATTTCGACATTCTCACGCTGACCGGACTTCACGGTAACTTTCACGGAAGAGCAACTGCGATGCGAACCGGCGAGCTGATGGTCGGAGGTAATTGTGTAGATGCCCGGATTGAGGTCCACGGAAAAGCTCCCATCCCGTTGCGTCTTCGTTCTTGCCACCTCCGCGCCGTTCGCGTCGGTAACGGTTACAACCGCTCCCGCCAAGGCTCGCCGGTTTTGTTTGGTCTGGCTCTTCTGCTGGCCGAGAAGACGTGGAGACTTGCTGACGGAGCCATCGACACCAGACTTGACCGACTTAGCGACTGTCACGGTAATTGTCTTGTACTCCGGAACACGGCTCAAGAACGTAATCGCGATCTCACCTGTGCCATCACGAGTGGCGCGGTAGACGCCCACCTGATTGAAAGTGTTGCTCGGGCGATCTTCAAAGAAAGCACCCTTTCCGTCGGTCTCCCTGGCGAGGACGATGACTCGTCCGCCGTTGGTTAGTTCGACGTTCTGACCGATGGACAGGTCGATATGGTCCGGAATCGGCTTGCTACTGAGGTCGATTTCAATTGCCGCCGGCGGAGTCTGAACGGAGATGGACAGAGCGGCCCGTTTCGGCTTCACCACAACCTTGACCGTCGCGGTTGCGATGCTCCGCTGCGGGAATGTCAGCGTGAACTCACCTTCACCAGAACGGGTGGCACTGTAGGCTGCCACCTGATTGAAGGTGTTGACGGGGCGGTCTTCAAACAAGTCGCCCTTGCCATCGGTCTCTTTGACACTTACAGTGACGCGATTGCCGTTCTCGAATTCGACTAGTTGGCCAACCGTCAACTCGATGTCGTTGGGAGCCGGCTTGCTCAAGTCGATTGTGATTCCCGGCGCTACGCTGGCGGGTTGTTCTGGTTGCGGTGACTGGGCAAAGCCCAAATCATTCAACACGAGTGAAAAAACCATGAGCCCCGCCAACTTCATGAACACTGATCGATTTTTCATTTCTGGGTCCTGGTCAAGTGGATGTAACACATCCGATCAACGAAACTACATCACGGAAACGCCTTCTCCTGCTCGACTGACGGACGGCTGTTCGATCGCTTCCCTGGAGCAAGATCTCGCCCTCGCAGCATCGAATGAGTGTGCGCGAAGTCAAAAGACGTGATGTCTGCAAACTGAGAAGGAAGCGACGACCTGTTAACAGCAGAGGATTAAGGTGCCTCTACAGTGGACAAAAGTGGTCACGCAATCAACCATTTTTGACCGCCGATTCCCTGATCTGACCAAGCTTCGTCTAGCATCGGTTAAAACACGGATATTTTTTCCGATATAGCCACTGGCTTCCGAGTCTTTCAATAATCTGCCCGCTGGTTCCGTCAGCAAGAACATGTTCGATGAAACGGTTCTGGACTTCTTATACGCATTCTGAACCGCTGGCCTCCTAAAACCGGTAGTCGTGAAAGAAACCTCGAAACGAGTGCGTGATTGAAGCGACTCCCACTACTCCCTGTCGTACCTCGAGCGCCAACGCCAAAGAGAAACGAAGCACGTATCTTGAAGCAGACTTAGACATCTGGACCGACAAAGACTATCGATCGCAAAAAGCACAAAGAGGTCCGAGAGTTGGAGCCCAGAGACGGGACTTCCAACTCTCGGCAAATACTCAACGAATCATCGAGCCTTCCTCGACAACACTGATGAGCAGCCTCTTTCACTGCCGCCCTGGAGCGACATTCAAACGGTTCTGCCTACAATCTCGCGAACACTCCGGCTCGCGCCCTAGTCCTTGTGCTCGTCCTGGTTGCATCCGCAGTTCCTGCAGATCTCACCGAACTTCACGGGCGCTTCGCAGTTCCAGCAGTTCTTAGCCGTTTCGACGCTTCGAGCATCGGTGGTGAAGAGTGCAGGCTGCTTGGTGCCCTCGACGAGGCTAAAGTGATTGCGGTAGCGCGCATCGAAGACCTGCGCGTCCACCAGGTGGAACTCGTAGGTGGCGAAAACGCGATCCTCGGCTCCACCATCACGGAACACCGCGGTGAAGACCCGGGCAGGCTCGACCTTAGGCTCCGGAGCCCGACGCCACGTGAATCGGCGACGCGGCTTCTTCGGCTTCGGCATGAGCAGGTCCAGCAGCTTGAAGTGCTTCGCTTCCGGCGTGACGTCCACGCCGAGAACGATTTCATCTTCGATTTTAAGCTGCATGAACGCAGTCCGACTAACGGAAACGGCCAGCAAAGCGTCAGACAGATTGGGCAGACACACGAAGCGACTGGTCGCTTCGATAAAAGTCTCCGCGGGTTCACGGTCAGAACCGGTGAGTACGGTGCAGTAGATCATCAGCACTCCTCTTGTCACATGAGTGAGGTTGTTGTTTTGTTGCATCAACCCCGTCGCTTGCCCTTCCAGACAAATCGCAGGAAGCATCTCTGAAGCCCAAGACGAAACCAATATCTTGGCTAGAGGTAAGTCTTTCCTATTCGTAGAGGAGGTTTCGGTAGCGGTTTTGAACACCTGGAAGGACAGCAGCAAACGTGCTTACACTAAGAAGAAAAAGTACTGTCATCAAAGCTGTTTATCCGGTTGTGATATAAGACCAACTAGCGTTGATCGCGCGAACCCAAGAGCCAATGCACATAGACGCCCATCTACTGGGCGCACACACATACTGACATCAATCGGCGACAGCGCCTTATATTCTGATTATCAGAGATGTCAGCAGCGCCACCACATCAAGCGAAGCCGCGGCTTCTGTCCTTTTGCAGTCGCGCAGATGCAACAGCTTGCAACCGGCTTTTATCGTTTCACTCTAAACCACGACGCGCTTGAGCAGCGTATTAAGACGGCTGGATGCTTCACGAGAAGCTTCGAGCACCTCTTCGTGCCCACCCATCGGTTTATCGTCCCATACATTGGTTATCACTGAGATGGCGGCTGCGATTGTCCCCGTACCTTGCGCTGTTAGCAATTCCGGTACAGTCGACATTCCCACGGCATCCGCCTTGAGGCGTCGCAGCATTTCAATCTCGGCTAACGTCTCGTAGCTTGGACCCAGAAGAGCGGAGTAGACGCCTGTGCGCAAAGATCGCAGACCTTCCCCTTCGAGCTCTTTGCCAGCCGCCAGGATCCTCTCCGTCAGCTTGTTCTCACAGTTGACGGGTGCTTGCCTAACCTGGTTAAGCAATCCAGTCTCTTTGTAATTCGGATGAAGATGATCGCGAAAGCCGGTCACCACCATTAGATCACCGATGTTGAATTTAGTGTTTAAACCACCTGCAGCATTGGTGACAACCAATTGTGGAATGCCCCAGGCCGTGACAACCTGAGTCGGCAGAGTGACCACAGACCAGTCGTGTCCTTCATACAAATGAAATCGTCCACGGAAAATTGCCACCACAGGCGATTCCTTCGCAGAATCGACCTGACCGATCGTTAGCGAGCCGGAGTGCCCTTCAACCGTTGGTCCAATGCCGAATACCTCTTTGTACGTATAGGTTCGAGAGTTGGTGAGCTCGTCGAGTACCTGAACGCCGGAGCCAAGGATAACTGCAGCGTCCGGTCGAGGAGAAGATTTGGACAAAAACTCAACTATATTGTCGACCGGCTTTACGAGAGTATCTTGCATAAATTACACTCCTTTGAGGTAGCTAGAGGTCTCTTTATCCAGACTCTCGCCTGCGGGCACTACGATCGCGAAGACCCTCATGCCTAGCTGAGCCGCCACAAGCATCGCCGGGACGAGATTGTAGCAATAGCACTCCGCACCGAGCGAACGAATTATGGACAGATCATCGTCACTCGGCTCAATGCCTGGCTTGAGACCAGCCGTGATTATCGTGGTGAGATTGCCGAGCGGATTGCTCAATGGCATTGTTCTCTTCGGATCGAGAGTATCCACGATCTGGAGATAAACATTATTGATTACCGGAAATCGCGGACCGCCTGGCGTGGTTGGTCCCACCAGAGGATTATCGCCCGAGAGATTGAGGTGATCGACAACAAGATAGGGCTTCTTCGACGGCAATGCGAAGCCCTCGTCGATGACCACAACAACCTTGTTTTCAGTATCTTTTCGAATCAGGTCGATGCTCGATTGATCGAATTTCTTGAAGTGATGAAACCCAGGCAGGCTAGAAGTAAAGTCTAGTTTTGTAGCGTCTTTCAGCGAGGTCATAAAGTTTTTCCTTACAAAGTGGGGCTTAAGCAACGCATGTGCGAGATACAAAAGAGACTCCCGGACCGGACCAATTTACTCCAAGCCAATCCGAAAGACTGGCAGCGATATCGCAAAAGCCATCTCGGGTTCCGATATCACCGGCGGTGCCTTCCAATTCTGGACAATAGGCGATCAGAGGAACGAACTCCCGAGTATGATCTGTCCCCGGTGCGGTCGGATCGTTGCCATGATCGGACGAGATGATTAGCAGGTCGTCTTTGTTCATAACCTGCATTATCTTTCCGAGCCATTCGTCGATCTCGTTAAGCGCGCCGGCATAACCTTTGACGTCGCGGCGATGGCCGAATAGAGAGTCGGTATCGACTAGATTCGTGAATATCAGGTCGACCTTATCCGGATTATTGCCTTGAATTCTGCAGTCCTTGAGATTCCAATCGTTGGTGATCGCTTTCAGCGTAATCTCGAGACCTTCCTTGTTACTGCCGGTATGCTTGGCATGACTGATGCCATTGCCTACAAAAATATCTTCGATCTTACCTACGCCGAAGACTCCATGACCATCATCTTTCATGACATCCAGAAAAGTTTTCGCGGGCGGCGGTACAGCATAGTCTCTGCGATCGCCGCTCAGGCGCTTGTATGCGCCGGGCTTGCCTTCGAAAGGTCGGCAAATCACTCGACCGACGCGATGTGGACCATCGAGGATTTTCCGGGCAATCTCACACCACTCGTATTGCTTCTTCAGAGGCACGGTGTCGACGTGGCAAGCGATCTGAAAAACACTGTCTCCCGAAGTGTAGACAATCGGCAGTCCGGTTCGTTGGTGCTCCTCACCGAGCTCTTCCAGAACCGTTGTTCCGGAAGCAGGCTTGTTGCTCAAGACGCCTGTAACACCGGTCTGTTTGCAATACTCATCAATAACTTCTTTGGGAAAACCTTGCGGATACATAGGGAATGCTTCTTGGTTGATGACACCCATCATTTCCCAATGTCCGGTTTGAGTGTCCTTCCCGTTAGACGCCTCTTTCAGTTTTCCAAATAATCCGACACCTTTCGAGTCTGGAGCAATGCCTGCAATGGGGGCTATCCTGCCCAATCCAAGCCGGCTCAGATTAGGTAGCTTCAAGCCTCCCATTTCTCTGGCTATGTTACCCAGAGTGTTGCACTGATCGGAATCGCCGAACTCGTGAGCATCCGGAGCCGCCCCTATGCCGCACCCATCAATAACCATGACGATGGCGCGTCGATTTTCCTTTGACACGTTGCCCCCCTCCCTGAGTAAGCGACCAGGGACTTGTAGTTACGCCAAGTGCGTTAGAGTTTACATCTAGATATGCGTATATGTCATAAAAATGAGATGTGTTTTCTTCCATGTTCGAGTGGATGCTCTGCTGGTGGAACATCCGACAGATCGGCGTTCTTCGACACAGCCAAGCAACTAAGCGGAGCTAGCGCAGCGGGGATTGAGAAAGTGCGGCAGCTTCAAATCTTAAGTTACCCGACTTCGATGAAACTTCTCGGACAAGAAAATTTTTCAAAAAATGCCGGAGAGACGCCGGCGGTCCCAGTGCGGCTCTGCCATTCGAGCCACTTGCCCTGCATTCGAGACAGTTGACCCGCGAGATTTGCAACGATGGAGGCGAAAAGAGTTTTGACTGCGCCCATCCGCCATTGCGGTTTTCGGCAGCCGGCAGCAGCAGCAACTCAAATCCGACATTCGATAGTATTCAAAAATCCAAAGCCGAGAGGAGCAATCCTCTTCGACCCGGGTGCGATAGAGGCATTCACTTGCCCCTACAAGCTCCCTTTTGTTGCTCTTGGTCTTACCCTCCTGGCAATCCGCAGAATCGAGCAGAGAGGCGCGCGCAATTGCCGCGGTCACGCATCCCAGAGCTTGTGGGTGATCTCGATCGAGGCAGGTGTCACCAGCATCGAGACGTCACTGGCCAGGTAAGGCGGATTGAGACCAACGTCCTCGCAGGCGTCATGAATCAGGATCGAGCCGCCAAAGCGCCCGACGGAAAGTTCGAGCGGAAAGAAGGCTTCGGGCGGAGCTTTCACGGCGAACTCCGCCTTGATCTTGCCCAGAAGAGCCCCTCGCAGACGCACCTTCAGCTCGACCGTCCAGTCGATGGGATCGAACACCCTCGGTCGGAACAGGATGAACGGGTCGTTCGCGATCTCCGGTCGCGCATGACCGGAGTGGTGGACGAAGAGGAAGTCAACCCACCAATCGGCGGCCTTCTCCGGGATGCTGACGGGGATTGGCAGCTTGCCGTCGTTCAGCACGACCCAGTCGAGGACCGGATCGAGGCGGGACTTGACGAGCTTGAATCCGCGTTCGGCCCACCATTCGGCAGAGAGCTCGGCGTTGCCGCTGCGGCCGGGTCGCGCGGGGTCCAGGTACTCCATCCGCTGCCAGAGCTGATGGGAGCAGGCAGACCCCAGCCTATCGTGCTCCGGACACCTGCACTTCCAGTCCGGCTGACACTTGTAGGCCAGCCTATGGACATACTCTCGATGCATGATGTCGTTGTAGGTCGCGGCCAGCAGGATGAACTGCTCGTCGAGGACAGCATCCTCGTCTGGGCTCGTGGAACCCGACGCCTGCCTGATGGCGATGTCCTTGATCTTGGCCCGAACACCGAGAGTCGTTTCGCGAACTAGCATGGGATCTCCTCCTCTTGGGTCTTCAAATGCAACCACCGGCGCACGCCGATGGCGAATCAAGAGAATTTCTGCCCGAATGCCTCAAGACCTCCGAATCGGCCTCGGATTCGAAAACAGGGCGCGAGCCAGCCTCTCTTGACCACTACGTCTAACTTCTCGCGAGTGCCCTACAAGCGCGACCTGAACGCCTATTCGCTAATGCCAAGTCTTCTTTGTCCCCGGCAGCATAGGCTCGAAATTAACTGTTCTCAGACCCAGAACAAGTCTCCGAGTGCTCGACACGGTCTCAATGTCACGCCCTCAGGGAGCGAGAAAACAATGAACCGCGGATACTATGCGCTTCTCTGGCTGCTCTTGAACACCTCGTTAGCACCGTCTTTATGCAAGAAATCAAACATGCCCTCATTCTTGACGCTTCACATTATCGAACTCAACCGGAAAACGCGATTGAGTAAATCCCCGAGACCATTATTGCAGCTGCACTCTAAGCCGTTTTCATCAAGACTCTACCGTTGATTTTATTCACCATTTCCGGTCACGGTGCTAGCGCTTGCAAATCCGCGATACACTGCGACCAAAAACTTTAACTTTGTTCCGATAAAAACAAGTTGGTTGAAAACCGAAATATCGAGGTACGAAGTGACGTAGCTAGCCTAGCTACGCTAGTTCGTGTAACCTAGTAGATGGAGCCTTTGCACCATTTCAACAGCAGCAGGAGTGAAAAATGGCATCTCAAGACCACATGATGTCAATCAACACAGTAGCAGCCCGCCTGGGACTATCCGTCCACCAGCTCAGACGATGGGAGTTGATGTTCGGACTGGAGATCAAGCGTGGCAGGGGTCAGCAAAGGCAATATCGGCCTGAAGATCTAACCATCCTCGAGCGCATCAAAGAACTCGTGGAGCAAGGATGGCCGACATCTCAGATCCGACCGCAAATCGAAGCAGAAGGTCTTATCACACCCAAACTTATTGGCATGCCAACGCCACCAGGAAATCCTGAGGTCGTCCTTGAATCGCTAATCGGAATGAGAACCTTTTGCGAACGCCGATTTATCGAGATATCGCGTCAGATTGACGAGCTCCGACAACTAGTCATCTCGTTGTCTCTCAAACAAGAGCTTTCCGGCGAGAGCGACTCGCCATGGCAGCCGGTCGAACCTACTGAGTACATCAAGGAAGAGCCTCGACCAGTTCTACCACCACAAGAAATCAACATCGGACCTGAAATCAGCCATCATAAGCCGATGATTCCGCCAATGCCGTCAACTCAGTCAAGCGACCCGGCAGCAGCCTTCGATTTAGAGCCGGATCCTTACGATCTCGACCCTTCTGCGTATACGGTCAGTCTCGCGGAAGTGACCGACCAAAACTTCCTCGATGTGCTCGGAAGAGCGCTCGACCTCATCGGCTGGACCGATGACGAAGCTGATGAATACTCGGAAAAGACTTTCGGCGTACCTCACTGGGACGAGCTGGGCAGATCTCAGGCAGAAAAATTGGTGGCGCATCTGGTGAGTCTCATCAATGCCGAGCGCATTCCACCCGGACTGCAGGCAGCTCCACCGCCACCTCCCCCTCCGACTCCAGCTCCGGCTCATCAGCAAATGTCTTTTCATGTCGGCCCGGAATCAGAGGAGCAAGCCAATAAGCCCGATGAAGATACTACCGAGGACGAGGAGGACGAAGAGGAAGATTTCTACGAGGATGGATTTGATACCACTCCTGGTGGCGATTCGGGAGCAGCGTCCGGAGACGCTTCTTCAACGGAAGAGAAGAAAGACGTTCAATACCCACCATCTCCGCCATTCGAGCCGCCCGCCTAATTTTCCGCAGCGGTACGTAATATCACCATGGGAGTCGTCGCCAACTTGGTGTATTGTGGTCTATGACGGCGGTAACAGGGATCAAAACATAACGCAGGGTCTCCAGAAGAGAGGGATCAGGGATGGTCTCTGCCGAGGGCAGCACCGGTCCTGCGAGCATTTCGGGTGATACGAGAGTATCACCCATTTTTTGTCTAGAACTCAACCGATCGCAAGCACCAAACCGGCAACTACAGTAAAACGCACTCGCTGTGCGCATCCCCGACAATCCACTACGCCTTAGTCCATACAACTGTGGTGCCATCAGCGGGAACTCCCTTGTATTCTGTGCTTAAGCAAAGCTTCCGCTAGATCTCAAAAGAATAGAATGGAAACTCAGCGAAAATCGATTTGCCGAACCGTGCAAGGACAAACGGATTCGGATGGACGAGGTTGCACACGCTGGCAAAAAGATATGCCAACTGATCGGTGCTAGCCACGATAGCAGAACGTTTTTGCCAACTATCCTTGCATTTTCACTGCCAGGCTCGAAACTCCCCGACCGTGAAAACCGTTGACAGGGTTAGCCCGGCAGCTATTGACAGCGCTGGCTCCGCTAACCGTCACAGACCGAGCGATCCGGCGATCTGGAGGTAAAGTGAGCCGTGTTTAAACTTTCTATATTGAGATTAATTACGCCCCGTTGATAGTGTGATGGTGTTTATAGCTTTGCTCAAAACACATCAGGCAACCCGCGAGAACCAGACCAGATCATCGATTCGCAAGCTTTTCCCAGGCTTCTTGCTCTCGAGATTGGTATCCGGTTGATGACAACACACTTTCACTCGTTGTCATCCGGGCTCTGTCGAAGTCCGGAGAGTTGTCACAAAGACTGACGTCGCTGGAACAACTCACGGACCTGAGCTGAAGTTGCTTCGCACGGCTATGAACCGATTTGTTTCGGCTCAGTACGTCGACTCCGCCAATGGGGCGAGCGACTCGAGCATCAAAACGAAGCTCCGACAACGCTGTCGGTGGCTTCACAACGAGGAGTAACGGAACTATGGAACTTATGGAGCTCATCGAGATTAGGGATCGCATGTACCGCGACCCCGAGCTCCTCGCAGTGTACGCAAAGGGTGACAAGAATTCGAAGGGACAGACCCGCCACGACTTCGTCCACGGTGATGAAGTGCGCGATCTCGCCATTCGTCTCACCAAGCAAGTTGATCGGGTCTTCCCCGGGATGCTTGACGAGGTCACCCGAGAGTTTGTTATTCCTTGCGCCGCCTGGCTTCACGACATCGGACGCTCGATCGACCTCGATCGGCACGATGTTGAAGGCGCTAAGCTCGCAAAGGATTACCTGACTCGCCGCGGCGTCCCCGCGGATCTGCGTGTGCGCATTTGCAGGATTATCGCGCTTCATCGCGCTGGTGCAGTGATCAAACGTGGCATCCGGAGCCCGGAGCATGCCATCGTGGTGATCGCCGACAAGTGCATCGGTGATGAAGGTCGCGTTCGTCCCGACAAGGCGTTCGCGCTGCGAGCGGCAAGCTGGATTCGCTTCGGTAACTGGAGCCTCGCCCGCATTAACATGTGGGGCAACGCGCCGCATGACCGAGTGAATTTCTCTATCAAGCAAGCGGATCTGGTCATGGATATCCACGAGGAGACCGGTAAGAAGACGGGCGACATCGTCCTCAAGCTTACGGTTGACGAGCGGATTGCCACGATTGGTGAAATCGTCACGCTTGATTGGTTCGCGGATTCGTTCTTCGCATGCGGCAAGGCGGCTCGATTCTTCGGGTTCTACTTCCGCATCGAGTTCAACGGCGTCAGGCACATGTGGGATAAAACCGCCAACAACGGCAAGGGTGCCTGGGTTCCCACAGCCCGAATTCAAGTGCCCCGAGGCGGCACTCCAGACAACAAATAAAACTTATTGCCAAGGAGCGTTTATGACTGTCGAAAGGAAAAAAGCGGCGGCTCTGCAGGCGGCGGTTGGATCTCCAACCGCGCCTGCCTGCGCCGGGACAGTCAACTTTTTGCCCCACACTTACTACCTGTTTTAATAGATTAAAATCGAAGAGACAGGCTAGATCTGCCAGCCAGAGCTAGCTTACAGCCTGTCTCTCGACACGAGGGGACACTTCAGAAGAGGAGGCCGATCGATTAGCCACCCACAAGAACGTATATGACAACTATGCCGACCACCGCGAGAGCGATAGCGCCAAGGGTGATTGTCTTAGCGAGCGCAGCGACGAATCCGATTGCGAGCATCAACACAATCGACATCGAGCGCACCACCCCCCAGAGAACAACAGCCCTACTGTACTCACCGAAGCCACGGCTGATGACTCGCTCAAACCTGTCGCACAACCAAGCAGGCCATGCGAACGCAAGAAACGAAAGTGCACTCAGTGCAGGATGTTGCAGACCCGCACACAACCAACACCCAAAAAGGCAAACCGCCCCGAGCGAGATACTCACCATTAGGAAGTCGAAGAACTCGCTCGTGAAAAACGCCTTCATGACCATAGAGATCCGACCGCCCTGTTTGTTACGCATCGGTTCAGACTCCGTCAACTCGACTCTCTGGCACCTAGGAAGCACACACGCTTCCGACCGATGAAACTTCCGAAACTCCCGTCCGAGGCGACCCAAGGCGAAAACCGATGGCTCGGTATCACCGAGCGGAAGTGCAGGATGCGATTGAAGACATGGAGGGGCGAAGATTGCCTCCGCCCCTCTATGAGAAATCAGGCCGCCGTCATGGTTCAGTCAATGGCCGCGATCAGCCGCAGGTCGAGATTCGCGATGAACTCCCGTCCGTACGTGCCGTTCTCGAGGTCGTCGACCAGGACCTTCGGCAAATCCTTGCTCAGGGCAGGCACGAGAGACCCCAGACCGAGAGCGATACACGCGACCGTGTCCACGTCGCCAGTGAATGCGACACAGTCCTTGAGGACGGCGGACAGGGAGTTGTTGCGGCGCAGCGCGGTGAAGGCCGCCTTCACCGGCATGAAGCCCTTCTCGCCGACTTTGCCGGTCCACTCTTCGGACCAGTCGCCATCCACGTGACCGTCGAGGAACTTGCCGAGTCCGGCGCGGTCGCCGAGTTCGTAGGCGAAGTAGTGCGAGGCCAACGCCGTCGCGAGCGCCGCATTGATACCGCCCGGAGTGTCATGCGTGAGCGCCGCCTGCAGGCGGCAAACCGACTTGACCTCGTCGACGGTCTTCAGCACACCAAGGGGAACAGCCCGCATCGCCGCGCCGCTCTTGTCGGAGTAAGGCTTGATCTGCGCGATGAACTGGGTGCCGTTGTCGATGGACTGCAAGAATTTGTAGAAGCCGCCGGCGTAACCTTCGCGAACGTCGCGCTTGAAGGCATCGACGAAAGCATCGGCGAAGAGTTCGCGGGTCAAGGGTTTGCCGGACAGAAGACACTCCGCGACAGCGATGGACATCTGAGTGTCATCGGTGTAGCAACCCGGCGTGAGAGCATGCTTCTCATTAGCGACGTAGCCACCAAGCGTGTTGTGCTTCGCTACGTGCTCGGCGCTGGCGTACTCAAATCCAGCACCGTAAGCGTCCGCGATTGCCAGCTCTTTTAACATGAATATTCCTCTCATCACTGCGTGCGCGGTCAGGCGCACCGAGGTAGGTCGACGACCAATACCCGCAACCCAGTCCTGGCATCTTATACCGGGATTTACTGATGAAAATCGTGCGTGGGGTTGCGAATTTGGTCAAAAAAAACATTGGTTGAAAACGGGGACTCGATACCCTACAAACAGCCTCAAGCGCGATTCAAGCGATATGTTCTCCGCTTTATGGAAAAAGACTTAACCAGATCGGACCCGCGCCGACGGATGCGCGCCGGTCCGCCCTTCACCCTTTTCACTAGCCGCACTAACAATCGAAATTCTCATACCTGCATCACCTGACAAGCGACCGAGAACTATCGCCCGAAACCTACCTGAATGCAATTTGCCATGGGCTTGGCTGGAGGGCCGATTGGGTATAGAAGCGTTGCAGGCATGGGTCCGCGCCCTGAGAGCGATCCTGAACCGCACCTCAGGGCGAGGAGCAGCTAGTGACACGAGGTTGTACATGACTTTCGGTTTAATCGGCTGGCTTAAATCGCATTATCCTGAACTCAAGTACGAAGTACCGATCGTCTATCCCACGAGAGACAAACCGGATGGACGAGAATGGCTAGTAACCAATGGATTGGGCGGTTACTCCATGGGCACCATCTCGGGTGCACACCGCCGACGGTACCATGCAGTATTGGTATCCGCCAACCCACCGCCTCGCAATCGCAATATCATCCTCTCGCGAGTGGAAGAAGTGCTCACCATCAATGGCGAAGACTTCGAACTCTCCACAAATCACTGGGAATCAGGAGTGGTCTCGCCCACAGGTTACAAATTTATCGAATCATTTTCTTGCCTGCCATGCCCCACCTGGGTTTTCGAATTGGACGGCAGCTACCTGGTCAAACAGCTCGTACACCCCTGGAGCACAGAACAGGTTCATATCGGCTACTTCTGGCTGCCTGACGATGACAGGCGCCAGGACGAAGTGCGCATCACCTGCAAGTTTCTGGTCGGCTTTCGAGACTTTCACGGCGAGCTTCACGGCTCGGCCGACAAGACATACGCGCAGTTCGTGTCGCCGAATCAATCAGTCATAATACTGGATGAAAACAACCGCCTGTGCCTCACCTGGAGCGATGGCTGCTATGAGTCGCAGAAGCAATGGTGGTGGGACTTTCACTGGCCGACCGAATCGATTCGTGGGCTCCCGCACTCGGAGGACCTGTACTTCGTCGGATGCGTAGCAGCCAATCTGCACGAAGAGCGTGAATTCTGCCTGGGCGCCAGCTTTGGAAAACCGATCAACTCTCCATCCTGTTCACCAGCACTTCGCGAAGTGATAAACAGGCAGCGGTCTTTGATAGAGAAAGCCAACCTGGACAATGTCCAACGCTCCGACCTCCTGCTACTTGCCTGCGATCAATTCCTGGTGTCATCCGGTGAGGGGATTGAGGCAGAGTCGATCATCGAGGGATATCCCTGGTACAACAGTGGCGGGCGGGCATCCATGGTTGCATTGCCGGGACTGACAGTAGCCACCAGACGCTTCGATGCTGCCAAAGAAATATTGCAGTATTACGGCAACAGTATCAATAACGGTATCATGCCCAACTGGGAGCTTGACGGCAAAGATGGCGATAATCAGCAGCGCTTCGAATACGAAGCGGTCGACGTAACATTGTGGTGGGCATGGTCGCTTTTCAAATACTTTCGAGTAACGAAGGACCTTGATTTCATCAAAGCACAGCTGACTATAATGCTGGACGCCGTTGGACACTTTCAAAAAGGCACCAACTCCGGTATCAAAATCGATACCAATGACGGACTGCTCCGCTGTGCCGAAAAAGATCGAGCTTTCACCTGGATGTGCACGAAGGTAGAAGACATGCCAATCACCCCTCGATCGGGGAAAGCCGTCGAGCTCTGCGCGCTCTGGTACAACTATCTGGAAACGCTACTCTATTTTCTCGAATCTTGTTCGATGCCGGAAAACACCGAAATCAGGGAGCTTGCACGGCAGGTCAAAGAGGCAATGCAGAAATTCTGGAATGAAGAAAAACAATGTCTGTTCGATGTTCTCGAAAGCGGTCTCTCTTCTGCCTCTCGCAAAGACGACACGGTGCGCTGCAATCAGTTGATTGCGGTTTCTCTTCCACATCGCGCATTTTCGACCGAACAGGACAAAGCGATCCTCAGAACCGTCGAGTCCGAGTTGCTCACACCGATGGGTGTACGCACTCTCGCGCCTTCCGACCCCAGCTATCAAGGCGTGTTCGGATGCGGTCTGGCTCATCCGGACCAATACCACAGAGATCTGTCACGGCATCAAGGCACGGCGTACCCCTGGCTTCTCGGGCAGTATTGCGACGCACTGCTGAATGTCCATGGACCACTCCCGGAAACTGCCAATCGCATCCGTCTGCTCTGGCAGCCCGTCTTCGAGCACACATACGGAGAGGATTGCCTCAATTCGATCTCGGAGATGTTTGACGGAAGCCGTCCGCAATTCCCCAGAGGATGCCCTGCGTCAGCGCTTGCAGTTGCCGAAGCGATGCGCTGGTTGCGTTGGATAATCAAACAGTAGCATGTCCGCTAGAGCCTATCACTTAAGTGATATTGTCAACGCTATCACTAAGAACAACGAACATTTTTTCTAATATTACTAGACTCAATAAGCTTTCCAAGAAGAGAAGAATATCGCTCCCCGGTGCTTTCATCCACCATTTCAATGCTAACCACGCGAGTCATATTGTCAAAGACGCGATTTTAACAAGCTCCCGAAACATGCATCACTTCGCTAACTTTGCAGAGAATTGGATTTAGTTTAGTTGCACGGCGAAGTCAAGAACAGACAACATCAGGGCATCACCCTCCCCTGACACACAGGTAACCCATCCGGCATCGAACGAGAAAGCGCGCAGAGAGAATACACACCACTCGTGGTGCACTTGCTCACCGTCCGCCGTGCTCGTATTCCGGAGCAACGAACTCTGTTATGCATCGCACCGCCGATGCCGAGCGGCGCACACGGACTCAAACGACGCCTGCAGGAGGCCGACACGAGCTCGCGAGCGAGCCGGTCTCCGATACCCACGGAGGGCGCGACCAGCGCCTCCCACCAGTGAGAGCCTCCTGCTCAAACAGCCGATCTCCTCACTCACTGTCGTCGAAGGCGAAGGCCACTCGACCAGTAAGCCGAACACGTTCGGCTGTTCTTCGCAGCACCAATGCCCTCGTTCGCTAGACGCGGGCTCACACGATCTAGACGCGGTCGTATGTCTACATCCTAGCGACGCGCCATCATGCCACTGAGTCGCGCGATGGCGCGACCATTCAAGGAGCAGTCGGTCTGTTCCACCTCGGAGCGCACAACGCCGTGCACTCCACTCATCAAACCGGAGCTGCGCATGCAACTCAAGATCACGAACACTACGCCAGACGCGACCGAACTCGGGTTCCTGCTGTGGAAGCACCCGGACAAGTTGCAGACCTTCGACATCACCGGAGGCAAGGCCCACGTACTGTACCCCGTGTCCAGGCCCGACCTCTGCGTCGCCGCCATGATCATGGACCTGGACTCGATCGCACTGGTGAAGAGCCGTGGTGTGCTGACGGTGCACGATTACGTCAACGACCGTCCGTTCGTCTCGTCCTCACTGATGGCAGGGGCAATCCGGAAGGTCTACGGCAGCGCCCTCGGCGGCAAGGGGCCGGAACACCTGCTCGGCAAGCGGCTCGCGCTCAAAGCGGACCTCTCCGCAGTGCTGAGTCGGCGGGGAGACGAGCTGATCCGCGACCTCTTCCAGCCCCTCGGCTACGCGGTTGCAATCGAGCAACCCGGACAACTCGACCCCAACTTCCCCGAGTGGGGCCCGAGCCCATACTTCTCGGTCTCTCTCCAGGGTGACACGACGGTCAAAGAGCTGCTCACGCATCTCTACGTCCTGCTGCCGGTGCTCGACAACTCCAAGCACTACTACTTCGACCAGACCGAAGTGGAGAAGCTTCTGCGCGTAGGTGAGGGCTGGCTGACCGGACACCCGCTACGCGACCTGATCGTCAGACGCTACCTCGGGCACAAGGGCTCGCTCACCGACCTGGCGATGGAGGCTCTGACCGAGCCTAGCGGCGAGGAGGATGGTGAGGCAACCGAAGAGCCGACACAGGGCGGCAACACCGAGAGCCGCATCGAGCGAAGCGTCCTGCCCGGATCGCCAAAAGTCACGCTGCACGACCAACGCCACATGGCGGTCGTCGAAGCACTGGCGCAGGCCGGCGCGACCAGCGCGCTCGACATGGGCTGCGGCGAAGGCAAGCTGCTGGAACGGCTGGTCCAGATGACGCAGCTCGAGACGATCGCGGCGTTCGACGTAATCGCCGAGCTGCTCCAGAAGGCGCGCCGCCGGTGCGGACTGGGTCGTCGCGTTCGAGACGACGACCGCCCGCAGGTCTTCATCGGTTCGCTCCTCTACACCGACCAACGCATGCGCGGCTTCGATGCAGCCACCGCGGTCGAGGTGATCGAGCACATCGAGCCTGACCGGCTCAGGGACTTCGAGGAGGTGGTCTTCGGATTCGCCCGGCCGGCAACTGTCGTCCTGACCACGCCGAACATAGAGTACAACGTTCGGTTCGAGCAGCTCAACGCCTCCGGCTTCCGTCACGCCGATCACCGCTTCGAGTGGACGCGTGCACAGTTCCGCGAGTGGTGCGACGCGGCAGCCGAACGGTACGGCTACTCCGTACGCTACAGCTCGGTGGGTCCGGATGATCCGGAGGTCGGACCTCCGTCTCAGATGGCCGTCTTCTCGCTGATTGACACCAGCGACACCGGACCTCGAGAAGTTCGCCACGTCAACCCGCACTGCGTGATCGACGCAGCGAAGACGCTCGAGAATCGGGCCGTCTCGACCCAGATCCTCGGCAACGTGGAACTGAGCTACGGCAACCGCTGCGGGGCATTCGCCATGATCTCGACGCATACCGTCGATCCGCGCTGGATGATACACCTGCCGCCGACCATGTCACCATGCGAAACCAGCCAGACGACGAAGTACCTGGAGCACCCGCACGACGCGCTTCAGTACTATCGGAACCGCGGGGTGCGCCGGGTCATGTGCGAACAAAAGCACATGGGCAGCCGGGCGATCGTCATCGTCTGCCGAGACGAAGCGGCAGCCCGCCGGCGCTTCGGCGTCGAGAGCGGAATCGGAGCGTGTTACACCAGGATGGGCAGGCCGTTCTTCGGCGACGACACGCTGTCGAACGGGCTGCTCGACAAGGTGCGGACGGCACTCGACCGCTCGCGCACATGGGACAACCTCGCCAGCGACTGGGTGCTGCTGGACTGCGAACTCATGCCCTGGTCCGTCAAGGCCAAGGACCTGATCATGCGTTCGTTCGCAGGTCCGGGGGCGGCTGCCAGAGCCTCTCTCACGAGGGTGATCCCGACTCTGGAAGATGCAGTCGGTCGGGGTCTCCCGGCTGACACCCTGCTCGAACGGTGCCGCACGAAGCTCGACAACGCAACCAGGTTCCAGGCCGCATACCGTCCGTACTGCTGGTCGGTGGATGGGCTGTCGGGATACCGGCTCGCGCCATTCCACGTGCTCGCATCGGAGGGGCACGTCCACAGCGACAAGAACCATGGCTGGCACATGGCGCAGGCACAGAAGATGGCCGAAGGATCGGACGGGCTGATCGTACCGACGCTCCATCATCAGGTGGACCTCGATGACCCGTCACAGTGCCAACGGGCGATCGAGTGGTGGCTCGAGTACACGGCATCAGGCGGCGAAGGCATGGTGGTCAAGCCGTACGATTACCTGACCATGGGCTCGGCGGAGCTGGACACCACGGAGCGCAGGATCGTGCAGCCTGGCGTCAAGTGCCGTGGTGCCGAGTACCTGCGGATCATCTACGGTCTCGACTACGACAGCGAGCACAACCTGAGCCGGCTGCGCGTGCGCGCACTCAAGCGCAAGCGCTGGATGGCGATGCAGGAGCTGGCGCTGGGTCTGGAAGGACTCGAGCGCTTCGTCCGAGGCGAGCCGCTCCAGCGTGTCCACGAGTGCGTGTTCGCGGTGCTCGCCTGCGAATGCGAACCGGTCGATCCGCGACTGTGAGAGACGAAACTCGCCGCCAATGAACATGCCAAAAGCGGCGCATTTCGCCGCACACAGGACCCAGCGGCGCCACCAGGGACGGTGACGCCGCCACAACCTGCGTAACGACCAACGGCGCCACCGCCATCGCAGGGCGGAGCACCGAACAAAACAAAACCGAAGTGAAGCACCGCATCCGGTGCTTCACTTTCACCAGACAGAAAGTATCGTCCGCCGACAAACCGCTAACCTCAAGCGCTGCCGGCACTTGGAGTGTGACCCACTGCGCTATCACATCCATCCGACCGCGTCACAGCGCCAACGCTGATCACATGCTCGAGTCGCCGCATCGCGCAATTCGGCGCACTCAAGAGTAAGGGAGGGAGAAGCACTCATGGTGCTTCTCCCCTCCGAGAAAACCCGCCCGCGAGGCGGAATTTCTCAAATCTCCTTCCGCACAACGTAGTGCGGTCTTTGTAGCCATGGCTGCGAAGAAGGAGACGCGCGAGACGGAAATCTCGCAGCTTGTTATAAAGAGCGTCACATGGCAACTTCATGCAAACTCCCCTTTAACGACCAAGTACTGGAGGTTCTCATCAACAAAGCTGGCTTCTGTTCTTGGGGACACCCGAAAGAAGCAGCATACTTTCTCCACAAACTCCTCGGATTGGCACCGTTCTACAACGACTGGGAAGCGGTCACGAGACTGATTCCAGGCGATGGCTGCTACTTCCATATCCTCTACCTGGTGACCGACCTTGACTTGATGGAACATGGCGGAGGCGTCGGCGGCTCCTGGTGCAGTTCTGAAGGTGACGACGTCAAGGCACTCCTCAATTCCGTGGATTGGAGACGGCGTCCCGAATTGACAATCACCGCCGAAGCCACCCCCATCAAGGATCCGCCAAGTCGAATCAGGCGCACGAGAGAACATAGAATCTCGATGGAGGCAGCCTTCTGCGGTTGTGGGAGACCAGAGGACGCCTTCGAATTCGTGAAGGATGTTTTCTCCGAACCACTGACCATCAACGCCAGTCACCTCGTCGAGCTGATTCCCGACCTCGGCACGCGACAGTTCTACCTCTACCAGCTCTACCGCCTGGGGCTCGTCGACCAGAAATGGAGACGGACACCTCGCGGCAAGAGATTCGTGAGCAAGCTCGCGAAAGTGGACGACTTCGACAAAGACTAACTGCCTGGCGACGAAACCGGGCGGAAATCTGTCTCGGCATGTCCGAGCAAACGATTTGTCAAATCGAACATCAACAGATCAGGGTCCAGTGATAGCCCAGAGCTGCGCCCCGCAGGCATTGACCTCGCCACCACAAGTGGTGCGCACCAACAACCCAGCATCTGGTTTCCGAAGAAACCGGTCAAGCAACAACCTCTCGCAAAGCGAGTTATGGGCGCGGACATGTGGTCCCGCCCCGGTCGTTTTCCCATAGGAGTACAAGCCTATGTCAGCAGTTGATCCCTCGCGACTCCCCACGGCGCTCGTGGGTGAAGTGGGTACCCCGCAGTTCGAGGATGACTCGCCCTGCTGCACCTTCCTCGGACGCACCGTCTCCGACGGCGAGCCCTACGACCTGTACGTCTGCGTCGGCAGCAACACGGTCATCGCCCGCTGGGCGAGTGAGCCGTCCGCCTACACATCCGGTCTGGTGTTCGTCTCCGACGTACCTCACCTCGGTGAGGCGTACAACCGCGCGATCGATCGCGGACTACTGCAAGGCACGAAGGTCGACCTGACCAAGTGCATCTTTCCTCCAGTGAAGGAAGCTCAGACGTGACGGGGACCAAAACGTCGACTTGTTGTCGGCGCTGCAAACTTTGGTCCACGAGCGCGCGTGCAAGCGCACTCGTACCCTGACAAAAAAAAGAAAAAAAGGCGCCCTCCTCCGTTTGCTAGGGGAGGGCGCGGCTCCTCAGGGAGTTTTTCTCATGAACGCCATCCGATACTTCTTACTGTGCGCAGCACTGTTAGTCGGATCCCGCGCGGCTGTCGCTCAGCCGGACCCGCCTCGACTGTTTTCGTTACCCCACAAGAACCACACCGTCCCCTTCACGGCAACCGACGCGCAGCGCTACAACGCGCAATACCGCGAGGTGGTCGAGTACCTGCTCCGGTCCTACAACGACTACGAGCGGGTTGAATACATGCTGAAACAAAGTCCTCCGCTCATGGAGACGGAAGCGGCTCGCGACGAAGCGATTCACAAACTGATCGCGAGGTTGCAAGACCGCTGGACGGTCTACCGCTCACCGGATGAGCTGCTCGAAGCCAATCGCCGCTACATAGCGGGCGACGTATCCTTCGGGATCACGCTCGACCACGATAAAGACGGTTACTTCGTGAGCTACGTCTCGGGCGCTTCAGCGGCCTACCGTGCCGGTCTGAAACGCGGCGATCGCATCCTGGCTATCGACGGTTGGCCGATTGGCGAACTGACTCAAGAGACCGTGAATTCGTGGCTCCTCGCTCAGCCAGGCGAAGTCACCGTCACACTCAAGGTCAAAGACGCCGAGGTTGAGATCCCGCTCACCCTCAGCAAAGCCGGCGACCGCATCGTAACCTCATCGGAGGTCGAAGGCGCGTGGTACTTCCACATCCAGAGTTTCTCTTCGGACAAGGTCCTTACCGAGTTCGCCGAGGCGGCGCAAGCGCTCAACAACGCCAACGCCAATCCGAAGGGAATCATTCTGGACCTCAGAGGCAATCACGGTGGTTACATGGACTTCGCGTACCAGTTCGTCTCCGCCTTTCTCAAGGAAGGGAGGCTCGGCGAACACTGGACGCGATCGGGACGCCTCACCTTGAAGACCCGCCTGGAAGTGGAGCCGTTCTCTCCGACCTACCTGCGACCGACCGCGGCCAACAAGCGGCTGGTGTCAACCCTGCAACAAGCACCGCTAGTGGTGCTTGTTGACGGCTCGACAATCTCAGCGGGTGAGATGGTAGCAAGCGCTCTAAAGGGCTCGAAGCGCGGGTTGCTGCTCGGGACTACCACCTGGGGCAAGGGTGTGTCGTTCCATTACATCAACCTCAACTCCGGCGGACAACTGCAAATCTGCACCGGCGTGTTCTACGGACCGGACGGCTTCGACCACCGCGAACGCGGTATCGCACCGAATCTGGTGGTTGAGCGCACGCACGGTGCTGACGATAATCAGTTGAAGGCTGGTCTCGAAGCGATTGCTATCGCCAAGCAGAACATGGAACAACCCAAGGTTCTAGCTCGGTCGAACAATCAACAGATCTGGCTGGGTCTGGGAATCGTAACCCTCTTCGCAGTCGCGTCGGTGCTCACGGCGGTCGGACTCCATCGGGTCTCAAGCAAGCGGCGACGCCGACCTTCCACCAACGACAACCGCCTCGACCGGCAGTTCGCACTGTGGGTCAAGGAGGTACAACCGGAGGCTGAGCCACCGGTTGCAGCCTGCCAAGAAGGCGAAGCCGAATTCGTGGTCCACGAGGGAGAGATCGGCACCGATCCCTTGACCCTGAACCGCGATCACTTCATGGTCGGCGCGCCTTGCGAGGCGTGCAAGCGCCCCTTCGCTGCGGGCGAAACCGTCCTGGAGGTGATCACACTCACCACCACGTACCTGTACTGCCAGCGGTGCCGCCCCCTTCAAGAAGAGGAGGACTGCACTTGATGCTGAAGCCAGACGCAAATCCTCGCAGTGGGGCGCCGCCGGATGACAGGCGCTCCACAGGCGAGGGATAAAGACCAGCTTGGATGCTGGTTTTTGTCCCTCGCCTGTGGTTTACTCTTATGTATAGTATCTCTCAAAATCAATTCGAACATAGCATCACATACAGTGGCTAATCAAACGAACACAAACTCAGCGTTCTCGAGATAACGAGCAGCAGTAATGCTCTTTCAGAGGATCATAATCAAGACCGCCAACACCGTTATGTAGATAAACATAATCAGCATGTTGTATCTACGAAACCAGGGTCGCTTCGACAGGCGCAATACAATAACATGAAGGGGTATTCAGAAACTTTTATCCGGAGCGATAAAACAGCGACCAAAGCCTATCAAGCCACTCTAAGACTCTTCGAACCGTATGCGTTTTGCATAAAGTTGCAAAATCTCTCGAACGCGATGAGCAACCGTAGTCCTCAAGTTCTTCCATGTTTTTTTCTAAACCTTTTTTGGAGATTCTGATGGCGTCTCCCCAACAATTCAGTACTGAACCAACGACAGACAGCGCCGAAGCTCGCCACAAGAAGACGAAACCAAGCGTCGGTTTTTACAACGGCACGCCCGACATTGTTCCCAATTTTTCCCGTACTGGAGAATCTACCATGCGTTTTCAACGACGACCTGCGAACTCGGCTTCCAGTGCACCTGGAGCGCGATCGGAGATTTCGAAGGCAGACCTCGAAAGATGGATTGAAATTGTCGCGGGCAGGTCAATTCCACCCGAGCTCATGGAGTGCGACTACCGCGTCACCCCCGAAGTTTTCGCGGCAAACACTCCCTTTACCATCATCGACATACTTTTGGAGAGCTTCGATGACGACTTGTTCCGCGACAGAGGTGATACCAATCTTCTCGACAATCCCACTCTCGACACGATGGATCCAACCGATAATCCGTTCGTCAAGGCTTTCATGCAACGATGCAAGATGAAGAGACCTGCCGCGGTGACGGCAAAGGTGACCACGAAAAATTCAAAAATCGAGCGTCTTCTAAGAGAAATGTCGAGAGCTGTCCTTGGCTATCCAGAGCATATTTCATTTGCCCGGCTCGAAGACGCTCCCGGTAGTATTCGTGATTGAGTTCATACCAGTCGGCAAGTCGCACTGCGCAGACGGCTGTGCGCCTGAGTTTATCCATTCCGCGATGTACGACCGCCTCGAATTTCTGTGCGCCCGAGCTCTATGCACCGGGATGGCAAGCCCATCCCGGACATTCTGCCAACAGAGACTTACAGACAACACCCACTTCGATGCTTCGATGGACTGATCCAGATCTCCAGACGGTGCAACTAACTCCTGTTCATCCAACAGGGCTATAGCTTTCGGTCCGCCGAAGTTTTAGTCGGTCGACTCTCCACTACTGTATAGAGTGTTTAAGAGAGCAACAGAACGAGTTCGCTGAACTCGTTCTGTAACATCCAGGTCACAGTGGATGTGGGCTCAGCATCGCCCTATTGCGATTGCCTTGCGCGTTGGCGCTGATACGCCTGCGCTGGCTTTCGGGCAGAATTCATTGACCGTTTTTACGGACAACCTGCGCGGTCGCAGCGAATAGCGAACGGCCGACTAAGGCGCTTAGCACCATCGCGAATCGCGGGTGTATCTCTTCGCGCTCTTGCGCCAATGCAAGAGAATGGACACAGCGCGGCACAGAAAGTACCCGAAGAACCCCGTAGTCACGCAGAAGAGCATCAGCGAGACCGTGATCGGGCGCCCACTGATGGCGCTGAACAACGCGTCGATGCAGCACAGCGCCGCCAGGAACACCGCACAGGCAAACAACATGATTGACTCCTGGCCAAGCTCGTACATCGAACACTTCGCCGGAGACGGCCGACGGTTCTCGAAGGTCAGCTTCAGGCTGTCGCCATCATAGTGGACGCGAACATCCACCTGTACGCCCCTGGAGAGAGGCACGCCGAGCAGATGCGCGGATTTCGACGTGACCGTAACGACGATGGATTCGCCGGGCTCGAGCTTGACGAGGCGCGTGCGCCACTCGTACACCGCCGCGCCGGAGACCGGATGAGCCACCTTCTCGTACGACCTGCTGATGACACATTCGCACTCCTCGGTGGTCATGTCGCTGTCGGCGGTGACCAGAACAAGCGCAGAAAGGTCCACCCCGGTCTCGCTGCAGGGCACGATCCGGCAGCGTTTCGCCCCGGACAGCAACCCGCAACGCCAGACGACAAGCTCGCTATCGCGTCGGTCGTATGCGTTTTCATCCGTGAGCATCGCCCGAGCGAGGGCCAACCTGGGCGACCCGAGCGAGGCCCACAGTCCATCGTTGTCGGCGTAGTAAGGAATCGTGACACCGCTCTCGACTTTGAATCCGTTATGTCGGATGTCAGCCGTGAAGCACTTCATCGCTCAGCCTTTCCGAAATGAAAAGTCGGACCGATCGTTGGTTCGTTGGTTCGTTGGTTCGTTGTAATCAACAACCCGGCGTACCGGGCTGAATCTCAGGTCATCTGCGATTACGGCAGAGTTCCCCGCCTGTACTTTTGGGTGCATGCGAGCAAATGCCCAAGTATGCCCGCCGCACGGTAGGCCAGGAACAAGCCGATCACCTGGGCTGCGAGGAGCAGGACGAACGAGACCGGGATGGACTCGATGACTTCCCAGCAGAGCCAGACGCAGAAAGAAAAGATCGTCGCGGAAATCGCCAACAAGACGCCCAGTAAGCTTGCATCCTGCTGAAGCTCGAATCCGGAGAACGATTCGACTACCGGGTGGCGATTTTCGAGCGTCATCTTCAAGCCATCGCCGTCGTACTCGATTCGAACGTCTACAGCGACTCCTCTGGCTACTGGAAATCCGAACAGGAACGCAGAGCGGGACACGATCGAGACAACGATCGAATCGCCGGGCTGAAGCTTGAATAGCCGCTTGCGCCATTCGTACATCGCGGAGCCAGTCAACGGATGCCCGACGATTCGATAGCCCCTGGCGACCACAAGGTTGATGTCCTCGGTAGTCATCTCGCTGTCGGAATCGACCATGATGAGCGCGGAGCGGTCGGACTCCGTCTCGCCGGACGGTACGATGCGGTACGATTCAGCCTCGACCTCCGTTTCGCTGCGACGCACGATGCGGAGTGACGTCGCCTGGTCCTCGTTCTCGATCTGCTTCTCGTCCGATGGCACGATCCGCAGCGATTTCGCCTCGGAGACAATGTTGCAATGCCAGACGATCAAACGCCCGTCGCGGCAGTCGTACGCGTTGTCGTCCGCAAGCATCGCCCGAGCAAGTGCCAGCGCGGACGATTCGACCGAAGCCCAGAGTCCGTTGTTGTTGGCGTGGTACGGGAGAGTGATGCCGGCTTCAACGAATAAACCGTTGCGCCGAATAGTGGCTGTAAAGCACTTCATCGCATGCCTTTCTGAAGAGTTATGCCGATCCTCAAGAAAACCGTCTGTCGCTTGCTGCCAGTGGGCTGAGAATGACCCGGAATGCCGCCGAGTCAAGTCTCGCCAATGGCGGATGCGCCTGCTCCTTTAGACTGCTTGAGAACTGTTTGCGTGGGTCTGGCCGGAAGAAGATCCGCATACCGGACGCAAGCAACTTGAAAAAACAAAACGAATCTAGCGGTTCTGCTCAACTCCTGTGCACGAAATGAGGATTTTTCGCGAGCGAAACTGTTTGTATTCTCACCATAATAGTTGTTAACTAGTTTCTAATTCTAGACAACATGTTATTCCGCTGAATACTCAAAGGGGCTGAACCAATGCATAGAGCCCGGTTCTTGTTTAGATATCGAGCGAACCGAATCGCGACAAATACTACTCGTGTCACCGTCTCTGGTGCACCACAAAAAAAATATCCAACGATTAGGTCGTGCCTAACCATGAAAAAATGAAGAAGATACATCTACGCACCAACGTCGAGTGCTGTTTCAAACCAGCAAAAGGATGGTAAACATGACGCTATCGCCAAACGAAAGCCGATTTGATCCATGCGACTTTCGCCGCAGCCCGGTATACAAAAATGTTTCAACAAACAAAGCCACCAAGAAATTCAAATAGCTTCTCGGAAAATTGTTGTTGAAAGACATTGGACATAAAGCGATCCGCAAAGTCTTCTTCCTTTGTATTCGAGCTCGAAATGAGCTCTGCAAACCTAATCATCAAAGCTACGCGAGCCGCTCGCGAATCGCCTACAACCGACGAAGTCACTCTAGTTTGCTCGCTCGAACCGCTCTCTCCAACGATCTCCAGATCCGGTAAGTAAACGTTACTCATATTGAATGCTCTCCCTACTTAATCCGCCCAGCTTCGCCATCCTAGGCAACTTGCCTGTCTGACTCCTGACGCAAACCTGACCGGATTCTGACCTGCACAAGCGCAAAATTTCGTCAGGTCTCGGTAAGGTTGGGTTAGCTAGGATTGCATCGCTGTGGGGAACGACATTCAAGGACCAAGCGGATGAAGAACCTGGCCATTCACTACTGTAATGACGGGAAACTACTCCTTGGTGCGGCTATATGCGGTGGGTAGCTAAATGGGTGACAACAGAGATCTTCAATTTGAGAATCCTCCCGTCGGATCGGACGCAGTCCGGTCGACGGACTCAACCGGTCAGATTAGCCGATTTCTAGAGGAGTATCTGGAGGTAAGGTCTCGCAATGACCGTCCTTCACCGCTCCCAGCTTCCGGTGATGGCGATGGACTCTATGACTCTGATGCGAATCCAATCGACACCGACTCAGCCGATCCTGATCAACCGGTATTCGAAGTCATTACACAACCTGACGGGCGAATTTTAGTAAATTTCTTCCCGACACTGAGTGCCCGTGAGCGCGGCGAAACCAGTCCTGCACATGCCTTGCTCTGGACGACGGACAGCAGCGCGCAGGCATTGGAAATCTACGATCAGCAGCAGCGCCGCTTCTCGTCTACAGTTTTCGTAGATCCTGAGACCGGGCAAGTGACATCTGAATGCGAGCAACATCTGGGCGGCGGTCTCAATGCCCAGCAGCGAATCGTGCTCAACACCGACGGCACTGGCACATACACGCTCACACGGTGCCAGAATACATCTGCGACCGACGGCAACGGTGTGGGTTCCGCGGCTCCAACCGATCGCCCGGCCGCCGCTACATTTGTCGGTACTTTCCGGTCAGACGGTACGATTAACTCGATGAACGTCATTCCGGGTATGTTTGCAACCCGGGTTCAGATTACACTGGATCCGGAAAACTTTCCGCTTATTTCGGAAACTCTAACTGAATTTCTCGGGCGAATCGACCTTGAGCGTCAAGAGCTCCTGTTGCTGCCACCCGCCTCCACGACATTGTCCACGGTCGCTTTGGTCAGCGAAGGCGATGACACCTCTGGCGATACCATTCAAACCACATTACTGGATCAAACGACAGAGGAGCCGATGAGTCTCGAAAGCGCTGCTCGTGGCGGCGCCCAAGAGGCACTCAGAACACTGGCAACAATGGCCCGACAAGTCAGAGAAAACACCCCAGAGTCTCATCCGAATCGCCTGGCGCTCGCAAGTTTGATAAACATTGCCACCTCATCCGATGTCGGTAGCGCGGGAGCAAGTCGACTGTTGTTGAGACTTGCCGACGGCTCGCAGTGGTTAAACGACCAGGTGTGGCGTGGAGCATCTGCTAGAATCGCGCAGAATACGCAGGCGCTTCGCCTGCTGTCAGCGCTCTCGACAGGAGCGACAAGTGTACCTTCCACTATCGGTGAGGCGCTAGCTCCTCTTGCGCGGATAGTGAGGGAAGGTAATCGCCGGAATGGCGAACGTGCCGCAGCAACCCTGCTGATTGCATCCGGCTTGGGAAGCGATAATCAGACTGCCACAGCACAAGCATCCAGTGCCATTCAAGAGCTCATCAATGGTTGCCGGGGTCCCAACGATGCTTCCAGACAGATCTTTCAGAGACTGCTCGAAGGTGCGATCTCGACTGGTGACCTAACCTCGCTCCATCTTGTCACTCGAAACATTACCAGCGAACCCTTACGAAGACAGTTCGTCGACGTAGCTCGCACACACCTGCGCGAGGCCCCACAGGGAGACTCGACGCGCCAGAGAGAACTCGCATCTGCATTGACCGCTATTCTCAGCGGTTGTCGTCCCTTACGTATACGCGAGCAGCCGGGTCGAGTAGAGAATTCGGCAGTAACCTACCTGGGCGAGCCCTCAGAAGAACTGCTCGCCCGAGCGAGAAATGGAGATTCGCGAGCACGCCTCGAAATTGAAGCATATGGTGTCGAAGCAATTCGATTTCTAAACCACAGAGAGCCTGTCGACAGGCAAATTTTTGCCAATATAGCTGCGGTGGAATTGTCGCGCAACGCATTCTTACGCGAGATCGGCATACAGCCAATTCCACGACGGACAGAACAAAACACTCTTGATCTATGGAACGATTTACTTTCGCGCTTCATACGACCATCCGAGCTACTTTTCACACCCCAAAGTAGCAATCCTGAATTGTTGAATTTGCAACTCGATACACAAACGCACCTCGTCAACGCGCTACGACAACGCGCCGCAGGCGATACCGCAGACGGCTCCGCAACTGCCTTGATAGAGCTTTTGACGCCTGAGCGGCCGCTGCAGTTGCTAACGACGGCCGCCTCGAGAGATCTGGGAAGACGAGAAAACGCCTTGCGAGATGCCGCTCGAATCGCGCTGTTGAGTTTAAATTTGTCGCCCGAGAGAGAGACTACAGTGCTCAACGGTCTGATCAATAGACTCAACACACAGCCCGGAAATACCGCGGTTCTACGAACGACACTGGAATTTGCTTCCAGAATTGAAAACCTTCCGGACGACAATAGAGCCGCTCTCAATGCGCATCTCAGCCGCGCATTGCAACTATATGGACCACGAGGCAACAATCCACCCGAGATATCGCAAGCGCTCATCAATATCCTATCCGGTGCGGCTGCGTTCGTTCGCGCGGGACAAGCAGTCGAATCATCCTTCACAATTCTTGGAAGATCCGTCGCGGGTTCATTGATTCAGCAGTTTAACAATAGCTCTACAAGCGACTCAACGCGAAATCAACGCACGGCTGACCTGATTGCTTTGACCCCATTTCTAAGCGCAGACCAGGTAAGGACGTTGCTCCAGTCAAGAGAAGCCGCGTCTATCGGTATCGTCGGTTTGATTAATCCGAATCCGACTAGAATTGCTGACAGAATAAACATCACCCTGGAGCAGCAGGCATTACGCGACCGCTTCAGCGAACTGGTACGCGGGCTCCTGAGCAGCAGGGAGCCGGAGGTACAAACAGCGGCTTTGCGCTACATCGCAGACAATTTCTACATCGTTGGTGACCCCGCCAGCACCGGCTATCAAGTGCTTATCGATCGCATTCAAGCGCTTCACCGCTCTACTAACGCCGCGGTTCGAGACGGCACTTCGGCTGCGCTCAGTCGCGCGCTCGACTTCAACCCGGACCTGCGATCGCGGATGCTCGCCTCTCGCGACAATCGCGAGTTCCAACGTCTGGCCGTCGAAGCAATATTCCGCGCTGGCGCTGCCGGTCTTGCCACCACCCCAGAGAATGCCTCGATACTCTTATCGCTAGCTCAGGATGCGTCCGGACCAGACTCGGTTCGTCGACACGCCAGAGCACTGCTACTGGCAATGGTGGCACCAGGCGGTCTGCCCGAGGGCAATCTTGTTAGGACGCAGGTTACTAACATGTTGCGCGGAATCGCTCGTGGTCCAGACAGTAGCGCGATACAAAATCTGGTTAACGACGCCATTTTTCTGAGCAACGGAAGCGTCCGCAATAATGATGCCATCGCCGGACTAACTGCTGTTGCGAACTCCAGCTCTCTCGCCGGCGAGAGGATCGCCGAAGCGCTTCTCGATAGCTACAGCACGAACTGCCCTATGCAGTCGAGCCTAGCTCATCCTGACAGGACGAGGTTGGCGGTCATCAGCCGCGCACTCGGCGGGATTGATGGCGCATCTACGGGTACGGCAAATCGCCCGAGCATCCTGCAGCGCGCTGTCAGCGGCTCCAACTCAGCCCGACGCGATGCGGCATTAAGTGCGCTATCGCTTGTCGCTACAAGCGGCGCCACCGATGGTATCACGGACACATCCAGAGCTGGCGCTGAACAAGCACTGCTGGACCTGCTGAGAGATCGTCCTCAGACTCTCAATGACTTAACCCGCCTTGGTACTGGCCGCGGCATAGAAGCTAATGCAGTGCTCGGCGCCATGGTCAGAATTGCTCTGCATCCAGGCGACAGTAATCGAGTTCCCGAACTGAGACGTCAAGTCGAAGAGATAGCCCGACAGCCGCTCGCAGGCGCCGGACAGCTTGCGGCCTCGACCGTCGAGGTTCTGCGCCTGTTACAACAAGCTGGACAAAGTGGTAACACGAGAGCAATCGAGATGCTGGGACTGGTATCCGCCTCCACGGCTCCGGCAGCTCGCAATGCGTATCAAGCGCTGCTCCATGTTTTCGCGAACAGACCAGCAAATGATCCAGCCGGGCAACTAGCGCGCTCTTTCTTCTCCAATCCGACCCCCGACCGGAGTGTCGTCATTTCTCAGGCTCTAGCGGCAGCTCTGCACGAGATGACGCCAACATTGCAAGATCGAGTTCTTGCCGACCGTGATTTGCGGTCAATCGCAGAACGGCTCACCATCCAGGAACTTACCGCGAATTTTCGCGGTGACTCACCGACATTGCGCACTATCGCCGGGATGATCGATCGCAGAGGCAGCGCGTTCAGCACTACTGATGGCGCCATTAGCGCCCTCCGCAGAGAAGCTCGCAATGGCTCGCACGATGCCACCTCAGTCCTGATTGCCGCAGCAAGTCGGAGCGAGGACGCCTCTGTTCGCAGACAAGCAGTCCTCGCATTGGCCGAAATTGCTGGTATCACTTTGAGCTCAGCCGATAGAGAATCCCCAGACCATGGGCTGCGGGCCTGTCTCGAGCTTGTTCAAGCGAGAGCACTCGCAGGCGATAGAGGCAGCATTAGAGTGTTAATCCAAACAGCAGCCGATCCGCTCCTCGCTGGTGAGCTAAGAACATCTTCCATGAATGCACTCAGGGAAGTGCTTAGCTCGCCCCATAGCGATACAGCAGTCACGACTATTCTTTCAGCCTGGCACAACAACCCCAGCCCCTCAAATCTCGCAGTCCTTGCAGCGGCATCCGCTCAACTCCCAGACCGACGAGATCTACAACAGCAATTGCAGAGCGGTTATCTCGAAATCATCCGTCGAGACCCAGGACAGAATGCCGCAGAGCATCGGCTGAGAAGTCAGTCTGCGGCAATGGCCTTACTAGCCAATCCTCAGGCGCTGTCACCATCGGTCATAAGAGAAATAGCAAGACATATGACGCCACAGATGGCGGATCTTCTGGTTAGAACAGAAAACATACCTCAAGATCGAGTCCTCCAGTTGTTGGCCAGCTTGCGCGAATTGGCGCAGAACCCACCACAAGGAACCGACCTCGCAGCTGTCGCAAGTGCAATTGGCGCCTTCGGCAGAGTGGCAACGGCCGAGGATGTGGCAGCTCTGACCAGACTCCGCGAACGCGCCAATACCACCGAAGAGCGCGAAGCGATCGACCGGGGAATTTTCAGCATCATCACATCTGCTCGAGATCGCAATGTGCGTTCCAGCGCGCTGGAAGCCTTCCGCACCTCCAATAGCTGGTCGCAACTGACCGAGCCAATGCGAGGAGCTCTAACCAGTTTTGCCACCACAGGCAGAGCCAATCTCTCCGAATTGCGCAATGCATTCGACCGTGTCATAGCAGATAGAGCACCTTATCCCCTGGCGATCTCGATAGCCATGTCGATGAACGTCATTACGTGGGAGCTGACCACGCCGCCGATTTCCACTCCCGGCAACTTCAACACTACTGGCGGCACCACAGATCAGGAAATCTGCCGGATTGCCGATCAGATCATGGACAGGGTCGAGTACGGGGACAGCCGCACCCTCAGTGGCTGGGTTCTGCCTCTCCTCTCCGCAGCATACGACCAATATGGCGGAAGTGATCGACAAACACCGAGCCGCAACATGATCCTTGCAGTAATGCAAAACCTCGGAGCAGAGGGACGATTGACCGATCCCCGCTTCCAGAATCTGGATACAGCAGATCGCGACGCCTATGTACAACGCTGGCAAAATCATCGATCAAATACTATCGACCAGATCAATGCCACCATTCAGGAGATGAGGTTGAGCGGCGCCAGCCTTGTCGAAATCAATCAACATCACCAACGCATGCTCGATGCCTACCATAGCGGTTTTCAGCTAAGACCCAACGATAGGCTCGGTCCACCACCGCCACCTCCACCCTTGCCGCCGAGACCGTCTGAAGACCAGATGCGCGCCGAACAACGCGTCGTCATCCGCCACCACGAGGCACTGATACAACGACTCGAGCAACTGCACCGCCAATTGGGCGAGTCGGATGTTTCGCTCAACCAGGCACGTAACCTGAGGACGCCTGCAGAGTATTTCGAACTTCGTTCACAAGGGCGACACGACGAAGCCCGCCTATTACTCGTTCAGCGGTGGGCCGAGGGCAGCCTACCGCCGGCTCTGAACGTAGAGTTCCAACGGACCTGGCAAGAGCTCCACCAGAGAGGACTGGTGCCTAGCGCCACACAACCGACAACCGCAGCACAGGGTTACCAACTGCTCGCCACCATGAACCAGCCGACCTACACCTGGCTGCCGACCGGTGAACAAGACCTGCGCAGAGCGCTAGGCAATGCGCTCATGGAGAGAGCGTTGCAGCTCGTCCGCCACGGCGAGTTCAACCCCGCCAACCAACAGAGACTGGAAGCGGTTTCCCAACAATTCCAGGCTCGGTCGCAGGCATTGCTCAACGTCTTTTCAGCGGCGATTGCGCAAGGGCGCCCCGAAGCTCACATTGCTGACTTCGTTTCGAATGAACTGACTCAGCTCCAAACTCTGCTCAACAACCCGGGGACAAGAGAACTCAGAACCAGTCTCGGCACTGCCATTCGGTCTATGCGGGCAGAAATGGAGCGCATGCCTCACGGTAGCGTTGGACGAGAGCGGCTCGGAATGCAAATCAGCGCATTTGAAACCCTTCATGCGGGTCTAGATCCTAACGGCGAGTTCGTCAGAAATCTGCAAATCGTGCAACGCGGATTGCGAGATATAACGCCCGACACGCCGACCCAACAGCTACTTTCCACGCTCGCACACGTAGCAGTGGCTACAGTCACATTCGCTGCCGCGGCCGCCTTCGTCACAGCAACCTTCGGCACGGGAGCCGTGGCGATTGCAGCGGGACTGGTTCTCACTCCTTTGGCTCTCACAGCTACGAGCCAGATAACCACACAAGGCCTCTATTGGGCAGGGGGGACCAATCGCAGCACTCCTTTCATGGACTGGGTATTCAACCAAACTCATTGGGACGGTCGCAGCTTCGTGCCGGTGACGGCGGGACAAGCATTTACAAGCCTGGGAGAGCAATTCGCGCAAGAAGCGATCATGAATGCAATCACCATGGGCGCAGGCTCTCTGGGTCGTGCCGCCATGGGACGAGTCATGTCCGGTGCCGGCTACGCGATACCGCATGTAGCACCACCAACAGGTGCCTGGTCACAGCGATTCAGCAGCACATTTTGGGCCAACTACACAAGAAGTGCCCATGTAATCGGCATGGGGCTTGCCGCGCCGTCAATCGTCAATGAAGATGTCGCTCATGCAATGGCAGTGATAGGACCGCTGTTTGCTTTCGGGCATAGCGCTTTTGAAACCGCGAGACACGCGCGTCGCGTTGCCACACCAGAACGACCCAGCATATCGAGACCGGCAGAGCTTATCGACCATCTCAACTTGACCGGTCTTAACGACACGCAAAAAACGCAGATGCGTGAATGGTGGGCGATGAGAACTCCCGCAGAACAGCGCCGAATTGCCGAAGCTTTTCGATTCATCAACCCATCCGAAGACGTAAGGGTGGTCGAGGCTCTCAGGCAAGCCACACCACAGCAACTAACGCACTTGATGGAAGCTATGAGAGCTCATGTCAACAATGGCGGTAGCGCGGGACACTCAGGCAACTTCTTGCGCGAATTCGGTAATCTGCCTCAGACAGAAAGGACACAGCTGCTAGAGCTTTTTGACGGACTACCGCCGGCACAGAGAAACCTGCTCGTGGCACGCCTGGCCGAAAGCGCCCTGCACGCCGTCGGAACACCAGAAAACCCGAGTCAAACCGGTCAGCCGATGTCACGCCTGGTCAGAGACATCCTCGGCGCAGGCAACAACCGGGTCGCCCTGATCGAGCGCATCAATCAATTGCCACCGTCGGTAGTGGCCGACATCGCCGGGCTCTCGGCACAACAACATCGCCTGAGAGCGCTAGAAACGCTTGCCGCGTCCGAGCGGGGAGCTGCATTGCAGCCAATCCTCGAGTCGCTCAGACCGCCTAGATTGCGTACAGAATTTCTGCGCTCTCTCGCTATGATTGAGGATAGCGGGCTCCGAGGTCAAGCGCTGGATCGCATAACAGGACATAGAAACGGGGCAGACTTGACGGCTGCCATCGCATCGATGACTACAAATAGACGCCGCCTTATGGAATTTCTCGGTGGCGCCTCGGAAACCCATGTCAACGCGTTCTTCGACACGATTTCAGCGGCCGGTGATAGGAACTCACGGGCATCAATGTTGCTTGCACTCAGTCGCCTTACGGCAGAACAACAAGCACATGCGCTGGAAGCAGTCGGCGCAGGAGGACGGGAGCTCTACCGGAGAATGTCCGGACTTAGCGATGTTCAACTCGGTCAGGCTTTGCAGCTAATCACGTCTCCGGGCGAGGCCGGCGCCCAGATGCGGACACTCTTCGGAAGGCTCAACGCCACAGAGATGCAACAGTTGACGACATTCATGGAAAGCACTCGCGGACAAAGCCGCACTATCGCGTTGGACGTGATCCGCATGATCGCTGACGGTGCGCCCATCCCCATCGATACATTGAGCGGCATGCAGGGTAGACATCTATCGCGACTGCGCGACGTCGCTAGAGAAAGAATGAGTCTGAATACCAGGATAGGCACCATGGAGGCCGGACCTCAGCGCGACGCACTCACTCTGGCAAGAGATCTTCTAGATCGCGCACTCGCTGCACCCAACCGCGACACCGTGATACCAGGTCGAGAAACGGTAGGCGATTCGAACACATCGCATCTCCTGGAAGCCAGAGCTGTTTCGCGCCTTCTTTCAGACCAGGGAATCCTCAACAACCCCGCCGATCTACAAAGGGCACGAATCATTGCAGAGGCATGGAGAGATGGAGCCCCCATAGAAACAACACAGCTCAACGATGCGCGCGGTGAAAGACTTGTCAGGCTCAGCAATCTGGTAACTCGAAGGTCCGGATTGACAGCTCAACTTGCCGACCCCAATCAAATCTCGCTTCCAGGAATGACCGCAGAACAGTTGCGCGGACTGAGAACCGCTGTAGACAGAGTTTTATCCGGGCGAGAAGCCGGCCAGCCTCAGCGGATTCGCGACATGGAATTAGTCTTGTCGCAGATAGCTAACCCTTCGGTGTCGAGAGAAAGAGCCAATGCACTCGCCAATATTTTGAGCCTCTCCGCTTCCATGCCGGCCGATTTTCCAGCCGGACTCAGATCGCTGGCAAGACTGCCAAACACGCCAGAATCAACAGCAGCGCTGAGGACTTATGAAAATCTCCTGCGCCAAATCAATTCCCAGATGGCAACGTCCGGTGGTAATGGCGACATGATGGTGCGCTACTCATCAACCATAATGAGGCAGCTACAGACCGGTGTTCCGGGCCTCGAAGGCGAATGGGTGTTCGTTCCCACAGCGCCTCCTCTAAGGAGCAATACTCAGATATCGGATGCAGACTTATTCGGTGTCGATGGAGTGTTTATCAACCTCACCAATGGATCCGTTCGTCCAGTCGACTTTTCCGGCAACGTCGCGGAATCGGGCGTCTGCCGGTGGCACATCGGACCGCAAGCGCAACTCGAGATCGGAAGCTCGACACACGATCCCGGCGCTTTTCTCAGACGTTTTCTCAATACCACCGCGGACGGTGTCACAAGACCGAGCACCTTCAACTTATTCGATGCCAACTTTGTTCAGAATGTTGGGTTACCTTCCTTCGCGCGCGAGCCGCTCACGACGCAGACGATCCATGCCAGACAGGAAAGACTGAATCAGTATATCGATCGTCTGCACACCGAGATCAGGCGCTTGCGTGATAACGGACAGCCCGTTCCAGCACAATATGAATACTGGGCCCAGGCGCTTCAAGAGACACGCGGCGGATACAATGTCCTCGCTCAGGGCTCTGAATTCTTGATGAATCAAGCTGCCCGCGGGTCAGTAAACAACACAAGACTAACAAGAGCGACTCAAGACAATGCGACAGGAGTTCGAATGGTCGAGTTCGCACTCGCCGAATCATTACCCACCTCCTACATACGAAGCAACCCGGATGGCACAGCTCAACACGTTGTAGGCGGTTCAATCGAAAGCTTCCGTGTCTATTCCGACGGACGAATCGAAGTCACCTCGACACGGGACCACAGCGATCCTCGCCCGATGAGAGGAAGACCTGTAGGAACAGTTCTCGATGTTCTACAAGGAGCTCTCACAGCAGAGCAGGCACGCCACAACCCTTCAGCAGCCGCCATTCAACGGTTACAAGCTGACATCCAGACCATGCAAGCGAGCGGCGGACAACTCGACTTCACTAATCAACAGCACCGTGATTTGATTGGACGGATAGTGGGCTATCGCTACCCTACCGCTGGACAAGCCCCGGGTGGTAACACCGGCAGCGGTGTCACTCCCACTAACGGCGGCGACTCCGCACCTCGCCCGGACACTGGCAGTGGTGGCACTCAGCCCAGCAACAATAACCGGCCCAGACCAATCGACCAACCGCGTGATCCACTCGGCCACACAATGATGTCGATAGGCGAATCTTCTTTGCGATTGGCAACGATTGCCCAACCCGCCGATGGCACGACAATAACAATTGGCAGACTCGGGCAGTTCGCGAACCAACTGCAAAATCCAACAATCAGTCGCCGCCATGTGGAAATAACCAATTCAAATGGAGAGCTGACTTTGACAGTCCTCGGACAAAACAGGGTGTTTGTCAGGTCCGCGAACGGAACGATAACCCAAGTCACAGCCCCGCACGTGCTTCAGCAAGGCGACGAAGTGATGTTGTCGGCAAGCAACGCTCCAAGGCTCGTACTTCGAGATGGACAGATCGATCTGTTGCCACCGAGAACCGATATGGCTCCGATACCTCGTAGACAATTCTTCGGACTCGGCATAGTGCCGCTTCCCAGACCGGGTCAGGACATGTCGATCGGCAGACATGCAAGTTTCGGCTCAGAGCTAACTGCGTTCGAAAGCGTCAGCACTAATCACGTCAGAATTAGCAGAAACGCAGAAGGCGCCGTGACTGTCACCAGCCTCGACACCAGTCACGGCACGTACATCAGCCGTCCAGACGGAGCCGTGATGCTGGTGACCGGCAGCCACACCTTGCAACCGGGCGAACACATACTCCTTTCTCGGAACGGTCCGAGACTCGTTGTCACAGGCAACAACTTGGAACTACATCAGCCCCACCCGCGCGCAATTCGGCCGGGAAGCAACATCGATTTTTCGCGGTTTGAAGACGTACCGAACCTGCCCGAAAACCACACCCCATCTCTTCCAGCGGTACTCCAATCAAACCGTTACCAACAACTCAACGAGCTTCGAGGTCCGATAGAACACGGATTTCACAACGCAGGACAGCGCGTCCAACTGGATGATAATGGCGCTTTGGTGCGTCCATCCGGTGAGAACGCACAACTCAGACGGGCGGTTACTGTTTACGATCCCGCCAGAGATCCAGTTCTGCGAGCCGTCATTGCAGAAGCAAGGAATCGCTTCGATCACCTCCGCAACGATCCGCAACGACTAATGGAGGCATTGAGCCAATACACCAACGAACTGCTCCATCCACAAGTCTGGAACCAAGAAGCTCTCAACTTATGGTACGACGAATTCAACCAGACACATACGGGACAAAGAGTTCTCCTCGGCGAATTCTTGAGACGAGGAACCGGAGTTTGCAGTCAACAGGCTCTTCTCGTGCACGGACTCGCTCAATCAATGGGTATCAACCCGGTAATGGTGCGCAACACGACGCACGCCTGGAATGAGATAACCATCAACGGCACCCGCTATATTTTCGATCCACGCAATCGCGTATATGGTCAAGTCGTGACCCCCGAAACACGCTTACGAATGTATACTCCAGGAGTTCAGGAGTTACCCAGATGACGCCCCTGCTGAGAGATACCAAAACAATGCGCAACCTGGTCGGAGAAAAAATAGGCAACTTGAATGTGGAGACTTGTCTTTCCAACGGTCCATTTGCGCAGGTGTACAAAACAAAAAACACCGCCACAGGTCTGACGAGCGCATTCAAAGTCGCTCAATCGAATAGCGTCACGACATCAAGTCGCCCGACACCAGACCAGAGCCAGGCGCTGGAAGAGATCACTGGCGCTGTGATGCAGGTCAGACCCGACCCTCGGGCTTTGCTCCATTACCAAGTTTCGTTCACACAAAGTATCGGCAATGAAGTCTTCCCAAGGATTTTCTCCTTTATTGAAGAAACCGATAGGCAGCTCGTCGGCTACGAAATGGAATTTATCGATGGTGTCACCCTGCAAGACTTGATCGCCAAAAATGCAGCAACGATCCTCCATGTCGAATTGATAGCCGCGGCGCTCGAGAAGCTGCTCTCCTGCGCTCCTTATCATGGAGATTTAAAGCCGAGCAATATCATTATTCATGAGTCGACCGTCAAACTTCTAGATCCGGGATTCTTTGGAGAAATAAAAAGCGCGTTGGGAGACAGTTTTCCGATGAAGGTCACGACCCCGCTTTATTATCCATATCTAAAACCAGACGATTTCTTCGCCATCGGATTAATTGCCTGGGAAGTAGTTCTAGGGCGACACCCGCTCAAGTACACGGAGTTTGCCGACGCGGACATCTCCGAACAACTAGACCTGGTGGTGCGCACACAAGAAATTGGGGGACAATTCTTTCTATCGCCGCTCCGGAAATTGCCGATTCCAGTCCATCTGATACCGCAATTGGACCCCGCAGCTCAGAAAATCTTGCTCAAGTTATTACGATTATCCGTAACAGACGAGGAAAAACTGGAGGTCGACCCTGGGTACCAGAGCATCTCCGAAATCGTGACTGCGCTGAAAGAGTTAAAACACCTTCTCAAAACCGACTTCTAACTGATCCTATACACTTCAAAAGTACACTGCAAAACCGACTCTGCGACATCGCGTAGTATCCCCATTTCGAGACACGAAGGCGGAAGCCGCCTTCGGTTGCGAACACCGGGAGAAGGATTCTAACCTTCACGATCTTAACGACCGGGGACCCGGATGCCCCTGTGTCTAGCATTTCACCACCCCGATGTTCGCAAGTGTCGAGAGAAGGATTCGAACCTTCAAGCCTTTCGGCTACCGGCGCATAAACCAGCGGTCTCTGAACACTCGGCGCGTCTACCTGTTCCGCCACCTCGACATACAAAGGACAGTATCGATGGAGGGAATCGAACCCTCACGACCTTGCGGTCACCAGCTTCTGAGACTGGCGCGTCTGCCTGTTCCGCCACATC
>CAYQKX010000035.1:9062-30578 GCA_964418155.1 uncultured Candidatus Obscuribacterales bacterium | reverse complement strand
CGACCTTGCGGTCACCAGCTTCTGAGACTGGCGCGTCTGCCTGTTCCGCCACATCGATATAAAAGGACTGCTGCCACTAACAGTGTCGACGGAGGGAGTCGAACCCTCACAGCCTTGCGGCTACTGGCTTCTGAAACCAGCGCGTCTGCCTATTCCGCCACATCGACATATAACGAACAGTGTGGATGGAGGGAATTGAACCCTCACGACCTTGCGGTCACCAGCTTCTGAGACTGGCGCGTCTGCCTGTTCCGCCACATCCACATTAATGCGAACATCGAGGGATTACACTGACATCGGCCTCGGCCTGAGACCTGGGGCAGGAGCCTCGCCCCTGTGTCTAGCGTTTCACCACACGATGCTCGCAAGTGTCGAGAGAGGGAATCGAACCCTCACAGCCTTGCGGCTACTGGTCTCTGAAACCAGCGCGTCTGCCTGTTCCGCCATCTCGACCTTACAAAGGACAGTATCGATGGAGGGAATCGAACCCTCACGACCTTGCGGTCACCAGCTTCTGAGACTGGCGCGTCTGCCTGTTCCGCCACATCGATATAAAAGGACTGCTGCCACTAACAGTGTCGACGGAGGGAGTCGAACCCTCACAGCCTTGCGGCTACTGGCTTCTGAAACCAGCGCGTCTGCCTATTCCGCCACATCGACATATAACGAACAGTGTGGATGGAGGGAATTGAACCCTCACGACCTTGCGGTCACCAGCTTCTGAGACTGGCGCGTCTGCCTGTTCCGCCACATCCACATTAATAATCGCCACCACTTAGAGTGCCTGCGCTCGCTCGCAACACAAAATGTTTATCGAATCGTGTGATTTGCTTACATAAAAGGTTCTGGCGAGGACGTCCTTTGCATTGCTCAGGGGGCGATATAGGTGTACATCCACCCTAATCATCTCGAGCATCAGAATCAATCGCAGAAAGATTTTTCTTGCCACTATCCATCGCCAAACCACACTTGCCGCACGCGGCTATTCATGCGACTTCTGACACCTTCCTCTTGCTTCTCGGCACAACTTCGGTGCGTATTTCCACGCTGTTTCGAACGCAATTTGACCTGGTGCAATAGTGCCCATCGATATCATCTGCTGATTACGATCGGCAGCCCAAGCCGCTTGGTCGCGCAACTGACACCACTGATTATGCACACCGCGCTGACAATTACATTCCATTCCCTCTCGACTTAGGTACCGCCTAATTCGTTTTATACCTATTCAAAAAGCGATAACCGCACCAAGCAAGAATCCCGTATGCATGCCGCAGATCCTTCACACTCCGATCTTCAGATCTCCGTTTTCTATAACCTGAACTCATCACCAACCAACCGTATATAAGGAGAAAAGAATAGAGTAGACGCCCACGAATTTCGACAGAAAACAATCCGTGCGAGTAGGCTGTGGTGGAACGCTTCGGCGCATGCCACCATCGAGCGCTTCTGTTGTCTGGTGTCGCGAGCAAACCACCCACCATCTGAAAGGCCAGTCATGCTGAAAGCAATCGCGGCCGCGTTGCAATGGAGTGTTATCTACTTCTTCGCCTATTGTGCCCTTCTTCGCATCGCAGGATACTCCAGCTCGCTTTTCGCCCCATCCCCCGAAGCGCTGATGATCACCTTCGTTATCTCTATGGGATACTTCTACGGATACCTTCATGGCAGCGAGGATCGCGACTCCAACGCCGTGCTTCGGGCGCTCGTATGGGGCGTACTCTACTTTTTCGTGGACTGCAGTGTAAGGCTTCTTTTTCTCGGCAGCGCCTCCTTTTTCGAACAAGGCGACGCAGCAACAGCAGAGTCCCTGACTTCCGCATTGGGATATCTGTTCGGGTGCTGCTTCGCCAAGACCGATTGACAAACCGCTTGTGTCGACTCGAAGTTAGATCCTTTGCCACCAAGCGAAGCCTGGCAAATAGCGAGGAGTCCAGTACACCGGACTCCTCGCATCCCCACCCTGTTTTCCAGCAGGGTGACAAATAAATTTCACCCTTGGTTGGATATATCCCAACTTTTTCAGGTCGGCGAAGAGCTTGAAGGTATCAGACAAACTTAGACACACTCTCAGTTGCGCGAAATGAATGTCTGTGAAGAAACTTTCTCGGAAAGGCATTGGATATTAGCCTTGGCAGGGGAAAAGCGCCAATTACGCAGGCGCCCCTCAATATCAAATGCACTACTGTTACGCATTGCTAAGGGTTTTTGGTAAACAAATATCATGCTTGTAATCAATTCCTTGCGCTGTGCCAGCCATTCTTGACAGTTTAGACTTAACCTTTTCGCGCACTTACCAGGACACCAAGCATCACTTAGCACCACAGAGCAAAGTTCTTCAGCAATCACGAGCGCACCGACAGTGGTGCCGATGCGACTCGTCGATTCCGAAGACCGTTGTTCCGGAAGAGGATAGGCCATTCTCTTCCATCAGTGATGTGTGTCGAGGGAGCAAAGAGGAGTGCAATGGTATCAAAACGACGCAGGCGGACTGTGCACATCCGTTCGCGTAGCTTTGTTCCATCCTCAGCTCACCAGTAAGTAGCGAGGGTTACGTATCAAACCGTACCCCTGAACTTCGCATCGTGCGCCTCTTAGGTAAAGGCGTGCAATATTCTCGGGCGAGGTCAGACCGGCACCTAACCGGACTCTGGCAGCGCAAAACCCGGGCAGCGAATCAACCAGGCTACGAACAGCTCTAGAGGAGAGTCGTTCGCCAGGCGGCAATTTAGCTCTATCTTTACGGCGCAATCGAGAGGAAAAACGCGCCTGCCTATGAATGAATGAACAACTCACAGAAGAACCAATATATGAGCCGTTCGAACTCATGACTCGGACAAATTCACGCTCAGGTATCTTCCTCGAGTCCCTGTACGACGCCCGAGGCGGCGGACAAGATTCCGCACGCGACCGCGCAAAATCGCTTTGCAGAGCTCATAGCCGCGTCGGCTATGGCCCACCCAAAGACCGATCTAACAGGGATCAACATGAATCTGTTCACCAAGTTAGCCTTTCTGTTCCGCACCCGCAAGCACAACACCATCGACGGGCGCGCGAACAAGAAGCAGGCACGTTCCGGACCCGGACTGCGGGTCGAGTCGCTGGAAGACCGCGCCGTTCCGACGGTCGGCGTCTTCGACGCAGGCCAACTGACGGCGCTCGTCGGCAACGTCAACAACATCCGACTGGAGTCCGCGCAGGTCCGCCAATGCGACCCGGCTCCGCGCTGCGACACGGCCCCGCGCTGCGACACGCAGGTCAGCTGCGGCCAGCTCACCCAGACCGCGCCCGGGCAGCCGATCACGTACGTGACGTCTGGCAACTACACCATCAACATCACCGGCTCCACGGTCACGATCATCAACCCCTGCGGCCAGCAGGAGGTGCGCGAGTGGGGCGACCCACACGAGGACGCCAACGGCGTCACCACCGACTGGACCAAGCCCTCGCGAACGCTCGTTCTGGGCGACGGCACCTTCATCAAGATGGACGCCGTGGCCAAGAACTCGGACATCCGCACCACCGAAATCTCGGACTACGGTGCGAACCGCAAGATCAGCATCGACAACACGAACAACACCATCACGAGCCAGCAGAACATCCCCGCATGGGATCACGGTCCGAGTCCGGTCGTAGTGGGCGGCGGCAACGGTGGCGGTCGCGACGACTGCTTCGTCAACTACAACCCGCCTCGCGGCAACTTCCCCGGCTGGGACTGCGCTCCCATCCCGGTCGGCCCGTGCGCGCCGTGGAGCAGCCCCAACTCCAACAACTGCGTGGTGCCGCCCCGGCCGACGCCGAACGACTGCGTGGTGCCGACGCGCCCCACGCCCAACAACTGCAACTACCCGCCGGTTCCCCTGCCCGGCTGTGACACCGACTGCGTGGACCTGCGCGCCGAACTCGGACGCGACCTGGACGCGCTGGACAACGTGTTCGCCGACCTGTACGACGCGCAGGGCGACCTGACCGACGCGCAGGGCGAACTCGGCCGCGACCAGAGCGCTCTGACCAGCGCCCGTGGCGACCTGTTCGACCTCAACGGGCTGCTCAACTTCGCGCGGGTCGACCTGACCAACGCCCAGACCTCCCTCACCGGAGCCCAGGGGCAACTGGCCTCGGATCGCACCGAACTGACCGGCGCTCAGACCGAGCTGGCCAACGACCGCAGCGCCCTCGCCGGCAAGCAATTGCTGCTGGGTACCCAGCAGGGCGAACTGCTCGGCTGGCAGCACGAACTGACCGTGGACCAGGACACCCTGGGCCGCGCCCGCACGGAGCTGGCCGGTGCCACGCAGGCGCTCACCAGCGCCACCCAGCAGCTCCTAGGTGACGAAGAACTGCTGCGCCAGGCCCAGGACGAACTCGGCCGCGACCGCGCCGACCTGCTGGCCGCCAACAACAAGCTGACCTCCGACCGCAACCTGCTCGGGGTCAAGATCAACGACCTGCACGAGGACCAGGCGGCGCTGCGCGACGCCCAGGGCAACCTGGTCGTCCACCAGGGCCAACTGACCGACGCCCAGAACGACCTCACCCGCGACAGCGCGCTCCTGGAGACCGCCGAGAACAAACTGGGGTCGGATCAGCAACTGCTCAACGTCGCTCGCGAGACGCTGACTCGTGACCAGGGGCTGCTCGGCGCAGCTCAGGCCGAACTCCAGCACGACCAGAACAACCTCAACGGCGCTCGTAACGAACTCGCCAAGGACGAGCTCGACCTGACCGAGGCCCGCAACGAACTTGAACGCGACAAGACCGCGATCGACAACACCCGCGACGAACTCGCCCGTGACCGCGAAGAGCTGCAGAACGACCGCAACCGCTTCCAGGACAACAAGGAAGAACTGGCCCGCGACGTCCGCGACCTGGAGCAACTCCTCCGCGACCCCTGCCCCAACCCGGCCGAGCTGGATCGCCTCCGCGGCGAAGTCTGCGTCGGTCTGACCAACCTCGTCAATGACGAGCGCGAGATCGAACAGGACAAGCTCGAGATCAAGGACGACCTGAACACCATCGATCGGCTCCACCGTGAGGTGATCGAGGATCGCAACGCCATTCAGCGGCTCGAGGGCGAAGTGCGCCAGGACCGCCGCGACGTGAAGGGCTTCGAGGACGAGGTGGCCGACGACCTCTGCGAGGTCGATCGCCTGACCGATATCGTCCGTGGTGACGAGTGCGAAGTGGATCGTCTCGAAGACGTCGTCGCCTGCGACCGCGCCGACGTCAACCGGCTCACCTGCGCGGTGGCCGAGGACCGTGGCCGCATCGATCGCGCCAACCAGGACATCCGCAACGACCGCAACAACATCGACCGTCTCACCGGCGAGATCCGCGAAGACGAGCTGTGCATCGCCAACGTCCGCCGCGACATCTGCGAGGACGAGGCCAACGTTGCCCGCCTCACCTGTGAAGTCGAAGGCGACAACCGCGTCGTCAACGAACTCACCTGCACGGTCGAAGGCGACCGCGCCAACGTCACCCGTCTGACCGGCGTCGTGGAGAGCAAGCAGCAAGTGGTCACCCGCTTCGAAGGCGAAGTGGCGACCGACCGGAGCAACATCACCCGTCTCGAAGGCCAGATCGGCGAGACCCAGGCGTGCATCACGCGCCTGACCCAGGAAGTGCGCGATGACGAGTGCAACGTCGACCGCCTGACCGCCAAGGTCCGCGCGAGCGAAGCCAACGTCACCCGCCTCACCGAAGTCGTCCGCACCAAGACCACGCGCGTCGAAGAGCTGACCGTCTGCGTTCGGACCGCCGAGCAGCACGTCACCTCCCTGGAGACCGAGGTCAACGGTGACAACACCACGATCTCCGGTCTCGAGACCCGCATCAATCACGACCGCGACCTGATCGTCAGCATCAGCGCCGAAGTCTCCCAAGACCGGCACGAACTGACGCTCAACGGCTGCTGCGTGTAAGCTGTAAAACGTTCGTCAGCCGCCAGGATGGTGACTGACTGAACCAGCGAGGGAAGAGAGACGGCTCTCTTCCTTCGCTGTTCGAAATTTTTCTTTTATCTGCCGTAGTATCTCTCATCGCGCTGATTTAGGTTGAGGGTGGACGTGATGAATGGCAATCTGGGCTGGTCCTCGAATTCCTCACCAAGCGACTCCGCAGTGGTAGCCTTTACTCAGCTTCATCAAGGAGCCGGCTGGAACCCGGCGGTCCCATATAACGCCATAACCGGACTGTTTCTATTGGCCAACTCAATCTGAGCGAGCGAGGTATCCGCGCGGCAGTTGAAACTCGACAGTGCAATCCGCGCTAGCCTGAAAATGCCATTTCATCTCTAAGACCACAACGACCCGGAATGTCCACGCACGCCACTCCGCTCCTTGATTCTCTTGAGCAAGCCTTGCTATTAGTTTTAGTGTCCTTGCATGATTACCACCAGGTTCCGACTAATCCACACGAGCTTATATCCTTCGGCTGAGAGCGCTATTGCAACGAAGTTTGCACTGGTGATAATCCTGCAATCGCTTCCCGCCGAATGTCTCTCAACGTCCTCCAATTAAGGAGCCCGAGCTCATGTTCGACTTCCTGTTCAAAAAGCCAGAACCACCAAAGCCGCAATGGAACCACCCTGAATGCATTGATCATGGTCAGGGAGTGTTCTCGATTCCTATCGCACGCCTCGAGACAATCGGGTACCAGACTGCGAGGAAAGAGTTCTTCGGCGAGCTGCTTGCGAGGTTTATCACGAAGCATCCCAATCTCGAAATCCAGTTAATCTGCCCCGTCGACGAGGGGAACTGGACGGAATGGATGTGCGTGCTAACGAAGCCAAGGCCTGCACACGCGCTCTCCAAGCCCCTCGACCAGAAGTCATAAAACTGCTCGTCGAAGCATGAACGCTTAGGCGTGCCACCAAAAAAGGTGGCACGCCTGAACGTTAACGCGGGAGTTAAACTCAACAAACTCTAATGCACTTCTATCTTCCAGCCAGATAAACCGCACTCTTGAAGGACAGACATCTCATCGAAAAAACGTCGCTTTCTGAGCAGCGGTGTTTGAGCTATCTTCACACTAGGCCGCCCGATACCAGCAGCTCCCCCACATCCGGCTGTGCGGCTGTCACACCAGTCAACGCCTTTCGACGCGACATCCCATCTACTACATCGCTTCGCAGCCTCGCATTGACGGATGAGTCGCCTCGATCACCGGCACCACCTGCAAGCCGGAGCCGTTGCAGACACCAATCTCGACTTGTAGCCCTCGACCGGCAGCCGGAGCGAAATCAGGGTTCTTACCATCGAGATAATACCCGGACCCATATGCGGTCCTGATCAACGACGCTCCGGTATTGGTTTTTCGACGAAGACTCTTCACACACGTACGAATCGCTTCGACGGTCGGCTGAGATTCGTCCGGCCAGACATGCGTCGCCAGATCGTCAGCGGTAAACACCCGGTCGGCATTGCGCATCAAGAACACCAACAAATTGAATTCCATTGGTGCTAAATCCACTTCCGAACCATCGGAAAATACCCGCAGCGTCGACGTATTAACAGAAAGATTTTGGGCAGTCAATACGTCACCCACATATCTTGAAGATCTTCTCAGCAGCGCACGAATCCGTGCCGCCAACTCAATTGCGTCAAACGGACTGATCACGAATTCATCGGCACCACTATCAAACACCTCTTCTTTGTATACAGGCGATTTCTTGTCGGAAATATACAAGATCGGCATAATAAGCCCGCCCTGGCGAATCTGCGCGAGAAGCTCCGAAGGCGAGCGATCCATAGGTTTTCCTATGACCACGCATTCGTAGCGAAACACTCGAAACATATCAAGCGCCAGCACACCTGCATTTACGACATCCATCACATAGTGATCCGGTGAACAACAACCGGCAATAAGGTCGGACTCTACGGAATCAATTATCAAAATTCTTGGTTTCATTAATCTCGGCAGTTGAATGGAGGGGTCTATCAACAGACAGGGTAGAATCTCGAAGTGAGCAGGAAATGAGCGCACCGTAAAATCTCAGTACGCAACAGGAGAGCGATGAGCAAAATTTTGGTTGTCGAGGACGATGAAAACCTGAAGAACATGGTCACAGACCTGTTGGAGGCGGAGCACCATTCGGTGGAGACTGTCGGCACCGGTCACGATGCCGAGGACCAACTGAAAGCTTACAAGTTCGATCTGATAATTCTCGATTGGAACCTGCCCGGCATCACTGGTGTGGAGCTCGTTCAAGCATTCCGTGCCAGAGGCGGCAATACTCCTGTTCTGATGCTCACGGCCAGGCGCACAATCGATGACAAGGAGGAGGGGCTGGAATCCGGCGCCGATGATTACATTACAAAGCCATTCGAGCCTCGCGAATTGATAGCCCGAGTCAAATCATTGCTGAGACGCCCAGCCGCATTCAGTGGCAACGTCCTGCGTATAGGCACGCTGCAGCTCGACCCCATCAGATACACAGTCACACGCAACGGATCGCTCATCAACCTGACTCAGTTAGAGTTTAAACTACTGGAATTCTTGATGAGACATCCAGATACTGTCTTTGGTGTAAATGCTCTAATCGACAGGGTCTGGGCCTCGTCATCCAATGTCACGGCGGCATCCATTCGCACCTGCGTAAAGACGCTCCGCAAGAAAATCGACGTCCAGGACCGCCCGTCAGCCATCCAGAATATCCCCAACGTCGGGTATAGAATCGACTCGACTATTCTGGCTCAGATTGAGGTGTAGCATCAGCAACAAGTGGGATGACGAACCAAAACTCTGCGCCTATGCCGCTCTTGTTGGTCACTCCAATTGTGCCACCGTGAAGTTCGATAATTGTCTGTGCGATTGACAAACCGAGACCACTTCCGAGCTTGGCATGCTCGGCGGAGGACTGTTCGAAACGCTCAAAGATTTTCTTTTCCATCCCCTCAGCGATACCGCCCGCCTCATCTTCGACGGATACCTTAACAAACTGTCCATCCTGCTTCACTCGCAACCAGATCCGTTTTCCTGACTGTGAAAACTTGACTGCATTAGAAAGAAAATTGACAATCACCTGTATGATCCTCGCAGGATCGGCAGACACGAGAAGGCTCTCCATGTCAGACTTCACCTCGAGCTGTTGACGCTCGGCCAGATCGATCACAGACTCTAGAGCTCTGCCGGCTACTTCATCCATATAGCAGTTGGTGTGCCTGAGCTCCAGCTTTCCTGACTCCATCTTCTCCAGATCAAGTAGATCGTTAATCAATTGAATTAGACGAAGCGTGTCCATATCGAGACTCGCAATTCGCTTCAATCCCTTCTCATTGATCTGTCCGTAAGTGTGCCTGGTCAGGAGCTCGAACAGAGCCCTGATCGAAGACAGCGGCGTCCTCAAATCATGGCTGACCATGCCGATGAGTTCACGCTTCAAACGCTCCACTCGCTTCTTCTCACTGATATCATGGACGGTGCAGAACAGCTCCTGTTTTTCCTCCACCCACTGTGTCGACCATACGGTATCGACCAGACGACCGCTCTCATGTATAGCAGACAGCTCCACCGTTCTATGGGTCTTTAGCTTTTCGACAACCCTATCTGCATCATCGCCGTCCGCGATCACCTTGCCCACGCTGCCGCCGACAAGTTCCTCGGGGGCATAGCCAAGGACCGCCACGCTCGACGGACTCACGGCGGTAAAGTCACCGGCTGCAGTCAAAGAGCAAATTACGTCCACTGCATTGGCTATCATAGCGCTCTCTTGCCGTTCCAACTCTTGCAGCTTTCTGGTCATATCATGGAATGCTTGATCGAATCTGGATATCTCGTCCCTGCCGTCAATCGGCTTCAGAAGCGGTTGTCGCTGCGAGAACCTCTGTGCATTGGACGAGAGAATCTCGAACTTATCTAAAATAGTCTTCGAAAATGCAAACGCAGTAATAAGAGCAGTCACCGTATTTATGACAATTCCAGCAAGCAACAGCTCAGAGATCAATAGTCTCGATCGCTCGATATCTTCAGGTGACACTTTCTGAGCTGCTGATTCGCGCTCGTTGATAGCTGTTAGCTGCTGTGCCAGCTCTTCCAGTGTCTCCTGCATCTTCACTCTCGATTCCCGAGCTGTAGCAAATCCAGTCAGGTCGAATCCTTCCTCATCGATTTTGCTGAACAATGCGTTGAACTGTTCGATGAGCTGGCGGGCAGTACTGTCGGCATCTTCAATCGCTTTGCGCTCTTTCGGATTGTTGCGCGCGAGGCGCTTCATCTCCGCGAATGTCTTGGGAATCTGAGAGATAGTGTCATCGATCCGTGCTCGAGCTGATTGATCGTGTCGTATTGAGTAGAACGCCAAAAACCTTGTAGACTCGTAGAACAAATTGATTACGCGGTTAGACGCTGCCACCACGTCGCGACAGTGTTGAATTCTGTCATTCTGCTTATACGCCGCATCCAGCAAAATCCCCAGTCCCGCAATGAATGCCAGTTCAAACGCTAGGGGAATAGCAATTACGAGAAGGACTTTGTGTCTGAGCCCAAGCTGCATTTAGTTCACTTTGCCGGGAAGAGAGAGATTGTCATACCGCTGACGTTTTGATCTTAGACGAAGCTGCTGCTGGACTGAGACTCGATCACCACCCAGAAGTATAGCCTGATCGACAAGTGAGACAGCCTCTTTTTGATCGCCGGATAGGTATGCTGCATCAGCGAGCCACATGATCTGCTGCACGGCCGCAGTCCGGTCCATGTCATTGCTGCTGACCCCATGTGCGAATTGTTGGAATGCTTTTCGAAATTGATTATCGGCATCTTCTTTGCGCTGGCTTTGCTTCTCGAGCCAGGCTGCGTAGACACGTGTCGTCAACAGTCTTTGCCTATGAGAGTTCGTGTCGGAAGGCAGTCTGAGAGCCAGGGCAAACGGCGCGACAGCTTCTCGCTCGCGCCTCAAAAGAAGAAGACAAATACCAAGATTGTGCGCGTAATAGCAAGACTCGACTAGCTGAGAACGACGCTTCTTGTAATCGACCAACTCTTCGTACGCGGGTAATGCCAACTCCGGGCGATCGCTTTTCAGATAAATTGCTCCGAGTTGCGCATTGCACATCATGTAAGCCTCGGATTGCGCGCCGTTGATCAATTTCCTGATCTTACGTTCGTTTTCATAACATTCCTCAGTATCCAGACCTCTGCCAGCCCGCTTGCCGAGCTCATCAGCCAGACCATTGAAGGCATTGGTAACTTGTTGATTGTAGCGCTCGGAATTCGGACTATAGAGAGTAAGCGCCCGAGCCAGCCCCTGATCTGCAGCCGCAATCTTGTCTTGAACAACATAAATAGTTGCCAAACCCAGAATCGAGGCAATCAGCTCCGAATGCGTATTTCGGTCAGTGGCAGCCATCGCATACGCCTTCCGAAAACAGGAAGTCGCTTTGTCATATCGCTCCGCTCTCAACGCTATCATGCCATCCTTCAAAAGTTTGCGAAGGAGGAGCCTCTCTTTACTCTGGACAAGATCGGCGAATTTGTCTTCGATAACCGGATCAGGAGCCGATCTCTGATTGATGAATATCAAAAACCCGAACGCCAGTGCACCGAGCAAAGCAGACAGCGCATAAAGGAACCAGTGCCTCGAGAAATTCATTTATCGCCCACAGTCCGCAATCCACCGCCATTGTACCAGTCGCATTCCAACACCGACGCAGCGGCATATTCTTCCCTCCGAATTTAACAATGTACTCACTCGGCACTCATACACCTTCGATATCGTTTTCAAAAGCTACCAACCAACCACGCTGAATATGCCAAAAATACTAATAGTAGACAAAGACAAACAACTGACGAGCCAAATGAAACAATGGCTGACCTACGACAAAAACATTGTCGAGGTGGTGGCATCCGGACAAGACACGCTCGATCGCTTCTCTCAGTTTAGATACGACGCTGTCATTCTGGGACGACCATGCGATCGAGCGACAGTAGATATGCTGATTCAATACCGACAGATGGCACGAACCGGTCCGGTCCTCGTCATGAGTGGACGTCAGTCGGCATTGTACAAGGAGTATGTCTTAGATAACGGCGCCGATGACTATGTCAATAAACCTTGTGAGATGATCGAATTGACAGCGCGTCTCAGAGCGCTTATGCGCCGTCAGATTGTCTACGAACAGAACGACCTGCGTGCCGGCGACATCTCAGCCAATGTCGAGTCACGGAGAGCCTTCATCGGAGGCGAAGAGATACGGCTCAGTCCATTAGAATTCAAGCTTCTGGTGTTCTTGATGAAGAACCCCAATCGTGTCTTCAATACCGACCAATTCGCCTGCGATGTGTGGAGTTCCGGTGACGCGCGACCTTCGTTGGACTCGATTCGGACTTGTGTCAAGGGTCTGCGCCAGAAGCTTCGTCAAGCGCACGCATCAACATCCTTGATCAGGACAGTGAGAGGATTTGGATACCTGCTCGATCTCAAAGTCTCCCAACCGCGCCTGGCAACATTAAATCCACGCGTGAGAGACGAGTTTACAGCCCACTACTCGTTTTCACCTATATCGCAGTCGATAGAACAGCGACCTTCGTAACCAGCTTTCCCTCCACAACCCACATGCGTCAATCTCAACGCGGGTCGCTCAGTGATAAGGAACAGACGCAAGTGATCCGCGTTGCATTGACCTCCACCAGCGCCCATTGGGAATGCGCCAACCGAGAGCCTGGCGCATTCCTGATAGGGATAGAGGCTCATCCCGTCAGCAAAGCGAACACTCGACACACTGCGTTGCGCAAACTACGAGTCGAATATTCAAAGTCCGAATAAAGTTTCTTGTTTGTAATCCAATTGACATTGACCGTCGATACAGTGAGGAAGCTCGACAACTGTATCGACGGAGGCGCGGCGCGCAATGGACTTTCCAAACAACTATGAACTCAACGAGCGACTGAATGCATTCGAACAATGGACAACTCAGAATGTAATGTCAGCCCAGAGCAGACGTGTATACAAATCGCGGCTTCGCAGCTTTTTTGCGGTCTTGGATGAAACAGGCTTTGATAAACGCGGACTCTTCGATAACCAGGAGGCCAGACGAAACGCGATTGATTGTTACAAGAACTCTGTCCGCTCATATCTCAAGGCAGCGACAATCAACGGAGTAATGAGTACGGTCAATCTATTTTTCGAATTCAATGGGGTTCAAGCGGTCCCCGTCGATCGCGAATTCTGCTCGTCGATTTCGCACAAAACATTGACTCGTGAAGACCAGAATCGTCTGCTGGAGGTGCTGCACAAAAACTGCAGAAAGCAAGACCGAGCTATGGTTTTACTTCTTCTATCGACCGGAATCAAGATCAGCGAGTGCGCCGGACTGAATCTCGGCGACATACTCTTGTCGGGAAATACTGTCTCACTCAAGATATTCGGATCTGGATCCATCGATTCCGCTTCGCTGTGCAAGACGAAAACCGTAGTGGTTCCAAACACAGTCGTCCGCATTCTTGCCGATTGGATTGCTCGCCGCGAGCTCGACAAGAACCACTACGCACCGGCCCTGTTTCTCAATCGCCAGGGACTGCGCATGTCCACCGCCAGCATCGACATGGTGGTCAGGCGCGTGGGATGGGCATCTGGACTGGTCCTCTCGGCCGAGATGCTGCGACGTACATATTTCATGAGCAACACAATCACGTCGCAATCGAACTTCGCGAGCCTTCCTGCTTTGCAATCACACGACGAATCGCTCTTCGCCACTCGCTATCAGACCGAGCTTTCCGGTCTGAGGGATCACTATACTAGCTGACTGACACGCACCGATTCGCCTGTAACAATCAGGGAGTCCATTTGCAACCGTAGCTCGGAAGCCGAGTGGCTACGCGATAAATAACACGATAAGCGTCGGGCTTATCGTGTTATTTTTTCTTCGGCGCAACTGAGGAAATCGGACTGTTCTCTCCGGCAGCAACCCTGCTCAATAGGCAAGCATGATGCTCATGCCAAATCTTGAGAAAATGAATCCCGCCTTCCGTTTTCTCGAATGGTTTAAAACAATCGAGAGCTAACTGATAGTAGTGCTCAGCCTCTTCGTATCTTTTGTCTCCGTTAAATTGATCTGCCAGAATCGTACACAGCACGCCCTCTTCCAACGAAGGCTTTGCCTTCTGCTTTCTCAACAATGCGAGTTGCTTCGTGAGCAGATCTTCCTTTCTTTTGACATCGAGAGAGCCGGCGATCGTGCCTATCAGAGAAGCGGCAACACGAGGATCGGCACTTCGATTCCCCTTCTCATACATGGCGTCAGCTTCAGCCGACTTCCCTTCACGGTCAAAAATTGCGCCGAGATGGAGATTGCAACAGCTGTTCACACGACTCTCGTTGTCCTTGTCTTTGTACTTTATCTCCATGAGTTTTTCCACATAACTCTTGACCTTGGCGTCATCTCCAACGTTGTAATAACAAGAGACCAGATCTATTTCATCGCTCGCCAAGTCATCAGGGCTGGCACGCTGGCTCCTCTTGAGGCTGATAGCGCGCTCCAGCAGCGGCACTGCGGCAGCGAAATTGCGTTCGACCACATAACATTTACCAAGCTGCTCCAACGTGTATGCCAGTAAATCAGGAGCATTCCACTTCGCGACATACATCAGCAATGTCGAAAATATCTTCTTCCGATCTGGTTGAATTCCCATCTTTCTGTAAGTATTTTCAACGAGATCTAGATCCTGCTTCAACATCGAGAGTGGGTAACTCAAGGGAAGCGGCATGTACCTCCATGCTTTATACATCAGCTTCACCACCTCTTCGTATTGCTTCGGCGATCGTTCGGTAGAAGAGATCTGGTAGGCAAGCTGGCGCGCGTAGGAGGTCAGCCTGCCAGGATCTTTGTCTAGTTTTTCGAGCGCCATTCGCCAATACTTCTCCGCCTCTTCGCTGTTTCCTTCTGCGGTAAACGCATCGGCAATTCCGGTCAACTGCGGCACCTCGAGCCATCCCAAGTCCTGCGATTTACCCGACAGTTTCGCCAAGCTCCGCCAGTGCTTAACACCAGCTTCGGGGTCACCTGCGATTTCCGACTCGATAGCGAGCACGGTCTCTAGTGATGCCTTGTTAGCGGCAGGGTTCGACAGAAGTTGCGTGTGGTGCATGAGACAAAACTTGGCGACCGCGGTAGCGGCTTTCCGTTCGTGACGATTATGAAAAGCCCTTATCACGAGGAAGAGTTGACGCGCGTCGACAGCGAATCTAATGTTCTCGCGCACCGATTCTTCAAAGAGCCGATCGCTCATGGCGCGCTGTCCGCCCACATAAGTGACGTACGCAAGGAGCTGGAAGGCATCGACCTTGAGGGGATGATTGATGGTGACTGCTTCTTCCAGTGCCACTTTCGCCGAATCGTTCTGTCCCAGGACAATTCGGCAGACACCGAGTCGTACCAGACATTCCTGCACCCGCGACGAGATATCCAGTTCTCGAGCCAGTCTCAGCGCTTGAGCCAAATCCTTTTCGGCATCCTTCAGATCACCACCGCCAATACTGTCAGTCGCACGCGTTATCATAGTGTCGACGTCGGTTTCAGTGCCTGAGCTGACTTCAATCTCCCAAGCGACGTGGCTGGCCTCGGCAGTATCGCCAGTTTTCGTTAAAACAGACAGGTATTCTTTTTTCAAATCCGCTTCGTTGTACTCGCTCAAAGTCGCGGCATAAACCAATGCCCTTTTGAATGAATCCTTTGCCGCATCCAGCTTTTTCAATTTCGCCTGAAGCCTGGCAAGGTGAACCAGCGCACGAAGCCGCTTTCTATTCAGTACGTCCTTCGTGTCACTACCCATGGTATCGTCGCCGACATGGTCCAGCTTGTCATAGAGCTGCACGGCTTGTAAAAGCAGCGCAACCGCTCGCTCCCGATTGCCAAGTCGAACATAGACATCTGCAAGATCGAGCAGAATGCCTGGTAGTTGCAAGGGAATACCGCCCAACGAAGCTTCATGAGCCGCTTCTTCATATCGGTCTCTTGCCGCTTCAGCATTGCCTCGCCGCATCTCGACGAATCCTTGCCGCCGAAATTGATTGGCTAGATGTTCGTGATCCGGTCGGTACTTGAGATATCCCAGATAGCCTACGACTGAGCAGATGCCGAGGGAAAAGACAATCCCACGAGGGTCGACTCGCCGCTTTCTCTTTTCTGTCACAAGCTCCGGCACCCTCTTTTGGACAGCCATGATTGATACTCGGGTGCCAATAATAAATTGGCAAAAACCTAGTTTTTGCATACCCATTAGACAACAAGTAAAACTGAGCCCCGCACGGGTATGATGCACACGATAGAACTCACTCCGACCTCCATTGATGACACTAAAGCTCTCTCACCAAGCCGCGATCCTGATTGGCGTGCCGCTATTGGCGGAGCTCATCGTTTTCATCACGCTCATGCATTATCTCGACAGGGCTCAAGAACACGCACTCCAGGCCAAGCACGCGAAGGACTTGCAAGCAGCCGCTATGCAGGTAGTGGCAGGCCCAATCGAAGCGATGTCTTCGCTTTTCTCGTACTCGCTCACGAAGTCCACCGATATGGAGAAGGCGTTCAACACATCGCTGGATTCGATGCCGCAACGCTTAACGGTGCTGAAGCACCTGACAGAGTCAAATCCAGAACAGCTCGAAGACGTAAAGGCTCTCGAAAAACTCTCGCAGAAAGCGATAGTTCTCTGCCGAGAATTCCGCCAGATCTTGAAACCAGACAGTTACGGATTCTCCATTCTGCGTGGCAAAGAGGTGCACTCCGAGCTGCGAGATATCTTCAAAGAGGCGAGCAAACGCGCGAAACACATTTACGAGCTGGACGCAGAAAGCAGTCATTTCGATCCCGATCGTGAAGACAAGGCTTATCAAAAACTCAAAGAATATGTTCAAAATGCTGTCATAGCCAGCATTTTTATCGTCATCATCCTGCCATTTGTTTTTTACCAGTCCACCCACAAAAGACTTTCGCACCTCACCGACAACGCAAAACGCCTGTCAGAGCAGAAGCCCCTCTCACCGCCATTGGAAGGCGAGGATGAACTGGCAAGCTTCGACCGAGTCTTTCACGAGATGGCTCAAGCTTTACAGGATGCCCGCAGAAAGGAAATCGCCATCATCGACAAAGCGGTGGATGTGATTTGTTCAATCAGCTGGGACGGCAGTTTCACCGCCGTCAATCCAGCAGTATACGAGCTCTGGGCCTGGGAACCAGAGGATCTGGTCGGCACACATGTTCTCGACTTAGTTGTCGAAGGCGACAGAAAGAGCACCAGCGAACAGCTCAAATTAGCGCGCTCCAACGATGTTACTGTCAGATTTGAAAATTCCGTTGTCAAAAAAGACGGAAGTGTGGCGAGTATGCTTTGGTCCGTGCATAGCTCCGAGGAAGAGCAGTCAATCTTTTGCGTTGTACATGACATAACGGATCGCAAAGAGATCGAGCGTTTAAAGACACAGTTCATGTCAATGGTGAGCCACGATCTCAGAGCGCCTTTGACCTCGATTCGGCTGTTTCTGGAAGTGTTGCGAGAAGGCATTTATGGCAACTTAAGCCCCGCCGGCGTTACAAAGACAGAGATGGTGGATGACAACGTCAATCGCTTGATCGTGATGGTCAACGATTTACTAGATCTCGAACAGCTCGAGATAGGCGGTATTACAATCTACCCACAGCCATGCAACTTCTTTAAAATTGTCGAGCGCACCATTGAAGCCGTCGCGGGTTTATGCCACCAGCACAAAGTATCCATCGTCAATAACAATTCAAAAGACATACTCCTGGTTGTCGACGAAGATCGAATCGTGCAGGTCATGGTCAACTTCGTCTCGAATGCTGTCAAATTCTCCCCTTTTGACGGTATCGTCACGATCGAAGGAGAAGAAATCGAAGACGACCTGCTTGTGAAGGTAATTGACCGCGGTCCTGGAATTCCAAAGGAGCATCAAAAAACAATTTTCGAAAGATTCAAGCAGTCTCCCGACGCTCCGACGGCGCACAAAAAAATGGGAACCGGCCTTGGTTTGCATATTGCCATGTCGATGATCGAACTCCACCAGGGTGAAATCGGAGTAGATAGCGAGGAAGGCAAGGGCAGCTCCTTCTGGTTTCGAATTCCGAAGAACATAACCAGTTCGGTCCGTTAGCGCTGCCTCCCCGGACTGAAAGTCGAGGCTTAACGGTGCATTTGGTAAAATCTCTCAAGTATCTTCTCCACGCGAATACGTTTTCCGATATGGCAAAGGTTCTGATAATCGATGACGATCTCGTAGTCTGCGAGATGGTTCACGATTGGTTAGTTAGTCAAAAGCATGTGGTCGAAACGGCAAACACTGGCGCAGATGCCAAAGACAAGCTCTTGTTATGCAAATACGATCTCATCGTTCTTGATTGGCAACTGCCTGGAGCGTCCGGTCCTGAAATTCTGAAGACTTTCCGCGATTCCGGCGGACAAACGCCTGTCATCATGCTTACCGCACGCAGCGAAATGCCTGACAAGGAGACTGGTTTCAACGCAGGAGCAGACGATTATTTGACGAAACCGTTCCACATAAAGGAGCTTGGATTGAGACTCAATGCGCTTCTTAGAAGACCTGCCGCAGTCTACGGCAAGACTCTGCAAATCGGAGATATTGTTCTCGATACAGCCAGTCATAAAGTCACCAAAGGCGGCGAAGAGATCCACCTGAACCCGAAAGAGTACGCTTTGCTGGAGTTCTTCCTTCTCCATCCGAATCAAATATTTTCAGCGGACGCGCTGCTCGAGCGCGTCTGGCCATCGGAATCTGAATCTACGAACAACGCTCTAATAGTTTCGATTCGGCGATTAAGGCAGAAGCTGGACAATCCGGACAGTACTGAATCGATAATCACCAATGTGCGCGGCTCCGGATATCTACTGTCAACTGAATGAGTTGAGTACAAGGCAGGCTTTGGTGTTCGCCAGTTAATCAACTCGGCAGGAGTCGTCGATCCTTACTGGGATTTGATTTCCAGTAAACAATTTACGATTTGCGTCTGTGCTTCGAAGCCGGGTTGAGGGATTGAGCACTCTTGATCGAACAAAATATCACAACTGCAGAGGCTCCGTACGCGTCACAAATCGCGGTTTTTGCAATATTTCATTGCGCTTGAATTCTCGACGAAGGTAGGGTGAAACATCAACATCCCATTCTTTACTGCAAAGGAGTCAATACACTACCGATCAAGCCAATCACCGGCTCCAATTCAAACCAGCTTGTTTGTTTCGGCATGACTCGCCGAAATCGGAAATCCTCTCCCTCGCTGGAGAACGTTGTGATACAGGGGATTCTCGTCACAACTCGAGCCGTTGTCGGGTGTCATCTCGTCACCGTCGTTCGAGTAGAAGAAGCTCTCAAATCGATAGAGCACGCGCTCGGATGCGTCCGCGTCGCATTCATCGAGGACAGAGACAGTCCATGTACCGCCCCGGAGTGGCGCGAACTAACAAACCTCGAGAAGCTGCTAGTAACTGGCACTCTCTACCCCGATCCCAAAGAGGAGATTGACAGCCCATCAGACCTGAGGGTATAGGTTCGATGGATTGTTCGGCCATTGTCTCGGGAGCAAATCGCGATTCGATCGACGAATTTGTCGATCGCCGTCCGAAACTCTCGAGACATGCCCGAAAAGCTTGGTACGTCGAAGCGCTCTGGTGCCCAGGATGTTGGCACCGGCGCTTGGCGGGTGGAGGCCCATACTTTTTCGGTATGAGCTCGCAGACGCTCACGCTCAAAACTCCTAATGCGTGCGGTTGCCGGAACATCCCGCACGAACGCTGGTTCGCAAACAGCCTGTAGACGCCGATTAACACGTCCATCTCTGACCTTTTAATTCTTGTCTTTCGTTCAATTTTATACTAGCCGTTTTAGTATCAACAAAAACAAAAAAACCGGTTCACACAGCCATTCCGACTTGGCTGTGTGAACCAAAGAGAACAGGGGGCTTTGAATCCGCCCCCTGTTCTCGAGCTTTGACCAAACGGCACCCGAAGCCGCCGGCGCAGCTCAAAAACTGCTTACTTGCGTCGCCGTAAGAAGAACACCGCGGCAGCGCCGCAGAGAATCAGCACGCCACCAGCAAAAGCAGCCGGGACGGCCCAAGACGATTCCTCGACTACTTCGTCGGAGTTCGACGGGTTCTGGACCGCGCCGACAACCGGCGGAGGCGTCGTATCCACTGGAATGTCCGTGTCCGGATCCGTCCCTGGAATCACGTCCGCAGCGACCGTGCTCGAAGCAGGATCAACGGTCGGAGGCGCGATCGTCGGCGGAACATTGCTGACTGGCGGCGGGTCGTTGTTGACAGGAGGATTGACCACTGCCGGCGGCGGATCGTTGCTAACCGGCGGCAGCACAGGAAGCGGGTTCGACGGCAGCACTGTCGGCGGAGCAGTGTTCACCGGAGGAGTGAGCGGCTGCACGACTGGCGGTGGCACCACGATTACCGGCGCGGGCGTCACGATTACCGGCGGCTGGTTGACAGGAACGACCGGCAGCGCCTGAGCGATACCAGTCCAAGTCACCCAACGGAAGTTACCGCGGTAGTCGTAGTACGCGTAAGCGTTCGAGGACGAGTACCAGAGCGCGTTGTAGTACCACGTCTGGCTTTCGGTCTTGGTCAACGCCGCACCGGTGACAGGATCGTAGACCTGCCGGTTGAACGCGTCCAACACAGGCACGACCATTTGCTCCAGCACGACGATCGTGATGGAGTCCCGGACGGCGGGCGGGCTATAGTGGTAACCCACGCCGACCTCGAGCCAGCAGCCCCCACCCATGAAGATCCACGACGTCGGGCAGAAAGCCTCCGGCGCGTAGAACGGGCGATGGTGGTAGTAACAACCGTCGAAGTAGAACCCCTTGTGGTACCAGGACTTCCACTGCGGAACCTGCCGATCATGAACCGGGTAACAATCACGCGTCACAAGCGGCGCTTTGGGATGCACCTTCGGGACGTTGTTGTTGATCACCGTGTTCGAGATGTTGATGTTGGTGACGTTGACCACCGTCTGGGGCGGCTTGGCCGGCGGGTTGATCCGGTTGGTGTTACCCCTCACGGGCTGCGTCACCGGTACGACCGGTTTCGGACGCGGGACATTCGGGTTGACCGGGCGCGGCATCGGGCCGGGTTGCTTGTTCGGATTCACTCCCGGTCCCGGCTTCGGGTCCGGCTGCTTGAGCGGATTCACCGGACGCGGCATCGGAGCAGGGTCCGGTTGCTTGTTCGGGTTCACAACCGGTCCAGGCTTCGGGTCCGGCTGCTTGTTTGGATTCACCACCGGTCCCGGCTTCGGGTCCGGCTGCTTGCTCGGGTTCACAACCGGTCCAGGCTTCGGGTCCGGCTGCTTGTTTGGATTCACCACCGGTCCCGGCTTCGGGTCCGGCTGCTTGCTCGGGTTCACAACCGGTCCAGGCTTCGGGTCCGGCTGCTTGTTTGGATTCACCACCGGTCCCGGCTTCGGGTCCGGCTGCTTGCTCGGGTTCACAACCGGTCCAGGCTTCGGGTCCGGCTGCTTGTTTGGATTCACCACCGGTCC
>CAYQKX010000035.1:0-8962 GCA_964418155.1 uncultured Candidatus Obscuribacterales bacterium | reverse complement strand
TCACAACCGGTCCAGGCTTCGGGTCCGGCTGCTTGTTTGGATTCACCACCGGTCCAGGCTTCGGGTCCGGCTGCTTGTTTGGATTCACCACCGGTCCCGGCTTCGGGTCCGGTTGCTTGTTCGGGTCCACCATCGGTCCCGGCTTCGGGTCCGGTTGCTTGTTTGGATTCACCACCGGTCCCGGCTTCGGGTCCGGCTGCTTGTTCGGATTTACCGGACGAGGCATCGGAACGGGATCGGGTTGCTTGTTCGGGTTCACTACCGGTCCAGGCTTCGGGTCCGGCTGCTTATTCGGATTCACTACCGGCGTCGGCTTCGTGTCAGGTAGCTTGTTCGGATTCACAACCGGCGTCGGCACAGGTTGTTTCTTCCGCGCCTCGTCCGCCTTGCGAGCTTCCTCGGCGGCCTTCTTCACGGCTTGTGCTTGCTTCGCCGCTTCCGCTGCCTTCCGCGCCTCGTCCGCCTTGCGAGCTTCCTCGGCGGCCTTCTTCACGGCTTCCGCTTGCTTCGCCGCATCCGCTGCCTTGCGCGCTTCGTCCGCCTTGCGAGCTTCCTCGGCGGCCTTCTTCACGGCTTCCGCTTGCTTCGCCGCATCCGCTGCCTTGCGCGCTTCGTCCGCCTTGCGAGCTTCCTCGGCGGCCTTCTTCACGGCTTCCGCTTGCTTCGCCGCATCCGCTGCCTTGCGCGCTTCGTCCGCCTTGCGAGCTTCCTCGGCGGCCTTCTTCACGGCTTCCGCTTGCTTCGCCGCATCCGCTGCCTTGCGCGCTTCGTCCGCCTTGCGAGCTTCCTCGGCGGCCTTCTTCACGGCTTCCGCTTGCTTCGCCGCATCCGCTGCCTTGCTAGTCTCATCGGCCTTGCGAGCTTCGTCGGCGGCCTTCTTCGCGCTGTCAGCCTTGTTCTCCATACTCGCGGTCGCGGTCGGTGTCGGCACGGCCACAGCCGCACCGGTCACAAACGCGGTCATCATGGCAAGACTGAGCAGTAGTCTCAATGACTTCATGGTGTCGCTTCCTGGTCAAATGACCAGCCTCTTGCAGGCCCTCGGGAAGTAACAGATGCCGCCTGCAGGACATCTGTCACAAGTGAAGGAAATGTGACTTCCGCCAAGTCACACTCAATCGCGCCACGGATTGAAAAGACCGTATGAAGCCCCATTGCTCGAACATCAACAAAAAAGCAATCAACTGCGACCAAGGCGCCAGGGTCGTTAGGGGCTATCAGCAGGAGGACAGACAGCCTGAGCTGTCCGGCAAACTATCCGATGAAGAGCATGTCCCCTTCAACAGGTACAGTGCAGCTTCAGTCTCAGGTGAAATGATGGCGCAGCTCGTTAGTGCTTTTGTCGGGAGAGAAGACGGTGTGCGTTAAACATAACTATCAAAGACTCTTTATTCAACGCAAAAGTAGCTTAGGTTTATCAAACATGATTTTCTTCACCTTTCCTCATTGCAACACAAGACCCGGTAAGACCCGCGGATATACAGGCTCTGCCGGATTGTTTCAGTTTCAAACCAGACCAAACAATATCGCATCATGAAAACCTCGACTCCCAAAACAACCCTCAGAGTTGTTCATACGATGAAGCCAGAACTCGACGGAGTGCGACAAATAGGCTATTTCTCACGTTTCACCACAAATAACCAATACCGAGTGAATGGTCCACTGATGGACGTGGCAACTCTCCCTCTGGAGCCGTTTTGCAGAACATGTTGTGCGCGTGTTTTGCCGCTGGTCCACAGCAAAGCAGCCTCGAAACGTCCGAAAGTGAACGCACCGTTTACAAACAAGAAACAAGAAACTGTTCTACTCTTTCACGTAGTATCCATCCGCCAAACAAGAAAAGTCACGCAGAACCAGGCTATTAAGCCCGTTCGCACAACCTTTCCTGCGGGCGAGAACTAAAGTGCCGACACCATGATCGCGGTGTCGGCACATCAGAAACTCAACGGACACCTAGCCCTTCCCGATCGAACTTCCGGATGGCAGACCGGTATCCGTAGTCCACCATCTCGAGCGCTTGCTCTCGGCAGATGCCGAACGTCAGCGTGCCGACATCCGGCTTGCCACTGTCGATGGTGACATGTCCTTTGTCATTCGGGAAGTAGCGGTGCATGAATTTGCTCGCCGCCACCTCGATCGACTGGAAAACGTATTCCGCCCACGTGGCGCAGTCATTTTTCGGTCGCATGGCGGTTGCCATGCCAAGCCGACTGATGAGCGCCTTGCCCTTACAAAAATTGCTGGGGGCGGGATGGTAGACACCACCGTCTACGAGAACCGTCTCGTCTGCCTTGCCGCGTACCCGATCGAAGATCGTTCGCACCGTGCGACCACGTTTCCAGTTGCCCCGGAAGACAGGACGCATGATGAACGGGATTGAGCAGGACGCAGCCACCGCCGTTGCAATGTCGTACTTCAGTCCTTCGAAGGCCACCGGCTGCATCTTGATCGCATCGAACGCGATGATGCGCAGGTTCCGACGAGGCTTGACATTGTAGCGCGTTAGGACATCCTGGAAGAAAGGCAGCAGATCGAGTCCGCTCAGGAGAGACAGAAGTGTGTCGACGGTGGTCGGCTCTTTGCCTTTACCGATGACACGCTTGTTAAACTCGGTGAATTCGGTCAGTAGAATGTCAAGGGACTCGTCCGGACAGTACCCGTTCCGGTACAAAGCGGCGACTGCCGAACCGATCGACACGCCAGTGACCATGCCGACTTTGATCTTTCGTTCATGGATCGCTTTGAGAACACCAATGTGTCCATAACCCTTGATACCACCGCCACCGAGGACGAGCTCGAACTTCTCCGAACTCGCATGTTGACTGTGCATAGTTTGATCCTCGCAAGAGAGTCAGCAGCTCTCAAGGCTGAGCTCTCGGAAATCACACCAGCAGGAAGACTTCAGAAGTCCCGGATAATGCGCACCGGGACTGCCGCAACAACCATGGCACCACTGGTGGCACCATCCAAATCAGTAGCTTTGTCCATCTCGACCCTATCGTTTTCGCTCATGAGCGATTGAGCCCTTTCTGCCAAAGGCGTGAGACCGAACCTCTGCGGCCGGCGAGAGGGTCAGGCAAGAAAGTCCAACCAACTTACACCGCCGACGGTGCGAAGACACAACTAGCGGCGAGTAAAACGAATGACGCTTCACTCGCCGCTTCGTAAACTCGAGGCGCCAGACTAGCGGTCGCCCGACCTCCATCCTACGAGGAGGGGAAGCAGACGCTCAGCGCCCTAGATGGACACGAAGGTCGCTCTGGCACCGCTCGAGCAGTCTCTTGAACTCCGGACGATGGAGCTCCCAAGCGGACGAGCAGGCGAGTGCCGAGTCGATCGACTTCAAGGCTCGCTCCAGGTCATCGCGCCGAAGGTGGACCTGGTACAGGCCGTAATGCGCTTCGGAGCGCAGGAAGGAGTTTTCACCGGCCATGCCGAGCGCACGACCGAGCATACCCTCCGCCGCATCGAGCCGGTTCTGGAGGATGAGAGACTCGGCACGGGTCAGGAAGGTGTCAGCTTGACGTTGCTTGTCGAGTTCGCGATCGAGCTCGGCACGACGCTTCACGGCGCTGACGATAATCGCGAACAGGGCGAAAGCCATGACGATACCAAGGATTGCTGTCATAGTGACCTTCGGGTTTGAGGGATGTGAGGTTCACTTCTGTTGGTCAGAGTTCATGCGCCATCTGACATAGACGACGATGAAAGTGATCCAGAAAACGGCGAGAATGCCGAACAGCACGAATGGATTGAGTCCAATGGCTGCACCAGTGGCAGTGGCGATCATCGACCACTGGATGTACAGGAACAGCACGCCAAGCTCGGCTTTGAACCAGCCCATGATCGAGCGTGTCAGCTGGAAGTAGCGCGCATTCTGTTCCGGCGTTCTCGACGACTTGTTGGACAGACTGGGATACTTCGCCAGTACGCTTAATGTGACGTACAAGACCAACATCAGCGCCGGCAGGAAGAGGGCCGTGTACTTCGGTCCGAACCCATCCGGTTGTCCATACAGGTTGAAGTGGGTCGGAATAGACTCGGGCAGAACAGCCCAATGTACTCCGACGAGAGCCAGAGCTGCGAAGATCGAAGACAAGGCGACGACCTCAAGCATCAATTTCGTGATTCTGGGAAGCATTTCGTTGTACTCCTTCTCAGGCTAAGCCTGTCGAATCTGGAGAGGCACCACTCGAGAGCATTGTCCACCCACCCTTGACGAGGGCGAACATCCGATACGGTAGAGCCTGGAGATGATTAGCTTGTGTGCTTCTTGGAAGAAATAAAACGCGGGAGTGGCAATGAAGTCTAGGAGTGATAGATTCAGCCAAACAAGGTATTGATATGAAAATAAGCTGAAATTCAGATCTTAGCAACTCGGGACTGGTCTCTGCTGAGCACTCCTGACTTCCAGCGAAGAAACGTTCTCACGTGAACGTTAGCGCCTCTTGTTATCCGTCGTTCCGAGCACGTTGCAGCGCTCGCGCGAGCCGTGCAGGAAATCAGTAAAGATTGAGAAATTACAATGGACTCTTTATCGATATTGACAACCGCATTCTAAAGTTTAGCTCACACAATACCATCGCTGGATATGAAAACACGCATGAACCCTGCTCAAGCAGAGAGAAGAGACCTTGTTCCGACCGACCAACGCTTCGCTTCAATTGAGACAACTTTGTTGATCGGCAGACTGGAGAAACAGTAGGACTGAATTGTGATTTTGTCATTGCCATCTCGGTTCGTAAACTCCAGGAACAGCTGACACCCATAAAATCTCGCACACAGGGGACTCCGTCGCAACATGGAGTAGGGTAACCGCGGCTGTTCTTCAACTCCCACGTGCTGCGTAGCACAAGGAGACCGTGAACACGTGGCAGTGATCGGATGAGCAAAAAGGAAACCTGTAAGTGATACGCCTGACAATGACGCTGGTGTCAGCAGTGCTCGGACTTGTGCAAGATCGACAGCGGAAGCGGCACGCCCAGGATCGATGATCACCTGCTCAGCTCTACCGTACGTGACGGAACACAAAACCAAGGAAGTGTACGTAAAGAATCCCGTCCGCACGTGAGCAAGCATCGTTCATAGAGGTTCTGCCGCAAGGTCTCGCGGGCGTCTCCTTCATCTGGGACTACTACGGCACTCGTCACGACTACCAGTTCATCGGCGGACCCTGCGCCTTCGAGCAGGACCCTACAACGCTTGAAGTCCGTCCGGTGATCGGATGGGCTGTTCGTCCGGCCCCCAAAGCCAAGACGGATAGCGAGAGAGCGAACGAGAAGACGAAGTCAGACAAGTAACGCGATGCTGCCTATACACTGGGTGTAGGGCGTACAGCTCGCTTCCGAATCAATCCCATGAGGGATTCATGCAACAGTGACTCCAGCGCTCACGCACCACTGGAGTGAAAGAGGGCAAGACAATGGACAGAGGTCGAAGACGGTTCCTGTTCGGGGCCGGAGCATTAGTGGCGGCAAGCGCCGAACTGATCCTGCCGCGCCACATCATCGCCGGCACGGAAACGAGCGGCAAAGAAGACGAGCACGTTCGTCAGCTCATGGCGACGCTGCCGAAAGAACCAGACGGCGGCTGGTCAGCGACCGAGGACAACATTCTCGGTCCCTTCCACCGAAACGGCGCGATGTTCCGCGCCAAGGTGACACCACCAATGGAGCCCGGACGTCTCCTGGTCGTCAGCGGACGCGTCTGGGGGCTGGATACTCGAAAGCCGCTTTCCATGGCTGTTCTCGATGTCTGGCAAGCCAACGACAAGGGCGTGTACGACAACCAGGACAGCACCAACCCGCCCAGTATCCTGGACTTCACCAATCGGTCTCGAATGGTGACCGACGAGGTCGGACGGTACGAGTTCGAATCGATCCACCCGGGCCGGTACAAGATCGATGCCACGACCTGGCGTCCGGAGCACATCCACTACATGGTCAGCCACCCGGGCTACAAGACCCTGGTGACGCAGTTGTACTTCGACGGCGATCCGTACAACAAGCAGGATGAGTTCATCAAGCCGTCGCTGATCATGAAGATCAAGAAGAAGAAGGCCCACGGCACCACCTACGATACCGTCACCTTCGACATCGTCCTCGAAAAGAAGTAGCAATCGCGGGCCCGGACTCGAGTTCATGAAGAGACTCGGTCCGTATTCACCGCCCGGGTTTGCTCGTGTGTACATACTCGGTCAAGGATGACCGGGTATGTACCACACTCTCTCACCAGCCGTCTGTTTAACTCGAGCCGCTATTGAGCAGGCTCTTCGCTCAATCTGCACTCAAGGCTGTCGAATCCAGCCCTCTGAGTGTGTCTCAAACTGGAGAAACGCAAATGGGTTCTGTTGCCACGTTCGCCGGACTCGCCCTCGCCGCATTCGCCGCTGGTTTCGTTACCAGCCACATCGTGAGCTACATCCTCACGGTCATGTTCGTCCCGCGCGGGAACGGCCGTGTGGTCGTCAACGCCATCCTGTTCCGATACATCTGGAGCTTCGGCTTCAACCAACCGGGTCTGATGCTCGGGAAGATCATCGTCGCCCTCGTGCTCGCCGGCATCTGCCTGGCGGCATTCTCCACGGGCACAGCCTTCCTCATCGCCGCAGTCGCCGCATCGGTCATCGCCGCGATCGCGCTCACGGTAGTCTTCTTCACCGCCTGATCCCTCGCCCCTGCGACATAGCCCGCAATGAGCACAGCCAGATTCTCCGTCCCAACAGGTGACGTCGCGAATCGCTATGCCGCAAGCAGATGAACAGCAGCGTTAGCCAGCCCTGAAAAGCTGGCTAACGCGCTACGGGCCGGTCATTCCGACCGAGCCTGTTTTCAACCGACACCTCCTAACTCATTTAGTATTTATGGGATCGGGGATTGGGGATCGGGGATCGGGGATCGGGGATCGGGGATCGGGGTATTGGGTCAGCGGTGGACGTTAGTTCATCAGCTAAAGGCTTGGTGCCGACGTATGTTCCGTCATTCGTACGTCCACGAGTGAACGTTTACTCGTGGGGTGACTAAGCACAAAGTCGCAATATCAAAAGTGAAACCGTGCGCGATCTGCCATTTCCTAAATTGGCGCTCACCAATATCAAAAACCACGTTCTTACCGCTCGAATTGTCGTGCCGCCTGTTGATATGAGTCCCAGTAAGCTCCTATAGTTTACGTCCTTCGATTGTTATTTCTACGGCCGCAAATTCCTATATCGCCAGTCCCCAGTTGTCAAACGCACGGTCCATACGACTGCGATGTTTGTCGGTCGAAGAATCAATCAGCCTACGCTTGCTGTTGAGCGCTTATCAGCAGAACTCCAGGAGACAGCAATGAAACTAATCTTCCTGGCGGCCATCATAGCGATGGCTGCTCTTGCAATGGTTATTTTCCGCAAGAAACAACCCTCCACGACAGCGGTAAAACGCGAGTTCAAGCACGAAGACGACGGTCGAAAACACATCACGACGGTCTTCGAGAACGGTCTCAAGGTGCGCCAAGACATCTATGGAGACTATGGGGCCGTCTACGTCACATACTTCGACAGAAGTGGTTATCCCACACGAATGCAGCTGTGGGCCGAAACGATCGAGCGCAACCCGAATGGCGAAGGCATGGTCTACACATACTTCCTCTCGCTAGTCACTGAGTACTACCCCGCAACGAATGTCGTCCAGCGCACCTTTTCGTTGAACGAGGCTGGCGACCGACTCTGGGATTCCACCCAGTTCGACGGCAACGGGAAGATCAGCTCGCAGCAGCGCTACTTCGGCGATGACGGCACACTCTGCGAAGAGGTGTTCGCAGACGAAGCCGGCAATCTGACCAGGTCCGTCCCGCACAAACCAGAGGAAGGCATCCGCGGTCAATTCACTCCCGAATCGATCGCCTGGCCCGATGGACTGGGCGAAGACAACCAGAAGCCGCGACAGTAAGCCTGTCAGTCACGTACCGAGTAACAGCTGAAAGCCTTTTGCAATCCCAGTCTCCAATAATTCAACCGGTCCAACTGGGACTGCGCAGTTCGACGACGCTTCTCGTAGTTGCATCTCGTCGTCACGCAATTGCACCGTGCACTTCGTGATTTCGGGACGCACCTTCACAGCCAAACTTGCTGTGACAGCGGGCAGATACGCGCGTAACGCTTCTCGAGGAGCGTTGTCGAAGCTGATGAGGGAAGGACCGGGCGCGGTCCTTCCCTCATCGGAACATTCTCTACTACTTACTTTCGGAAGAACGAACAAACCGAAAATGGTGAGTGCCGGTCGTGTGTAAATCAGCTGTAACCGTTTTACCAAGCCGACTCGCCGCGAGCTGTTCTCACGAGTCACGCGGAGTGAACTCACAGCTAATACCTATCTCGCAAATGTCAGCCTCTGCATCATTTACATCAATGATTCAAAACAATAACGCAGACAAAAGCAGAAACGGAAAAAGTCACTTCCGTGACTCTTTCTGTTTTGGTGGATTCGTGATGCGGTAACGAGGCACCAAATGAGGTATTCATTCGAATGCAGTAATACTAAGAGCAGAATGTTGCAATGACGTTGCAACGAAAAAAGAAAAAATTCGGAGCTCTAAAATCGACCGGAGCACAGATTAAGTTCTTGGTTCGGAATGGCGTCATCAACCTTATCCAGACTGTCTATGGTATCGACTAATCGCAAAGCCAAGGCACGCAAACTCAACTCGAAAACAGCGGGCGACGCATGGCGCATCCGCTAAAGGCGACACCTAGCACCGTCCTGACACGTCCGAATTCGCGTCGGAGCTCCGTCCTCCTGGATGGTCCAGAACGGAGCCCACGCGAGGCCGTTCTGAGGTCATCGGTGAGGACGATTGACTGAACCTGCGTCCCAACCAGTTCCCAAAAGCGGCTCCCGATGCAAATCGTCACGTCCAGAACTTAACCGTTGGGCTTGTCAGTTATTTAGTTGAAAATGAAGGAGCCGCTGAAGGCATGGGCTAA